>CAWEUP010000027.1:0-367730 GCA_963812235.1 uncultured Actinomycetota bacterium | reverse complement strand
CGCGACCGCGCTGTACGACGTCTTGCGGGGGTCGTTCCTGGTCCTCGGTCTGATGCAGGTCGACCCGATCCCGCACATCGGCGTCGCGCTGCAGCTCGACCCGGACTGGGTCTTCGGCTACCTGTGGCGCTACCTCGGCAACGGCGGGGGCATGGCCGTCGCGTTCTTCGCCCTGGGGTTCCGCGGTGTACGGATCGGCATGCTGTACGGGCTGTTCGTCTGCAGCGGACTGATCTTCGTCCTGGTCGTCGCGCCGTACGGACAGGTGATGCTGTTTCCGCTCAGCGTCACCACCGTGGTGATGGCCGTCGGCGGACACCTCATCTACGGCGCCGTCCTCGGTTGGATCGCAGCTCACGTCTCCGGGGCGCCCTCGAGGCGCCGATAGCGCAGCAGCACCGACCCTCCGTCGTAGGAGGTCGCCTGCCCCACCTGCTCGAACCGCATGGCTGCGGTGCCCCCGGGAAACAGCCGGTTGCCATGCCCGAGCACGACCGGACACAGGCGCAGGTTCAGCTGGTCGACCAGAGCCTCGCGGAACAGGGTCTGCAGCAGGTCCGCACTGCCCCAGGTGTGCACCTGCCGATGCCGCTCACGCAGGGCACGGACCTCGGTGCGTACGTCGGTGAGCTGGATGCTCGGGTCCCAGGACAGCTGTGGCGCCCCGCGCGACGCGACGTACTTGGGGACACGGTTGAAGGCCCGGCCGATGGCGTCGGTCCTTCCCGGCCAGTACCCGCGGAAGATGTCGTACGTCGTACGGCCAAGCAGCAGCGCGTCGCCGGCCTCCACGTCCGAGACCAGCTGCGCACCGGACTCCGCGGTCCCGAACGGTCGCTCCCAGCCGGCGTAGGTGAAGTCGCCGTCCTGCTCGGTGGGACCACCGTTGGCCTGGATCACGCCGTCCAGCGTGATCGTCATGTTGACGTGCAGCTCACCCATCGTGCCGGCTCCTCCTCATGCAACTGTGACCGGTGCACTCCCCGAAGATCATCGGACCTACGCGCACTCGTTGTCAGGTGGCTGGACTGCATGCGGCATGGCACGCTGTGGCGATGGCTCAGAACGAGGCCCCTGACGGGGACTGGCTGCTCCGGGGGACGACGGAACCGCGCCAGGTGGCCGACCGGTACAACGAGTGGGCGGGGACCTACGACGCCGACCTGGCCGCGTGGGACTACCGGGCCCCGGCGGTCGTGGCCGATCTCGTCGGCACCCACCAGCCGGACGCGCGCTCGGTGCTCGATGTGGGGTGTGGCACCGGACTGGTCGGCAAGGAGCTCCGGGCACGCGGCTTCGCAGGGAGGATGACCGGGCTCGACATCTCGACCAGCTCTCTGCGAGTCGCCCGGCAGAGCCAGGCCTACGATCTCCTCGAGCTCGCCGACCTGCAACGGCCGCTCGACCTCGAGGACGACGGCGTCGACGTGCTCGTGTGCGCCGGGGTGATGACCTACCTGCCCGATGTCGAGGCGGTGTGGCGGGAGTTCGCCCGGGTCGTCGGGCCGGCAGGTCTCGTCGTGGTGACCCAGCGTCAGGACCTGTGGGAGCCCCGCCGGTGCCCGGAGATCATCGACCGGCTGGCGAGCGAGGGCGTGTGGACGCCGCTCGAGGTCGGCAGCCCCGCGCCCTACCTCCCCCGCGCGGACGGTGAGATGGCCGGCCTCGGGTGCCACTACCTCTCGGCACGCGTCACCTAGCGGTGCGTCCGTGAGATGGCGAGGCCGCGCCATCTCACAGACGGACCACTGAGTCGGGCGGTCTAGTCCCAGCTGCCCCGGCCGGTCGAGATCAGCGCAGGGGTGGTCGGTCCGGGACTACAGTCGGGCACCCGGCCGGACAGGTGTGGCATGGACACGCAGGAGAGTCGCGTCACCGAGTTCCGCAGGCTGCACTCCGCCGGGTGCTTCGTGATGGTGAACCCGTGGGACGCGGGCAGTGCGCGAGCGCTGGAGCGGCTGGGGTTCCCGGCGCTGGCCACCACGAGTGCCGGACTGGCGTGGACCTTCGGCCGCGGCGACACCCAGGTCGAGCGCGACCTGGTGCTCGGTCATCTCCGTGACATCGTCGGCGCTGTGTCGCTCCCGGTGAACGCCGACTTCGAGCGTGGCTACGCAGTGGACCCCGCGGGGGTCGCCGCGAACGTGAAGCTGGCTGCGGCCACCGGGATCGCCGGGCTCTCGATCGAGGACTCCTCGGGCGACCCCAGCGACCCGCTGTTCGACTTCGACCTGGCCGTGGAGCGCGTCGCCGCCGCGCGCCAGGCCATCGACGAGAGCGGCTCCGGCGTCCTTCTCACCGGACGCTCCGAGGGATTCGTCGTGGGACGTCCGGACATCGAAGAGACGATCCGCCGTCTCCGGGCGTACGCCGAGGCAGGTGCCGACTGTCTCTACGCGCCGCGGCTCGACCGGCTCGAGGACGTGTCGGCGATCGTGTCCGCCGTAGCTCCCAAACCGGTGAACCTGCTGATCAACGCGCCGTTCACCACGGTGGCAGAGGCCGCTGCGCTGGGCGTACGCCGGATCAGCGTCGGGGGCACGCTCGCACGCACCGCCTGGGGAGGCTTCCTGCAGGCGGCGGGGGAGATCGCCGAGCAGGGGACGTTCACCCGGTTCGAGGGCCTGCCGAACGTCGACGCGCTGCTCGCCGACTGAGCACTCAGCCGCCGGGGGAGCGCGCTCGAGGACGGCCGAACTCACCAGCTCGGCCGTCCTCGATCCGGACTGCGGTCAGTTCTTCTCGCACACCGCGTAGGCGGTGAGCTCGGAGTTCCGCCCGGTCTGGCCGGTGAGGGCGTTGGCGGTGTTGGTCGCCTCGACCAGCCAGCCGGCCGCCTGGGTGCCGGCGATGCCTGTCGGCTCGCCTGCCGCCGTGATCGGAGCGCTGTGGACCAGGAAGGTGTAGTACTCGCCCAGCCGGTCGGCGGTGAGCGCCGTGACGTGGGCACCTCCTCCGACGGCGTGCTCCCCGGAGGCGCAGAAGGCCCTGGCCTGACGGTTGATCGGCCCCTCGCTCGGTGTGAAGGTCGCGGGCGAGACCCGGACGACGGCACCCTTGCGCTGGAAGGCGGACGAGTCGAGCCCGTCCACCAGGTCGGCGTTGAGACGGCCGACCTTGACCGAGTTGCTCACCGCCAGGGGCGCCGAGGTCGAGGGGGCGTTCAGCGAGAGCGCGCTGCCTGCCGTGCTGGACAGGGTCGAGGTCCGAGACGCGCTGTTGGAGCCGCCCAGGATGAAGTTGCCTCCCGTCGCGGCGTACCCCACGCCGCCGACCCCGACGACGAGCGCGGCCCCGGCCACGACTGATCCGATGACGACTCCCCGGTTGGTGTGCATCCTCATGTCTTTTCCTTCTCCAAGAGTTCCGCGCCCCGCCAGTCGGGGCGCTGCTGATCGGGTAGGAGTCCTCGAGGCGGCGTCTGATACAGCCAAAGGGCGGGGACAGAACCAGAGGGCGGGGACCAGAGGGCGGGAGTGGTCGGAGGCGACCGGCCGGTTGCGGGCCTGGTGCCGGGAAAACCGGCGAACTGGGCTAGAACGCGGGCAACTGTGACTGTCCCACGCTTTGTGGACACCCCCGTCGCGGTCTAGTCTCCGCAAATGGACGCAGTCGCACGGCACCAGGTGACTGTCTCGGGGAGACCCGACGGCCAGCCGATGGTCTTCGCCCACGGCTTCGGCTGCGACCAGAACATGTGGCGCTACGTCGCCCCCGCCTTCGAGGACGAGTTCCGCGTCATCGTCTACGACCAGGCCGGCTGCGGGGCCGCCGCGCCCGAGGCCTACGACGCGGATCGCCACTCCAGCCTCGAGGGGTACGCCGCGGACCTCGTCGAGATCTGCCACGAGCTGGGGGTCGTCGACGGTGTCCTCGTGGGTCACTCCGTCTCGGCGATGATCGGCCTGCTGGCCGACCTCGAGGACGACAGCCTCTTCGCCAAGCTCGTCATGGTGGGTCCGTCGCCGCGCTACATCGACGACGAGGGCTACGTCGGCGGCTTCAGCGCGGGCGACATCGACGAGCTGCTGGAGTCGCTGGGGAGCAACTACCTGGGCTGGTCGAGCGCCATGGCCCCGGTGATCATGGGCAACGACGACCGACCCGCCCTCGGGGCCGAGCTGTCCGGGAGCTTCTGCCGCGCCGATCCCGATATCGCCCGCCGGTTCGCGGAGGTGACCTTCCGCTCCGACAACCGCGCCGACCTTGCCCGGGTGCAGACCCCCACCCTGGTGCTCCAGAGCCAGCGCGACGTGATCGCGCCGGTGGCGGTCGGCCACTACGTCGCGGACACGATGCCCAACGCGACGTACGTGCTGCTCGACGCCACGGGGCACTGCCCCAACCTCAGCGCACCCGAGGCCACCGTCGCAGCGATCACCCCGTTCGTCCGCGACCAGGTTGCGTTGACTCCTTGACCGGCCCCGAGGACTCAGATCGGGTCGGCCCACCCTCCGACGACGGTGCTCAGCGGCACTACGACAACGCGCCGTGCGGCTACCTGACCACCTCGCTGCAGGGCTTGGTGACCGCGGCGAACGCGACCTTCTGGGACCTGACGTCCTACACCCCCGACGAGGTCATCGGTCGGCGCACGTTCGCCGAGCTGCTCTCGCCGGGCGGGAAGATCTACCACGAGACGCACTACGACCCGATGCTGCACATGCACGGTCGCGTGCGCGAGGTGGCCTTCGACCTCGTCCGACCTGACGGCACCCGGCTCCCGGTCCTGGTCAACGCGGTCCTCGAGCACGACTCGGCGGGAAGGCCGGCGTGCGTGCGCATCGTGGTCTTCGACGCCACCCACCGCCGCGAGTACGAGCGCGAGCTGGTGCGTGCCAAGGACCGGGCGGAGCAGTCGGAGCACCGAGCGCAGGAGCTCTCCCGCACCCTCCAGGCGACGCTGATCCCGCCGGCTCCTCCTGCGATCCCGGGCCTCGAGGTCTCGGCGGCGTACCGGCCCGCGGGCGACGGCGAGGAGGTCGGTGGAGACTTCTACGACATCTTCCAGGTGGGCGACGACGACTGGATGATCACGCTGGGCGATGTGTGCGGCAAGGGAGTCGACGCTGCGGTGGTGACGTCTCTGGTCCGGCACACCGTCCGGGCGCTCGCGGTGCAGCTCGCCAGCCCGAGTGCTGTCCTGGAGGGGCTCAACGAGGTGCTGCTCGCCCATGACACGGACCGGTTCACCACGGTCCTGGCCCTCCGGCTGCGCCGTACCAGGAACCGGTGGTCGGTGACGCTGGCCTGTGGCGGGCACCCGCTGCCCCTCCTGCTGACCTCGAGCGGCGAGCTGCGACCGGTGGGCCAACCCGGCTCGCTGATGGGGATCCTGACCGACGTGGTGGTCACCGACGAGGAGCTCGTCCTGACTCCGGGAGACCAGCTCGTGCTGAGCACCGACGGGGTGGCCGAGTCCCGCAGTGGCGACGGCGAGTTCTTCGGCGACGACCGCCTCCAGCAGGCGGTGCGGGAGGCAAGCGGCTCACCTTCACCCGCGGAGCGCATCCTGGAGGCGGCTCTCGGGTTTCAGGGCGGGCGGGCGCGCGACGACATCGCCGTCCTGGCCATCTGTGTGCCGACTCCGGTGCCACGACAGCTCACGGCTGCCGAGGCCCCGTCCCGCGACGAGCGCAGGCCGACGCAGCAGCGACGCCGCTGACCGACCTGGGAACCGCCGCGGCCCTCAGGGCTTCGCGGCGTGCGCGACGTCGCGACGGGTGTGCTCGCTGGCGGGAGCGACATAGACGTGCAGGACCGCCGGGACGGCGTGGTTGAACACGGTTCGGACGAAGCGCGAGCCCGTGCCCAGCACCCCGCGCTCGCCCAGCAGGTAGACGACCTGCTCGGTCCGCAGCGAGCTCGCCACGGGCGAGACGGTCAGCACCACGGTCCCGGTCTCCTCCATGAAGGCGTCCACCACCTCGGCGCCATGGGGTAGCGAGACGACCTGCGCCGCCAGGTGCTCGCCCTCGAACGGGATGTCGACAGTCTCCACATGAGCAGTCATGTGCCTACCTTGCCGGGTCCCACGTCCGAGGGCGAGCCGAGGACGGCGAATTCCTCCACCAGGCCGTGATCAGGCCATCGGCTCCTCGGGCGCGGGTGCGGGTGCCTCCTCGCAGTTCTCAGCCTCCGTGCGCGCGGCGTGGAACGCATCCTTCGCCGCGTCCCACTCCGCCTTGAGCCTCGTGCGCTCGGCCTTGACCAGGTTGCGCATCTCCTTGCGGCCGGCGCGCAGAGCCGTGCGAGCCTCGCGGGCCTCAGTGCGGGCGGCAGCCTCCGCCTGGCGCGCCTCCGTGCGGGCCTGCGCGGCCTCCTCGGTGCCGGCGGCGTCGCGCGCGTCCTTCGCAGCCTGTCGCGCGACCTTGGCGGCGATCTTGGCATCGCGCACCTCGGAGCGCTTGAGCTGGCGCGACTGCTGCTTCATCGAGGAGTGGGTGTAGGTCGTGAACGCCCGCTTCGCGGCCCGCTCGTCGGTGCGCGCGCTGGCGGCAGCCGCGGTGAGGGCGGTCTTGTCGCAGGACGGCGGCATCTCCTCGGCGCTTGCGGGCGCGAGCGAGCCGGCGAGCCCGACGGCGGTGAGGGAGAGGGTGGCGATCGCGATACGTATCGGGCGGTTCATCAAAGGCCTCCAGAGGGCTGAGCGCGGAACACAAGTAATGCCGCATATCCTCCCAAAAAGGACAGAGTTCAACAAGGGGATTGCGAAATGAGCACCCACCCCACGGTTCCCCCGCCGTGGGTCGGGCGCCCCGCACCGGCTGCGTCCCTGTCGGGAGCGGCTGTCCTCAGTCAGAACCCCGGGCGCCTCGGTTGCCTGCCAGGATCGAGTCGGCCATGTGCGGCGGGTAGACCACGGCATGCGCCAGGTCGCTGAGCTTCAGGTTGTGGCTGCGTGCGTAGGAGCGCAGCAGGGCGAAGGTCTGCTCCATCGGAAGTCCGCCCCGCTCCGCCAGGATCCCCTTCGCCTGCTCCACGACGATCCGGGTGTTCAGCGCCCGCTGCAGGTTCTCCGCGAGCAGTGAGGTGCGGTGGATCGAGCGCTGCTGGAGGATCCCGATGGTGGCGATGTCGGCGAGTGCCTTGGCGATCACTCGCTGCTCGTCATCGAGCGCCGAGCTGGCGAGCGCGAACAGGTTCAGCGCCCCGATGGTGGAGTCGCGAAGCCGCAGAGGAAACGCGTAGACGGAGTTGAAGCCGTAGGCGGAGGCACGTTCAGCGAAGGCCGGCCACCGACCGCCCTCCCGGCCGATGTCGTGTACGGCGATGCTCGCCCCGGTCCTGACCACCTCGACGCACGGGCCCTCCCGCGTCTGGACCTGCAGGAGCTCGAGGAGTCGCGCCTCCTCGCTCGAGGACGCGACGCGCTGGAGCTTGCCTTCCGGGTCGTTGAGGAGGAGGCCCGCCGCGTCGATCTGCAACAGCTCCAGGCAGGTGCTCATCAGGCCGTCGAGCACCTCGACGACGTCGAAGTCGTCCACCAAGGTGTCTGCGAGGTCGACGAACCGGCGGGCCAGGTTGGCCTGCATTCTGAGGTCGGGATCGGGTGTCATAGGTCCTCCTTCGAAAGACGCCGGCGCCGTCCCACGATCGCGCCGGCAAGTTCATCCACGCTTCGCCCTTCGGAGTAGGCGATGGCCCGCATCCGCAACAGCGCCTCGTCGATGGAGAGGTCCAGCTGCTGGGTCACCATCCCCGCCGCCTGGTGCACTTGCATGGGATCCGCAAGCTGGGTGTCCGCGTGTGCCCTCTCGGCCGGCTCGACCGGCTCGGCCACGCTGCGCGCTGCCGCGTCGGCCGCGGCCCGCCCGTGCGAGACGCCCGCCGGGGTCAGGGCTCCCGGCTCGCTGCGGTAGAGGCTGAGTGCGCCGACGCTGGAGCTGCCGAGGAGCATCGGGAACGCGAACACGGCACGAACGCCGAGCTCCACGGTCTCCCGGACGAAGGTGGGCCACCGTTCGAGCAACCGGTCCTCGAGGTCACACAGGTCCGGCACCAGTACGGCTGCCCCTGACGACGAGGCGGCCACTCCGGGGCCCTCGCCCAGGGTGTGCTGGAGGTCCTCCACGGTGCGGGCACGGGCACTCGAGGCGAAGGCGGTCACACTCTGGCCGCCGTGCGTGGTCATGGTGATCCCGCAACAGCTGACCCCGGTCGCGGAGACTGCAGAGTCGCAGAGCCACTCCAGCGGCTGCGGGGAGCCGGGGGTCATGACGGGACCTCCGCCCGAGAACGGCGATCACCCAGAACCCAGCACGTCACGTGGTCCACGCGAACTCCGATCACGACGGCACACCTGACGAAGCGACCTGGAGTCGAGTCGGGTGGCCCTTGGTTTTGAGCCCGGCCACCGCGATGACCGTCGCCTTCGATCCTAGTCTCGCCTCGGGTCTCAGCACAGGGGGCGGACGGCGGCGCCGGTGTCGCGATCGGCTGCGACAGGCGGACTGCTCGTCTCGCCAGATGGGCACCCCGGCGCAACATCGCCGATCTGTAGCACAGAAACGGATGATATGTCCGCATTTCAATTCCGACATTCGTGGATATGACCCCTCCATTCATCATTTACCCTACGAATCGCACTACAGTCGGGGCATGTCGACGTCGTCCCAGTCGCCGGTTCTCGGCTCCGTCCTGACCGCAGCGCGCTCCTTGGTCCAGCAGGTGCGCGCAGAGCACGGCACGCTGGCGCCGCCTCCGCGTGAGGCCGTCACCGGGCACGAGCAGCTGATCCACGAGCTGGGGCAGGCCCGGAGCGAGCTCGCCACGCAGCATCAGCTGAGCGCCATGACGGTGCACGACCTCTGCGCTCCTGCCCAGGTCATCCTCGGCCTGAGTGAGCTGCTGCTGGAGCAACCGTCACTGGACCCCGTCGTACGGCGACGCCTGGAGCAGATGCACCGGTCAGCGACGACGATGGGCGCGATGATCACCGATCTGAGCGCAGGCCTGAGCGCAGGCCTGAGCCCAGGCCTGAACCCAGCACCGGCAGCCGGCTCGGTTCCCGAGCGCCTTGGCAGTACGCCGCGCGAGCGGGTGAACCTGGCAGAGCTGGTGACCTCCGTGGTCGAGCGCACCCGGGTGCTCGCGTCGGAGAAGAGCCTGCGGGTCCTGCTGCTCGTGGATCGGATGGACGAGCAGGGCTGCTGGGTCGCGGGCGATGCGGTCAAGCTGGAGCGTGCCCTGGTCAACCTGCTGGGCAACGCCATCAAGTTCTCGCCCCCGAGGTCCACCGTCTCGGTCGCGCTCGACCGAGGTGTGGAGCACGCCAAGGTCGCCGTCGGCGACCAGGGCCCCGGCATCACTGCCGAGGGCCGGGCTCGGATCTTCGAGGCCTACCACCGTGAGGAGAGCACCGCCCACCTGCCGGGCCAGGGCCTGGGGCTGTTCATCACCAAGCAGATCGTGGAGTCCCACGGCGGCACCCTCGGCGTCGACTCGTCGCCCGGCTGCGGCGCCACCTTCTTGATGCAGATCCCGCTGGCGGCGGAGCGCACGTTCGTCGCGGGCGCCTGAGGTCCGTCTCGCCAGCTCCCCCGAGAGCGGCCAGGCTCAGCACGCCGGTCGGTGGTTGGTAGCGTCGCCACAATGAGCTCAGAGCAGCCCGACGCGGGTCCGGTGGTGGACCGTGCCGGACGCGGTGAGTGGACCGAGCCAGGGGCCTTCACGGTGTCACCGGGCGTTCATCGAGTCCCGCTGCCCCTGCCGATGGACGGGCTCCGCGCGGTCAACGTCTATGTCCTGGAGACCGACGACGGGCTGGTGCTGGTCGACGGGGGCTGGGCCATCCCGGAGTCGCGCAAGCTCTTCGAGGCCGGCCTCGCGCTGCTCGGCTACACCGTCCGGGACATCCGCCGGTTCCTGGTCACGCACATGCACCGGGACCACTACACGCAGGCGTCCGTGGTGGGACGAGAGGTCGGCGCGCAGGTGTCGCTGGGCCTGGGCGACAAGGCGACGCTGGACCTGCTGCACGGCGACGGCGAGGCCGAGGACCCCTACCTGCGGCGGCTGCGGACCGCGGGCGCCGAGAAGCTGATCGACGACTGGCGCAGCATGATGCCCTCACGACCTGAGGTGGCGAACGACTTCGGCATGCCCGACGAGTGGCTCGACCGCGACCTGGTGATCGACCTCGGCGCGCGGCGGCTCGATGCGTTCGCGACGCCCGGGCACACCCAGGGGCACTACGTCTTCGCCGACAGCGACGCGAGCCTGCTCTTCGCGGGGGACCACGTCCTGCCCACGATCACGCCCTCGATCGGCTTCGAGTCGGCGTACGTCCAGCAGCCGTTGCGCGACTACCTCGACTCCCTGGCCAAGGTGCGAGCCCTGCCCGACATGCGGCTGCTGCCGGCGCACGGACCGGTCACCGAGTCCTCCCACGCCCGGATCGACGAGCTCCTCGACCATCACGACGTACGCCTGAGCCAGACGCTGACGGCGGTGGAGTCGGGAGCACGCACGGCGTGGGAGGTCACCGGCGAGCTGCCTTGGACCAGGCACGCGCGCACACGCGCGGATCTCGGTCCCTTCGACTCGGTCCTGGCCGCGTTCGAGACGCTCGCGCACCTGGAGCTGCTCGCCCTGCAGGGCAGAGTCGCGCGTCTCGACGGCCCCACGGTGGAGTTCACCCCCCTGCCGCAGACCCGCTGAGGACGGGGCTCACGGCCGCTGGCCAGGGGGCGCTAGGCTGCACCTCGTCCGACAGGGGAGCGCCCGGCGGAGACGTCGAGGCGCTGAGAGTGCGAACAGACGCAGACCCTTGAACCTGCTCCGGTTAGTACCGGCGAAGGAAGTCGAAGGAGATGGCACGATGCGTATGCGCTTCAATCCGGGTCTCAGCAAGCCGGGCATGGTGGTGGCGGCGCTGGCCGTGACCCTGGCGGCCGGGTGCGGGAGCACCGATGGCAGCTCAGCAGGCTCAGCGGACTCAGGGGGTGGCGACCCGAAGACCCTCGTCGTGGCGACCCACGACTCGTGGGCCATGTCCGAGGACGTGCTGGCCGAGTTCAAGGCCCAGAGCGGGATCACCGTGAAGATCCAGCCCCAGGGCGATGCCGGCCAGCTGACCAACAAGCTGGTGCTGACCAAGGACTCGCCCCTGGCCGACGGGATCTACGGGATCGACAACACCTTCGCCTCGCGCGCGGTGGACGAGGGCGTGCTCGCGGCGTACTCCTCCAAGGTCCTGCCCGAAGCGGCGGAGGCCTTCCGGCTGCCCGGTGAGGGAGCTGACCGGCTCACCCCGATCGACTACAGCGACGTCTGCGTCAACGTCGACGAGAGCTGGTTCGCCGACAAGTCGCTGGCCCCGCCGAAGACGCTGGACGACCTCACCGATCCCGCCTACGAGGACCTCTTCGTCACCCCGGGTGCGAGCACGTCCTCGCCCGGTCTCGCGTTCCTGCTCGCGACGATCGCCGCGAAGGGGGAGGGCTGGACGGAGTACTGGCAGCAGCTGATGGCGAACGGCACCAAGATCACCTCCGGGTGGACCGATGCCTACGAGGTCGACTTCACCGCCGGCGGCGGCAAGGGTGCGCGACCCATCGTCACCTCCTACTCCTCCTCCCCGCCGTTCACCATCCCCGAGGGCGGGACCGAGCCCACCACCCGAGCCCTGCTCGACACCTGCTTCCGCCAGGTGGAGTACGCCGGGGTGCTCGAGGGAGCAGAGAACCCGCGTGGGATGCAGAAGCTCATCGACTTCATGCTCGGACGCAGCTTCCAGGAGGCGCTGCCCGAGAACATGTACGTCTACCCGGTGGACGACTCCGCACAGCTGCCTGAGTCCTGGGCCACGTTCGCCGAGCCGGCCCCGAAGCCGTTGACCGTGGCTCCCGCGGAGATCGCATCGAACCGGACGGGCTGGCTGCGTGAGTGGCGCGACATCACCACCCGGTGACCGGGGCGCCTAGCAGGGTCTGGACCGCGGCCCTGGCCGCGGTCCCGCTGGCGGCACTGGTCGCGTTCTTCCTCTACCCGGTCGGCGGGATGATGGCCCGGGGGTTCTGGCCGGAGGGCTCCTTCGCCCCGGGGCAGGTCGTCGAGGTGCTCGGTCGGCCTCGGGTCCACCGGGTGCTGTGGTTCACCCTGTGGTCGGCCGCGAGCGCGACGGCGATCGCGGTCGTGGTCGGGGTGCCGGTGGCCTTCGTCCTGCACCGGCTCGAGTTCTGGGGCCGGGACCTGCTCCGCGCCCTGGTGGTCGTGCCGTTCGTGCTGCCGACGGTCGTCGTCGGGGTCGCCTTCCGACAGCTGATCGCCACGTCCGGACCCTTGGGTGCGCTGGGCCTGGACGGTACGTCCGCGGCCATCGTGGCTGCGCTGGTCTTCTTCAACATCAGCGTCGTGGTGCGCACGGTGGGAGCGTTCTGGGAGGCCCTCGACCCACGTCGTGAGGAGGCGGCGGCTGCGCTGGGCGCGACCCCCGCCCAGGTGCTGCGGACGGTCACTCTGCCCGCCCTGCTGCCGGGCATCGTCTCGGCGGCGAGCGTGGTCTTCCTGTTCTGCGCGACGGCCTTCGGAGTGGTGCTGACCATGGGTGGCCTGCGGTACGCCAACGTCGAGACCGAGATCTACCTCCTCACCACCCAGGAGCTCGACCTGACCGGGGCCGCGGCCCTCTCGGTGCTCCAGCTGCTGGTGATCACGGGGCTGCTGGCCCTGTCCGCTCGGGTACGCCGCGCCGGTGCTCCGGTCGAGCGCACCGGCCGTCGGGTCACCCGGCCGCGCCGTGCCCACCTGCCGGTCCTGCTGTGGACCGGGCTGGTGGTGGTGTTCCTGATGGCGCCGCTCGTCTCGCTGGTGGCGGCCTCGCTGCGCCGAGGGGAGACCTGGGGGCTGGACAACTACCGCGCGCTGGGCACCACCGGGGACCGCAACGCGCTCCTCGTGCCGGCGATCGACGGGCTGGCGAACTCGCTCCGGGTCGCGTTGGTGGCCAGCCTGCTGGCCCTCGCCCTGGGTTCGCTGGTGGCCTTTCTGGTGTCCCGGCCGAGGAAGGGCCGGCTGAGCGGGCTCTTCGACGGACTGTTCATGCTGCCGCTGGGAGTCTCCGCGGTGACGGTGGGCTTCGGGTTCCTGATCACTCTCGACCGGCCGCCGCTGGACCTGCGGAGCTCGGCGCTGCTCATCCCGATCGCCCAGGCGATGGTGGCGCTGCCGCTGGTCGTGCGCACCGTGGGGCCGGTGCTGGGCTCGATCGATGACCGTCAGCGACAGGCAGCGGCCTCCCTCGGGGCGGGACCGCTGCGGGTGCTGCTCACCGTCGACCTCCCGGTGGCGTGGCGGGCGCTGCTGGCCGCGGCCGGGTTCGCGTTCGCGGTCTCCCTCGGTGAGTTCGGGGCGACCAGCTTCCTGGCCCGGGACGACCGCCCGACGCTCCCGGTGGTGATCTACCGCCTGATCGGGCGGCCGGGGGCGGAGAACTTCGGCATGGCGATGGCGGCCTCGGTGGTCCTCGCCGGGACCGCCGCCCTGGTCATGTACGGCGTGCAGCGTCTGCGCGTCGGTTCGCTGGGAGCGTTCTGAGATGGGCGCGAGCACGGGTCTCCGCGTCAGCGACCTGACGGTGCGCTTCGGCGCCACCGTTGCGGTGGACCAGGTCTCCCTCGAGGTGCCGGCGGGGTCGGTGGTGGCGGTGCTCGGCCCGTCGGGCTGCGGCAAGTCCACCCTGCTGCGCACGGTGGCCGGCCTCGAGATGCCCGCGTCGGGCGTGGTGGCCTACGACGGGCACGATCTCGGCGGGGTGGCCACGCACAAGCGCGGCTTCGCGCTGATGTTCCAGGACGGCCAGCTCTTCGAGCACCTCGACGTGGGCGGCAACGTCGCCTATCCGCTCCGTCTGCGCCGCTCACCGGAGCGCCACCACCGTGCGGCCCGCCGGGAGCGGGTCGCCGAGCTGCTCTCGCTGGTGGGGCTGGCGGGCTACGCGGAGAGGTCTCCCGCGACGCTGTCGGGGGGCGAGCGGCAGCGGGTGGCGCTGGCTCGGTCGCTCGCCGTCAGCCCCCGGCTGCTCCTGCTCGACGAGCCGCTCAGCTCACTCGACCGCAGCCTGCGTGAGCGGCTCGCGGGTGACCTGCGCGACATCCTGCACCGCGCGGGCGTCACCGCGATGCTGGTGACCCACGACCAGGAGGAGGCGTTCGCGATCGCGGACCGGATGGCTGTGATGCGTGCGGGCAGGATCGTGCAGAGCGGGACCCTGGACGAGGTGTGGCGCCGCCCGGCGGACGCCTGGACCGCGCAGTTCCTGGGCTACGCGACCGTCCTGGAGGGCCGGCAGGCGCACCGGCTGCGAGAGCTGGCCTCGCCTGAGCAGACCTGGCAGGCCGTCGCCCTCCGCCGCTCGGCCCTGCGGGTCGAGCCGGCCGGCACGATCCCCGCCAGGGTCGAGGAGGCCCGCGTCACGCCGGACCAGATCAGGGTGCAGCTCGCCGTCGACGGGGTGGGCTCGCTGCCGGCCGTGGCCGACCCAGGGACCGACGTGACGGTGGGCGCACTGGTGCGTGTGGCACTCGACACGTCGCGGATCGCACCGCTGGCTGCGAGGAGCTAGGGGGGAAACCCTAGAATGACCCCTTGTGAAGCGGCGGGCGTATGCAGCGATGGTGACCATCGCTCTCGTCATGGGCGCCCTGGCCGTCATCACGGGTCTGTCATTGGGGTATCCGCTACGCGATCCCGACGGGTTCCTCGGCCCCGCGTGGGTGCGGCTGCCGATGCTCTGCATCGGAGCGTTCATCGCCGACATCGTGCCGCGCACCCTCTGGCGCTCACGCGGGCGACTGCGCAACTTCCGCGCGGAGGCGCGGCTGCTGATCCGTGAGCACTGGACGCGTGAGCGGATCACGCTGGTGGTGCTCGGCCTGATCTGCTTCTACGTGACCTACGTCAGCTACCGGAACCTGAAGAACTTCCTGCCGTTCGTGCGGGGCGGGGACGTCACCCGCGAGGGCGACTACGAGCTGCACAAGTTCGACCTCTGGCTGCTCTTCGGCAACGACCCCGCGATCCTGCTGCAGGACCTGCTCGGCACCTCGGTCTCCGCGCACGTCATGTCGTGGGTCTACCTGATCTTCCTGCCGATGGTGCCGATCTCGGTGACCATCTGGCTGGTCTGGTCCCGCAACGTCAGCTTCGGCTACTGGTACGTCACCGCGCAGTGCATCTGCTGGACCCTGGGCACCGCCAGCTACTACATGATCCCGACGTTGGGGCCCAACTTCGCCTTCCCCTGGCTGTACAGCTCCTTGGAGACCACCGGGGTCTCGGCGTTGCAGGACGCCCTCTACTACGGCCGGCAGAACATTCGCTACGACCCGTTCGCCAACGGGGTGCAGTCGGTGGCCGGGTTCGCGTCGCTGCACGTGGCCGTGACCCTGTTGATGGCGCTGATCGCGCAGTACACCGTGCGTCATCGGATCATCAAGATCGTGCTCTGGGCCTACATGGCGATCACGGTGCTCTCGACCACCTACTTCGGGTGGCACTACATCGCCGACGACATCGCCGGTGTGGCGATCGCGTTCATCTCCTTCTACCTCGGCGGCATCGCCACCGGGCAGAAGTTCGACCAGCACGGTCGGCATTCGCATCCCACCACGACCACCAGTGACGTGCCCGTCGAGGTCGACAGCTCCTGAGTCCGGCTCGAACGGTCCTGGCCGGGCAGGGCTGTGTCTGATGGGGTCCGTGTGACTGGTGTGACGACAGTTCACGGCTTTCGTCGGATATACACCGTCGAAACTTGTCAAGACGACACGCGGATTACAAGCCTGTAATTATGTTAAACGTGTTCCATGTGGGACTCGTGACGCCTAACGTCTGTTTTGTCTACTCCGAAGTCTGCGGAGAGAGACTTCCGACGAAAGGGATTTTTCGGTGACACCCGCAGTGCGCCCGGGCTTGGCAGCCGCCATCACCCTGGCGGTCTCCCTGTCGCTCACCGTGACCCTGGCCGGCACCGCGAGTGCCGAGCCCACAGCACCCACGGTGCCCAGCAAGGCCCAGGTGGAGCGTGCTCGCGAGGACGTCGCCACCAAGAAGCAGGGCGTCGCCGAGCTCGAGGCTGCGCTCGCCGGAGCAACGGCCCGGATGGAGGCGGCTGCGACCGCCGCGCAGGTGCTGGCCGAGGAGTACAACGGCGCTGTCTGGCGCCTCAGCGAGGCTCGCAAGGCGAGCAGGCAGGCAGCTGCCGAGTCTCTTCGCGCCGTCGCGAGCGTCGGGCAGCAGCGCGACGGGATCGTCTCGCTGGTCACCGACAGCTACCAGAACGGCACCGAGATCAACACCGCCACGGCGTTGATGAGCCAGGAGGGCCCCACCGGCCTGATGAACCGGTACGCCGTGGTCGCGAGTGCAGGCGACTCGATGGAGGCTCAGTACGAGGACTTCCGCGCCGCCTCCGCGCGCGCCAAGCGGTTCGCCGCTGACGCCGCGACGGCGAAGCAGCACCAGGCGACACTGACGGCCAGGACCAAGCAGCTCGCCGTGGCCGCGGCCGCGGCCGCCACCGCGGCCGGTGCTGCCGCCAACCAGATCTCCGCGCAGAAGCAGTCGCTGATGCAGGCGGTGGCCGAGGCGGAGAACATCTCGGTCGAGCTGGCGAACACGCGGCACGACGCGCTCCAGAAGATCGCGCGCGAGAAGACCGCGCTCGCGGCCAAGGCCGCCGAGGAAGCTCGTGCCGAGGCCATGAAGCAGGCCGAGAAGGCACGCAAGGCCGCTGCGGACGCCAAGCCGACACCCTCAGGTGGCGGCGGAGCCGGCTCCGGTGGCGCGTCGGCAGGTCTCCCCTCGCCGAGCTCGTCAGCTCCGCCGATCACCAACGCGGCGCCGAACGACAAGGTGGCGATCCAACGGACCATCGCCTACGCGCGGGCGCAGATCGGCAAGCCCTACCTGTGGGCCGCCAGCGGGCCGGGGAGCTTCGACTGCTCAGGGCTGACCATGCAGGCCTGGGCCCGAGGCGGGAAGGCGCTGCCGCACTACTCGGTCGCCCAGTTCGCTCAGAGTCGCCGGGTCTCGATGGCAGCAGCGCGCCCCGGTGACCTCCTGTACTGGAGCAACAACGGCAGCCCGAGCGGTATCCACCACGTGGCGCTCTACATCGGCGGCGGTCAGTTCATCGAGGCGCCGCGCACCGGCCTGAACGTCCGCTACAACTCGATCTACACCTGGTACCCGGACTTCGTCGCTCGCCCCTGACCGACGCCCGCGCCGTCCGGCGGTCCTGGGCCCGTGACGGCCGTGGGAGCTCTGCGGCAGAGTGTCGTCCATGGCCCATCTGAACCCCGACGTCGACGTCCCTGCTCTCGCCGCGCTCCTGGACGGGAAGTACGCCGACGTCCGCGAGATGACCCGCAAGAACCTCGTCCAGTACGCCCACGTCCTGGACGACGCGATCACGATGCCGACACCCGAGTTCCGTGAGCGAGTCCTCGAGCTGGTGCAGGAGATGGCCAAGACCGGCGCCTCGGCGCTCGGCTTCCCCACCGAGTACGGCGGCGGCGGTGACATCGGCGCCTCGGTGGCCGGGTTCGAGACGATGGCCTTCGGCGACCTGTCCGTCCTGGTCAAGGTGGGGGTGCAGTTCGGCCTGTTCGGCGGTGCGATCCTCCAGCTCGGGTCGAAGCACCACCATGACGCCTACCTGGCCGAGCTGGTCCAGGGCGACCTGATGGGCTGCTTCGCGATGACCGAGACCGGTCACGGATCCAACGTCCAGGCGCTCGGCACCTGTGCGACCTACGACCGTGACACCGGGGAGTTCGTGATCAGCACCCCCGACGACCACTCGCGCAAGGACTACATCGGCAACGCTGCGGCGCACGCCAGCATGGCGGTGGTCTTCGCGCAGCTCGACATCAACGGCGTCCGTGAGGGCGTGCACGCCTTCGTCGTCCCCATCAGGGACGAGTCCGGGACGCCTCTCGAGGGCATCCGGATCGAGGACGACGGCGAGAAGATCGGCCTCAACGGGGTCGACAACGGCCGGCTGTGGTTCGACGGGGTGCGGGTCCCGCGCGCCAACCTGCTGAACCGGTACGCCGAGGTCAGCGCGGACGGGACCTACAGCTCGGCGATCGAGAACATCGACCGCCGCTTCTTCACCATGCTGGGCACGCTCATCCAGGGGCGCGTGTCCGTCGCCGGTGCCGGGATCAGTGCCAGCAAGGTGGCGCTGGCGGTGGCGGTCAAGTACGCCAACCGCCGCCGGCAGTTCGGGTCCCCGGACAGCGGGCAGGAGGAGCTGCTCCTGGACTACGGGATGCACCAGCGCCGTCTGCTCCCCCTGCTGGCGAAGACCTACGCACTGCACTTCAGCCAGGAGATCCTGGTGCACGAGCTGCACAACGTGCTCTCCACCACCGAGGCGCCCGACCGTCAGCGGCGGGCGCTGGAGTCGCGTGCAGCCGGGACCAAGGCCCTCGCGACCTGGCACGCCAGTCGGACCATCCAGGAGTGTCGCGAGGCCTGCGGCGGCGCCGGCTACCTGATGGCCAACCGACTCGGCGCCCTGCGAGCCGACACCGACGTGTTCACCACGTTCGAGGGCGACAACCACGTCCTGCTGCAGCTCGTCGCCAAGGGGCTGCTCACCGACTACTCCTCCTCCTTCGGCGAGCTCGACCAGCTCGGCATGGTGCGCTTCGTGGCCGGCCTGGCGGTGGAGACCGTCGTGGAGCGGACCAGCGCGCACAAGCTGCTCGAGCGGCTCCGGGACGTGCTGCCCGGAGGCCGGGAGGACAGCTGGGACCAGGACGCCGGACTGCTCGACCCGCAGTACCAGCTCGCGATGCTCCGCTGGCGCGAGGAGCACATCCTCTCCGGGGTGGCGCGGCGACTCAAGCGCGGCATCGACCACGGAATGGATGCCGTCGAGGTGTTCAGCGCCGTCCAGGACCACGTGATCGCCGCAGGGCGCGCCCACGTCGAGAGGCTGGTCCTGGAGGCGTTCGTGGAGAAGACGGCGGTGATGCTCGAGAGCGACAACAAGGTGGCCCTGAACCTGCTGTGCGACCTGTACGCGCTCTCCACGATCGAGGCCGACCGAGGGTGGTGGATGGAGCACGGTCGCCTCTCCAGCGCCCGGTCCAAGGCGATCAGCCGCGAGGTCTCGCGCCTGTGTCGCGAGCTGCGGCCCCTCGCGGAGGACCTCGTCGACGCCTTCGGCATCCCGGCCGAGATGCTCGCGGCCGAGATGCTCGACGACCCCGGCCCTGGTGGTGGAGCAGCGAGCGGGCAGACGCGACCCGCCTGATGCCGACGGGGCTGAACATCCCGGGTCTGGGTGGCTGGGCCGAGGACCCGCTGTGGGGCCGGGTCTATGGCTGGACGGTCGACCATCCGGTGCCGGGTGCGCTGCTGTGGAAGGCGGGGATCGGCAGTGACCTGGAGCGGCTCTACGCGGCCGCGGCGGAGATCGGGCGGCAGCCCGCAGGTGCGTCGGTGCTCGACGTGCCGTGCGGCAGCGGAGTCGCCCTGCGTGGCCTGCGGCCGGGTCAGGGCGTCCGCTACGTCGCGGCGGACATCTCCCAGAGGATGCTGGACAGGACGGCGGCAGTGGCCAGAGCCCGCCAGGTCGGCGCCCAGGTGGAGCCCGTGCTGGCCGACGTGGGCGCGCTTCGGTTCGCGGACGAGGAGTTCGACCTGGTCGTCTCCTTCACCGGCCTGCACTGCTTTCCCGACCCACGCCGCGCCGTCGACGAGCTGGCCCGGGTGCTGCGCCCGGGCGGGGTGCTGACCGGGAGCGCGCTGTTCAACGACACCGGGCTGCGCTACCTCCCGCTCCGCCAGGCCGGCCGGGTGGCTGGGCTGCTGGGACCCGGCGCGACCACGACCCAGGTGCGCGAGTGGCTCGACGACTCCGGCTTCGACGGTGTCTCGGTCGTGCGTTCGGGCGCGATCGCATACTTCCGCGCCACGAAGAGCTGAGGCAGCAGCCGATCGGTGCCCGCCCCCACCCGGGCGGGCGCCAAGAGGTCAGTACTTCGAGCCGTTGTCCTCGAAGCGCTTGAAGGAGGCGCGGACCTCGGCCTCGGCCTCCACCCGCCCGACCCAGTTGGCCCCCTCGACCGACTTGCCGGGCTCGAGGTCCTTGTAGACCTCGAAGAAGTGCTGGATCTCGAGACGGTCGAACTTCGAGACGTGGTTGATGTCGCGCAGGTGCTCCAGGCGCGGGTCCGTCTCCGGCACGCACAGCACCTTGTCGTCGCCGCCGGCCTCGTCGGTCATCCGGAACATGCCGATCGCCCGGCACTTGATCAGGCATCCCGGGAACGTCGGCTCCTGGAGGATGACCAGGGCGTCCAGGGGGTCGCTGTCGAGGCCGAGGGTGTTCTCGATGTAGCCGTAGTCGGCGGGATACTGCGTCGAGGTGAACAGCGTGCGGTCAAGCCGGATGCGACCGGAGTGGTGGTCCACCTCGTACTTGTTTCGCTGGCCCTTGGGGATCTCCACCAGTACGTCGAACTCCACAGCTCTTCCTTCCACCAGGCATGTGCGCGGCCGTTCATGGACGCGACGGGGGCTAGTCTCGCGCACATTCGATCGGAACGGCACATCGAAGGGAGGTGGACGCGTCGTGGGTGCTCAACGCCACTGGCTGCTCAGATTCTCAGCAGAGGTGGTCGTGGTCGTCCTGCTCGCGACGGCGGTCGTGAGCTACCAGTTCGACCTGGGGACCAGGCTGTTCGGCTCGAGCCCGGCCGACCCGACCGCGGACCCTTCCGGGGTGCTGCCGCCCGAAGGCCTGCGACTGCCCCCGTCGAAGGTCGCGCCGGTGGTCGCCGTGCCCGGTCGGGCCCTCGCGGTCGATCGGGGCAAGGTGGCCGCCGCGGTGCAGCCGCTGCTGCGCAAGCGGGTGCTCGGCAAGCACTTCGGCGTGCTGGTGACCGACCTCGCGACCGGCCGTCCCATCTACCGGCGCGGTGCCCGGAGCGTGATCCCGGCGTCCACCACCAAGATCCTCACCTCGGTCGCGGCGTTGGAGACGCTCGGGCCGATGACCCGTTTCCGCACCTCGGTCCGCTGGATCCCGCGCAAGCGCCAGCTCGTGCTCGTCGGTGGAGGCGACCCCTTCCTGGCGAGCTCCTCCCGCGCGCCCGGAGACGCCTACCCCGCACGAGCCGACGTCGCCACGCTCGCGCGGCAGGCGGTGCGCAGGCTGCGCGCGATGGACGTCACCCGGGTGCGGCTCGCCTTCGACGACTCCTACTTCACTGGGCCCGCCGTCAACCCCGCGTGGCCGGACTCCTACGTCCCCGAGGACGTGGTGCCCCCGATCAGCGCGCTGTGGGTCGACCAGGGTCGCTCGCCCAACGGCGTCGGCTTCCTCGAGGACCCCGCCTCCGCCGCGGCCAAGGTCTTCGGCGATGCCCTGCGGCGCAGCGGCCTTCGGGTCGCCGGCGGCGTCCCCCGGGTGCGGGTCGCCTCGGGAGTCGCGGAGGTGGCCGCGGTCTCGAGCGCACCGCTCGGTGAGATCGTCGAGCGCACCCTCGGGGTCAGCGACAACCAGGCGGCCGAGGTGCTGGCGCGGCACGTGGGGCTGGCCGAGAGCCAGCAGGGGTCCTTCTCGGCGGGCACCGCGGCGGTGCTGGCCGTCGCGCGCCGGCTCGGCGTACCCGTCGCCGGGGCGCGTCTCGACGACGGCAGCGGGCTGGCCCGCACGAACCTGCTCGGCACCGACACCCTGGCCGCGGTCCTGCGGGTCGCTGCCAGCCCGGACCACCCGCAGCTGCGACAGGCGCTCACGGGCCTGCCCGTCGCGGGCTTCACCGGATCGCTCCAGTACCGCTTCGACAAGGGGCCGGACCAGGCCCGCGGCCGGGTGCGCGCGAAGACCGGAACCCTCACCGGGGTGCACGGCCTGGCCGGGGTGATCGACGACCTCGCCGGTGGCCGGATGGCGTTCGTGGTGGTCGCCGACCGGGTCCCGCCGCAGAAGAACCTCGAGGCGCAGGTCCTCATCGACCGGATCGCGGGCGCCCTGGGGGCGTGCACGTGCGGCGTAGGCTCGGTGTCATGATCACCCCACGACGCTGCTCGACCCGCCCGCTCCGCCCGGAGGGCGTTGCATGAGCGAGGCGCGGTCCGAGCGGCCGGGGATGATCGACTGGGACCTCGCCGTCAAGGTGGGGTCCCGCCTCGTCGGTGAGGGCCCCAAGGTGAGCCGGCTCGAGGCGGACGAGGCGGTCGCGGAGCTCCGGGCCGGTGCCGAGCGGTCCACGCCACTGGTCCGGGAGTACACCGGCCTGGTCGCCAGCGACCGGACGGCGCCGGTCCTCGTGGTCGACCGACCCGGCTGGATCCAGGCCAACGCCGACGGGTTCGCCGCCGTCATCGCCCCGCTGATCGAGCGGCTCCAGGAGAAGAAGGGGGCGCCGTCACCTCTTGTCGAGGCGATCGGCTCCCGGATCACCGGCGCGGAGCTGGGCGCGATGCTCGGCTTCCTCGGCTCCAAGGTGCTCGGCCAGTTCGACCCCTTCCACGAGCAGCCCGGCGAGCAGGGTCGGCTGCTGCTGGTGGCGCCCAACATCGTGCACACCGAGCGGGAGATCGACGCCGACCCGCACGACTTCCGGTTGTGGGTGTGCCTGCACGAGGAGACGCACCGGGTGCAGTTCACCGCGGTTCCGTGGATGACCGACCATCTGCGCGCCGAGATGGGCAGCATCATCGGCGCGGTGCAGACCGATCCGGCAGCGATCCTCGGCGACGCGGTCCGCAAGATCGGTGACCTCGTGTCCGGCAAGACCGACGGCAGCCTGCTGGAGCTGTTCTCCAGCCCCGAGCAGAAGGCCGTGATCGAGCGGATCACCGGTGTGATGAGCCTGCTCGAGGGGCACGCGGACGTGGTCATGGACGGCGTCGGCCCCGAGGTGATCCCGACCGTGGCCGACATCCGGCGCAAGTTCACCCAACGGCGCAAGGGGGTGGGCGCGCTCGATCGCCTGCTGCGCAAGCTGATGGGACTGGACCAGAAGATGGCGCAGTACCGCGACGGGGCGATCTTCGTGCGGGCCGCGGTCGACAAGGTCGGCATGGAGGGCTTCAACGCCGTGTGGGTGGAGCCGGCGAACCTGCCCACGAAGACGGAGATCCTCGACCCGTCCCTGTGGATCGCCCGCGTGCACGGCTGAGCCGGATGTCGCTGCACCCCGCGGTCGCCGCTGTACGTCGCGCCGTACGCGCCGGGCTCGCGGATCTCGAACCGGGGGACACGGTCGTGGTGGCCTGCTCGGGCGGGGCCGACTCGCTCGCGCTGCTGGCGGCGACGGTCTTCGAGGGGGCGCGTGAGTCCTGGCGGGTGATCGGCGCCACCGTCGACCACGGCCTGCAGCCCGGTTCGGCCGAGCAGGCGGACCGGGTGGTGGCCCTGATGCGACAGCTCGGGGTCGATGAGTCGGTGACGGCTCGGGTGCGCGTCGAGGCACCTGGCCTCGGGCCGGAGGCGGCCGCGAGAGAGGCCCGCTACGCCGTGCTGAGCCAGGTCGCTGAGCGCTTCTCGGCGCGCGCCGTGCTGCTCGGGCACACCTTGGACGACCAGGCGGAGACGGTGCTGCTCGGGTTGGCGCGGGGTTCTGGGGGACGATCGCTGCAGGGGATGAGGCGCGCCTTCGAGGTCTACCGTCGCCCCCTGCTGGACCTGCCGCGAGCCGACACCGAGACCGCGTGCCTGGTCGAGGGCATCGACTTCTGGTCGGACCCGCACAACACCGAGGGCCGGTTCGCCCGGGTCCGGGTGCGGACCAAGGTGCTTCCGATGCTCGAGAGCGAGCTCGGTCCGGGGATCGCGGCGACGCTCGCGCGCACCGCGGACCAGCTGCGCGCCGACACGGCCTACCTCGACGAGCTCGCGGCTGCCGCGCTGGAGTCGGCCCGCGACTCCGACCGGCTCTCGGTCGACGTTCTCGCCTCGATGCCGGAGGCGATCCGCACTCGGGTGCTGCGGCTCGCGGCGGTGCAGGCCGGGGCCCTCCCCGCCGAGCTGTTCCACGCCCACGTGCTCGAGCTGGACCGTCTGGTCACCGACTGGCACGGCCAGAAGTGGGTCGACCTCCCCGGCCGGGTGCGCGCCGTACGTCGTGGAGGGGTGCTCGTCCTCGAGCCGAACCCGGGGTAGCCCGGTTTCAGCGCAGCGCGTCCGCGAGCAGCCGCAGGGTGTGCTCCCGGGCGGGGGTGCGGTCCGGCGGGGTGCCGAGGAAGGCCCCGGCGACGGGGTGCACCATCACCTCGTCCACCTCGAAGGTCGAGGCCAGCTCGGCGATCCGGGCCGCGGCGTGGGAGGGCGTGCCGATCACCCACCGCGCGCGCATGGCGTCCAGCAGACCGAGGTGCGCAGGTGGGACCGGGTCCTTCTCGGCCTCCTCCACCGCGTGTTGCGCGCGCAGCTGACCGCCCGTGCGCAAGGTCACCATCGCCTCGAGCTGGGGCAGCGCCAGCCGCTCGGCCTCCTCGTGGGTCGGCGCCACCGACACGTTGACGGTCAGGAAGGTCTGTGGCTGCGCCAACCCGGCCGAGGGCGTGAAGCTCCGGCGGTACAGCGCGAGCGCCTCGGCCGTGCCCTGACCCGAGAAGTGGTGGGCGAAGACGTAGGGGAGGCCTCGCTCCGCCGCCAGCCGGGCCGAGTAGTCCGAGGAGCCCAGCAGCCACACGGGCGGGACCGAGGAGGCGTGGGGCGTCGCGTGCAGCGGATGGGTCCTGCCCTGGACCGAGATGCCGACCCCCTCCGCGCTCATCATCGAGATCACGTGGTCGACGTACTCCGGGAAGCGGGCGACCGGGTCGGCCTCGCCTCCGCCGGCGCCGTACCGGAGCGCATAGCTGGTGACCGGGTCGGTTCCGGGCGCCCGGCCGATGCCGAGGTCGATGCGACCGGGATGGGCCGCCTCCAGCAGCGCGAACTGCTCGGCCACCACCAGAGGTGCGTGGTTCGGCAGCATCACCCCGCCCGAGCCCACCCGGATCCGCTGCGTCGCCGCGGCGACCATCGCGATCAGCAGGGGCGGGTTGGTGGCGGCCACCGCAGGCATGTTGTGGTGCTCGGCCAGCCAGTAGCGGCGGTAGCCGAGCTCGTCGGCGACCTGCGCCAGCTGCCGCGTGGCGGCCAGGGCGTCGCCGGTGGTCTGGTCGCTGCGCACGGGGACGAGGTCGAGAACGGAGAGGTGCATGACTGGCCCAACACCGCGGCCGGGCACACTCTTCCCTGATTTTCTGTCCGACTTGTCCGATTAATCACTATGATGGGTCGGAACCGGCCTTCTCAGAGGCCTGGGCAAGGATGCCCGCGGTGGACCAGGAAGGTGCCAGCAGATGAGCTTTGGGCGTACTCGCGGATCTGTGGAGGTGCCCGGACACGGGCTCACCGGCACCGGGCGTCGCCGACGCGGCCTGGTCGTCGTGCTCATCGGGGCACTGGTGAGCAGCTCGTTCGTCCTGGTCGCCGCCGGGCTGGAGCAAGACGAGGCGGAGGCCGCCTGCGGCCGGGGGGCCTACCTGCTCGACACGCTGCCGGGGCCGGCGGTGTGCGTGCACGAGGACCAGCCGCCACCCGGGGTCGACGTCACCGAGTACGTCAGCACCGCCGAGCTCAAGGAGCGTGATGGTGCCGGGCCGGCGGCGTACGAGGCGGCCGAGAACCTCGGCGTCCCGACGGCCGACGAGGCAGTGGCGACCTCGCCCAGCGTTCCCTGCGACGCAGACGGGACCTCGGGCTACCGCGTCCAGGCGATGTACGTGGTGGAGGCTGGCGCGCCGAACCGGTTCGCCGCGCTGAGGTCGAGCTTCAAGCTGTGGGCCGCCGGTGTGGACGACGTGTACAACCGGTCGGCTGCCTTGAGCGGCGGTGTGCGCAACGTGCGCTACGTCACCGAGGCGGGCCCGGGCGGCACCTGTGAGGCCCGGGTCCTCAACGTGACCGTGCCGGTCGGCGCCCTGAACGACTTCAACTCCACTGTCAACGCGGTGGTGGCGCAGGGGTACGACGACCCGACCCGCAAGTACATGATGTGGGCCGACGCCACCCGGTTGTGCGGAGTGGGGTCGAGGTACGTCGACGACTCCGGTGCCCAGAGCAACCTGAACAACGGCGGCAACCCGCTGTACGCGCGCACCGACAGCGGCTGCTGGGGGTTCGGCGACGGCTCCCGGCACGGCTCGGTGGAGGCCCACGAGCTGATGCACAACCTGGGGGGCGTCCAGCGCACCGCACCCCACGCCACGACGGCCGGTCACTGCTGGGACGAGTCCGACACGATGTGCTACCGCGACGCCTCCGGCCGCGCCATGGTGCAGACCTGCTCGGCCGACCAGGAGTACCTGCTCGACTGCAACTCTGACGACTACTACTCCACCTTCGCCGATCCGGGCAGCTACCTGGAGACTCGCTGGAACACCGGCAACAGCCGCTTCCTGATCGGTGGTGGCAACGGGGCCGGCGGCGGCACGGCCGGCGCTCCGACGGTGCTCGGAGCGGCGATCGGCGTGAACAACCCGGCCGTCCCGGGCCTGGCAACCCAGGTCTCGGTCACGCCCAGCGTCCCCGCCGGCCGGACCGTCACCTCGGTCCAGTGGACCGCAGCCCGCCCGGACTGCTCGTTCTCCGACCCCACCGAGGTCCAGTCCACGGTCACCTGTGCGGCGACCTCGGCCGCCCCCACCTCGGTCACGGTCCGGCTGGTCGACTCCTCCGGGGCCACCAAGACGCGGACCAGCCCGCTCACCTTCGCCACCAACACCGCGCGCCCGGTGTCGGTGTCCCTCGGGGTCGCCGGCCAGGACGGGGCGACGGCGTCGGTCTGCACCGGCGCCGGCTTCCCGGTGGCGGCCACGATCACCGACGCAGCAAGCGGACTCCCGATCAAGGGCCTCTTCGCGTCGTTCACCAAGCAGGCGGCGTCGATGACGACGGCTGCGGCCGCAGGCAGGGCGATGACCGCGCCCACCGGCGTCGCCACGCTCAACGGCATCGCGACCACTCCGACGCGGTACGCCGCCTCGGTCCCGGCCGGGGCGGTGTACGCAGCGGGCTCCTCTGCCGTGGTCGAGGCCGTGCCGGGCAAGTGCTCGGTGGCGCTCACGGGTGAGACGACGAAGCAGCGGATCTACCACGGAGACTCGGTCACGGCCTCGGGCACCCTGACCCGCACCGTCGCGGGCGCCTCGGTGCCGGTGGCCGGCGCCCTACTGCCGGTGAGGCTGACCCACGTGGTCAGCGGCATCTCCCGAGTGCTGACGCTGGGCACGGCTCGGACCGCTGCCGACGGCACCTGGTCGGTGGTCGTCAAGCCGACGATCAGCGGCGTGATGTCGGTGGCGGTGCTCGCGTCCGCGGGATACAACCCGACCTCCGCCGACCTCGGGCAGATGGAGGTGGACCTTCCCACCACCGAGCTCACCGCTGCGGTGGACCGCACCGACGTGGGCTACGGCACCGGCGCGGTGCTCACCGGGCTGCTGACTCGTACCGCCGGGAACGCCGTCACCGGCGTTGCCGGCGCGACGGTGGGGGTGCAGCTCGCTGTGCCCGGCCGCCCGGCGGTGTCGGTGGGTACGACGAGGACGCTCCCGAACGGCACCTACTCGGTCACCGTCCCGCTGAGGGCCTCCGGCGCCCTCAGGGTGGTGTACGCCGGCGCGGCCGGCCTGCCCGCCGACGTGGTCGCCCTGGGCGAGGTCACCGCAGGCACCTGGTCGACCACGACGTCACTGCAGGGCACCCCCTCGGGCACGGCCCTGACGCTGTCGGGGACCGTCTCCAGGACCTACCGCGGCCTGACCGAGGGTGCCAGGGGCGTGAAGGTCCGGCTGTGGTTCACCCCGACGAGCACCGGAGTCGCCGCCCTGGCGGGGACCGTGACGACCACCGCGACCGGAGGCTTCGCCATGCGGGTGACCCCGAGGGCCTCGGGTCGCTACACCGCGGTGACCAACAGCAACCTCGGTCACACCGACTCCACGAGCGGTGCGGTGTCCGTCACGGTCGGCTGAGTCAACGAGTCGCCCGGGCGCCGCCCGGAACCGCCGACGTCTGTGGCAGGCTTCGCTCCATGGACGAAACGGACGTCGAGGGTGACCTGGTCAACGTCTTGTTCACCGAGCAGCAGATCCTCGACCGACTGGGCGAGATGGCCCGGGAGATCGAGCGGGACTACGACGGCGAGGACCTGCTGATCGTCGGTGTGCTGCGCGGTGCGGTCATGGTGATGGCCGACCTGGCGCGGGCCTTCAACCGGCACGTCGAGATGGACTGGATGGCGGTGTCCAGCTACGGGTCCGGCACGAAGAGCTCGGGGGTGGTGCGCATCCTCAAGGACCTCGACACCGACATCAGCGGACGACACGTGCTGATCGTCGACGAGATCATCGACACCGGGCTCACCTTGATGTGGCTCACCTCGAACCTCAACTCCCGCAACCCCGCCTCGGTGGAGATCTGCACGCTGCTGCGCAAGCCGGACGCGCAGAAGATGAACATCGATCCCAAGTACGTCGGCTGGGACATCCCGAACGAGTTCGTCGTCGGCTACGGGCTCGACTACAACGAGAAGTACCGCAACCTGCGAGACATCGGCACCCTGGCGCCCCACGTCTACTCCTAGGCCGCACTCGAGCGGTGTCGCGCCTGAGTTGTGGACCTACCTGAGAGTATTGGTCAGTGAAGCAAATCGTACGTAGCCCGTGGCTGTGGATCCCGATGGCCGTGGTGGGTGTCCTGCTGGCCCTCCAGTACCTCGTCCCCAACGGGGGTTACACCGAGATCGAGACCTCCAAGATGGTCGAGAACATCGACTCGGGCAAGGTCAAGGAGATCACCTTCCGGGACGGTGGGGACCAGCAGATCCAGGCGACCCTGGACGACGGCAAGAAGGTGATGGCCACCTGGGTCGGAGGACAGCAGGTCCGTCTGGTCCGGTCGGTGCAGGCCCAGGTCGACCAGGGCGAGATCGAGAAGTTCAACGTCAAGAACCCCAAGCCGAGCCTGCTCGGCCAGATCCTGGCCACGCTGCTGCCGTTCGCGCTGATCGTGCTGCTGTTCATCTTCTTGATGAACCAGGTGCAGGGCGGCGGCGGCAAGGTGATGCAGTTCGCGAAGTCCAAGGCCAAGCTGATCACCAAGGACATGCCGAAGACGACCTTCGCCGACGTCGCGGGGTGCGAGGAGGCCATCGAGGAGCTCGGCGAGATCAAGGAGTTCCTCCAGGAGCCGGCGAAGTTCCAGGCGGTCGGCGCCAAGATCCCCAAGGGCGTGCTGCTCTACGGCCAGCCCGGCACCGGCAAGACCCTGCTCGCTCGTGCGGTCGCCGGCGAGGCGGGGGTGCCGTTCTACTCGATCTCGGGCTCGGACTTCGTGGAGATGTTCGTCGGTGTCGGCGCCTCCCGAGTGCGCGACCTGTTCGAGCAGGCCAAGGAGAACGCCCCGGCCATCGTGTTCATCGACGAGATCGATGCTGTCGGGCGTCACCGCGGCGCCGGCATGGGCGGCGGCCACGACGAGCGCGAGCAGACCCTGAACCAGCTGCTGGTCGAGATGGACGGCTTCGACGTACGCGGCGGCGTCATCCTGATCGCCGCGACCAACCGTCCCGACGTGCTCGACCCGGCGCTGCTGCGACCGGGCCGCTTCGACCGCCAGATCAGCGTGGACGCCCCTGACCTGCGGGGTCGGGAGCAGATCCTGCAGGTGCACGCGCGGGGCAAGCCGATGGGGCCCACCGTCGACCTGCTCTCCGTCGCGCGCCGTACGCCGGGCTTCACCGGCGCCGACCTCGCCAACGTGCTCAACGAAGCGGCCCTGCTCACGGCCCGCCAGAACGGCAAGCTCATCGACAACGAGGCCCTCGAGGAGGCGATCGACCGCGTCATCGCCGGCCCGCAGAAGCGCACCCGGCTGATGAGCGAGAAGGAGCGGATGATCACGGCCTACCACGAGGGTGGCCACGCCCTGGTGGCTGCCGCGCTCCCGGGGACCGACCCGGTGCACAAGGTCACGATCCTGCCGCGCGGGCGCGCGCTGGGGTTCACGATGGTGCTGCCCGACGAGGACAAGTACTCCCAGACCCGCTCGGAGATGCTCGACAAGCTCGCCTACATGCTGGGCGGCCGGGCGGCGGAGGAGATGGTCTTCCACGACCCGACGACGGGTGCGGGCAACGACATCGAGAAGGCCACCTCCCTGGCCCGCGCGATGGTCACCCAGTACGGCATGACCGAGAGGCTCGGCGCGATGAAGCTGGGCGAGACCCAGGGGGAGCCGTTCCTCGGCCGAGACATGGGTCATGCCCGCAACTACTCCGAGGACGTCGCGGCGATCGTCGACGACGAGACCAAGAAGCTGCTGACCCAGGCCCACCAGGAGGCCTTCGACATCCTCGAGGAGAACCGCGACGTCCTCGACTCGCTGGTCCTGGAGCTGATGGAGAAGGAGACGCTGGACAAGGCGCAGGTGGCACGGGTCTTCGAGCCGCTGCGCCGCCGCCCCGTCCGTCCCGCGTGGACCGGTTCCCCGCACCGCTCCCCGTCCTCGATCCCGCCGGTGGTGATCCCGGCCAAGGTGCGCGCTGCCGCGGCGGCGGGTGCGGGCGCCGACGACAGCGAGTCGGCGGTGGTGATCACGCCTCCAGGAGCCGGTGGTGACCTGCATGGGGACCCCGGGATCGGCACCACCCCGCCGGCCCCGCCCGGCCCGAGCGCGTCATGAGCCGGTGCGGCCACGCTCCTCGCTCGGGCGCGCTGACCCCCAGGGGTCGCGGATGACGATCGACCCGATGGGCGGCGACCAGGGGGCGATCGCCGAGTTCGACCACGACCGGGCGGCGGCGGCCGTGCGCGAGCTGCTGTACGCGATCGGCGAGAATCCCGACCGCGAGGGCCTGCGGGACACCCCGGCGCGGGTCGCCCGGGCGTACGCCGAGATGACCCAGGGCCTGCACCAGACGCCCGAGCAGGTGCTCAGCACGACCTTCGACATCGGCCACGACGAGATGGTGCTGGTGCGTGACATCGAGCTGTGGTCGATGTGCGAGCACCACCTGGTGCCGTTCACCGGCGTCGCCCACGTGGGCTACATCCCCAACGAGAGCGGCAAGATCACCGGCCTGTCCAAGCTGGCTCGCCTCGTCGACGTCTACGCCAAGCGTCCCCAGGTCCAGGAGCGGCTCACCACGCAGGTCGCGGATGCGATGGTGGACATCCTGGAGGCCCGAGGAGTGATCGTCGTGATCGAGGCGGAGCACCTGTGCATGACCATGCGCGGGGTGCGCAAGGCAGGTGCCCGCACGATCACCTCCGCCGTGCGCGGGATCATGCACCTCCCGGCGACGCGCGCAGAGGCGATCTCGCTGATCAACGCGGCGCGATGACCCAGAGGGAGTCGTGGAGCGCGGGGTTGCCGAGGCTTCGGCGGCCCCTGGTGATGGCCGTGGTGAACGTCACGCCCGACTCCTTCTCCGACGGCGGCCGGTTCGACACGACCGAGTCGGCCATCGCGCACGGCCTCCGGTTGCACCGGCAGGGCGCCGACATCCTCGACATCGGCGGCGAGTCCACCCGGCCGGGTGCCACCCGTCCGGTGGTGGCTGAGGAGCTGACCCGGGTCGTTCCGGTCATCCGGGCCCTGGCGAGCGAGGGCATCGCCGTCTCGGTCGACACCATGCGGCACGAGGTGGCGCAGGCCGCCCTGGAGGCGGGAGCGGTGCTGGTCAACGACGTCTCGGGCGGGCTGGCGGATCCGCGCATCCTGGAGGTGGTGGCCGCCCACGGGGCGGCGTACGTCGCGATGCACTGGCGGGCCCACGCCGAGGTGATGCAGCAGCTCGCGACCTACGACGACGTCCTCATCGAGGTCCGCGACGAGCTCGGCCGCCGGCTGGAGGACGCCATCGCGGCCGGGATCGATCCGGCGAGGCTGGTGATCGACCCCGGTCTGGGGTTCGCCAAGACGGCCGAGCACAACTGGCAGCTGCTGCGGCGACTGCCGGAGCTGGAGGCGCTGGGCGTGCCGATCCTGGTGGGGTCGAGCCGCAAGTCGTTCCTCGGGTCGCTGCTCGCGGAGCCGGACGGGACCCCGCGACCCGTGGACGACCGGGAGGACGCCAACGTCGCCCTCACCACGATCGCGGCCACGCAGGGCGTGTGGGGGGTCCGGGTGCACGAGGTGCGTGCCAGCCTGGACGCCATCACGGTGGTCGCGAGGTGGCACGCCGCGACCTGATCACGTCGTCGCAGGTCACAGCCGGTGTGGCCGGACGGAACGGATGCTCGGTTCGGGCGCCGGTGAACTCGCCGGTAGGGTCAGACCACTATGACCGACCGACTTCCGCCTCCTGGGGACCGACTGTGCGTGCGTGGCATCGCTGTGCACGGGCATCACGGCGTCTTCGACTTCGAGCGTCGAGACGGTCAGGAGTTCGTGATCGACCTGACGATCGGCATGGACACCCGCGCGGCGGCCAGCAGCGACGATTTGCAGCACACGGTCGACTACGGAACCCTCGTGGACGAGGTGCGCTCCGCTGTGGCGAACGACCCGGTCGACCTGATCGAGACCCTGGCGCAGCGGATCGCCGATGTCTGTCTGTCCCGCGAGCAGGTCGAGGTCGTGGAAGTCACCGTGCACAAGCCGCACGCCCCGATCGAGGCGACGTTCGACGATGTCGCCCTGACCATCAACCGGAGCCGTCGATGATCCTCACCGATGCTCTGCCTCTGCACCTGCCCCTTCCGACCACCGACCGGAGTCCCACGTGACCGAGTCCCCGAATCCCCACATCGTCGACACCGACAGCCTCACCGGTGAGATGCATCCGATCCGCCGCGCTGTCGTGTCCATCGGCTCCAACCTCGGCGAGCGCCGCAACAACCTGCAAGGGGCCGTGGACTCGCTCGCGGACACACCCGAGGTCTGGGTCACGGCCGTCTCGCCGGTCTACGAGACCGCGCCTGTCGAGGCGCCCGAAGGCTCCAAGGACTTCCTGAACGCCGTCGTGTGCATGGACACCACGCTCTCGGCGCGCACGCTGCTGGAGCGCGCGCTCGCCGTCGAGTCGGCCTACGGCCGCGAGCGCGGCGGAGAGCGCAATGCGCCGCGCACGCTCGACGTCGACCTGATCGTGCTCGGGGATCGACGCACCTCCGAGGAGGACCTCGTGCTGCCGCACCCCCGGGCGAGCCAGCGAGCCTTCGTGCTGGTGCCCTGGCTCGACGTCGAGTCGGACGCCGAGATCCCCGGTGTGGGCCCCGTGTCGGAGCTGGTGGAGAGCCTCGGTCGCGAGGGCGTCACCCTCCGCAAGGACATCGAGCTCGAGCTCGGCTGAGCCCCATGTGCCGCCGGCCCGGGCTCACCCGGTGAGTGGTCCACCGCCGGACCGGGCGCCGGACCAGGAGCCGTCCCAGCCGCCGGGCCGGATCCGGCCGACCAGCCCTGGCCCCCTGGTCGTCGCGGGTGTGCTCGGCCTGGTCGCCGGCTGGGCGGTGCGCCCGCTGGTGCTGCGCTTCGGGCTCTCGGAGCCGGACATCTCGTTGGTCTCGGTCAGCCTGCTGTACTTCGTCGTCGCGATCATCGGCGGCTCGGCGTACCTCACCCGGCGCACGGTGCAGCGCGACCGGTTCGCCCTGGAGCACCACCAGGCAGTCAACCGGCTGGTGCTGGGCAAGGCGTGTGCCCTGGTCGGGGCTCTGCTCATCGGCTGCTACCTCGGCTACGCGGTCGCCCAGCTCGGTGTCGAGAGCCCGGCCGCGGAGACCCGGCTGTGGCGGTCCGTGCTCGCGGCGGTCGGAGCCGCGGGCGTTCTGGTCACGGGACTGCTGCTGGAGCTGAGCTGCCGCGTCCCGCGCGACCGCGACCGCGACTGACCCTGTGGGAAGCCGGCCGCACCCCGGTGCCCCGGCGACACGCCGCTTCGTGCGACGGTGGGTCCGGCGGTGATCGGGGCGACCTAGGCTGCGGCTCATGGCACCCCCACGCGTCCCTGTGCGTCGTCGCCCGCGCAGCGTTCGCGTCACCGGTGCGCTGGTCCTGCTCGCGGTGGCCGCTGCGGGTGTCCTTGCGGTGCTGGTCTCGGCGCCCAGCTGGCCCGTCCTGGCCGCGGTGGGGACCCTCGCGCTCTTCGCCGGCGCCGTGCGCTGCATGTGGGGGGAGGTGCTGCACTCGCGTCGCGCCAACGCGGCGGACCGGGCTGCCGCAGCCGCCGCCTACCGGGCGCTGTTCGGTGCCAGCACGGCGGAGCACACCGAGTTCACCAACGCGATGACCGAGCGGCTCGCGGAGGCGCACATGACCCAACGCGAGCTGGAGGGCCTGGTCACCCAGCTGGAGAGCCGCGCCCAGGGGCTGCAGCACCGGCTGCTCGAGGCTCAGGCCAGGGTGCGGCAGCTGGAAGAGGCGCTGGCGCTGGCCTCGACGCCGGCAGAGTCCGTCACGGCCCTGGCTGCCTGGGAGGAGCAGGCGGCCCAGAAGATGGCCCAGAAGATGGCCCAGAAGGGGGCCGAGAAGGCGGCTCCTCCGAGCGTTCAGCTGCGCTCCGCGCTCAAGCGGGCCTAGCCCGGCTCCCGCGCTGCACCGCCTGCACGTGGGACGGGAGCGCGCCCACCAGCTCCTCGGCCAGCAGCAGGTCCGAGGTCAGGTCGCGGTCGTGCATGTCCGGGATCCCGCCGTCGCGCTCGTCGAGGTAGCGCAGCGCGCTGGCCAGGGCCGGCGGATGTGCTCGCTGCATGCGCAGGCAGCGCAGCGAGGCCACCAGCTCGGCGGCGAGGACCGCGCGGAAGCGCGACACCGCCTCGAGTGCCTGACGCGCGGCCAGGGTCGCGAACGAGGCATCCTCCTCAACGCCGCGGGACAGCGTCACCGCCTGGATCCCGGCCGGCGTGGCCAGGGCGCGCAGCTCGGCGAGCGCGGAGGCGGCGCTGTACTCCACGATCATCACCCCCGAGGCCGCAGGAGTGCCGTCACCCAGGAACGGATGCAGGCCGGTGTACGCCGGCTCGGCGAGCATGGTCAGCCGGGCCAGGCTCAGCTGGGCCGACTGTGCCGCGGCGAGCACCAGCGAGTCCAGCGACTGCACCAGGTAGGCCGCGTGGAACGCGCCATGGTGCGCCACCCCCAGACTCGGGGACACGATCGGATTCTCCGACGGGCTGTTCGCCATGGTCACGATCACCTCCTCGGCGAAGGCGAGCCGGTCCATCAGCGCGCCGTGCACCTGGGGGAACGTCCGGAGGCTGAACGGATCCTGGATCCGGGCGGGTGTGCCCTCGGGGCCGATCAGCTCACGCATCGTCTGGCACACCCAGCGAGACCCCGGGAACGGCGTGGCGACCTCGACCGCTGGGCTGAAGGCCTCGGCGTTGCCGTTGACGGCGGAGAAGTCCATCGCCGCGATGACCACGGCGCTGCGCGCGAGCCGGTCGAGCTCGAACACCGCGAGCGCCGCGTCGGCGAGCACCGCCGCGTTGCTCGACATGAACGTCAGGGCGTCGCCGGGTCCGAACTCGGTGATGCTGGGGACCGGCGGCGTGGTGGCCACCTCGCCGCACAGCACCAGCGCCGTCGTGGCCAGCGCGGCGAGGTCCGCGGTGCCGACACTGCCGCCCTCACGCACCGGGGGAAGGGCGTCGGCTCCGAGCATGGACGTGAGCGCATCCACGACGGTCAGGCTGATCCCGTTCCCGTCGGTGGCCAGCTGGTTGAGCCGGATCACCAGCATGGCGCGGACGCGCTCGGCTGAGCGCAGCTCTCCCGAGCTGGTGGCGTGCGACCGCAGCAGCTGCAGTGCCTGCGAGTCCGGGTCGGGCTGGACCTGGTCGCGGTTGCCGCCGACGCCGGTGGACCGGCCGTAGATCGGACGTTGCTCCGCGACCACGCCGGCGAACAGGTGCGACTCGCCGACCCGTGTCCGAGCCGGTTCCAGGACCTCGACCGCGTGGCCGCGACGCGAGACGGCCACGATCTCGTCGAGCGAGAGGTGCTCTCCGTCGAGTGTCAGCAAGCTGAGCTCCTCAGGTGGTGGTCCCCGGCAACCCGCCGTCTCGACCCTTTCGAGAGGGAGGGCGGGGATGTCATCGTCTCATTCAGCGGCAGCTCGGTTCTGCACAGTGAAGCCGTCCACGACCGACCGCTGATCCGGAGCGTGACGCCCGCGAGGGGGCCCGATGGCGGCGACCGGCCCGGATCTTCGAAGGCGGGCCATCAGCGCAGTGAGGGTGGCCTGGACAAGATGGCCGGGTGACACCGGCGAGGAGATGACGTCGCCAGCGCGCCGTGCGGCCCTCTTGTGGTGCCCGGAGCCGCGACTCGGCTGGCAGCCCCGACCACAGACTGGGCGGTCAGAGGCGAAGCCTCACTGGTGGTCCGAGCATCGAGAGCCGCGCACCGGGGCCGCCGCGGTGCGCGGTTCCGTGCCGCCGGGACACCCGCAAGGCCTCCGCTTGTAGCGGATAACGCGGCGATTCCCGTACGACACGCGGAGAAACCGGGACAAGATGCACCAATCTATTGCCCGATAACTGGCAATTAAACCCAAAAGGGACAGTGTGCGGCTTATGCTGCATCGGCGGGTGGGGATGAAACGGAGGCAGATCTTATGAAGCACAAGTTCACTTGGCAACTTCTTGGGGTGTTGACCGCGGCAGTGGTTGCCGGATCGATGCCCGTCCAGGGGGCCGCAGTCGGCGCCACGGAGTCGACGCTGAACGACGTTCGCGTCGGCAGCTTCAACATCGTCGGCGTCCACGCCGACAGCAAGGCGAGCGGCGACAAGAAGGTGTGGCGCGAGCGCCGGCCTGCGGTGGTCTCCCAGATCCTGGGCGCGGACCTCGACGTCGTCGGCGTGCAGGAGGCCAACCAGAGCAGCACCTATGCCAGTCGCCTCGACTACGGCGCGACCCAGTACCTCGACCTCAAGGGTGCGCTGAACGCGGCTGGTGGGAGCTATGCGCTCACCAACTCCAACGCCTACAACTGTGAGCGCCCCCGGAGCACCTACAAGTGCGTCGCCAAGGACCAGGGCGCCTCGGGCAGCAACCGCATCCTCTACGACACCAGCAAGGTCACCCTGGTCAGGGAGGGCTCGGTCACCTTCTCGTCGCGTTCGGCGGGCAAGCCCCACCGGTACCTCGCCTGGGCGGTGCTGCGGATGAAGGCGACGGGGAAGTCGTTCTTCTTCACCAACACCCACCTCGACCCCTACACGATCGCGGCCCGGCAGAGTCAGTGGAACGAGCTGATCGCCAAGACCAACGCGTTGAGGGGCTCCCTGCCCGTCATCGCCGTCGGCGACTACAACACCTCGAAGTTCAGCTCCTACGCGGGGACCTACATCCCTCGGATGAAGTCGAACGGATACGGCGACGTGCTCAACCAGGTGCCCGGTCGCAACACCCTGAGCAACCCGCGCACGGAGCGGGTACGTCGGGCCTGGGTCAACTCGTTCAACGCCTTCCGAGACAACGCGGCGGAGTTCGGCTACGAGGACAACCGCGACAAGATCGGCAACGGGATCGACTGGATCTTCGCCTCGAACCACCTCCGGGTGAAGGCGTGGGAGGTCGTGGTCAACATCAACTCGGACACCCTGGACGTGCGGGGCACCATCCCCTCGGACCACTGCCTGGTCCGCGCGACCATCGTGTTGTAGGCGTCCAGCGCCGTCTCGGCGCGGTCGACACCGTCTCGACGGGCCTCCAGTGCTATCGCTGGGGGCCCGTCGGCGTCGGGGCGAGGACCGGGTCGGGTGCCAACGCCGCCTCGACCGACCGCCGTAGGGGCAGGGCGGTCGGGCGCTCCACGAGACGGTGGATCGCGTAGGCCACGATCATGGAGGCCATGCCGGCGATCAGCAGGACGAGGTAGGGGTTCACGCTCGCGTGCAGCACGTCGATGAGGAAGAACCCCAGCTGCCCGTGCACCAGGTAGAGCGGATAGGTCAGCGCCCCGCCGAGGGTCAGCCATGACCACTGGACCCGCGCCACTGCGCCGTTGCTGCACACCAGCACGGCCAGGATCGACAGGGTCACGATGATCGCCACGACCATGGGGGAGACCGGGGACTTCGCCAGCGCGGAGGCCCGCTCCGCGTAGTCGGTGGCCTGGCGCAGGCACAGCGCCCAGTTCAGCGCCAGCGCGAGCCAGGTGGCCACGTCGTGGCGTTCGCGGTAGAGGAGGAACAGCAGGATCCCGGCGGCGAAGTACGGCGCGTAGGACGGGATCAGCAGCGAGTTGAGGAAGGTGCTGTCGGTTGCCTTCGCGATCTGGCCCAGCACCGGCCACAGCACCGCGAAGGCGAGTACCCGGCGCCGGGTCATGCCGACGAGGATGAAGGCGCCGATGAGCAGGTAGAACTTCAGCTCGATCCACAGCGTCCAGAACGCGCCCTGGACGTTGACGATGTCGAAGGCCTCCTGGGTCATGGTCAGGTTGACCAGGGCCTCGACCGGGGTGGCGTTCCTGCCGCCGTCCCAGAAGTACTGGAGCAGCACGGTCAGCAGCACCGCGACCCAGTACGCCGGGAACAGCCGGGCCACCCGCGAGGCGGTGAACGACTCGATCTTGCGGTCATAGGCGGTCATCAGGATCACGAAGCCGCTGATCACGAAGAACAGGTTCACCCCGAGGTAGCCGTAGCGGCCCACCAGGCTCAGGGTCGGGAACTGGATCGCCGGGACCGCACCCCAGTAGGTGATGCCGACACCGGCGTAGTGGAACCCCATCACCGCGACGGCGGCCAGGAGCCGGAGGCCGTCGAGAGCAGCGAGACGGGGTCGCGTGGGGGTGGTCGACACCGTGGAACGGTATCAACCAGACAAGGCGATTCTGAGCACCCGAGGCGTGGCACACCCGGCCGGAGTGACCGGTCTCACTCCGGCTTGCGGACCACCAGCACGTAGTTCTTGGGCATCCCCGATCTGGTGTCCCGATGCCGCACGTCCATGTCGGCGAAGCTGCGGCTGAGGTAGGGCGCGATCATGCGCAGCGTCACCAGGCCCGGCCAGACGAGGACGAGGCGCCAGCCGAGCCCGTAGTGACGCAGCTGCGACCAGCGCACGGGCAGCTGGCGCCCCATCATCGCGAACTGGTAGGCCAGCGTGCCGAAGTACCCCTCGAGCCAGCGCAACCGGACGATCTCGAAGCCGGCGTCCTGGAAGAGTCTCCGCAGCCCGAACCGGGTGTAGCGGAAGAAGTCGTAGGGAACCTGGTGCTCGTTGTAGAACAACGGTGCCGAGCAGAACAGCCGACCACCGGGCTTGAGCACCCGGTAGAGCTCGGCGATGACGGTGGCCGGGTCCGGCATGTGCTCCAGGACCTGGGTGAGCAGCACCCGGTCGTACCTCTCGTCCGCGACCGGGATGTCGGTGAGATCGCACACGTAGTCCAAGGGGGCGTAGCGGGTCCCGAGCTGGGCGAAGTCGGCCGCCTCGTAGTGCGCGTGCTTGAACAGACCCCGGTAGGGCGATCTGCCTGCGCCCGCGTCGAGGACCAGCATCCCCGGTCTGGAGCCTCGCGCGAACCGCCTCACCTCACGTCTCAGATGGACGCGTGAGGGGTTGGTTGGCGGGTGTGCCCGCCGGCTTGGTCGTACGCGCAGCATGTGCCGGAAGTCTAGGCACACTCGTCGCGGATCGGCACCCCTGATCCCGCTCCCTGGAAGCAGGGCTCACCGGGCGGCGTGAGGCCGGGGCGGAGAGTCCCAGGCAGTAGACTGTGCCGCCGAATGCCACCCCCGCTCCAATCCCCGAGGAGACCTATGTTGAGCGTGCCGCGCCGTCTTGCGCGAAAGTACGTCTCGCCGGAGCTCGTCAGGAGAGCACGCCAGATCCGCCGCTCTGCCGCGGGCACGTTGGCGTCCGACGCGGATGCGGGTGCCCGGGGCACCGGTGGCCGTGCCGGGGCGGAGCCGCTGATCGCGGCGTTGCGCGAAGGACGCTCGCTGACCCAGGGACTGGTCGCCGAGGTCCGTGCCCTGGTCGCCAAGGGTGACCACTCAGGCGCGATCGCCATGTCCGCGGCGCTGGGGAGGGACGCCTCGACCGCGGAGGTGGGTGACCTCTGCTTCGGCATCGTCTCCTTCGACCGGGGCTACGTCGAGCTCGCGTGGCAGAAGTTCGCGTCCGCTCCTCGGGGAGCTCTGGTCGCGCTTCGCTGCCTCGGAGTATGTCCGCGCCGGGGTCGACCAGGACCTCGAGGCTGTGCTGGTCGAGGTCAGGGCGCTGCTGGAGTCCCCGCCCGCCCACATGAACGCGAAGCGCTGGATGGAGGTGCTCGAGCCCGTCTTCGGCGCCGGCGAGATGGACCTGGCCGAGGAGATCTTCGCCGCGCTCGATGCCGCGATGGCTGCCCAGCCGCGGGTCAACGAGAAGCTGGCCGTCCGCCGTGACTGGATCCGGCGCTGGATCGACCGATCGCCCGACTCGCCCACCGCACCGCGTCCCGAGGCCGACGTGTCCTTCGCGATCATGGACTACGACCACCCCGGTCGCTCGCGGGCCTCGGCCAACATCGGTGACCACGTGCAGACGCTGGCCTCGCTCGGACACCTCGTCCGCCACCAGGACCTCACCTACTCGGGACCCCAGGAGCTGGTGGACCTGGTCACCCAGCTCCGCGGCCGCGTCCGCGACGACGCCGTCCGGCGCGGTCACTCCGCCTCGGTGCAGGTGATGACCGTCGACCGCGACGCGAGCATGTACCACGAGGTGCCGGAAGGCACCTGGACACTCGCGTTCGGGTGGTACATGCACGCCCTGTTCGGCGTGCGCTTCGGCTTCCCGTTCCACCAGAACCTGCAGCCGATCTTCGTCTCGTTCCACTGCAACAAGCGCGGCCTGCTGACGCCGGAGGCGATCGAGTACCTGCGCGCCCACGGTCCGATCGGCTGCCGCGACTGGACCACCGTCGACATCCTGCTCTCCGTCGACGTCCCGGCGTTCTTCTCCGGTTGTATGACCACCACGGTCAGCACGGTGTTCCCCGACCTGCCCGCAGCCTTCCCTGCGTCGGCGCCGATCGCTTACGTCGACTCACCCGAGGTGGCACCCGCTGGGGCTCCTCAGTACAAGCACAGCTCGGACGCCGTGCGGTTCCGCAGCTTCACCGGAAACATGTTCGAGGCCCTCGACCTGCTGGAGACCTACCGCCGGGAGCACTCCTCGCTGGTGACCTCGCGGCTGCACTGCTACCTGCCGATGCGCTCGGTGGGCGCCCAGGTCGACTTCCGGCCCAAGAACCGCTCGGACATCCGGTTCGCGGGGCTCATCGACATCAACGAGGAGCAGTTCGACGCGATCCGCAGCGGCATCAACGACCGGCTCGAGACCGTCTTCGGCGCGATCCTCGAAGGTGGCACCCGCGAGGACGTCTACGCCCTGTGGCGGGACCTGTGCGCGGACGACGTGGCGCTGGCGCGCAGTCGTCGCGACGCGGCCCCCACCGCCGGGGCGCAGACCACCGACGTCAGTGACGAGCTCCGCCGTGCGATCGCCGGGAGCCGGACGGTCGGCTCGACCGACAAGGATGCCTCGGCAGGAGCGGTGCACGTCGCGATCCGGGTCGACGAGTCCCGCCGGCAGGCCCTGAACGTGCTGGTCGAGTCGGTCGTCTCGCAGGCCAGCCGGCCCGTGCACGTTTGGCTGCTGGACAGCACCGCGAACGGCGTCGACCTCGACGAGGTCTCGAGGCGGGCACCGGGCCACCAGCTCACGGTGATCGACACCAAGGGACTCGGAGCCGACCTGAGGGGGCTCAGCGCGGGAGGGCGCCGGCGCTCGAGGTCGGGTTTCGAGGTGCTGATGCTTCCCGGACTGCTGCCCGAGGTCGATCGGGTCGTCGTCCTGCCGCTGGCCGCACTGGTCGAGAGTGACCTGTGTGGACTGGCCGACATGGACCTGGCCGACCAGGCGCTGGCCGCTCCTGACGTGGCCGGCAGCGGCGAGGCGAGCGGCTTCGGCGTGATCCACAACGCCGGCACGAGGCTGAGCACCCGCACCACGGTCGCCACCGAGCTGCGGCGGCGTGCGCACGCGCGCCATGCCTTCGACTTCACCGCCTTCGACATCGACGTCCTGGTGCTGGACCTCCAGCGGCTGCGCAAGGACAACATGGTCGTCGAGTCGGTGCAGCTGGTGGAGGAGTTCGGCCTGACGGCCCGAGAGGTGCTGCACTTCCAGGCAGGACCCCACCGGGCCGTGGTTCCGCAGGAGTGGCATGTGGTCCCGACCCGCAACCACGCCGAGACGCCCGCGCTCCTGCACTGGCTCGACGAGGCGAAGCCCTGGTCGGCGGACTACGCGCCGGACCAGGAGCGTTGGCTCGAACGGCGCCGGCAGATGCGTCGGCGCCTGTCCTCCTCGTGATCAACCGCTCACGCCTGGTCGCGCGGGCCAAGGGCACCCGAGGTGCCGACGTGCTGCGGGCGGCCCGTCGCCGCTACCGGGAGCGCAACGTGGCGTCGTTGTCCGTCGTGGTGCCGGTGCACGACGCCGCCCGGACCCTGCCCGACTGCGTGCAGAGCATCTTGGCGCACGCCGGCAAGGTGCAGGTGGTCCTCGTCGACGACGGCTCTTCCGACGCCTCCCGGCAGGTCGCCGAGCGCCTGGCCTCGGAGCACGCCAACGTGCGGGTGCTGACCCAGCCGCACACGGGAGCGGGCGCTGCCCGCAATCTCGGCGCACGGCACGCGACCGGTGACTACCTGGCGTTCTGCGACGCCGACGACGCGATCCCGATCGCCGGATACGAACGGCTGGTCCAGGCGCTCGAGAAGAGCGGATCCGACCTGGCGGTGGGCGCTGCCGCTCTGCAGCGACAGGGCAGGTTCTCCCAGCCCGAGTGGGCGCGCCGGTCCAACCCGACCCGGCGCATCGGAGCGCGGTTGGACGAGGTCCCCGAGCTCCTCGGCAACCTCGTCGTCGGCGCGCGGGTCTTCCGTCGTTCCTTCTGGGACGAGCAGGGCCTGCACTTCGAGGCCGACGACGAGCGGTCCGACGTACGCCTGGTCGTCCGCGCGCTGTTGGTCAGCCGGACCGTGGACGTGCTGCCGGCCGTGGTCTACCGGTGGTTCTGGCGCGACGACAACAGGTCGCTGCACCAGCGTGACCTCTACGACCACCGCCGCGTCGCGAGCCGGGTGCGGGCCATCCGGATCGCGGGGGAGCTGCTGGCCGAGACCTCGGACGCCTTGCGGCACACGTTCTTCTCCGAGGTGCTGCACACCTCCGTGCCGGACCTGGTGAAGGCGGCCGTCTGTCGCGACGACGGCTACTGGGAGGCCCTCCAGCAGGAGCTCGCGGAGCTCCTCGAGATCATCCCGCCGGAGACGCTGGCCCGGGTGCCGGTGGGTGACCGCATCACCGCGTGGCTGTGCGCGCAGGATGAGCGCCTCGCGACCGAGGACTACCTCGAGTACGAGTTCGACAACCGGTTCGGCTTCCCGTTCGACCTCTTCGACGGGCGACCGCGGATCACCCTGCCCTTCATCGACGCGCTCGCGCAGGCGCCTCCCGGCCTGACCATGGTGGCCGAGGCAGACATGCGCTTCCGGGCGCGGCTCGCGCGGATCAGGTGGATCGACGATCAGGTGCTGCGGATCGAGGGTGCCGCCTTCATCGAGTACCTGGACGACCGCTGCGGGCAGAGCGTCGTGGAGCTGGTCCTGACCGAGACCTCCACCGGGCGTCAGGTCGCCGTGCCCACCGAGCCGTGCGACGGCGTGCACGTCAACCAGTGGTGCAGCCGGGCCAACGAGGACCACGACGGTGCCGGTTTCGCGGCCGTGCTGGACCTGGCCGCCCTCGGACTGGAGGGACCCGCCACCTACGACGTGTCGGTGCACCTGCGGCTCGCCGGCTTCGAGCGGACCGGCCCCTTCCGCTCCCGGAACGGGGCCGCCTCGCCGGGCCTGCTCGAGCCGGCGACGGTGGCGGGGACCGACTTCCAGCCGATCTGGCAGGAGCACCGCGGGCTCAGTCTCCTCGTGGCCCGGCCCGTCCAGGGTCAGCGGCTGCCGACACCCGGCCGCGTGGTCGTGGACAGCGTCGCCCCGGGTGGCACCGTGGTCCGGATCGAAGGCGAGTCGGACCTCGACGTCTCGATCAGCCTGGTCGGGCCGCGCGCCGCCTCGCAGCCGGTGCAGGTGGTCCGCGACGGCGCCCGCTTCCACGCCGAGCTGAGCCTGTGCGACGACGAGTGGGGTCTTCGGCCCACCTCGCTGCCGGCCAACACCTACGAGCTGCGAGCGCGCACCGCGGCGGGCGAGGAGCTCCCCGTCTCGTGCGCGCGCTCGCTGTGGCGCGAGCTGCCCTTCCGCGTCGACTCCGACGAGTGGACGCTGACTCCGGTGGTCTCCCCAGGAGGTGACCTCAGCATCAGGGTCGTGCCGGTGGAGTGGACCCGCAGCCGGCCCCCCCTCCTGCGCCGCTCGATGAGGGACCACCTCTACATGGAGTCGCGGGAGCAGCCGCTGATGGACGTGGTGCTGTTCGAGACGTTCGCCGGCAAGGGCACGGGGGACAACCCGGGTGCCATCTGTGCCGAGTTCGCCAGGCGTGACCTGGGCCTGGACCTGGTCTTCAGCGTGATCGACCGGTCGAACGTCGCGCCACCCGGTGCCCGGACGGTCATCCGGTGGTCGGCGGAGTGGTTCGAGCTGCTCGGCCGGGCCCGCTATCTCGTGGTGAACGCCTCCCTGCCCTACTTCTTCCGCAAACGGCCGGGGCAGCTGTACTACCAGACCTGGCACGGCACCCCGCTGAAGCGGATCGCCCACGACCGGCCGCATCTCGACTTCTTCAACTGGCACCACCGCCGTCAGCTCCTGGTCGCGCGCGACGGCTGGGACTACCTGCTCAGCCAGAGCTCGTTCTGCACCGAGTTCCTCTCCAGTGCCTTCCGCTACACCGGCCCGGTCGCGGAGCTCGGCTACCCCCGCAACGACATCCTGGCCTCCTCCGAGGGAGCGCTGGTCCGGCGTCGGGTGCGTGAGCACTTCGCGATTCCCGACGACGCCCAAGTTGTTCTCTACGCCCCGACGTGGCGGGACAACGCGCGTGTCGGCCACGTCTTCACCAAGGTGCTCTACCTGGACCCGCTCGAAGTGGTGGACTCGCTGGAGAACGCCTACCTCCTGGTCCGCGGGCACTACAACTCCGTCGGCGCGGCCGAGGACCGCTCGTCCTCGGCTCGCGTGCTCGACGTCACCCGCTACCCCGACATCGCCGACCTCTACCTGGCCGCCGACGTGCTGGTGACCGACTACTCCTCGGTGTTCTTCGACTTCGTGCTCACCGACCGGCCGATGGTGTTCCTGGCGCCCGACCTCGAGGCCTACCGCGACGACAACCGCGGGTTCTACCTGGACTACCACGAGACCGTCCCCGGGCCGATCTGCCAGACCACGGCCGAGGTGGTGCAGGCGATCCGGGCCGACGACACCTACGCGAAGACCAGAGCGGACTTCCGCGAGCGGTTCGCCCCCCTCGACGACGGCAGCTCAGCCGCTCGAGTCGTCGACGGGATCCTGGCGAGTCACCCGCTCCCCGGCGCCTGACTCCGGCCGGGGACGCGGCTGTGCGGTGAGGGTCAGCGTCGGGTGAGCAGCCACTCGTCGGAGGGGCCGAAGCCGACCTCGAGGCCGGCCGGCCCCCCGGCGGGTCTTTCCACGAACGTCTGCCAGGTGCTGTTCTCCCAGGTGACCCGGACCCGCAGCCGGCAGCGATCCTGCGGCGCCGACTCCTCGGGATAGAGGTCTGCCAGCTTCGGCTTCGCGGTCAGCTGGAACTTCTCGTCCCGTCGCTTGACCTTGAGCGGCAGGTCCACGACCAGCCCACTGCCTTCGTGCACGGCGGCCAGGGTGACCGAGACGGCCTCGCGGCTCCCGCGTCCCCCGAGGTTCAGGGTCGCCTCCAGGTTCAGGGACCGGCCGGCTGCGAACCGCCCCGGCCCGAGCTGCTTGCGTCCGACGGTGAGCCGGTGCACCTCGAGGTGCGCCTGGGTGAGCTTGGTCCGTCGTGACTTCTGCTCGACCGTCGCCTCCAGGACGTTGCGCCAGTCGGAGAGGAACCGGTCATAGCCGTGCTGGGCGGCCTTGGCGCGTGCGGCCGCGCTCATCCGGCGTACCAGGGCGGGGTCCCGGAGCATCTCGACCACCCGGGCCGCCATCGCCTCGGTGTCTCCGGCCGGGACCAGGAAGCCGTCCTCGCCCTCGGTGATCTGCTCCCGTGGCCCGTACTTGATGTCGTAGCTGACGACCGGACAGCCGTGGCTGAGGCTCTCCAGGGTGGAGAGCGGATAGCCCTCGAACAGGCTGGTCATCAAGAAGGCACTCGAGCGCCACAACGCGTCCCGCGCGTGCGGGTCGTGTCCCTTCAGCGTGATCGAGCCGCCCAGGTCCAGGCGGTCGATGACGCGCTGGATGCCGTCGGACCGGCTGCCACGACCGTAGATCTCCAGGCGGGCGTCCGGCACCTGCGCGACCACGTGCTCGAACGCCTTGACCGCGTGGCTGAGCCGCTTCTGACCCTCGATACGTGCCACCACGCTCACCAGGCGGGGGTCCCGCTCCACCACCTCGGGCTCGGGTGGCAGGTCGACGGGGTTGGGTACCACGAACATGTTCGAGGTGTTGCCACGCAGCTGGGCGAGGTCCTCGCGCTGGCGCTCGGTGAGGGTCACGAAAGCGTCGAGGTCGTTGGCGAGCTCGATCACCCGCTCGTAGACCGGGCCGGTTCCGGAGTCCCACCGGCGCTCACCTCCGACGTGGATGTTGTGCATCAGGTAGATCAGGTGCACGTTCGGCGCCTTCATCGGGGCCACGTGCGGCACCATGAACCGGGAGTCCAGGAACACGAAGGCGTCCTCGCCGCCGGCCAGGTCGCGCAGCCAGCGCCGGTACCAGACCGCCGGGCTCCGGTAGCGCCCGACGACCTCGCCGTTCCGCGAGATCCGGGTGAGGTCGTGCGGCCACGTCGTCGGCTCCTTGAAGACGAAGGCCGGGATGCGGATGAAGGTGGAGCCGTCGGGGCGCTGGTAGTCGTGCACGGTGCGGCCGTCGCCGAACCGGTAGGTGCGTCGCCACGGACTTCCGTCGGGCAGGGTGGACTCCCGCACCAGGTGGGAGCTGAGGTCGGCCGGCTCCTCGTCGGTGGGCTGCTCTCCCGGCCAGTCGGTGTCGCGGTAGTGCTCGAAGATGTTGAGGAGGTCGATCCCGTCGCTGAGCAGCTTGCGCTCACGCAGGGTCTCCCGGCGCCAGGCGAGGTCGTCGGCCGCCCCGACGGTGAGCACGTCAGCGTGTGCGCCGTGGGCGGCGAAGATGCGGCTGCGCATCAACAGCGCCCGTGTCTGCCCGCCGTAGTCGGGGTGCACGTCGATGGTGATCGAGAGGTACCGGCCGGACGGAAGTTCTCGTCGGTTCATCAGTTCCTCTCGACCTCTTTCATCAGCCCCCCGGCCGGGCCGGCCTGGGTGCGACCATATCGGCCGCGGGACGCTCCTCCGAGCCGCCGCACGTGCGAACCGAGCCTGATCGGTCGCTGCTCCGGAGTGAAGGGAGCAGGTGCTCTGTGACGGAGCACACGGACTTCGCGGGGTTCCGGCGTTGCCGCCGCACGCGTACGCTCAACAGGTACTCATCAACACACCGTCCGGTACCCGCACGTCTGGGACTGGAACGAAAGGGATGACGTTCGATGGCCCGAATCGGGGTAGTGGGCGCCGGCCGTGTCGGCGCTGTGCTTTCCGCCGCGCTGCGCGCGGCGGGTCACGAGATCGTGGCCGCGGGCGGGGACTCGCCTGCGTCCCTCGAGCGCATCGACGCTCTGCTCCCGGGTGTCCCGGTGGCCAAGCCGACCGACGTCGCGCGGGCCTGCGACCTGCTGCTGCTGACCGTGCCGGACGACATGCTCGGCAACGTGGTGAGCACGTTGGTCGGCGCTGGGGCGATCCGAGAGGGGCAGGTCGTGTGCCACACCTCGGGCCGGCACGGGCTGGCGGTGCTGGAGCCGGCCACCGGGGTGGGGGCTCGGCCCATCGCCATGCATCCCGCCATGACCTTCACAGGAACGGCCATCGACCTCGACCGGCTCACGGGCTGCGTCTTCGGCATGACCGCCGGGGACGGCGAGCGGGCCTACGCCGAGGCGCTCGTCGCCGACCTGGTCGGCATCGCCATGTGGGTCCCCGAGAGCAAGCGGACCCTCTACCACGCGGGTCTGGCGCACGGCGCCAACCACCTGGTCACCCTGGTGAGCCAGGCGATGGGGCTGCTGGCGGCCTCCGGCGCGGAGGACCCGGCCGCGGTGCTGCGTCCGCTCCTCGGTGCAGCCCTGGACAACGCGTTGGCCTCCGGCGACGCCGCCGTCACCGGGCCCATCGTGCGCGGTGACGTCCGGACCGTGCAGGCGCACCTCCACGACATCGCCGAGCACGCTCCGAGCACGATCCCCTCCTACGTCGCGATGGCGAAGGCGACGGCCGAACGGGCCGTGCTCGACGGGCGGCTGCTGCCGATCCGGGCGGCCCGCTTGGGGCGGATGCTGGATGAGGCGCTGGTCAGCCTCAGGGAGCCGAGCGCCTCGACAGCGCGTTCCGACGCGAGACGTGCGCGCAGCCGGTCCGAGTACTGATGCGCCGTAGCCCGGTCCTCGCGCACACGCGCGGGGATCTCGACCGCGCCGTGGCCGAGCTCGGCGCTGAGGATGCGGCCGATCGGTCGCGCCCAGGTCCGAGTCGGGTGGCCCTGGTCCCCACGATGGGGGCGTTGCACGCCGGACACGCCTCGCTGATGAGCCACGCGCGGGAGCAGGTCGGTCCCGACGGCTCGGTCGTCGTGTCGATCTTCGTCAATCCGCTGCAGTTCGCGCCGGGTGAGGATCTCGACCGCTATCCCCGCACCTTCGACGCGGACCTGCAGCTGTGCGCCGAGCAGGGCGTGGACGTCGTGTTCGCGCCCGCGGTCGCGGAGGTCTACCCGGGCGGTGACCCTCAGGTGAGCGTCGATCCGGGACCGCTCGCCCGAGTGCTGGAGGGGGCGTCGCGGCCGACCCACTTCCACGGTGTGCTCACCGTGGTGGCGAAGCTGTTCGGACTGGTGCGACCCGATGTCGCGGTGTTCGGCGAGAAGGACTACCAGCAGCTGGCCCTGATCCGCCGCATGGTCGACGACCTGTGCATGCGGGTCTCGGTCGTGGGTGTGGAGACGGCTCGGGAGGCCGACGGCCTGGCGATGTCGAGCCGGAACCGCTACCTCGATCCCGACCAGCGGTGGCAGGCAGTGGCGCTCTCCCAGACACTGTTCGCCGCCCAGCGGGCGGCCAAGCACGGCGCCGGCGTGGCGATCGGAGCGGCTCGCCACGAGCTCCGCCATGCCCGGGGCGTCGACCTGGAGTACCTCGAGCTGACCGCTCCCGACCTGGGGCCCGCCCCGGAGGCCGGCCCGGCCCGTCTGCTGATCGCCGCCCGGGTGGGAGCCACGCGGCTCATCGACAACATGGCCCTGGAGCTGAACGGCGCCTGAGCGTGATGGCGACCTGTCGTGGACGGGCCCCGACGGCGCTCACCGATAGCCTTTCGCCATGACCTCGATCTTCGGCGAGCTGCCTGCTCGGCTCAGCGCCGGCGAGCCCGGCTGGACCACCGAGGCGGACGTGGTGGTGGTCGGCTCGGGCATCGCCGGCCTGACGGCGGCCTTGCGGCTGACGGACCGGGTGGGCAAGGTCCTGGTCGTCACCAAGGACGTGCTCTCGGCGGGCTCCACCCAGTGGGCCCAAGGGGGCATCGCCGCCGCGCTCGGACCCGGTGACACCCCCGAGCAGCACGAGCGGGACACCCTGGTCGCCGGCGCGGGCGCCTGTGACGCCGAGGCGGTGCGGATCCTGGTCAACGAGGGTCCCGAGGCCGTGCGCGAGCTGATCGCCCTCGGCGCCAACTTCGACCACTCCGAGGAGGGCGTGCTCTCGCTGACCAGGGAGGGGGGCCACCACCGTGACCGGATCGCGCACGCCGGCGGAGACGCCACCGGTGCGGAGATCCAGCGCGCGCTGGTGGCCGCCGTGCACGCATCGCCTGACATCGAGGTGATCCAGCACGCCCTGGCCGTGGACCTGCTCCTCGCGCGAGACGGCGGCGTCGCGGGCATCACCCTCCACGTGATGGGGGAGGGGCAGCGCGACGGTGTCGGGGCGGTGCACTGCCGGGCCGTCGTACTGGCCTCGGGAGGGTTGGGGCAGGTCTTCTCCCAGACCACCAACCCTGCGGTCACCACCGGCGACGGGATGGCGCTGGCGCTGCGGGCCGGCGCGGTGGTGCGCGACCTCGAGTTCGTGCAGTTCCACCCGACGGTGATGTACCTGGGGCCCGACTCCCGCGGCCAGCAGCCACTGATCAGCGAGGCGGTCCGGGGGGAGGGCGCCTTCCTCGTCGACTTCGAGGGCGTCGCCTTCATGCAGGGCCAGCACGAGCTCGCTGACCTGGCGCCTCGCGACGTCGTCGCCAAGTCGATCACGCGGCGGATGCACGAGACCGGCCACCCGCACATGTGGCTCGACGCGACGCGCCTGGGTGCCGCCTTCTGGGAGCGGCGCTTCCCCACCATCCTGACGACCTGTCGCAGCCACGGTGTCGATCCGGTGACCGAGCTGATCCCGGTGGCACCGGCCTGTCACTACGCGTCGGGGGGCGTGGCGACCGACCTGTGGGGGCGGTCGAGCGTCCCCGGGCTCTACGCGACCGGGGAGGTGGCCTGCTCGGGCGTGCACGGCGCCAACCGGCTCGCCTCGAACTCCCTGCTCGAGGGGCTGGTGTTCTCGCGCCGCATCGCCGAGGTGCTGCCCGCCGAGCTCCGTCCCGCGATGGACCCGGTGGCCGACGGGCGTGCGCCCGGGGTGGTCGCGGCGGAGATCCGACCCGACCTCCAGGCCGTGATGACCCAGCAGGCCGGCGTACTCCGCTCGGCCGACGGCCTGGACACGGCGCTCCGGGACCTCTCGGCCCTCGTGGGCAAGAGCGGGGAGGAGGGCACCGCAGCCTGGGAGGCGACCAACCTGCTCACCATCAGCATCGCCCTGGCCGAGGCGGCTCGGGTGCGTGAGGAGACCCGTGGCTCCCACTGGCGCGAGGACTTCCCCGCCCGCGACGACCAGCACTGGGCCGGGCACGTCGACGGACGCTGGGGCCCGGGCGGCCTCACGGTGTCCTTCCACCCCTCGCCCTCGACCGACGGAGTCGTCTTGTGAATGCTCGAACGCCGTTCCAGGACCTGCCCGCAGTGTTGGTCCAGGAGATCGCGGAAGCCGGACTGGACCCGCACGCGGTCTTCGCGCAGATCCTCACCGCCCTCGAGGAGGACCTGCCCGGCGGTGGGGAGGACGTCACGAGCGTGGCGACGATCCCTCCGGAAGCGCGAGGGGTGGCCGACTTCGGAGCACGGGAGGCGGGAGTGGTCGCCGGCCTGGGCGTCGCGGCGCTGGTGTTCGCCCACGTGCTCGGGGACGAGGCCGTGGTCGCCGACCGGCTCCCCGACGGCACGCACGTCCAGCCGGGTGACGTGGTCATGCGCGTGTCCGGGCCGATCCGGGGACTGCTCACCGCTGAGCGCACCGCGTTGAACTTCGCCTCCCACCTCTCCGGGGTCGCCACCGCGACCTCGCACTGGGTGGCGGCCCTCGACGGCACCAAGGCGCGCGTGCTGGACACCCGAAAGACCCTGCCCGGCTTCCGTGCGCTGCAGAAGTACGCCGTGCGCTGCGGCGGCGGCGTGAACCACCGGTTCTCCCTGACCGACCTGGCCATGGTCAAGGACAACCACGTGATCGCCGCAGGTGGCGTGGTCGCCGCCTTCGAGGCGGTCTCCCGCGCGCACCCGGACCTTCCGGTGGAGGTCGAGGTGACCGATCTGGACCAGCTCCGCGAGCTGTTGGACGCAGGCTGCGAGCGGATCCTGCTCGACAACATGACCGATGAGCAGATGGCCACCGCCGTGCAGATCACCGACGGTCGTGCCACCCTCGAGGCCTCCGGCGGGCTGACCCTCGCTCGCGCCCGGGACGTCGCCGAGACCGGCGTCGACTTCATCTCGGTGGGAGCGCTGACCCACTCGGTCGAGGTCTTCGACCTCGGCATGGACCTCCAGGAGGTCCCGTGACGCTGCTGTGCGCCGACATCGGCAACTCCCACACCGTCCTGGGGCTGCTCGACGACGGGGACGTCCTCGACCACTGGCGGGTCGCGACCGACGAGCGGCGTACGGCCGACGAGTGGGCGGTGCTCCTCAAGGGGCTCCTGCGGGAGAGCGCCGTCCCGGACGACATCGTCGGCATCGCCGTGTGCGCGACGGTGCCCGCGGTGCTGCACGAGTGGCGCGACATGCTGGTGCGGCACTACGGCACGGTCCCGAACGTCGTCGTCGAGCCGGGTGTCCGGACCGGCGTGCCTGTGCTGATGGACAACCCGCGCGAGGTGGGGGCGGACCGGGTGGTCAACGCCCTCGCCGCGGCCAACCTCTACGACGGCCCCGCGATCGTCGTCGACTTCGGCACCGCGACCACCTTCGACGTGGTCAGCCCGCGGGGTGAGTACATCGGCGGTGCGATCGCCCCCGGCATCGACATCTCCCTCGAGGCGCTCGGGCGGCGCGGAGCGCAGCTGCGCAAGGTCGAGCTGCTCCGCCCGCGCACGGTGATCGCCAAGAACACCGTCGAGGCGCTCCAGTCGGGCCTGGTCTACGGGTTCGCCAGCCAGGTGGACGGCATCGTCGGCCGGATGATCGACGAGCTCGCCGTGCCGCCGGAGTCGGTCAACGTGATCGCGACCGGGGGCCTCGCCCCCATCGTGGTCGACGAGTGCAGCTGCTTCACCGACCGTCAGCCCTGGCTCACCCTGCTGGGGCTCGAGCTGGTCTTCGCGCGAAACTCCTGAGGACCCTCACAGCGCTGGTCGTGCCTGCCGGGTCGATCAGCACCTTGGCGTGCCGCTCAGGGTTCCCCAGCGCCTCGAACGCCGGCGCGACCCCGTCGAGCCCGACCGTCGCGGTGACCAGCGGGGTCGGGTCGACCTTGCCGTCAGCCATCAGGTGCAGCGCCTCGCGGAACTCGTGCGGCTGGTAGGCGAAGACGAACCGCAGGTCGATCTCCTTGTTGGTCGCCATCGCCGGCTGGAAGGTGTCCGGCTCCATGCAGACGCCCACCACCACGACCCGCGACGCCAGTGGCGCCTGGTTGACGATCTGGTCGATCACGCCCGGCACCCCGACGCACTCGAACACGACCGGGCCTCGCGGCGTGGCCCCCACAGCCTCGGCGGCGTGCAGGATCCGCCACCACGGCAGCAGCGGGACGCTGCGGAGCTTGCCCATCGTGCCCAGCGCGAGCTCGAAGAGGTCGTTGGCGTCGGTGAGGTAACGGCTCTGCTCGAAGCTGGTCCAGGGGGAGTCGGCACCGGCATCGATCACCTCGTCGGCACCACAGCGCTCCGCGAGGGCCCGGCGCCCCGGGGAGAAGTCGCTGGCGATCACGTGCCGGACCCCGCGGGCCTTGAGCATCAGGATCACGGCCAGGCCGATCGGCCCGCACCCGATCACCACGGCGGTCTCGCGCCGGCGCACCCCGCTGCGGCGTACGGCGTGCCAGGCGACCGCCATCGGCTCGGTCAGGGCTGCGGTCTCCGGTGAGAGGCCGTTGGGGACCGCCATGCTCAGCGACTCCTGGACCAGCATCCGCTCGGCGTACGCACCGGGGGCCTTGGCCGACAGGCCGGTCATCTGCACGCTCTCACCCACGCGCAGCATCGGCAGCGCGACGAGCGGGGTGCCGGTGGGCCAGGCACTGCGCGCCTGGCTCCCGTAGTCCAGCACCCGCCCGCTGAACTCGTGGCCGAGAACCACCGAGTGGGACGGCCGGATCACGTCGTGGTACCCGATCGCCGAGGCGACGTCGGCCAGCTGGTCGCCGTGCCTGCGGGCGTGCAGGTCCGAGCCGCAGATGCCGCTGCGCACGACCTCGAGCAGCACCTGTCCCGGCCCAGGGACCGGGTCGGGGACCTCCCTGACCTCGAGCTCGGACTCATGGCAGACGACAGCCCTCAAGGCGTTGCTCCTCTGGTGAATGGGCAGATGGGGCAAAGTAGCCTGTGCGCCATGAACGACCACCCCGAGGCCCGGCCCGAGACCCAGGGTGACGACCTGCCCGAGCAGATGCAGGTACGTCGGGACAAACGCCAACGCCTGCTCGACAAGGGCGTCCAGCCCTACCCGGTGACGGTCGAGCGGACGCACACGATCGAGGAGATCCGGGGGACCTACGACGGTCAGGGCCTCGAGCCGGACACCCGGACCGGGGAGCAGGTCGCGATCACGGGTCGGGTGATCTTCCAGCGCAACACCGGGAAGCTGTGCTTCGCCAAGCTCCGTGAGGGCGGTGGCGCCGAGATCCAGGTGATGCTCAGCCTCGCCGACGTGGGCGAGGAGTCCCTGGCCGACTTCAAGGCACTCGTGGACATCGGCGACCTGCTGGCGGTGCGCGGCGAGGTGATCACCAGCCGCCGCGGCGAGCTGTCGGTCTCGGTCGCCGACTGGGAGGTCGCGGCCAAGACCCTCCGCCCGCTGCCGAACGAGCACCGCCCGCTCTCCGACGAGGCCCGCATCCGGCTGCGCTACGTCGACATGATGATCCGTCCGGAGGCGCGCGAGATGGTGCGCACCAAGGCGACCGTGCTGCGCAGCCTGCGCAACACCCTCGAGGAGCGCGGCTACCTCGAGGTCGAGACGCCGATCCTCCAGCTCACCAACGGAGGGGCTGCCGCGCGGCCGTTCCGCACCCACCTCAACGCGCTCGACCAGCCGATGCTGCTGCGGATCGCTCTCGAGCTCGACCTGAAGCGGGCGATGATCGGCGGCGTGGAGAAGGTCTACGAGATCGGCCGTACCTTCCGCAACGAGGGCCTGGACTCCACCCATGCGGCGGAGTTCTCCATGCTCGAGGCCTACCAGGCCTACGGTGACCAGTTCACGATGATGGAGCTGACCAAGGCGCTCGTGCTGGACGCGGCCAGGGCGGTCGGGCGCACCGTCGTACCCGGGCGCGACGGGTCGGAGATCGACCTGGAGGGCGAGTGGCGAGAGGCCTCGATCCTCGACCTGGTCTCCGAGGCGCTGGGGCAGCACGTGACCGCAGAAACTAGTACATCAACACTACGGACAATCGCCGCGGATAATGATATCGAGGTGCAGCCGAAATGGGGTGCCGCCGAGATCGTGGTGGAGTTGTTCGAGCAACTCGTCGAAGACCGGCTGATCAACCCGACATTCGTCATGGACTATCCTTCGGCGGTTAAGCCGCTCGCCAAAGCGCACCGTAGCAAGCCCGGCCTGAACGAGGCCTGGGACCTGATCATCAACGGTGTGGAGCTGGCTCCGGCCTACTCCGAGCTGAACGACCCCGTGGTCCAGCGGGAGCGGCTGCAGGCGCAGTCCCTGCTTGCTGCGCAGGGTGATCCCGAGGCGATGGAGCTCGACGAGGTCTTCCTCAAGGCGATGGAGTACGGCATGCCGCCTGCGGGCGGGATGGGCATGGGCGTGGACCGGCTGATTATGCTGCTCACCGGAGCCGGCATTCGGGAAACGATTCTTTTCCCGCTGCTGCGTCCGGAGTGATCTCCTGGTTCTCACATAGTGGCCTGTTAGTGTGGGTTCCAGAAATGTCCCGCACAACGATTTTGCAAGGATGGCTACGCCATGGCACAGAAAGTGAACATCGTGCTGGTCGACGACCTCGACCAGAGTGATGCAGACGAGACGGTCACATTCGGGCTCGACGGCAAAGAGTTCGCGATCGACCTGAATACGAAGAACGCGCGCTCGCTGCGTGATGCGCTGGCGCCCTTCGTCGCACATGCCCGCTCGGTGTCCAGCAGGGGCGGGCGTCGCGCCGCCACCAAGGCTGCGGCCAGTGGTGCGGCTCCTTCCGAGATCCGCGCCTGGGCGCGCAACAACGGCTTCGACGTCCCGGAGCGCGGACGCGTCTCCGCGGAGGTCCGCGAGGCGTACGCCGCCGCGCACTGACCCATACCGCCACACTGCCCTCGACCGGGGCCGCGCTCGGGTCGAGGGCAGTGCTGCGTCCTAAGGTGGCCGGGTGCCTGACCTCCCTCACCGCTCCCCTCACCGCTCCGTCTTCGACCCGGCCGATGCCGCGGTCAACCCCTACCGGCTGCTGACCGGCCTGGTCGTTCCCCGGCCGATCGCCTGGGTCTCCACCGTCGACGCCGACGGGCGCGGCAACCTCGCGCCGCACTCCTTCTTCACCGTCGCCAGCGGGCGCCCTCCGGTGGTGCTGTTCAGCTCGCTGGGGCGCAAGGACACGGTGCGCAACATCGAGGCGACGGGTGAGTTCGTCGTGAACTTCTCCTCCGAGTCGATGATGGAGGCGGTCAACGCCAGCAGCGCCCCCTTCGAGTACGGCGACGACGAGGCGGTCCGGCTCGACATCGCCACCGAGCCCTCCGAGACCGTCGCCCCTCGCCGGGTGGTCGGCTCTCCGGCGTCGATCGAGTGCCGCACCGAGCGCATCATCGAGGTCGGACATGCGTTCGTCGTGTTCGGCCTGGTGACGTCGATCACCGTGCGCGACGACGTGCTCGTGGACGGCCTGCCCGCCGTCGACCGCTGCGACCGGTGTCGCGGCTCGGTGGCGACCAGTGGGGCCGGCCGGTCGAGGCGTTCTCGCTCACCCGACCGCAGACGACCCAGGACGTGCTCTGAGGCAGAGCGTCCGTCGATGCTACCTTCCCCCGGGCGAGGGAGCGAGTTCGCTCGCGCGGGGGTGGCCGATGCCACCGCGCGCCGGGAGGATCCTCTCCATGAGCAGCGCAAGCAGATGGTGGTCCGACTTCGAGGGCCCGGCGCCCCGGTCGTGGCGGAACATCGCCCTGGTCGCCGCAGTGATCGTGTTCCTGAGCGTCGCGACGACCCGGTGGGTGCCCGTCGGGGCCGACCTGGTCGCCGGCCTGCTCGGCTCCCGGTTGCTCACCGGCGTCCTGATGGTCGTGGCCCCGGTGGTGTGGGCCGCGATGGCCGGTCTGGCCGCCGGCGTGGTCGTGCTCGCGCTCAGCCACCCGTGGTGGGCCGTGGCCGCCTCGCTGACGCCCCTGCTCGCGGTGGCCTCGGGCGGCGCCGGCATGCCGTTCGCCGCGGTCGCGCTGCCGGCAGGCGTGGGGGTCGCGGCCGCGTGGCGCAGCCCGGCCGCGTCGGTCGCCGCCACCTGCTGCGCCCTGTTCGCGGTGGCCGCCTGGGTCGTCTCCGGGGCGTCGATGTCGGCGCCCATGGGCGCCTGGGTCGAGCTCCGGTACACCGAGCCGGCCACCGTGGCAACGCTCTACACAGTCGCCCTGGTGGGGCTGCTCGCCCTGACCCTGGTGGCCCGGGCCCAGATCGCGACCTCCCTGCAGCGGGACCGGCTGGTCGCGCGGTCGGAGACGGTGGAGGAGCAGTCCGCCGTCACCGGAGAAGCGGGCTCGGCTGGCGCGCGACCTGCACGACGTGGTGGCCCACCACGTGTCGCTGATCGCCGTACGCGCCGAGACCGCGCCGTACACCCACCCGGGGCTGGGGGCCGAGGCTCGCTCGGTGCTCGCCGAGATCGCGGTGGACGCCCGCCGGGCCCTGGACGAGCTGCGCGGCGTGCTCGGGATCCTGGGTCGGAGCGCGGACGAGCACCGTGCCCCGCAGCCGGTCTGGGCGGACATCGCCACCCTCGTCGAACGGGCCCGCTCGGGCGGCGACCGGGTGGAGCTCGTGGGCGACGCCGACGCCGACGTGCCGGCGGCGCCGGGCTACGTCGCCTATCGGGTGGTGCAGGAGGCGCTGACCAACGCGCGCAGGCACGCGCCGGGGTCGCGGGTGCTGGTGGTGCTCCAGCGCCTGCCTCAGCTGGCCGTCGTCGAGGTCCGGTCGCTGGGCGAGCAGCCTCCCGTCGCCGGGACCGACCCGGCCGTCGCCGCCGGACGTGGGCTGGCGGGCATGCGGGAGCGGGTGGAGTCGCTGGGAGGCCGGCTGACGACAGGTCGACGCGACGACGGGTTCGTGGTCGAGGCCACCTTGCCGCTGTGGCCCGGGACACCGGCATGACCCGGATCGTGGTGGCCGACGACCAGCCGGTCATCTGCGCCGGCTTCGCCGCCCTGCTCGACGCCCAGCCCGGCCTGGAGGTCGTGGGCACCGCCCCCGACGGTCGCGCGCTGGTCGACCTGGCGCGGCGTACCACTCCGGACCTGGCGCTGGTCGACGTCCGGATGCCGCACCTGGACGGCATCGAGGCGACCCGGGTGCTCACCGCCGAGCTGCCCACTCGCGTGCTCATCCTGACCACCTTCGACCTCGACGCCTACGTCTTCGACGCCATCCGGGCGGGCGCGAGCGGCTTCCTGCTCAAGGACGTGACCGCCGAGCGGCTGGTCGAGGGCGTGCGCCTGGTCGCGGAGGGCGCGATGCTCCTCGGACCCGCGGTGAGCCGTCGCCTGGTGGCCGACTTCGCGAGGCGCGGGGCGGCGCCGGCCGAGGCCGACCTGGGCTCGCTGAGCCCACGCGAGCGCGAGGTGCTGTCCGGCCTGGCCCGGGGGCGTTCCAACGCCGAGATCGCCGCAGACCTGGTGGTCGCGGTCGAGACGGTGAAGTCGCACGTCGCGGAGGTCCTGCGCAAGCTGGGGCTCCGCGACCGCATCCAGGCCGTCGTCTGGGCCTACGAGCACGGGCTGGTGCAGCCGGGCGGCTGAGCGAGGCCGACCCCGTCGACCTCACCCACCACCTTCCTAGGCTGGAGGCGTGCCACCTCCTGCGGACGACCGACCGCCGCCGCTGCGCGGGCCGGTGATCATGGACCAGTTCTGGGACGACCTGGTCTTCCTGCACTGGCGCGTGGCCCCCGACCAGGTGGCGCCGTTCCTGCCGCCCGGGAGCCGTCCTGACGTGTTCGACGGGTCCAGCTGGATCGGGCTGATCGGGTTCCGCATGCGCCGGGCGGGGTTCGGCTATGACCACCCGGTCCCGTTCTTCGGCGACTTCGCCGAGATCAACGTCCGGCTCTACTCCACCGACGCCCAGGGTCGGCGCGGCGTGGTGTTCCTCTCCCTCGAGGCCGAGCGGCTCGCGCTGATGGCGCTCGCGGGCCTGGTCGGAGTGCGCTACCGCTGGTCCCGCATCGAGGTGGACCTGGCCCCGGAACGGACCACGGGTGCCCTCGGCTACCGCAGCCGCCGGCTGGCGCCACCGGGGCGCGGGGCGCAGACCTCGTTCGCCGTACGGCCCGGTGCGGTGGAGGTGCGCGACCCGCTCAGCGTCTTCCTGACCGCGCGCTGGGGCATGCACCACCACCTCGGCCGCCGGCCGCTGTGGATTCCGAACACCCACGAGCCCTGGCCGCTGCGCACCGCCGACCTGCTGCACTGCTCCGACGACCTGGTCGAGGCCGCGGGATTCCCCGGTGTCGCGCGGCGGCCACCGGAGTCGGTGCTCTGGTCCCCCGGCGTACGCACCCAGTTCGGGCGCCCGACACTGTTCGGAGGCGACACCGAGATGTCTGTTCGCTGAGAGCGATAACCCTCTTGGTGCGGAACACGTAGGCTGGGTGAAGGGTTGAACCGGCCGTGCGGGTCGCACTGGTCGACCCTGCAGAGTCTTGAGGAGTAGCCCATGTTCGAGCGGTTCACCGACCGAGCCCGACGAGTCGTCGTGCTGGCCCAAGAAGAGGCCCGCATGCTCTCGCACAACTACATCGGCACCGAGCACATCCTGCTCGGGCTCATCCATGAGGGTGACGGCATTGCCGCGAAGGCGCTGGAGAGCCTCGGCGTCTCGCTGGAGGCCGTGCGCGCCCAGGTCGAGGAGATCATCGGCCAGGGCCAGCAGGCGCCCAGCGGTCACATCCCCTTCACCCCCCGCGCCAAGAAGGTGCTCGAGCTCTCGCTGCGTGAGGCGCTGCAGCTCGGCCACAACTACATCGGCACCGAGCACATCCTGCTGGGGCTGATCCGCGAGGGGGAGGGCGTCGCCGCCCAGGTGCTGCACAAGCTCGGCGCCGACCTCAACCGGGTCCGCCAGCAGGTCATCCAGCTGCTCTCGGGCTACCAGGGCAAGGAGCAGCAGACCGCCGGCACCGCGCCGGAGACCGCTCCCTCCAGCTCCCTGGTGCTCGACCAGTTCGGCCGCAACCTGACCCAGGCCGCCAAGGAGGGCAAGCTCGACCCGGTCATCGGCCGCGGCCAGGAGATCGAGCGGGTCATGCAGATCCTGTCCCGGCGTACGAAGAACAACCCGGTGCTGATCGGTGAGCCCGGCGTCGGCAAGACCACGATCGTCGAGGGCCTCGCCCAGGACATCGTGCGCGGCGACGTGCCCGAGACGCTCAAGGACAAGCAGATCTACACCCTCGACCTGGGTGCGCTGGTCGCCGGCTCGCGCTACCGCGGTGACTTCGAGGAGCGCCTGAAGAAGGTCCTCAAGGAGATCCGCACCCGTGGGGACATCGTGCTGTTCATCGACGAGATCCACACCCTCGTCGGTGCCGGCGCCGCCGAGGGCGCGATCGACGCCGCCAGCATCCTCAAGCCGATGCTGGCCCGCGGTGAGCTCCAGACGATCGGTGCGACCACCCTCGACGAGTACCGCAAGCACCTCGAGAAGGACGCCGCGCTGGAGCGCCGGTTCCAGCCGATCCAGGTCAACGAGCCCTCGATCGCGCACACCATCGAGATGCTCAAGGGCCTGCGCGACCGCTACGAGGCGCACCACCGCGTCACGATCACCGACGAGGCCCTGGTCTCGGCGGCGACGCTGGCCGACCGCTACATCTCCGACCGGTTCCTGCCCGACAAGGCGATCGACCTGATCGACGAGGCCGGGTCCCGACTGCGGATCCGCCGGATGACCGCTCCGCCGGACCTGCGTGAGTTCGACGAGAAGATCGCCGACGTACGCCGCCGCAAGGAGGGCGCCATCGACGGACAGGACTTCGAGGCCGCAGCACGCCTGCGCGACGAGGAGAAGCAGCTGATCCTGGCCAAGGGCGAGCGCGAGAAGCAGTGGCGCGCGGGCGACATGGACGTCGTGGCCGAGGTCGACGAGGAGCTGATCGCCGAGGTGCTCGCCGTGGCGACCGGGATCCCGATCGTCAAGCTCTCCGAGGCGGAGTCCACCCGGCTGCTCAAGATGGAGGACGAGCTGCACAAGCGCGTCATCGGTCAGGAAGAGGCCGTCAAGGCCCTCAGCCGCGCCATCCGTCGTACCCGCGCGGGGCTCAAGGACCCCAAGCGTCCCGGCGGCTCGTTCATCTTCGCCGGCCCCTCGGGTGTCGGAAAGACCTGGCTGTCCAAGACGCTCGCCGAGTTCCTCTTCGGCGACGAGGACGCCCTGATCCAGCTCGACATGTCGGAGTTCAGCGAGAAGCACACCGTCTCGCGGCTCTTCGGATCCCCTCCCGGGTACGTCGGCTACGAGGAGGGTGGCCAGCTGACCGAGAAGGTCCGCCGCAAGCCGTTCTCGGTGGTGCTGTTCGACGAGGTGGAGAAGGCCCACCCCGACATCTTCAACAGCCTGCTCCAGATCCTGGAGGAAGGTCGCCTGACCGACAGCCAGGGCCGGGTGATCGACTTCAAGAACACCGTGATCATCATGACCACCAACCTCGGCACCCGCGACATCTCCAAGGGCGTCTCGCTGGGCTTCAACCAGCAGGGCGACGAGGGCACCTACGACCGGATGAAGAACAAGGTCACCGAGGAGCTCAAGCAGCACTTCCGGCCCGAGTTCCTCAACCGCGTCGACGAGATCATCGTGTTCCCGCCGCTGACCAAGGACCAGATCGTCTCGATGGTGGACAACATGATCGCCTCGGTCGAGCTGCGGATGAAGGACCGCGACATGTCCCTCGAGCTGACCCAGGCCGCCAAGGACCTGCTCGCCACCCGCGGGTTCGACCCGGTGCTGGGCGCGCGGCCCCTGCGCCGCACGATCCAGCGCGAGATCGAGGACGTGCTCGCCGAGAAGATGCTCTTCGGTGAGGTCGGCTCCGGTCAGATCGTGCTGGTCGGCGTCGAGGGCGAGGGCACGGAGGCCCGGTTCACCTTCGAGGGCAGTGCCAAGGGCGAGCTGCCCGACGCGCCGCCCCTGGAGCCGGTCGGCGGCCCCGACGACAGCGACGGCCCGGTCGACGTACCCAAAACCGACTGACCCGCTGACCCGTCCCATCTGAAACCCCTAAACCCGCTGACCCGTCGCATCTGAAATTTCAGATGCGACGGGTCAGCGGGTTGGGGGGTCAGGCCGGGAGGGTGAAGCGGTCCTCGGGGGTGCGGACGACCAGTCCGTCGACGAGCAGGCTGCTCAGCGCCCGGTCGCGCTGTCCGCCGTCGGACCACACGGCGTCGAGACGCTCGCGGGCGACGCTGCCCTCGGCCTCGCGCAGGACCGCCAGCAGTCGTCCGCGGACCTGCCGGTCGGTGCCGGCCCAGGTCTGGGCGCGTCGCGCCGGGCCGTCGTACGCCGGGCGGCCGGAGGTGTTCCAGGCGCACAGCGAGCTGATCGGGCACGCGTCACAGCGAGGGCGGGCCGCCGTGCAGACGAGAGCCCCGAGCTCCATCACGGCGACGGCCCAGGTGGCCGGGTCCTCCTGAGGCACCAGCGTCTCGGCCACGGCGCGCTCGGCCTTGGTCACCGAGGCCGGAGGGAGCTCGACACCGGTCACGGCGCGGCCGAGCACCCTGCGGACGTTGGTGTCCAGGACGGCGTGGCTGGCGCCGAAGGCGAAGGAGGCGATCGCGCTCGCCGTGTAGTCGCCCACGCCGGGCAGGGCGATCAGCTCGGCGTACCCCGGCGGCACCTGCCCGTCGTGGTCCTCGGTGATCGCCACCGCGGCGGCGTGCAGCCGCAACGCGCGCCGGGGGTAGCCGAGCCGGCCCCACGAGCGCACCGCCTCACCGCTGGGCGCGGCGGCCAGCGCCGAGGGCGTCGGCCAGGTGGCCATCCAGCTCTCGAAGACCGGCAGCACCCGCGCGACCGGGGTCTGTTGCAGCATGAACTCCGAGACCATCACCGCCCACGGCGTGGCGCCGGGACCGCGCCACGGCAGCTCGCGAGCGTGGTCGTCGTACCAGGCGAGCACGGGGGCGTGGAGGTCGCTCATCGCCTCCCATTAAAGGCCACCGGTCCACACTGGACGGCTCGGGCGTCGGCGTTGCAACCCTGTTCGGGCACCGGGGCTGACTACCGTGGCGCGCATGGGCTCGGAGAGGCAGCATCGTCGAAGGCTGCCCCGGCGCGTCTACTGGGTACGACGGGGAGTCGTCCTCGCTCTGGCGCTGCTGCTGGTCTTCGGGACCAGCAAGCTGCTCGGCCAGAACGGGGGCGATGCCACCAGCGCCGGGGCCACCGCGCGGACCAGCCCGGCGACCCAGCAACCCTCCCTGACCCCCGTGGGCCCGTCGGCGCCGGCCAAGAAGCTGCGCGCCAAGGCCAAGGTGCCGCTGGTCGCTCCGAGCGGCGAGTGCCTCGATGACGAGGTGAGCGTGCTGCCCGCGGTGGAGCGGGCCTGGGCCGGGGCCCCGATCACCATCGGGCTCTCCCTCACCGGCACCCAGCCGGCGTGCACATTCGACGTCTCGGCCGAGACCCTGGTGGTCAAGATCGTCTCCGGCAAGGACCGGATCTGGTCGAGCCAGGACTGCCCGCTGTCCATCCCGAAGACCCAGGTCGTGGTCCGGAGCAGTCAGCCGGTGGAGATCCCGGTGGTCTGGAGCGGGCGCCGCTCCGACGAGAAGTGCTCCAGCTCCCCGGGCTGGGCGCTGACGGGTTTCTACCACGTATTCGCCGCGGCCCTGGGCTCCTCACCCAGCGACCTGCAGTTCGAGGTGACCCGCGGTCCCGCTGTCCGGGTGACCAAGACCCCCAAGCCGCGCCCGAGCACCTCGGCGACGCCGGAGGCGGCAAAGCGCGACTGACCGTCCAGTACGGCGGGCCGGACCGGTCAGACGTAGCGCTCGAGGATGCTGGACTCCGCCAGCCGGGACAGGCCCTCGCGCACGCTGCGTGCCCGGAGCTCGCCGACGCCCTCGACGGCCTGGAGGTCCTCGACGCTGGCCGAGAGCAGCTTCTGCAGGGTCTCGAAGTGCTCGACGAGCCGGTCCACCACCGCGGTCGGAAGCCGGGGGACCTTGGCGAGGAGGCGGTGGCCGCGAGGTGTCACTGCGCCGTCGAGGTGCTCGCCCTGGCCCAACCCCAGCGCCTGGGCCAGCGCCGAGATGTCGACGAGCTCGGTCGGGCTCAGCAGCTCGATGCCGGCCAGCACCTCGGCGGCCGGCTGGTCACGCCGCTCACCCGACTGGTAGTCGCGGATGACGAGTCCGCGCTCGGCCTCGACGCCGGTGACCAGCTCCTCGAGCTGGAGCGACAGCAGCCGGCCGTCGGTGCCGAGCTCGTTGACGTAGTCGTCGATCTCGCGGGCGATCCGGCTGACCATCTCCAGGCGTTGGGCCACGACGGCGACGTCGCGCACCGTGACCAGGTCCTCGATCTCCAGCGCCGAGAGGGTGCTGGAGACCTCGTCGAGGCGGACCTTGTAGCGCTCCAGCGTCGCGAGGGCCTGGTTGGCGCGGGCGAGGATGCTGCCGGAGTCCTCGAGCACGTAGCGGATGGCGCCGACGTAGACCGCGATGATCTGCATGGACTGCGACACCGAGATGACCGGGGCGCCGGTCTGCTTGGCCACCCGGTCGGCGGTGCGGTGCCTGGTGCCGGTCTCCTCGGAGGGGATGGTGTGGTCGGGCATCAGGTGGACGTTCGCGCGGTAGATCCGCGAGATGTCGCGGTCGAGCACGATCGCGCCGTCCATCTTGGCCAGCTCGCGCAGCGCCGTGGGGGCGAAGGGCACGTCGAGGGTGAAGCCGCCCGTGACGATGCCCTCGACGTCCCTGTCGTGGCCCACCACGATCAGGGCGCCGGTGCGCCCACGCAGGATGCGCTCGAGACCGTCGCGGAAGGAGGTGCCGGGGGCGATCCGCGCCAGCGTCTGCCGCAGTCGAGCAGCGTCATCGAGACGTTCGGGGGAAGCCACGGACGGAAGTCTAGGGGAGTTGCGAGCGGGAGCCGTCCTCCCGCGCCTCACCGGAACCCATCCCCAGCAGGACCAGTGCTCGGGCGATGTTGTCGACGTCGACCACGCGCATGCCGTCCAGGATCCGGCTGCTGCCGGCGGTCTCCGCAGTCACTGCCGGAACGACCGCGGAGCGGAAGCCCATCCGGGCTGCCTCGGCGAGCCGGAGCCCGACGTCGCGGACCCGGCGGAGCTCGCCGGAGAGCCCGAGCTCGCCGATCGCGGCGACGTTGCGCCCCAGGGGCTTGCCCTGCCAGGCCGAGGTGATCGCCAGCGCGATCGCGAGGTCGTTGCTCGGCTCGGTGAGCCGGGCCCCGCCCACGCTGGAGACGAAGACGTCGTGGTGATGGAGGCGTACGCCGGCGTGCTGCTGGAGCACCGCGAGGATCATCGCGACCCGCGACGAGTCCACCCCCGACGTCGTACGGCGGGGTCGCTCGGAGGCGGTGTGGGTGACCAGGGCCTGGACCTCGCTCAGCAACGGGCGGCGACCCTCGAGGGCGACGGCGACGCAGGTGCCGGGCACCGGGCCGCGCATGGCGTCCAGGAACAGCCCGGTGGGGTCGGTGATCGCCACGATCCCCTCGGCGGAGAGGTCGAAGCAGCCGACCTCGTCGACGGGGCCGAACCGGTTCTTCACCGCACGCAGCATCCGCAGCCGGGAGGCGCGCTCGCCCTCGAAGTGGAGCACCACGTCGACGAGGTGCTCCAGGACGCGGGGTCCCGCGATGGTGCCGTCCTTGGTGACGTGGCCGATGATCACCAGGGTGATGTTGCGCAGCTTGGCCATCCGGATCAGCGCCGCCGAGACCTCCTTGACCTGGGTGACGCCGCCGGGCACGCCGTCGACGTCGCTCGCGCAGATCGTCTGGACGGAGTCGATCACCACCAGCGTGGGCTTGACCGCCTCGACGTGCCCGAGCACTGCGCCTAGGTCGGTCTCCGCTGCGAGGTAGAGCTCGTCCTGGATCGCGCCCGTCCGGTCGCCCCTCATCCGCACCTGTGCCGCCGACTCCTCGCCGGTGACGTAGAGGACCCGCTGGCGCTGGCGCGCCGTCTGGGAGGCCACCTCGAGCAGCAGGGTCGACTTGCCGACCCCGGGCTCGCCTGCGAGCAGGATGGCGGCACCGGGCACCAGGCCCCCGCCCAGCACCCGGTCGAGCTCGGGCACGCCGCTGGTGCGGGACAGGGAGTCCTCGATCGGGACCTCCCCGATCGGTCGCGCCGGCGCGGTCACCGGCCCGGCCTGCACCCTGCTGCGCGGGGCCGCCTTCTCCACCACCGTGCCCCAGGCCTGGCACTCACCGCAGCGCCCGACCCACTTCATCGCCTCCCACCCGCACTCGTTGCAGTGGTAGGTCGACTTGGGTGGCTTCGCCGCAGGTCGTCCGCTGTTGTTCGCCATGGGGTGAACGCTAGGTGTAGGCACCGACACAGGGGGTACGGCGTGGCCGAGGGCCTCGTGCCGTCTACGATTGGAACGATCCAGAAGTTCGGGAGAGAGATGACCCAACCCATCAGTGCGACCGACGGACAGCGCGGGCGGCTCAACGTGCCGCCGACGCTGGCGACGGTCGCCGACGAGGCGGGTGTCTCCCGGCAGACCGTCTCCAACGCGCTGAACAACCCCGACCTGCTCCGCCCGGAGACGCTCGCGCGGGTGCAGTGCGTCATCGAGCGCCTCGGGTACTCGCCCAACCGGGCTGCCCGTCAGCTGCGCAGCGGCTCCTCCCACCTGATCGGCCTCCGCTTCGAGCCCGCCCAGGAGGGCACCAGCAACGCCCTGATGGACCGCTTCCTGCACAGTCTGGTCGAGACGGCGTCGAACACCGGGCACCACGTGCTGCTGTTCTCGGGCGACCCGGCTGACCCGCTCGACGGGTACGACGACCTGCTCCGCTCCACCGCGGTCGACGCCTTCGTGGTGACCGACACCTACGCCGGGACGCCGCAGTCGGTCTTCCTCCAGGAGCGGAGTGCGCCGTTCGTGGCGTTCGGGCGTCCGTGGGACGAGCCCGAGGCCGACCATGCCTGGATCGACGTCGACGGCGCCCACGGCGCCCAGATCGCCACCGAGCACCTGATGGCCCAGGGACACCGGCGGATCGCCTGGCTGGGCTGGGAGAGGACCTCCCGCATCGGCGAGGACCGGCGCAGCGGATGGGAGCGCGCCCTGGGCGCTGCCGGCATCGACGCGAGCGACCTCGGCGTACGACTCAGCGACAACATCGACGCTGCCAGGATGGCGGCTCACGACCTGATCTCCGACCCGACGATCACCGGCTTCGTCTGTGCCAGCGACACCCTCGCCATCGGGGTGCTGCACGCGTGCGCCGAGCGCCGGCTGCGGCCGGGCGCCGACATCGGTGTCGTCGGCTTCGACGACTCGCTGCCCGCCCAGGTGGTCTGGCCGGGTCTGACCTCGGTACGGCAGCCGCTCGAAGAGGTCGCCGTGGAGGTGGTCCGGATCCTGCACCAGGTCCTGGCGCACAAGCCGGTCAGCGACAAGGGGCGGATGCTCCGCCCGGCCCTCGTCGTACGCCGTTCCAGCCAGCGCTCCGGCTGACGCGAAGCACCCGGCCGGTCCTCGGGGTCAGTAGGTCCGCGTCCAGACGTTGACGGCGTAGTCCACGGTCGTGCCCGGGTGCTCGGTGAGGATCTCCTCGGCCAGGTCGGTGGGGAACTCGATGCCGACGACAGCCTCGAGATCCTCGCGCGAGTCGAAGCTCCAGTCGATGTCGACGGCCAGCCGCTCCCAGCCGCGGTGGTCCCAGAACCTGGCGACCACGACCGGGTCGACCTCGGGGTAGCCGCGCCTGAACCAGCGCCCGAAGGTGGAGCGGGTGGCGTCGTTGTCGATGACGAACGCCCGGCCGCCCGGCCGCACCACCCGGTCCAGCTCGGCGAGCCCGGGCTCGCAGCCGGGGCCGAAGAAGTAGGCCCAGCGCGCGTGCACCACATCGACCGCGGCCTCCCCGAGCGGGAGCGCGTCTGCGGAGGCCTGGACGACGGTGACGTTCCGGTGCCGACGGACGCGTCGTCGTGCGATCGCGGCCAGGTCGCCGTGCGGCTCGACCCCGGTGACCGAGCGCGCCTGCTCGGCGAAGACCGGCAGGTGGAACCCGGTGCCGCAGCCGACGTCGAGGACGTCTCGGTCCTCCCACGGGGCCAGCGACTGCATCAACCGGGAGAGCGTGCCCGCACGGTCGACGGCCCGGTTCTCGATCTCGTAGACCTCGGGGTGGTGCCAGATGTTCGGGCTGGGGATCGCCCCCGGGGAGATCACCACCGGGCGAGGGTCAGATGCGGACGAGCCCGTTGGGGGTGTGGAACTTCGCCGCGACGATGCCGGGCGCGCCGTTGGGAGCGACCCAGTCGACCTTCACGTCCTCGAGCGGAGCATCGACCGACTGGCCCAGCCACTCCGAGACGCGCGCGGAGTCACCGGCGATCTCGAGGCACTCCAGGGAGACCTGACCGCTGGCACCGGCGCTGGGGTGGTCGCTCGCCTCGACGTCCCACTCGATGAAGAACGGCAGCTGGGGATCGGCCTGCAGGCCCCGGACGCCGAGCTGCCTCCAGAGCAGCTCCTTGCCGTCGGGACGGTGCCGGTTGCCCTTGACCGCCTCCCTGCCCAGGCGCGCCTCGATGGGCACGATGTCGTCGACGGCGACGACCCATCCGAGCCAGCCACCGCCCAGCTGGGAACGCGCGCGGACCGCTTGGCCGAAGGGAGCCTTGTCCGAGGCCGGGTGGTCGAGAACCTCGACCACTTCGAAGTAGGTGCCTTGGGTCAGGGGAAGAATCGCGTTGCGGGTGCCGAAGCGGGGGTGGATCCCGCCATCGTTGAACTCCTCGCCGAGCAGTGCCGAGAGGCGCTCTGTCGTACCCGCAAGTCCTCCCGGACCGGCAGCGAAGACGATGTGATCGAGACGCATAGTTGATTCTCACCCGAGGGACGTGGGCGCCGGACACCGGGGGGTCAGCGCGTGCGTCTGCGCTGGATCGACGCTCAGTGCGGTGGAGGCGAAGCCGGGTGCAGCGCGAGCGCCGAGCGGGAGCGCAGGTGGGCCTCGCACCTGCCCGCGAGCACGTCGTACGCCGCCTGCCCCATCAGGGCGATCAGCTCGGTCGCGCTGGAGAGGTAGACCGGCTCGAGAGCCACGTGCGCCTCGGTGTTGCCGGAGCAGTACCAGTCGAGATCGTGACCGCCGGGACCCCAGCCGCCACGGTCGTACTCACCGATGCTCACCTCGAGGTAGGAGGTGTCGTCGATCCGCTCCACGTTGCGGAAGGTACGGCGCAGGGGCAGCTGCCAGCAGACGTCCGGCTTGGTCTCGACGAAGTGCACGCCCTCCCGGGGAGCGAGCGCGTGCAAGGCGCAGCCGTAGCCTCCGGCGAAGTCGCGGGAGTTGTGGAAGATGCAGGCGCCGTCGACGACGCGCGTCTTGCGCTCGCCCGAGTCGTCCTTGTCCACCCAACCGGACCGCTTGAGCTCGCCCCGCTTGTTCAGCGCCTCCGGACGGTGCTCCCAGGTGCTGTCGTCGAGTCGGCCCACCCAGGCGGCCACGCGCTTCTCGTCCGCCTTGTCGGAGAAGTGCGCCCCGAGCGTGCAGCACCCGGCGTCGGGTGCCTCGGCGTAGATCCCGGGGCAGCCGTTGCCGAAGATGCAGGTCCAGCTCGAGGTCAACCAGGTCAGGTCGCACCGGAACACCTGACCGGCATCGGTGGGGTCCTGGAACTCGATCCAGGCGCGGGGAAAGACGGCATCGACCTCGGGCACGAGAGCCAGACTAGATCAGCCTCGGCACCCGAGCCCGGGACTACACCGGTAGCCTCCACCTATGCGCCTCGGTGTGCTCGACATCGGCTCCAACACGGGGCACCTGCTCGTCGTGGACGCCTATCGCGGTGCGGCGCCGATGCCGGCCTCCTCCTACAAGGAGCCGCTGCGACTGGCCGAGCACCTCGAGAAGGACGGCACCGTCAGCAAGCAGGGTGTCGCCGCCCTGACCGAGTTCGTCGGCAACGCCCTCGAGCTGGCCGAGGACAAGGGCTGCGAGGAGGTCTTCTCCTTCGCCACCTCCGCGGTCCGCGACGCCGGCAACAGCGACGACGTGCTCGCGCACGTCCGCAAGAGCACCGGCGTGGAGATCAAGGTCCTCCCCGGCGAGGACGAGGCCCGGCTGACCTTCCTCGCCGTACGGCGATGGTTCGGATGGTCCTCGGGCAGGCTGGCCGTGTTCGACATCGGTGGCGGCTCGCTGGAGATCGCGGGTGGCGCCGACGAGTCTCCCGACGTCGCCTGGTCGCTCCCGCTGGGTGCCGGAAGGCTCACCCGTGAGCACTTCGCCGACGGACCTCCGCAGGGGAAGGCGCTGCACAGGCTGCGCACCCAGATCCGCACGTCGATCGCCCACGACGCGGGCACCCTGCTGCGCGGAGGGGCGCTGGACCATGCGGTCGCCACCTCGAAGACGTTCCGCTCGCTGGCGCGCATCTGTGGTGCGCCGCCCAGCAGCGAGGGCCCGCTCGTACGCCGCATCCTGCCCGCCGACACGCTGAACGAGTGGATCCCCAAGCTGCTGGCGATGGGACTCGACGACATCGCCGAGCTGCCGGGCGTCTCCGGCAACCGGGCGCACCAGGTGGTGGCAGGTGCCCTGGTGGCGTCGGCCGTGATGGACATCTTCGACCTCTCGGAGCTGGAGATCTGCCCCTGGGCGCTGCGCGAGGGCGTCATCCTCGACCGTCTCGACCAGCTCAGCGCCCTGGGCTGAGGCAGCGACGTGCCACCTCTGTTCGCACTCTCCAGCGCCTCGGTCTACCCCGAGAACACCACCCATGCCTTCGAGTACGCCGAGCAGCTCGGCTACGACGCCGTCGAGGTGATGGTCGGGATCGACCTGGTCAGCCAGAGCATCGACAAGGTCCGCCGGCTGCGCGACTACCACCAGATCCCGGTCTGCGCGGTGCATGCGCCGTGCCTGCTGATCACCCAGCGGGTGTGGGGGACCGAGCCGTGGGCGAAGCTCGAGCGGAGCGCCGAGATGGCCGTCGCCCTCGACGCGGACGTGGTGGTGGTGCACCCGCCGTTTCGCTGGCAGCGCGACTACGCGACCGGTTTCGTCGAGGGGATCGCCGAGCTGGAGCGACGTACCGGAGTCGCGTTCGCGGTCGAGAACATGTACCCGTGGCGCGCCACCTCGCGGCGGGAGATGAAGGTCTACCAACCTGGCTGGGACCCGTCCGCGGAGTCGTACGCGAACACCACCGTCGACCTCTCGCACGCCGCCACCGCGCACTCCGACCCGATCGCGATGGCCGAACGGCTCGGGGACCGGTTGCGGCACGTGCACATGACCGACGGCAGCGGCTCGGCGAAGGACGAGCACCTGGTGCCGGGGCACGGCAGCCAGCCCTGCGGCCCCTTCCTCGAGATGCTGGCGACCCGTGGTTTCGAGGGCCACATCGTGGCGGAGATCAACACCCGCAAGGCCGGCAGCCGGGAGGCACGCGAGGCCGACCTGCTCGAGTCGCTCGCGTTCAGCCGGCTGCACTTCGCCGCGGCCGGCGCCTGAGCACGCGCGCCGACTCGGGTCGGGTGACAGACTTCTGAGCGTGACCAAGCACGCCAGCACCCGTGGCCGCCGACCCGGCGCACCCGACACGCGTGCCGAGATCCTGGCGTCCGCTCGTGGGCTCTTCGCCACGCGCGGGGTGGGCAACACCTCGATCCGGGCGGTGGCGGCCGCCGCGGGGGTGGACCCGTCGCTGGTGCATCACTACTTCGGCTCCAAGCAGGACCTGTTCGTCGCGGCGCTCGAGCTGCGCGTGGATCCGCGGGTGGCGCTGGTCCCCGTGCTCGAGGGTGGACTGGAGGGGGCGGGGGAGCGTCTCGTCCGCGTGTTCCTCTCGGTGTGGGACGACGAGGCCGCCCGGTTGGTCCTGCTCGGACTGGTGCGCGGGGTCTTCGATCCCGCGGGCCAGAAGCTGCTGCGCGACGGCCTCTTCGACCTGGTGTTCAGTCCGCTCGGTCCGGCGCTCGGGCTCGACGAGCCGCAGCGTCGGCTGACCCTGGTGGCCAGCCAGCTGATGGGGGTGGTGATGCTCCGTTACGTGCTGGAGATCGAGCCGATCGTCTCGATGGACGCCGACGTGATGGTGGCGACGTACGGCCCGACCCTGCAGCGCTACCTCGCCGACCCGCTTCCCTGACCGGGTGGTCGGTCGCGCCGATGTGCGCCGAGAAGCCTCCGAGGCCAGTGCCCGGGTGTGCTTGACTTCCGACATGGAAGAGCGCGACTCAGCACGAGACGTGAGCGCTGATGAGCGCGAGGCCGCGCTGGATCGCCGCGAGCAGGCTCTGGCCGACAGGTTGGGCAAGGCAGAAGAGATCGGCGCGGCTGCTCAGCAGCGCGACGCGGTTTCTGACGCCAGGGACCTGCGTTCCGATAACCGAGACGACGCCATCGAGCGGGCGCGGTCCTTCGACAAGGGCTTTGGCTACGATTCCAACGCACCCGGACGGCACGCGGCCGCTCGTGATCGCGAGCACGCGAAGAGCGACCGCTTGGCAGCCGAAGAGGACCGGGCCGCCCTCACCGAAGGCACAGACGACCCAGGGGTTCCCTGACTCCGCGTCGGCTTCTGTCGAAGATCGTGCGGTCGTGTCTATGAGCCGCGGCCACCGGGACCACACCGAGGCCGTCCCGCTCAGGCGGCGGGTGCCCAGCTGAGGTCGGCCCGGTGGGTGCGGTGGGTGCCGTTTCTGTCGGTGGTGTAGGTCCGGCCGTGGGGGCTGGTCCAGGTGAACCGGCCCTCGTGCTGGGTGACGCTCCAGCCGGCGTGGGTCTTGATCCGGTGGTGGTGTCGGGCCAGCTTGCCGAGGTTGGCCTCGCTGGTCTGGCCCGGTGGCCCGTGGGGGTCGTAGGCGAGCGGTGTGGTCGCGGTCGAGCCTGCGGCTGGTGGAGGTGGCGTAGGGGAACACATCGGCCGGCTTGGACAGCTGGAGGCGTTCGTCGATCGCGGCGGGGACCTCGTAGCAGTCGGCCGCCATCCCGGCGTTGAGGTCGATCACCGGTCGCAGGCTGACCTGGGTGTGGCCCAGCACCTGGATGAGCTGCTGGCGGGTCAGCGCGCCGAGCTCCTCGGCCCGGGTCACCCCACCACCGAGCAGCGCGGCGGGGGTCAGGTGCAGGTAGAGCACCGCCCGAGGCCGCATCGCTGCCGGTCGCGGCGGTGCGGATCGCCTCCGCCACCTGCTGATCGCAGGTGCTCTCCTGCGCGCCGACCATCAGCTTCAACGCGGCCAGTGGGTTGGCCAGCAGCTCGGCGGCGTCGGCGCGTAGGCAGTCCATCGGCTGGGCGCGCTGGGCGGGGTCGCCGTGCTCGGCCAGCAGGTGGGCGAGGTGGTCGATGGTGGTGGCGAGGCGGTGGATGCCGGGGCTGGTGCCCTTGATCACCAGGACCCGGGTGCCGTGCTCGTCACCTCGGCTGGTCCACACCATCCGCGGCGCAGGCGGCCTGCTCGGCCTTGCGTTCGGCCAGGGCCTGGTCGGCTTGGACCACCCGGGCAGCGACCAGGGCCAGCAGCCGTGCCGGGGGCAGGGTCGCGACCACCTCGGCGACCGACGCGTCCACCCACCGGGCCTGGTCGTCGGTGAGGTCGGCGGTGGCGGCGGCGATCTTGCGGGCCACCCACACCTCGACCCGCCCGACCGACAGGGTCGCCCACAGGTGCGGGCAGCCGGTCGTAGATGTCGACCGCATCGGCCAGCCAACGGCGACCCGCCAGCGGGTGCAGCGCGAGCGCGGCGGCGAACTCGGCGCCGGCGTACTCATCGACCACGAGCCCGACCGCGCCCAACAGGGTCGGGCGACGACGCGGATCAGCGAGCACCTCAGGGTCGGTGACCACGTGGGCCAGCGCCCACTCCCGGGCCAGCACCAGCCGCTCGAACTCCGCGGCCCGCACCGCGACCAGGTTGGCCTCCACCCGCGCCAGCACCCGGTGGGTGGAGGCCGTGGGTGCCGGGTGAACCGAGGTCATGCTCCCATTGTCCTACGAACATCTGTTCGAATCAAGAGGGATTCACGGTCGGGAGAGCAAGTCTGCAACCTGCGACGCCCAGCCGTCCAGCAAGCCATTACGTCGTTCGAAAGCCTTGACGTCAGCGCCGCCCGGAGGATAATTCAACGCATGATGAAAAACGCCGTTCGGGTGCACGGGCTCGAGGTACGGCGAGCCGGTGCCGAGGTGCTGCGTGGTCTCGACTTCGAGGTGGCGGCCGGGCAGGTCACCGGTCTCCTGGGCCCGTCGGGCTGTGGCAAGACCACGCTGATGCGCACGCTGGTCGGCGTGCAGCGGATCACCTCCGGCTTCGTCGAGGTGCTGGGGGACCACGCCGGTGCGGCAGCGCTGCGCTCCGAGATCGGCTACGTCACCCAGCAGCCGAGCGTCTACGACGACCTCACCGTCCGCGAGAACCTGCGCTTCTTCGCACGCATCCTCGGGGTCTCGGACCAGCGGGTCGCGGAGTGCATCGAGCTGGTCGCGCTCCAGGACAAGGCGGATCGGGTGGTCGGCAAGCTCTCCGGGGGACAGTGGTCCCGGGTCTCGCTCGCGGTCGCGCTGCTCGGGAACCCGCCGCTCCTGGTCCTGGACGAGCCCACCGTCGGGCTCGACCCGGTGCTGCGGGCCGAGCTCTGGACCACCTTCCACCGGCTGGCCGACGACGGTGACGCCGTGCTGGTCTCCAGCCACGTGATGGACGAGGCCTCTCGGTGCGACCGGCTGCTCCTCATGCGCGCGGGCCGGCTGATCGCCGACGACACACCTGCCGGGCTGCTGGAGACCACCGGGGCCAAGGACATCGAGGGCGCCTTCTTGTCGCTGGTCCGAGAGCAGGAGGAGTCATGAGCGTCGTCTCCGCGAGGTCGACAGCTGCCGTGACCATCCGCGTGCTGATCCAGCTTCGCCGCGACCACCGGACGCTGGCGATGCTGCTGGTGCTGCCGTTCTTGCTGATGTCGCTGTTGTGGTGGATGTTCGACGGGCTGCCGGGTGAGGGGTTCTCCCGCCTCGGCCCGGCGCTGCTGGCCCTGATCCCGTTCATCGTGATGTTCCTGGTCACCTCCGTGACGACGTTGCGCGAGCGCACCTCCGGCACCCTGGAGCGGCTCCTGGCCCTGCCCATGGGCAAGCTCGACTTCCTGCTCGGCTACGCGATCGCCTTCGGCCTGGTCGCGGCGGTCCAGTCCGCGCTCGCGGTGTCGGTCAGCGTCTGGCTGCTCGACCTGGTCGTCACCGGATCCGTCTGGCTGCTGATGGTGGTCGCCGTCATCGACGCCATCCTCGGTACGGCACTCGGCCTGCTCGTCTCGGCCTTCGCCCGCACCGAGTTCCAGGCGGTCCAGTTCATGCCCGCGGTGGTGATCCCCCAGATCCTGCTGTGCGGACTGTTCGTCCCTCGCGACGCGATGCCACGCCTGCTCGAGCTGATCTCCGACGTGCTCCCGCTGTCCTACGCGGTCGACGCCATGCAGATCGTGGCCACCTCGGCGGAGACCGCCGAGGTCTGGCGCAACATCGCGCTGGTCTCGGCGTACGTCGTGGCCGGACTCGCCCTGGGCGCGCTCACGCTGCGCCGCCAGTCGGCCTGACCCCGACCACATCAGGGAACCCGGAGACGAGCGAGCCCCCAGCCACGATTTCATCGGCGCTTCTCGCTGCGGGTAACGTGACCCGGACCCGCCTAGTCCGGAGGAACCCCTTGCTGCGACACGTTCTGCTGAAGCTGGCCAGTAGCCGCCGGATCAAGGAAATCGTCACCCGCATGCCGGTCAGCAGCGGGATCGTGAACCGCTACGTGCCTGGCGAGGAGAACCAGCAGGCGGTGGAGGCCAGCCGCACGCTGATCGAGGACGGCCTGCACGTCACCCTGGACTTCCTCGGCGAGGACACCCTCGAGGAGGCGCAGGCGGAGGCGACGGTCGCGGCGTACCTCGACCTCCTCCAGCGCCTGAGCCAGGCCGGCCTGGCCCGCAACGCGGAGGTGAGCGTGAAGCTCTCCGCGATCGGTCAGGCGCTGCCGACCATCGGCCCCAAGCTCGCCACCGAGAACGCCCGCAGGATCTGCCGCGCGGCGCGCAACGCGGGCACCACGGTGACCCTCGACATGGAGGACCACACCACCACCGACAGCACGCTGGCGACGTTGCACGAGCTCCGCAAGGACTTCCCCGAGACCGGAGCGGTCGTCCAGTCCTATCTGTACCGGACCGAGCAGGACTGCCGCGCCCTCGCCCGCGAGGGCAGCCGGGTGCGGCTGTGCAAGGGCGCGTACAAGGAGCCCGAGGACGTCGCCTACCAGGACCGTCACGACGTGGACAAGTCCTACGTGCGCTGCCTGAAGGTGCTGATGGCCGGTGAGGGCTATCCGATGGTGGCCACTCACGACCCACGGATGGTCAAGATCGCCTCCGCCCTGGCCACCCGTTACGGGCGGATGCCCGGCACCTATGAGTTCCAGATGCTCTTCGGCATCCGCAGCGAGGAGCAGAAGCGCCTGGCCGAGGCCGGGGAGAAGGTGCGCGTCTACCTGCCCTACGGCCAGGAGTGGTACGGCTACCTGATGAGAAGACTCGCCGAGCGCCCGCAGAACCTGACATTCTTCCTGCGTTCACTCGTCTCCCAGAAGTAGTCCCGACCGGGCGCTTCCACCCGCTCTTCAGAAGGGACCACCATGACCGTCGCGATCATCGGCGCCGGAGTGATGGGCGAGGCACTCCTCTCGGGACTGATCCGGGGTGGTCACGACGTGGCCGACCTGGTGATCGGGGAGAAGCGGCCCGAGCGGGCCACCGAGCTCCGCGAGAAGTACGCCGTGCAGGTGGTGGCCAACACCGAGGCCGCCGCCAGGGCCGAGACCGTCGCCCTCGTCGTCAAGCCCCAGGACATGGGTGAGGTGCTCACCGAGATCGCTCCGCACCTGCGCGCGGGCCAGGTGCTGATCAGCCTCGCCGCCGGCATCACCACGGCCTACATCGAGGGGCACATCCCCGACGGCATCGCCGTCATCCGGGTGATGCCCAACACCCCGGCCCTGGTCGACGAGGGGATGGCCGCGATCTCGGCCGGAAGGCACTGCGACGAGGAGCACCTCGCGCTGGCCGAGCGGATGCTCGCGGTCACCGGCCGCGTGGTGCGTGTGCCGGAGAAGCAGCAGGACGCGGTGACGGCGATCTCCGGGTCCGGCCCGGCCTACCTGTTCTTCGTGGTCGAGTCGATGATCGAGGCCGGGGTCCACCTCGGGCTCCCGCGCAGCACCTCCACCGAGCTCGTCGTCCAGACCGTGGTCGGCTCGGCCAAGCTGCTGCGCGAGACCGGGGAGCACCCGACGGTGCTGCGCGAACGCGTCACCTCACCCGGCGGTACGACGGCCGCGGCGATCCGCCAGCTCGAGAACCACAAGGTGCGGGCGGCGTTCATCGAGGCCATGGAGGCCGCACGCGACCGGTCGGTCGCTCTCGCCAACAGCGATGACTGAAGGGCCTCACGACATCGGGTCCGCGATCAAGACCAGGGTCCCCGCCTGGCAGGCGTGGCTCACCGCCCTCGTGCTGGCGACGCTGTACTCGTCCGTCTCCTTCCAGCAGTACCACCGGATGGACTCCTTCATCTTCGACCTGGGCTTCTTCGAGTCCGTCGTGCGGGAGTACTCCCAAGGTCGCCTGCCCACCCTCCCGCTGACCGACACCACGACCGCGGCGCTGCACTTCAGCCCCGCGCTCGCGCTGCTGGCCCCGCTGGTCCTGGTCGTCTCCTCGCCCCTGACGCTGCTCTTCGCGCAGGCCGTCGCGGTGGCGGTCGGCGTGGTCCCGCTCATGCGGGCCGCGGGCACGGGGGCGCTGCCCTGGGTGACCGCGGTGAGCTACGGGCTGGCGCCCGGCTTCGCCGCCCTGATCGGCTTCGACTTCCACGAGGTCGCACTCGGCGTCCCGCTGATGTCGTTGAGCATGGCCGCGATGCTGCGCGCGGACCATCGAGCGGCCGTGTGCTGGGCGCTGCCGCTGATCCTGGTCAAGGAGGACCTCGGCCTGACGGTGATCGCCCTGGGCGCGGTCGTCTTCCTCCGGGGCTCGCGGCGGTGGGGCGCGATCGCCGTCGCGGTCGGCGTGGTCGCGTTCGCGGCGATCCAGTGGTGGGTGCTGCCCGCCCTCAACGGCGAGACGGGCGGGTTCGCCGACAAGTACGCCCCCTCGGGGCCCGCGGACGCCCTCCGCATCCTGGCCGAGGGCGTCCCGGCCAAGGTGCGCACGCTGCTGTTCCTGCTGCTCCCGACCGGCATGCTCGCCCTCCGTTCGCCGCTGCTGCTGGTGGTCGCCGTACCCACCTTCGGATGGCGCTTCCTCTCCGCGAAGTCGACCTACTGGGAGCCCTATTTCCAGTACGACGCGATCCTGGTCCCGATCGCCGTGGCGGCGATGATCGAGGGCGCCCGGCTGCTGCAGAGGCCGGTCCGGCAGGTCGGGCTGACCCTGGCCGTGGTCGGCACCCTGGTGCTGGTGCCGCAGCAGGCGCTCTCCCAGGTGTGGCAGCCGGACTTCTGGCGTACGCCGGCCCGGGTGGCCGCGATCGACGAGGCGCTCGACCAGATCCCGACGGGGAGCCGGGTCGCGGCCTCCGATGACCTCGGCGCTCGGATCGCGCTGCGCACCGAGCTCTATCTGGTCGGGGACACCATCGCTCCCGACGGTCCGCCGCTGCCGGCCTCGGAGTTCGACGAGGTGGAGTGGATCGCCGTCGACCAGCGCTGGTACCTGCCACCCACCCCTGCCTGGCGCGGTTTCGCTGCGCTGCTGGACTCGGGCGAGTTCACCGTGGTGAGCGAGGTCGAGGGCGTCGTCGTGGCTCGACGGACCAGCGAGAGGTAGCGTCCGCGCATGGAGGACCGGACCGGAGAGCACGCCGCCAACGACGACGCGGCGGCGTCGGGCTGCCGAGGCTGCGTGGTCTACGACGAGTCGCTGACCTCCTACGACTTCGGAGCCGGCCATCCGATGAACCCGATCAGGGTCGATCTCACCGTCTCGCTCTCCAGGCACCTCGGCGTCCTCGAGCACCTGGAGACGGTGCCGGCACCGGACGCGACCGAGGACGAGCTGGAGACGGTGCACGAGCCCGCCCTGGTCGAGGCGGTCATGGCCGCGAGCGCCGACCCGTCCCGCGGCGAGCCTCACCGTCGGGCTCGGCAGCGAGGACAACCCGACCTTCGCCAACATGCACCAGGCCTCCCGCCACGTGGTGGGGGCCAGCCTCGAGGCGGCCCGGCGGGTGTCGGACCGGTCACGGTCGACCACGCGGCGAACATCGCCGGCGGGCTCCACCACGCGATGCGGCGGCGTGCCTCCGGCTTCTGTGTCTACAACGACTGCGCGGTGGCGATCGCGTGGCTGCGGATGCAGGGTGCTCGGGTGCTGTACACGGACACGGACGCCCACCACGGGGACGGCACGCAGGCGATTTTCTACGAAGACCCCGGTGTGCTGACCCATCTCGTTCCACGAGTCCGGCCGGTTCCTGTTCCCGGGCACCGGCTTCCCGGCCGACTCCGGCGGCCCGGACGCGGTCGGCTACGGCGGTCAACGTGGCGCTGCCGCCGGGGACCGCGGACGCCGGCTGGCTGCGTGCCTTCCACGCAGTGGTTCCACCGCTGGTGCGCGAGCCTTCGCGCCCGACGTCCTGGTCACCCAGCAGGGGTGCGACTCGCACGCGCGACGACCCGCTGGCGCACCTGGCGCTCAGCGTCGACGGCCAGCGCGCCAGCTATCTGGCGCTGCACGACCTGGCGCACGAGGTCGGCCGGCGGGCGCTGGGTGGCGACTGGGCGGCGGCGGCTACGCGGTCGTCGACGTGGTGCCGCGCGTCCTGGACGCACCTGCTCTCGGTGGTCTCGGGGAGTGCCGCTGAGCAACCGGCTGGACACCCCGGCCGCGTGGCGCGAGAGCATCCGCGAGCAGCTCGGGGTGAGGGCTCCGCTGCGGATGACGGACGGACGCAACGCGATCTACCGCGACTGGTCCCAGGGCTATGACCCGGACACCTGGCTGGACCGCGCGATCCAGGCGACCCGGGACGCGGTCTTCCCCGACAACGGGCTGGATCCGCAGGGCTGAGCCGCCGAAATGTCGGCTTGGCAAGTGACCACGCCGAAGTCTCACCTTTCACTTTGGGGAATCTCAGCACATAGGTCACATTGGACCTATATTTCTCTCATACCCGCGCGGGGCCTGGAACAGGGATGGCCGGACGTGCGAGAAGAAAGTGCGGTGCGCTATGCCCACGAACGACATCTCCGAGGTGAAGTTCCTGACCGTTGCCGAGGTGGCCGCGGTCATGCGCGTGTCCAAGATGACGGTGTACCGCCTGGTCCATAGCGGCGAGCTTCCCGCCGTCCGCGTCGGCCGCTCCTTCCGGGTCAGCGAAGAGGACGTCAACGAGTACCTGCGCACCAGCTTCTTCAACGCCGGCTAGGCGCCCTGGTCCACGACCACCCCGCCGATTCGGTTGCGCCTGCACGGACCGTTAGGCTGTGCCCTTCGGACGAGGGACTCCACCTGGGCTCCCCCTCTCACAGACGGATGGGTCACAACGTGGGTTCTGTCACGAGAAGCGCCGCAAGCGCATGGCGAAGAAGAAGCACCGCAAGCTGCTGAAGAAGACACGCGTCCAGCGCCGTCGTCTCGGCAAGTAGGGCAGCACCCTCAGGTCACCATGGGTCAGGTCGTACTCGTCACCGGCGTCGCCGGTGATCTCGGGCGTCGCTTCGCGGCGCAACTGTCCGATGCGCCGGGGGTCGAGCGCGTGATCGGTGTCGACGTGGTGCCGCCTCGTGGCGACCTCGGCGGGGCCGACTTCGTCAGGGCGGACATCCGCAACCCGGTGATCGCCAAGGTGATCGTGCGGGAGCGGGTCACCACGGTCGTGCACATGAGCGTCACGGCCACGGCGGCTGCCGCGGGCGGCGTGGTGGCGACCAAGGAGCTCAACGTCATCGGGACGATGCAGCTCCTGGCCGCCTGCCAGCAGGCCCCGGACGTGAGCAAGGTCGTGCTGAAGTCGAGCGCTGCCTTCTACGGTGCCTCCCACCGGGATCCCGCGAAGTTCACCGAGGGCATGACCGCCAAGCGACTCCCGGGCCACGGGTTCGCCAAGGACATCCGGGAGGTGGAGTCCTACACGCGCGGCTTTGCCCGTCGGCGTCCCGACGTGTCGGTGACCATGTTGCGGCTCGCGCACATCATCGGACCGCGGATCATCTCGCCGATGACCGGCTACTTCCGGCTCCCGGTGATCCCGACCGTGCTGGGGTTCAACCCGCGCCTGCAGTTCGTGCACGAGAGCGACGCGCTCAACGTGCTCCAGCACGCGAGCCTCGATGAGGTGCCCGGCACCTACAACGTCGCCGGTGACGGCATCATCACCCTGTCCCAGGCCGTACGCCGTATCGGCCGGCCCGCGCTTCCGCTGCCGGCCTTCGCGATCCCGACCTTCGGGTCCGCGATCCGCCAGACCCGGGCCGCCGACTTCTCTGCCGAGCAGATCGGCTTCCTGACCTACGGCCGAGGCCTGGACACCACCCGGATGCGCTCGATGCTCGGTTTCGAGCCGTCCTTCACCACCGCCGAGGCCTTCGCCGACTTCGCCGACTCCCTGGCTCCCGGTCCGCTCGGAGCCGACCGGGTCCGGGCCACCGAAGCGGCCATGATGGATGCCTTGACGTCGAGGAGAGGTGCTGCTCGTGGGTGACGCCGAGATCATTCCGATCGGGACCCGAGGAAGGCCCGGTCGCGGCACTGGCGGGTCCAAGCCCTCGGCGAACAGCCGCAGCCTGTCCGCGAAGAGCGCCGCGCGGCCTCCGGAGGGCAGCGAGACCAGCAGCCCGGCTGCCGTCCCCGCGGTGGATCCCGAGGTCACCCAGGCCCCCCAGCCCGTCGCCGAGGACGGCCCGGAGCAGTCCGGGGTGCCCTCGCAACGCTCGCGCGCGCGCACCTCGACCTCGGCCCCGTCTCCGACCACGGTGCCGGTGTCCCGACCGCCGGTCACCGCCGAGCACCGGCATCCCACAGCCGGCATCCCGCCCCTGGACTGGCTAGCCGCGCTGACGTCTGCCTCCAAGGAGCTGTTCGGGGAGAACTGGGAGCCGCGGCTGGCGGAGTTCCTGGCCTTCTTGCGACGGCGCCTGACCGGGGAGTTCGTGGTCGACGACTACGGGTTCGACCAGGAGGTCACCGAGCAGTTCCTGCTGGCCGCGGCCCGGCCGCTGGCGCGCAAGTGGTTCCGCGTCGAGGTGCGCGGCGCCGAGAACATCCCGACCGAGGGGGGTGCCCTGGTGGTCTCGAACCACTCCGGCACCGTGCCGCTCGACGGGCTGATGACCGCGGTGAGCATCCGTGACCACACCAGCAGGTTCCTGCGCCCCCTGGGGGCGGACCTGGTCTTCCGGCTGCCGGTGATCGGCGACCTCGCCCGCAAGGGCGGCGCCACACTGGCCTGCCACGACGACGCCGAGCGGATGCTGCGCGACGGCGAGCTCGTCGGTGTGTGGCCCGAGGGGTTCAAGGGCATCGGCAAGCCGTTCAGCGAGAGGTACAAGCTGCAGCGCTTCGGTCGCGGCGGTTTCGTCTCGGCGGCCATCAGGACCGGCGTGCCGATCATCCCGACCTCGGTGGTCGGCGCGGAGGAGATCTATCCGCTCGTGGGGAACATCCCTTCGCTGGCTCGCCTGCTCGGGGTGCCCTACATCCCGATCACCCCGCTGTTCCCGCTCCTGGGGCCGCTGGGTCTGATCCCGCTGCCGTCCAAGTGGTTGATCGAGTTCGGTGAGCCGATCCGCACCGACACCTACGAGGTGGGTGCGGCCGAGGACCCGATGCTGGTCTTCAACGTCACCGACCAGGTCCGCGAGTCGATCCAGCAGACGCTCTACTCGCTGCTGATGAAGCGCAAGTCCGTCTTCTCCTAGACGGCGCTCAGGGAAGCAGCGGGTCGGTCGCCTCGTCCACCGCGTCGGTGAGCGCCTTGCCGGGGTCGCCCTTGACGCGCGGCGCCTTGGGGGTGGTGACCTCGGGGAGGCTGCCCGTGACACCGGAGACCAGTTCGCTGACGGCCGCACCCGAGCTGGGAGCGGGGACCAGGGATCCCTGCGGGGTGATCGTGCTGGTCACCGGGAGGCCGCCGGGTGTGGACCCGGTCCCGGCGTCGGTGCCCGAGGTCGGTGGAGTCTGCGGGATCCTGCCCGCTGAGCGCTCGGCGGCCGCCACGAGCTCGGCCAGCTGCGCTGCTCCGGCGGCGGTGCGGTCCACCTCGACCTGCGCGACCGGTCGGACGAGCAGACGGTCGAGCGCGGCGGCGCCCGCACCGGCCGCGAGCGCGTCCGGCGGAGCGAGCGGTCCCGCCGGGGAGCAGCTGCCACACAGGGCACGGGCCTGCGCGTCGATGTCGGCCACGGTGTCGGCCGCGTCGACGAGCGTGGCGTCGGTGGTGGCGGAGGTGCCCGCCAGTGCCGCGATCCTGGTCATCTGGGCTGCGGTGAAGGCGCGGACGCTGACGATGTCTGCGGCGTTCCCATCGGCCGCGTAGGCCAGGAAGAGCCGATCGGCACCGGCGACGGCGGCCTCGCGGAAGGAGACGACGGTCTGGGCCACCAGGGCGCTGTCCGGAGAGCCCTGGGCCTGGAGGGAGCGCACCTCCGCCAGCCGGGTGGAGGCCTGGCCGAGCAGCGACCTGCCGGTCGCGGCATCGCCGAGCCGGGCGGCCGCCACCGCCTGCTCGACGCCGCGCTTGATCGGGTAGAGGCCGTCTCCCGGCAGTGAGCCGGAGGACGCGGCGGCCAGGCCCGCGCTGCCACCGACCAGGACCAGCGACGCCGCCACGGTCCCGATCCGACGGGTGCCTCGCGAGGTGCGGTGCGCGGGCAGCTCGAGTACGACGGCCGAAGTGCCGGACAGCTCGGTCGGGGCTGCTGTGAGCAACCGCGACCTGAGGTCACTGACGAACTCGGCGCGGGGCAGCACCAGCGGCTCGGCGAGCAGCAGTGAGACGGTGTCGAGGAGATCGGCGTAGCGCTCGGCGACGGCCTGCGTCGCCGTACCGTCGAGGACCTGCTCGAACTCCTCGGCCGCGCGCTCGGCGGGGAAGAGGGATCTCATGGGTGTGTTCCTGAACTCTGGAAGATCGCGCTCAGAGGTTCACCTGGGAGAAGGCCCTGCATCCGGCACGCTGTCACCCACCTCAACGAGGCTCTCGGCGGGGAGGTTATGCCGCTGGAAAAATTTCGCATGTTGGACACTTAACGCACACCCTCCGGCAGCAGCCGAGCGAGGTTGCGCACGCCGCGCAGCTGCAGCTGCTTGACCGCGCCGGCGCTGCGGCCGAGCAGATCGGCCGTCTCCGCGATCGAGAGTCCCTGGAGGAACCGCAGCACCAGGCACTCACGCTGCTCGGCCGGCAGCTCGCCGAGCGCCTCGAGAAGGGCCTCGTTGGTGAGGGCGGTCAGGACGGCGCCCTCGGGTCCGTCGGTGGTGGTGTCGAGGGTCGTCATGTCCTCGGTGGTGCTCTCCAGCCTGGTCCGGCCGGACTTGAAGTGGTCGGTCGTCAGGTTGCGCGCGATCGTCATCAGCCAGGCCCCGAAGTCCTTGCCCTGCCAGCGGAAGCCGCTCATCGCGCGCAGAGCCCGGAAGAACGTCTCCGCGGTGAGGTCCTCGGCGAGCTGGACCGATCCCAGCCGGTAGTACAGGAAGCGGTAGACGCTGGTGTGGTAGTGGTCGTAGAGCGCACCGAACGCCTCGGAGTCGCCGTTGCGGGCCAGCTCGACCAGGGCGATCAGCCTCTTGCCCTCGGCCTCGTCCTCCACCGAGGAGGCGGCCAGCGCGGCGTCGTCGTGCTGACCCGACCGCGGGGCGGGCGGTGAACCGCCGACCTGTCTGCTGGCCTGGGAGAGCAGCCACGACGTCTCCGGGCCGGGTCCGGTCGAGACCGGAACGGGGGTGGAGGGGGCGAGTACCTCCGCCAGGGCGCGGCGCAGCGCAGCAAGACCTCGGTGCATCTCGTGTGCGCTCATGTCTGCCACCGACGGGTGCCGGGTGCCCTCCCAACCATCTGCCGATGCTACGCGGCAGTAACACTGTTGTGAACCGATACGTGACCGAGACCACGGCCCGCGCGCGAGGGGTCAGCGGACCTTGCGGCGCACTGCCGTGGCGGCGACCGCGGTGCCGGCGACCGCTCCGGCCACCCCGGCGGCGAACAGCCCGGCGCGGGCCGCCTTGCGGCCGGTCCGGTAGTCACGGATGCGCCAGCCGTTGGCCTTGGCGTGGTCCCGCAGCCGCGAGTCGGGGTTGATCACGCACGGGTCGCCGACCTCGTTGAGCATCGGCAGGTCGTTGTAGGAGTCGGAGTACGCCGAGCAGCGCGCCAGGTCCAACCCGAACCGGTCGGCGATCTCACGGACGGCCACCGCCTTGGCCGATCCGTGCAGCATCTCGCCGACCAGCTCTCCGGTGTAGACGCCGTCGACGTGTGCGGCGACCGTGCCGAGCGCGCCGGTGAGGCCGAGTCGTCGCGCGATGATCGTCGCGATCTCGATCGGGGCCGCGGTCACCAGCCAGACCCGCTGGCCCTCGTCGAGGTGGAGCTGGGCCAGTGCCCGGGTCCCCGGCCAGATGCGATGGGCCATCCGCTCGTCGAAGATCTCCTCGCCGAGCTCCTCGAGCTCGGCGACCGTGTGACCGGCGATGAAGGAGAGCGCCGAGCTGCGGGCCTCGGCGACGTGCTCGGGGTCCTCGACCCCCACCAGCCGGAAGTAGGCCTGCTTCCAGGCGGCCCCCAGGATGTCCTTGGTGGTGAAGAACTCGCGGCGGTGCAGTCCGCGCGCGAGGTGGAAGATCGAGGCGCCCTGCATGACCGTGTTGTCGACGTCGAAGAACGCGGCCGACGTGGGGTCGGACTCGACGCTGAGGGCGCTCTCGACCTCGGCGATGGAGGCGGCGGCCTCGCCTGCGAGCTGCGAGCGACGTTGCAGGTTGGGCGGCCGCGCCGGCGGCTTCCGCCCGGGCCTGCCGCTCGGTGGGGGAGGGCTCACGTCCCCACACTAAGGGCACAACGGTCCACCGGTTCCACGCGTGCGGCCGGGGGTGGCCGATGTGCGAGACTCGCCCGATGGACTCCAACGTCGCCGCGCTGTTGAGCCGGGCGGCCGTTGAGGAGCCGGACAAGACCGTGCTGTCCGAGGCGGCGACCGGGCGCACCGTGACCTGCAGCGGTCTCGAGGAACTCGTCGATCGGGTGGTGCAGGGCCTCTCCGACGCGGGCATGATCGCGGGCTACCGGGTGATGCTCGCCACCGGCAACCGGATCGAGTTCGTCGCGGCCTACCTGGGTGCGCTCCGGGCCGGCATGGTGGTGGTCCCCGTCAACCCCCGCAGCGCCACCGGTGAGCTGATCCGGATGCTGGCCGACTCGGGCACCCGGATGGTGATCGCCGATCCCGAGACGATCACCTCGGTCCGGGAGGCGGTCGGTGGACTGAGCGAGGCGATGGAGGTCTCCGGTTACGAGCAGGCCGCGCGCCCTCGGATCGTCACGGTCGGCACCACGTTGTCCCCCGGGGAGCGGAGCTGGGACCAGCTGGTCGCCACCCGAGGCCGGCAGGGTCCGACGCGACTGGACCCGGAGAGCCTGGCGGTGCTGCTCTACACGAGCGGCACGTCGGGTCGTCCCCGGGCCGCGATGCTGTCCCACCGCGCCCTGCTGGCCAACATCGAGCAGGTGTCGCAGGTCTCCCCGCCGATGATCACCGGCCGCGACGTGGTCCTCGGTGTCCTTCCCCTGTTCCACGTCTACGGCCTCAACGCCGTGCTCGGTCAGGTGCTGCGGCAGAAGTCCCGGTTGGTGCTGGTCGACGGCTTCGACCCCGAGGGCTCACTCGACCTGATCGAGGACGAGGCGATCTCGGTGGTCCCGGTGGCCCCGCCCGTCTTCGCCTACTGGATGCAGCTGCCCGGCCTGGAGGATCGTCTCGGTCCGGTGCGACTGGTGCTGAGCGGCTCGGCGCCGCTGGACGCCGGCCTGACGGCGGCCTTCACCGCTCGCACGAACGTCGAGGTGCACCAGGGCTACGGCCTCACCGAGGCCGCCCCCGTCGTTACCTCGACGCTGTGCAGCGAGCGGCCGAGCCTGCGCACCGTGGGTGCCGCGTTGCCCGGCATCGAGATCCGCCTGGTCGACGAGAGCGGGCGCGAGCCCGACGACGAGGACGGCGGCGAGATCCACATCCGAGGCGCCAACCTGTTCTCGGGCTACTGGCCCGACGGGGCGGACGGTCCGGACGCGGACGGGTGGTGGCCCACCGGTGACGTCGGCTACCTCGACGACAGCGGTGACCTCTACCTGGTCGACCGGGTCAAGGAGCTGGTCATCGTCTCGGGGTTCAACGTCTATCCGGTCGAGGTCGAGGAGGTGATCGCCGAGCTCCTCGAGGTGCAGGAGGCAGCAGTCATCGGCGTCGACGACCCCCTCACCGGCGAGGCTGTGGTGGCCTACGTGAAGGCCACCCCCGCCGGAGCGAGCGACGACCTGGAGAACGTCGTACGCCGCCACTGCGAGTCCCGGCTGGCCAGGTTCAAGCAGCCCTCGGTGATCCACGTGGTCGACCGGCTTCCCTACACACCGACGGGCAAGGTCCAGAAGGGGCGCCTGCGCGCCGCCGAGCGGCGACGCTCGCTGGGCCTGCTGGAGTGAGCCGGTGACCGCCCGGATCACGCTGTACTCCAAGCCCGGCTGTCACCTGTGCGACGACGCGCGTGCGGTGATCGCCAGGGTGTGCGCCGAGGTGGGCACCGACTTCGAGGACATCGACATCAGCTCCTCGACCGACCTGATGAGCGCCTACGGCGAGCAGATCCCGGTGACCTTGGTCGACGGGCGGCAGCATGACTTCTGGCGGGTCGACGAGGCCCGTCTGCGGCGCGCGCTCGGCTGAGTCGCCCGCGGAGCGGGCGTTGCCAACCCCCGTGGGCATGACACATCTCACATGTGCTAGGCCAGCCCGTGGGCTCGGTTTGTTCGCACGTTCACAAACTCCTAGAGTGCAGAAGACCGCAACTGTGGAGAGTGTCGAAAACGTGAGCAATTCCCGCATTCCCGAGGCGACGGTCGCCCGTCTTCCCGTGTACCTGCGGGCGCTGAACTCGATGAGCGACGCCGCCACCACGACCTGCTCGAGCCTGGAGCTGGCCACCGCCGCCGGCGTGAACAGCGCCAAGCTGCGCAAGGACCTGTCCCACCTCGGCTCCTACGGCACCCGTGGCGTCGGGTACGACGTGCAGTATCTCCGCTACCAGATCTCGCGCGAGATCGGCCTGACCCAGGACTGGCCGGTCATCGTGGTCGGGATCGGGAACCTCGGTCACGCGCTCGCGAACTACTCCGGGTTCTCCTCGCGCGGCTTCCGCACGGTCGCCCTGCTCGACGCCGACCGCAGCAGGCACGGCGAGGTCGTCGCCGGCCTGGAGATCCGCAGCTTCGAGGACCTCGAGGACGTGGTCGCCGAGCACGGCCTCGGCATCGGCGTGATCGCCACCCCCGCGGTCGCCGCCCAGGCGGTCTGCGACCGGATGGTGGAGGTCGGCCTGCGCAGCATCTTGAACTTCGCCTCCGCGATCCTCTCGGTCCCCGACGGCGTCGACGTGCGTCGCGTCGACCTGTCCAGCGAGCTCCAGATCCTGGCCTACCACGAGCAGCGCAAGTCTTCCGACCAGGCGATGCGGGACCAGCTCGACGTGCTCACCGAGGACGCCGGATGAGTGTCCTGGTCGTCGGGATCTCCCACAAGACCGCTCCGGTCGCGGTGCTGGAGCGGGTGGCGCTGGACTCCGAGGGCGTGCACAAGCTGATCCGCGAGATCTCCGACAGCGAGCACGTCACCGAGGTGGCGGTGCTCTCCACCTGCAACCGCACCGAGGTCTACGCCGAGGTCGAGCGGTTCCACGGCAGCGTCGAGGACATCTCCCGGCTGCTGGGCGACCGGGCCGGCACGGGCACCGACGAGGTGCTCGAGCACCTCTACGTGCACTACGACGACGGCGCCGTGTCGCACCTGTTCCACGTCGCCGCGGGCCTGGACTCGATGGTGCTGGGGGAGAGCCAGATCCTGGGCCAGACCCGTGAGGCACTCCGGGTGGGCCAGGAGGCCGCCACGGTCGGACCCGCCCTGAACGTGCTCTTCCAGCAGGCGCTGCGGGTGGGCAAGCGCTCCCACGCCGAGACCGACATCGACCGCGTGGCCCCGAGCCTGGTCACCGCGGCACTGTCCCGCGCCGCCGACCACGTCGGCGACCTGGCCGGCAAGCACCTGCTCGTCGTGGGGGCGGGTTCGATGGCGCGCCTGACGGTGGCCACCGCCGCTCGCGCCGGCGCCGGCTCGATCGTGGTGGCCAACCGCACGCCCGAGCACGCCGCCCGCCTCGCCGTCCAGTACGACGCCCGCGCGATCTCGCTCGCCGAGATCGGCCACGAGGCCGCCGGGCCCGTCGACGTCCTGGTCTCGTGCACCGGCGCGGCGGGGGTCCTGGTCGACGTCGACGCGATCTCCTCGCGGCGTACCTCCGAGCGTCCGCTCGCGATCATCGACCTGGCCCTGCCGCGCGACGTCGACCCGGCGGTGGCCGACCTGCCCGGAGTGCGACTGATCGCGCTCGACACGCTGGCCGCCGAGCTGGAGCAGGCCGTCGGTGTCGGTGACGTCGACGGAGTCCGGCAGATCGTCGCCCAGGAGCTCTCCGCCTTCCTGGCCGCCCGCAGCATCCGGAGCGTCACGCCGACCGTGGTCGCGCTGCGCACCATGGCCACCGGCGTGGTGCAGGCCGAGCTCAGCCGTCTGGGGGCCCGGCTGCCCGACCTGGACGAGGCGAGCCGCGCGGAGGTCGAGAAGGCGATCCACCGGGTCGCCGAGAAGCTCCTCCACCAGCCGACGGTGCGCGTCAAGGAGCTGGCGAACCACTCGGGCGCGGTCTCCTACGCCGCCGCGCTCGCCGAGCTGTTCGCGCTCGACCCCGACGCCGTCGAGGCAGTGACCCGGGCGGACGGACGATGACCGCCTCGCACACCTTGTCCGCGCCTGCGGGCACCCGAACAGCGACGATCCGCATCGGCACCCGCGCCTCCGCCCTGGCCCGCACCCAGAGCGCGATCGTGGCCGAGTCGCTGACCGCCGCCACGGGCCTGCCGACCGAGATGGTGCTGATCCGCACCGAGGGCGACATCTCCATGGAGCCGCTGGCCCAGATCGGTGGCACCGGCGTCTTCGTCAGCGCACTGCGCGAGGCGCTGCTGCGCGGTGAGATCGACCTCGCCGTGCACTCCCTCAAGGACCTGCCCACCGCTGCCGCCGACGGCATCGCACTGGCCGCCGTACCCGAGCGCGAGGACCCGCGCGACGTCGTCGTGGCGCGTGACGGGCTCACCCTCGGCGAGCTCCCCGCCGGTGCCCTCGTCGGCACCGGGGCGCCTCGCCGGGTGGCCCAGATCAAGGCCCTCGGTCTCGGGGTCGAGGTCGTCGGGGTCCGCGGCAACGTGGACACCCGGATCGGCAAGGTGGCCACGGGCCTGCTCGACGCCGTCGTGCTCGCCCGGGCGGGCCTTGCTCGGCTGGGTCGCGTGGACGAGGCGACCGAGGTGCTCGACCCGCTGCAGGTGCTGCCGGCACCGGGTCAGGGCGCTCTTGCCGTGGAGTGCCGGGCCGGGGCAGAGCTGGTGCATGTCGTGCGCACGGCCCTGGACCACGCGGACACCCGGGCCTGCGTGGAGGCGGAGCGAGTGCTGCTCGCCGAGCTCGAGGCGGGGTGCTCGGCCCCGGTCGGAGCCCTGGCCGAAGTTGCGGAGGGTGACCTCGGTGACGAACTGTGGATCCGGGCGGTGGCGCTGTCCTCTCGACGGCGCCCTGTCCGTACGACGATCCGCGTCGGGTCCCCTCGACGACGCCAGCGGCTTGGGGCACAAGCTCGCCGCCGAGATGCTGGCCGAAGGCGCGGCAGAACTGATAACCGCTCACACCGAAGTAGCAAGAAGGCGATCGTGACCAACCAGAACACGTCCAGCACTCCCGCCAACGCAGGAGCCGGGTCCGCATCGACCTCCGGGGTTCGCCCACACAAGTGGGTGTCCTTCGTCGGCAGTGGCCCTGGTGACCCCGGTCTGCTCACCGTCCGTGCCGTCGAGCTCCTGCTCGAGGCCGAGATCGTGGTCACCGAGGTGCCCGGACACGAGGCGCTGGTCCGCAGCGTGCTCGGTCTGCCGCCCGTGGTGGAGACCGAGGACGAGGAGCCGGTCGAGCACGTCGGCCCGGTCTTCGTCGACGGAGGCTTCGGCGAGGACTGCCAGCCGCTGACCCACGCCGCCCGCGCCAAGGTGGTCGTCAAGCAGGCCAAGAGCGGCAAGCGGGTGGTGCGCCTGATGGCGGGCGACCCCTTCCTCTACGCCTCGGGGCCGGAGGAGGCCCAGGCCTGCGCCAAGGCCGGCGTCGGCTTCGAGATCGTGCCCGGGGTGTCCTCGGTGAGCGCCGTCCCGACGTACGCCGGCATCCCGCTGACCACCAAGAACCACCGCGAGCTGGCGGTGGTCACCTGCAACGACGCCAAGATCGACTGGAACGCCTACGCCTCGCACGCCACCTTGGTGCTGCTGTCCGCGGTCGGCTCCATCGGCGAGATCGCCGCGCAGCTGATCGCGGCAGGGCGTCCTGCCGACACGTCGGTCTCGATGACCTCGACCGGCACGCTGACCTGCCAGCGCACCGTGGTCTCCACCCTGGCCGACATCGCCTCGGCCGCTCGCCAGGCGGAGATGGCACCCCCCGCGATCACCGTGGTGGGCCCGGTCGTGGACCTGCGCGAGACGCTGTCCTGGTTCGAGACCAAGCCGCTGTTCGGCTGGCGGGTGCTGGTGCCACGCACCAAGGAGCAGGCGGGCCGGCTCTCCTCGCGCCTGCGCGGCTACGGCGCCGTCCCGGAGGAGGTCCCCACGATCTCGGTGGAGCCGCCCCGCAACCCGCAGCAGATGGACAAGGCCGTGCGCGGCCTGGTCGAGGGTCGCTACGAGTGGATCGCGTTCACCTCGGTCAACGCGGTGCGTGCCGTGCGCGAGAAGTTCGAGGAGTACGGCCTCGACGCACGGGCCTTCTCCGGCCTGAAGATCGCTGCCGTCGGCGACAAGACCGCCGCCGCCCTGGCCGACTGGGGACTGAACTCCGACCTGGTGCCGACCGGTGAGCAGTCGGCCCGAGGCCTGCTCGAGGACTGGCCGCCGTACGACGACGTGCTGGACCCGATCAACCGGGTGTTCCTCCCGCGCGCCGACATCGCGACCGAGACGCTGGTCGCCGGGCTGATCAGCCTCGGCTGGGAGGTCGACGACGTGACGGCCTACCGCACGGTCCGGGCCGCCCCGCCGGCTGCTGCCACCCGGGAGGCGATCAAGAGCGGCAAGTTCGACGCCGTCGTGTTCACCTCGTCCTCGACGGTGCGCAACCTGGTCGGCATCGCCGGCAAGCCGCACCCCTCGACGATCATCGCGGTGATCGGGCCGGCCACCGCCAAGACCGCGGAGGAGCACGGCCTGCGGGTCGACGTACTGGCTCCCCAGCCGTCGGTCGAGGACCTGGTCGAGGCCCTCGCGGACTTCGGCGCCACTCGTCGGGCCTCGATGATCGAGTCCGGCCAGCCGGTCACCCGGCCCTCGGAGCGGCGTCCGTCCACCCGGCGCAAGGCGAGCTCGAAGTAGCGCCGTGGGCTTCCCGGAGACTCGCCCACGGCGGCTGCGCCGCACCCCGGCGCTTCGCCGACTCGTCGCCGAGACGACGGTGCGGCCCAGCCAGCTGGTGCTGCCGCTGTTCGTGGCCGAAGGCCTCCGGGAGCCGCGGGCGATCTCGAGCATGCCCGGGGTCTTCCAGCACACTCGCGAGACGCTGAAGAGAGGTCGTCAACGAGGCGGTGGAGGCGGGCCTGGGTGGCGTGATGCTCTTCGGGCTGCCGACGCTCAAGGACGCCACCGGCTCGGGCGCGGTCGACCCGGGCGGGATCCTCAACCTCGCGATCACCGACGTGGTCGCCGAGGTCGGCGACCAGCTCACGGTGATGTCGGACCTGTGCCTGGACGAGTTCACCGACCACGGTCACTGCGGGGTCCTGGACCCCGACGGCGAGGTGGACAACGACCGCACCCTGGAGATCTACGCCGAGATGGCCCGCGCCCAGGCGGCGGCCGGCGTGGACCTGGTCGGTCCCAGCGGCATGATGGACGGCCAGGTCGCGATGATCCGGCAGGCGCTCGACGCCGAGGAGCACACCGACGTCGGCATCCTGGCCTACTCCGCCAAGTACGCCTCCGCCTTCTACGGTCCCTTCCGGGAGGCGGTCAACTCCTCCCTGGTGGGCGACCGGCGCACCTACCAGCAGGACTCCGCCAACGTCCGTGAAGGTGTCCGCGAGGCCCTGATCGACGTGTCGGAGGGGGCGGACATCGTGATGGTCAAGCCGGCCCTGAGCTACCTCGACGTGGTCGCCGCGGTGCGCGCGGCGGTCGAGGTGCCGGTCGCGGCGTACAACATCTCCGGCGAGTACGCCATGGTCGAGGCCGCCGCTGCCAACGGCTGGATCGACCGGGACGCGGCCGTGCTCGAGGTGCTCACCTCGATCCGGCGCGCAGGCGCCGACGTGATCTTGACCTACTGGGCGCTCGACGCCGCCCGGCTGATCCGCGGCTGACCCGCCCGCCCCGCACTCGGGCTATCCGGAGGCAGGAAGCAGCGGCGTGAACGCCGCGCGGACCTCGTCGGGCCAGGGGCGCTTGCCCCACAGCTCTCGGTCGACGCACACGTGGCGCACGCGTCCCTCCGCCAGGACGGTGTCGCCGTGGCGGAAGGTGTGCAGCGTCGTCATCGAGGTCGTGGTCAGGCCGGCGAGCGTGACCTCGATGTCGATCTCCTGGTCGAACCTCGCCGAGGCGAGGTAGCGGGCCGAGGACTCCGCGACCATCACGTCGGCCCCCAGAGAGTGGAGTACGTCGAGCGGGCCGAGCACCTCGCGGATCAGCTCCTGGTGCGCGATGTCGATCCAGGCGTAGTAGTGCGAGTTGAAGACGATGCCCTGCATGTCGCACTCGTGGTAGCGCACCCGGAGCCGGTGCACGAAGGGGGACGCGGTCACGCCGACGAATCTACCCACCGGGGACCTCAGGCCACGTCGCTGACCTCGCCGACCAGCACCTCGATGACGTCCTCGAGGAACAGCACGCTGACCGGCTCGCCCTGCTCGTCGACCGTCACCGCGAGGTGGGCCCCGCTCTGGCGCATCTGAGCCAGGGCGTCCTCGAGGTCGGTGGTCCGGGGCACGGCCACGAGTGGCCGGACCCGACTCGGGGGGGATCGGCTTGTGGAAGTCCGCGGGACCGAGGTCCATCACGTCCTTCATGTGCAGGTAGCCCGACGGCCCACCGGTCTCGTCGGTGAGGACGTAGCGCGAGTGGCCGTTGTCGATGACTGCTCGCTGGATGTCGGCCGGGGTGACGGTCTCGGGCAGGGTGACCACCGCGGCCATCGGCACCTCGACGTCGACCACCGTCTTGTCGGTGAACTCGAAGGCGCCGGCCAGGGTGCCCGACTGGTCGACCAGCAGCCCCTCGCGCTGGGACTGCTCGACGATCCCGGCCACCTGCTCCAGGGTGTACGTGCTCTGGGCCTCGTCCTTGGGCTCCACCCGGAACGCGCGCAGCACCAGGTTCGCCATCCAGTTCAGCGCCGCGATCACCGGTCCCAGCGCCTGCGAGACCAGCACCAGCGGAGGAGCGAGCAGCAGGGCCGCCCGGTCCGGCACCGAGAAGGCGAGGTTCTTGGGGACCATCTCGCCGAGCACGACGTGCAGGAAGGTCACCAGGATCAGCGCGACCACGAAGGCCGCGATGCTGATCGTGTCGCTGGAGAGCGGGGTCAGGCCGAGGGGGTACTCCAGCAGGTGGTGGATGGCCGGCTCGGAGACGGTCAGGATGAGCAGCGAGCAGATGGTGATGCCGAGCTGCGAGGTGGCCAGCATCAAGGTGGCGTGCTCCATCGCCCACAGAGTCGTCTTCGCGGCCCGGCTGCCCTCGGCCGCCTTGGGCTCGATCTGGCTGCGCCTGGCCGAGATCACGGCGAACTCGGCACCGACGAAGAACGCGTTCCCGGCCAGCAGCACCACCAGCCACATGATGCCGGGCAGCGACTCACCCATGAGGGGCCTCCTGGGTCGGTGCGGTCTCGCTCGGGACGAACCGGAGCCGCACGATCCGGGGGCCGTCGAGCCGCTCGACGCGCAGGGTGCCGGTCCCGACCGGTACCTCGTCGCCCAGCTCCGGCAGCCGCTCCAGGACGTCGAGGACGTAGCCGGCGACGGTGTCCCAGTCCTCCCCGTCGGGCACCGGCACGCCGGTGCGGTCGCGGAGCTCGTCGGGTCGCCAGGAGGCGTCGAAGGACACCGAGCGGCCTCGCCTGGTCATCGCGGACCGGGCGTGGTCGTGCTCGTCCTCGAGCTCACCGACCAGCTCCTCGACGAGGTCCTCCAGGGTGACCAGGCCGGCCGTGCCGCCGTACTCGTCGGTGACCACGGCGATCTGGAGCCCGTGGGTCCGCAGCTCGGCCAGCAGCCGGGCGGCGCCCATCTTCTCGGGGACCCGGGTGGGCGGGAACATCAGCTCGGTCGCAGTGACGTCGTCACGGTCCTCGAGCGGCACCGTGAAGGCCCGCTTCACGTGCACGAAGCCGATCACGTCGTCCGGACCGTCGTCGAGCACCGGCATCCGGGACTGCCCGGTCCGGGCGGAGACGGCGACGATCTCGGCGGCGGTGTCGGTGGCCTGCACCGAGGTCATCAGGACGCGCGGCGTCATCAGGTCGGCGGCGTCGTAGGAGGAGAACCGCAACGTGCGGTCGAGCAGCGTCGCCTCGTCAGGCTCCAGCAGCCCCGCGGTCGCGGAGCGCCGGATCAGGTAGGTCAGCTCGTCGGCGCTGCGAGCTCCGCTGAGCTCCTCCTGGGGCTCCACCCCCATGGACCGGATCAGCCTGTTGGCGGTGTTGTTCAGCAGCAGCACGACCGGCCGGAACACCGCTGTGAACGCCGCCTGGAACGGGATCACGACCTTGGCGGTCGCCAGCGGCAGCGCCAGCGCGAAGTTCTTGGGCACCAGCTCGCCGATCACCATGGAGAACAGCGTCGCGAGCAGCAGCCCCACCAGACCGCCCAGGACGGGGACGAGTCCCTCCGGCAGGCCCAGGCCGGTCAGCGGGCCCTCCAGCAGCGAGCTCACCGCGGGCTCGAAGGTGTAGCCGGTCAGCAACGTGGTCAGCGTGATGCCCAGCTGGGCGCTGGACAGGTGGGTCGAGGTGATCCGCAGCGCCTTGATCGTCGGGCCCAGGCGCGACTCGCCCTGCTCCCTGCGGGTCTCCAGCTCGTGCCGGTCCAGGTTCACCAGGGCGAACTCCGAGGCCACGAACAGCCCGGTCCCGACCGTCAGGAGCAGTCCGATGCCGACCAGCACCCAGTCGTTCACGAGTGCGCAACCACCGGGTCAGGGGGGCTCGGACTTCGAGGGAGGTCATCCACCCGGCCAGCCTAACGACCCGTCTCGTCGGCCGGGGTCCCCGAGGGGTCGGTCAGCGTTCGCAGGCGGCGCCGGGAGGTGCTGGAACGCAAGAACCCCCGGCCATGGGCCGGGGGTCCTTGGATGGTCGGTCCGCTCTCAGCAAGCCGTAGCCCTGCAGGCAGTCCGCGAAACCGGGCGTCCCGCTACGCAGCCGCCTTGGCAACGCATTTCGCCGTCGCCTCGGCCTTGCTGATCGCGTCATCACCGCCCCCGCTGGAACCGCCACTGCTGGATCCGGAGCCGGCCTTCGCCGGTGACGCCCTTCGTGGCGTCCTCGACGCTCTGGTCTTCACGCCGCCGGTGGTGCTGTTCACGGTGCTCTTCCGGGGTGCTGCTGCTGCCGCCGCCACCGACGACGGTGCTGCCACTCGGGGTGCTCGGGGTGCCGGTGCTCGTGCCGCCATTGCTGCCGGAGGAGCTGTTGGCCCGGGCGCGGGCCTTGGCTGCCTTGGCTGCGCTTGGCCTGCCTGATCTCGCGCTGCTTGGCGACCTTGTAGGAGCGGTCGATCGCGGAGGAGTAGGAGGAGGAGAAGGAGGTGCCGGCCTGGGTGCCCGAGGGGACCGCGGTGTAGTCGCCGGAGCTGTAGGCCTCCATGATCCGCAGCACCAGGTTCACGTAGTCCTGGCTGTGGTTGTAGCGCAGCACCGAGGCTTCCTGGCCCTTGCGGGTGGACAGGTTGTCGTTGCCCGAGCACAGGTAGACCGCGCTGGCCAGGGCCGCGTCGTCGATGTCCTGGGGGTTGCGCTTGGAGTCGCCGTCGGCGTCGACCTTGACGACCTGCCACGTGGAGGGGATGAACTGCATCGAACCCACCGCGCGGTCATAGACCGTGTCGTTGTCGAGCTGGCCACCGTCGGTGTCGTTGATCGCCTGGGTGCCGTTCTTGCCGTTGAGGGCGATGCCGAAGATGCCGGGCTTGGAGACGCCGTCGTCGGTCAGGGTGTTGCCGTTGTACCGGCCGTGGTCGGACTCGACCCGCCCGATGGCGGCGATCAGCTCCCAGGGCATGTTGCAGGACTTGTCGGCGGAGTTGATGATCTGCGCGGCCCGCTGGTAGGCGGTCAGGGCCGGTGTGGGGATGCCGTCGCTGGAGGCTCCGGAGACCACCGAGTCGGCGGCGCCCTCGGGAACGGCGGTGGCGAGCACGCCCGGGACCGGCACGCTGGCCGGGGCCTCGATCGCCTCGGCGGGCACCGTGGTGCCGTCCGGCAGGGCGGCCACCTCGGTGGCGCTGTCGGCGGTGGCGCTGCCACTCATCAGGCTGGCGGTCCAGACTCCCGAGAGGAGCGCGAGCGGGACGAGCGTGATGGCCTTGGTTCGACGTGACATCGCGTTGCTGCTGGTCATGGTGTCTCTCCCCTGAGTCATTCGCTGTGTCGCGGCCCCCCGACCTGCCGACACGAGCATCAACGAGCATTCCCCCGGCCGGTCACGCTGAAACGCCCGCTTGTGACCGACGCCACAGCCAGTGCTCGATCCGAATCCGAGGAGGAAACCGCGACTCAGGCCATGCCCAGATGCTGCTCTCTACGAAGGGTTTATCAACATTTCAGCCCCTACGCCAGCCGGTGACTACCAGCCGGTTGGTCCAGCTCAGGGTGGTCGGGGAGAATGTGGGCGTGCCAGAGATCGTGAGCCCCGCCCCGGCCGGTCCGACCACTCGTTCGGTCGAGTGGTTCGAGCGCGCCCACCGGGTCACTCCCGGTGGCGTGAACTCACCGGTCAGGGCCTTCAACGCCGTCGGTGGCACCCCTCGGTTCATGGCCTCGGGTGCCGGCGCGTGGCTGCGTGACGTCGACGGCAACGAGTACGTCGACCTGATCTGCTCGTGGGGGCCGCTGCTGCTGGGCCACGCGCATCCCGAGGTCCAGGCCGCGGTCCGCGAGGCCGTCGGTCGGGGCACCTCCTACGGCACGCCGACCCGGCCCGAGGTCGAGCTCGCGGAGGAGATCGTGGCGCGCGCCCCGGTCGAGAAGGTGCGGCTGGTGTCCTCGGGCACCGAGGCGACCATGTCGGCCATCCGCCTGGCACGGGGGTTCACCGGGCGCGAGCTGATCGTCAAGTTCGCCGGGTGCTACCACGGTCACGTCGACTCCCTGCTCGCCGAGGCCGGCTCGGGGCTGGCGACGCACCGGATCGAGAGCGCCGTGCCGGGCACGCCGGGCGTCCCGGCCGCGTCGACCGCCGCGACCCTGGTGCTGCCGTTCAACGACCGCGCGGCTGTCGAGGCGGCCTTCGCCGAGCGCGGCTCGGAGATCGCCTGCCTGATCACCGAGGCGTCGCCGGGCAACATGGGAGTCGTCCCGCCCGAGCCCGGCTTCAACGAGTTCCTCGCGCAGACCTGTGCGCGGCACGGCGCCCTGTTCGTCTCCGACGAGGTGATGACCGGCTTCCGGGTCTCGGGCCGAGGCCAGTGGGGCCTCGACGGTGCGGTCGAGGGATGGCGCCCCGACCTGGTGACCTTCGGAAAGGTGATGGGCGGTGGGTTCCCGGCGGCCGCGTTCGGCGGACGGGCCGACGTGATGGGGATGCTCTCGCCCGACGGGCCGGTCTACCAGGCCGGCACCCTGTCGGGGAACCCCGTCGCCACCACCGCGGGGCTGACCACGCTGCGCCTCGCGACCCCGGAGGTCTACGCCTCCATCGACGCTGCGGCGGCCACCCTCTCCGCCGCCGTCACCGAGGAGCTGACCCGTGCCGGCGTACCTCACGTGCTCCAGGCGGGCGGCAGCATGTTCAGTGTCTTCCTCGGCCTGGAGGAGGCCGTGAGCGACTACGCGGGGGCCTCGCGCCAGGACACTGCGGCCTACCGGGCCTTCTTCCACTCCATGCTCGACCAGGGTGTCTACCTGCCGCCCAGCGCCTACGAGGCCTGGTTCCTCTCGGCCGCCCACGACGAGCGAGCCCTCCAGCACGTGATCGACGCCCTGCCCGTCGCTGCCCGGGCTGCCGCCGAGGCCGGCGACTCCCCGCACACACCTGACCGCCGATGAGAGGCCGAACTGTGGCAAACACGACCGTCCACCTGCTCCGCCACGGGGAGGTCCACAACCCTCAGGGCATCCTCTACGGACGCTCCAGCGGCTACCACCTCTCCGACCGTGGTCACAAGATGGCCGAGCGCGTCGCCGAGCGCATCGGCGACCGGGACATCACCCACATGGTGTCCTCGCCGCTCGAGCGGGCCCAGGAGACCGCTGCACCGCTGGCCGCGGCACGTGGGCTCACCGTCCTCCTCGACGAGCGGGTGATCGAGTCGGGCAACATCTTCGAGGGCCGGCGCTTCGAGGTGCGCGACTCGATCCTGCGCCAGCCCCAGGTGTGGGGCAGCCTGTGGAACCCCTTCCGCCCGTCCTGGGGCGAGCCGTACAAGCAGGTCCTCGCCCGGATGTGGTCCGCGGTGATCGACGCCCGGATCGCCGCCGAGGGGCACGAGGCCGTCGTGGTCTCCCACCAGCTGCCGATCTGGATCACCCGGCTCAAGGCCGAGCGGCGCTCGTTCCTGCACGACCCGCGCAAACGCCACTGCACGCTGTGCAGCCTGACCTCGTTCACCTTCGAGGATGACCGGCTGGTCAGCGTGGGGTACTCCGAGCCTGCCGGTGACATGATCCCGGTGGCTGACCGCAACGCACCCTTCTCGGCCGGAGGCTCCGATGCCGACAGCCGGCCCCCGTCCTGAGGTGGGGGCTGCCGCTCGGCTGCTGATCGCCGTGCTGTTCCTGGGCGGGGTCACCTCGGCCTGCGCCAGCGGCTCCAGCACCGGCGACAAGGGCTACGTCGACGGCCAGGGGATCATCAGCAGGCTCCCGGTCGAGGAGCGCAAGAGCCCGCGCGAGGTCTCCGGCACCCTCCTGGACGGCGACCCGCTCTCCCTGAAGGAGTACGCCGGCAGCGTCGTGGTCCTCAACGTCTGGGGGTCGTGGTGTGTCGACTGCCGGGAGGAGGCCCCCGAGCTGGCCGAGGCCGCGCGCGAGCTGGAGAAGGACGGCGTCAAGTTCGTGGGCATCAACACCCGGGACTCCAGCCCTGAGCAGGGGCTGGCCTTCGAGCGCCGCTACGACGTGCCCTACCCCTCGTTCTACGACCCGTCGGGCCGCACCCTGCTGGCGTTCTACGGCACCCTGATCCCGAGCGCCATCCCGAGCACCGTGGTGCTCGACGCCGAGGGTCGCGTCGCCGCCAGCATCCTGGGTCAGATCCCGAGCAAGAAGACCCTGGTCGACCTGGTCCGGGACGTGCAGGAGTGACCCTCATGCTCACCGCGCTCAACCTCGGCGACTGGTTCCGCGACACGGCCCTGGACGGCTCCCTCGTCCTGGCCGTGCCGGTGGCCGTGATCGCCGGGCTGGTGTCCTTCTTCTCCCCGTGCGTGGTGCCGCTCCTGCCGGGCTACCTGTCCTACACCACCGGGCTCTCCGGCGCCGACCTCGTCGACGGCAAGCGTGGCCGGATGTTCGCCGGCTCGCTGCTGTTCGTGCTCGGCTTCTCCTTCGTCTTCGTCTCCTTCGGGGCGCTGTTCGGTGCGGTGGGCGGCTGGCTGTTCGAGTACCAGCGCGAGATCACAGTGGTGCTCGGCAGCTTCACCATCCTGCTGGGGCTGGTCTTCATCGGCGTGGTGCCGTGGATGCAGCGTGACCTGCGCTTCCACCGGGTGCCGGCGGTCGGCCTGGCGGCCGCGCCCCTCCTCGGCGTGCTGTTCGGCCTCGGGTGGGCGCCCTGCATCGGCCCGACGCTCCAGGCCGTCACGACGCTCGCGCTCAAGGAGTCCAGCGCGGGCCGAGGAGCGCTGCTGAGCTTCTTCTACTGCCTGGGTCTGGGGCTGCCGTTCATCGCGGCCGCGCTGGCCTACCGCCGCACCCTGGGCGCCGTGGGCTGGGTGCGGCGCCACCAGCGGTGGGTCACCGCCTTCGGTGGCCTGATGCTGGTCGCCGTCGGGCTGCTGCTGGTCACCGGCTGGTGGGACGTGCATGGTCGACTGGGTCCGGACCTGGTTCTTCCCCAACTTCACGGCGGGTGTGTAGTGACCTCCGACCTCTCCTCGGGCCCGGCCCTGGAACCGTCCTCGCGCCCGGCCACCGGCTACGAGCCGCCGCCGCTGGGTCCGCGCGAGCTCCTGCGCTGGGGCTGGCGCCAGCTCACCTCGATGCGTACCGCCCTGATCCTGCTGTTCCTGCTGGCGCTGGCCTCGATCCCCGGGTCGGTGGTGCCGCAGGACACGGTCGACTCGCTGCGCGCCTCCCAGTGGCGCGGCCAGCACCCCGAGCTGACCCCCATCTACGAGAAGCTCGGACTGTTCTCGGTCTACAACTCGCCGTGGTTCTCCGCGATCTACATCTTGCTGATGATCTCGCTGGTGGGCTGCATCGTGCCCCGGCTGCGGGTGTACTGGCGCGGCGTACGCGCACGTCCGCCGGCTGCGCCCCGCAACCTCGGCCGGCTGCCGCAGTTCCGCACCTTCGAGACCGACGAGCCACCCGACGTGGCGCTCGAACGGGCCCGGGCGCTGCTGCGCAAGCGTCGCTTCCGGGTCGACGCCACCCCGGAGGGCGACGGCGGGGCGCTGAGCTCCGAGCGGGGCTACCTGCGCGAGGCCGGCAACCTGCTGTTCCACCTCTCCGTGCTGATCGTCCTGGTGGGCTTCGCTCTCGGCGGGCTGTGGGGCTTCAAGGGCGGGGTGATCGTGGTCGCCAAGGACAGCTTCGCCAACACCCTGAGCCAGTACGACGACTTCCGTGCGGGCAGCCTGTTCGACCCTGCCGACCTCAGCCCGTTCGAGTTCACCGTGAACAACTTCGACGTCACCTTCATCCGCGAGGGACGCGAGGCCGGGATGGCGCACAAGTTCGCGGCCGACCTGACCTACCGCGCCTCGCCGGGCCAGGCACCGCGTGACCGGAGGATCTCGGTGAACCACCCCTTGACCGTGGGCGGCACCGACGTGTTCCTGATCAGCCACGGCTACGCGCCGCACCTCACCGTCCGCAACGCCGACCGCAGCGTGGCCTACAGCGGCCCGGTCGTCTTCCTGCCCGAGGACAGCACCTTCCGGTCGTTCGGGGTGGTGAAGGTGCCCGATGCCGAGCAGGCCGACGGCGCCACCCAGCTCGGTCTGGAGGGGGAGTTCTACCCGACGTACGGCTTCATCAAGGGGCGCGACGGCGGACCGTTCTCGGCCTTCCCCGACGCGAAGAACCCGGCGCTCTCGATGCTCGTCTGGAAGGGCGACCTCGGCCTGGACGGCGGAGCGTCGCAGTCGGTCTACGCCCTGAAGAAGGAGGGGCTGCGCCCGGTCCTGAAGGCGGACGGCAAGCCGGTGCGGCTCGACCTCGCGATGGGTGCCAGCGCGTCCCTGCCGGACGGCCTCGGGACGGTGACCTTCGACGGCCTGAGCCGCTACGTGAAGCTCCAGGTCAGCCACACCCCCGGCCAGAAGGTGGCCCTCGCGGGAGTCGTGCTGGCGCTGGTCGGGCTGCTCGCCTCGCTGTTCATCCGACCGCGACGGATCTGGGTCCGCACGCGTCGCGTGGGGGGCGCTACTGTCGTGGAGGTCGCCGGGCTCGATCGCAGCTCAGGTGGGGACCTGTCCACAGAGGTCGACGCTCTCACCGAAGCCCTGAACCCGCCCGAGGGCACCACCCCAGCAGGCGCCAGCACATCTGCCACCACCCCATCGGGAGAGTCGTCGTGACCCACGATCAGTTCGAGGTGCTCAGCAACCAGGCCGTGGCGGCGTGCGCGGTCGTCTACTTCCTCGCGCTGCTCTCCCACCTCGCCCAGTGGGCCGCCGGCCACCAGGTCCAGGACCAAGCGGCGCTCGACGCCTCGACCGTCGACGAGCCGCTCGCGGTGGGCGGTGCCCGCCGGGGACAGTCGGGTTCGGTCTCGCGCTCCCGAGTGGCCGGCGTGGACGCCGGCGTGCCCGTCGACGAGCCCGAGCGGATGCAGCTGTTCGGCCGGATCGGCGTCGCGCTCACCGTGGTGGCGGCGTTCGTGCACTTCATCGCCGTGGTCAGCCGTGGCCTGGCCGCGGACCCCGTACGCGTTCCCTGGGGGAACATGTACGAGTTCACCCTCACCGGCACCCTCGTCGTGGTCGTGGGCTACCTGTGGCTCTACAACCGCTACCAGCTGTCCTGGCTCTCCCCGGTGGTCACCGGCTTCGCGCTCGTCACCTTGATGGTCGACGTCCTCGTGCTCTACACGCCGGTCGTCCCGCTGCGCGACGCGCTCCAGTCGCCCTGGCTGGTGATCCACGTGATCGCCGCCATCATCGCCACCGGCGCGTTCACGCTGGGTGGGATGTGCTCGGCCCTGTTCCTGGTCAAGGAACGCTGGCAACGCCGCCAGGCGGGCTCACCGACCGGCTCGCGCGGCTATCTGGCCCGGTTGCCGGAGCTGGCCGTGCTCGACCGCGTCGCCTACCGCACCCACGCCTTCGCCTTCCCCATCTGGACCTTCGCCGCGCTGATCGCGGGACCGATCTGGGCGCACTACGCCTGGGGCCGCTACTGGGGCTGGGACCCCAAGGAGGTGTGGGCCTTCATCACCTGGGTGGTGTACGCCGCGTACCTGCACGCCCGGGCGACCGCAGGGTGGAAGGGGCGCTCGGCAGCCCTGGTGGCGCTGGTGGGCCTGGCCACGCTGCTGTTCAACTTCGTCGGGATCAACTTCTTCTTCGGCAGCGGGAGCCAGCACTCCTACGCCGCGCCCGAGCCGACCGCGATCGTCGCGATGCTGGACCGCTAGGACTCCTCGTCCTTGTGGTGCCGCTGCTTGCGGTCGAGCTCGCGGAGGAAGTCCTCGTCGTCGTCGGGCCCGAGCGGGCCGCGCGGCGCGGGCGTGCCGCCCGACCTGCCGCCGCCGCTGCGCCGGCCGATGATCCAGAACGTCGCGTAGACCACCGCCGCGAAGAGGGCGAGGATGACCACGAAACGGAGCATGCCCCCAGAGTAGATGGTCCCCGGTTGCGGCGACGCCGAGCCTCCAGGCGGACCGGGCCCGTGGGGCAAGGTCATGACCGCTTGTTACCTTGGCAGGGTGAGGGAGTTCGCGACGTACACCGTGTTGAGGCTGCTGCTGTTCCTGGCGACCTACACGGTCCTTGGCGGCATCTGGGTGCTGCTGTTCGGCCGCAGCGGGGTCCTGCTGGTGCCGTTCCTCGCGGCCATCATCATCTCCTCGCTGCTCTCGCTGAAGCTGCTGGCACGCCATCGCGAGCGGTTCGCCGCCGTCGTCGAGGCGCGGGCGCAGCGCGCGACGCGGAGGTTCGAGCAGGCCAAGTCACGCGAGGATCTCTCCGACTGAGCGCGACCGTGCTCGCGGGTCTCAGCGAGGCTTGCGCTTGAGCTGGCGGTTGATCCGCGTCTCGGACTGTCCCAGGATCTTCGCGAGCAGCGTGACCCTGTTGGTGTAGGCGAGCGCGCAGATGCCGATGATGCCGAGCAGGATGAAGAACCACATACCAGCAGTCTCTCACCCGCTCGCGACCGCGACCGCGACCCCGGCGAAGATGCCGGCGGCGTACAGCAGCCCCGCGACGCCGGTCTGCTGGAGCACCGGGATCAGCGCGGGCCCGGTCGACTGCGCGTCCAGCACGGTGGAGACGGCGCGGAACGCAGGTGGCGCGGCGACCAGGGCCAGGACGACCCACCAGGTCGTCGTCAGGGCGACGCCGACCAGCGCCACCACGGCGAGGCCCACGAGGAACCCGTACAGGTGCCGGGTGCGCTCCCCGCCCAGGGCCACAGCGAGGGTGCGCTTGCCCGAGACGGTGTCGGTGGGGATGTCGCGCAGGTTGTTCGCCACCAGGATGGCGCAGGCGAAGGCGCCGATCCCGACCGCGGCGTACCAGGCGGAGCAGCTCGAACGACTCGGTCTGGACGTACGTCGTGCCGAGGGTCGCGACCAGGCCGAAGAAGACGAACACCATCACCTCCCCGAGACCCAGGTAGCCGTAGGGTCGGGCGCCGCCGGTGTAGAACCAGGCCGCGAGGATGCTCAGGGCTCCGACGCCGACCAGCCACCACGCGGTGGTGGCCGCGAGGACCAGACCAACGAGTGCGGCCGCAGCGAGCGCCGCGAAGGCGGCGGCCTTGACCGCTCCCGGCGCCGCGAGGCCGCTGCCGACCAGGCGCAGCGGGCCGACGCGGGCGTCGTCGGTGCCCCGGACCCCGTCGGAGTAGTCGTTGGCGTAGTTCACGCCGATCTGGAGCAGCACCGAGACCGCCAGGGCCAGCAGCGCCTTCCACCACACCGACTCGCGCTCCCACACCGCGATCGCGGTCCCGGCGAGCACGGGGGAGACGGCAGCGGGCAGCGTGCGCGGGCGCGCGCCGGCGATCCACTGCGTGGGGGAGGGCATGGCGGGGATTGTGTCAGGCAGCGACCTCGGCGCATCGCGGGCAGGGCGCTAGATTCGCCCAGATGAGCAGCCTGAGACCGGTCAGCGGCACCGCGGAGGAGATCCTGGGTCTTCTGCGCGAGTGGAACGCGCTGCCGGACTCTCCGGAGGGCGCCGAGCCCAGCCCGCTGGTGATCGCCACGTCGGGCTCGACCGGCCGGCCGAAGCGGGTGCTGCTCTCCCGGGCGGCGATGCGGGCCTCCGCGCTGGCGACCGCCGAGCGACTCGGCGGCCCCGGTCGCTGGATGCTGAACCTGCCGCCCACCCACGTCGCCGGCGTCCAGGTGCTGTTCCGTTGCGTGGTGGCCGGAGTCGACCCGGTGATCACCCGCGACGTCGTCGGCGCGCGGGCCGAGCTGGCGGGCACCCGCAGCTACGTGAGCCTGGTGCCGACCCAGCTCGTCCGGCTCCTCGATGTCCCCGCCGCGGTCGAGTCGGTGGCCGCCTTCGACGCCGTGCTGGTCGGAGGCGCGGCCCTCGACGCCACCGTACGCTCCCGCGCGGAGGAGGCCGGGATCCGGGTGGTCTCGACGTACGGCATGAGCGAGACGTGCGGCGGGTGCGTCTACGACGGGCGGCCGCTGCCGGGCGCGGAGATCCGGATCGACGACGGGCAGGTGCTGCTGCGTGGCCCGATGCTCTTCGACGGCTACCAGGACGACCCCGAGCTGACCACGGCGGCGCTGCGGAACGGGTGGCTGGTCACCCACGACCTCGGCAGGATCGACGAGAGCGGACGCCTGGTGATCACCGGGCGCGACGACGACATGGTCACCACCGGCGGGGTGAAGGTGCCCGCACCCGCTGTGGTCGCGCGGATCCGCCAGCACCCGTCGGTGTTCGCGGCCGAGGTGCTCGGCGTACCGGATGCGCAGTGGGGTGAGCGCGTCGTGGCCTTCGTCGTCGGTGGTGTCGAGCTCGACGAGCTGCGCGACTGGGTCGGGGAGGAGTGTCCGCGCAGCTGGGCTCCGCGTCAGCTGGTGCCGCTCGGAGAGGTGCCGATGCTTCCCAACGGCAAGGTCGACCGGATCCTCCTCCGTGAGCTCGCATGAGGGTCTTCTCGATCCCGATGCGCACCCGCTTCCGTGGGATCGGAGTCCGCGAGGGGGTGCTGGTGCGGGGAGCGGCCGGCTGGGGCGAGTTCAGCCCCTTCCTGGAGTACGACGCCGCCACGGCGGCACCCTGGCTCGCCTGCGCCCGCGAGGCCGCGGACCTGGGGTGGCCCGAGCACCTGCGGGATCGGGTCGCGGTGAACGTGACGGTGCCTGCCTGCTCGCCGGAGCGCGCCCACCAGATCGTGCTCGCGTCGTCGGGATGTCGCACGGCCAAGGTCAAGGTCGCCGAGCCGGGGCAGGAGCCCGGCGAGGACGAGGCCCGGCTCGAGGCGGTCCGCGACGCCCTCGGCCCCGACGGGCTGGTCCGCATCGACGCCAACGGCGGCTGGACGGTGGAGCAGGCGGTGCGTCGGATCGGCACGCTCGAGCGCGCGGCGCGCGGGCTGGAGTACGTCGAGCAGCCGGTGGCCTCCGTGGAGGACCTCGCCCGGGTCCGTCGCCTGGTGGCGGTGCCGATCGCGGCCGACGAGTCGATCCGGCGGGCCGCCGATCCCTACCGGGTGCGCGACCTCGAGGCGGCCGACATCGCCGTGCTCAAGGTCCAGCCGCTGGGAGGCGTGCGCGCCTGCCTGCGCATCGCCGAGGACATCGGGATGCCTGTCGTGGTCTCCAGCGCCGTGGAGACCAGCATCGGCATCGCTGCCGGGGTCGCGCTGGCCGCGGCACTGCCGGACCTGCCCCACGCCTGTGGGCTCGCCACCGTGCAGCTGATGAGCGACGACGTCGTGGCGCAGCCGCTGCTGCCGGTCGACGGCTACCTCCCGGTGCGTCGACCCGAGGTCGACGACACGGCGATGGCCAGGCTCACCGCGGCACCCGATCGGATCGAGCACTGGCGCAGCCGGATGGCCGACGTCGAGGCCGTGCGGCAGGATCGTCGCTCGTGACCTCGACGCCCGGGCCGAGCCCGGCCCCCTCCACGCAGCTGGCCCAGTGGGTGGTCGACCGGCTGGTCGACCGAGGGATGACCGACGCCGTCCTGTGTCCGGGGTCGCGCAACGCGCCGCTCTCCTTCGCCCTCGCCGCCGACGAGCGCGTCCGGCTGCACACCCGGATCGACGAGCGCACGGCCGGCTTCCTGGCCCTCGGGCTCGCCAAGGGCTCCCATCGCCCCGTCGCGGTCGTGACCACCTCCGGCACCGCGGTGGCCAACCTGCATCCCGCGATCCTCGAGGCCGCCCACGCCGGCGTACGACTCGTCGCGGTCACCGCCGACCGACCCGCCCGGCTGCGGGGGACCGGTGCCAACCAGACGACCGACCAGGTGCGGCTGTACGGCGATGCCGCCGGCTTCGCCGACCTGACCGGCCCCAGCGACGACGCCCTGGAGGCCGCCTGGGTCTCCGACGGCCCGGTCCACCTCAACTGCCAGTTCGACGACCCCCTGCTCCCCGACCCGAACCGACCGGTCCACGCTGCTTCGCGGGTGCCACCGACGGCCCGCCCGGACGCGAAGGCTCGGCCCCGCACCCCACCTGCTCGCGCCGGGCCCACGGACGGTCGTGATCGCCGGGGACGACGCCGGACCTGACGCGAGAAGACTCGCCGAGGACGGTGGCTGGCCGCTGCTCGCGGAGCCCAGCAGCGGCTCGCGGACGGGGACCAGCCCGATCCGGACCTACCGGCTGCTGCTGGGGACCCGGCTCGGGGCCGAGGTCGAGCGGGTCGTGGTGTTCGGCCATCCCACCCTGTCCCGACCGGTGGCGCAGCTGCTCGCGCGGGCCGACGTCGAGGTGATCTCGGTGCGGGCACGCGGACGCTGGCCCGCCCGGCCCTCCCCGGTCGCTGCCGAGCACGCCGCCGTCGAGGCGCTCGAGGGTCAGGTCACCGATACCGACGCCGCCTGGTCGCAGGAGTGGCAGGACGCGGACCGGTCCCTCTCCGCCCGTCTGGACTCCTTCGTGGCGGCCCAGCCCGACCTGACGCCGTACGAGGTCGCGGCGGCCGTGAGCGCCGCGATCCCGCCCGGAGGGCTGCTGTTCGTGGGTGCCAGCAATCCCGTCCGCGACCTGGACCTGATGGCGCAGGGCCCACCCGGTGGGGGAGCGCCGCATGGTGCTGGCCAACCGTGGGCTGGCCGGCATCGACGGCACCGTGTCGAGCGCGATCGGTGCCGCGCTGGGGCGACCGCTCAGCAGCAGAGCGATCCTCTACGTCGGCGACCTGACCTTCCTCCACGACGCCAACGCGCTCGTCCTGGGACCCCGGGAGTCCCGGCCCGACCTGACCATCGTGGTGGCCAACGACGACGGAGGCTCGATCTTCGCCACCCTCGAGCAGGGGGGCGAGGGTTTCGCGACGTCGTACGACCTGCTGTTCGGAACGCCGCACGGCGTGGACCTGGCCAGCCTGTGCGCGTCCACCCGCACCCCCCACTGGCGGGTCACCGAGCGGGCCGAGCTCGAGCACGCGCTCGCCGTGCCGGCGGGGGGCATCGAGGTGGTCGAGGTGATGGTCCGGCGGGACAACCGGCGAGCACTGGACGAGGCGATCCGCTCGCTTCGGGACGGGCTGCTTCCGACCGACCGGTCTAGTCAAATAGGATAAAACGGCAAATAACTCGCCTAACATGACATCTACCCCCATCATGATCTCTAACCAGCGTCTGTCGGGCGCTGAGCGACTGTCAGGACGGGGAGTGGGATGGCGAGGCATCCGGTCGTCGAGCGACTCCGCGCTGGCGCGCGTCCCTGCCCTCGCCGGTCGTGGCGCCGCGACCAGGACGGCGCCGTCGCGGTCGAGTTCGCGCTGATCGTGCCGATGCTGCTGCTCGTCGTCTTCGGTGTCCTCGACTTCGGCTACATGCTCAACCGCAGCACCGTGGTCAGCAACGCCTCCAGGGACGGGGCCCGGGTGGCCAGCCTCGGCGGCACCTACGCCGACATCTCGGGCCACCATCGCCGATGAGCTCGCAGCCTCGGGCATCGCGACCACCGCCCCGACGACCGTGATCGAGCATCGACTGCAAGAGGGCCAACGGGACCGCGTGCTTCGCGACCGCCGCCAGCTACGACGTCCAGATCGCAGTCCGGGGGGACCGCGATGGTCACGGTGACCTACAACTACGCCTACATCACCCCCTTGATCGGCCAGATCTTCGGTGGCACCGAGTCGTTGGTGCAGCCGACCCAGATGAGGATCGAGTGAGATGACGCAGGCGATCTCTTCAGCCCGCAAACGCGACGAGCGCGGGGTCATCGCGATCCTGGTGGCGGTGCTGTCGCTGGTCATCTTGATGTTCGCGGCGTACGCCGTCGACATCGGCCTGCAGATCAACCGCAAGCAGAACCTCAACGACACCCTCGACGCCGCGGCCCAGGCCGGAGCGTTCAAGCTCCCGGGAAGCGCCGTGGCCGCGAAGGCCGACGCTCTCGCCTTCGCCGTGGCCCACAACTCCACCGAGACGGGCGCCAACGCCCCCTCGGTGGACTTCTGGTGCATCGTGGCCTCCACGGCCAGCGGTGCTTCCTTCGTGGTCGACCTCACCCAGATCCCGGCCACCTGCAACCCGGGCCCCGGGCCGTACCCGGTCGGCGCGAACTACGGCACGACCGGGCGCGCTGTCGCCTGCAGCGCGAAGCTGTGCGCGATCCCGTGCGTCGAGCCGGTCTCCAACACCGGCACCCCGCCGATCGCGTGCAACACGATCCGCGTCTACCAGGGCCGGACCGTGCCGTTCGCCTTCGCTCCGGCCGGCGGGATCATGCAGGGCTACACCGGCAACCTGATGTCCGTGGCCTGCAAGGGCTCCTGCGGCACGATCAACCCCAAGCCCCTGGACGTGGCCGTGGTGGCCGACCGGACCGGCAGCATGAGCTCCACCGACGTCAACGCCATGATCTCCGGCATCAAGGGCATGTTGCAGCAGATGACTCCCTCGATGCAGTACGTCTCCCTGGGGGTGATCGGGCGAGCCCTCGGCGACGAACACGCCGTCGAGTCCTCCCGGCGAAGCCTGCCCGTCCACGGCGAGCACCTCGACCACCGCCGGCACCTGGATGCCGGTGCCGTTCTCCAACGACTACCTCAACGGCGCCGGGGCCGTCGACACCAGTGCCAGCTCCCTGGGGAGGGCTGTGAACTGCCTGACCGCCCAGTCGTCGACGGGCACGGCGCTGGCGTCGCCGATGAAGGAGGCCGCGCGCTACCTGCTCGGCTCGGCCGGCAACAACCTCTCCTCGCTGCCCACACGCCCCGTGGAGGCGCAGAAGATCCTCGTCTTCGAGACCGATGGTCAGCCCAACGAGGCGCCGGCCACCGGCGGATCCGCGAGCCTCTCAGTGGCGGGAGACATCTTCTCCAACGTCAACAGCTACACCTCCAGCGGTCCCGTGACCACGGGGCCGACCTCGATCACCGAGACGACGACGGCCAACCGGACCACCACGAGCGCCACCACGTACGTCGACACCTACAACACGACGTACACCACCACCACCAAGACGACGACCAGAACCAGGAACGGTGGTCAGAACGCGTGCGCCAACCTGGACGCCGTGGCCACGAACGCCAAGGCAGCCGGGATCCTGGTGATCACGATCGGCTACAACCTGAGCGGGCCAGTACTGCGGCGGCAGCAACCCCGTGACCTCCCCCAGCACCTCTGACGTCGACAGCGCCCCGACCGTCACCAACGTCTCGCCCCCGGCCGCCCAGCAGATCACCGGCGGGGTGAAGTCGGTGAAGCCGAACTACGAAGGCCAGGCGACCGTCACCCAGACCGCGACGCGGACCAGGAACGTCACGACCTACACCAACGCCCCGGACACCCTGGTGAACAGCACACTGGCCGCAGCGGCCAGTCCGGTGGACGGGGTGCCCAGCGTGGCGGACAACTCCTGCGCCAACGCCGCGCAGCAGCTCGCCGAGAACTCGGACGGTGACTACTTCTTCTGCGCCGCGTCCGGGAGCGACATGGCCCCCATCTTCAAGACCGCCCTCTCCCAGGTGACCAAGGGGATCAGGCTGCTCAAGCTGCCCTGAGCAGCAGCTGGGATTCCGTCGTCCGGCGCTCAGGGATGATGGGGCCATGGAGGTCGTGCTCACCCTGGTCGGGATCGTGGCCGTCGTCATCGCGGTCGCGGGCATCTCCGGGAGGCTCGACGTACCCTCGCCGCTGGTGCTGATCGCCGTCGGCGTCGTCGGCTCCTACCTGCCGTTCATCCCCGAGGTGCGGCTGGAGCCGGAGGTGGTGCTCTTCGGCCTGCTCCCGCCGCTGCTGTACGCCGCGTCGCTGCAGACCAGCCTGGTCGACTTCAACGCCAACCGTCGGGCGATCCTGCTGCTCTCGGTGGGTCTGGTGGCGTTCACGACCGTGGGCGTCGGCGTACTCGTGCACGCGCTGCTGCCCGACCTGGGCTGGGCGTCGTCGTTCGCGATCGGCGCCGTGGTGGCACCTCCCGACGCGGTGGCAGCGACCACGATCGGACGCCGCATCGGGCTGCCCCGCCGGATCGTGACGATCCTCGAGGGTGAGTCGCTGCTCAACGACGCCACCGCACTGGTGGCTCTGCGTACGGCGGTGGCAGCGGCGCTGGTCAGCGTCACCTGGCAGGACGTCACCCTCGACTTCGTCAGGGCCGCCGGCGGAGGGGTGCTGATCGGGCTGCTCTTCTACGTGATCGTCGGCTTCGTGCGCCGCCACGTCACCGACCCCGTCATCGACAGCGGACTCGGCTTCCTGACCCCGTTCGCGGCGTACGTCGCCGCCGAGAACCCGAGCGTCCACGCCTCGGGGGTGATCAGCGTCGTGGTGGCCGGGCTGCTGCTCGGGCACCGGGCTCCGGTCCTGCAGACCGCGCAGTCGCGGATCGCCGAGCGGATGAACTGGCGCAGCATCTCCTTCCTGCTCGAGAGCGGGGTGTTCCTGCTGATCGGCCTGCAGGCGCGCACGATCATCGGCAACGCCATGAGCGGCGAGGTCACCCCGGGGCGGATCTTCCTCGTGTGCGGGCTGACCCTGCTCACCGTGATCGTGCTGCGCCTGGTGTGGGTGTTCCCGGCGCGGTATCTGCTCGTGCGGCCCGGGCGTGGACGTCGTCACCAGGACGCGACCGCCGTGGACCTACACCTTCCTGCTCGGCTGGGCGGGCATGCGCGGCGTGGTCACCCTCGCCGCGGCGTTCGTGATCCCGGCCTCGACACCGCACCGCGACGTCCTCCTGCTCGTGGCGTTCAGCGTCACCGCCGGGACGCTGTTCCTGCAGGGGCTCTCCCTGCCCTGGCTCGCCCGGCGGCTCAAGGTCCCCGCCCCTGACCCGGGGGCCGACGCGCTTGCCCGGGCCAACCTGCTCCACCAGGCCTCCCAGGCCGGCATCGCCGAGCTCGACCAGATCGAGGAGGACGACCCGCACTCGGTGAGCGAGACGATCCGCGACCGGGTGCGTCGGCGCGACTTCGCCGCCTGGGAGCGCATCGCCGCCGGCGCGGACGAGACGCCGAGCGAGACCTACGGCCGGCGCCGCAAGCTGATGATCGACGCGGAACGCAGGCGGGTGCTCGAGATCAGGAGCACCGGGACCGTCGCGCACGAGATCGTCGAGGAGGTGCTGGCGATGCTGGATCTCGAGGAGTCGATGCTCGACTACTCCGACGACCAGCGCGTCGCGGGTGCGGTCGACCGGGGTGAGCCACATCTCGACCGGTGCGTGCGACCACCTCAGCGAGGTCCGCCCGCCCGTCGAGCCGAACACCCCCGGCCAGTGCGAGGACTGTCTGCGCGAGGGCACCGCCTGGGTGCACCTGCGGATGTGTGTCAGCTGCGGCCACATCGGCTGCTGCGACTCCTCACCCCAGCGACACGCCAGCACCCACCACGAGGTGACCGCACACCCGGTGATGCGCTCCGCCGAGCCGGGCGAGGACTGGCGCTGGTGCTTCGTCGACGAGCTCACCGGCTGACCCCCCACCCTTCGCCGACCGGGCTTTCCTGCTCGCCCTGTACGGCGCCGACCGGGCTTTCCTGCTCGGCTGTACGGCGCCGAGCGGGCTTTCGTGCTCGGCTGTACGGCGCCGAGCGGGCACTCGTGCTTGGCTGTACGGCGCCGAGCGGGCACTCGTGCTGGGCTGTACGGCGCCGAGCGGGCACTCGTGCTGGGCTGTACGGCGCCGAGCGGGCGCTCCACCTCCGTTCGGGCGGGTTGTCGTGCATGAGTGCCCGGTCAGCGGACGTCGGACGCGCGCGAGTGCCCGGTCGGCGTACTGCAGGACGCCGCGAGTGCCCGGTCGGCGGACTACGGACGCCGCGAGTGCCCGGTCGGCGGACTGCAGGCCACCGCGAGTGCCCGGTCGGCGGACCAGGTGGACGGACGAGGGGGATCTGCCGCGCGATTTCGCGGAGGGCGGCAGGATGGGTGGGTGATCGACTGGTTGAGGGAGCGGTCCGGGCTCGAGCTCGCGCTGATCGCGGGGGCGGTCTTCGTCGTGCTGAACGTGGTCGCGGCGCTGCTCACCCGGGCGCTGGTACGCCGCGGCCTGCGGGCGCCGATCGTGGTGCGGTGGCTGAACCGGCTCTCGGACTGGTTCATCGGCCTGATCAAGCGGCCGCTGACGGTCGCCGTCCTCGACGAGGTCGCCGACGTGATCCAGGTCGGCCACTACACCAAGAACATCTCGGCGGCGCTGCTGGAGAACCAGGACGAGCTGGTCGCGCTGGTGGCCGAGAAGGTCCGCCAGGATCCGGCGTCCCGGGTGGTCGGCCGGCTCCCGGGGTACGACGCCATCGTCGGCCAGGTCAGCGAGACGACGCTGAGGGTGCTGATCGAGATGCTCGGCGACCCGCGGATGGACGAGCTGGTCTCGGACCTGCTCCGCAACAACCTCGAGCAGATCAAGGTGGCGGTCCGGGAGCGTCAGAACGAGAAGGTGGTGCCGCACACCGAGCCGGACCGCTCCCCGATGGTGGGCCGTCGCGCCTCCACCTGGCCCGACGCCTCCACCCGGCCTCGCGCCTCCACCCGGCCCGGCGCCTCCACCCCGCAGCACCCAGCCAGCGCGGCGGCCCCAGCCAGCGCGGCGGCCCCAGCCGGCCCGGCGGCCCCAGCCAGCCCGGCGGCCCCAGCCGGCCCGGCGGCCCGGCTCCCGCGGCACGCCCCCGGTCGCGGGTCGCTAGTCGCTGAGCGAGTCCCGGACCGGGCAGGAACTTCGCCTGCGCCTCGGCCAGCTCGGCCTCGGGGTCGGAGTCGGCGACGATGCCGCAGCCGGCGAACAGGCGCACCTGGGTCGGCTCGATCTCCGCCGAGCGCAGCGCGATGCCGAACTCGCCGTCGCCGTCGGCATCCATCCAGCCGACCGGCCCGGCGTAGCGCCCCCGGGACATCCCCTCGATCTCGGCGATCATCTCGACCGCGACCTTCGTCGGCGTCCCCCCGACCGCGGCGGAGGGGTGCAGCGCGGCCGCGAGCTCGAGCACGGTGGCCCCGCCGGAGTCGTGCACGACGCCCGCGACGTCGGTGGCCAGGTGCATCACGTTGGGCAGGTGCAGCACGAACGGCACCTCGGGCACGTTCATCGAGGAGCAGTACGGCGCCAGCGAGTCGGCGACCGAGCGGACGGCGTACTCGTGCTCCTCGAGGTCCTTCGACGAGCGGGCCAGCTGCCCGGCCAGGGCGAGGTCGTGCGTGTCGTCGCCGGTACGCCGGATGGTGCCGGCCAGCACCCGCGAGGTCACCAGCCCGCGCTCGCGGCGTACGAGCATCTCCGGGGTGGCTCCGAAGAGCCCGTCCACGTGGAAGGTCCAGCACATCTCGTACTGGTCGACGAGCCGGCGCAGCGGCCAGCGCACGTCGATCTCGGTGTCGGCCGTGGCGATCAGGTCGCGCGCGAGCACGACCTTCTCCAGCTCTCCGGCGCTGATCCGGGAGACCGCCTGGGCCACCACGCTCTCCCAGGCTGCGCCGCTCATGGCGCCGTCGGCGAAGACCACGTTGCGCGGCGCGACGACGGCCGGCTGCGCAGCCTGCGCGAAGAGGTCGGGGAACGGGACCTGCTCGTCCTCGCCGATGACGGTGATCCAGGCGCGGTCACCGCGGCTGCCCACGATGACGCGGGGCACCACGAGCACGCTGTCGCCGGGGTCGTCGGCGAAGCCGAAGCTGCCGACGCTCACCAGGCCGGTGCCGGGGAGGTCGACCTGGTCGCGCACCAGGGCCGCGGCCGAGACGCCTCGCCACCAGTCGACGGCGTCGGCGAACCTGTCCGGTCCCGAGGTGGTGCAGCGGGCGGCCTCGCCCCAGGCCACGAGTCCCTGCCCGCGCCGCAGCCAGGCGACCGGAGCCTGTGCCGGCAACAGGTCGAGGAGGTTGTCCGGCAGGCCCTCGACCGCGGTCACCTCGACGGTGTGAGCGACGAGCCTGCGGGACGCGCTCGGGCTCGTCGGGCTCGGGCTGCTCACGAGAAAAAGCGTACGCGGTGACCCTCGCGGCCCGGCGCGGGCCGCGGCTCAGGACCAGTAGATGACGACCTTGTCGCCGACCACCACCTGGTCGAAGAGCCACGCGATGCCGGCGCGGTCCCGGACGTTGACGCAGCCGTGCGAGGCGCCGGCGTACCCGCGTCGCGGCGAAGTCCGGCGAGTAGTGCACCGCCTGCCCGCCGGAGAAGAACATCGCGAACGGCATCTCGGTGTCGTAGAGCGTCGAGACGTGGTCGCGGGACTTCCAGCCCACGCGGAACAGGCCCTCCCGGGTGGGGGTGTACGCCGACCCGAAGCGCACCGCCAGGGTGCTGCGGACCTTGCCGTCGACCACCCAGCGCACGGTGCGGGTGCGCTTGTCGACGCACATCGCGCGCCCGGTGCGGCACCGGGCGTCGAGGACGGCGCTGGTCGCCGTGCTCGTGGGGAGCCGGTTGGCGAGCTCGTCGGCGGTCGGCGTCCGCGTCATCGCGGTCAGCCGGTCCAGCGTGCGCTGGTCGAGGTAGCCCGTGACCGCGATCTCCCGCTTGGCCTGGAAGCCCCGCACGGCGGCCGTCGTCACGGAGCCGTAGTCGTCGGTGACGTCGCCGGCGTACCACGCGATCTGGCGCAGCCGCGCCTGGAGCTCGCGGACCTTCGCGCCGGAGTCGCCCTCGCCCAGGAGGCGCGGTCCGGGTGGGGGAGTGACGCGGGGTCGAGCGGCGGGCAGCGGGGCGCTGAGCTGTCGCCGGACCGGGGCCGACTCCGGCCCGCGGGGGCCTCGGCGTCGCGGAGGCCCGGACCGGGGCGGGGCTCGACGAGGCCGCGGTCGCCGGGGGAGGAGCGCCGGACTCGGAGCCCAGCGTCAGCCCCGCGGAGCCGCGGGCCACGCCGTACCCGAGGAGCGAGGTGCCCACCAGTACCCCCGCGACCATGGCCACAGTGGCCACTTTGTGCGCTTCAGTACCCATAGGTCACATCCTCACGTGAGCAGCGCCGACACCGGGTACGACGCACCGGCCGCCGTTCTGGTTCTGCCATCCTCGGACGCCCCGCAAGCGCACAGCCGACCGCTGCATAGGCTGACCGGGTGAAGATCCGCCGCACGGCCCCGCTCGCCCCGTCCACCCCGCAGCGGGTACGCCGATGACCCGCGCCCAGCTCGACAAGAAGCCGGCCGAGGTGGCGGCGATGTTCGACGACGTGGCCCGCCGCTACGACCTCACCAACGACGTGCTGTCGCTGGGGCAGGACCGTCGCTGGCGCCGCGAGGTGCTCGACGCCGTCGATCCGCGACCGGGTGATCGGGTGCTCGACCTGGCGGCCGGCACCGGCACCTCCTCGCAGCCGTTCCGCGACCGCGGCGCCCTCGTGGTGCCGTGCGACTTCTCGGTCGGCATGCTCCGCGTGGGCAAGCGCAACCTCCCGCACCTGCCGTTCACCGCTGGTGACGGCACCCGGCTGCCGTTCGCCGACGACACCTTCGACGCGGTGACGATCTCCTTCGGACTGCGCAACATCGTCGACCCCGACGCCGGCCTGCGCGAGATGCTCCGGGTCACCCGCCCCGGCGGCCGGCTGGTGGTGTGCGAGTTCAGCTCGCCGACCTACCGGCCCTTCCGCACGGTCTACCTCGAGTACCTGATGAAGGCGCTGCCCTCGCTGGCCAGGGCGGTCTCCTCCAGCCCCGACGCCTACGTCTACCTCGCCGAGTCGATCCGGGCGTGGCCCGACCAGGCCGGCCTGTCCGCGCGGATCGCGGGCTCAGGATGGGGGCAGGTCGAGTGGCGCAACCTGACCGGCGGGATCGTGGCGCTGCACCGTGCCACCGCCCCGGGCTCGTCCCGGGGGCGTTGACCCGGTTCGCAGCGACTCGGGACGAATGCCACACCTGGCCCGGCCGGGGCCCATATAGCCAACACGTTTGTGCCCTAAATCCGCTGGTCAGAGACGTGTCGGGAGTCGCGAGGCGGGTTAGCGCGATAAGCAGGCCGCCCTCTATGCTGACTCCCGTCGCGAGGTTCGTGAAGTTATTCACATGTTCACGAACATGCTGCTGATGGAGGAGGACCATGGAGCTCTACACCCCTGTTCTGGCACTCATGATCCTCGCCGCCGGGTTCGCCATCTTCTCCGTGGGAGTCAGTGCGCTGACCGGCCCGCGGCGCAACAACCGGGCCAAGCTCGACTCCTACGAGTGCGGCATCGAACCCACCCCGCAGCCGGTCGGCGGTGGACGCGTCCCGGTGCGCTACTACATCACCGCGATGATGTTCATCATCTTCGACATCGAGATCGTCTTCCTCTACCCGATCGCCGTGGCGTTCGACCAGATGGGCCTGTTCGGGCTGATCGAGATGGTGCTGTTCATCGTGCCCGTCTTCGTCGCCTACATGTACGTCTGGCGCCGCGGTGGCCTCGAATGGGACTGAGAGTCGCGATGCACGCCACCTTGCCCGCGTCGTCGTCGGTCGACGGCCGCTTCGCACCTCAGGCCGCCTTCGCTCCGCCGCCTCGGCACTGCACTGCCCCTCGCAACTCTCTGGGATGAGTGATCGACATGGGTCTTGAAGAGAAGCTCCCGTCCGGCGTACTGCTGACCACGGTCGAGGGCGTCGCCGGCTACATGCGCAAGGCGTCGTTCTGGCCGGCCACCTTCGGCCTGGCCTGCTGCGCCATCGAGATGATGACCAGTGGCGGTCCCAAGTACGACCTCGCCCGCTTCGGCATGGAGGTCTTCCGTGCCAGCCCGCGCCAGGCCGACCTGATGATCGTGGCGGGCCGGGTGAGCCAGAAGATGGCTCCCGTCCTGCGACAGATCTACGACCAGATGGCCGAGCCCAAGTGGGTGCTCGCGATGGGCGTGTGCGCCAGCTCCGGCGGCATGTTCAACAACTACGCGATCGTCCAGGGCGTCGACCACATCGTGCCCGTGGACATGTACCTCCCCGGCTGTCCGCCCCGACCCGAGATGCTGATCGACGCGATCCTCAAGCTGCACGACCAGATCCAGGCAGGCAAGCTCGGCGCCAACCGCCTCGAGCAGATCGAGGCGAGCGAGACCACGGCGCTGAACGCGGTGCCGACCGGTCAGATGAAGGGCCTGTTGCGGTGAGCGACGAGCGCAGGCAGCACCGAAGGCCGCGGCACCGAGCTCGATGCCACGGACAAGATGCCCGAGAACGTGCCGGACGCCGATGGCACCGGTGAGCAGATCGGTCGTCGCGACGGCATGTTCGGCGTCAGCGGCACCGGTGACACCTCCGGCTACGGCGGCCTGACCCGTCCGGTCGAGCTGCCCGGCGCCTCGACGCCGCCGTACGGCGGATGGATGGATGACGTCGCCACGGCCCTCCAGACGGCGAACCGCTCCGCGGGGATCGAGGCCGGTGTCGAGAAGGTCGTCGTGCACCGCGGCGAGATCACCTTCTTCGTCCGCCGCGAGGACCTGGTCACCATGGCACGGCTGCTGCGCGACGACGAGGCGCTGAGGTTCGAGCTGCTCTCCGGCGTGAGCGGCGTGCACTACCCCGACGACGCCGGACGCGAGCTGCACGCGGTCTACCACCTGCTCTCGATGACCCACAACCGCCGGATCCGGCTCGAGGTCACCGCGCCCGACTCCGACCCGCACATCCCCAGCGTGGTGGCGACCTATCCCACCGCCGACTGGCACGAGCGCGAGGCCTTCGACTTCTTCGGCATCGTCTTCGACGGCCACCCCGCCCTCACCCGGATCCAGATGCCCGACGACTGGCCCGGTCACCCGCAGCGCAAGGACTACCCGCTCGGCGGCATCCCCGTGGAGTACAAGGGCGGCACCATCCCGCCGCCCGATCAGCGACGGAGCTACAACTGATGGACCAGCCGACGACGTGGAGACCCCTCCTTCTCCTGATGGGTGCTCGCCATGACCACTGATCACGACGCGTACGCCTCCGAGGCCGAGACCAGCCAGGGGCGGGTCTTCAACGTCACCGGGCAGGACTGGGACTCGGTCGTCTCCGGGATCTCCGAGGAGCACGACGACAAGGTCGTCGTGAACATGGGCCCGCAGCACCCCTCCACGCACGGAGTGCTCCGGCTGATCCTCGAGCTCGAGGGCGAGACCGTCACCGAGGCCCGCTGCGGCATCGGCTACCTGCACACCGGCATCGAGAAGAACATGGAGTACCGCACCTGGGTGCAGGGCGTCACGTTCTGCACCCGGATGGACTACCTCTCCCCGTTCTACAACGAGATGACCTACTGCCTCGGGGTCGAGCGGCTGCTCGACATCGAGGACGACATCCCCGAGAAGGCCAAGGTCATGCGGGTGCTCCTGATGGAGCTCAACCGGATCTCCTCGCACCTGGTCGCGATCGCGACCGGTGGCATGGAGATCGGCGCCCTGACCGTGATGACGATCGGCTTCCGCGAGCGCGAGCTGGTCCTCGACCTGTTCGAGCTGATCACCGGCCTCCGGATGAACCACGCGTTCATCCGCCCCGGCGGCGTGGCCCAGGACATGCCTCCGGGCGCGCTGGACCAGATCCGCGACTTCATCGTCCTGATGAAGAAGCGCCTGCCGGAGTACGCCGCGCTCTGCAACGCCAACCCGATCTTCAAGGCCCGCCTCGAGGGCGTCGGTCACCTCGACCTCGCCGGCTGCCTGGCCCTGGGCATCACCGGTCCGGTGCTCCGCTCGACCGGCTATCCCTGGGACCTGCGCAAGGAGCAGCCGTACTCCGGCTACGAGGAGTACGACTTCGACGTCCAGACCTGGGACATCGTCGGACTCCTACGGGCGCTTCCGGATCCGGGTCAACGAGATGTGGGAGTCGCTGCGGATCGTGGAGCAGGCGGTCAACCGCCTCACCGACCTCGAAGGCGCCCCCGTGATGATCGGGGACAAGAAGATCGCCTGGCCCAGCCAGCTCGCCATCGGCAGCGACGGCATGGGCAACAGCCTCGACCACATCAAGCACATCATGGGCGAGTCGATGGAGGCCCTGATCCACCACTTCAAGCTGGTCACCGAGGGCTTCCGCGTACCCGCCGGCCAGGCCTACGTGGCGGTCGAGTCCCCGCGCGGCGAGCTGGGCGCACACGTCGTCTCCGACGGCGGCACCCGTCCCTTCCGGGCGCACTTCCGCGACCCGTCGTTCGTGAACCTGCAGGCGACCTCGGTGATGAGCGAGGGCGGCATGGTCGCGGACGTGATCGTCGCCGTCGCCTCCATCGACCCGGTGATGGGTGGTGTCGACCGATGACCGCCGACAGCGACAGCGCTCGCATCCCCGGCATCGACGACGGGACCACCGCCCAAGGCGTGTCCACCACCCAGGTCACCCGGGAGGAGCCCATCGACGCGGCGACGTACGCCGAGCTCGAGGAGATCGCCGCCCGCTACCCGCAGGCGCGGTCCGGCCTGCTGCCGATGCTGCACCTCGTGCAGAGCGTCGAGGGCAAGGTCTCCGCGCGTGGCATCGAGGCCTGCGCCGAGGTCCTCGGCATCACCGCGGCCGAGGTGAGCGGCGTCGCGACCTTCTACACGATGTACAAGCGACGGCTGGTGGGCGACTACCACGTCGGCGTGTGCACCAACACCCTGTGCGCGATCATGGGGGGCGACCTGATCTTCGAGCGCCTCAAGGACCACCTCGACATCGGCAACGACGAGACGGCCGACAAGCGCCCCGGCGACGTCAGCACGGTCACCCTCGAGCACATCGAGTGCAACGCGGCCTGCGACTACGCGCCCGTGATGACCGTCAACTGGGAGTTCATGGACAACATGACTCCCGAGACGGCGACCGCCCTGGTCGACGACCTGCGCAGCGGCGCCGAGGTGCGCTCCACCCGGGGCCCCCGCGTCTGCACCTGGCGTGAGGCCGAGCGCGTGCTCGCCGGCTTCCCCGACGACCTGGCCGACGAAGGACCCTCCGCGGGGCCCGCGTCCCTGATCGGGCTCGACATCGCCCGCGAGCGCGGCTGGACCGCACCCTCGGTCAAGCAGGCGCACGCGTCCACCGCCACCGCCGACGCGGCGCAGGGTTCGACCACCAGCGACAAGTCCGGTGGCAGCCACGAGGCCGCGCGCACCGACACCGAGTCCGAGATCGAGGAATCCGACGCCGACGCCAAGCACGAGGACAACCCCGCGAACACAGGTGGGGACTCGGCTCGACCCAAGGGACAGAGACGCATGACCGACACACTGACTCCGGTCCTGACCGACAACTGGGGCACTGACCGCTCCTGGACCCTGGCCGCCTACGAGGACCAGGGCGGGTACGCCGGCGCTGCACAAGGCCCTCGCGATGACGCCACCGGAGGTCGTCGAGGCGGTCAAGGCCTCCAACCTGCGTGGCAGAGGCGGAGCGGGCTTCCCGACCGGCATGAAGTGGGGCTTCATCCCGCAGGACAACCCCAACCCGAAGTACCTCGTGGTCAACGCCGACGAGTCGGAGCCGGGCACCTGCAAGGACACCCCGCTGATGATGGCCAGCCCGCACACCCTGGTCGAGGGCGTGATCATCAGCTCCTACGCGATCCGTGCCGGCACCGCGTTCATCTACGTGCGCGGCGAGATCCTGCACGTGATCCGCCGGCTCCAGCGCGCCGTCCAGGAGGCCTACCTCGCCGGCCACCTGGGCAAGGACATCCACGGCTCCGGCTACGACCTCGACCTGGTGGTGCACGCCGGTGCGGGCGCCTACATCTGTGGTGAGGAGACCGCGCTGCTCGACTCGCTCGAGGGGCGTCGCGGCCAACCCCGCCTGCGGCCGCCGTTCCCCGCCGTGGCGGGCCTCTACTCCAGCCCGACGGTGATCAACAACGTCGAGTCCATCGCCTCGGTGCCCAGCATCATCGACCGTGGTCCCGAGTGGTTCTCCGCGATGGGCACCGAGAAGTCCAAGGGCTACGGCATCTTCTCGCTCTCCGGGCCACGTCGTGAACCCTGGCCAGTTCGAGGCTCCGCTGGGCATCACCCTGCGCGAGCTGATCGACCTGGCCGGCGGCATGCGGCCCGGCCACGAGCTGAAGTTCTGGACGCCGGGCGGGTCCAGCACCCCGATCCTGACCAGTGAGCACCTCGACGTGCCGCTCGACTTCGAGGCCGTCGGCGCAGCGGGGTCGATGCTCGGCACCCGGGCGCTGCAGATCTTCGACGAGACCACCTGCGTGGTGCGTGCGGTGCTGCGCTGGACCGAGTTCTACAAGCACGAGTCCTGCGGCAAGTGCACGCCGTGCCGTGAGGGCACCTGGTGGCTGGCGCAGACCCTGGCCCGGTTGGAGCAGGGCAACGGCTCCGAGGCCGACCTCGACCTGCTCCTGGACCAGTGCGACAACATCCTCGGCCGGTCCTTCTGCGCGCTGGGCGACGGCGCGACCAGCCCGATCAGCTCCTCGATCCAGTACTTCCGCGACGAGTACCTCGCCCACCTCGCCCACGGCGGATGCCCCTTCGACCGCGAGGCATCGACGATCTTTGCGAAGGTGGAGGCACCTGCATGACGACCACTCCCCAGAAGACGCCGGCGAAGTCCGAGGAGACGGCCCCCGTCAAGTCCGACGAGGTCACCGTCACCATCGACGGCGTCGAGGTCTCGGTGCCCAAGAACACGCTGGTGATCCGGGCGGCCGAGCGCATCGGCGTGCAGATCCCGCGGTTCTGCGACCACCCCCTGCTCGCCCCGGTCGGCGCCTGCCGCCAGTGCCTCGTCGTGGTCGCAGACGCCGGCAACGGCCGCCCGATCAACGGCCCCGACGGCAAGCCCAAGCCCCAGGCGTCCTGCACCCTGACCGTCGCGGACGGCATGGTGGTCAACACCCAGGCCACCGACGCCGTCGCTGACAAGGCCCAGCAGGGAGTGATGGAGTTCCTCCTGATCAACCATCCGCTGGACTGCCCCGTGTGCGACAAGGGCGGCGAGTGCCCGCTGCAGAACCAGGCGATGAGCAACGGCCGCGGCGAGACCCGCTTCAAGGAGAGCAAGCGCCTCTTCCCCAAGCCGATCAACATCTCCGCCCAGGTGCTGCTCGACCGCGAGCGCTGCGTGCTGTGCGCACGGTGCACCCGCTTCTCCGAGCAGATCGCCGGTGACCCGTTCATCGCGCTGATCGAGCGGGGAGCCCTCCAGCAGGTGGGCATCTACGAGAAGGAGCCGTTCGAGAGCTACTTCTCCGGCAACACCATCCAGATCTGCCCCGTCGGCGCGCTGACCTCCTCGGCGTACCGGTTCCGCTCCCGGCCCTTCGACCTCGTCTCGACGCCCGCGGTCGCCGAGCTGGACGCCTGCGGCTCCGCCATCCGCGTCGACCACCGCCGCGGCAAGGTGATGCGCCGCCTCTCCGGCGACGACGCCCTGGTCAACGAGGAGTGGATCACCGACAAGGACCGCTTCGCGTTCAACTACGCCACGCTCGAGGACCGGCTCGGCCACCCGATGGTGCGCGACCGCGCGCCCGGTGGTGAGCCCGGCGAGCTCCGCCCGGCGAGCTGGCCGGAGGCCTTCGCGGTCGCCGCCCGCGGTCTCGCGGCCGCCCGCGACGCCGGCGGTGTCGGCGTCCTCACCGGCGGTCGGCTCACCGCCGAGGACTCCTACGCCTACTCCAAGTTCGCCCGGGTCGCCCTGCGCACCAACGACATCGACTTCCGGGCTCGCACCCACTCCGCCGAGGAGGCCGAGTTCCTCGCCTCCCACGTCGTCCTCGGTGGCCCCGGCGGCAACCCCGTGACGTACGCCGACCTGGAGACCGCGCGCTCGCTGGTGATGGTCGGGCTGGAGCCGGAGGACGAGGCCGGCACGGTCTTCCTGCGCCTGCGCAAGACCGCCCGCGGCCGGCACCTGCCGATCTACTCGATCGCGCCGTTCACCTCCCGTGGGCTGCGCAAGATGTCCGGGACGCTGATCCCCACCCGACCCGGTGAGGAGGCGGCCGCACTCGACGCCCTCGCGCACGACGGCAACGTCGCCCTCGACAGCGGCGGCCTGCTCCTCGTCGGTGAGCGGACGGCGTCCTCCCCCGGAGCCCTCGCAGCAGTGGCCAGGCTCGCGGGCATCACCGGTGCCCGCATGGCCTGGATCCCGCGTCGCGCGGGCGACCGTGGTGCGCTCGAGGCCGGTGCGCTGCCGAACCTGCTTCCCGGTGGACGCCCCGTCGCCGACGCCTCGGCACGGGTCGACCTGGCCACCGCCTGGGGCGTCGAGCACCTTCCCGAGAGCACCGGCCGCGACGGGTCCGCCATCGTCGCTGCCGCCGCATCGGGCGAGCTCGCGGGCCTGGTCGTCGGCGGGGTGGACCCGGCCGATCTCGACGACCCGGCGCTGGCTCGCCAGGCGTTGCAGGCGGCGAGCTTCGTGGTCTCGCTCGAGGTCCGTGCCTCCGAGGTCACCGACGTCGCGGACGTGGTCTTCCCGGTCGCACCCGTCACCGACCGCTCCGGCACCTTCGTCAACTGGGAGGGACGCGTCCGCCAGTTCGAGAAGGTGCTGCACAACCCCCACTCGCTGCCCGACCTGCGCGTGCTCGCCGGGATCGCCGAGGAGCTCGGCACCGGGCTGGTCAACGGCCTCGGCTGGCGCACCTCGGAGCAGGTCTGGGCCGAGATGGCCCAGGTCGGAGCATGGGACGGCGAGCGGGCCCACTCCCGGGGTCGACAGCGAGCGTTGCGACGGCCCCGGTGGTCGAGCAGCGAGCGTCAGCCTTGGTCGAGCAGCGAGCGCCAGAGAGCGATCAGCCGAGGCCCACCCTTGACCCCTGGTCCTGGCCTCGTGGAAGCAGCAGATCGACGACGGCCGGATGCAGGACGGAGCCGACGACCTGCGCCGCACCGCGCGCAAGCCGGTGGTCCTGGTCAACGCGGCCACCCTCGCCGGGCTCGGCGCCGCGGCCGGTGACGTGGTCACCCTCAGCGGTCCGCTCGGGTCGCTGGACCTGCCCGTCGGGGTGGCGGACCTCGCCGACGGCACCGTCTGGGCGCCGGCCTCGTCGCCCGGACTCTCGGTCCGTCAGCACGTCGGCCCCGCCGGCTGCCGAGTCACCCTCACCGGAGGCGCCCGATGATCGCCGAGCTGATCGCCCTCGACACCACTCCCGGCCTCGGTGCCTTCGGCAAGGACCCGTTCTGGCTCGTCCTCCTCAAGGCCGTGCTGATCTTCGTGGTCCTGGTGCTGCTCACCTTGTTCAACATCTGGTGGGAGCGCCGGGTCGTCGCCCGCATGCAGAACCGCATCGGCCCCAACGTGAACGGCCCCTTCGGCCTGCTGCAGAGCCTCGCCGACGGCGTGAAGCTGGCCCTGAAGGAGGACCTCATCCCCAAGGCCGCCGACAAGGTGGTCTTCGTCCTCGCGCCGGTGATCGCGGTGATCCCGGCCTTCGTGACGTTCGCGGTGATCCCGTTCGGACCCGAGGTGAAGGTGCCCTTCACCGACATCATCACGCCGCTCCAGCTGACCGACATGCCGGTGGCGGTCATCTTCGTGATGGCGATCGCCTCGATCGGCATCTACGGCATCGTGCTCGGCGGCTGGTCCTCCGGGTCGACGTACTCCCTGCTCGGCGGGCTGCGATCCAGCGCCCAGATGATCTCCTACGAGGTCGCGATGGGACTGGCGCTGGTCGCGGTCTTCCTGCACGCGGGCTCGATGTCGACCTCGGAGATCGTGGAGGCGCAGACGGACGTCTGGTTCGCCTTCACGCTGATCCCGTCGTTCGTGATCTACATGATCGCCATGGTGGGGGAGACCAACCGGGCGCCGTTCGACCTTCCCGAGGCCGAGGGCGAGCTGGTCGGCGGCTTCCACACCGAGTACAGCTCGCTGAAGTTCGCGCTGTTCTTCCTGGCCGAGTACATCAACATGGCGACGGTGTCGGCCCTCGCGGCCACCCTGTTCCTGGGTGGCTGGCGCGCGCCGTTCTTCATCGCCAGCTTCTGGCCCGGGGCCAACGAGGGCTACTGGCCGTTCCTGTGGTTCATGGGCAAGGTGCTGTTCTTCGTGTTCCTGTTCATCTGGCTTCGCGGCTCGCTCCCCAGGCTGCGCTACGACCAGTTCATGGCGTTCGGCTGGAAGGTCCTGATCCCGTTCTCGGTGGTCTGGATCGTGGCGGTCGCCGCCATCCGCGTCGTGACCCTCCAGGGTGACGGCTTCAACCGCAGCTGGCTGATCGCGATCGCGGCGGTGCTCGGCGTTCTCGTCGTGCTGCTGCTGTTCATCGAGGACAAGAGCAAGCCCGACGAGCCGGTCGAGGCCGAGCCGTTCGACGCATTCGCCGGTGGTTATCCGGTGCCGCCGATGCCCGAAAGGGAGGTGCGCTGATGGCGTCCCTGAAAGAACAGCTCTGGGACCCGGTAGCCGGGTTCGGGGTGACCTTCCGAACGATGTTCCGCAAGGTGGTCACCGAGCAGTACCCGTTCGAGAAGCAGCCGACCGCGCCGAGGTTCCACGGCCGCCACCAGCTCAACCGGTGGCCCGACGGCCTGGAGAAGTGCATCGGCTGCGAGCTGTGCGCCTGGGCATGCCCCGCGGACGCCATCTACGTGGAGGGCGCCTCGAACACCGAGGACGAGCGGATGTCGCCCGGTGAGCGCTACGGCCGCGTCTACCAGATCAACTACCTGCGGTGCATCCTGTGCGGACTGTGCATCGAGGCCTGCCCGACGCGCGCCCTGACGATGACCAACGAGTACGAGCTGGCCGACAACAACCGGGCCGCTCTGATCTATGAGAAGTCCGACCTGCTCGCGCCGCTGCTGCCCGGGATGGAGCAGCCGCCGCACCCGATGCGCCTGGGTGCGGACGAGGGCGACTACTACCGCGGCACGCTCCGCCGGCAGGACGAGAACCCTGAAGGAGGCAAGCCATGATCGCGTTCTGGATCCTTGCCCCCGTGATGGTGGTCTGTGCCCTCGGCCTGCTCTTCGCCCGCAAGGCCGTGCACTGCGCGCTGCTGCTCGCTGTGGTGATGATCAGTCTCGCCGTGCTGTACGCCGCGCTGGATGCGCCGTTCCTGTTCGCGATCCAGATCATCGTCTACACCGGCGCCATCTTGATGCTGTTCCTGTTCGTGCTGATGCTCGTGGGAGTCGACTCCTCCGACTCGGTGGTGGAGACCATCAGGGGCCAGCGGCTCTTCGCTGCGATCCTCGGCCTGCTCTTCGGCGGCACCCTCGTCCTGGGGGTCGCCCAGGTCACGGTCGGCACCATGGTCGGCCTCGGATCGGCCAACGAGATCGGCAACGTGCCGGCCATCGCGCAGCTGCTGTTCACCAAGTACGTCCTCGCCTTCGAGGTCACCTCGGCCCTGCTGATCACCGCGGCGCTGGGTGCGATGGTGCTGGCGCACCGGGAGCGGCTGGTGCCCAAGCTGGGCCAGGCCGACCTGGCCGCCCAGCGCATGCGTGACTACGCCGACCACGGCAAGCACCTCGGTCCGCTGCCTCCACCCGGTGTCTTCGCGCGGCACAACTCCGTGGACACCCCGGCCCTGCTGCCCGACGGAACCCCCGCACAGTCCTCGATCTCGCGGGTGCTCCTGTCCCGCGGCACGGTCAAGCAGTCGCCCGGCAGCGCCAGCCAGGTCGAGCGGATCGGTGGCGACGACGAGAGCACGCCCCCTCGTGACGACTCCGGGACGGCGGGCCGATGATCATCTCGACAAATCGCTCGCTCCGCTCCCGATTCCCAGGGGGCCCGGAATGAGCGCCACACCCTTCATCGTCCTGTCCGCGATCCTGTTCACGATCGGCGCGGTGGGCGTGCTCACCCGGCGCAACGCGATCGTGGTGTTCATGTGCGTCGAGCTGATGCTGAACGCGAGCAACCTCGCGCTGGTCACGTTCTCGCGCGCCAACGGCAACCTCGAGGGGCAGGTCGCGGCATTCTTCGTGATGGTCGTGGCCGCCGCCGAGGTCGTGGTCGGTCTCGCGATCATCATGACCATCTTCCGCACCCGCCGGTCGGCCTCGGTCGACGACGCCAGCTTGCTGAAGTACTGAGGTAGCCCTGTGACCAAATCCGTCATCACCGTCCTCTCCGAGGGCGGCGCCGAAGGACTCGTGCCCGTGGTCGACCCGGGCTCGGTGGGCGAGCTGGGGCTGCCCCTGGTGCTCGTCGTCGCGCTGCCCGCGCTCGGTGCCGCGATCCTGCTCCTCGGCGGCCGTCGCACCGACCGGTTCGGTCACCTGCTCGGCACCGCGACCGTGGTCGGCTCCTTCGTGTGCTCCCTGCTGCTGTTCTTCGCACTCCTGGGGCGCGACCCCGAGGAGCGACAGATCGCCACGAACCTGTGGACCTGGATGGACACCGGCAGCTGGCAGGTCGAGCTCGGCCTGCTCTACGACCCGCTCTCGGCGCTGTTCCTGCTGCTGATCACCGGCGTCGGTGCGCTGATCCACGTCTACTCGATCGGCTACATGGAGCACGACGAGAGGCGTCGGCGGTTCTTCGGCTACCTCAACCTCTTCGTCGCCTCGATGCTGATCCTCGTCCTGGCCTCGGACTATGTCGGCGTCTTCCTCGGCTGGGAGGGCGTGGGCCTGGCCTCCTACCTGCTGATCGGCTTCTGGCAGTACAAGCCGACCGCCGCCGCGGCCGCCAAGAAGGCGTTCGTGATCAACCGCGTCGGCGACATCGGACTCGCGCTCGGGATCGGGCTGATCTTCGTCACCTTCGGCACCACCTCGTTCGCGAAGGTCTCCGAGCTGACCAGCGGCGCCGGTCAGGGAGTGATGACCGCGATCGGCCTGCTGCTGCTGCTCGCCGCCTGCGGCAAGTCCGCACAGTTCCCGCTGCAGACCTGGCTGCTCGACGCGATGGAGGGCCCCACCCCGGTCTCCGCGCTGATCCACGCGGCGACCATGGTGACCGCCGGTGTGTACCTGATCGTGCGCTCGCAGTTCATCTTCGAGTACACCGCCGACGCGCGTCTCGCGGTCGCTGTCATCGGCACGATCACCATGCTGATGGGTGCCTGGATCGGCTGCGCCAAGGACGACATCAAGAAGGTGCTGGCCGGGTCGACGATGAGCCAGATCGGCTACATGGTGCTGGCGGCGGGACTGGGGGTCGCCGGCTACGCGTTCGCGATCTTCCACCTGCTCACGCACGGCTTCTTCAAGGCCAACATGTTCCTCGGCGCCGGCTCGGTGATGCACGGCACCAACGACGACGTCGACATGCGCCACTACGGCGCCCTGCGCAAGATGATGCCGGTCACCTTCCTCACCTTCACGATGGGCTATCTCGCCATCATCGGCTTCCCCGGCTTCGCCGGCTTCTGGTCCAAGGACAAGATCATCGAGACCGCCTTGGCCGAGAACCCGCTGATCGGCATCTGCGCGCTGCTCGGCGCCGGCGTCACCGGTTTCTACATGACCCGACTGATGCTGATGACCTTCTTCACCGAGAAGCGCTGGGAGCCCGACGTACACCCCCACGAGTCGCCGAAGGTGATGACCGTTCCCCTGATCGTGCTGGCCGCCCTCTCCGTGCTGGGCGGGCTCCTGCTGCTCAACGACTGGATCGTGGTCTTCCTGGAGCCGGTGACGGGTGTCGCCGTGCACCACGAGCCACCGCTTCCGGTCGTGGTGATCACGGCGCTGGTGGTGCTGGTCGTGGCCATCGGGGTCGCCCTGGCCTGGCTGCTGGTCGGCAAGCATGAGGTCCCGCGCACGGCACCGACCAAGGTGTCGGCGTTCACCGCGGCCGGTCGTCAGGACCTCTACGGTGACGCGTTCAACGACCTCGTCATCGTCGAGCCGGGCAAGAGATTCACGGCCGGACTGGCCAGCTTCGACCGGGGCGCCGTCGACGGCGGCTTCGTCGGGACCGCCTCCGCCCTGAGCGGGTTGTCGAGCCGCTTGCGGCTCACCCAGAACGGCTTCGTCCGCTCCTACGCGCTGTCGCTCCTTGCCGGCGCTGCCCTGGTCCTGCTCGCAGTTGTGGTGGTGAACCTCGGATGACGAACCTTCCCTGGCTGACAGTTCTCGTGCTGCTCCCGATCGCGGGGCACTCGTCGTCGCCTTCCTGCCTGCGAGCATGACGGCACGCCTGCCCAAGCAGATCGCCCTCGGCGTCTCGTTGCTGACGCTGGCCCTCGGCGCCGCGCTGGCGATCGGCTACGACGTCGGCGCCGGCTTCCAGTACTCCGAGGAGGTCGACTGGATCAGGCTGTTCGGGGCTCACTACGCCCTGGGTGTCGACGGCGTCGGCCTGACCCTGGTGCTGCTGACCGTGATCCTGACCCCGGTGGTGATCGGCGCCTCGTGGAACGACGGCGAGGCCGGTCGCTGGGGGGTCAAGGGCTTCTTCGCCTGGATCCTCGCGCTCGAGGGCCTCTCCATCGGAGTCTTCGCCGCGACCGACGTGTTCTTGTTCTACGTCTTCTTCGAGGCGACCCTGATCCCGGTCTACTTCCTGATCGCCGGGTACGGCGGAGCCAACCGGGTGAAGGCGGCAGTGAAGTTCCTGCTGTTCTCCCTGGCCGGTGGGCTGATCATGCTCGCGTCGGTGATCGGCCTCTACGTGGAGTCCGCGAAGACCGCCGGCGGTCCGACGTACCTGATCAGCGAGCTGCAGGAGATCGACTTCGGCACCTCGGTCGGCCGGTGGATGTTCCTCGGGTTCTTCATCGCCTTCGCGATCAAGGCGCCGATGTTCCCGTTGCACACCTGGCTCCCGGACACGGCCGAGAACGCCACCCCCGGCACCTCGGTGCTCCTGGTCAGCGTGCTCGACAAGGTGGGCACCTTCGGGATGATCCGCTACTGCCTCGAGCTGTTCCCCGAGGCGTCCCGCTGGGCGACGCCGGTGGTGGTCTCGCTGGCGATCTTCAGCATCCTCTACGGCGCGTTCATGGCGATCGGGTCGGGCAACATCCCGAGGCTGGTCGCCTACACGAGCATCTCGCACTTCGGCTTCATCGTGCTGGGCATCTTCGTGATGAACAGCCAGGGCCTCGCGGGCGCCAACCTGTACATGTTCAACCACGGTCTCTCCACCGCGGCGCTGTTCCTCGTCACCGGGTTCCTGATCAGCAGACGCGGGTCCGCGCGGATCAGCGACTACGGTGGCGTCGAGAAGGTGGCCCCGGTGCTGGCCGGGCTGTTCCTGGTCGCCGGGCTCTCCTCGCTCTCGCTTCCGGGGCTCGCTCCGTTCGTCTCCGAGCTGCTGGTGATGGTGGGCGCGTTCGTGTACACGCCGTGGGCCGGCGCCTTCGCGGTGCCCGGCATCGTGCTCGCCGCCATCTACATCCTGTGGATGTACCAACGCACCATGACCGGCCCCGTCCGCGAGGGCGTGGTCGGGATGCGCGACCTCGACGCGCGCGAGGTCAGCTCGCTGGCGCCGTTGCTGCTGCTGATCATCGTGCTCGGGTTCTTCCCCAAGCCGCTGCTCGACGTCATCAACCCCGCGGTCGAGCACACCATGTCCGAGGTCGGCAAGAGCGACCCTGCACCGCGCGTGACTGAGGGGGAGGCGGCCAAGTGAACGCTTTCGATGCTCCGACAATCGAGTACTTCACCGTCTCGCCGATCCTGATCGTTCTCGGGGTCGCCGTGCTCGGGGTGGTGTTCGAGGCGTTCGTGCCTCGCCCACGCCGCTACCTCGCGCAGGTCGTGCTGGCCCTGCTCGGACTGGTCGCGGCGATCGCCACCACCGCGGTCGTGTTCTCCCGGCTCAGCCCGGGCGCGGACGAGCCCAAGGGCGGCAAGGTCGTCGCCATGGGGGCGCTGGCCGTCGACGGCCCGGCGCTGTTCTGCTGGCTGCTCGTGCTGGTGCTCGCCGTACTCAGCGTGCTGCTGTTCGCCGAGCGCCACCTCGAGGGCGGCGTCACCGCGTTCGCCGGCCAGGCCGCTGCCCTCCCGGGCACCGAGGCCGAGCGCGAGGCCTCCACGCAGGGGCTGGAGCACACCGAGGTCTTCCCGCTGATGATGTTCGCGGTGGGCGGCATGCTGCTGTTCCCCGCGTCCAACGACCTGCTCACGATGTTCGTGGCGCTCGAGGTGCTCTCCCTCCCGCTGTACCTGCTCTGCGGCCTGGCGCGACGTCGCCGGCTGCTCAGCCAGGAAGCCGCGATGAAGTACTTCCTGCTGGGAGCCTTCAGCTCCGGGTTCTTCGTCTACGGCATCGCGCTGGTCTACGGGTACGCCGGCTCGATGGGCTTCGCCGAGATCGCGGCGTCGATCGCCGGCCAGACCGGAAGCGACGCGCTGCTCCTCGGCGGGATCGCGCTGATGGCGGTCGGGCTGCTGTTCAAGGTCGGCGCCGTCCCGTTCCACGCCTGGACCCCCGACGTCTACCAGGGGGCGCCGACCGCGGTCACCGCGTTCATGGCGGCGGGCACCAAGGTGGCGGCCTTCGGCGCGCTGCTCCGGCTGTTCTACGTCGCGTTCGGCGCCAACCGCACCGACTGGATCCCGATGATCTGGGTGATCGCGATCCTGACCATGGTGGTCGGCTCGGTGCTGGCCCTGACCCAGACCGACATCAAGCGCCTGCTCGCCTACTCCTCCATCGCGCACGCCGGGTTCATCCTCACCGGCTTCCTCGGGATCCGCTCGCTCAACGAGATGGCGGGCGGAAGCCTGACCGGCGTCTCGGCGGTGCTCTTCTACCTGACCACCTACGCCTTCACCACGATGGCAGCCTTCGCCCTGGTGACGGTCGTCCGTGACGGCGGCGGCGAGGCGACGCATCTCTCGCGCTGGGCCGGACTGGGCAAGGAGTCCCCGCTCGTGGCGGGAGTCTTCGCCTTCCTGCTGCTTGCGATGGCCGGGATCCCGCTCACCAGCGGGTTCACCGGCAAGTGGGCGGTCTTCGCGGCGGCGCTGTCGGCCGGCGCCTGGCCGGTCGTGATCGTGGCGGTGCTGGCGTCGGCCGTCGCGGCGTACTTCTACATCAAGGTGATCGTGCTGATGTTCTTCTCCGAGCCCATCGGTGAAGGGCCCAGCGTGACCAGCCCCAGCGTGCTCACCGGCACCGTGATCGCCGTCGGTACGGCGGTGACGCTGCTGCTGGGCATCGTCCCGGGCGCGCTCATCGATCTGCTGGGTCGCGTGGGAGTATTCATCAGGTGACCACCCCACGAGACCGCGCGCGGCCCTGGTCGCCGCTGCGGTTCCGCCTCGGCTCACGCGCCCGCGGGGGCCCGGAGTGAGTGCGCTGGCCCTGCCGATCCTGGATCCGGAGCTGGAGTCGCGGCTGCGAGCGCGGATGGTCGAGGTCGAGGAGTCACTCGCCAGCCACGTGCACAGCGAGGCCGACTTCGTCACCGAGGCCGCCCGGCACCTCCTGGACGCCGGCGGCAAGCGCTTCCGGCCGCTGCTGGTGCTGCTGGCCGCGGAGACCGGCGACCCTGCGGCCGAAGGCGTGCTCACCGCGGCCTGCGTCGTGGAGCTCACCCACCTGGCCTCGCTGTACCACGACGACGTGATGGACGAGGCCGACGTACGCCGTGGAGCCGCGTCGGCGAACGCCCGCTGGGACAACCACGTCGCGATCCTCACCGGCGACTTCCTGTTCTCCAAGTCCTCCGAGCTCACCGCCGACCTCGGCGCCGACGCGGTGCGGATCCAGGCCCAGACCTTCAGCCGTCTCGTCGAGGGCCAGATCCTGGAGACCCTCGGCCCGAGCGAGGAGCAGGACCCGCTCGAGCACTACCTGCGGGTCGTGGCCGGCAAGACCGGCTCGCTGATCGCCACGTCGGCGCGCTACGGCGCCCGATTCTCCGGTGCCTCCCTCGACGTGGAGGAGGCACTGACCGAGTACGGCGAGAAGGTCGGGGTCGCCTTCCAGCTCTCCGACGACATCCTGGACGTGGCCTCGGAGACCGCGGAGTCGGGCAAGACGCCCGGGACCGACCTGCGAGAGGGCGTCCCGACGCTGCCGGTCCTGATCGCCAAGCGCTCCACGGACCCCGCCGACGCCCGGCTGCTCGAGCTGCTCGAGACTGACCTCTCCGATGACGAGCTGCACCGCGGAGACGCTCGACCTGCTGAAGGCGCATCCGGCGATGGTCGAGGCGAACGCCTACGTGATCGGCCTGGCCAGTGAGGCGAAGGCACTGCTCAAGGTGCTGCCGGAGGGGCCGGTCCGCACCGCCCTCGAGGCGTTCGCCGACCTCGTCGCCGTACGTTCCGGCTGAGCTCTCCGCGTCGCCGAGAATGCCGGTCGAGGACGCTCGAGGTGGATAGGGTTCCGTCACTCGCGCGGACACCCTGTGCGCGCATGAGGGAAGGAATCGACGGCGATGTCGCAAAGCGGGCCACCATCTGACGGTGGGTACGGGTCACCGCCCCCTCCTCCCGGCTACGGCGGACCTGGCTACGGCCAGGGCTACGGCGGGCCGGGCGCGGGCAGTCCACCGCCTCCCAACCACCTCGTGTGGGCCATCCTCAGCACGCTGTTCTGCTGCCTGCCGCTGGGCATCGTCGCCATCGTGTTCGCGGCCCAGGTCAACAGCAAGTGGGCCGCGGGCGACCTGAACGGCGCGATGGAGTCCTCGAAGAAGGCGCGCAGCTTCGCCCTGTGGGCGACCGTGGTCGGTGCCGTGCTCGCGGTGCTCTACGTGGCGCTCGTGTTCGGTGGTCTCTTCACGATGAGCACCAGCCCCTAGCGATGGCCCTCGAGCAGCGTCTCGCGCCCGCCGGTCCACCCCGGTGGCGCGAGGCGCTGCCCGTTCTGGGGGTGGGTGCCGCGGCGCTGGCCGGCGCCGTGACGCTGTTCTCGGTCGACCCCCACGAGCCTGGTCACTATCCGGTCTGCCCGTTCCTCGCCGTGAGCGGTCTCTACTGTCCGGGCTGCGGGAGCCTCAGGGCGATGCACGACCTGCTCCACGGGGACCTCGCTGGCGCCCTGGCACGGAACCCGCTGGCCGTGCTCGCCGTGCCGTACCTCGTGCTCGCACTGGTGACCGCGCTGCTCCGGGCGTGGGGGCGGCCGGCGCCCAGCTCCACCTCGCTGCCCCCGTGGGCCGTGTGGGGGGTCCTCGGGGTCGTGCTGTCCTTCGCGGTCCTGCGCAACGTGCCGGGCTGGACCTGGCTCTCGCCCGCTTAGCGACCGCGGACGGTGGCGCCGTACGCGTGCAGGACGAGGTTCGGTCCTGCGGAATCAATCTCAAGGTTGATGTATCTGCGCCCCGTCTGCGTTCTCATGAAGGCAGCGAACAGGGGGCGATCATGCGTTTCAGTGGAGTGAGACAGGTGCCGGCACCGGTCGAGACGGTGTGGGCCGCGCTGCACGACCCGGCGGTCCTGCGCGCGGCCATCCCGGGCTGCGAGCGACTCTTGCCCGAGGGTCCTCAGCGGTACGCCGCAGTCCTGGCCGCCCGGGTCGGCCCGGTGGCCGACACCTACCGCGGGGGCTTCGTGATCGAGGACCTGTGCCCGGCCGCCGAGCTGCGGGTGCGGGTCGAGGGCCGCGGACGCTGCGGACAGCTGCAGGTCGACCTCCGGGTGCGGCTGGAGTCCGGTCGGGTCGCGGGCACCACCGCACTGCGCTACGACGCGCACGCGGGGGTCAAGGGCCTGGTCTCCCGACTGGGCAACCCCACCCTCACCGTGGCCGGGGCACACCTCACCGGCTGCTTCTTCCGTGACCTCGACCGCTCCCTGTGCTCGAGGGGTGCGCGCTCCGGGCCGCGGTCCGCGATGGCGACCCCTGCCTGAAGCGCTCCGCCGGTGGCGTCGGTCCGGGGCTACAGCGCGCTGGCCTCCGCGGCCTCCCGGAGCTGTCGTCCGCGGTGGCGCAGCGCCTCCACGGTGAACAGGGCCAGAGCGGACCACACCGCCACGAACCCGAGCCACTTCGTCGTGGTCATCGCCTCGTGGAAGACCAGCACGCCGAGGACGAACTGGATCGTCGGGGCGAGGTACTGCAGCAGGCCGATCGTCGTCATCGAGACCCTGATCGCCGCGGCTCCGAAGCAGATCAGCGGGACCGCTGTGATCAGGCCGGTCGAGGCCAGCAGCAGCGCGTTGCCCACGCCCCGGGTGCCGAAGCTGGCCGAGCCGTCGGCCCACAGCCAGCCGAGGTAGCCCAGCGCCACCGGCACCAGGATCAGGGTCTCGAAGGTCAGGCTCTCGACCGCCTCCACCCCGGCCTTCTTCTTCGCCAGGCCGTAGGTGCCGAACGAGCCGGCAAGCAGCAACGAGATCCACGGTGGGTGCCCGTAGTCCAGCGTCAGCCCGATCACCGCGACGCCGGCGATCCCGATGGCCAGCCACTGCGGCCGGCGCAGCTGCTCGCCGAGGACGACCACGCCGAGCAGCACCGTCACCAGCGGGTTGATGAAGTAGCCCAGCGACACCTCGACCACGCGGTCGTTGTTGACGCCCCAGATGAAGCCGCCCCAGTTCACCCCGATCACCAGCGACGCCACGCTGAGCAGCGCGAGCTGCCGCCGGCTCGCGCAGGATCGCCCGCAGCTGCGACGTACGCCGCAGAAGCAGCGTGAGCCCGACCAGGACGACCATCGACCAGGTGACGCGGTGCGCGAGGATCTCCACGGCGCCGGCCGGCTCCAGCAGCTTCCAGTACAGCGGGAAGAACCCCCACATCGAGTACGCCGCGACCCCCAGCAGGAATCCTCGCCTCTGGTCACTCACCTGCGGAGCGTAACGGTCCTAGTCTGGTGTCCATGGGTGGGTACTGCGTGGAACGAAGCATCATCGTGAGCGCGCCGGCGAGCGTCGTGCACGCGCTGGTGGACGACTTCCGCAACTGGACCAGGTGGTCTCCGTGGGAGGACCTGGACCCGGACCTGCAGCGGCGCTACAGCGGCCCCGGCCACGGCGTGGGTGCGGCCTACGAGTGGTCCGGCAACCGCCAGGCGGGCAGCGGCCGGATGGAGATCACCGGCTCCTCACCGAGCGCGGTCGAGCTCACGGTGAGGTTCCGCAAGCCGTTCCGGGCCACCAACCAGACCCGGTTCCTGCTCGAGCCGGTCGACTCGGGCACCGAGGTCCGTTGGCGGATGACCGGCGAGCAGAAGGGCCTTCAGGGGATCCTCGGCAAGCTGGTCAGCATGGAGAAGATGATCGGACCCGACTTCGAGAAGGGACTGATCCGGCTCAAGACCGTCGCTGAGCAACCACCCGAGTCGCCGCGGGGCGCGCACGCCTGAACGGGCCGCGCCCAGTCGCCCACCGACAGCGGACCGAGCTCAGATGACGGTCCAGGTGTCGCCGCCGCTGATCAGGTTGGTCAGTGCCGTGCGCCGGTCGCCCTGCCCGGCGGCGGCCTGGTCGATCTGCTCGCGCGCCTGGTCGTCGTACGTCGGCCGATCGACCTGGCGGAAGATCCCGATCGGCGACTGGTGCAGCACCCCGGCGTCGGTGAGCCGGGAGAGTGCGAACGCGGTGGTCGGGTCGTCGAGGTGCGCGTCATGGACCAGCAGATCCTGCTCGGGGACCTCGGCGGTCGAGACGACCGTGACACCGCCGGTGGCGGTGCGGGCGATCCCGAGACTGGGCTGCCCGTCCTCGCGCGGGTTGCCGAACCGGATCGGCTCTCCCTGGACCAGCGGGATGATCGCGTCGGCCTTGGTGTCGGGGTTCTTGATCGCGTCGAAGGCGCCGTCGTTGAAGATCGGGCAGTTCTGGTAGATCTCCACCAGCGCGGTGCCCCGGTGGGCGGCCGCCGCGGCCAGGACCGCGGTCAGGTGCTTGCGGTCGGAGTCGATGGTGCGGGCCACGAACGTCGCCTCGGCCCCGAGCGCCAACGACACCGGGTTGAAGGGATGGTCGACCGACCCGGCCGGCGTGGACTTGGTGACCTTGCCGGGCTCGGAGGTGGGGGAGTACTGCCCCTTGGTCAGGCCGTAGATCCGGTTGTTGAACAGCAGGATCGTCATGTTCACGTTGCGGCGCATCGCGTGGATCAGGTGGTTGCCGCCGATCGAGAGCGCGTCGCCGTCGCCGGTGACGACCCACACGGAGAGGTCCTCGCGGGAGGTGGCGATGCCGGTCGCGATCGCGGGCGCGCGACCGTGGATCGAGTGCATGCCGTAGGTCTCGAGGTAGTACGGGAAGCGCGAGGAGCAGCCGATCCCGGAGACGAAGACGATGTTCTCGCGCAGCAGGCCGAGGTCGGGCAGGAACGACTGGACCGCCTTGAGCACGGCGTAGTCACCGCAGCCGGGGCACCAGCGCACCTCCTGGGTGGAGGTGTAGTCCTTGCCGGTCTGCTTCTCCGTCGACGTGGGGACACCGACGAGGCCGGGGAAGGGCAGCGGTGCGGCCGTGGCGCCTGGGGTGGTGGTCACTTCACGGTCTCCTTGCTCTCGACGCTCTCGACGCCTCTGATGCTCTCGGGGGGGTGCGCCCAGGAGGTCTCCGGGTCGAGCTCGCCGGTCGTGGTGACGATCAGGTCGGTGATCGCCTCGGCGAGCTCGGCGGCCTTCAGCGGCAGCCCACGGACGTGGTTGTAGCCGACGACGTCGACGAGGTACTTGGCCCGGACCAGCAGCGAGAGCTGGCCGAGGTTCATCTCGGGGATCATCACCGCGTCGTAGCGCTTGAGGATCTCGCCGAGGTCGTTGGGGAAGGGGTTCAGGTGACGCAGGTGGACCTGCGCGACGTCCAGCCCGGCCTTGCGCACCCGGCGGCAGGCGGCACCGATCGGGCCGTAGGTCGAACCCCAGCCGAGGACGAGCACCTTGGCTCGGCCCTGGCCGGCCGGCCCGCTCGGGTCGTCGACCTCCAGCGGCGGCAGCGAGTCGGCGATCCGGTCGACCTTGGCCTGGCGGATGCGGACCATGTAGTCGTGGTTGCCGGGGTCATAGGAGATGTTGCCGTGCCCGTCGCCCTTCTCGAGACCGCCGATGCGGTGCTCGAGCCCTGCGGTGCCGGGGATGGCCCACGGCCGGGCGAGGGTCTCCTCGTCGCGCAGGTAGGGCCAGAAGTCGGCGATGGGGTCGGCCTGGGGGTTCTTGGCGTCGTGCGACTCGTGGTTGGGCGCGGTCGCGAAGGCAGGATCGATCGTGGGCAGGTCGTCGATGTCGGGGATCCGCCACGGCTCCGAGCCGTTGGCGAGCATGCCGTCGGAGAGCAGCATCACCGGCGTGCGGTAGGTGACCGCGATGCGGACCGCTTCGACCGCGGCGGTGAAGCAGTCTCCCGGCGACTGGGGCGCGACGATCGGAACGGGCGACTCGCCGTTGCGTCCGAACATCGCCTGCAGCAGGTCGGCCTGCTCGGTCTTGGTGGGCAGACCGGTCGAGGGACCTCCGCGCTGGACGTCGATGACCACGAGCGGCAGCTCGGTCATCACCGCGAGCCCGATGGTCTCCGACTTGAGCGCGATGCCCGGGCCCGAGGTGCTGGTGACCCCGAGCTGGCCGACGAAGGAGGCTCCGAGCGCGGCACCGATGCCGGCGATCTCGTCCTCGGCCTGGAAGGTGGTGATCCCGAACCGCTTGTGCTTGCTCAGCTCGTGCAGCACGTCGGAGGCGGGGGTGATCGGGTAGGTGCCCAGGAAGATCGGCAGTCCGGACTGCACCGACCCCGCGACCAACCCGTAGGCCAGCGCCAGGTTGCCGGTGATGTTGCGGTAGACCCCTGCCGGCATGGGGGCCGGCTTGATCTCGTACTGGACGGCGAACGCCTCGGTGGTCTCACCGAAGTTCCAACCGGACTTGAAGGCGGTGATGTTGGCGTCGCGGATGTCGGGGGCCTTGGCGAACCGCTTCTCCAGGAACCCGGTCGTGGTCTCGGTGGGTCGGCCGTACATCCACGACAGCAGGCCGAGGGCGAACATGTTCTTGGCCCGGGCGGCGTCCTTGCGGGACAGCCCGAACTCCTTGACCGCCGCGATGGTCATGCCGGTGAGGTCCACGACGTTGAGGGCGTAGTCGGCCAGCGAGTCGTCCTCGAGCGGGTTGCCGGCGTACCCGGCCTTGATCAGGTTGCGCCCGTTGAAGTCGTGGCTGTCGACGATGATCGAGGTGCCCGGCTTCATGTCCGGCAGGTTGGCCTTCAGGGCGGCCGGGTTCATCGCGACGAGCACGTCGGGGGAGTCGCCCGGCGTGAGGATGTCGTGGTCGGCGAAGTGCACCTGGAACGAGGAGACCCCGGGGAGCGTGCCCTGCGGCGCGCGGATCTCGGCCGGGAAGTTCGGCAGCGTCTGGAGGTCGTTGCCGAAGGCGGCGGACTCCTGGGTGAATCGGTCGCCGGTGAGCTGCATCCCGTCACCTGAGTCACCCGCGAACCGGATGATCACGCGATCGAGCTGCTTGACCTGCTTGGTCACCTTGCCTGTCCTTATCTCCTCGAAGCCGGCGGAGGCCGCCAACCAACCACGATAGTCGGCAACCCGGTCGACCCAACCCCATCTCTCCCGCTGGGACGGCCCCCCGACGTGACTCCCCTCACTCCCGCCCCACCATACCGCCCCGCCCCACCGTTTGTAACGCGGAGTTATTGACGCTGAACAAGCCGCGTACCGCGCGCTCAGCGTCAATAACTCCGCGTTACAAGCGGATTCGGCGGCGGACGGCCCCTGGCAGGTACGCCGGCGCTACCGGACCCGGCGGAGGTGGTCGCGGGACAGGAAGTCGCGGCGCAGCTCGCCCGGCAGGCCCTCGAACGGCGAGGTCTGCGAGAGGTGCGCCGCGATCGCCCGCTCGCGCCCCTCGAGATGCTCGGTCTGGTCGAGCACGAAGTCGATCTCCTCGTCCGGCGTGCCGAGGTCGCTGAGATGGAGGTACGCCGTCTGCGGCCGGTCGCGGAAGGCGTGCTCGAGCCACCGACGCATCAGTGATCTCGGCAGGCAGTGCAGGAGGGTCGGGAGGTCGAGGTCGTCGGCCACCGCCACGACGGCATCGCGTACGGCGGCATGGTCGCGGTGTCCGTCGCTCGCGTCGAGCGTCACCAGCACGTCGGGGGAGAAGCGCTCGACAGCGGACCGCACGGACGCGACGAGCTCCGCGGGCCGGGCGGCCGCGACCGTCCCGGGCCCCGGGGTGCCGCTCATCCCGGAGTCGGCGTACCCCAGCAGCTCGACGTGGGTCACGCCGAGCAGGCTCGCCGCGCGGTGCAGCTCGGCGTCCCGGGTGTGGCCGAGGTCGCCGTTGACGAGCTGGACACCCGGTGCCGGCTCGCCGGCCTCGCCCCGCGTCGCGCAGGCCACGCCGGTGACGAGCCCGTGCGCCGCCGCGCGCAGGAGCAGCGAGCCGCAGCCGAAGGTCTCGTCGTCGGGGTGCGCGACGGCGACCATCAGGCGGTGGTCGGCACCGAGACTCAGGTCAGGGAACACAGGAAGGTCTCGATCTCGACGGCCATCGCGTCCGGCACCTCGAGCATCGGGAAGTGGCTGAACGCCTCGAGCCGGCTCACCTGGAACCAGGCGTGCTCGGTGGCCGCCTGCTGCTGCGCGGCGAGGTAGCTCTCATCGGTCGGTTGCGCATAGAGGTGCAGCGTAGGGCAGACGGGGGTGAGGGAGGCGAGCGCGGCGAGCGGCGTACCTGCGTCGTGGAAGCCGGCAGCGATCTCACGCCCGGCCCGGCTCCAGTGCTCGAAGCCGTACTGCCCCATCGACGCGACGTAGTCGTGGACGTCTCGGCTCGTGACGTCGCTGGTCCACATCTGGAACAGCGCGCTCCGTACGTCCTGCCAGGCTTCGGGGGACTGCAGCCCGCTCAGGGCGCCGTCGAACCCCGGTGGGGTCCCGAGCACCATCCAGTCGAGCAGCACGATGCCGGGAACTCGGTCGGGGCCGAGCAGTCGTCGGAGCTCGAGGGCGAACCATCCGGCGTGCGACAGAGCCACGGGCACGACCTGGTCCAGGCCGCGCGCATCGACCAGGTCGACCAGGTCGCGCGCCTGCTGCCCGGAGTCGAAGTCGTTGCGCTGGTCGAGGTTCGCTCCGTGGCCACGCAGGTCAGTCACGACGACCCGCCGGTTCGTGGCGAGCCGGTCGGCGAGGGGAGCGAAGACGCTGCGGTCCCCGCACCACCCTGGCAGCAGCAGCAGAGCGGGGTCGCCCTGCCCGAGGTCGTCGACTCGCGACAGAGCGGCTCGGGCGATCGGCTGTGCGGACATGGGCCCTCCCGAAGGCTCGGATGGATACTGTGCTATGCAGTATTTAGCGTCCAGTAGATACTGCAGCGTGCACTATGTCAAGATGTTCCATGCCTCCCCGATCAACGACCTCGTACGCGATCCTCGGCCTGCTCGGGCTGCGGTCCTGGACCACCTACGAGCTGGCCAAGCAGGTGCAGCGCAGCCTCAACTGGTTCTGGCCGCGGGCCGAGCGCAAGCTCTACGACGAGCCGAAGGAGCTGGTCGCAGCCGGGTTCGCGACCTCACGGTCGGAGTCGACCGGGAAGCGCCCACGCACGGTCTACGAGATCACCGACGAGGGGCGCACCGAGCTGGCCCGCTGGCTCTCCGAGCAGCCCGCGCCTCGGAGCAGTGACTTCGAGGCGATGGTCAAGATCTTCTTCGCCGACGGCGGCTCCGACGAGCAGCTGCTGCGCACCCTGGACCGGGTGGAGGAGGAGGCGCTGGAGCGGATCCACGCCCTCGGCGAGATGGCCGGGGCGCCCCCGGTCTTCCCCGAGCGCGAGCACATCAGCGCGCTGTGCCTCCAGATGTACCTCTCCCAGGAGCTCGCGGCGCTCGAGTGGGCCCGCTGGGCCCAGGTGCAGGTGGAGTACTGGGCCGGCTCGAGGGACCCCGGCAGCTGGGACTCAGGTGCGGTGCTCGCCGTCATCGCCTCCCGCGCCAGGGACGCGACGGCTACTGGCCCCCGACGCGGTACCGGCGGCGGCTGACGCGCCGACGCCGAGACCGGCGTCAGCACCCTGCGGAGACTGGGTCGGCCGAGACCATGGCCTTCGGGTCGAAGATGTGGCATCCTTGCTGGACCGTTCCAGCAAATCATCGGAGTTCCCGTGGCCTTCCTCGACCGCATCGCGTCCGCGCCCATCTCCTGGGGCATCTGTGAGGTCCCCGGCTGGGGGCAGATGCTCCCGACCGAGCGAGTGCTGAGCGAGATGACGGACCTGGGGATCTCCGCCACGGAGTACGGCGCCCCCGGCTTCCTGCCCACCGGTGCCGCGGACATCCGCGAGGTCCTCGACGGTCACGGCGATGACGCTGCTCGGGGGCTTCGTCCCCCTCGTCCTGCACGACCGAGCCCGACGCGAGGAGACGCTCGTCCGTGCCCGCGCGGTCGCCGACCTGTTCAGCCGCGCCGGTGGCTCGACCCTGGTGTCCTGCCCGGTGATGGACGACGACTGGTCCGTGCCTCGGCCCCTGGACCGTGACGAGCACGCCCACCTGGTCCGGATGCTGGCCGAGGTCGACGACATCTGCGCCGAGGCGGGTCTGCGTCAGGTGCTGCACCCGCACGTCCAGACCGTCGTCGAGACCTCCGACGACGTCGACCGGCTCCTCCAGGACTGCGACGTCTCCTGGTGCCTCGACACCGGCCACCTGGCCATCGGCGGCACGGACCCCGTGGAGTTCGCCCGCCAGGCCGTCGACCGGGTGGGGCACGTCCACCTCAAGGACGTCCGGATGGACCTGGTGCCGGCCGTGCTCGACCGCTCCACCTCGATCATGGAGGGCGTGCAGGCCGGCCTGTTCCCGTCCCTGGGCCAGGGCGACGTCGCCCTGGCGGACGTCGTGCTCACGCTCGAGCGCGCGGGCTACGAGGGCTGGTACGTCATCGAGCAGGACACGGCGATCACCGGACCCCTGCCCGGTGAGGGCGAGGGCCCGGTGACCGGTGTCGCGGAGTCGATGCGCTACCTGCGTGACGTCGTGGCACCGCTCGTGGAGCAGGACTCGTGACTGCCGGGACCCTCGACCTGCTCGCCCTCGGACGGATCAGCGTCGACCTCTACGCGCAGGAGCCGGGCGCGTCCTTCCTGGACCCGCAGACCTTCGTGAAGTCCATCGGCGGCAGCCCGAGCAACGTCGCCGTCGCGGCCGCCCGCCTGGGCCTGCGGTCCGCCGTGGTCACCGCGGTGGGTGCGGACCCCCTCGGGGAGTACACGATCGCCAAGCTGGCCTCGCTCGGCGTCGACACGCAGTACGTCGCCGTCCGCGAGGACGGGCGGACCCCCGTGGTGCTCATCTCGCTGCAGGACCCGTCCGAGCCGACGATCACGTTCCTGCGGGAGCCGGACGCCCCCGACACCAGGATCGAGACCGACGCGATCGACGCCGCCACGGTCGCCACCTGTCGGGTGCTGTGGACCAGCGGCGCCACGCTGGCGGTCGGCGCGACGGCGCGGACGGCGATGCGGTGGCTGGAGCAGCGCGCGCGTCGCCCGCACACCGTGCTGGACCTCGACTTCCGTCCGAGTCTGTGGTCCGACCCTGCCGAGGCGACCTCAGCCGCCGCGCGGGCGATCGAGCTCTCCAGCGTGGTCGTCGGCAACCGCACCGAGTGCGCGATGGCGGTCGGGACCTCCGAGCCGTTCGCGGCGGCGGACGCGTTGCTGTCGCGAGGCGTGAGCCTGGCAGTCGTGAAGATGGGTGCCGAGGGCGTACTGCTCGCCACCCCGGACGAGCAAGCCGTCATCGCCCCGGTGCCTGTGACGGCCCGGTGCGGGTCCGGGGCAGGCGACGCCTTCGGCGGGGTCCTCGCTGCCGGGTTGGTCAACGGGTGGACCCTGGCGCAGACGGGGCGACTGGCGAATGCTGCCGGCGCCCTCGTCACCTCCCGCCTGACCTGTGCCGACGCGATGCCGACCTTGGCGGAGCTGGAGACGTTCCTGGCCGGAGCCGAGGCGTTGCCGACGGGGGTGACCTCCGGTGGCTGAGCACGACGGCGCCGTCAGCGTCGAGGACTACGACGCCATCGTCGAGACCAGGGTCCGCGAGCCCGGACGGCTCGCGGAGGCGCTCGCGAGCCGCCGACGGCGGTCGCTGGCGGGCGAGGACGGCCGGATGCTCCTGCTCGCCGCCGACCACACCGCGCGCGGCAAGCTGGCCATCGGCTCCCGCCCGATGGAGGCGGCAGACCGCCACTCGCTGCTGGACCGACTGGTCACCGGCCTCGCGGACCCCCGCGTCGACGGCGTTCTGGGCAGCGCCGACGTGCTCGAGGAGCTCGCGCTGCTGGGTGCGCTCGACGGTCGGCTCGCCGTGGGCACGATGAACCGTGGCGGGATCGCCGGCGCCCTGTGGGAGCTCGACGACCGTCTCACCGCCTACGACGCCGAGCACATCGTGTCCCTCGGGCTGGACGGCGGCAAGACCCTGCTCCGCGTCGAGCCGACCGACCCGGGCGTGCCCCGCACGCTGGAGACGGTCGCGCGGCTGACCACGCTCCTGGCCGACGCCGGCGTGATGTCGCTGATCGAACCGCTTCCCTACCGGACCAGGCCCGAGGGCGGCGTCGAGCTCGACCCGTCGGAGGACGCGCTGATCCGGATGGTCGCCCTGGCCAGCGGCCTGGGGTCGTCCTCGGCGCACACCTGGCTCAAGATCCCCGCCACCGACGATCCGGCGCGCGTCGCGGCCGCCACCACCTGCCCGATCCTGATGCTCGGCGGCGACGTCGGGCGCGACCACGACCGGGTCTTCGACGCCTGGCAGCGCGCGCTGGAGGTCCCGCAACATCCGTGGGCTGGTCCCCGGCCGCGCCCTGCTCTACCCCGAGGTGCTGAGCGTGCGCGACGCCGTCGACCGCGCCGGCACCCTCGTCCACCCCACTGCCACCCCGCTCATCCCGCTTCCCCAGGAGGACCCGTCATGACCAACCACTACCGCCAAGGCACCCTGGCAACCGAGGACACCCTCGTCACGGTCACGCCCGAACAGGCCGGATGGGCCTACAGCGGCCTCGAGGTGTTCGACCTCGCCGGCGGACCCGTCACCCGGACGCTCGACGGGCTCGAGGGCGTCCTCGTGCCCCTCTCGGCCACCGACGTGCTGGTCACCGTCGACGGCGAGACCCACACTCTTCGCGGACGCAGCGGGGTCTTCGAGTCCGTCTCAGACTGGATCTACCTTCCCGTCGGCTCCTCCGTCGAGATCACTGCCTCCGGCGGCGAGGTCGCGCTGGCCACTGCTCGGGCGACCGAGCAGTTCCCCGTGCACCTCACCAGGGCCGAGGACGTGCCGGTGGAGGTGCGCGGTGGGGGACGCGCCTCCCGCCAGGTCACCAACATCGCCACGCCCGACTCCTTCCACGGCGCCCACAAGATCAACGTCTGCGAGGTGATCACCCCGGGCGGCAACGTCTCGTCGTGGCCGCCCCATCGGCACGACGGCATCGGCGAGTGCAAGCCCTCCAACGAGGAGATCTACTACTTCCGGATGGGTCGGCTCGACGGCTCGCACGGCCACCCCCACGGGCAGGGCCTGTTCCGCGTCTACACCGTCGACGGGTCCTCGGACGAGACGGTGACGGTCCTCGACGGCGACGTGCACCTCGTCGCGCAGGGCTACCACGGCCCCTCGACCGCCCAGCCGGAGTACCCGATGTACTTCCTCAACGTCCTGGCGGGCCCAGCGGACGCGCGCACCATGGCGTTCTGCGACGACCCGGACCATCACTGGATCCGCGAGGCGTGGGCCGACCAAGGCACCGACCCCCGGCTCCCGATGACGTCGGCCTCAGGTCGGGTGACCCGATGAGGACCCGTCTGGGCATCGCCGTGCTGGGCCTCGGCTGGATGGGCCAGGCCCACTCCCGCTCCGCCCGCCGCATCCCCGGCCACTTCCCGGAGCGTTCCTTCGACCCGCACCTCGTCGTCTGTGCCGACCCGGTCGCGGACCGCCGCCGCCAGGCCGTGGAGGACTTCGGGTTCGAGCGGGCGGTCGAGGACTGGCACGAGGCGGTCACCGCCCCCGATGTGGACGTCGTGTGGATCACCGCGCCCAACATGCTGCACCTGCCGATGATCGAGGCCGCGACGGCCGCCGGTAAGGCGGTCTTCAGCGAGAAGCCCATCGGGGGCAAGCCCGAGCACGCCGTCGCCGCGTTCCGGCACGCGCAGGCCGCGGGCGTCGCCACCGGCGTGGGCTACTGCTACCTCTGGTCGCCGCTCGTCCTGCACGCGCGCGAGCTGATCGCGTCCGGCGCGCTCGGCGAGATCACCCACTACCGCGGCCGCTTCCTCTCGATGTACGGCAGCGACCCCCTCGGCCTGCTCACGTGGCGGTTCTTCCTCGACCAGGCCGGCTACGGCGTGACCAGTGACATCCTGAGCCACTCGGTCTCGATGGCGCAGTTCCTCGTCGGGCCGATCACCGAGGTCGTGGGCATGGCCAACACGACGATCCCGCGGCGCCCCCTCCCCACAGTCGGGGCCAGCCACTACGCGGTGGGCAGTCCGGACGACCCGACGGGGGAGGTGGAGAACGAGGACTTCGCCTCGATGCTGTGCCGTTTCGAGGCCGGCGCCACGGGCACCTTCGAGGCCAGCCGGACGGTCGTCGGCCCGGAGAGCCAGAACGCCTTCGAGATCTACGGCACCAAGGGCTCCCTGATCTGGAACCACGAGCGGATCAACGAGCTGCAGTACTACTCGGTCACCGACTCGCCCAGCTCCGGCTACACCACCATCTTCGGTGGCGAGCGGTTCCCGTTCCACGGTGCCTTCGTCCCCGGCCAGGCCAACAGCATCGGGTTCGAGGACCTCATCACCATCCAGGACTTCGCCTTCCTCGAGGCGCTCGCCACCGGTGAGCGGTTCACCCCCGGGTTCTCCGAGGCGGTCGACGTCGTCAGTGTGCAACGGGCCCTGATCGACTCGTGGGAGTCGCGGGGCTGGCGACGCGTTCAGGACCTCAAGGAGACAGACCGATGAGCACCGTACGGATCACCACGGCCGAGGCGCTCGTGCGCTACCTCATCGCGCAGCGCACCGAGGTCGACGGCACCGAGGTGCCGCTGTACCCGGGAGTCTTCGCGATCTTCGGTCACGGCAACGTGACCAGCCTGGGCCACGCCCTGGAGCAGCACCGCGACGAGATCCCGGTCTGGCGCGGCCAGACCGAGGAGGGGATGGGCCTGGCCGCGGTCGCGTTCGGCAAGGCCACCCGCCGCCGGCAGGTCATGGTCGCGACGAGCTCGATCGGCCCCGGTGCCACGAACATGGTCACCGCCGCGGGCGTCGCCATGTCCAACCGCATCCCCGCGCTGTTCATCTCCGGCGACGCCTTCACCTCGCGCCTGCCCGACCCCGTGCTCCAACAGGTCGAGCACTTCGGCGACCCGAGCACGACGGTCAACGACACCTTCCGTCCGGTGGTGCGCTACTGGGACCGGATCACCCACCCCGCCCAGCTGCTCAGCTCGCTCCCGCAGGTGACTCGCACCCTGCTCGACCCCGCCGACTGCGGCCCGGCCTTCCTCGGCCTTCCCCAGGACGTCGCCGCGACCGCCTACGACTACCCGGCGAGCTTCTTCGAGCCGGTGCTCCACCGGGTGCCGCGGCCGCGGGCGGACCAGGTCGAGCTCGAGAGCGCGGTCGCCGCCCTGAAGGCGGCCGAGCGCCCGGTGATCGTCGCCGGCGGCGGAGTGCACTACTCCCTCGCCGAGGCCGAGCTGGCCGACTTCGCGCTCCGGCACGGCATCCCGGTCGTCGAGACCGTTGCCGGCAAGTCCTCGCTCGTGGCCGACCACCCCAGGTACACCGGTCCCGTCGGGGTCACCGGCGCGGCCGAGCCGAACGAGGCCTGCCGAGCGGCCGACCTGGTGCTTGCCGTGGGCACCCGCCTGAACGACTTCGTCACCGGGTCCTGGACTCTCTTCGACGACGACGCTCGCATCGTGGCACTGAACACCGCGCGCTTCGACGCCACCAAGCACCTCTCGACGCCGGTGGTCGGCGACGCGCGCGAGAGCCTGGTCGAGCTGTCCACGCTGCTCGGGGACTGGTCGGCACCGCAGGCCTGGACCGAGCAGGGCACCAAGCTGCAGCAGCGCCTCCTGGAGCTCATCGCCGGCCGAGTCGCCGACGACGGCCGGCTGCCCCTGAGCTACGCCCAGATCATCGGGGCACTGCACCGCTCGGCCACGCCCGAGGACTACGTGATGACGGCAGCCGGAGGACTTCCGGGAGAGCTCAACATCAACTGGCTGAGCAAGTCCGTGGCCAGCTTCGACTGCGAGTACGGATTCTCGTGCATGGGCTACGAGACGGCCGGAGCCTGGGGTGCCGCCTTCGCGCGCACCGAGGGCGAGGTCCTGTGTCTGGTCGGCGACGGGTCCTACCTGATGCTGAACAGCGAGATCTACTCCTCGGTCCTGTCGGGGAAGAAGTTCATCCTCGTCGTGTGCGACAACGCCGGGTTCGCGGTCATCGAGCGACTGCAGAAGAACCAGGGCGGAGCGTCGTACAACAACATGCTGCGGGACGCACGCGGCCCGCACAGCGACGTTCGGGTCGACTTCGTCGCCCACGCGGCGTCACTGGGCGCGCGCTCCACCCGGGCGTCGTCCATCGGCGAGCTCGAGGCAGCCCTCGAGGAGGCCCGCACCCACGACCGCACGAGTGTGATCGTCGTCGACGTGCGCGAGTCCGACTGGACCGAGGGCGGACTGTTCTGGCAGGTCGGAGTGCCCGAGGTCAGCGAGCTCGAGACCGTGCGGGAGGCCCGGGCCGCCCACGAGGCCGGGATGGCGCACCAGCGGCGCGGCGTGTGATGTCGGAGCCCTCGAGCACGCCGGCGCGGACCGCTCCGCCGCACCCGACGATCCGCGACGTCGCGGCCCGGGCAGGGGTCTCCAAGTCACTGGTGTCCCTGGCGCTGCAGAACGCGCCCCGGGTCGCGCCTGCGACTCGGCGGGCCATCCTCGAGGCCGCCGAGGAGCTCGGCTACCGGCGCAACGCCGCAGCGCACGCCCTGGGAGCGCATCGCACGCGCACCGTGGGGGTCTTCGTCCTGGACCTGCACAACCCGATCACCGCCGACGTCCTCGACGCGGTGCAGGCCGAGGCGAGACGCCGGGACTACCGCACCATCGTCGTCGTCGGCGGTGACGCGGCCGCCGAGCGGGCCGAGCTCGAGAAGCTCCTGGAGTTCCGGGTCGAGGGGATCATCGCCGTGGGCCACCGGCTTCCGGACGGAGCGACGGAGGCGATCACCGCCGGATGCCCCGCGGTCATCATCGGCAGCGAGCAGAAGGGCATCCCCCACCTGGGGTCGATGCGAAACGACGACGTGCTCGGCGCCGGTCTCGCCGTCGACCACCTGGTCTCGCTCGGTCACCGGCGGATCGCGCACGTGGACGGCGGGGCGAGCACGGTCGCCCGGGACCGGCGCCGTGGGTACCGTGCCGCGATGCGACGACACGGGCTCGGCGACCAGGCCATCGTCGTCAAGGGATCGTTCACCGAGGACGGGGGCTACGCGGGCGCCTCGCAGGTCCTCGATCTCCCGGACCCGCCCACCGCGCTGTTCGTGGTCAACGACCTGGCCGCGATGGGGGCGCTGGCGGCCGTCGCCGACCGGGGCCTGTCGGTGCCGCAGGACGTCTCGGTCGTCGGGTACGACGGCACCCGGCTGGCCGGCATCCGACCACTGGCACTGACCACCGTCGGGCAGCCCCTCGCCGAGCTGGGGACGCGGGCGGCCGAGTACCTGTGCCGACAGCTCGACGGAGAGGAGGTGTCCGGCTCGTCCTCCACCTGCCTGGCCCCGACCCTCGTCGTACGACGAAGCACCGCGCCGCCGCCGAGAACGCGGCAGGGCGACTCCAAGCCAGCCAACGACGAGGCGGGATCCCCGTGCCACTGACCTCACTCCCGACCCCGCGCACGAGGGACTCCGCGGACTCGCCACCGCTGCGCTGGGGGATCCTGGGCACGGGCTGGATCGCGGACACCTTCGTCGCCTCGCTGCGCCGGCACACGCGGCAGGTCGTCCACGCCGTCGGGTCCCGGACGACGGAGTCCGCGCGCCGGGCGGCGACCAGGTGGGAGGCGCCGATCGCCCACGGGTCCTACGAGGCCCTGGTGGCCGATCCCGGCGTCGACGTCGTCTACGTCGCGACACCGCACAACTACCACCTCCAGCACGCCCTGCTCGCGATCGAGGCGGGCAAGCACCTGCTCGTCGAGAAGCCTGTGGGGCTGGACGCGGACGAGGCCCGTGCCATCGGCGACGCGGCCGCTCGCGCGGGAGTGTTCTGCATGGAGGCCATGTGGACCCTGTTCCTGCCGAAGTTCGACGTCGTCCGGCAGGTGCTCGAGTCAGGGGAGCTCGGCCGTGTCGTCGCGGCGCAGGCCGACATGGGTGAGCGGTTCGACGAGCCGCACCGGATCATGCGCGAGGACCTCGCGGGCGGACCGCTCCTCGACCTCGGCACCTACGCCGTCACCTTCGCGACCTGGATCCTGGGTGCGCCCGACGCGGTGACCGCGGTCGCCACGCCCGCCCCCAACGGGATCAACGGCCAGCTGGCCATCGCCCTGCGGACGCCGGTCGGGGCCATCGCCTCCCTGCACACGACGATCCTGGCCGACTCCGCGACGACCGCGAGCGTCATCGGCACCGAGGGCCGCATCGATCTCGGGACCCGCTTCTACCTCCCGGGTCCGATGACCGTGCACCAGCGAGGCGGACCCTCACTGTCGTGGGACGAGCCGATGGTGGAGCACGACGCGCTCCACTTCGAGGCAGCGGAGGTCGCCCGCCGGGTGGCGGCCGGCGAGACGGGGTCGCCACTACGGCCGTGGGCCGAGACCGTCGGGACCATGGAGGTGATGGACCAGGTCCGGGCGACCACGAAGCTCGATTTCGCGATGGCGCGCGCGCACCGGGATGCCGGACACTGATGCGAACTCTCGCGTACCTGAGCATCGGTCGGAGCCAACTGGTGATCGGGTTGAGCTGCTCGAGGGATCGCGGTGAGGACGGACGCACCGTTGATCGGCGATCCGGGTCGACGCCGCCCGGTGGCTGTCACGGCTGCTCCTGATCGGTTGGGGACTGGGTGCGGACTGCTCCAGCCCCAGACCGATCAGCTCGGGTCCGGTACGCGCGTCTGCGAGCGCACGCTATGCGGCTGCTCGTGCGCATCCCAAAGTGGGATGCCTTGGGTACGATGGGTCGCATGAGCACTCAGATCGCCGTTCGCCTCCCCGACGAGATGGTGGCCTTCCTGGACCGCACCGTGGCCACCGGCAAGGCTCCCAGCCGGGCCGCGTTCGTCGCAGCCGCGGTGGAGCGGGAGATGCGTCGACAGGCTGCCGAGCAAGACGCGCAGGTCCTGCGTGAACGCGGCCCCGCCGACGACCTGGACGAACTGGTGAACTGGAGCAGCACCCACCTCGGGGTCGAGGACTGATCGGTGCGCGAGATCTGCCTGGTTCGTCTCGACAAGACCCGGCCGGCACTGGTCTTGACCCGCGAGCTGGCGCGGGCCGCGATGACCAAGGTGACCGTCGCTCCCATCACCAGCACCATCAAGGGCTTGTCCAGCGAGATCCTGGTCGGACCCGACAACGGGCTGGATCACAACTGCGTGGTCACTCTCGACAACGTCATCACCGTCCCGGTGAACCTGCTCGGCCGCACCGTCGGGTACCTCAGCGCCGAACAAGAGGGGCAACTGGCGCACGCCGTGGTCTTGGCCTACGACCTCGAACTACCCCTTTTGGGATGACCCGCAGGCGCCCCGACAGCGGCTGCCAGATGCGTACGCCTGTTCTCAGCCCTGAGCCGATGTGCAGCCCTATCCTGCAGTCATGGCTGAGGTGATCTTGGGGCGGGCGGAGAACGCCGTGCTCGTCGACCTTGGCATCTGTGTGAAGACTGGTCGTGCCACCAACGAGCAAGTGACGCTGAGTGGCCGAACCGCTCCGGCGTGGGTCACGGTGCTGCTGCTTTTCTCCATTATCGGATACCTGATCGCCGGCAGCATGACCTCCCACCGTTATCGCGTGACATTGCCTTTCACTCACGCGGTTCATGACCGATGGCGAAGACACAGGCGACTGGCGTGGGGCGTCGGGCTGGCGGGCGTTGGTGCTCTGGTTTCGGCGTTCACGATCGGCGCCAACTACGTCGGGGTACTGGTGGGCGTGGGCATCGCCTGGGTTTCAGCCGGTGCAGTTCTCGCCACTGCGAACGCGTCGATGAACAACGTGGGAATCCGCATGACACGTGGCGGCGATCTCATCCTCACTCGAGCGCACCCAGCGTTCGTCGAGGCCGCGCGCACCGCGGTCACGGCACCGCTCTCCTCGCGCTGACTCCTGACACCTGCGCGGATCGCGACGAGTCGGTCGAGCGTAGCCGCCCTCAATGCGGCATGTCCGGCGACATCGAGACGACCAGCCACGTCCTCGCCGTGCGCCGCCAGTTCCAGGGCCAGGTGCGCGGCAAGCAGCACATCGCCCCGCCGAACGCGGGCTCGGAACGCGACGTACCGATTCCGTCCAGCCTCACCGACACGCTCACCGACCACCTCACATCGGTGGGCACCTACGGCGAGGGGGCTGGCTCTTCCAGTCAGGCGACGCGCTGCTTGACCGCAACGGCGCCGGCCACCAGTGGCGCCTGATCCGAGCCAGGGTCGGGCTCGAGGAGTTCACGCTCCACGACCTCCGTCACTTCTACGCCAGCGGCCTCATCGCTGCGGGCTGCGACGTGGTCACCGTCCAGCGTGCACTTGGCCACGCCAGTGCCTCGATCACCCTGGACACCTGCAGCCACCTGTGGCCCACCGCGGATGACCGCACCCGAGCGGCCGCGACCGGTTGATGCGGGAGGTCGGCGTACTCCCGGCGGACTCCGAGCGGACTGACGAGCAGTGACAGCGCGCTGACCAGCGCACACAGCCCAGATCAGCGGTAGTTGGTGAACTGGACCGCGAAGTCGTAGTCCTGGCCCTTGACCAGCTGCTGCACGGCTTGCAGGTCGTCGCGCTTCTTGCTGCTGACCCGCAGCTCGTCGCCCTGCACCTGCACCTTGACGCCCTTGGGTCCCTCGTCGCGGATCAGCTTGCCGACCTTCTTGGCGTCCTCGGTCGAGATGCCCTCCTTGAGAGCCACGCTGATCTTGCTCTCGCGACCCGACGCGCGGGGCTCGCCGGCATCGAGGATCTTCAAGGACTGCTGACGCTTGATCAGCTTCTCCTTGAAGACGTCGAGCACGGCGTTGGCCCGGTCCTCGGCGTTCGCGCTGATCTCGATCGCCTCGTCACCGGCCCACTTGATCTCAGCGCCGGTGCCCTTGAAGTCGAAACGCTGCGAGATCTCGCGTGCCGCCTGGGACAAGGCGTTGTCGACCTCCTGGCGGTCGATCTTGCTGACGATGTCGAACGACGAATCGGCCATGTGGGGGGGACCTCCATCCGATTTAAGACTTGGGTGAGTGCTGCGCTATCCTCGGCCACGCTGCTGACCCACCCTAGTAGGTCGGCGAGCACGGCAGGTTGTCCGAGCGGCCAATGGAAACGGACTGTAAATCCGTCGGTGTATACCTACGCAGGTTCGAATCCTGCACCTGCCACCAGTGAGACGAGGGTCTTCGGGCCCGCGGGCCGACCGCGAGGTCGGTGACGGGGTCGGCTCAGGACCCGTGGGCGGCCGTGGTGGATCGAGCCTGCCGATTCGTGAGCGACACCGAACACCGAACACCGAACATCGTAGTTCTGTCGGTTCCGCTCGGGCACAGACTTTCCATCTGATACTCCTGGTATTTCGAGTTTCGCAAGACTCGATGGCGCACATTACTGTCGAGGACTAGACCTTGAAGAAGCCGGGCGCCGGCGGAATTCGGGAAATTACCGAGCAAGCCGCCGATATCGGACGACGGTTGAGAGAATCGGCGGGACGGACTATTGCCGAATTTCCTGCCGATTCGTTCGATGGGTCCTCCGGGGACATGGTGCGCGTCAACGGGACCTGCGCACACACGTCATCCTCGGGGGGAGGCTGACTTCGATGAATGCAGTAACGCGGGGGAAAGCGATGTGGCGACGAACGGCGGTCGTCGTTTTGTCGCTAGTGCTGTCGCTGGTGGGACTGGCTGCAGTCTCAGGACCGAGCGCTCAGGCGGTGCCCCTCGGCGGGCCGGTCATCCTCGGAGGGGACGACCTGACCGCCCACGGCAACTACGACGGCACCGACAACCAGGACGGGTGGGTCTACATCGAGAAGGCGATCGCGAACATCAAGCCCCAGGTGACGCGCGTCGGACAAGACGGCAGCATCGCCGCGCTGGGATCCGTCGACCCGAACTTCGACCCGACGCAGACCTATGGCGGTGACGCAGGAGCCGCGATCGCCAGCGCGGCCGCGAAGAACGCGACGCCGGTGAACTATCACCCGGGAGACACCGAGATCGAGACCTTCTTCGACGACCTGCGCGCGGGCACCGTGAACCCGAGCATCATCTGGATCGCCGGCGACGATGCGTCCAACGACCTCGGCTCGAACGGGGGCGCCACGGCGCTGGCCAACAACGCCTCCACCATCGGCGACTTCGTCAACAGCGGCGGTGGGCTGATGTCACACGGCGTCGAGTACGGCTGGCTCGGCGGCGTGCTGCCAGGCGTCGCGATGGGCTGCGGCGGCGGCGGTGGCGCCGGCGACCTGGAGCTGACCACGGACGGGCAGACCTCCTTCCCGGGGCTCACCAACGGCGACGTGAACGCGGGGCCGTGGCACGGCTGCTTCGACGGCGACATCGGCGACCTCGACGTCCTGGTCCGCTCGACCGTGGTGACAGACGCGCAGCAGAACCCGGCCCGCGTGATCATCGGTGGTGCGGCGGTGACCCTCCCCGGGAGCATCAGCCTGGACCCCGCGACGGCCACCAACCCGGTGGGCACCAGCCACACCGTGACCGCGACCGTGCGGAACCCCGACGGCAGTCCCAAATCGGGTGCGGTCGTGTCGTTCTCAGTGACCACGGGCCCGGGCGCGGGCGCCTCCGGAACGGACACCACGGACACCAACGGCGAGGCGACCTTCACCTACACCAACAACGGCACGGCCGGCACCGACACCATCGAGGCCAGCGTCGATGACGGCAACGCCACCTTCACCGCGACCGCGGAGAAGACGTGGGAAGGCGGGACTGGGTACGGCGGCACGCCCGCGACGTACGGCGAGGGGACCACTCAGTGCAGCAGCAACGCCACCTACCGGACCTCCCGGGCCGTGTGCGGCTGGGCGTTCAAGTTCGACGTCACCAAGACCCGGACCGGTGCCAAGGGGTCGGTGCGGATCGTCAGCCCGTACGGGAACGCGTTCACCCACACCAAGGTGACCTCCGTCTCCCGCTCCTCGAACACCGCGAGGTTCTTCGCGCAGGGAAAGTGGAAGGGCAAGACCGGATATCGGCTCGCCGCCAAGGTGGTGGACAGCTCACCGGACACGGTGCTGTTCAAGATCTACAAGAGCGGCAAGCTGATCAAGAAGGTGGACAAGCCCGTCGCGACCGGTGACGTCACCGTGAACTAGTGCCCGAGTCACATTGACAGGCACGTTCAGCAGAAGTCGGATGGACCGTTTCGGGGCGGATACATATTCGTTCCGAAACGGTCCATCCGATTTCGATGCGGCTTTCATTCGCGACCCGATATGCCAAAGTCGGGAGTGACTAATTGTCTCAGTGGGCGATTGTCAGCGCGTCGCGGATCCGCCCGTAGGCCACGCGGGTCGTGGGTGTGCGACCACCTACAGCTGGATCCCGCGGGTGAGGGCACCGTCCACGACGAGGTTGGCGCCGCTGATCCGGCCGGCGAGCGGGCTGGCCAGGAACACGACCGGCGCTGCCACCTCCTGCGGTGTGCCCATGTGCCCGGTCGGGTTGAGCTCGACGGCCACCTTGAAGAAGTCGGGGTCGCCACCCTCGATGTTCTCCCACACACCACCCTCGAAGTAGGTGTTGCCGGGCGAGACGGTGTTGGCCCGGATCCCCTGCGGGGCGAGCTGCATCGCCAGCCCGGAGATGTAGCCGATGATCGCGGTCTTGGCCGTCCCGTAGGGACCGGAGGCGAAGTCGGACTCACGCCCGGAGACGCTCGAGATGGCGATGACCGAGGCGGCCTGGCTCTGCTCGAGGTGCGGCATCGCCGCCTTGACCAGGCGGACGGTGTGCATCACGTCGACGTTGAGGCTCAGCTCCCAGTTCTCCTCGGTGTCCGGGATCGCCAAGGCGCTGACGTTGGCCACGACGCAGTCCAGCCCGCCGAAGGCTGTCGCCGACTCCTCGACCCATGCCGCCAGCGCGGTCGCGTCGCCGACGTCGACGACCGAGCCGGTGACCCGGCCGCGATCGCTCAACGCCTGCTCGGTGGCGGTCACCTCCTCGGAGCTGCGGGCGCAGAAGCCCACTACCGCACCTTCGTCGAGGAACGCCTCGACCACGGCACGGCCGATGCCGCGGGTGCCGCCGGTGACGAGGACGCGGGTTCCGGTGAGCTGCAGGTCCATTGATCTGCCTTTCGTAGGGGTGGTGCTGGGGGTTCAGAGCGTCCCGAGGGAACGAGCGCGGGCGCGCAGGTCGGCGTGGATGCCCCCGAACGCCTCGGCAGGGGGCAGCAGCCGCTTGGCCGCCTTGACCACGACGCTGTAGTTGGCGTCGACGACGTTGGCGACAGGAACCTGCGCGATCTGCGAGCACAGCTGGTAGGCGTCCATCACGTGCAGGCCGCAGAGCTCGCTCACCCAGTGCACCAGCTCGGCGTTGCCGATCCGCCACGAGTCCTCCATCGGCCGGCTCGAGCCGATCGCCATGAAGTGGGTGTCGGTCTCGATGCGCGGCCAGCCGGGGGCGTTGCCCTTGATCAGCTCCACGATCAGGGTCGTGGTCATCGCGCCCTCGACGGCGGTGCCGCAGGCCTCGCCCTCACCCTGGCGATAGTGCCCGTCGCCCACCGAGAACATCGCTCCCTCGACGTTGACCCCGAGGTACGCCGTGGACCCGGCCCGCATCTCAGGGACTGTCCATGTTGCCGCCGAACCGGTCCGGGACCAGCGAGGATCGCACCTCCCCGCCCGCGGGTGCGACGCCCACGGTGCCGAGCATCGGCTCCACGCGGGAGGTCGATGCGATGGTCGCTGTGCCGTGCGGCGAAGCCGACGGTGTTGCGGTCGCGGTCGAGCTCGTAGATCCAGGTCGTGTCCGGCAGCGCGTCCTGCAGGTTCACGGTGCGGTCGGTGCCCGTCATCCCACCGAAGAACGGGATCGCCGCCGAGGCGCCCCAGTCGCGCGCCGGCACGAGGTCGACGAGGTGCAGCACCAAGGTGTCACCGGGCTCGGCGCCCTCCACGTAGAACGGACCGGTCTGCGGGTTGACGAAGCGCAGGTCGACCTTGGCGCTGGACAGGTCATCGACGCTGCGCAGCGCCCCACCGAACGCGTCGTCCGACCACAGCCGGAGCGCGGTGCCGGGTCTGACCCTCAGCTGGGGCGCCACCCCTCCGAACGTGTAGGCGTACTGGTCGCGGGTGGGGGTGAACTCGATCAGCTCCATCGTCGGTAACTACCTCAGTCCTGGCGCAGACGAACATGGTCACGGCACAGGTCCTGTACCCGCGAGACGCCGAGCAATGCCAGCGTGGAGGCGACCTCCTGCTGCAGGATCTCGGCGGCGCGCTGCACCCCGCGCTCGCCCCCTGCCATCAGACCGTAGAGATAGGCACGGCCGACCAGCGCCGCCCGAGCCCCGAACGCAACGGCGGCGACGATGTCACTGCCGGACAGGATGCCGCCGTCGACGTACACCTCGGCGCGATCGCCCACGGCGTCCACCACCGCGGGCAGCACCTCGAGCGGCACCGGAGCCCGGTCGAGCTGTCGTCCGCCGTGGTTGGACACGATCAGGCGTCGGCGCCCGCGTCGACCACCGCGCGGGCGTCCTCGACCGTCTGGATCCCCTTGACGACCAGCGGGCCGTCCCAGGTCTCCCGCAGCCAGGCGAGGTCGGCGATGGAGGCGGCGGGGTCGAACACCTTGCCGACCAGCTCGGCCACGGTGCCCTCGAAGCGGTTCAGCGAGGCGAACTCCAGTGGCTCGGTGGTCAGCAGGTCGAACCACCACGCGGGGTGCAGGGCGCCCTCGGCGAAGGTGCGGAGCGAGAGCGTCGGCGGGATCGTCAGTCCGTTGCGTACGTCGCGCAGGCGCGGGCCCGCCACCGGGGTGTCGACGGTCAGCACCAGCGCCTCGTACCCCGCGGCCTGCGCCCGCTCGACGAAGTCGCGGCTGGCCTCGCGGTCACGCCACAGGTACAGCTGGAACCACCGCCGGGCGTCGGGCGCGGCGGCGGCGAGCTGCTCGATCGAGGTGGTGCCCATCGTCGACAGGGCGTAGGGGATGCCGATGCGCTCGGCCACGCGAGCGACCGCCGGTTCGCCCTCGGTGTGCATCATCCGGGTGAACCCGGTCGGGGCCAGGGCCCACGGCGACGCGGAGGGCTTGCCGAGGATGGTGGTGGAGGTGTCGACCGCGGAGACGTCCTGGAGCACGCGTGGGGAGAACTCGACCCGGCCGTAGGCCGCCCGGGAGCGCGACAGGCTGAGCTCCTCGCCGGCCGCACCGTCGGTGTAGTCGAAGACCGCCCGCGGCGCACGCCTGCCGGCCAGTCGCCGAAGGTCTGCGATCGAGGCAGCTCGCGAGAGCCGCCGGTCCGTGCCGTTGAGCGGGACCCGTGCGGGACGCAGCACCTCCTGCAGCTCGGACCACCGTGGGCGGCGTCGAGTTGTCATCTGGCCGTTCTACACGACCGGTGCACGAGGGCACGAGGATCGGCTGGTCGTTCGGGTGCCGGGGGTCTCGGCTGTCCGCTCGCTCCGCTCGCTGCTCGACCAGCGTGGGTCGGGTTTGCGCGGCGTACGGCCGGGCGGGTCCCCGCTGTCGCTCGCTTGGCGGCAGGGGTTCCGGGGGCGTGGCTAGGGTGTCGGCATGACTCGTGGGTGCTGCCGTGGCTGAGCGCGTCGACATCGACGGCGGCGACCTGGCCTGCGGGGAGCTGCTGATGCGGTTGGTCCAGCCGATGCGTGAGCTGACGCCCGGACAGGTCGTCCGGCTCGTGGCCACCGACCCGGCAGCACCCCTCGACATCCCTGCCTGGTGTCATCTGACCGGCCATGGTTACCTGGGCAAGGGGGTCGGCGCCGACGGTCGGGCGCACTACGACCTCGAAGTCTCGGCACGTCCTCGCAGCACCCGTCCAGGCTCCCCCTGGCGGGTGTCCACCACAGAAGCACCGACGAAAGGTTCCTCAACCCCATGAACGGTCTGGTCATCAACCTCACCCACTCCACCGACGACGTCGACCGGTCCAGCGTGGCCATGGTGGTCGCGGGTGCCTCGGCGGCCTCGGAGCAGAAGACCAGCGTCTTCCTGTCCTCCGAGGGTGTCGTCCTCGCGAAGAAGGGCACCGCCGACGAGATGCACGAGGAGGGTTTCGCCCCGATGTCGGAGCTCGTCGAGAACTTCGTGGCAGCCGGCGGCGAGCTCCTCGTCTGCAGCCCCTGCGCCAAGAAGCGCGGCATCGGTGAGGACGACCTGATCGCAGGTGCCACGGTCGTGGGTGGAGCCACGCTGGTCGCCCTGCTGGCCGACGGCGCCGCCTCGCTGTCGTTCTGAGCCGGCGCGCATGACCGCGGTTCCCCAGACCAGCTCCAGTCGCCGGGACGGCTGGACCCATGCAGCGGAGCTCGACGGCGGCGACGACGACTGCGGCAGCGGCCTCCTGCTCAAGATCACCGGTGCGCTGCGGCGCATCGAGATCGGCGAGGTGCTGCTGCTCAAGACCCGTGAGCGGTCGGTCCTGGTCGACCTGCCCGCCTGGGCGCGCCTGGCCGGGCACGAGCTGCTGACCGTGCTGGACGAGTCGGAGCGCGCCGGCACCGGACCCTGGCGGATCGCGGTCCTGCGCGGCGAGCGACCGGGGTCGGTCGCCGCGCCGGGTGCGGACCCCGCGGAGACGTTCACCCAGGGTGCCGCCGTACCGCTGGGCAGCCGGCTCTGGCTGTACAGCAACTTCCACTGCAACCTCGCGTGCGACTACTGCTGCGCGAAGTCCTCGCCCCAAGCCGACGCCCGCCTGCTGGGGGTCGAGCTGGCGGAACAGGTGGTCGAGGAGTTCGTCGCCCAGGGCGGGCGTGAGCTGCTCATCACGGGTGGGGAGCCGTTCCTGCACCCGCAGCTGGGCGAGCTGGTCGCGCGCTCGGCCGCACAGCTGCCGGTGACCATCTTGACCAATGCCATGGTCTTCGAGCGGGGCGCGCGGCGCGCGACCCTCGAGGCGATGGACCGCGAACGGGTCACCCTCCAGGTCAGCCTCGACTCGGCCGGGCCTCGGCTGCACGACCTGTATCGGGGCAAGGGCTCACACGCCCGCGCCCTGGACGGCATCTGGCTGGCGCGCGAGCTCGGCTTCCGGGTGCGGGTCGCCGCGACTCTGCACGACGAGGACCTGGACACCGCGCCCAAGCTGCACGCGGCGCTCGAGAACATCGGCATCCCCGCCGAAGACCGGCTGATCCGGCCGATCGCGCAGGAGGGATTCGCCGAGGGTGGCCTGCACATCTCGCTGGACAGCGTCGAGCCCGAACCGACGGTGACCGCCGACGGTCTGTGGTGGCATCCGGTCGGCGTCACCAACGACCACCTGCGAGTGGCCGACCATCCGCTGCCGCTCTCGGCGGCGTTCGAGGTGATCCGAGACGTGCTCGCTGTCCAGGCCGCGGGTGTGAGCGAAGGACGTTCGGTCTTCCGCTGCACCTGAGGTTGCAGGGCGGTCTGGCGCCCGCGCACGTCACACGGGATCCTGCGGTGTGAGCATCGATGCCAGACTCGACCGGCTGCAACGCCGGCACAAGGCGCTGGGCCTTCCCATCGCCGTGATCTACAAGTACGTCGACGACGCGGGCGGCTACCTCGCGGCCCTGCTGACCTACTACGCGTTCGTCTCGCTCTTCCCACTGCTGCTCGTGTTCACCACCCTGCTGGACCTGGTGCTGGCCGGTGACCCGGAGCTCCAGGTCAAGATCGCGACCTCGACGCTGAGTCAGTTCCCCGTGCTCGGAGAGCAGCTGACCCGACCGGACGGGATCGGCGGCGGTCCGGTCGGGCTGCTGATCGGCATCCTCGGTGCGCTGTACGGCGGGCTCGGTGTCGCCCAGGCCGCGCAGTACGCGATGAACACCGCCTGGGCGGTCCCGCGCAACGAACGGCCCGATCCCTTCAAGTCCCGGGGTCGCAGCCTGCTGCTGCTCGTGACTGCCGGCACGGCCATCCTGGCGACCACCGGCCTCTCTGCCGTCGGCGCCAGCGGTGCCGGATCCCTCGGCGTGCTGCTGCGAACCGTGCTGCTCGCCTCGGCCATGATGATCAACGCCGCGGCATTCGTCTTCGTCTTCCGGATCGCCACCGCGCGCCACCTCGCCGCGCGCGAGGTCCTGCCCGGCGCGCTCGCCGCTGCGGTGTCCTGGCAGCTCCTGCAGACCTTCGGGGTGGCGTACGTCGGTCACGTCGTCAAGAACGCGAGCGCCACCAACGGGGTGTTCGCGATCGTCCTGGGCCTGCTGGCCTTCCTCTACCTCACCGCCGTCGTCGTGGTGCTGTGTGTCGAGATCAACGTCGTGCGTGCCCGAGGCCTCTACCCGCGGGCGCTGCTGACCCCCTTCACCGACAACGTGGAGCTGACGCGGGCGATCGGCGCGCCTACACCGGTCAGGCCGAAGCCCAACGGGCCAAGGGGTTCCAGGACATCGACGTCACCTTCCGTCAGGACGAGCCCTGAGCCCGACGGCCCTGGCCGCTGGTCACTCGCCGGCTCGGGCGGTGCCGGCCGCGCGGGGGCGTTCGCCGCGGATGACGCGGAGGATCTCGGGATAGCCGCGTGGGTCCACGTGCACGTCGATCAGCGACGGGCCGGGGTGGTCGAGCGCAGCCGTCGAGGGCGCTGTCGAGCTCCTCGACGGTGCCGGCTCGTGCCCCGCGCACGCCGTAGCCGCTGGCCACCGCGGCGAAGTCCGTGCGCTCGTAGGCGATCGCGTTCTCGCCCCCGTTGCCCTCGGGCCTGGCCTTGATCGCGATCAGGCTCAGCCGCGCGTCGTTGAAGACCACCACGGTGATGAGGCAGCTCGAGGCGACGGATCGTCTCGAGCTCACCGAGGCACATCCCGAGTCCGCCGTCACCGGTGAAGCACACCACCCGCCGGCCGGGGCGCGCCAGTGCGGCGCCGATGGCAGCAGGGCAAGGCGAACCCCATGGTGGCCAGCCCGCTGGAGACGAGGGTCTCGTCGACCTCCTCCGCGGCCCACAGCGCCATCACGGGGAGCATGTGCGCGCCGGCGTCGACGGTGGCGATCGTGCCCGCGGGCACGATCGCGCGGGTGCGGCGTACGACCTCCTGCGGTGAGACGCCGACGGCTGAGCCGGGTCCCTCCGACGCGTCGGCCGCGAGCAGCCTGGCCAGCTCGGCGTCGCGCTGCCGGTTGCCCGTGTCCGACGCCCAGGCGCTCTGCGGCCAGTGCTTCGCCAGGTGCGCGACCAGCTCCTCCAGGTCGCCGACCACAGCCACCTCGACCGTGGCGTAGGTCGCGTCGTCGAGCCATGACGCGATGCTGACCACCGGTGCGGCGTAGGGCCACCGGGCGGGAATGAGCTCGACGGTGTCCACCCCGATCATCACGATCAGGTCCGCGGCCTCCCAGCAGGGGGGCCTCCGAGGTGGCGCCCGTCAGCATGCCGGCGGCGATGGGCCACGAGTCCGGGACGATCCCCTTGCCGCGGTACGTCATCAGTGTCGGCACGTGCGTGTGCTCGAGCAGCGCCCGGACGGCTCCGGCGACCGGGCGTGCACCGCCACCCAGGAGCACGACGGGCCGGTTGGCGGCGGCGACCAGCCGGGCGAGCCGGTCCAGGTCCTCGATGTCGAACGGCGTCACCGGCTCGGGAGCGGGTGCGGGCGTGGACGCTGCCGAGGGGTCGAAGTCGAGGTGCACCGGCCCGCGGGGCGGTGTCATCGCCGTGCGCAGCGCGTGCTCGACGGTCGATGCCGGATCACCGCTGCCGGCGGTGGCGCTCCACTTGGTGACCGGCGACAGCAGCGCCCGCTGGTCGAGCCGTTGATGGGAGACCCGGTCGTGATCGGCCGCACTGACGCAGTCGGTGATCAGGACGAGCTGCTGGCGGTCGAGCATCGCGCAGGCGACGCCGTTGACCGCGCTCGCCGCCCCCGGACCCCGGGTCACCAGGCAGACGGCGGGTGTCTCGGTGAGGTCGGCGTACACCGCGGCCATGATGGCCGCCGGCGTCTCGGCGTGGGCCAGCACGAACCGGATTCCCGCGGCCTCGGCTGCGCCGATGAGATCGAGGTTGTTGCCGCCGCCCGGCATCCCGAACACGGTGTCGGTGCCCGCCCTCGCCAACGCTGCGGCGACCACGCCGGACAGCTCGACCGAGCTCATCTGAGACGCCCTCGACGCGGTCCGCGGTCGGGCTCGGCGTCCCTGCGCGCGCCAGGATCGCGTGGGCCCGACGGACCACCGGCCGGTCGACCATCCGACCGCCGACGATTGCGACGCCGCCGTCACCGATCGCGGCGATCACCGACTCCGCCCACCGGCGGTCGGCCTCGCTGGGCGCGAACGCTCGATGGATGGGGGACACCTGGGCGGGATGGATGCACAGCTTCCCGGTGAAGCCGGAGGCCAGCGACTCGCGGGCCTGCGCCTCGACGATGTCCAGGTCCCGCACCTCGTCGCAGATGCCGTCCACCGGCGCCGGGAGTCCGGCCGCAGCCGACGCAGCAAGGAGCGCGAACCGTGCGGGGGCCAGACGGGCGCTGTCGTCGGGATCCAGGTTCAGGTCGGCGGCGAGGTCGAGGTGGCCCAGCACGAGACGTACGACGCCCGGGGCCGTCGCCAGCCCAGGGGCCTGCAGGATCCCGGCGGCGGTCTCGACGAGGGGGAGCAACGCCGTCGAGGGCAGCCGGGCCGCCACCTCCGCCGACGCCTCGACCGACTCAGCCTTGGCGACCAGCACGGCGCTGCAGGGGCTGCGCCCTTCTGCGGAGCCGACCTCGGCGAGCAGGTCGATGTCGGCCTCTCCCTCGGGCGTGCGCAGGTCGTTCACCCGCACCGCCACCGGCTTGTCCAGAGCACCTCCTCGCAGGAGCGCGGCCACGTGTGCTCGCGCCCCGGGCTTGGCGCCGGGAGCGACCGCGTCCTCGAGATCGACCACGACACAGTCGGCCTCGCTGGTCAGCGCGCTGGAGAACCGGTCGGGCCGATCTCCGGGGACGAACAAGATACGTCCGCGCCCCCGCCACGTCTCGATCTCGGTCACCGGCAGCGCTCCTCGTCTCTGCGGGCCGCACCTGGCACCGAGGTCGGCTGTCGCCGCGATTGTGCGGGCCATCGTTCTGAAAGCGCGTACGTTATGCCACGCTTGCACACCTTGGTGGACTGGCTGATCCGGAGCCGGACGGACGCAGAGGAGCGGGTGTTGCCGACAGCGCAGGCAGTGATCATCGGCGGCGGCTGCGTCGGCACCAGCACCCTGTTCCACCTGACCCGCCTCGGGGTGACCGACGTGGTGCTGCTCGAGGCGGACGTCCTGGGTGCCGGCTCGACGAGCAAGGCCGCCGGTGGCATCCGGATGCAGCACGAGGACGCGGTGAACACCGAGATCGCGCTGCGCTCGCTCGCGGAGTTCGAGCGCTTCGAGGAGCTGACCGGCGTCGACATCGGCTTCAAGCAGGTCGGCTACCTGTTCGTCCTGGACGACGCAGCGCCACGTCGCGAGCTTCACCGCGGCGGCCGCTACCCAGCGCGGACTACGGCATCCCCACCGAGGTGCTCGACGTCGACGCGGTGCGGGAGCTGGTCCCGCAGCTGAACACCGACGACGTGCTCGGCGCGACCTTCTGCCCGATCGAGGGGTACGCCACTCCCGAGGCGGTCGTCCAGGGGTACGCCGCCGCGGCACGCCGCCTCGGCGCGAGGATCAAGGTCGGCACTCGCGCGGTGGAGATCCTCACCGACTCCGCAGGGATCGCCGGGGTGCGCACCCCCACCGAGACGATCAGCACCCGCACGGTCGTGATCGCGGCGGGTGTGGGATCGGCGCAGCTGGCCGCTCCGCTGGGGTTCGAGCTCCCGGTGCACGGCGAGGCCCGGACGATGTACTACAGCGGCACCAGCGGCTGCGTCCCCACGTCCTCGCCCCTCGTCGTGGACTTCTCGACCAGCTTCTACTTCCACAGCGAGGGGCCGGGTCTGGTCTTCGGCGGTCGCGAGGCGACCCTCGAGGAGCTCAGCGAGCCTGCGGTGCATCGCCTGCCCACGCATCGCCGACGCCACCATCGAGTCGTCGTGGTGGGGCTACTACGACGTCAGTCCCGACCACAACGCGATCATCGGGCGGGGCCCGATGCCCGGCGTGCACTACGCCACCGGCTTCTCCGGCCACGGGTTCATGCAGTCACCCGCCGTCGGTGAGCACCTCGCCGAGCTGATCCTCGGCCGACCCACCACCCTCGACCTCTCCGGACTGGGCGCCGACCGTTTCGCCGAGGGCCGCACCCGCACCGAGTCGTTCATCATCTAGCCCGGCACTGAAAGCTCACCTACCGCACACCCGAGGAGACGCGCATGCGGCAACGGTTCACCGGACAGGTGGCAGTCGTCACCGGATCGGCCCACGGCATCGGCGAGGCGATCGCCCGCCGCTTCGCCGAGGAGGGGGCATCCGTCGTCATCGCGGACCTCGACGAGGAGACGGCCCTGGCCACCGCGAAGGACATCGAGGAGGCAGGCGGATCGGCGATCGGTGTCGGAGTGGACGTCGGCAGCGCGCGGGCCGTCGACTCGATGGTCGAGGCCGCCCTGGAGGCGTTCGGCAGGATCGACGTCCTGGTGAACAACGCCGGTGACGTCACCATCTCGCGGCACTTCCTCCAGACCGACGAGGCCTGGTGGGACCACTTCCTGACCACCAACCTGAAGAGCATGTACCTCACCTGCCGGACGGATCGCGCCGATCATGGCGCGCAACGGCGGCGGCTGCATCATCAACATGTCGAGCGGTGGCGCCACCAGGTCGCACCGGGGGATGGTGGCCTACGACGCCTCCAAGGGCGGTGTCGAGGCCCTCACCCGCGCGCTGGCGCTGGAGCTCGCGCCGTACGCCATCCGCGTGAACAGCCTGGTGCCGGGCCTGATCGTCACCCGCCCCGAGCATGCCGAGCCGGTCGCCGACGAGCGCCGTGCCCAGACCGTGCCCCTGGGCAGGGGCGGACGACCGAGCGACCTCGCGGGTCCCGCAGCGTTCCTGGCGTCCGAGGACGCGGCGTACATGACCGGCACCACCGTGGTCGTCGACGGCGGGGTCCTCGTGCAGCAGCGCAGCCCGCAGGTGGAGACGTTCCCTGTGGCCGAGTTCCCCTCCCTCGAGGAGATCATCGACTGACCGGGTGACGCGGCGGTTTCTCTGCCGGCGTTCAGGTGTGCACGTGCTGCAGCCAGTCGCTGGGGACCCGCTCCGAAGGGCCGGGTGACGCCTGGTGCGCGGGACGGGAGTCCGGTGGGGCCAGCGGCGGTCCGTCGAAGGCCTGGCCGGTCTCGTAGTCGTAGAACCAGTCCTCGTCGGGCTCGAAGCTCTGGATGACCGGATGCCCCTCGGACTCGGCGTGGGCGGTGGCGTGCTGCGCAGGGGAGGTGTCGCAGCACCCGACGTGCCCGCACGCCGCGCAGCGACGAAGGTGGACCCACCATCCCGGTGGCGTCGCCGCCTCGCAATCGACACAGACGGCTCCGCTGGGTGGGACGGTCACGTCGATGCCGGCGGGTTCGCTGCTGCTGTTCATCTGGCCACTCCGATCCGGGGTTCCGTCCAGTCTGACCTGCCCAGCGCCGTGCGTCACTGTCGGTGACGTCGAGTGAGTCGTCGGTCGTGGGAATCCGCCCTGAGCACCCCCCAGATGAGGGGTTGTCAAGCCCCGCACCGTGGGGATGTCGCTAGCTCGCCGCGTGCGCGCAGGATCGAGGTGCGGACGGGTTGGGTCCGCAGCGACATTGCGAAAGCAGGGGGCGGGGACTGCCATGATCACGATTCAGCTGTTCGGACAGATCGACGTTGTCCTCGACGGAAGTCAGGTCCGCGGGCTCAGCATGAAACAACGCCACATCCTGGCGATTCTCGCGTTGAGCCCGGGCGAACCAGTGCCTCGGGACCGCCTGGCCGACCGGCTCTGGGAAGGGTCGCCGCCTTCGTCGTACGTCGGGACCCTGGACAGCTACGTGTGCGTCCTGCGGCGCGCGCTCGGACTCTCGGCCGGCCGTTCGTCGGCGCTCGCGACGACAGCCTCCGGCTTCGTGCTGGAGGTGGGTTCCGAGGTGGAGGTGGACCTGTGCTGGTTCGAGCGCCTGGCGCGCGCTGCCGAGATGAACCGCAGTCGCCCGGCTCTCGAATGGGCCGAGGAGGCGCTGACGGTATGCACCGGCGAACTGCTCGTGGAGGTGCCGTACGCCGAGTGGGCTGACCGCGCTCGAGAACTTTCACGCGCAAGGTCGTCGAGCTCACCACCCGGGCCGCGCAACGGGCCAACGGTGTCGGTGAGTTCGATCGGGCGGTCACGCTGGCGCGAGTCGCAGTCGAGCGCGACCCCGTCTGCGAGGACGCCTGGCACCAGTTGATGCTGGCGTACTGGCTGTCCGGGCGTCGTTCCCGTGCTCTGGAGGTGTACGCACAGTTTCGGGCCGCTGTTGCCGAGCTTCTCGGTGACGAGCCCTCCGAGGTGAGCCAGCAGCTCTACCTGACCATCCTGCAGTCCCAGCCGGCCACCAGCCACGCTGCGTCGTCGTACGACCACATGAGTCGGCTCAGTGCCCTGTTGCTGTTGCTGCGCCAAGAGCTCGAGATCACACCTGGGGTTCGCGCGCCGGCCCTGGACGCTGAGCTGTCAGTCGTCGCGGCGCAGGCACTGGCTCGCACACCGGGGTGAGACTGCCCAACCGATATGTGGACTACACCGCATCGAAATGCCGGTGCCGGTCCGCAAGTGCGCATGTGATAGTGGGCGGGACACGCCCCAGACCCTGGCAGCGTCTGAACCGCGCTTGGCGGTGGGGGGCGGTGGGGGGCGACGAGGGGTTCGCGGGGATGCCAAAAAAGCGGGTTGTTGTGGTCGATGACCATACGGTCTTCGCCGAACTGTTGACGATGGCGGTCCGCGCTGAGCCCGACTTCGAGGTGGTGGGTCACGCTCAGAGCGCGGCGGCCGGCATGGCCATGGTCGAAGCTCGCCAACCCGACGTCGTCATCATGGACGTCCACCTGGGTGACGGTGATGGCATCGCGGCCACGGAAGTGCTGACTGAGCACCACCCCGCCCTCCTCGTCGTGATTCTCACCGCCCATGCGGACGCGGACATGATGCGCCGAGCAGCCGCCGCGAACGCGTGCGCGTTGTTGCCCAAGGATGGTGATCTCGAAGGCCTGCTGCACACGCTGCGGAACGTGCATCGCGACAGCTTCGAGGTCAATCCGAAGCTCATGCGCCAGCTGACGCGCGGGCAGGTCATTCCCACCCAACGGACGTACTCGTTGACTCCGCGCGAGCACGAGGTGCTGAGGCTGTTGGCGACCGGCCTGGACGCTCGGCAGATAGCCCGGGAGGCTGGCATCTCAGTGCACACGGCTCGTGGCCACGTGAAGAGCATCCTGTCCAAGCTTGACGCCCACTCCCAGCTCGAGGCCGTGGCCACAGCGATGCGTCATGGAGTCATCAGTGTCGACTCACCAGCCTGAGCAGGATCCTCACGACTCCGGCTCGGAAGTGAAGAGAGCCATGTGGCGCTTCTGGGTGATCGCCGTGGTCGTGCTGCTCCTCGTCAGCGTGACGAGCGTGCTCGTGGCAACGCGTCTGAGCCGCGACATTGCTGTCCGCGACGCCATCGAACGGGGTACGACGTTCGCGCGGGGAGTGAGCGCCCCGTTGCTGGACGATGAGGTGTGGAACGGGTCTCGTCGAGCCGTGGCCAGGTTCGGCAGCGTGATGGAGAACCGTCTTCGCGAAGGGTCGATCAAGCACATCAAGATCTGGGACCGCACCGGGCGGGTGATCTGGGCTGACCAAGAGGTGCTCATCGGGCGACGCTTCCCGCTCGAGCAACGGGTGGTGAGCCTGTTCAGCACCCTCGGTGCCGTGGGCGAGATCTCGGAACCGACCCGAGAGGAGAACATCGCGGAACGCGATGAAGGCGAGATGCTCGAGGTGTACGTCGGGGCGACGAGCGCCAGCGGCTCCCCGGTGGTCGTGGAGTCGTACTGGTCGACCGCGCGGATCGACGCCGACGCGACCTACCTGACGCGGGCAGTCGTCCCCCTCACCTTGGGCATGCTGTTGCTTTTCGCGATGCTCGTTCTCCCCCTCGCATGGTCGCTTGCCCGTCGGGTCGATCGCATTCGCGACCAGAACTCGACCCTCCTGCGCCGGTCGTTGGCGTCCTCGAACGTCGAACGCATGCGGATAGCCCGCGATCTGCACGACGGCGTGATGCAGGACGTGAGCGGTGCGAGCTATGCCTTGACTGCCGCTGCCCGATCGATAGGCGAGGAGTCGGCGCCCGCCCGCGTGCTCGTCGAGGAGGTGTCGGAATTGTTGCAGCGTGTGGGCACGGCGTTGCGGTCCACTCTCGTCGACATCTACCCCATCAACCTCGCTGAGGATGGCCTCTCAGCTGCTGTCCAGACTCTTGCTGACCGAGCGCGTCGGGGCGGTGTGGCCGTGCGGACGGATCTGGACGCGCTCGAGGACGCAAGCCTGGAGGTGGCACAGCTGTGTTATCGCTTGATCCACGAGGGCCTACGCAATGTGCTGCAACATGCCCGTGCCGAGCACGTGGACGTGGTGGCCACGTGTGACGGCGACACGGCGCGGGTGTCGATCGAGGACGACGGTGTGGGTCCGGATGGGCACGTGCCGGAGGAGGGTCACGTAGGTTTGCGCCTGCTGCGGGACACCCTGGCAGACGTGGGCGGCACCCTCGAGATACGACCGGGGCGTGACGCGGGGACGGTGATGGTGGCGACCTTTCCGCGACGACTTGTCGGCAGTGAGGCAGCACCACGACGCTGATCTCGCGCTCAGCCGGGTCTCCTGGGACCCGCCGATCTCGCTAGCCGTCCGAGTGTTGGACACCTGCGCGCAGCACGCCTTCACATGCGAAGAAAGTCCGGCTTCGTTGGCCCAGACCCGCTCTTGACCGTTTAGTCTGTGACATCCGTTGGGAGTCGCCGATGTCCCATGTTTGTCCGACTGGATGACTGAGCATATTTGCGGTGTTCCAAGGTTTTCACCATGACCCTGCGAGAGCGTGGGCCCTGAACTGAAGTCGGCGCCACAGGAGTCAGGAGTCGCTCGACATGACTCGCGTTCTCATCGTGGACGACCACCCCAGCATCCGTCGCGGACTGTCTGCACTGATCGAGTGCGAGCCCGATCTGGAGGTATGCGGCGTCGCGGACACTGGCGAAGAGGGCTTGGTCCTCGCGGTGAGACTGCAACCGGACGTGGTGGTGATGGACCTGTCCATGCCGGGAATGGGTGGCATCGAAGCCACCCGCGCGATCGTACGGTCGGGCTGTCGAGCTCGTGTCCTGATCCTGACCTGGATGATGTCTGAGGATCGCAGGAGAGAGGCGGCCGAGGCCGGCGCGCTCGGCTACGTGGCCAAGGACGAGGGTCCATCGCGCATGGTCGAGTCCGTCCGTGCCTTGGCGCGCGGTGAGTTCATGGACGTCGCCGGGCTCAGTCATTGATCGGCTGTCGCACCCGTACCGCACGCGAGCCAGCCAGCTGTTGGGTGCTCCACCAGGACCTGCTCGGCCTCCCGCTCGCTGGAGTGCTAGCCCGTCGAGGCGACCGGGTAGCGCCGGCGACAAAAGGCTCGTAGTCGTTGGGCCAGACCGCTGACGGTCGCGGCGGCGTGGTGGGCGGGATCCCAGGCCGCGTGCAGCTGGATCACCACACGGCCGCCCGCGCCGTCGATCGGGATCGGGACCAGGTCGAAGCGTGGGTCGTCCGAGACCACCGCCACCCCTCTCCCAGCGGCCGCCACGGCCTGGGCGACCTCGGGAGTGCCGAACTCGATCACCGAGCCGAGGGGAAGACCGGCTCGGTCCAGGGAACGATCCAGGGCCACGCGCGCGTGCTGCTCCTGCCCCAGCAGCAGGAGCCGTCGACGCACCAGGTCAGGCAGGGGGACGTGCTCACGTCCGGCCCAGTCGTCGTCTGCTCTGACATAGGCCCACACCGGCAGGGTGGCGACGTGCAGGTGCTCGAGGTGGGACGGCGGCGGCTGGGTCCCGATCGCCAGGTCCACCCCTCGCTGGAGCGCGCCGTAGATGCCCGACGGCAGCTCCTCCCACACCGTCGGCACGGGGTCGGCGGGCTCCCACGTCGCCAGGAACGGGGCGATCACGTCGGTGAGGGTGGTGCCGGGGGCGGTCAGCACCACCGAGGCGAGCGCCCCTTCACGCAGGGCGGCCGCCGCCTCGCGGGCCAGGTCCCCGCGCGTGACCAGGTCCCGGGCGATCGGCAGCAGCCGCCGCCCCGCCGCGTTGAGCACCAGTCGTTGATCCTGGCGATCGAACAGGGCAAGCCCGAGGTCGCGTTCGAAGCGACGCAGCTGGCGCGAGACCGACGGCTGGGCGGTGTTCAGCTCATGCGCCGCCGCGGTCACCGATCCGCAGTCCGCGACCGTGACGAAGCAGCGAGCAGCACGCACCTCCATGATCGCTCCGTTCATGCCTCGAAGGCATCAAGTCTAGAGCACTCATGCATTCGACAACATGAGGTGAGCGCGCCGACAATCAGCCCATGACCATTGCTCAGGAACGCCGCCTCGTCACCGATCTGCCCGGCCCGAAGTCCCAGGAGCTGGAGACCCGCAGGCGTGCGACGGTCTCCGCAGGGGTGGGCGTGGGCCTTCCGGCGTACATCGTCCGTGCGGGTGGCGGGATCCTGGTCGACGTCGACGGCAACCACCTGATCGACTTCGGCTCCGGCATCGCGGTCACCACGGTCGGCAACGCTGCCGAGCGTGTGGTCGCCAGGGTCCAGGAGCAGGTCGCCGAGCTGCACCCACACCTGCTTCATGGTCACCCCCTACGAGGGCTACCTCGAGGTGTGCGAGGCGCTGGCTGCGGTGACGCCGGGCGACCACGAGAAGCGCAGCGCCCTGTTCAACTCCGGCGCCGAAGCGGTCGAGAACGCGATCAAGATCGCCCGAGCGGCCACGGGTCGCCAGGCGGTGATCGCCTTCGAGCACGGCTACCACGGCCGGACGAACCTCACCATGGCGCTGACCGCCAAGACGATGCCCTACAAGGCCGGTTTCGGGCCGTTCGCACCGGAGGTCTACCGCGCACCGATGGCCTACCCGCTGCGCTGGCCCGGTGGTGCCGAGGCGTGCGCCGACGAGGCGTTCCGGTTCGTTCGTGGACATGGTGAACACCCAGGTGGGCGCGAGCAGCGTCGCCGCCGTGATCGTCGAGCCCATCCAGGGCGAGGGCGGGTTCGTGGTGCCCCCGGAGGGCTGGCTGCGCCGGGTCGCCGACTTCTGCACCGAGCACGGCATCGTGCTCATCGCCGACGAGATCCAGACGGGCTTCTGCCGGACCGGGGAACTGGTTCGCGTGCGAGCACGAGGGCGTCGTCCCCGACCTGATCACGACCGCCAAGGGGATGGCCGGAGGCCTGCCGCTCGCTGCCGTGACCGGCCGCGCGCAGCTGATGGACGCGGTGCACACCGGCGGGCTCGGTGGCACCTACGGCGGCAACCCGGTGGCCTGTGCCGCCGCCCTCGGCGCGATCGAGACCATGCGGGAGGAGGACCTGTGCGGGCGGGCGAAGCAGATCGAGTCGCTGTTCCTGGCTCGCCTGGAGAAGCTGGCGGAGCGATATGACGTGATCGCCGAGATCCGTGGTCGCGGCGCCATGCTCGCGATCGAGCTGACCGCGGGTGCCGGTGACCTGACGCCCCACAAGGAGGCGACGGCCGCCATCAGCGCCTACTGCCACAGCCAGGGGCTGGTGACCCTGACGGCGGGGACCTACGGCAACGTCTTCCGCTTCCTGCCGCCGCTCTCCTCGCCCGACCACCTGCTGGAGGAGGGCCTGGACATCATCGAGCAGGCCTTCGCCCACGTACTGGGATGACCTGTTGTACCCCTCTGTCCTAAGTTGGAGACCATGACCGAGAACGAACTCCTGGAGAAGACCCCCACCGGCCTGTTCATCGGAGGCGAGTGGCGCGAGTCCTCGGACGGGACCACCATCGAGGTGGAGGACCCGGCCACCGGCAAGACGCTGACCAGCGTGGCCTCCGCCACCGTGGCAGACGGTCGGGCCGCGCTCGACGCCGCTGTCGCGGCACAGGCCGACTGGGCCGCCACCGCGCCGCGCGAGCGTGCCGAGCTGCTCCGCTCCGCCTTCGAGCTGATCACCGCGCGGGCCGAGGACTTCGCCCTGCTGATGACCCTGGAGATGGGCAAGCCGCTGGCCCAGGTCGAAGGGCGAGGTGACCTACGGCGCGGAGTTCCTCCGGTGGTTCTCCGAGGAGGTCGTCCGGATCGCCGGCCGCTGGTCCACCTCTCCGGACGGCAACACCCGACTGATGACCATGAAGCAGCCGGTGGGTCCGGTCCTGATGATCACGCCGTGGAACTTCCCCCTCGCCATGGGCACCCGCAAGATCGGGCCGGCGATCGCGGCCGGCTGCACGATGGTGGTCAAGCCGGCGTCGCAGACCCCGCTGACGATGCTGGCGCTGGCCGACCTGTTCCGTGAGGTCGGGCCTTCCCGACGGGGTGCTCAACGTCGTCGCGACCTCGCAGACGAGCGACGTGATGGAGCCGATGATCACCGACGCGCGCCTCCGCAAGCTGACCTTCACGGGCTCGACTCCGGTCGGGAAGCACCTGGTCAAGCAGTCCGCGGACCAGCTGCTCCGGGTCTCCATGGAGCTCGGCGGCAACGCGCCCTTCCTGGTGTTCGCCGACGCCGACCTCGACGCGGCGGTCGACGGGAGCCATGCTGGCCAAGATGCGCAACATGGGTGAGGCCTGCACCGCGGCCAACCGGTTCATCGTGCACGAGTCCGTGGCCGATGAGTTCGGCACCCGCTTCGCCAAGCGGATGTCGGAGGAGAAGCTCGGGCGGGGCACCGAGGACGGCGTCACCGTCGGACCGCTCATCGATGCCAAGCAGCGCGACAAGGTCTCCGAGCTCGTCGACGACGCGACCAGTCGCGGTGCCTCGGTGATCACGGGTGGCTCGGCCACCGGCGACGCCGGCTACTTCTTCGAGCCCACCGTGCTCACCGACGTCTCACCGGACGCCGACCTGTTCCGCGAGGAGATCTTCGGCCCGGTCGCGCCGATCACGACCTTCTCCGATGACGCCAAGGCCGTGCAGATGGCCAACGACACCGAGTACGGCCTGGTGGCCTACGCGTTCACCACCGACCTGGGTCGCACCCTCAGAGTGAGCGAAGGCCTCGAGTTCGGGATGGTGGGCATCAATCAGGGGATCGTGTCGAACCCCGCGGCTCCCTTCGGCGGGGTCAAGCACTCCGGCTTCGGCCGCGAGGGTGGCCCGGAGGGCATCGAGGAGTACCTCTCGGTGAAGTACGTCGGCATCGCCCCCTGACCTCGCGGTCAGGTCGCGGTGCCGGGCGGCTGCTGGGAGCCCCCGAGCGGATTCCCGACGCTCACGCACTGGCCGAGGGTGATCTCCTTGTTCCGGGCGAAGTCAGGAGAGGAGCGGGCGCTCTCGGCGTACTCCGCCGGCGGGAGCTCGGCGTAGTAGGTCACCGCCCGCACGAGGTCGTCGGCGGCCGGTGACGGATCCTCGCGCGCCTGGGACCTCGCCAGCGGTAGGGCGAGCCGGAACTGCGCCACGGTGGCCGCGAAGTCCCCGCGTTGAAGGCGTCGATGCCGGCGCGTACGGCGGTGCACGCCTCGGTCCCGCTCACGTCGGGCTGGACGAGCGGCGCCGAGGGAGTGGCAGACGCGCTGGGCCCGGGAGGAGCACTCGGGCCGGCGACCGGCGACTCGTTACCGGTGGCACAGCCGGCGAGCACGACCATGAGCCACGAGGTCACCAGGAGCCGCATCCTGTGAGCCTAGGTCGCGCCCAAGGGAGCGCCGCGGGGTCGAAGCCGCGGGGTCAGTCGCGGACGAACAGCAGGACCGCGGCCGTCGTGCCAGCGAGAACGATGAGCACCCGCAGGAGCGTCGGTGGGAGACGTCGTCCGATGTGGGAACCGACGTACCCGCCGACGATCGAGCCGGAGGCCAACAGTCCGATGGCCGACCAGTCGAGCTCGGCGAGGAACACGAAGATGAGCGTGGCGACCACGTTGGCGGACATCACGGCCAGGGTCTTCAGTGCGTTGACGACGCGCAGGTCGAGGTCGAGTCCGAAGCCGAGGACGGCGACCATCATCACGCCCGAGCCGGCGCCGAAGTAGCCGCCGTACACGCCGGTGAGGGTGGTCCAGAAGGCCGTGGACACCGACATGTCCACGCGGTCCGCCATGTCATGACCGCGTCTCGCCCGCAGCCGAGCCGTGACGGAAGGGCTGGGCGCCGACGAGGACGCTGGTGAACAGCAGCAGCCACGGCACGACGACCTCGAAGACCCCGGACGGCAGCGCCAGCAGCAGGATGGCGCCACCCACCGAGCCGCCGCCGCAGAGCAGCAGGACGAGCAGTGCGACCCTCGGCTGCTCGCGCAGCTCCCGGCGATAGCCGAAGGATCCGCTGAGGCCGGCGGGCGTCATGCCGACCGTGTTGGACGCGTTGGCCACCACCGGCGGCAACCCGACGGCGAGCAGGATCGGAAAGCTCAGCAGCGAGGCCACCCCGACCGTCGACGTCAGGACTCCCGCACCGAGGCCACCGAGGAGGACGGCGAGCTGTTCGGCGCCCGTCACCGACCTGTCACCCGGGTTCGCGCAGGTGCGCGACGTCACTGACCAGGGCCACGTGCGCGTGCATGGCGTCCGAGGCCGCCTGCGGGTCGCCGGCGCGGATGGCCTCGGCGATCGCCCGGTGACCGGCCAGCGACACCCGGGGGCGCTCCGGTTGGGCGAGCGAGGCGATTCTGGTCTCCCTGATCAGCTCGCTGATCTCGCCCATCAGACGGGCAAGCAGCAGCGAGTGCGCGGCGGTGGTCACCGCGCCGTGGAACCGTTCGTCACCTTCGAGGCCGCGGCCGCCGGCGTCGATGTCGGACGCCATCACCTCGAGGGCCTCGTCGATGCGTCGCAGGTCCTCCTCGCTGCGTCTGGCCGCGGCCAGTGCGGCGATCTTGGTCTCGAGCGCGTCCCGGGTGTCCAGGATCTCCGGCAGGCGGTCCGCGTGGGCTCGGATCGCCTGCGCGATGCTGCGGGTCCTCGACTCGGTCACGACGGTGCCGTCGCCGTGCCGCACCGCGACCACGCCGATCACCTCGAGGGCGACCAGGGCCTGACTCAAGGTGGCCCGGCTCACCCCCAGTCGGGCGGCGAGCTCTCGCTCGGGCGGCAGTCGGTCTCCGGCCGCGAGGTTGTTCTCGGCGATCCAGGTGGTGATCTGCTCGGCCACCTGCTCGTACAGCCTGGTGCGGACCAGGCGGCTCGGAAGAATTCCGCCCGATCCGGGTGTCGTCGGGTCCATGGTGGGCACTCTATTGACAGTTGGCTGATTGACCTATTGGCTAAGCCACTGAGCCAATGGAGGCGTGCGGACTCTCGGGAGTTCGACTCCAGGGCACGAAGGGACAGCCATGGGACCGGAATGGGTTTCGATTCTCGCGCTGGTGGCCTTGTTCGTGATCGGCACCGTGCTGCCGATCAACATGGGGGCACTGGCCTACGTCGCAGCCTGGCTCGTCGGCATGTACGCGCTCGAGCTGGATGAGAAGGAGATCCTCGCCGGGGTGAGCGGTGACCTCGTGCTGACCCTGATCGGGGTCACCTACCTCTTCGCGATCGCGAAGAACAACGGCACCGTCGACCTGATCGTGCAGAGCGCGGTCAGAGCCGTCGGCGGCCGCGTGGCCCTGATCCCGTGGGTGATGTTCTTCGTGACGGCGCTGCTGACCTCGATCGGAGCAGCGAGTCCCGCCGCCTGCGCCATCATCGGCCCGATCGCGCTGGGCTTCGCCGGTCGCTACAAGATCAGCCCGCTGATGATGGGCATGATGGTCGTCCACGGGGCACAGGCAGGTGGCTTCTCGCCGATCAGCATCTACGGCACGATCACCAACTCGGTGATGGCGGACGCCGGGCTGCCCTCGAGCGAGATCGCGGTGTTCCTCGCCAGCCTGATCGTCAACATCGTGCTCGCGACTGATCCTCTTCATCGTCCTCGGCGGCCGTGAGCTGATGAGCCAGCGGCTCGAGGCCGACGACTCCGGTCACCTCGGCGACCACCTCTCCGAGGACCTGCACCGCGGCGGCCAGACCGTGCCCGGCCCGGGGAACGGGCACCCTGGCCCCCACGGGCACCCAGGCCCTCGGCGTACGACGCGACCAGGGGCTGACCCTGTTCGCGTTCGTGGCCGTGGCCGTGATCGCCCTGGTCTTCGACAAGAACATCGGCTTCGTGGCCATCACGGCGGCCGTCATCTTGGCCATGCTCGCCCCGAACGACCACAAGGACGCCGTCCGCCAGATCGCCTGGCCGACTGTGCTCCTGGTGGCCGGGGTCAGCACCTATGCCACGATCCTCACCACCGCGGAGGCGCCGTCCTTCGTCGGCAACTGGGCCGCCGGGCTGGGCGCGATCGCGATCGGTGCGCTGATCCTGTGCTACGTCGGAGGTGTGGTCTCCGCCTTCGCGTCCTCCACCGCCCTGCTGCCCGTGATCATCCCGATCGCGGTGCCGCTCATCGCGGACGGAGGCATCAGCGCCGCCATGTTCGTCGCGGCTCTGGCGGTCTCCTCGACCATCGTCGACGTGAGCCCGTTCTCCACCAACGGAGCGCTGATGCTGGCCAACAAGCCCGACTCGATCGAGGAGCCGGTCTACTACAAGCAGATCCTGACCTACAGCGTGCTCGTGGTCGTCGCCGGACCGCTGCTGGTCTGGGCGGCCCTCGTGCTGCCGGGCTGGTGACGGACGTGAGTGCTGCCGGATCCCTCTCGGACATCCTGGTCGTGGACCTCTCCCGCGCCCTCGCCGGACCGCAGGCCACGATGATGCTGGGCGACCTCGGCGCCCGCGTGATCAAGGTCGAGGCGCAGGGCCACGGCGACGACACTCGTGGCTGGGGGCCACCGTTCGTCGGCCCGGACGACGACCGCCAGTCGACGTACTTCCTCTCGGCCAACCGCAACAAGGAGTCGATCGCGCTCGACCTCAAGGACGAGGCCGACCGCGAGGTCCTGCTGGAGCTCGTCGACCGCGCCGACGTACTGGTCGAGAACTTCCGCACCGGGGTGCTCGATCGGCTCGGCCTCGGCTTCGAGCTGCTGCAGCAGCGCAACCCGCGGCTCGTGGTCCTCTCGGTCACCGGTTTCGGTCACGACGGCCCCGAGGGCGGCCGCGCCGGCTACGACCAGATCGCCCAGGGCGAGGCCGGGCTGATGTCGCTCACGGGTTCGGGGCCGCAGGACCCGCAGCGGGTCGGCGTGCCGATCGCGGACCTGCTGGCGGGGATGTACGGCGCGTACGGGGTGCTCGCCGCCCTGCACGAGCGCGCGCGCACCGGCGTCGGCACCGTCGTCCGGACCTCCCTGCTGGCTGCGACAGTCGGCGTCCACGCCTTCCAGGGAACGCGCTGGACGGTGGCCGGCGAGGTCGGCCAGGCGCAGGGCAACCATCACCCCTCGATCTGCCCCTACGGGCTGTTCCACTGCCGCGACGGCGCGGTGCAGATCTCGATCGGGAGCGAGGGACTGTGGCGCCGGTTCTGCGCCGGCTTCGAGGTCGATCCGCTCACCCCGGGACTGGCCTCCAACTCCGAGCGGGTCGCCAACCGGGACCAGACCATCGCGGTCGTCGAGAGCGGCCTTCGCCGACTGGGAGGCCGAACCCCTGCTGGCCCGCCTGGCCGAGGTCGGCATCCCCGCCGGAAAAGTGCGTACCCTCGACGAGGTGTACGCGTGGGACCAGACCGCGAGCCAGGGCCTGTTGGTGGACGTCGAGCACTCGGTGCTCGGACCGCTGACCCTTGCCCGGTCCGCCGCTCCGGTTCTTCGAGTCCGACGGGAACGAGGTGACCCGCACGGACCACGCGGCGCCGCCGGTCCTCGACGAGCACGGTGACGCGGTGCGTGCCTGGCTCGAGTCCTCGCGCCAGGAACCGTCGACATGAGCTCGCGCTGGTCGGTCGAGGCGTTGATCGACCTGGTCCTCGACGCCGGTTCCTTCGAGTCGTGGGACCAGCCCGTGGACATCAGCGACCACGCCGAGGCCTACCAGGTCGAGCTGCGGGCCGCAGCGCAGAAGTCGGGTGGCGACGAGTCGGTGGTCACCGGTCGCGGCCTGGTGCGTGGTCGTCCGGTCGCCGTGGTCGTCAACGAGTTCGCGTTCCTGGGCGGGTCGATCGGGCGTGCCGCGGCCGAGCGGATCATCGCCGCCGTCACCCGCGCCACCGCCGAACGGCTGCCGCTGCTGGCCACCACGGCCTCGGGTGGGACCCGCATGCAGGAGGGGACACCGGCGTTCTTCCAGATGGTGGGGATCTCACGAGCGGTGATGACCCATCGTGCGGCCGGACTGCCCTACCTGGTGCACCTCCGGCACCCGACGACCGGAGGGGTCTATGCCTCGTGGGGGTCGCTGGGCCACGTGACGGTCGCCGAGCCGGGCGCGCTCGTCGGGTTCCTCGGGCCCAAGGTCTACGAGGCGCTGGAGGGGCACCCGTTCCCAGCCGGGGTGCAACGGGCCGAGAACCTCGCGGACAAGGGCGTGATCGATGCCGTCGTGGCCACCGAGGACCTGCCTGCGCTGATCGACCGCATCCTCGCCGTGCTCGTCGACGAGGCCACCGAGCCGGCCCTGCCTGCGCGCGCTCCGGGCGGTGGGGCCGAGCTTCCGGTGTGGGACGCGGTCGCCCAGACCAGGCGGGCCGAGCGGCTCGGCGTACGTGACCTGCTGCGGTACGGCGCCCACCGGACCCTGGCGCTGAACGGGACCGAGGAGGGCGAGCAGGACGCCGCCGTGCTCGTGACCCTGACCAGGCTGGACGGCCAGCCGTGCGTGCTGGTCGGGCAGGACCGTCACCGGCAGACGCGCGAGACCCCGCTCGGCGCCGCTGCCCTGCGTGAGGCCCGCCGCGGGATGCGACTGGCCGAGGAGCTCGGCCTCCCCCTGGTCACCGTGATCGACACCCCCGGCGCCGAGCTGTCGGTCGCCGCCGAGGAGGGCGCCATCGCGGGTGAGATCGCGCGCTGCATCGCCACGCTCACCACGATGACCGTGCCGACGGTCTCGGTGATCCTCGGCCAGGGCTGCGGCGGCGGGGCGCTGGCGCTGCTGCCCGCCCGCGTGGTGGTCGCGACCGAGAACGCCTGGCTCTCGCCGCTGGCTCCGGAGGGCGCGAGCGTCATCCGCCACGGCGACCTCGAGCACGCCGCCGAGATGGCCGAGTCGCAGGGCATCGGCTCGGCCGCCCTGGTCGAGGCGGGGATCGTGCACCGCGTGGTGCCCGAGCTGCCGGAGGACGATGCGGAGTCGCTTTCGATCGCGGTCGCCTCGGCCGTCGCCCACGAGCTGGTCCGGCTGGGGGGATCCTCGGCCTGAGGAGGTCACCGGCCATGGTCGGCGAACTAGATTGGCTCCATGGCTGACCGTTCACCTCTGGGACTGCTCGACACCGACTCGCTCATCGACGAGGAGGACCGCGCGATCCAGCAGACCGTGCGCAAGTGGGTCGATGACCGGGTCCGCCCAGACATCGCCCAGTGGTACGAGCAGGGGGGCGCGCCGGTGCGTGAGCTCGCCACCGAGCTCGGCTCGATCGGAGCGCTCGGCATGCACCTCGAGGGCTACGGCTGCGCCGGAACCAGCACCACGGCCTACGGGCTGGCCTGCCTCGAGGTCGAGGCCGGCGACTCCGGCATCCGGTCGCTGGTCTCGGTGCAGGGCAGCCTCGCGATGTTCGCGATCCACGCCCATGGCTCGGAGGAGCACAAGCAGCAGTGGCTGCCGGCGATGGCCAAGGGCGAGAAGATCGGCTGCTTCGGCCTGACCGAACCGGACTTCGGGTCCAACCCCGCGGGCATGCGCACCCGCGCCAAGCAGGACGCCAGCTCGAATGGGCAGGGCGACTGGATCCTCGACGGCAACAAGATGTGGATCACCAACGGGTCGATCGCCGACGTGGCAGTGGTCTGGGCGCAGACCGACGGTGGCATAAGGGGCTTCGTCGTCCCCACCGACACCAAGGGCTTCTCGGCCCCCGACATCAAGCAGAAGATGTCGATGCGGGCCTCGGTCACCAGCGAGCTGGTGCTCGACGGCGTCCGGCTCCCCGGCGACGCCGTACTCCCGGAGGTGACGGGTCTACGGGGCCCGCTCAGCTGTCTGACCGAGGCGAGGTTCGGGATCATCTTCGGCTCGATCGGAGCGGCGCGCGACTGTCTCGAGGCGACGCTGCGCTACACCTCGGAGCGGGAGATCTTCGACCGTCCGCTGGGCGGCTTCCAGCTGACCCAGGCCAAGCTGGCCGACATGACCGTCGAGCTGGGCAAGGCGATGCTGCTCGCCCTGCACCTGGGCAGGCTCAAGGACGAGGGCAGGATCACCGCGGAGCAGGTGAGCTTCGGCAAGCTGAACAACATCCGCGAGGCGCTCCAGATCGCCCGCGAGTGCCGCACCATCCTCGGCGCCGCGGGCATCACGCTGGAGTGGCCGATGATGCGGCACGCGAACAACCTGGAGTCGGTGCTGACCTACGAAGGCACCTCCGAGGTGCATCAGCTGGTGATCGGCAAGGCGCTGACCGGTCAGGACGCCTTCCGCTGAACCGGTCATCCCACCGCAGAGAGGTAGGCATCACACCCGCGTACGTCGTCAAAATGCGGGTGAAAGGGTCGTCGTGCCCTAGAGTGTGAGCACAAGGATCGTCCAGTCTTGCCTCGATCCTGATGCGTGTTGCAGCATCTCGGACCCGTCTTCTCGGGCACCAGTGCTCCACGACGCCCAGTTGAATGACGAAATCAGCGTCATGGCTGTGGCGAGACATTCACACAGTTAGCGAACCTATTCCCTTGTCTACTTCTTTCATCGAGCTCGGCGTGCCCGCCGACCTCTCCGACGTGATCGCCCAGGCCGGCATCACCGAGCCCACCCCCATCCAGTCCGCGACCCTGCCCGACTCCATCGCCGGTCGCGACGTCCTCGGCCGCGGCCGCACCGGCTCCGGCAAGACCCTCGCCTTCCTGCTCCCGCTGGTCACCCGCCTCGAAAAGTCGAAGGCCCGGCGTACGCCGAAGCGCCCCCGCGCGTTGATCCTGGCCCCGACCCGTGAGCTGGTCAGCCAGATCGCGGCCGCCCTCGAGCCGCTCGCGCAGGTCTACGGCTTCAAGACCCGGACCGTCTTCGGCGGCGTCGGCCAGGGGCCCCAGGTGCAGGCGCTGCGTTCCGGCGTCGACATCCTGATCGCCTGCCCGGGCCGTCTCGAGGACCTGATCCAGCAAGGTGCCTGTGACCTCGGCGCCGTCGAGGTCACGATCTTGGACGAGGCCGACCACATGGCCGACCTCGGCTTCCTGCCCGCCGTACGTCGCCTGCTCGAGCAGACTCCCAAGAGCGGCCAGCGCATGTTGTTCTCGGCCACCCTCGACGCCGGGGTCAACGTGCTCGTCAAGCGCTTCCTGGTCGACCCGGCCACCCACGAGGCGGACTCCGCGCAGTCGCCGGTGGCGAAGATGGACCACCACGTCCTGCACGTCCACCGCGACCAGCGAGTGGCGGTCCTGGTCGACCTGACCAGCGCTCCCGGGCGCACCATGGTCTTCACCCGCACCAAGCACGGCGCGAAGGCGCTGGCCCGCCAGCTCAACTCCCGCGGCGTACCCACCGTCGAGCTGCACGGCAACCTGGCGCAGAACGCTCGGACCCGCAACATGGAGGCGTTCCAGTCCGGCAAGGCCACGACGCTGGTCGCCACCGACATCGCGGCGCGAGGAATCCACGTCGACGACGTCGCGCTCGTGGTCCACGCCGACCCGCCGGCTGAGCACAAGGCCTACCTGCACCGCTCGGGCCGCACCGCTCGCGCCGGCGCCGCCGGCACCGTCATCACGTTGATGACCGACCAGCAGGTCAAGGACGTCCGTGCGCTCACCCGCGCGGCCGGCATCACCCCCACCACCACCAAGGTGTCCGGGCCCGAGCACGCGCTGCTGCGCACGCTGGCTCCCGGTGACCGGGTCCTGGTGGCCGGTGGCCTTCCCGACGAGCGTCCCGCGCAGAGCGCCGGCTCCGGTGGCGGCGGTCGCCGTAGCGGCGGTGGCGGTCGTCCCCAGGGTGGCGGCCAGGGTGGCCGTCCTCAGGGTCGCTCCGGCGGCCAGGCTCGTTCCGGCGGCCAGGGTGGGCGCTCCGGCGGCCGTCGTGGCGGCTCCGGCGCAGCGACCGCATCGTCCGCGGGCGGCACGCACAGCGCGGCTGACTTCAGCCGCCGCCGCGCTCGCTGACCCATCCAGAACTCGCCGAGGCGGGTCTGCCGTTCGACGCTCTCGCCGGCGTCCGGACCCGCGGACCCGCCTCGGCGTTCTTGGGTTCCGATGACCCTCTCGTGGGGCGTGGCACGCTGGACCCATGGAGGTCCTGACCCCGCGTGACGTGCCCCTCGGCGGGCTGCGCGCGATGACCGTGCGTCGTACGCTCCCGCAGCGAGAGCGTTCGCTGATCGGGTCCTGGTGCTTCGTGGACCACTACGGCCCCGACGACGTGCAGGAGTCCGAAGGCATGGTGGTGCCGCCGCACCCGCACACGGGGCTGCAGACGGTCAGCTGGCTGTTCACCGGCGAGGTGGAGCACCGCGACTCCGCCGGCAACCATGCGCTCGTCCGTCCCGGCGAGCTCAACCTGATGACCGCCGGGCGGGGGATCAGCCACAGCGAGTACTCCACTCCCGGGACGACGACACTGCACGGAGTCCAGCTGTGGCTCGCGCTTCGCGACCAGGACCGGCAGGCCGATCCGGGCTTCGCCCACTACGCACCTGATCCGGTCGCCGGGGCCGGGTGGCAGGCACGCGTCTTTCTCGGCTCGCTGCTCGGGGCGACCTCACCGGTCGCGACCTACGGCCCCGTGCTGGGGGCAGAGCTGACCATGCGGGCCGGCAAGCTGCTCTCGGTCCCGGTCGATGCGTCGTACGAGCTCGGGATCCTGGTCGACAGGGGGCAGGTGCGCGTCGACGGCGAGCTGCTCGGCTCGCACGAGCTGGGGTTCGTCCCGCCCGGGTCCTCCACCCTGCTCCTGACCGCCGTCGAGGACACGCGGCTGGTGGTGCTCGGTGGTCCGCCCTTCGGCGAGAAGATCGTCATGTGGTGGAACTTCATCGGGCGTGACCACGACGAGGTCGTCGGCTACCGCGCCGAGTGGGAGGCGCTGCTCGCGAAGAGCGACCAGCAGCGTTTCGCACTTGCCGCGGGTGATCCGCTCGACCCCCTCCACGCCCCACCCCTGCCCAACGCGCGGATGGTGCGGCGCGGTCCCTGAGGTCGGCAGGTCGGCACTGCCGAGCGTGGGCGGAAGGCGGCTGGTCCGCGCTCGGAGCCACGGCTCGGCGGCGGGCTGGTGATCTCTTCCCCGGTGGCGTGGTCCTAGCGGCTTTGGCCATCATCTCTAGGTCTCGCCCGCGGTTCGACCCGGTCCGAAAGCATCCACTGAACATGCCGGTGTCCCCGCCGGGGTGGTTGCGGCGGGGTCCGGGGCGGGGTGGCTACTGGTCGGGTGGGTCGGGGTCGGTCGCGCCGTAAGGGTGGGGTGGTTGGGGGGTGAGGTCGGTGGTGCCGGTGTGGTCGCGCAGGTAGGTGTAGCCGTGCGGGCTGGTCCACAGGAAGCTGCCGGGTTCGAGGACGGTGTAGGTCCACGAGGTGTGGGTCTTGAGCCGGTGATGTCGCCGGCACAGCGCCGCGAGGTTGCCCGAGCAGGTGGGTCCGCCGGCGTCGTGGGCGATCACATGGTCGGCATCGCAGGTCCGGGCGGGGCGGGTGCAGTGCGGGAACACGCAGTGGAGGTTGGTCAGGATCGTCTGTTCGCGGAGCCGGTCGGGGACCTCGTAGGCCTCCACGTGGGTGTGCTCGTTGAGGTCGACCACCGGTCGCACGGTCACGGTGGTGTCCGGGTTGGCGCACCAGGTGCGGACCTGGTCGGCGGTGACCCCACGGCGACGGTTCTCCACCCGCGCCAGCTCCAGACACCCGCCCGCCCCAGGACCGGTGCCGGTGAGGGCGGTCTCGGAGAGGTGCACGTAGAGCACCACCTGACGTGGCTGAACCCGCTTGCCGCGCCGCGGCGCCGGCTCCGGCTGACCGTTCCGCGGTGGCAGTGCCTGTGGCGGTAGCGGTTTCGGCCGCGGTGTCGAGGTCCTGGTCGCTGTTGAGGTCCAGGGCGAGCTGGCGGCGGGCCAGGTCTCCGGCGGCGATGGAGCGGCGCACGTCCAGCGACTCGGTGGAGCCGAGGGCGGCGAGCTCGTGGGCGCCGCGGGACAGCGCCGCGTCCAGGTCGAGCGCGTCGGCCAGGTCGAGCTCGCCCTCGACGAAGGTGGTGCCGGCGAAGGAGACCTGGTCGTGGTGGAAGGTGACGTGGCGCCGATCGGCCGCGTCGCTGGCGTCAGCCGCTGCCTTCTGGGGCATGAACCTGGCCACTGCGACCGCAACCAGCCGCTCCAGGGCGGTGAACCCGATCCGGTGGGCGAACCCGGCGACCTGGTCGTCCACGAACCCGGCTGCCTCCCAGGACAGGGACATGGTGGTCTCGGCGACCCGGCGGGCCCGCCACGCGGGCAGGTCCCCGGCCTGGACCCGGGCCCAGAGGCGCGGCAGGCGGTACTTCAGCTCGAGCGCCGAGGCGATCAGTGCACGTCCGGAGTCGGTCGAGGTCCCGAGCGCGGCAGCCAGCTCGGGAATGCAGAACTCCGCCACCAGCGGCGCCCCCTCACCAGCCAGCGGGATCCCGGTCTCGGTGCCGCCACCGGCACGCCAGGTGGCCTCCAGACCGATCGACTCCGGAGGGTGCTGCTCGGCCCAGGTCACCGCCGCCACCAGCAAGTTGGCCTGCGCCAGGTCGGCCTCACGCCGACACGCACGCGCGAAACCCAGCACCTCAGCAGGGCTGTCCAAGCCCATCGGAGCGAGGGTTTCGGTGATCGACATACCTGAAATTGAAGCATCGAGCACTGACAGTCACCAGAGGAGAATCCGCATCTGTGGAAGGCAATTCTCCCCGATCCCGACCTCCGCCGAGCGATCCACCGAGACCTCAACCCGACGCCCGACAACGGCCGAGGCTACGTCGCGCTGCGATGAGCCCGACGGTTCACGTGCGTCGATGCCCTGTGCAACCTGCCCGACGTTCGCGTCACCGACGACGACGACGGCCTGCGCGGCGATGACGGCGGGATCGGGAATCACCTGGTTCTCGTGATCGAGACCAATGCGGCTCCGCCGGGCTGGCCGGCCTATGAGTAGTGGGGGCGGTCATGGTCGTCGGCTCTGGCGGCTGCACGACCTCGCCGCCTTCGGGCCAGCGGTCCGACTCCGATGGCGGTGCGCCGGTAGCCCTGCGTTGGAACCGCGATGTGGAGATGGTGTGTTCGTCGGGGGGTCGGCCCGGCCGCCTCGCGGGCGAGGCCATCCACAGTGAGGGCGTGGTGGCGGAGCGGATGCACCTAGCGCTCTTGGCCCGAGCAGAGAGCTTGGTCCCCTTCACTTCCGGCGGTGCGCGCAACGGCGTCGCCGAAGCCACTCCCAGGAGGCGGCCTTTCGCGCCACGACCTAGGCTCTGGGAGTGACTGAACTGACGAACATCGGACGTACGACGCTCAACGACCTCGTTGCCGCAGGGACGGTCGTGGTCGATGGCGGGATGGGCACGCTCCTGCAGGACAAGGGCCTGGTCGACGGTGGCTCGGGCGAGCTGTGGAACGTGGAGCGTCCCGACGACATCCGCGACGCGCACCGCTCCTACGCCGAGTCCGGGGCCCGCGTCCTGACCACCAACACCTTCGGTGGCACCCGGCCCCGGCTCGACATGCACGGGATCGGCGATCGGGTCCACGAGCTCAACCAGGCGGGCGCGTCGGTGGCCCGCGAGGTGGCGGACCAGTACGGCGCCCTGGTCGCGGGCGACCTCGGACCGACGGGCGAGCTGATGGCGCCGCTCGGCACCATGGAGCCTGCGGCATGCCAGGCGATCTTCGCCGAGCAGCTCGCGGGGCTGCGCGACGGTGGGATCGACCTGGTGCTGATCGAGACGATGAGCGACCTGGCCGAGGTCGAGGCGGCGATCGCCGCGGCCCGCGAGGTCGTCCCCGAGCTGCCGATCGTGGCGACGCTGAGCTTCGACACCAACCTGCGAAGCATGATGGGAGTCCGCCCCGCCGACGCGGTCGCGGCCCTGGCCGCTGCCGGAGTCGACGCCGTCGGTGCCAACTGCGGCCGCGGGCCGGGGGAGATGGAGGCCATCGCCGCGCAGATGGTCGACGCGCGCCCCGAAGGGCTGCTCCTGATCGCCCAGTCCAACGCCGGGCTGCCTCAGGTCGTGGGCGACCACTTCGAGTACGACGCGAGCCCTGAGGACATGGCCCGCCACGCGGTGGTGCTGCGTGACCTCGGCATCGACCTGATCGGCGCCTGCTGTGGTTCGACCCCGGACCACGTCGGGGCCATCAGCAGGGCCCTGGGGTGATGACCGATGCCCGAGGGCGTCGAGCTGGGGGAGGACGGTGTCGCGCGCTGTCCGTGGGCCGGCGGTCCGGGGAGGATGCGCGACTATCACGATGACGAGTGGGGAGTGCCTGTTCGCGACGAGCGGGGGCTCTTCGAGCGGTTGAGCCTGGAGGCGTTCCAGTCCGGTCTCTCGTGGTCGATCATCTTGAACAAGCGCGAGCGCTTCCGTGAGGTCTTCCACGGGTTCGACGTGGACGAGGTCGCCGGGATGACGGACGAGCAGCTGGAGAGCCTCCGGGCCGACGCCGGCATCGTGCGCAACCGGGCCAAGATCCTGGTCACCCGTCAGAACGCTCGGTCCGCGATCGCTCTGCGCGCCGACGGCGGCCTGGACGCGTTCATCGCAGGCTTCGCTCCTGAGCACGACCCCGAGGTGGAGCATGCCGCAAACCTGCCCACCACCTCTCCGGAGTCGGTTGCGCTCTCGAAAGCGCTGCGCAAGCGCGGGTTCGGCTTCGTGGGCCCCACGACGATGTATGCGCTGATGGAGGCGACCGGGCTCGTGGACTCCCACCTCCTCGGTTGCCACCGACGCGGCATCGCCCGCTGAGAAACCCGTTACGGTTCGGGCCATGCCCGCAGATCGATCAGAGCCGACGACCCGCGTGCACGCCTTCGGTGACGACGCGTTGGGGGAGCACGACGCGGTGGGGCTCGCCGCGGAGATCAGTGGGGGTCGGATCTCGCGCCTGGAGGCGGTCCAGGCCGCGATCGTGAGAGTACGTCGCGTGGACAGGGCGCTCTCGGGACTCGCCTCCGAGCGGTTCGGAGACGCCGAGGCCGAAGCCGTCCTGCCGCACCGCGGCTTCTTCGCAGGACAGCCGAGCCTGGTCAAGGACAACAGCGACGTCGCCGGACTGCGGACCCAGCAGGGGACCCGCGCCTACGTGGCCGCCCCGGCGACGGCGGACGGCGACTTCGTCCGCATGTTCGGTCCGATCGGGATCACGATCCTCGGCAAGACCCGGCTCTCCGAGTACGGCTTCAGCCCCAGCGCGGAGTACGCCGACGACCCGCCGGTGCGCAACCCGTGGCACACCGAGCACACCTCGGGTGCCTCGTCGGCGGGATCGGCGGTCTTCGTGGCAGCGGGTGCGGTGACGATGGCGCACGCCAACGACGGCGGGGGATCGATCCGGATCCCGGCGTCGTGCTGCGGCCTGGTGGGGCTCAAGCCGACCAGGGGCCGTACCCCCACCGACAAGCTGAACCGCGAGATGCCCGTCAAGATCATCCAGGACGGCGTCCTGACCCGGTCGGTCCGCGACACGGCGGCGTTCATGCGCGAGTGCGAGCGGATCTATCGCAACCTCAAGCTCCCGCCCGTCGGCGACGTCACCGGTCCGGGCAGGAAGCGCCTCCGGGTGGCTCTGGTGACCGACTCGATCGGTGGCCGCAGGATCGACGACGAGTCCAGACGGGTGGTCCTGCACACGGCGGCGCTGCTCGAAGAGCTGGGACACACGGTCGAGCTCGTGGAGCCACCGGTGGCGGCCTCGTTCGAGGACGACTTCCTCCTCTACTGGAGCTCAATGGCCCTGAGCCTGAGCACGACGGGCAGGCGCACCTTCAACTCCACCTACGACCGCCACCGCAACGACAACCTGACCAGGGGCCTCGCGCGGCACGCCACCCGGAACGCCTGGCGGATCCCCTCGGCCATCGTGCGGCTGCGGCTCACGCAGCGCGCGAGCACGCGCTTCTTCGCAGACCACGACGTGGTGCTCTCCGCGACGCTCTCGCTGACGCCTCCGGAGATCGGCTGGCTCAGCCCGAACCAGTCCTATGAGACCTTGATCGCGCGAGTCCTCGAGTGGGTGGCGCTCACCCCGCTCCAGAACGCGAACGGAGACCCCGCCGTCTCGCTACCGATGGGGATGAGCTCCAAGGGGTTGCCCATCGGTGTCCACCTCACCGCCGCGCAGGGGCAGGACCGACGCCTTCTTCAGCTGGCCTACGAGCTCGAGCAGGCCCAGCCGTTCTCCCGGATCCAGGGGTAGCGCGCGCGCTGGGTCACGAGGGTCGCGGCTGCACCAGCAGGGCCTGCGCCGACCGGGCGACCAGCCCGTGCCCGTCGTACACCTCGGAGGCGGCCAGTCCCACGGAGCCGGGCCCGAGCGTGGTCTCCGCCCGCAGGCACACCCAGTCGCCGATCGGCGGCCGGACGACGTGCACGCTCAGCTCGGTGTTCATGAAGTTCCACTCCGCGGTGTCGAGGGCGGCGGAGACACCCGAGGCGGAGTCCACGCAGGCGAGCAGGCGCTGCAGTGGTGAGAGGTCCTCATCGGGGACGAGACGCAGGTGCGGTCGCATCCAGATGACCGCGGGGCCTGGCTGGGTGACCGCCCCCTCGATCCATCGCCACTCCACCGAGTCGAGATAGCCACGCCACCAGCCCGGCGGGTGCTCCTCGTGATGGCCGTCGTCGGCCCGGTGACCGAGAGGTACGCCGAGCCCGCCGGGCCCTGCGGACGCCGGCGAGGCCTCGGGGAAAGCCCACCCCTGCGCCCGCGCCACGACGCGTCCAGAGGCGTCACTGAGCTCGCTCTGGCGCAGCGACACCGTGCGCCCGGGCCGCAGCACTGACGCGGTGACCCGGAGCTCCTGGACGGGCACCGGCCCGAGGATGTCCATGGTGAAGCGACCGATCGTGCGGGGCCGACCCTCGTCCAGCTCCTCGAGGGCGCGGCCGAGCAGGGCGGCGGGCGGACCGCCGTGCTGGGCGTGCTCGCTCCAGGGGCCCGCCGTGGCCGGTCCGGACCTGAAACGACCACCACCGAGCGGCTGGTAGTAGGACTCGGGGTGGGTGTGCACCGGTCGATCATGGCGGACCGGCACCAGTGGCGGTCAAGTGCGGGTCGGGCCGATTTCAGGTATCCGACCGCGCCTGTGTATTCTGCTCGCTGGCCCTCAGAGCTCGATCTGGGTCACGCCCCTTTAGCTCAGACGGCAGAGCGTCTCCATGGTAAGGAGAAGGTCTACGGTTCGATTCCGTAAAGGGGCTCTGAGAAGTCTCCCGAAGGCATCCGACCGCCGCAGTGGAATGTGCGGGTGCCCCGGGACGTTCTCAGTGGCGGGGTAGCTCAGGTGGTTAGAGCACACGGCTCATAATCGTGGTGTCGCGGGTTCGAGTCCCGCCCCCGCTACGGATACGTCGAAACGCAGCAGCATCAAAAGCCAGGAAGAAGGCACGAAAGTGGCCAGCAAGAGCTCTGACGTCCGCCCCAAGATCACCTTGGCGTGCGTGGACTGCAAGGAACGCAACTACATCACCAAGAAGAACAGGCGCAACGACCCGGACCGGATGGAGCTCAAGAAGTTCTGCCCTCGTTGCCGTCAGCACACCGATCACCGCGAGACCCGCTGATCACACGATCGCTTCAAGCGGCTCCGGCTCTGCCCGGGGCCGCTTCTTTGCGTCCCGCGAGGGTCGCTCGCCGGAGGAGGACGCTAGCGTCATGAGCGTGCCCCACTCCCGTGCCCTGTCGGATCGAGCGGATCTCGCCGACCTGACCACCTTGCGTCTCGGTGGCCCCGCAGGGGAGCTCGTCGAGGCACTCGACGAGGCGACCCTGGTCGAGGCGGTCCGGACCGCCGACGAGGACCGGACCCCCCTGCTGCTGGTCGGTGGCGGCAGCAACCTCGTCGTCGCCGACGAGGGCTTCCCGGGGCGGGTGGTGGTCGTGGGCAACCGCGGGACTCGGGTCGAGGCCGACCTCTGCGGCGGTGCCTACGTCGAGTTCGGCGCCGGGGAGGGCTGGGACGACGTGGTGGCTGCCGCGGTGGCGAACCGCTGGATCGGCGTCGAGGCGCTCTCCGGCATCCCCGGGACCACCGGTGCGACTCCGATCCAGAACGTCGGCGCCTACGGCCAGGAGGTCGCCCAGACCATCGCCCGCGTCAAGACCTGGGACCGTGCGGAGAACCAGGTGCGGAGCTTCGCCGCGTCGGAGTGTGGCTTCGGCTACCGCACGAGCCGGTTCAAGGAGGATCCCGACCGCTACGTCGTGCTGTCCACGACCTTCCAGTTCGGGCTGGGCGACCTGGGGGCCCCCGTGCAGTACTCCGAGCTGGCCGACGCCCTGGGGATCGCCACCGGCGAGCGCGCACCCGCGGCCGAGGTCCGCGCGGCCGTGCTCGCCCTGCGTCGCGGCAAGGGCATGGTGCTCGACCCGGCGGACCACGACACCTGGAGCACCGGGTCCTTCTTCACCAACCCGGTGCTGCCGGCCGAGGAGCTGCCGGAGGGCGCACCGGCCTGGCCCCAGCCCGGCGGCCGGGTCAAGACGAGCGCGGCCTGGCTGATCGAGCACGCCGGCTTCGGCAAGGGCTACGGCAACGAGACCGTCCGGCTGTCCTCACGCCACACGCTGGCGATCACCAACCGCGGAGGCGCCACCACCGGCGAGCTGCTGGCCCTGGCCCGCGAGCTCCGAGACGGCGTGCAGCAGAAGTTCTCGATCACCCTGGAGAACGAGCCGGTGCTGGTCGGCTGCCGGCTCTAGCGCCGGTCAGATCGAGCTTCCGCTGGAGTACACGCCCGCACCGAGGACCAGGACGACGAAGCCGATGAGCGCGACGACCGCGAGCACCAGCAGCACCGTGCCGACGATCCCGGTGACCATGCCGGTGCGCGCCTGGCTGTCGCCGCTGAGCTGTCCCTGGGACGACTCGATCTCCCTGACCGCTCGGCGACCCACGACCCACGCGAACGGGGAGACCAGCAGCGTCAGCCCGCAGGTGAAGAACGCGCCGACCAGTCCGACCAGGCCGAGCACCAGCGACAGCGTCGCCTGAGGGTGCGGGGGCGCGGTCGGGGTGAACCCGTACGGCGGCTGTCCCGGTGTCCCCGCAGGACCTGCTGGGAAGTAGGGAGGGGGACCGCCCGCCTGTCCCGACGACGGCGGGTAGCCCGCTGCGCCCTGGCCGTAGCCCGCCCCCGGGGCCGACGGTGGATAGGGGTTCGGGTGCGGGGTCCCTCCGGGGTTCGTGGGGTAGGGGCTCTGGGGGTAGGCAGTGGTCTGGTCGGGCTGGTCCTGCTGCCCCTGCTCGGCCGCCTGAGCCTCCCAGTAGCCCACCGGCTCAGTGGGCTCGGTGGGCTCAGTGGGCTCAGTGGGCTCGGTGGGCTCGGTGGGGGTCTGGTCGTGGTCGCCAGTCGGCTTCGGGGTCTCACCCGGGAAGGTGCTCATGGCCCCATTGTCCCCAACCAGGTGTCGATCTGTTCCATCCAGGTCGTCTTGTCTTGCTGTGGCGCCCGGGACGCACGGATCGAGCCGCGGGCGAGATCGGCGAGCTGGGTGTCGCTCAGCTCGTGCGCGGCACGCATCGTGGCGTACTGCCCGGCGAGCCGGGAACCGAACAGCAACGGGTCGTCGGAGCCGAGCGCGATCGTGGCGCCGGCGGCCATCAGCTCCGGCAGGGGCACCGAGGAGAGGTCGGTGTAGACCCCGAGTGCCACGTTGGAGACCGGGCACACCTCGAGGGCGATCCCGCGCTCGACGATGAGGTCGAGCAGGTAGGGGTCCTCGACCGAGCGGATCCCGTGACCGATGCGGTCGGCGTGCAGCGACTCGACGCACTGGCGCACCGAGTCGGCGCCCACCAGCTCGCCGCCGTGCGGCGCGAGCAGCAGTCCGGCCCGTTCGGCGATCCGGAACGCGGGTGCGAAGTCACCGGTCGAGCCCCTCCGCTCGTCGTTCGACAGGCCGAACCCGACCACGCCACGGCCGGCGTACTGACTTGCGAGCCGGGCCAGGGTGCGCGCGTCGAGCGGGTGCCGGGTGCGGTTGGCGGCGATGACCACGGCGATCCCGATGCCCATCTCCCGGCTGCTGGCGTGCACTGCGTCCAGGACCAGCTCGGTGAAGGCGGTGATGCCTCCGAACTTCGCGGCGTAGCCACTGGGGTCGACCTGGATCTCCAGCCAGCGAGCCCCGTCGCGCTTGTCGTCCTCGGCTGCCTCACGCACCAGTCGCCGGACGTCGTCCTCGGTGCGCAGCACCGAACGGGCCACGTCGTAGAGCCGCTGGAAGCGGAACCAGCCCTTCTCGTCCGCTGCCGAGAGTCGCGGCGGCCAGTCCTGCACGAGTGCGTCCGGAAGGTGGTGGCCGTCGCGCTCGGCGAGCTCGAGCAGGGTGTCGTGACGCATGGACCCGGTGAAGTGCAGGTGCAGGTGCGCCTTCGGCAGCTCCTCGAGGCGTCTCCGCGGTGGGGGCGCGTCGCCGCCTGAGCCTCGGTCAGGGTCAGGGTCAGGGTCGTGATCGGTGCCAGGGCCGGCCATGGTGGCTCAGCCGCTGACCTGTTCCGCGGCCGCCAGCAGCACGCAGGTCGCGACTCCCTCCATGGCACGGGTGACCTCCGCGAGCTCGGGGAAGGTCGGTGCGAGCCGGATGTTCCGGTCCCGGGGGTCCTTGCTCAGCGGGAACGCCGAGCCCGCGGGGGTCAGGGCGATGCCCGCCTCCTTGGCCAGCTCGATCACCCGGGAGGCCGTGCCGTCCAGGACGTCGAGGCTGACGAAGTAGCCGCCGAGGGGGCGGGTCCAGGTGGCCACCTCGAGGCCGCCGAGCCGCTCGGAGAGGATCCGCTCGACCTCGGCGAACTTCGGAGCGATCACAGCGCGGTGCTTGACCATGTGCTCCTTGACGCCGCTGGGGGAGCCGAAGAACTGCACGTGCCGCAGCTGGTTGAGCTTGTCGGGACCGATGGCGCCCTTGCCCAGGTGCGCGAGGTACCACTTCACGGTCTCGACCGAGCCGCCCAGGAAGGCGACCCCCGCGCCGGCGAAGGTGATCTTGGAGGTGGAGGCGAACAGGATCGGCCGGTGCGGATGGCCGGCCGCCGCGGACAGGGACACGATGTCGGCGCTTTCCGTCTCGACCTCGGTGAGGTGGTGGAGCGCGTAGGCGTTGTCCCAGAAGATCTTGAAGTCGGGCGCCGCGGTCTCCATCGACGCGAGTGCCTCGGCGACCTCCCGGGATGCCACCGACCCGCTCGGGTTGGCGTAGGTCGGCACGATCCAGATGCCCTTGATGCTCGGGTCGTTCGCCACGAGCTCGGCCACCGCTGCGACGTCGGGCCCGTCCTCGAGCATCGGGACGGTGGTCATCTCGATGCCCAGCCACTCGAGCAGAGTGAAGTGGCGGTCGTAGCCCGGCACGGGGCAGATGAAGGTGACCTTCTCCTCCTCGCCCCACGGGCGGGGGCTGTCGACGCCTCCCTTGAGGAGGAGGTCCACCAGCACCTCGCGCATCATCACCAGGCTCGAGTTGCCGCCGGCGACGAGCTGCTCTGGCTCCAGCCCCAGCAGCTCGGCGAACAGCTCGCGCAGCTCGCGCAGTCCCTCCAGACCACCGTAGTTGCGAACGTCCACCCCGGCCCCGTCCTTGACGCCCTCGGGCAGGCTGAGCAGACGCTCGGAGAGGTCGAGCTGCGCCGAGGACGGCTTTCCCCGGGTCAGGTCGAGACGCAGCCCACGTGCCTGAAGAGCCTGGTAGGCCTCGGTCTGCTCGTGGAGGAAGGCCGCAGCCTCCTGCGGCGTACGCTCGGCAAGTGGGCGGGAGTTCTCGGTCTGCTCGGTCACGGGACCCATGTTTGCAGAGGTGTGGCGCCGATGACGGCGTCCCCCCGTCCCGAGCGCCACGCGAGCAGGCCCCGGTTCGACTTTGCACGGGCGGGCCCCGTAAACTCGCTCCTTGGTGCCTCCGGCCATTGTCCTGCCATGCCCGGAATGCACCGTAGGGCACTAGCTCAACTGGCAGAGCATCGGTCTCCAAAACCGAAGGTTGGGGGTTCAAGTCCCTCGTGCCCTGCGAATCAGCACCTCGAGAACACCGCACAGCGAGAACACAGCACCACCGAGGCCGTCACCAGGCAGCCACGCAACCGGAAGAAGGAAGATCGTGTCGGACACCTCCCCGGTCCGCTCCGAGAAGTCGCACGAGCGCACCAACCCGATCACGTTCTACCGCCAGGTCGTGGCCGAGCTGCGCAAGGTGGTGTGGCCGACCCAGCAGCAGCTGGTCACCTACCTGATCGTCGTGCTGGTCTTCGTCCTGGTGATGATCGCCTACGTGTCGCTGCTGGACGTCGCCTTCGGCAAGGCCGTGTTCGCGGTCTTCGGTGGCGAGTAGCTCCCAGGGGAGCGCGCCGCGAGGGCGCCAGTTGTTCAACCAGCGTTTGATGAGATGACGGAGTAATCGTGTCTGAGCAGTACGACGAGAAGCCGGTCGACGAGATCGACGACGACGCACCAGGCCAGCCCGACGCGGCCGAGGAGGCGGTCCTCACCGACCCCGAGACCGGGGAGACGGTGAACCTCCAGCAGTCCGTGGAGCTCGAGGGGCCGCTCGACCCTAGCGAGGACGCCGAGCCCGAGCCCGAGGCCGGCGAGGACGCGCCTGCACCGGACGCGCTCGAGGAGTTCCGCAACGCGCTCCGTGAGAAGGAGGGCGACTGGTTCGTGGTGCACACCTACTCCGGCATGGAGAACCGGGTGAAGGCCAACCTCGAGAACCGGATCACCTCGCTGAACATGGAGAGCTACATCCACGAGGTCGTCGTACCCACCGAGGAGGTCGCGGAGATCAAGAACGGCCAGCGCAAGCTGGTCCGCCGCACCGTCCTCCCGGGCTACGTGCTGGTGCGCATGGACCTGACCGACGAGTCCTGGTCCGCCGTACGCCACACGCCGTCGGTCACCGGCTTCGTGGGGCACAGCCACCAACCGGTGCCGCTGAGCCTGGACGAGGTCGAGAACATGCTGGCTCCCGCCGTACAGGCAGAGGCCGACGCCGAGGCAGCAGCCGCCGCCGCCGAGTCCGGTGCGCCCGCGCCGGCCAAGACCGCGAGCCGGTCCCAGGTCGCGGTCGCCGACTTCGACGTCTCCGACTCAGTCATGGTGGTCGACGGCCCGTTCGCCACGCTGCACGCGACGATCACCGAGATCAACGCGGAGAGCCAGCGGGTCAAGGCCCTCGTCGAGATCTTCGGCCGGGAGACCCCGGTCGAGCTCAGCTTCACCCAGATCCAGAAGGTTTGAGCGGTTGCCCTGAGCTTGCGAAGGGCGACAACGCGAGAAGGTCGAGGAGCGTCGACGCAGACCCGAAGCGAAGTGAGGGACTGCGTGACGCGTCTCGAGACCCGGTGAGTCAAGAGCAGAAGGCGACCCGGACAGCACGAAGCACGAAGCACCAGGCAAGAAGCAAGAAGCAACACCAGTGGCAGAGGGCGCATGGCCCTCGTCCTGACCACGAGAAGAGAAAGAAGAAGAAATGCCTCCCAAGAAGAAGATCGCTGCGCTGGTCAAGGTGCAGCTGAAGGCCGGTGCGGCCACCCCCGCACCGCCCGTCGGTACCGCTCTAGGTCCCCACGGCGTCAACATCATGGACTTCTGCAAGGCCTACAACGCCCAGACCGAAGCCATGCGTGGAAACGTCGTCCCCGTCGAGATCACCATCTACGAGGACCGGTCCTTCACCTTCATCACCAAGACCCCGCCTGCCGCCGAGCTGATCAAGAAGGCGGCCGGCATCACCAAGGGTTCCGGTGTCCCCCAGAAGGACAAGGTCGGCAAGCTGACCAAGGACCAGGTGCGTGAGATCGCCACCACGAAGCTCCCGGACCTCAACGCGCGCGACATCGACGCCGCGATGAAGATCGTGGAAGGCACCGCCCGTTCCATGGGCATCACCACCGACTGATCTCCACCCCCAGCACCACGTGGCAGGGCCGCGCTGGCCCATCCAGACCACACTCCCGAGATGAAACCAGAGGACTGAACATGCAGCGCAGCAAGACTTACCGCGCGACGGCGGAGTCGTTCGACCAGGACGAGATCCACGCTCCGTTGGCCGCCATCAAGATCGCCAGGAACGGCGCCAAGAAGAAGTTCGACGAGACCCTCGACGTGGCCATGCGCCTGGGTGTCGACCCACGCAAGGCGGACCAGATGGTGCGCGGCACGGTCAACCTGCCCCACGGCACCGGCAAGACCGCCAGGGTCCTGGTCTTCGCCAACGGCGACAAGGCCGACGCGGCCCGCGAAGCGGGAGCCGACATCGTCGGCGGCGACGAGCTGATCGAGAAGGTCAACGGCGGCTGGCTCGACTTCGACGCAGTCGTCGCGACTCCCGACATGATGGGCAAGGTCGGCCGCCTCGGCCGGGTGCTCGGTCCTCGTGGGCTGATGCCCAACCCGAAGACCGGCACCGTGACTCCGGACGTCGTCAAGGCCGTCACCGACATCAAGGGCGGCAAGATCGAGTTCCGCGTCGACCGGCACGCGAACCTGCACTTCATCATCGGCAAGGCGTCCTTCGACGAGGTCCAGCTCGCCGAGAACTACGCCGCGGCGCTCGAAGAGGTGCTGCGGCTCAAGCCCGCCAGCTCCAAGGGCCGCTACATCCGCAAGATCACGGTCTCAACCACGATGGGCCCCGGGATCCAGGTCGACCCCAACCGGACCAAGAACGTCGCCGGTCAGGACGACGCCTGAGCGTCCACCATCTCCTCCACGGGGGCCCGACACCAGCCGGTGTCGGGCCCTCGTGCGGTTCTGGCCCGGGGCCGCTCCCGCCGACCACCGCCGTGCCCGACCTCGGTGGGTCGTCGAGACGGTGCCTCCCAGCAGTGATTTGGCCGCTCACGGTCGCGGCGGCTAGGATCGCCACTTGTAACCAAGGACCGCCGGTCCGTCACCTCCGGGTGATGTGAAAGGTTCGCGAGAGCGGACGGCCTGCGCAGGTGACACCGAGTGCGGCGACCAGAGGTCGCCATCCGCCCCGTGTTCCTTGCGCCGGGGCGTTCTTCATTTCTCCGGTCCGACGTTGTTCGGACCTGTGCAAACCCGCGCGTGGTCCGCGCACACATCAGTGCACAAGTGGGAAGGAGACCCATGGCGCGGCCAGACAAGGCAGCAGCCGTCGCGGAGATCGTCGACTCGTTCAACGACTCCACGGGCGCTGTGCTGACCGAGTACCGCGGTCTCACCGTGAAGCAGCTGCAGGAACTGCGGCGACTGCTCGGCGAGAACGCCAACTACGCCGTGGTCAAGAACACGCTGACCAAGATCGCTGCCAAGCAGGCGGGTGTCGACGGCGTCGACGACCTCCTCAACGGCCCGACCGCCATCGCCTTCATCAGTGGCGACGTGGTCGAAGCGGCCAAGGGCCTGCGTGACTTTGCCAAGGCCAACCCCGCCCTCGTCATCAAGGGTGGTTACGTCGACGGTTCCGCGATGGGAGCCTCCGAGATCGCCAAGCTGGCGGATCTGGAGTCCCGCGAGGTCCTCCTGGGCAAGATGGCGGGCGCAATGCTCGCCTCCCTGAGCCAGGCCGTCTACCTGCTCAACGCGCCGCTGGCGCAGGCTGCCCGAGTCGTGGGTGCCCTGCAGTCGAAGGCCGAGCAGGACCCATCGATCCTCCAGGGCGGTGCCGGCGAGCCGGCTGCCCCGGTCGAGGACAACGTGGCGGACGAGGCTCCGGCCTCAGCTGCTGCACCCGAGGACGCACCCGCGGCCGAGGACACCCCCGAGGGCGCACCCGCGGCCGAGGAGACTCCCGAGGACGCACCCGCGGCCGAGGCGACCAACACCGAGGCCCCCGAGAGCACTCAGGCCTGACAACCCGCTCGTGGCCGCACCGCCACGAGCACCACCGAAAGGAACGCCACCATGGCGAAGCTCAGCACCGACGAGCTGCTCGACGCTTTCAAGGAGATGACCCTCCTGGAGCTCAGCGAGTTCGTGAAGCAGTTCGAGGACACCTTCGGCGTCACCGCAGCCGCTCCGGTTGCGGCCGCTGCCGCCCCCGCCGCTGGCGGCGGCGCCGCTGAGGAAGCGTTCGAGCAGGACGAGTTCGACGTCGTCCTCGAGGCTGCCGGCGAGAAGAAGATCAACGTCATCAAGGAGGTGCGCGCCCTCACGAGCCTCGGCCTGAAGGAGGCCAAGGACCTCGTCGAGGCCGCTCCCAAGGCTGTTCTCGAGAAGGTCACCAAGGAGGCCGCCGAGAAGGCCAAGGAGTCCCTCGAGGGCGCCGGCGCCACGGTCACCCTCAAGTGACTGTTGCTACTCGCAACGGATAACTGAACACTCGTCCTACTCCCGGTCAGCCGGGAGAGCAGGACCTGGCAGCGGTCGCCTCGAAGGCAGAATCTCCGAGGCGGCCGTTCTGTCTGTCCACCTGTGGGGCCGGTGGTCCGGACAGCGGGTAACGATCAGGTCGATTTCATAAGAAGTCCGTCCCAAGGGGGTGACGGGCGACACATATGTGTGCGTAACTTAGCCGCTGGCTACTCGTTGGTACGCGGTAGGTGGGGGCCTCGTGCGTGCGCTGCCCGGACGTGCCAGCCGCTGCAAGTGAGAGGGAGTCCCAATGGGTGTTGAGATCGAGATCGCGAACTTGACGAAGAGCTTCGGCAAGCAGCTCATCTGGGGTGACGTGAGCCTGACCATCCCCGCGGGCGAGATCTGCGTGATGCTCGGCCCCTCCGGCACCGGCAAGTCCGTGCTGTTGAAGACGATCATCGGCCTGCTCAAGCCCGACAACGGCAGCGTGGTGATCGAGGGAGTGGACATCGCCTCGTGTCCGGAGAAGGAGCTCTACGAGATCCGGAAGCTCTTCGGGGTGCTGTTCCAGGACGGTGCCATGTTCGGCTCGATGAACCTCTACGACAACATCGCCTTCCCGCTCCGCGAGCACACCAAGAAGACCGAGTCCCAGGTCCGCGAGGTCGTCATGGAGAAGCTGGACCTCGTCGGCCTCCTCGGCACCGAGGACAAGCTCCCCGGTGAGATCTCCGGCGGCATGCGGAAGCGAGCCGGACTCGCTCGTGCGCTCGTCCTCGACCCCGAGATCGTGCTCTTCGACGAGCCGGACTCCGGGCTCGACCCGGTCCGGACCTCGTTCCTGAACCAGCTGATCGTGGACCTGAACGCTCAGATCGATGCCACCTTCCTGATCGTGACCCACGACATCAACACCGCCCGGATGGTGCCCGACAACATCGGGCTGCTCTACCACAAGCACCTGGCCATGTTCGGGCCTCGCGAGATGCTGCTCTCCTCCGAGGAGCCGGTGGTGCGCCAGTTCCTGAACGCGCAGGTAGTGGGTCCGATCGGCATGTCCGAGGAGAAGGACGCCGACGAGCTCGAGTCGGAGAAGGACATGGAGCTGCCCCCGCTGCCTCCGATCCCGCTCCAGCTCGAGCCCTCCAACGGGCAGCCCCGACGCAGCCAGCGCGAGCCGGGCTCCTGGTGCAAGGAGAACGGCATCACCCCGCCTCCCGGGTCGTTCGAGGCAAACATGTCCATGACGACGGGAGGCTGACCATCTGATGGCTTCTGACGTGGCCACCCGGGTCCTCGCTCCCATCGGGACAGCCGGAAAGCTCTTCGCCTTCGCGATCGACGTCGTGCGCAACCTGTTCAAGCGACCGTTCCAGACTCGCGAGTTCATCCAGCAGGCGTGGTTCATCGCCTCGGTGACCATCATCCCGACGGCTCTGGTCGCGATCCCGTTCGGCGCGGTCATCGCACTCCAGGTCGGCAGCCTGATCAAGCAGTTCGGTGCGCAGTCCTTCACCGGCTCCGCCTCCGTGCTCGCCGTCGTGCAGCAGGCAGCGCCGATCGCCACGGCGCTGTTGATCGCCGGTGCCGGCGGCTCAGCCATCGCAGCCGACCTCGGCGCCCGCAAGATCCGCGAAGAGCTCGACGCGATGATGGTGCTCGGCATCGACCCGATCCAGCGGCTCGTCGTACCCCGGGTGCTCGCGTGCATGCTGGTCGCCTTCTTCCTCAACGGCCTGGTCACCGTCGTCGGTGTCGCGGGCGGGTACGTCTTCAACGTGGTGCTGCAAGACGGCACACCAGGCGCCTACATAGCCAGCTTCACGGCCTTGGCGCAGCTACCGGACCTGTGGGTCGGCCTGCTCAAAGCCGTCGTGTTCGGTCTGATCGCGGCCGTCGTGGCCGCTTACAAGGGCGTCAACGCGGGCGGTGGCCCCAAGGGGGTCGGTGACGCGGTCAACGAGTCCGTCGTGATCACCTTCCTGCTGCTGTTCGTCGTCAACCTGGTGATCAGCGCGATCTACCTCCAAGTCATCCCTCCGAAGACAGGCTGACCGCGCATGGCCAACCTGAAGCAGGTCTACGAGAAGCCGCTCTCGACCCTGGACACCATGGGCGAGCAGCTGGCGTTCTACCTCGGCGCCATCCGGGTCACCCCGCGCTCGGTGACGCGCTACCCCAAGGAGATCCTGCGGCTGCTCGCCGAGGTCACCCTCGGCTCCGGTGCGCTCGCCGTCATCGGCGGCACCGTCGGCGTGATCACCGCGTTGACGTTCTTCACCGGTGCCCAGGTCGGGCTCTCCGGTTACGCCGCCCTGAACCAGATCGGCACGGCGGCCTTCGCCGGCTTCGTCTCGGCGTACTTCAACACCCGCGAGATCGCGCCGTTGGTGGCGGGCATCGCCCTCGCAGCCACTGTGGGCTGTGGCTTCACGGCGCAGCTGGGCGCCATGCGCATCTCCGAGGAGGTCGACGCCCTCGAGGTGATGGCCATTCCCTCGATGCCCTTCCTGGTCACCACGCGCATCGTCGCGGGGCTCGTGGCGATCGTCCCGCTCTACGTCGTGGGGCTGCTCTCCTCCTACTTCGCGACCCGGCTGACGGTGATCCAGTACTACGGCCAGAGTCCCGGCACCTACGACCACTACTTCAACCAGTTCCTGCCACCAGGCGATGTGCTGTGGTCATTCGGAAAGGTCCTGGTCTTCTCCGTCGTCGTGATCTTGATCCACTGCTACCACGGGTACACCGCGGGTGGCGGTCCCGCCGGCGTCGGCGTCGCCGTGGGTCGCGCTGTCCGGACCTCGATCGTGGCCATCAACGTCATCGACCTGTTCCTGAGCATGGCCATCTGGGGCTCCTCGACCACCGTCAGGCTGGCGGGGTAGCGACATGAAGAAGATCATGATGAACCACCGCGTGCTCGGCATCGTCTTCCTGGCGCTGCTGGTGCTGGCAGTGTGGGTGGTCAACGGAGTGTTCACCCAGAAGTTCACCGCCTTCGAGCCGGTCACGGTCACGACCGACACCGCCGGCCTCAACCTGCCCGCCAAGGCTGACGTCAAGGTGCGCGGCGTCATCGTCGGCCAGGTGAACAAGATGGAGTCCGGCGGCGAGGTCGCGGTCCTGACCCTGGGGATCAAGCCGGAGATGATCAAGACGATCCCGGCCAACGTGACCGCAGCCCTGGTGCCCAAGACGCTGTTCGGGGAGAAGTTCGTCTCCCTCAACATCCCGAGCGACCCCGCGTCCGACTCGCTCGCCGCCGGCGACAAGATCTCCCAGACCAAGCAGCCGATCGAGGTCGAGCGGGTGCTCAACGACCTCTACCCCCTGCTGCGCACGGTGCAGCCCGCCGAGCTGAACTACACCCTCAACGCCCTGGCCACCGCCCTCGAGGGACGCGGCGAGAAGATCGGGGAGAACCTGGTCATCCTCGACGACTACCTCAAGCGGACCAACCCGCAGATTCCAGATCTGATCGAGGACCTCAAGCTGCTCACCACCGTCACCGGTACCTACGCCGACGTCGTCCCCGACCTGGCGGCGACCCTGCGCAACACGGTCAAGACCGGCAAGACCCTCAGGTCCAAGGAGGAGAACCTGAAGTCGTTCCTCAACGACTTCGCGGCCTTCTCCGACACCACCAAGACGTTCCTGGACGACAACGGGAACAACATCATCCGGCTCGGTCAGCTCAGCGAGCCGATCCTGGCCCTGCTCGCCAGGTACTCCAGCACCTTCCCGTGCCTGCTGGACGGCATCGTGCGGCAGGCCCCACGGCTGGCTGACACCTTCCGCGGCTTCATCTTCCACATCGACCTGAAGGTGCTGCCACAGCAGCCGCGTGCGTACAACTCCTCCGACCGTCAGGTCTTCGGTGCGAACAACGCGCCGAACTGCGCCAACCTGCCGAACCCGCCGAAGTCGTTCGGGAAGAACCTGCCCAACATGAACGACGGAGCCAACGGCCTCGGCAAGGGTGACGGCCAGCGGGTCGCGCCGAGCTTCGACCAGCGCACGGTGCCGCGGGGGCTGTCCGCCGGTCCCTCGGGCACGTCGCGGCAGAAGGCGCTGATCAACTCCCTCACCGCCCCGATGCTGGGCACCCCGGTGGACGGCATGTCGGATGTGGCGGCCCTGCTCTACGCACCGGCGATGGCCGGCACGGAGGTGAGCGTCAGATGAGCATCCTGGACAAGCAGACCAGCTCCGCACTGGTCAAGCTGGTCATCTTCATCGTGGTGACCACGATGTCCACCGGAGTGCTGGTGGTGCTGATCGGCAACATCACCTTCGAGTCGACGCGCGACTACCGGGCCGTCTTCGCGGACGCGACCGGTGTGGTCAAGGGCGACGACGTCCGCATCGCGGGCGTGAAGGTCGGCAGCGTCAAGGGCATCGAGGTCGTGGACCGCACCCGAGCCATGGTCTCGTTCACGGTCGCTGACAAGGCCGTGCTCACCAAGAGCTCCACGGCGACCGTGCGCTACCGCAACCTGGTGGGACAGCGCTACATCACCTTGACCCAAGGCGTCGGCGACCTCTCGAGGATGCCGGAGGACTCGGTCATCCCGATCGACCGGACCCAGCCCGCCCTCGACCTGACAGTCCTGTTCAACGGCTTCAAGCCGTTGTTCGCGGCACTCTCACCAGCGGACATCAACAAGCTCTCGGCCGAGGTGGTCTCGGTCTTCCAGGGTGAGGGGGGCAACTTCAACGCCCTGCTGCAGAGCACCGCCTCGGTGACAAACGCGCTCGCCGACCGCGACCAGGTGATCGGTGACCTGATCGACAACCTCAACCAGGTCCTCAACACCCTCGCCGGTCGGGACAAGGAGCTGAGCAGCCTGATCGTGGAGTTCAAGAACTTCATGACGGGCCTGGCCAAGGACAAGGACGCCATCTTGGGCTCGCTCGAATCGATCTCGTCACTGGCCAACGAGACCGCCGACCTCACGGTGGGCATCCGCCCCGCCCTGGTCCGTGACGTGAAGGGCCTGCGACAGGCCGCGACCAACCTGAACAAGGGCCGCTCCGAGATCGACCGGGCGTTGCAGGTGCTCCCCGTCAAGCTCACCAAGATCGGGAGGACCGCCATCTACGGCTCGTTCTTCAACTTCTACCTGTGCCAGTTCCAGGGCAACGTCATCGTCAAGACTCCTACCGGCCAGCAGAAGTTCCCGATCAAGTACGACACCAGCACCCTGGACAAGGATGCGAGGTGCGATCTCTGATGGGCGTCCCGTTCAGACAGCGAAACCCGGTTCCCATCGGCGCCATCAGCCTCGCGGTGCTCGCAGGCCTGCTCGTGGTGGCGTTCAGGGCCCAGGATCTGCCCCTCATCGGTGGCGGCGACACCTACCACGCCGCGTTCGCGGAGTCGGGCGGGCTCAAGGTCAACGACGAGGTCCGCATCGCCGGCGTGAGGGTCGGCAAGGTGACCGACGTCGAGCTGGCCGACGGCCGCGTCCGGGCGACCTTCAAGGTCAAGACGCCGTCGAAGTTCGGAACCCAGACCGTGGCCGCGATCAAGGTCAAGACCCTGCTGGGCGCGATGTTCATCCAGCTGGAGCCGGCCGGTCCGGGGCAGCTCGAGGAGGACTCCACCATCCCGGTGTCGCGCACCAAGTCGCCGTACAACGTGATCGAGGCGTTCTCCGGGCTCGCCGACCGCGCCGAGAAGATCGACGTCGACAAGCTGGCCGAGTCCCTGAACACGTTCGCGGACCTGACCGAGGACACGCCGGCCGCCTTCCAGGGCACGTTGCGCGGCCTTTCCCGGCTCTCCGAGACCGTGGCCAGCCGCAACGAGCAGATCGGCGAGCTGCTCAAGAACCTTCGCACCGTCTCCGGCACCCTCGCGGATCGCGACGAGGACCTGATCGAGCTGATGAAGAACAGTGACGTCCTGATGCGGGCACTGGTGGCCCGCCGCGAGGCCGTGCACCAGCTGCTGGTGTCCACCAGCACGCTGTCCGAGGAGCTCACCCTCCTGGTCAAGCAGTCCCGAGCCGACCTCAAGCCGGCCCTGACCAATCTTCAAGGCGTCGTCAACGTGCTGCTGAAGAACCAGTCCAACCTCGACGAGAGTCTGCGCCTGATGGCCCCCTTCTACCGGGTCTTCGCCAACACCCTCGGCACCGGTCCCTGGTTCGACACCTACATCTCCAACCTGCCTCCTGTGACGGTGGGCTGATCATGAAGAAGCTCGGAAACCTCAGCCCGCTGATCGTCGGTCTCGTCGTGCTCGCCGTGGTCGCGACCCTGCTGGTCGCCTTCTGGCCCGGGGGAGGCAAGAAGTACGTCACCGCCGACTTCCCTCGCGCCGTCTCGCTCTACGAGGGCTCCGAGGTCAAGATCCTCGGTGTCGCCGTCGGCAAGGTGGAGACCGTCACCCCCGCGGGCACCAAGGTGCGCGTGAAGATGTACTACGAGGACAAGCACAAGATCCCCGCGGACGCCAAGGCCGTGGTGATCTCGCCCTCGATCGTCGGCGACCGGTTCGTGCAGCTCACTCCGGCCTACACCGAGGGTGAGGTGATGGAGGACAACGCGAAGCTGGGCGTGGACCGGACCGCGACCCCGCTCGAGCTCGACGAGATCTTCGGCAGCCTCAACGACCTGAACATCGCTCTCGGCCCGGACGGCGCCAACAAGGCCGACCCGGGCGGCGTCGGTCCGCTGACCCGTCTGCTCGACTCGACCGCTCGCAACTTCGGCGGCCAGGGCGTGCAGTTCAACAAGACCCTCAAGGACCTCGGCGCCTTCACCAAGACGCTGGCCGACAACAAGGACGAGCTCTTCGGCTCGCTGACCGAGATCCAGAAGTTCACCAGCACGCTGGCCGAGAACGACGGCACCGTACGCAAGTTCAACGACTCGCTGGCCGGCGGCGCGGACCTTCTCGCCGGGGAACGCCAGGAGCTCGCGGCCGTGCTCCGCACGCTGAGCATCGCCATGCGTGAGGTGCGCGGGTTCATCCAGGAGAACCGCAAGTCGCTGGGCACGAACATCTCCGGGCTCAACCGCGTGACCAAGGTCCTGGCCAAGCGTCGCGAGGCGCTCGACAAGATCCTGCAGTACGCGCCGGCCGCGCTGAACAACCTGTACCTCGCAGGGAACTCCCCTCAGGGCACGCTGGACACCCGCAACAACGGCGGTCAGTTCTTCAGCCTGCTGGAGAAGGAGCCTGCCGCGGCCCTGTGCGCGTTCGTCCAAGGCGAAGGCTGTGATGTCATCACCGAAGCGTTGAAGGGCAAGGGGCTGGGACGCGCCACCCCGTTCGCCGGCGACCCCTCGACCGAGCCCCGGGTGGTCGAGCCCATCGACCGGTCCCTCGCGGGCCTTCTGGAGGTCGGCCGATGAGCACCTCGAAGCGTCGCGACGCCAGCCTGCTGCGTCGTACGACCACGGTGATGGTGGGCCTGCTCTCCTCGGCGCTCGTGCTCACCGGATGCGCCAAGTCGGTCTATGAGGTCCCGCTCCCGGGTGGTGCGGACACGGGCGAGAACCCGATGAAGATCACCGTGATGTTCCGCGACGTCCTCGACCTGGTGCCCCAGACCACCGTCAAGGTCGACGACGTCACCGTGGGCAAGGTCAAGCGGATCGAGCTCAAGGGATACGTCGCCAAGGTGTCCATCGAGCTGCGCAAGGACGTGAAGCTGCCGGACAACGCTCGGGCGCAGATCCGCCAGACCAGCCTGCTCGGTGAGAAGTTCGTCCAGCTCGAGCCGCCGACCCAGCCCGGGACGGGCGAGCTCAGCAGCGGCGACACGATCGGCCTGGAGCGCACGGGGCGCAACCCTGAGATCGAAGAGGTCCTGGGAGCGCTCTCGCTGCTGCTCAACGGCGGTGGCGTCGGACAGCTCAAGACGATCTTCTCCGAGCTGAACAACACCTTCGAGGGACGCGAGTCCGAGGTGCGCTCGGTGCTGACCCAGATCCGCACGTTCATGGGCCAGCTGGACCAGAACAAGGAAACGATCATCGCCGCACTCGAGAACACCAACCGCCTCTCGGTCTCCCTGCGCAAGCAGGACGGGACGATCAAGAGCGCGCTGGACAACGTGCCGCAGACCCTGCAGTCGGTGAACCGTCAGCGCGACGACCTGGTCAAGCTGCTGGAGGCGCTGAACCGTCTCAGCGGTGTCGGGGTGCGCGTGATCAAGGCGTCGAAGGCCTCCACGATCAACAGCCTGCGTGACCTGGGCCCGGTGCTCGAGGGCTTCGCCAAGGCCGGGGACAGCTTCCCCAAGTCGCTCCAGGTGTTCTTGACCTATCCGTTCGTGGATGCTGCCATCGGTCGGGACCCGCAGGTCGCTCGCAACCTGCACATGGGTGACTACACCAACCTCTCGGTGAACCTCGATGTCGACGTCGACGCACTGCCGACGCCAGGGTTGCCTCTCCCGGTGTGCGACGTGCTCGCGCAGGTGCTCAAGGAGACCGAGGCCAACGTGCGCAAGGCCGCGTCCGAGGCCGAGAAGGCCCTGCCCGACAATGAGCTGATCACCAAGGGGGAGCGGACCAAGCTGCGCCGGGCGATCATCGAGAAGCTGCTGTCCCCGGCGCTCGCCGAGGCCCGCAAGCAGTGCGAGGCGATCGATCTCACCCGTCTGGTGAAGCAGGCCGAGAAGCTGGTGCCGAACCTGATCAAGGTGCTCAAGATCCTCACTCCCAAGCAGCTCGACGACCTGCTCGACGGCAAGCTCGGCCCGCTCGAGGGTGGACTTGGCGGAGCCACCGGCGGGGGCGGCGGCGGTGGCGGCGGCGGTGGCGGCCTGGGCGGCGTGACCCTGCCCCGTCCGGCGCCCGCGTTCAGTGCGGACGTCACGGAGCTGGACCCGTTCGGGCTGGCCGAGCGCGGACTCGATCCGGGGATCGGCACGATGCTCTTCCAGGGGGTGGCTGAAGTCCGATGATCACCTCACGTACCAAGAAGCAGCTGATCGTCTTCGTGATCATCACGCTGGTCGGAGTCACCTTCGTCGGGGCGCGCTACGCCCGGCTGGACCGGCTGTTCTACGACTCCGCCTACACGGTGAACGCTCACTTCGACGAGTCCGGCGGCATCTTCGCCGGCGCCGAGGTGACCTACCGCGGGGTGCACATCGGCCAGGTGGAGGAGATGAAGCTCACCGACAAGGGCGTGGACGTGCTCCTCTCCGTGGACAAGAGCAGCGAGAAGATCCCGCAGGACTCGGTGGCGCTGGTCGGGAACAAGTCAGCGGTCGGCGAGCAGTACGTCGAGCTCCAGCCTCAGACCGACGACGGGCCCTACCTCAAGGACGGGTCCGAGATCGAGACGTCCATGACCGAGGTCCCGGTGTCCACCACCGAGATCCTGACCAACCTCAGCCGGTTCGTGGAGTCGGTCCCGCAGTCCGACCTGCGCACGGTCGTGGCCGAGTCAGGCGCTGCCTTCAAGGACGCCGGACCGAGCCTCGGCCAGATCATCGACACCTCGAACTCGTTCATCGAGACCGCCAATGCGAACTTCGACGTCACCACAGCGCTGATCCGGGACTCGCGCGTCGTGCTCCAGACCCAGGTGGACAAGGGCTCGGCGATCCGCAGCTTCACCAAGGACCTGGCGCTGTTCAGCGGCACCGTCGCCGACAACGACAAGTACCTGCGCTCGCTGATCGACAACGGGTCCGCCACCGCCAACGAGCTGCGCACCTTCCTCGAGGACAACCAGGTCGACCTGGGCCAGCTGATCAACAACCTGGTCACCACCAACGAGGTCACCGTCAAGCACCTGAAGGGCATCCGCCAGGTGATGGTGCTCTTCCCCTACGTCGTCTCAGGCGGCTTCACGGTCCTGGCGAAGAACGACCAGGGGCGCTACGACAGCCGCTTCGGCCTGATCCTCCAAGAGGTGGGCAAGGTGTGCGAGAAGGGCTACGAGGGCACCGACCGGCGCAGTCCGCGCAACCGCGGCAACCGCCCGATGAAGACCAACGTCGGGTGCGCCGACCCGAGCACCACCTTCCGCAGCGGCGAGAAGGCACCAAGCAATCGCCCCGGTACGGCGTACCGCCCACCGGTGGCGACGTACGATGCCAAGACCGGCGACGTGACCTGGGCCGACCAGGACGCGAGCGGCCAGGTCGTCTACGACGGTGGCGCCGCCCAGCTGTTCGGCGCGGACTCCTGGAAATGGATGCTGCTCGCGCCGTCGCAGGCAAACAACCAGGAGTAGAAGTTGTCGCAAGCACCAGAGGCCGGGATCACGGATCCCGGTGAACGCGAGCGCCCCGGCCTGCCCGTGAGCGCCCGTACCCTACGCATCGTGAGCGCTGTCCTGGCTCTCCTGCTCGTCCTGGCCGTCGTTGCCATCGGCCTGTTCCTGGTCAAGGTGAAGGCGGACCGGGACGCGGATAAGGAGCGGGCCGCGGCCTCCAGCGTGGCCGCGCAGTTCGCCCTGCGGATGGACAAGGTCGACTCGGCCGACTTCGAGGGCTACGTCAAGAACGTGAACCAGCTGCTCACGACGAAGGCGAAGGCCAAGAACACCAAGGTCTTCGACACCATGAAGGACAGCTACCAGGCAGCGAAGGTCAAGGGCGACGGGAAGGTGCTGCTCACCGGCGTCGGCGACTTCGACAGCGACTCGGCCACCGTGCTCGTCGCGCACGACGCCTCGGTCAGCACCACGCAGGGTGACATCGAGCATCACTACCGGTGGTCGGTGAGCCTGGTCAAGGTGAAGGACGCCTGGCTCGTCGACGACTTCAATCCGGTGAGCTGACGTGACCTCGACTCCCGGCTCCTCCAGCCCCACCTGGTACGACGTGCTCGGTGTCCGCGCGCGACGCGAGCGCCGCCGAGATCAAGACCGCGTGGCGCACGGCCACGGACAAGTTCGAGCCCGGCTCGGGCTCGGGTCAGTTCCGGATGTTCAACGAGGCGGCTGACGTCCTGCTCGACCCCACCCGCCGCGCTGCCTACGACGACACTCTCGAGGACGCGCCACTCGTGAGCACGGACGGGGAGGAGGGCGCGTCCCGACTCGTACGCGAGCGCGCCACCCCCTCCGACGGAGCCTGTGCCCTTCGCGCCGGCACCCACTGCTGGACCAGCCGACTCGGGCACCGGCGTCCGCGAGCCCGCGTCCCGGGCCCTGGGTCTGGTCACCTTGCTGCTCGCACTGGCGAGCATCGCCGCGGTGGTGGCCGCGGTGGTCCTGGGGCAGCAGGTGCGGACCGACGCCCAGGTGAGCGATGCCCGCGCCGAGGCGCCCGCCGCGGCCGAGCGTGCTGCTGCCGCGACGCTCTCCTACGACTACAAGGACCTGCCCGCCGACCGGAAGCGGGCCGCCGGCTACCTCACCGAGAAGTTCGGCAAGGTCTACCTGAAGAACTTCCTGCAGCTGGAGAAGCAGGATGACGGCACTCCCGGACTGGCCGTCCAGACCAAGACCGTGGTCACCTCCTCCGTGCTCGGCTCCGGGGTGATGGACGCCGAGCGCGACGAGGTGCGGGTCCTGGTCTACGTCAACCAGGTCTCCAAGAAGGCGGGCGCGGACCCGCAGATCTTCCAGAACCGGGTGATGATGCAGATGGAGAAGTCCGGAAATCGTTGGCTGGTTGCTGACCTGAAGAGCTACTGACGAGGTACTCTGTCGCGCAAGAGGCGCCAGGCGCGACCCGCGGAAGATGAGCCCGGGTTGTTCTGGGCTCACGTTGTGTTGTAATCTGACTCTTTGCGCCCTCCCTCAAATACTTCCTGCCTGCCCGGTGGCCTGGTTTGTGGTGGGACGGCGCCGTCACACAGTGAGCCTCGGAAGGACCACTCTTGGCCGCCTCGCGCCGCAAGAACAGCAACATCGACAGTCCCCGCCGCATCTCCTTCGCCAAGATCGCCGAACCGCTCGAGGTTCCGCAGCTCCTGGCTCTCCAGACAGACAGCTTCGACTGGCTGATCGGAAGTGAGAAGTGGGAGCAGAAGGTCGTCGAGCGTCGCAGCGCCGGCGAAGAGCTCTCCCAGAAGTCAGGGCTCCACGAGATCTTCGAGGAGATCTCGCCGATCGAGGACTTCTCCGAGACGATGTCGCTGTCGTTCGAGAACCCCGTCTTCCTCGACCCGAAGTACACCGAGGAGGAGTGCAAGGAGAAGGACTTCACCTACTCCCGCCCCCTCTACGTCTCGGCCGAGTTCACCAACGGTGAGACCGGCGAGATCAAGGGTCAGACCGTCTTCATGGGTGACTTCCCGATGATGACCCGCAAGGGGACGTTCATCATCAACGGCACCGAGCGTGTCGTGGTCTCCCAGCTCGTGCGCTCGCCCGGTGTCTACTTCGAGCGCTCGGCCGACAAGACCTCCGACAAGGACATCTTCACCGCCAAGGTGATCCCGTCGCGCGGCGCCTGGCTCGAGTTCGAGATCGACAAGCGCGACATGGTCGGCGTACGCCTCGACCGCAAGCGCAAGCAGAACGTCACGGTGCTGCTCAAGGCCCTCGGGTGGACCAACGAGCAGATCCGCGAAGAGTTCGGCGAGTACGAGTCGATGATGCTGACCCTCGAGAAGGACCACACCGAGGCCCAGGACGACGCGCTGCTCGACATCTACCGCAAGCTGCGTCCCGGCGAACCGCCCACGCGCGAGGCTGCGCAGACGCTGCTGCAGAACTACTACTTCAACCCCAAGCGCTACGACCTGGCCAAGGTCGGTCGCTACAAGATCAACAAGAAGCTCGGCACCCACGAGGCCTTCGACCAGCAGACGCTGACCATCGAGGACATCGTGGCGACGATCCGCTACATCGTTCAGCTGCACGCGGAGAAGCACAACCTGCTCGACGCGCAGAACAACGAGGTGCACAACGCCCAGGGCGAGGCGATCGAGGTCCGCAAGGACGACATCGACCACTTCGGCAACCGGCGCATGCGCACGGTGGGCGAGCTGATCCAGAACCAGCTCCGCACCGGCCTGGCCCGGATGGAGCGGGTGGTCCGCGAGCGGATGACGACCCAGGACGTCGAGGCGATCACGCCTCAGTCCCTGATCAACATCCGTCCTGTGGTGGCGGCACTGAAGGAGTTCTTCGGAACCTCCCAGCTGTCGCAGTTCATGGACCAGACCAACCCGATCGCCGGGCTGACGCACAAGCGTCGTCTCTCCGCGCTGGGCCCGGGTGGTATCTCCCGTGACCGTGCGCAGATGGACGTCCGCGACGTGCACCCCTCGCACTACGGCCGGATGTGCCCGATCGAGACCCCTGAGGGTCCCAACATCGGTCTGATCGGCTCGCTGGCCTCCTACGGACGGATCAACCCGTTCGGTTTCGTGGAGACCCCCTACCGGGTCGTCAAGATGGGTCACGTCACCAACGAGATCCACCACCTGACCGCCGATGAGGAGGACTCGCGGGTCATCGCGCAGGCCAACGCCGTGCTCGACGACGACGACAACTTCACCGACGAGCGGGTCCTGGTCCGTACGCGTGGCGGCGAGACCGTCGACATCCCGCGCAACGAGGTCGAGTACATGGACGTCTCACCGCGCCAGATGGTCTCGGTCGCGACCGCGCTGATCCCGTTCCTCGAGCACGACGACGCCAACCGGGCCCTGATGGGCGCCAACATGCAGCGTCAGGCGGTGCCGCTCATCAGGAGCGACGCCCCGCTGGTCGGCACCGGCATGGAGTTCCGCGCCGCGGTCGACGCCGGTGACGTGGTCACCTCGGACGTGGCAGGCGTGGTCAAGGAGGTCTCGGCCGACGAGGTCGTGATCATGACCGACGAGGGTGGGGACAAGTCCTACCGACTCCTGAAGTTCACCCGCTCCAACCAGGGGACCTGCATCAACCAGCGTCCACTGGTCCGCGAGGGTGACCGGGTCGAGGTCGGCTCGCCGATCGCCGACGGCCCGTGCACCGACGAGGGCGAGATGGCGCTGGGCACCAACCTGCTCGTCGCCTTCATGCCCTGGCAGGGTCACAACTACGAGGACGCGATCATCCTCTCCCAGCGCCTGGTGCAGGAGGACGTCCTCACCTCGATCCACATCGAGGAGCACGAGGTCGACGCCCGCGACACCAAGCTGGGCCCTGAGGAGATCACTCGCGACATCCCCAACGTCAGCGACGACCTGCTCGCCGACCTCGACGAGCGCGGGATCATCCGCGTCGGCGCCGAGGTCACCACCGGTGACATCCTGGTCGGCAAGGTGACCCCCAAGGGGGAGACCGAGCTGACTCCGGAGGAGCGTCTGCTGCGGGCGATCTTCGGCGAGAAGGCGCGCGAGGTGCGCGACACCTCGATGAAGGTCCCCCACGGTGAGTCCGGCACGGTCATCGCCGTACGCGAGTTCAACCGTGAGGACGGCGACGAGCTTCCTCCCGGCGTCAACCAGCTCGTGCGGGTCTACGTCGCGCAGAAGCGCAAGATCTCCGTGGGTGACAAGCTCGCCGGCCGTCACGGCAACAAGGGCGTCATCGCGAAGATCCTGCCGATCGAGGACATGCCGTTCACCGAGGACGGCACGCCCGTCGACGTGATCCTCAACCCGCTGGGTGTGCCGCGCCGGATGAACATCGGCCAGATCCTCGAGCTCCACCTCGGCTGGATCGCCAAGCAGGGTTGGGACCTCAACCTGCACAGCGCCCCGGGCGACGCGGACTGGAAGCAGCGCCTGATCAAGATCCACGCGGACAAGGCCGAGGCCAACACCAACGTGGCCACGCCCGTCTTCGACGGTGCGCGCGAGGACGAGATCGTCGGCCTGCTCGGGTCGACGGTTCCCAACCGCGACGGAAACCGCATGGTGGGCGAGAACGGAAAGGCCAACCTGTTCGACGGTCGCTCCGGCGAGCCCTTCCCGGAGCCGGTCTCGATGGGCTACATGTACATCCTCAAGCTCCACCACCTGGTCGACGACAAGATCCACGCCCGTTCGACCGGCCCGTACTCCATGATCACCCAGCAGCCGCTCGGCGGTAAGGCCCAGTTCGGCGGCCAGCGCTTCGGTGAGATGGAGGTCTGGGCGATGGAGGCCTACGGTGCCGCCTACGCCCTGCAGGAGCTGCTCACCATCAAGTCCGACGACGTGCCTGGTCGCGTCAAGGTCTACGAGGCCATCGTCAAGGGCGAGAACATCCCCGACTCCGGTATCCCCGAGTCGTTCAAGGTGCTCGTCAAGGAGATGCAGTCGCTCTGCCTCAACGTCGAGGTGCTGAGCCAGGACGGCTCCGCGATCGAGATGCGCGACGCGGAAGAGGACGTCTTCCGCGCCGCCGAGGAGCTCGGCATCGACCTGTCGCGCCGCGAGCCCAGCAGCGTCGAGGAAGTCTGAGATCCCCACCAGGTTTTTCTCGCAAGCTCGAAAAACCCGGCGGGGCCCCGGACTGTGGTCGAGACCGCAGTCCGGGTCAGATCTTCAAATCACTGAATCAGTTCTAGAAAAAGAACGAGGGAAGCAGCCACTGTGCTCGATGTAAATTTCTTCGACCAGCTCAAGATCGGCCTGGCCACCGCAGACGAGATCCGCGCGTGGAGCCACGGCGAGGTCAAGAAGCCGGAGACGATCAACTACCGCACGCTCAAGCCTGAGCGTGACGGCCTCTTCTGCGAGAAGATCTTCGGCCCCACCCGGGACTGGGAGTGCTACTGCGGCAAGTACAAGCGCGTGCGCTTCAAGGGCATCATCTGCGAGCGCTGCGGCGTCGAGGTGACCCGCTCCAAGGTCCGTCGTGAGCGCATGGGCCACATCGAGCTCGCTGCGCCCGTCACGCACATCTGGTACTTCAAGGGTGTGCCGAGCCGGCTCGGCTACCTGCTCGACCTCGCTCCGAAGGACCTCGAGAAGGTCATCTACTTCGCGGCGTACATGATCACCAGCGTCGACGAGGACGCCCGTCACCGCGACCTCTCCGACCTCGAGGGCAAGATCGGCCTCCAGCGCAAGAGCCTGGAGAACCGACGCGACGTGCAGCTCGAGGAGCGCACCAAGAAGCTCGAGACCGACCTCGCCGCTCTGGAGGCCGAGGGAGCCAAGGCCGACGCCAAGCGCAAGGTGCGCGACGGTGCCGAGCGCGAGATGGCAGCCGTGCGCAAGCGCTCGGACGCCGAGCTGGCGCGACTCGACGAGGTCTGGACGACCTTCAAGACCCTCAAGGTCCAGGACCTGATGGGCGACGAGCTGCTCTACCGCGAGATGAAGAACTGGTTCGGCAAGTACTTCGAGGGCTTCATGGGCGCCACCGCGATCCAGAAGCGCCTCGAGACCTTCGACATCGCTGCCGAGGTGGAGTCGCTGCGCGACACCATCGCCAACGGCAAGGGTCAGAAGAAGGTCCGTGCACTCAAGCGGCTCAAGGTCGTGGACGCGTTCCGCAAGACCCAGAACAGCCCGCTCGGCATGGTGCTCGACGCTGTCCCGGTGATCCCGCCGGACCTGCGTCCGATGGTCCAGCTCGATGGTGGCCGCTTCGCGACCTCCGACCTCAACGACCTGTACCGCCGCGTGATCAACCGGAACAACCGGCTCAAGCGTCTGCTCGACCTGGGCGCGCCCGAGATCATCGTCAACAACGAGAAGCGGATGCTCCAGGAGGCCGTCGACTCGCTGTTCGACAACGGTCGTCGTGGCCGTCCGGTCACCGGACCGGGCAACCGGCCGCTGAAGTCGCTCTCGGACATGCTCAAGGGCAAGCAGGGGCGGTTCCGTCAGAACCTCCTCGGCAAGCGCGTGGACTACTCGGGTCGTTCGGTGATCGTCTCCGGTCCCCAGCTCAAGCTGCACCAGTGCGGTCTGCCGAAGTACATGGCGATCGAGCTGTTCAAGCCGTTCGTGATGAAGCGACTGGTCGACCTCTCGCACGCGCAGAACATCAAGTCCGCCAAGCGGATGGTCGAGCGCGCCGTACGCCCCGAGGTCTGGGACGTGCTCGAAGAGGTCATCGCCGAGCACCCGGTGCTGCTGAACCGCGCACCGACGCTGCACCGCCTCGGCATCCAGGCCTTCGAGCCGCAGCTGATCGAGGGCAAGGCCATCCAGATCCACCCGCTCGTCTGCTCGGCCTTCAACGCCGACTTCGACGGTGACCAGATGGCCGTCCACCTGCCGCTCTCCGCGGAGGCGCAGGCCGAGGCCCGCATCCTGATGCTGTCGACGAACAACATCTTGAAGCCCTCGGACGGACGTCCGGTGACGATGCCTACGCAGGACATGATCATCGGGATCTTCTTCCTGACCCGCGCGGACGAGGGAGCGGTCGGCGAAGGCCGCGCGTTCTCCTCCGTCGGCGAGGCGATCATGGCCCTCGACAAGGGCGAGATCACCATCCAGTCGAAGGTCCGGATCCGGCTCGAGGGTGTCGTTCCTCCCGAGGGCACCACCCCGCCCGAGGGCTGGGTGGAGGGTGACTCGCTCACGCTCGACACGACGCTGGGTCGCGCGCTGTTCAACCAGACGCTGCCCTCGAACTACGAGTACGTCGAGTACAACGTCGGCAAGCGTGAGCTGGGCCGGATCGTGAACAACCTCGCCGAGCGCTACACCAAGGTCGAGGTCGCCCACAGCCTGGACGCCCTCAAGGACACCGGCTTCCTCTGGGCGACGTTCTCGGGGGTGACGGTCTCGATCGAGGACGTCGTGACGCCCGCGGACAAGCCCGAGATCCTGGCCAAGTACGACGCGAAGGCGGCCAAGGTCCAGTCGCAGGCCGAGCTGGGTCTGATCACCGACGACGAGCGTCGTCAGGAGCTCATCGAGATCTGGACCCAGGCCTCCAACGAGGTCGCCAAGGCGATGGAAGCCAACTTCGACAAGAACAACCCGATCTACATGATGGTCGACTCCGGCGCGTCCGGAAACATGATGCAGATGCGTCAGGTCGCGGCCATGCGTGGTCTGGTGGCGAACCCGAAGGGCGAGATCATCCCGCGCCCGATCAAGGCGAACTTCCGTGAGGGCCTCTCGGTCCTGGAGTACTTCATCTCCACCCACGGTGCCCGCAAGGGTCTCGCCGACACCGCGCTGCGTACGGCGGACTCGGGCTACCTGACCCGGCGTCTGGTCGACGTCTCCCAGGACGTGATCATCCGTGAGGACGACTGCGGCACCGAGCGCGGCATGCCCAAGGTGATCGGCGTGCGCGGCGAGGACGGGGTCGTCCGCAAGGACGAGAACGCCGAGACCTCGGCGTACGCCCGCACCGCGGCCACCGACATCAGCCACCCCGACACCGGAGAGGTGCTCGCTCCGGCCGGCGCCGACCTGGGGGACGTGCAGATCGAGGGCCTGGTCACCGCCGGGATCGAGCAGGTCAAGGTCCGCTCCGTGCTGACCTGCGACGCCAAGACCGGCACCTGCGCCAAGTGCTACGGCCGCTCGCTGGCCACCGGACAGCTGGTCGACATCGGTGAGGCCGTCGGCATCATCGCGGCGCAGTCCATCGGTGAGCCCGGCACGCAGCTGACGATGCGCACCTTCCACACCGGTGGTGTGGCGTCGGCCGACGACATCACGCAGGGTCTTCCCCGCGTGGTCGAGCTGTTCGAGGCCCGCTCGCCCAAGGGTCGTGCGCCGATCGCGGAGGCAGCCGGACGGGTCGAGATCGAGGACACCGACAAGGCCCGCAAGGTCCTGGTCACCCCCGATGACGGCTCCGAGGTCCAGGAGTACCCGGTCAGCAAGCGCTCGCGCCTCAACGTGGCCGACGGTGACCACATCGAGGTCGGCCAGATGCTGACCCAGGGCACGCCCGACCCGCAGGACGTGCTCCGGATCCTCGGCGTGCGCAAGGCGCAGGAGCACCTGGTGGCCGAGGTCCAGCAGGTCTACCGCAGCCAGGGCGTGTCGATCCACGACAAGCACATCGAGATCATCGTGCGGCAGATGCTGCGCAGGGTCACGGTGATCGAGTCCGGTGACACCAAGCTGCTGCCGTCCGACCTCGTCGACCGCGTCCGCTACGAGGAGGAGAACCGCCGTGCGGTCTCCGAGGGCACCAAGCCCGCCTCGGGACGTCCGGTGCTGATGGGGATCACCAAGGCCTCGCTGGCGACCGAGTCGTGGCTCTCGGCGGCCTCCTTCCAGGAGACCACCCGGGTGCTCACCGACGCTGCCATCAACGGCAAGTCGGACTCGCTGCTGGGTCTGAAGGAGAACGTGATCATCGGCAAGCTGATCCCGGCGGGCACCGGTCTCGAGCGGTACCGCAACATCCGGGTCGAGCCCACCGAGGAGGCGCGCGCCGCGGCGTACGCCGTCACCGGGTACGACAACTACGGAGACGACTACTTCGGCTCCGGCACCGGTCAGACGGTCGCGCTCGACGACTTCGACTTCGGTTCCTACCAGAACTGAGCGAAACGCTCCACCCCACGGCCCTCCCGCGCTTCCCAGCGCGGGAGGGCCGTGGTGCTTGTCTGTCTCCCACCCCCCACCCCTCACCCCACCCGCACCCCTGCCGACCCGTCGCATCTGAAAGCCCTGCACCTGCGCTGACCCGTCGCAACTGAAAGGACCGGGGGAGTCGGTGCGACCGCTGCGCGGGGCACCCGTGCGCCCTGGTCACCACCCCCTTGCGAGAATGTGCGGGTGACCGAAGCGACCCCCGCCACGAGCACCGACGTCCTGGTCGTGGGCGCCGGTCCAGCCGGTTCCGCAGCCGCCGCCTGGGCCGCGCAAGCCGGGGCTCGACGTGGTCCTTGCCGACGCGGCGGTCTTCCCCCGCGACAAGACCTGCGGTGACGGACTCGACCCCGCGTGCGATCGGTGAGCTGGAGCGGCTCGGCCTCGGTGACTGGGTGCGTGCCCACACCGTCAACCACGGTCTGCGTGCGCACGGGTTCGGGCAGACGCTGCTGCTGCCCTGGCCCGGCGGATCGCTGCCTGCCTACGGGTCGGCGGTCGCACGCACCGAGTTCGACGACCACCTGCGCACCAACGCGATCAAGTCGGGTGCCGTCGGGATCGACGGTGCCCGCGCGGTCGACGTACGCCGGGAGAGCGGGCGGGTCTCCGCCGTGGTGTTCGAGCGTGCGGGGGAGCAGTTCGAGATCGCCTGCAAGCGGCTGATCGTGGCCGACGGGGTGCGCTCGCCGCTGGGCAAGAAGCTCGGCCGGGAGTGGCACCGCGACACGGCGTACGGCGTGGCCGCACGCTCCTACGTCGACTCGGGCAAGCACGACGATCCCTGGATCAGCAGCCACCTCGAGCTGCGCGGGCAGGACGGCGAGATCCTCTCCGGCTACGGCTGGATCTTCCCGCTGGGCGACGGTCAGGTGAACATCGGCGTCGGCACCCTCGCCACGGACAAGCGTCCGGCCAAGGTGGCGCTGCGCCCGCTGATGGAGTTCTACGCCGACGAGCGCCGCACGGAGTTCGAGCTGTCCGGGAAGCTCCGCGCGCCCACGTCGGCGCTGCTGCCGATGGGCGGAGCTGTCAGCAACGTCGCCGGGCCCAACTGGGCGCTGATCGGCGACGCGGCCGGTTGCGTGAACCCGCTCAACGGCGAGGGCATCGACTACGGGCTCGAGGGCGGCCGGCTGGTCATCGACCTGCTGGGGGAGCGCCGCGACCTCTCCGAGGCGTGGCCCGAACTGCTGCGCCACCACTACGGGGAGTCCTTCTCGATCGCGCGGCGACTGGCGGGTCTGGTCACGGTGCCGCGGCTGCTACCGGCGCTGGGTCCGGCGGGCATGCGCTCGGACTGGTTGATGACGCTGGCGCTGCGGTGGATGGGCAACCTGGTCACTGACGAGGACCGAGACCGGGCCGCGAGGGTGTGGCGCTGGGCGGGCCGGCGCTCGGTGCAGCTGGACTCACGACCACCCTTCAGCTGAGTGACGAGTGCCCGGTCGGCGTCGTACGGACGCGCGCGAGTGCCCGGTCGGCGTCGTACGGACGCGCGCGAGTGCCCGGTCGGCGTCGTACGCGACGCCTAGGACTGCTCTAGGTTGTGCGGCGTGAACGGTGTCTACCGCTTGGTCAACAATGTCGGCCGCGCTGCGTTGTGGGGGCTCGGGTTCGACGTGCGGTGGACCGGCGCGGAGCACCTGCCCGAGGACGGGGCGGTGATCCTCGCGGCGACGCACGCGTCGTACCCGGACTTCATCTTCATCGAGAAGGCGGCCGTCAGCCGCGGGCGCTTCGTGCGGTTCATGACCCGGCACGACGTGTGGAACGTGGCCGCGGTCCGCCCGTTCATGGACGGGATGCGGCACATCCCGGTCAACCGGGAGACGCCGGCGCACGCGTTCCTGCGGGCGAGGCGGCTGCTGCGGGCAGGGGGAGGCCGTCGGTGGCTTCCCGGAGGCGGGCATCTCCTACTCCTTCACGGTGCGACCGTTGATGCGCGGCTTCGCGGCACTGGCCCAGCAGACCGGTGCGCCGATCGTGCCGGTGGCGGGGTGGGGCGGCCAGCGGGTCTTCTCCGTGGGGGAGCCAGATCCGCCGATCGACCTGACCCGCAAGCGCCGGGTGGACCTCGCCTTCGGCCCGCGGCTGTACGTCGGCCCGGGGGACGATCTCACCGAGAGGACCGAGGAGCTCGGGCACGTGCTGACCGGCCTGCTGGAGGGGCTGCAGCTGATGCCGCATCACCGGCCGCGACCCGGCGAGATCGCCACCTGGTACCCCGCCCATCTCGGCGGGCACGCGCCGACCCGTCAGCGAGCTGTCGCCGGGCTCGACGTGGTGCCGTTCAACGCGGTCATTCCGACCTGGGGACCCGACCTCGACGCCTACTCCGACTACGAGCAACTGCCGCCACCGGATCGACCAGCACGTTGAGCCGACTGCGCGACCGGGCTCCACGCGAGGAGCACCCCGACCCCGAGCGCGACCACGGTGGTCAGCAGCCAGGCGAACGGCATGTGCGTGCTCGCCCAGCCGGGGAACCCGGCGAACTCGGCGCTGAGCACCAGGAAGCCGTGGAACAGGTAGACGACCAGGGTGGCTCCTCCCAGGGAGGTGAACCACGCCTTGGTCCTCGGGACCACGGCGAAGAACGCGAACGCGCCGACCAGTCCCGTGACCAGGAGCGAGAGCCGGATGGTGATGGCCCGCAGGTTGTTCGGGTCGAGCGCGTCGTAGCGACTGCGGTAGTAGAACCACTCGGTCTCCAACCAGTTGTCGGAGAACCGGGCGAGCGCGAACAGCGCCAGCAGCAGCAGGATGCCGTACCAGCGCGCGCGCCTGGTGCGGAGCAGGTTCCAGTGCCCGTCGTGCATCTTGAGGCCGAGCACGAAGAACGGCAGCAGCCCGAAGATCCGGGCGTTGTCGAGGAGGTCGCTGGAGTAGAGACCTGCCATCAGGCTGATCGCCACGGCGAGGACGACCTTGCCCGGCAGGTTCTTGAACAGCGGCGTCATCAGGCGCCAGAAGAACATCGCGGCCAGGTACCACATCGGCCAGTGCGGGTTGGCCCACAGCCGTTCGAAGTCCACGCCACCCACCTCGTGGCGGTAGAGCGCGTACAGGCCCTCGAAGACCACGTACGGCAGCGCCACCGTGGTGACCAGGGACCACATCCGCGTGCGGTTCCACTCGAAGGAGCGGGACAGGTATCCGGTGACGATGACGAACGCGGGGATGTGCCAGGAGTACAGGAAGTCGTAGGTCCAGCTGTCCAGGCGGTGGTCGGAGGGAAGCAGGGTCCACGAGTGCCCGACCACCACGAGCATGACCAGGATCAGCTTCGCGTTGTCGAACCACGGGTCGCGCACCTTCGGCAGGCGCAGCCGTCGGACGCGGCGTCGTGGGTGCGGCAGGTGAGGGCACTGCCACAAACTATCGGCAGTCGCCACTCCCTAGAATCCCCCCATGTCCTCGGTCCCGGAGCTGCCCCGACGTCAACGGGTGGCGGCGTACGCCGTGATCGTGCGGGACGCGGAGATCCTGCTGGCTCGGATCGCGCCGGCGATCTCGCAGAGCGAGCAGTGGACGCTTCCCGGAGGCGGGATCGACTTCGGGGAGCATCCTGACGATGCCGTGGTGCGCGAGGTCCACGAGGAGACCGGCCTGAGCTGCGAGCTCGGCGCGCCGATCTGGATCGGGTCGGCTCACCGGCTCTCCGACGGCGGCCCCGACGGCAGGCTCGAGGCTGCCGAGCTGCACTCCGTGCGCATCGTGTACGACGCCTGGGTGGCCGGCGACTCGCCGGAGCCGCGGGTAGTGGAGATCGACGGGTCGACGGTCGACGCACGCTGGCACTCGGTGGCCGAGGTCGAGTCCGGCGCGGTGCCGACGGTGCCGATGGTGCGGCAGGCGCTGGCCCGTCACCGTCCGGCTGTCCGCCAGCGACTCGGGGCCTACGCCCTGGTGGTGAGGGAGGGCGAGGTCCTGCTGACCCGGAACTCGGTCCGGGGGCCCAGTCCGGGGAGCTGGACCCTGCCCGGGGGTGGGTTGGACCACGGTGAGTCACCCACCGCGGCGGTGGCACGCGAGGTGTGGGAGGAGACCGGGCTGGCTCCGGTCGTCGGGGAGCTTCTCGGCGTGCACGACGAGCACTTCGTCGGGACCGCCCCCAGTGGTCGGGAGGAGGACTTCCACTCGGTGCACCTGGTCTTCGAGGCCTCGGTCGTGGCCGGGCAGGCAGCGGTGCGGGAGGTCGGCGGCACCACCGATGCGGTGGCCTGGGTCCCGGTGGCCGACGTCGCGTGCGGGCGGCCTGCCCCTGCGGGCGTGGTCACCGCCGCACTGTCGATGAGGCAAGGGTCGATAGGTTCAGGACATGTCTGAATCCGTTTTCACCTACGGTGCCCCCGGCCTGAAGTTCGGCGAAGGCGCCTCCGACGAGATCGGCTACGACCTCTCGCAGTACGACGTGCGCCGGGTCCTGGTGATCACCGACCGCGGGGGTCGCAGCGACCGGGCACCCTCAACGGGTCGCCGACCAGATGGCCCAGTTCGGCATCGAGGCCAGCGTCTACGACGGCGTACGCGTCGAGCCGACCGACGCCAGCATGGAGGCAGCCATCGCGCATGCCCGGGACACCGGGCCCTGGGACGCGTACGTCGCCGTCGGTGGCGGGTCGGCCATCGACACCGCCAAGGCGGTGAACCTGCTGACCACCAACGACGGCGAGCTGATGGACTACATCAACGCTCCCGTCGGTCGTGCACGCGCGCCCAAGAACCCGCTGAGGCCGCTCGTCGCCGTCCCGACCACGACCGGCACCGGTGCCGAGTCCACCACGATCTGCGTGCTCGACGTGCTGGCCCAGAAGGTGAAGACCGGCATCAGTCACGCGCGGCTGCGTCCCACGCTGGCCGTCGTGGACCCGGCGCTGACCCTGACGCAGCCCGCCGGGGTCACCGCAGCTGCGGGGATGGACATCTTGTGCCACGCGCTGGAGAGCTACACGGCGCGGGCCTTCAGCAGCTACGACCGCAAGCAGCCCGAGCAGCGCGTTCCCTACTGCGGCGCCAACCCGATCTCGGACATGTGGTCGGAGAAGGCGATGGAGCTGCTGGCCGCAGGCCTTCCGACAGGCCGTCCACCACGGCGAGGACACCGTCGCCCGTCGCGACATGGCGATGGCCGCGACGTTTGCCGGTCTCGGGTTCGGCAACGCGGGCGTGCACATCCCGCACGCCAACGCCTACCCGATCGCGGGCCGGGTCAAGGACTTCCACCCCGACGGCTATCCGGCCGAGGAGCCGATGGTGCCGCACGGCATGGCAGTCTCGCTCACCGCGCCCGAGGCGTTCCGCTGGACCTTCGAGGCCTCGCCGCAACGGCACCTCAAGGCCGCCGAGCTGCTGGCGCCCGGGCACTCCTACGACGCCGGGCCAGACGCCCTCCCGTCGGTGCTGGCCGACCTGATGCGCGACATCGCCATCCCCAACGGCCTCGGCCGCGGTGGGGTACGACGAGGGCGACGTGGACGACCTCGTCGAGGGGACGATGAAGCAGCAGCGACTGCTCGCGACGGCACCACGCGACCTCACCGAGAAGGACGCTGCCCGGATCCTCACGCGATCACTCGAGCTGTGGTGACGATGCCGGCGCCGATCCGCAGGTCCCCGGTGTCGGCATGAGCCTGAGCGTCGACCTGGTGCACGCCCTCCAGCGAGCGGGGGTCAGCGACGTCGACGACTCGGGCTCTGGCTCGGTCCCTCTACGCCAGCGACGCCAGCCTCTACCGGATCTCGCCACGCGTGGTCGTCCGCCCGCGGGCCGTCGAGGAGCTCATCGCGACCTTGGCGGTGTCCCGGGAGACCGGTGTGCCGCTGACGATGCGCGGGAGCGGCACCTCGATCGCCGGCAACGCCATCGGCGCCGGCATCGTCGTGGACACCAGCAAGTACCTCAACCGAGTGCTCGAGCTCGACCTCGAGTCCCGCACCGCCCTGGTCCAGCCGGGAACCGTGCACGCCACGCTGCAGGGCCTCGCCGTGCCCGTGGGACTGCGGTTCGGCCCGGACCCCTCGACCCACACCCGCTGCACGATCGGCGGGATGATCGGCAACAACGCCTGCGGCTCCAGGGCCCTGGGCTACGGCCGGACCGTCGACAACGTGGAGGCGCTGACGGTGCTGCTCGCGGACGGGACCGTGGTCTCGACCGGGTCCGGCACCGCCTCGGCGTCAGCGAGCGACGCCGAGCGTCGGCTGCACGCCCTCGTCGACGCCCACCTCGACGTCGTCCGCACCGAGTTCGGTCGGTTCGGCCGGCAGGTCTCCGGCTACTCCTTCGAGCACCTGCTGCCGGAGATGGGGCGTCGCTTCGAGCGTTTCCTGACCGGCACCGAGGGCACCCTCGGCGTGGTGCTCGAGGCGAGGGTGCGCTTGGTCGAGGACGCCCCGGCCCGCGCGCTGGCCGTGCTCGGCTATCCGGACATGGCCGAGGCGGCGGACGCCGTACCCGCCCTGCTCCAGCACCCGCTCGTCGCTCTCGAGGGGCTGGACCTGCGGATCGCCGCGCTGGTGGCCACCCGGCCCGACCTCCCCGCCGGTGCCGGCTGGCTGTTCGCCGAGGTCACCGGCGACACCCCGCAGGAGGCTGTGTCCCTGGCGGAGGCGGTCGCGCGCGATGCCGGAGTGCCGCACCGCATCGTGACCGACCCGCTCGAGCAGCTCGCGCTGTGGAAGATCCGCGAGGAGGGCGCCGGACTCGCTGCCCGCTCCCTGAGCCGTCCCGCGCAGGCCGGCTGGGAGGACGCGGCCGTTCCGCCCGCGAAGCTCGGTGCCTACCTCCGGGACTTCGATGCCCTGCTCCGGCAGCACCGACTCGACGGCGTCCCCTACGGGCACTTCGGTGACGGCTGCGTGCACGTGCGGATCGACTTCGAGCTGGAGTCCGCGCCTGGACGCGGCACCTACCGGCAGTTCGTCGAGGACGCCGCCGACCTCGTGGCCTCCTACGGTGGCTCGATGTCGGGGGAGCACGGCGACGGACGGGCCCGGTCGGAGCTGCTCGGTCGGATGTACTCCCCGGCGGCGATCGCGATGATGGAGCAGGCCAAGCGCATCCTCGACCCCGGCAACCTGCTCAACCCGGGCGTGCTGGTGGACCCGGCGCCCTTCGACTCCGACCTGCGACTCGCCGCGCCCCCGGTCCCGCTGCGTACGAGCCTGCGGCTCACCCACGACGGCGGCTCCTTCTCCGCGGCAGTGCATCGCTGCACCGGCGTCGGCAAGTGCATCGCCGACAACACGGGGTCGGCCGGCGTGATGTGCCCCTCCTATCTCGCCACCCGCAACGAGCAGGACTCGACCCGCGGTCGAGCTCACGTGCTCCAGGACGTGGCGATGGGAATCATCGGCTTCGACGACCCGGCGGTCGAGGACGCGCTCGATCTCTGCCTGTCCTGCAAGGGCTGCGCCAGCGACTGCCCGACGGGCATCGACATGGCCACCTACAAGTCGGAGGCCCTGTCCCAGAAGTACGCCGGAGCCACCGGCTTCCTGCGGCGCCCGAGGTCCCACCACGCCCTGGGCCAGCTCCCGCGCTGGGCCCGGATGACGCCGCCGAGGCTGGCCAACGCGATGCTGCGCAACGACCTGCTCGGCCGGATGGCCAAGCTCGCCGCCGGCGTGGACCAGCGTCGGAGCCTGCCGAGCTTCTCCGAGCGGCCACTGCGGTCCCGACGGGGCTCGCCCGACGACGGTCGGGGCCAGTCGAGCCCCGACGTCTGGATCTGGGCCGACTCGTTCACCGACCGCTTCGCCGCCGACACCGGCAGGGCCGCTATCGCGCTGCTCGGGTCGATGGGTTTGCGCGCCGCGGTCATCCGCGAGCCCGCCTGCTGCGGCCTGACCTGGATCACGACCGGGCAGCTGGACGCGGCCCGCAGGATCGTCGGCGGAGCCATCGAGACACTGCACGACTACGTCAGCTCCGGCGTCCCGGTGATCGGGCTCGAGCCGAGCTGTCTGGCCTCGATCCGCGAGGACGCCGCCCAGCTGGTCGACGACCCCCGGGTTGCCGAGGTCAGCGCCGGCGTCCGCTCGCTGGCCGAGTTCCTCGCCGAGCGCGTCAACAGCGGTGCGTGGGTCCCCCCGGACCTCACCGGCGTCGAGGTGGTGGCCCAGCCCCACTGTCACCACCACGCCGTCATCGGCTGGCAGACCGACGCCGCACTGCTCGCGCGGACCGGGGCCACCATCACGCGAGTGGGCGGCTGCTGCGGGCTCGCCGGGAACTTCGGCGTGGAGATCGGGCACTACGAGACCAGCGTCGCCGTGGCCGAGCACGACCTGCTGCCCGCCGTACGCGCTGCCGGGCCGGAGGCGGTGGTGCTCGCCGACGGCTTCTCCTGCCGCACGCAGCTCGACGACCTCGCGGGCGTCCGAGCGCTGCACCTGGCGGAGCTGCTGCACCCGGACTTCGGTGATCGGCGACTCGCGGGGATCAGCTCCGCGCGCGCTCCACTGCCGACATCAGGTGGTAGACCGCGATCGCGGCGACGGTTCCCAGGGCGATCCCGTTGAAGCTCAGCTTGCCGGCGGTGAAGGTGAAGTCGGCGATCCCCACCACCAGCGCGGTCGCGGCGGTGAACTGGTTGGTCGGCCGGGAGAAGTCGACCCGGTTGTCGATCCAGATCTTCACGCCGATCACGCCGATCAGCCCGTAGAGCGCTGTGGTGACGCCGCCGAGCACGCCCGCGGGGATGGTGTTCACGATCGCGCCGAACTTCGGCAGGAAGCCGAGCAGGATCGCGAAGGTCCCCGCCACCCAGTACGCAGCCGTCGAGTAGATCTTGGTGGCGGCCATGACGCCGATGTTCTCTCCGTACGTCGTGGTGCCGGAGCCGCCGCCGAACCCGGCGATCGTGGTGGCCAGGCCGTCGGCGACCAGCGCCCGGCCGGTCTCGGCGTTCAGCGCGGGGTCGGCGAGATGGGCCACGCTGCGCACGTGGCCCACGTTCTCGGCCACGAGCACCAGCACCACGGGGACGAAGGCCGGCAGCACCGACCAGGCGACGGTGGGGGTGGTCAGCTCGGGCAGCCCCAGCCAGGCGGCCTCGCGGACGGGGCCGAAGTCGACCTGCCCGGCGAGCACCGCGGCCACGTAGCCGACGACGACGCCGAAGAAGATCGAGAGCCGCGCGAGCAGGCCGCGGAAGGCCACCGTCCACACGATCACCGCCAGCAGCGTGATCAGCGCGACCCAGGGCGCCTTGGTGAAGTTCGTCCGGGCGACGGGCGCCAGGTTGAGACCGATCAGTGCCACGATGGCTCCCGCCACCACCGGAGGCATCAGCGCGTCGACCCAGCCGGTGCCGGTGAGAGTCACCACCGCGCCGACCAGGGCCAGCAGCAACCCGACCACGACGATCCCGAACAGCGCCCCGCCGCGTCCCTCGGAGGCCGTCGCGGCGGTGATCGGGGCGATGAAGGCGAACGAGGAGCCGAGATAGCTCGGTAGCCGGTTGCGGGTGATCAGCAGGAACAGGATCGTGCCGACGCCGGAGAAGAACAGCGTGGTGGTGGGTGGGAACCCGGTCAGCAGGGGGACCAGGAAGGTGGCCCCGAACATGGCCACCACGTGCTGCAGCCCGAGTCCGATCGTGGCCGGCCACGCCAGCCGCTCTCCGGGTCTGACGATCTCGCCCTCGGTGATGGTGCGTCCGTCGCCGTGCAGCTTCCAGGTCAGTGCCATCCGCGGAGCATCGGGCACTGGCCTCGGCCCAGGCAAATCCGCGACGGCGGAACTGGCTCGTTTTGACCCATCCCCGCCCACCCGGTAATCTCAATCCTTGTGTCTGGGCCGTTCCGGCCTGTCTGCGTGCCCTGATGGCCTCGCACCCCACCGCACCAAGATCCAAGCGTATTTATCGTGCCCGGCAAGGTGCCGCGCACTGAGAGCAGAAAAGAAAGGGAACCAACCAGGTGCCCACGATTAACCAGCTGGTCCGCAAGGGCCGCCAGGACAAGGTGTCGAAGAACAAGACGCCTGCCCTGAAGGGTTCGCCCCAGCGACGCGGCGTCTGCACGCGCGTCTACACGACCACCCCCAAGAAGCCGAACTCCGCTCTGCGCAAGGTCGCCCGCGTGCGACTGAGCAGCGGCGTCGAGGTCACGGCCTACATCCCGGGTGTCGGTCACAACCTCCAGGAGCACTCGATCGTGCTCGTCCGCGGCGGCCGGGTGAAGGACCTCCCCGGTGTGCGCTACAAGATCATTCGCGGCTCCCTCGACACCCAGGGTGTCAAGAACCGCAAGCAGGCTCGCAGCCGCTACGGCGCGAAGAAGGAGAAGAGCTAATGCCTCGTAAGGGCCCGGCTCCCAAGCGGCCGATCGACATGGACCCCGTCTTCGGGTCCCAGCTCGTCTCCCAGCTCGTCTCCAAGGTGCTCCAGGACGGCAAGAAGCAGGTTGCCCAGCGCATCGTCTACAGCGCCCTCGAGGGCACTCGCGACAAGACCGGCACCGACCCGGTGGTCACGCTCAAGCGGGCCCTGGACAACGTGAAGCCCTCGATCGAGGTCAAGTCCCGACGCGTCGGCGGCGCCACCTACCAGGTGCCGATCGAGGTCAAGCCGAACCGCAGCACCACGCTGGCTCTCCGCTGGCTCGTGGGGTACGCCGCGGCCCGTCGCGAGAAGACCATGTCCGAGCGACTGATGAACGAGATCCTCGACGCCTCCAACGGCCTCGGTGCCGCTGTGAAGAAGCGCGAGGACACGCACAAGATGGCCGAGTCCAACAAGGCCTTCGCCCACTACCGCTGGTGATCACCGGGACGGTGGGGCCCGCCATGGCGTGGGTCCCGCCCTCCCGAGTCCCGGATCTTCTCTACTTCTTAAGGAACTGACTGCAGTGGCTGTCGACATCACCACGGACCTCAACAAGGTGCGCAACATCGGCATCATGGCGCACATCGACGCCGGCAAGACCACCACCACCGAGCGGATCCTGTTCTACACCGGCATCACGTACAAGATCGGTGAGGTCCACGAGGGCGCGGCCACCATGGACTGGATGGAGCAGGAGCAGGAGCGCGGCATCACGATCACGTCCGCCGCGACGACCTGCTGGTGGAAAGAGCACCAGATCAACATCATCGACACCCCCGGTCACGTGGACTTCACCGCCGAGGTCGAGCGCTCGCTGCGCGTCCTCGACGGCGCCGTCGCGGTCTTCGACGGTGTCGCCGGTGTCGAGCCGCAGACGATGACGGTGTGGCGTCAGGCCAACAAGTACTCCGTCCCGCGGATGTGCTTCGTGAACAAGCTCGACCGCACCGGTGCCGACTTCTGGCGCTGTGTCGACATGATGGTCGAGCGCCTCAACTCCACCCCGCTCGTGCTCCAGCTCCCGATCGGTGCCGAGGGTGACTTCATCGGCGTCGTCGACCTGGTCGGCATGCGCGCGCTGACCTGGCGTGGCGAGACCACGATGGGTGAGGACTACGAGGTCGAGGAGATCCCCGCGGAGCTGGCCGACCAGGCCGCCGAGTACCGCGAGAAGCTGCTCGAGGTGCTCTCCGACGCCGACGACGAGATCATGGAGAAGTTCCTCGACGAGGGGGAGTTCTCGGTCGAGGAGATCGACGCCGCGATTCGTCGCGCCACGCTGGCCGACAAGATCAACCCGGTCCTGTGTGGCACCGCGTTCAAGAACAAGGGCGTCCAGCCCCTGCTCGACGCCGTGGTCAAGTACCTCCCCTCGCCGCTCGACATCGACGGCATCCAGGGCCACTCGGTCAAGGACGAGGCAGAGGTCATCGTCCGGCAGCCGTCCGACGACGAGCCGTTCTCCGGCCTGGCGTACAAGATCGCGACCGACCCCCACCTGGGCAAGCTGATCTACGTCCGCGTCTACTCGGGCAAGCTCGAGGCGGGTACCTCGGTGATGAACTCGGTCAACGGCCGCAAGGAGCGAATCGGCAAGGTCTACCAGATGCACGCCAACAAGCGCGAGGAGATCGCGTCGGTCGGTGCCGGTCAGATCGTGGCCGTGATGGGGCTCAAGGACACCAAGACCGGGCACACCCTGTGTGACCCGCAGAACCCGGTGATCCTGGAGTCGATGACCTTCCCGGCCCCGGTGATCGAGGTCGCCATCGAGCCCAAGACCAAGAGTGACCAGGAGAAGCTCGGCACCGCGATCCAGCGGCTCTCCGACGAGGACCCCACGTTCACCGTGAAGGCGGACGAGGAGACCGGTCAGACGATCATCGCCGGCATGGGCGAGCTGCACCTGGAGATCCTGGTCGACCGGATGAAGCGCGAGTTCCGCGTGGAGGCCACCGTCGGCAAGCCGCAGGTCGCCTACCGCGAGACCATCCGCCGCAAGGTGGAGAAGCACGGCTACACCCACAAGAAGCAGACCGGTGGGTCGGGCCAGTTCGCCAAGGTGTCGATCTCGCTGGAGCCCAACGTCGACCCGGAGACCGGCCACGGCGCCGGCTATGAGTTCGTCAACAACGTGTCCGGTGGTCGGGTGCCCAAGGAGTACATCCCCTCGGTGGACCAGGGCGGCCAGGACGCGATGGAGTTCGGCGTGCTCGCCGGCTACCCGATGGTCGACGTGAAGTTCACGCTCGAGGACGGCGCCTACCACGACGTCGACTCCTCCGAGCTGGCCTTCAAGATCGCCGGGAACCAGGCCTTCAAGGAGGCCGCCCGCATGGCCAAGCCGGTCCTGCTGGAGCCGGTGTTCGCCGTCGAGGTCGTCACCCCGGAGACCTACATGGGTGACGTCATCGGTGACATCAACTCGCGCCGTGGTCAGGTGCGTGCGATGTCCGAGCGCTCGGGTGACCGAGTGGTCGATGCCCTCGTGCCGCTCTCCGAGATGTTCGGGTACGTTGGTGACCTGCGGTCGAAGACCTCTGGACAGGCGTCGTACTCGATGGAGTTCGACTCGTACGCCGAGGTTCCCCAGAATGTCGCCGACGAGATCATCAAGAAGGTCCGCGGCGAGTAGGGTTCGTCCGGCACCCCCGCACCAAGTTCTGCACCATGCTTTTTTCAATCACACGAGTCAAGTACAACAACAGGAGGAGCCCCAGTGGCTAAGGCGAAGTTCGAGCGGACCAAGCCGCACGTCAACATCGGCACCATCGGTCACATCGACCATGGCAAGACCACGTTGACCGCAGCGATCACCAAGGTGCTGCACGACAAGTACCCCAATCTGAACGCCGCCTCGGCCTTCGACGAGATCGACAAGGCACCCGAGGAGCGTCAGCGCGGAATCACCATCTCGATCGCGCACGTCGAGTACCAGACCGAGGCGCGTCACTACGCGCACGTCGACTGCCCCGGTCACGCGGACTACATCAAGAACATGATCACCGGTGCCGCGCAGATGGACGGCGCGATCCTGGTGGTCGCCGCCACCGACGGTCCCATGCCCCAGACGCGTGAGCACGTGCTGCTCGCCCGTCAGGTCGGCGTGCCCGCCCTGGTCGTCGCGCTGAACAAGTGCGACATGGTCGACGACGAGGAGCTCATCGAGCTCGTCGAGATGGAGGTGCGCGAGCTCCTCTCCGAGTACGAGTACGACGGCGACGAGATCCCCGTGGTCAAGGTCGCGGCCTTCCCGGCGCTCCAGGGTGACGAGAAGTGGGGCGAGTCGATCATCGAGCTGATGGACGCGGTCGACGCGCACATCCCGCAGCCCGTCCGCGAGACCGAGAAGCCCTTCCTGATGCCCGTCGAGGACGTCTTCACGATCACCGGTCGTGGCACCGTCATCACCGGTCGCATCGAGCGCGGCATCGTCAAGGTCAACGAGACCGTCGACATCATCGGCATCCGCGACGTCAAGCAGACCTCGACCGTCACCGGCATCGAGATGTTCCGCAAGCTGCTCGACACCGGCGAGGCCGGCGAGAACGTCGGGCTGCTGCTTCGTGGCACCAAGCGCGAGGACGTCGAGCGCGGCATGGTCGTGATCAAGCCGGGGACCACCACCCCGCACACGAACTTCGAGGCGTCGGTCTACATCCTCTCCAAGGAGGAGGGCGGCCGCCACACGCCGTTCTTCAACAACTACCGCCCGCAGTTCTACTTCCGCACCACGGACGTGACCGGAGTCGTGACCCTCCCCGAGGGCCGCGAGATGGTGATGCCGGGCGACAACACCGACATGATCGTCGAGCTGATCCAGCCGATCGCCATGGAGGACGGCCTCCGCTTCGCCATCCGCGAGGGCGGCCGCACCGTGGGCGCCGGTCGAGTCACCAAGATCACCAAGTAGTCCCAGGCACCGAACAGCAGGACCCCCAAGCCTTCGGGCTTGGGGGTCCTTCTGCGTCAGGCTGCGGCGCCGGGACGGCCGGTACACGGCCGGTCCGGGCCGGGTGCCGGGCCGGCCGAGCGCTGCTAAGGGCCGACCAGGGCTGCCACCGCCTCCCCGAAGACCTCGGTGTGGCGGTCGACATCGGCCTCGGTGTGGTGCGGGCTGAACAGCGCCATGTTGTGGAACGGCGTGAGCAGCACGCCGCGGTTCAGGGCCCACAGGTGCATGAAGCCCTCGAGGTCGTCGTCGACCGCGGCGGCTGCCGCGGCGCCGTCACGTGGGGGCGGGCAGAACCAGTACTCGGCCCGGCAGCCCAGGCGCTGCACGTGCCAGGGCAGGTCGTGCTCGGAGATCACGGCGGAGACTCCCGCAGTGAACCGCTCGGCAAGGGGTACGGCGACCGCGAAATCCTCCTCGCGCAGGCACGTCGAGAGCGTGGCTCGGATCGCCGCGACCGCGAGCGCGTTGGCGGTGAGGGTGCCGCCGACGCCCGCGACGTCGATCTCGTGAGCGAGCATCGGCCCGGAGAGTACGACCGGCGATCTCCGCGCTCATGCCGTAGGCCGCGCTGCGGGACGCCGCCACCGATCGGCTTGCCGACGACCACGAAGTCCGGCTCCAGCCCCCACGCGCGGGTGCACCCACCGGGGCCCGCGCACAGGGTGTGCGTCTCGTCGATCACGAGCAGCACCCCGTGACGTCGGGTGACCGCACGCACCCCGTCGAGATAGCCCTCGTCGGGCAGCACGATGCCGATGTTGGTCAGCGCCGGCTCCATCAGCAGGCAGGCGACGTCTCCCTCGGCCAGCCTCCGGTCCAGGGCGTCGAGGTCGTTGAAGGGCACCACCGCGGTGGTCAGGGCCACGTCGACCTGGGGTCCGAGCGCGCCCGGGCGGGGCACGACCCGGTCGCCGTCCAGCACGGCCAGCGTCTCGTCGACGGTGCCGTGGTAGCACCAGTCCATCACCGCGATCCGCGGCCGTCCGGTGAGGTGCCGAGCGAACCGGAGCACGAACCGGTTGGCGTCGGTCGCCGACATCGCCAGCTGCCACGACGGCAGGCCGAAGCGTCGACTGAGCTCCTCGCCCACCCAGACGGCGTCGGCGGAGGGCAGCATCGTGGTGATGCCCTTCGCCGCCTGCCGGCTGAGCGCGTCGGCCACCTGGGGGAGGGCGTGCCCGGTCATCGCGCCGGTGTCGCCCAGGCACAGGTCGACGTACTCGATGCCGTCGACGTCGACCAGTCGGGCGCCGGACGCGGATGCCGCGAACACGGGGAACGACCCCGGCCACCGGGTCATCCACGGCATCGGAACCCCCGCCAGCAGTGATCCGTGGGCCTGGGCCGCCAGCTCGGCGGAGCGGGGGTGGAGCTCGGCGAAGCGGGTCGTCCTCGCTGGCGCGGAGGGCAGCGAGTCGGGGGCGATCGATCATGGAGGCAATCTAGTGGTCTGCGCCCGGCATCGAGCTCCGAGCTCGGGCCGGACGGCTCGTGCGGGACGTGGGTGTCCGGACCACGCCACGAGTCGGACACAATGGCGCGCGTGAACAACGCACTGCCACCCGCTCGTCCGCGCCAGACGTACACCCCGGACGGGCTGCGGATGCGCGAGGTGCTCAGCTACTCGCGCCGGGGTGGCCGGTTCACGCCCTCGCAGCAGGAGTCCTGGGACGCGCACCACCTCGACTGGGTGGTGCCCGAGGCCGTCGTGGACGATCCGGCGTTCGACTGGTCGGAGATCTTCGGCCGCGAGGCCCCGATCATCGTGGAGATCGGCTCCGGGGTCGGCGAGGCCACCGCCGCGCTGGCCGCCGGGCGTCCGGCGTACGACATCCTCGCGCTCGAGGTCTGGCGACCGGGTGTCGCGCACACGCTGGGACTGCTCGCCGAGGCCGGAGCAGACAACGTCCGGCTGCTGTCGGTGGACGCGGTGTGGGGTCTCGCGCAGCTCTTCGGTCCCGGTCAGGTCGAGGAGCTGTGGACGTTCTTCCCCGATCCCTGGCCCAAGCAGCGCCACCACAAGCGGCGTCTGGTGACGCCGGAGTTCGCGGCGCTGGCGGCCTCCAGGCTCCGCGTCGGCGGGGTCTGGCGACTGGCGACCGACTGGGGGGAGTACGCCGACCAGATGGGCGCCGTGCTCGACGACGAGCCGAGTCTGGCCGGCGGCCGCACCGAGCGGTGGTCCGACCGGCCGGTGACGAAGTTCGAGCGCAAGGGCGTGGCGGCCGGGCGCCTGATCACCGACCTCACCTACCGCCGGGTGTGACCGCGCGACGACGTCGCGACGACCGGGTGGCGGGGACTCAGTGTTCTGGACCTGCCAGCTGAGCCCGGCGCGGGTCAGGGCGTGCTCGAGCCGGAGGCGCTCGGCCTCGCGGTCGAAGCTGTCCTCGGTGAGGTCCACGAGCGTCGTGGCGAGCTCGAGCGTCCGGGCGGTCGGCCACGAGGTGGGCGTCGTAGGCCTGGACGATCCCGCGATGCTTGGCCCGTCCGCACGCCGGGCTGCGGATAGTGCGCCAGCGGATACAGCCGACGCAGGTCCGCAGCCAGCTGCTCCAGCGGCGGGCCGAGCGCCTCGGGCGGGGCGGGTCGCAGCAGGTGCAGCCTGCGCGCGAGGCGCCGTCCTCCAGGTCGCCAGCTCCTCGGCGTGCAGGAAGGCGCCCATCAACAACACCGGAGCCACGCACATCCCGAGGAACTGCAGCACTCCGACCGCGACCGCGTGCATGCGGACGACGCTAGATCGCGTGCACGTCCTGGGCAAGGTCGGTGGCGGAAACCCGACGCAACCCGGCAGTCACGGCGCGCGCGCCAGGGCGCCGTCGGTTCCTAGACTCCCGGGGTGAGTGGGACGGTGGCGGCACGAGGTGCGCACCAGCGTGCGGGCCTGGTGGGTGGTCGCGGTGACCATGGCGGCTCTGGTGGCCGCGGCCGGCTTCCGCTCCTCGACCGGGGCCCTGCTGGAGCCGCTGGAGGACGAGTTCGGCTGGTCGCGCGGAGTCACCTCCGGTGCGGTCAGCCTCAACCTGATCCTCTACGGCCTGACGGCGCCCTTCGCCGCGGCCCTGATGGAGCGCTTCGACGTCCGTCGGGTGGTGGCCGCTGCCCTGGTGCTGGTGTCGGTCGGCTCGGGCCTGAGCCTGGTGATGAGCTCGGCGTGGCAGCTCTGGTTCCTCTGGGGCGTCCCCATCGGCATGGGGACGGGCGCCCTGGCCCTGGTGTTCGGCGCGATCGTGGCCAACCGGTGGTTCGTGCGTCATCGCGGGTCTGGTCACCGGCATCTTCTCCGCGGCGAGCTCGACCGGTCAGCTGGTCTTCCTGCCCCTGATCGCGCAGCTGGCGAACGGCCCGGGCTGGCGCTGGGCCGCCGGCCTGGTCGCCGTGTTCTCGATGGCTCTCGTGCCGCTGGTCCTGCTCGTGCTGCGGGATCGTCCCGCCGACGTCGGCGAGGTGCCGTACGGCGCGCCGGCGACCTACGTCGAACCGCCGACGGACACGCTCCGGGCCGGGAGCGGCGACGGTGGCGCTGAGGACGCTGCGAGAGGCGAGCCGCACCTGGACCTTCTGGGTGCTGGTCGTGACGTTCTGGATCTGCGGCTGGTCGACCAACGGCCTGGTCGGCACCCACTTCATCCCGGCTGCCCACGACCACGGCATGCCCGCGACCACCTCGGCCGGGCTGCTCGCCCTGATCGGGATCTTCGACATCGTCGGCACGATCGCCTCGGGCTGGCTCACCGACAAGGTGGACGCGCGGTACCTGCTCTTCGGCTACTACTCCCTGCGGGGGCTCTCGCTGCTGGTGGTGCCGCTCCTGCTCGGTCCGCACGTGGAGCCGACCCTGTTCCTGTTCATCGTCTTCTACGGTCTCGACTGGGTGGCCACGGTGCCGCCCACGGTGGCGCTGTGCCGGATCCACTTCGGGCTGGAGAGGTCCGGGGTCGTCTTCGGCTGGGTGTTCGCCTCGCACATGGTCGGCGCGGGCGTGGCGGCGTCGTACGCCGGCTGGATCCGGCAGGGCACCGGAGACTACTTCTTGGCCTGGATGACGGCCGGCGGGCTGTGCCTGCTGGCGGCGATGCTCTGCCTCACGATCGCCCGTACCCACAGGGGGCCGCTGCCCGAATCCGACGGCGAGCCGAGCGCCCTGGGCACCGAGTCAGCCCAGATCTGAGCGGCTCCGGCGTCCCGGACCGGCCCGATTTGGCGCTAGCCGGGGATCTCTGTCAAGATAGTGCGGTTGCTCCGGCGGGATTGCCGGGGCGCGGACATTGACTACTGAACAGGTTCTCCTGAGCTGCTCTCGGCAGCAGAAGTGGTTGTGCGTTCGCGCCGCACCAGGAGATCCCGTTCTGCCCGGCCCCCCGGGCTTCACTTCAGACAACGACTCACACGAGCATCGTGTGTGCCGCGCGCACCAGTACCAGCCGCGACACGCCCGACCGCGGGGGTCGGGCACGAGTTGAAGTGGGAGCAAGGCGGACAGCCTCACCGAGGAGGTCCGAGACCCAGTCGTGAGTACTACGAAGTAAGGACGTTGTTTGATGGCGGGACAGAAGATCCGCATCAGGCTCAAGGCCTATGACCACGAGGTGATCGACACCTCGGCGCGGAAGATCGTGGACACCGTCACCCGTACGGGTGCGAAGGTCGCCGGCCCAGTGCCGTTGCCGACCGAGAAGAACGTCTACTGCGTCATTCGCTCGCCCCACAAGTACAAGGACTCCCGCGAGCACTTCGAGATGCGCACCCACAAGCGCCTCATCGACATCATTGACCCCACGCCCAAGACAGTCGACTCGCTGATGCGCCTCGACCTGCCTGCCGGCGTCGACATCGAGATCAAGCTCTGAGGTCCACCATGAGTCCTTCAACTGGTAGAGCCGAACGCAATGTCAAGGGACTGCTGGGCACCAAGCTCGGCATGACCCAGACCTGGGACGAGAACAACCGCATCGTCCCCGTCACCGTGATCGCCGCCGCCACCAACGTGGTGACCCAGGTCCGCACCCCCGAGAAGGACGGCTACAACGCCATCCAGGTCGGGTACGGCGAGATCGACGGCACCAAGGTGACCAAGCCCGTCGCCGGTCACTTCGGCAAGGCCGGGGTGACCCCCCGCCGCCACGTGGTCGAGATCCGCACCAGCGACGCCACGTCCTACGCAGGTCGGTCAGGAGCTCAGCCCCGAGCTGTTCACCGCCGGCCAAGAGGTCGACGTCACTGGCACCAGCAAGGGCAAGGGCTACGCCGGCGTCATGAAGCTGCACGGCTTCCACGGTGTCGGCGCCTCCCACGGTGCCCACAAGAACCACCGCAAGCCGGGCTCCATCGGTGCCTGCGCGACGCCCGGCCGGGTCTTCAAGGGCACCCGGATGGCCGGTCGCATGGGTAGCGACAGCGTGACCACCCAGAACGTCACCGTTCACGCCGTCGACGTCGAGAAGGGCCTGATCCTGCTGAAGGGCGCCGTTCCCGGCCCCAAGGGTGGCCTCATCGTCATCCGCTCGGCTGCCAAGAGGAACCGAGGAGGCCGGAGCATGACTGCCAAGACCGTGAAGGTTGACCTTCCCGCCGAGATCTTCGACGTCAAGACGAACATCGCGCTGATCCACCAGGTCGTCGTGGCCCAGCAGGCCGCTGCGCGCCAGGGCACGCACTCCACCAAGTCGCGCGGCGAGGTCCGCGGCGGTGGCGCGAAGCCCTACAAGCAGAAGGGCACGGGTCGTGCGCGTCAGGGCTCGACCCGCGCGCCGCAGTTCGTCGGCGGTGGCGTCGTCCACGGCCCCGAGCCGCGCGACTACGACCAGCGCACCCCCAAGAAGATGAAGGCAGCCGCTCTTCGTGGAGCACTCTCCGACCGCGCTCGCGCCGGCCGGGTCCACGTCGTGGAGTCCCTCATCGCCGGGCGACCGGCCCTCGACCAAGAACGCCGTCGAGGCCCTGACCGGGCTGGCCGGAGACCGGCGTCAGCTGGTCGTGCTCGTCCGTGACGACGCGCTGACCTGGCTCTCGCTGCGCAACGTCGCCTCGGTGCACCTGCTGGCCGTCGACCAGCTCAACACCTACGACGTGCTGCTCTCCGACGACGTCATCTTCACCCAGAGCGCCTACGACGCCTTCGTCAACGGCACCGCGGCATCGAGCACGCGCACGGCCACCATCGTCGAGGCCCCGGCCCACGACGCGGTCGCCGACGCAGACCCGAGCACCCCGGCGGCCGAGACCGACGCCGAGACCGACCGACACCGACGCCGAGACCGAGGCCGGCCAGTACCCGGGTTCGGCAGCGGCGCTCGAGAGCGGCGAGGCGCCTGAGGGCTACGACATCAAGGGCAACGAGGACTCGATGAAGTACCACGCCCCCGGTGGCCAGTGGTACGACGCCACCGTGGCCGAGGTCTGGTTCCAGTCGGCTGCAGACGCCGAGGCGGCTGGCTTCGTGGAAGCGGGATCCTCCGCGTCCGTCGAGGCGAACCACGCCGATGAGGAGGACGAGAAGTGAGCACCCTGCACAAGGACCACCGCGACGTGCTGATCGCGCCGGTCGTGAGCGAGAAGAGCTACGGCCTGCTCGACGCCAACAAGTACACCTTCCTGGTCCGTCCGGACGCCAACAAGACCGAGATCAAGATCGCGGTCGAGAAGGTCTTCGACGTCAAGGTCACCTCGGTGAACACCATGAACCGTCCCGGGAAGACCCGTCGTACGCGCACGGGAACCGGACGTCGCAAGGACACGAAACGCGCGATCGTCAGCCTCGCCGAGGGTCACCGCATCGACATCTTCGGAGGCCCGGTCTCCTGACCGGCGTCCGCTGAGAACTGACTGAGGTAAACAAAGATGGCAATTCGCAAGTACAAGCCGACCACGCCGGGCCGTCGTGGCTCGTCGGTCGCTGACTTCGTCGAGATCACTCGGACGACGCCGGAGAAGTCCCTGGTCAAGCCGCTGCCCAAGAAGGGTGGCCGCAACAACCAGGGCCGGATCACCACGCGTCACCAAGGTGGTGGGCACAAGCGTGCCTACCGCGTGATCGACTTCCGTCGCTACGACAAGGACGGCGTTCCGGCCAAGGTCGCGCACATCGAGTACGACCCGAACCGCACCGCTCGGATCGCGCTGCTGCACTACGCCGACGGCGAGAAGCGCTACATCGTCGCGCCGCTCGGCATCAGCCAGGGCACGGCGATCGAGTCCGGAGCGACCGCCGACATCAAGCCGGGCAACAACCTGCCGCTGCGCAACATCCCCGTCGGTACGACGATCCACTGCATCGAGCTCCGGCCCGGTGGCGGTGCCAAGATCGCCCGCTCCGCCGGCAACAGCGCGCAGCTCGTCGCCAAGGAAGGCTCCCGCGCCCAGCTGCGGATGCCCTCCGGCGAGATGCGCTACGTCGACGTCCGCTGCCGCGCCACCATCGGTGCGGTCGGCAACGCCGAGCAGTCCAACATCAACTGGGGCAAGGCCGGACGCATGCGCTGGAAGGGCCGCCGCCCGACCGTTCGTGGTGTCGTGATGAACCCGGTCGACCACCCGCACGGTGGCGGCGAGGGCAAGACGTCCGGTGGTCGTCACCCCGTGTCCCCGTGGGGCAAGCCCGAGGGCCGTACGCGCAAGCGCAAGGCCAGCGATGCCCTGATCGTCCGTCGCCGCAAGTCCGGCAAGAAGCGCTGAGTAGGGAAGTAACGAGATGCCTCGCAGCCTGAAGAAGGGCCCGTTCGTCGACGACCACCTGAGCAAGAAGGTGGACGCGCAGAACGACGCCGGAACTCACACCGTGATCAAGACGTGGTCACGGCGCTCGATGATCGTGCCGTCCATGATCGGGCACACGCTCGCCGTGCACGACGGCCACAAGCACGTGCCGGTCTTCGTGACCGACTCGATGGTGGGCCACAAGCTGGGCGAGTTCGCCCCGACCCGTACCTACCGCGGCCACGTCAAGGACGACCGGAAGAGCCGCCGCCGCTGATGCGGCGACGTCTACGAGGTTTCACGAAAGAGATGACAGCAATGACAGTTGGAGAGCGAAGGCGCACCAGCGCCCGCCGTGACTCGCTGCTCGGCGACCAGCCGGGCGCGTTCGCCAGCGCGCGCTTCGTCCGGATCACCCCGATGAAGGCGCGTCGTGTCGTGGACATGGTCCGCGGCCTGCCCGTGGACGATGCCCTGGCCCTGTTGCAGTTCGCGCCACAGGCCGCCAGCGAGACCGTCTACAAGGTGCTCGAGAGCGCCGTGGCCAACGCGGTGACGACCGAGGACCTCGTCCGAGGAACCTTGATCGTCAGCAAGGCGACGGTGGACGAGGGCCCGACGATGAAGCGTTGGCGCCCGCGTGCGCAGGGCCGGGCCACCCGGATCAACAAGCGCACCAGCCACATCACCCTGGTGGTGCAGCCGGCAGACGTCGCAGCTGCGCCGAACGCGAAGAACAAGGACCGGAAGGCTGGTTCCAAGTAATGGGTCAGAAAATCAACCCGAACGGGTTCCGCCTCGGCATCTCCACCGACCACAAGAGCCGGTGGTACGCCGACAAGCTCTACAAGGCCTACGTCGGCGAGGACGTCGCGATCCGCAGGCTGCTCTCCAAGGGCATGGAGCGGGCCGGCATCTCCAAGGTCGAGATCGAGCGCACCCGGGACCGGGTGCGGGTCGACATCCACACCGCGCGCCCCGGCATCGTCATCGGTCGCCGTGGCGCCGAGGCGGACCGCCTGCGCGGGGAGCTCGAGAAGCTCACCGGCAAGCAGGTCCAGCTGAACATCCTCGAGGTCAAGCAGCCTGAGATCGACGCGCAGCTGGTCGCCCAGGGAGTCGCTGAGCAGCTCTCCGGTCGCGTGCAGTTCCGCCGCGCGATGAAGAAGGCCATGCAGACCTCGATGCGTTCGGGCGCCAAGGGCATCCGGATCCAGTGCTCGGGCCGGCTCAACGGCGCCGAGATGTCGCGCTCGGAGTTCTACCGCGAGGGTCGCGTGCCGTTGCACACGCTTCGCGCCGACATCGACTACGGCTTCTACGAGGCCAAGACCACCTTCGGTCGCATCGGCGTCAAGGTGTGGATCTACAAGGGCGAGGTCGCCGGCACCCGTGCCGAGCGTGAGGCCCAGGCCGCATCCCGTGCCGGTGCCCCCGGCCGTGGCCGTGGCGCCGCAGCAGGTGGCGCCCGCGGCGACCGCGGCAGCGACCGTCCGACCCGCGGGACCCGCGGCGGAGCGGGCGACCGCCCGACCCGTGCGGACCGCACCGACGCCCCTGCCGCGGACGCACCCGCCTCCGCTGCTCCGGCCGCCGAGGCGCCTGTCGCCGCGACGACCGCTGGAACGGAGGGTTGAGCCGATGTTGATGCCTCGCAGGGTCAAGCACCGCAAGCAGCACCACCCCAAGCGCACCGGCGCGGCCAAGGGCGGCACCAAGCTCGCCTTCGGCGACTTCGGCATCCAGGCCACCGAGCCCGCCTACGTCACCAACCGGCAGATCGAGTCCGCGCGTATCGCGATGACCCGGCACATCAAGCGAGGCGGAAAGGTGTGGATCAACATCTACCCCGACCGTCCGCTGACCAAGAAGCCCGCCGAGACCCGGATGGGCTCCGGAAAGGGCTCACCCGAATGGTGGGTGGCCAACGTCAAGCCCGGTCGGATCATGTTCGAGCTCTCCGGCGTCACCGAGGAGGTTGCTCGCGAGGCCATGCGTCGCGCGATCCACAAGCTCCCGATGAAGTGCCGGTTCGTCACTCGTGAAGCAGGTGAGTTCTGATGGCAAGCGCACATGAGCTGGACGAGCTGAACAACGTCGATCTCGAAGGCAAGCTGCGTGAGGCCAAGGAGGAGCTGTTCAACCTCCGGTTCCAGGCCGCCACCGGGCAGCTGGAGAGCCACGGTCGGTTGAACGCAGTCAAGAAGGACATCGCCCGGATCTACACCGTGGTGCGTGAGCGCGAGCTCGGCATCCGGTCCGTCCCGAGTGACAAGGCCCAGTCAGAGGAAGTTGACGCATGAGCGAGAACCCAGTAGTTGAGGGCGCAGTCGAGGAGCGCTCGGCGCGCAAGGTCCGTGAGGGCCTGGTCGTCAGCGACAAGATGGACAAGACCGTCGTCGTCTCCGTCGAGGACCGCGTCAAGCACGCTCTCTACGGCAAGGTGCTGCGTCGTACGAGCAAGCTCAAAGCCCACGACGAGCAGAACGACTGTGGCGTCGGAGACCGCGTCCGGATCATGGAGACCCGCCCCCTCAGCGCTACCAAGCGCTGGCGCGTGGTGGAGATCCTCGAGAAGGCGAAGTAGGAGAACTAAGACATGATCCAGCAGGAGTCGCGACTCAAGGTCGCCGACAACACGGGTGCGAAGCAGATTCTGTGCATCCGCGTGCTCGGCGGCTCTGGTCGGCGCTACGCCGGCATCGGCGACGTCATCGTCGCCACCGTCAAGGACGCGATCCCGGGCGGCAACGTCAAGAAGGGCGACGTCGTCAAGGCCGTCATCGTGCGCACCGTCAAGGAGCGCCGACGTCCGGACGGGTCCTACATCCGCTTCGACGAGAACGCAGCAGTGATCCTCAAGGGCGACGGGGAACCCCGTGGAACGCGCATCTTCGGCCCCGTGGGCCGCGAGCTGCGCGAGAAGAAGTTCATGAAGATCATCTCGCTGGCACCGGAGGTGCTATGAACACCCCACGACGTTCTTCTCCTCCGCTTCGCTCCCCCGAACAACGCCGCGGGGGCCCCGTTCCCTCGGGGTCAACGTCGAGCTCGAAGGCAGTCAAATGAGTGTGAAGATCAAGAAGGGCGACACCGTCAAGGTGATCGCAGGCAAGGACAAGGGTGCCGAGGGCAAGGTCATCCAGGTGCTCCGCGAGGAGCAGCGGGTGATCGTCGAGGGCGTCAACCGGGTCAAGAAGCACACCAAGGTCGTGAACCAGGGTGGGCGAGCCGGGAACACCGGCGGCATCGTGACCGCCGAGGCCCCGATCCACATCTCCAACGTGATGGTCGTCGACGGCAAGGGGATCACCCGCCTCGGCTCCAAGCGCGTGGAGATCACCAAGCGCCGCTCCGACGGCTCGACCTACCCCGCCCACCGCAGCGTGCGCATCTCCCGCAAGTCCGGAGAGGAGATCTGATGACTGAGTCGATGACCGAGATCAACAGCGACCAGGGCGCCGAGAACTCGACGCAGCCGCGGATGAAGGCTCGCTACCGCGAGGAGATCCTTCCCGCGATGCGTGAGCAGTTCGGCTACGCCAACGTGATGATGGTCCCCGGCCTCACCAAGATCGTGGTGAACATGGGCGTCGGCGAGGCTGCCCGTGACTCGAAGCTGATCGACGGTGCCGTCAAGGACCTCACCGCGATCACCGGACAGAAGCCGCAGGTCACCAAGGCCCGCAAGTCGATCGCCCAGTTCAAGCTGCGCGAGGGCATGCCGATCGGGGCCCACGTGACGCTGCGCGGCGACCGGATGTGGGAGTTCCTGGACCGGCTGCTCGCCTTGGCGCTGCCCCGCATCCGTGACTTCCGTGGCCTCTCCGACCGCCAGTTCGACGGGCGCGGGAACTACACCTTCGGCCTGACCGAGCAGGTCATGTTCCACGAGATCAACCAGGACAAGATCGACCGCTCTCGCGGCATGGACATCACCGTGGTGACCACGGCGACCAACGACGACGAGGGTCGGGCGCTTCTGAAGAAGCTCGGCTTCCCCTTCAAGGAAGGCAACTGACATGGCGAAGACTGGACTGAAGGTCAAGGCCGCACGCAAGCCCAAGTTCGCGGTGCGCGGCTACACCCGCTGCCAGCGCTGCGGACGTCCCAAGGCGGTCTACCGCAAGTTCGGCCTGTGCCGGATCTGCCTCCGGGAGATGGCCCACGCGGGCGAGCTTCCCGGCGTGACCAAGAGCTCCTGGTAACACACTCGAGTCGGGCCCACCGGTCCACCTCACACATCGCGCACGACAACAATCGCTACAGGTCGACCTGAGATGCAGGACGAAACCGGAGTGGAGAAAGGGCCGACACGGCCATGACAATGACTGACCCGATCGCAGACATGCTCACTCGTCTGCGCAACGCCAACCAGGCGTACCACGACTCGGTGTCGATGCCGTACAGCAAGCTGAAGCAGGGCGTTGCCGAGATCCTCAAGCAGGAGGGTTACATCACCTCCTTCGAGGTGCAGGACCACGAGGACGTGGTCGGCAAGACGCTCGACATCCAGCTCAAGTACGGCCGCAACCGCGAGCGTTCCATCGCAGGTGTACGCCGCATCAGCAAGCCCGGCCTGCGCGTCTACGCCAAGGCCACGGCGCTGCCCAAGGTGCTCGGCGGCCTCGGTGTCGCGATCATCTCGACCAGCCAGGGCCTGCTCACCGACCGTCAGGCCAACCGCAAGGGTGTAGGTGGGGAAGTCCTCGCCTACGTCTGGTAACCCGGAACCAGGAGGAATAGCAATGTCGCGTATTGGCAAGCTGCCCGTTCCGGTCCCGTCCGGGGTCGACGTGCAGGTGGAGTCGCAGACCGTCACCGTGAAGGGCCCCAAGGGCACCCTGAGCCACGTCGTCGCCTCACCCATCACCGTCGAGAACGGTGAGGGCAGCCTCGAGGTGAAGCGTCCCAACGACGAGCGTGAGAGTCGGGCCCTGCACGGTCTGACCCGCACCCTGATCAACAACATGGTCGTGGGCGTCACCGACGGCTACGAGAAGAGGCTCGAGATCGTCGGGGTGGGTTACCGCGTTCTCTCCAAGGGCCCGACGCAGCTGGAGTTCCAGCTCGGGTACTCGCACTCGATCACGTTCAACGCCCCCGACGGCATCACCTTCTCCGTCGACGGGCCGACCAGGCTCGGAGTCCAGGGCATCGACAAGCAGCTCGTCGGCGAAGTCGCCGCCAACATCCGCAAGCTGCGCAAGCCCGAGCCCTACAAGGGCAAGGGAGTGCGCTACTCCGGAGAGCACATTCGCCGCAAGGTCGGAAAGGCTGGTAAGTGACGATGGCTATCGCACTCAAGACTGGCAAGCACACCTCGGCCCGGGTGGCGTCGCGCACGCGTCGCCAGATCCGTGGCCGCAAGAAGGTCAGCGGCACCACCGAGCGTCCGCGCCTGGTGGTCACCCGTTCCTCGAAGCACATCACGGTGCAGCTCGTCGACGACCTGGTGGGGAAGACGCTCGCGTACGCCTCCACCATGGAAGCCGACGTCCGCAGCAGCGAGGGCGACAAGACCGCCAAGGCGCGCAAGGTCGGCGAGCTCGTGGCCGAGCGGGCGAAGTCGCAGGGCGTGGGCACGGTCGTCTTCGACCGCGCCGGCAACAAGTACCACGGTCGCGTCGCGGCCCTAGCGGACGGCGCCCGCGAGGGCGGCCTGACCTTCTGATGGCGATGGGTACAGACATGACATTCAAGGGAGTTAACTCATGAGCGGATCCCAGCAGCGCGGTCAGCGCGCCGGTGGCGGCCGCGGCGGCCGTGACGGTGGTCGCGGTGGCCAGCAGGAGAAGAGCCAGTACATCGAGCGCGTCGTCGCGATCAACCGTGTCGCCAAGGTCGTCAAGGGTGGCCGTCGCTTCAGCTTCACCGCCCTGGTGATCGTCGGTGACGGCGACGGCATGGTCGGCGTCGGCTACGGCAAGGCCAAGGAAGTCCCGGCAGCGATCGCCAAGGGCGTCGAGGAGGCGAAGAAGTCCTTCTTCCGCGTTCCTCGCGTCCAGGGCACCATCCCTCACCCCGTCCAGGGGGAGAAGGCCGCAGGCGTGGTGCTGCTGCGTCCCGCCGCTCCCGGTACCGGTGTGATCGCCGGTGGCCCGGTGCGCGCCGTGCTCGAGTGCGCCGGCATCCACGACGTGCTCAGCAAGTCGCTCGGATCCTCGAACCAGATCAACATCGTGCACGCCACGATGGAGGCACTGCGCTCCCTCGAGGAGCCCGAGGCCGTCGCCGCCAGGCGAGGTCTCCGGGTCGAGGATGTCGCTCCCGCTGCGCTGCTCAGGGCCAAGGCCGAGGGCATCGAGGCCGCGAAGGTCGCTGCGGCAGGGGTGCAGTGATGGCGCACCTTCAGGTCGAGCAGACCCGGTCCACCATCGGCTGCAAGCAGAACCAGCGCGACACCTTGCGCTCGCTGGGTCTCAAGCGGATCGGTGACGTGGTCGTCAAGGAGGACCGTCCCGAGTTTCGCGGCATGGTCCACACCGTCCGTCACCTGGTGACGGTCACGGAAGTCGACGGAGAGGTTGACGGCAAATGAGCAGCTTGAAATTGCACCACCTGCGTCCGGCCCCCGGCGCCAAGACCGCCAAGACCCGTGTGGGTCGCGGTGAGGCGTCCAAGGGCAAGACCGCAGGTCGAGGCACCAAGGGCACCAAGGCCCGCTACCAGGTGCCGGCAGGCTTCGAGGGTGGGCAGATGCCCATCCACATGCGCCTGCCGAAGCTGAGGGGCTTCAAGAACCCGTTCAAGGTCGAGTTCCAGGTGGTGAACCTGGATCGGATCAGCGCGCTGTTCCCCGAGGGTGGCGAGATCACCGTCGACGACCTGGTCGCCCGAGGCGCCGTCCGCAAGGGCGAGCCCGTCAAGGTGCTCGGCCAGGGCGAGATCTCGGTGGCCGTGCAGATCACCGCGAACAAGTTCTCCGGTTCAGCCAAGGACAAGATCACGGCTGCGGGTGGAAGCGCCGTCGAGCGCTGAAATCCCCGCATGCTCATCGCCGACAGGGCAGGATGATCACCACGGCCTCATCTTCAGGGGGTCGAAGGGTGGTCGTACTGCCCTGTTAGGCTTCCACGGATTTGGTCTCGACTGAACCTGTCCGTGGCCCGGGACCCCGGGCCCGACCAGTCGCTACCCGAAAGAGGAGCACGTGCTAGGGGCATTCGCCAACGCTTTCCGTACGCCGGACCTGCGCAAGAAGCTGCTGTTCGTGCTCATGATCGTCGCGCTCTTCCGGCTTGGGCTCTCAGGTCCCCACCCCGGGTGTGAACGTGCCCAACGTCCAGTCGTGCTTCGAGGCGACCAAGGACAGCGGCATCTACGGCCTGATCAACCTGTTCTCCGGTGGCGCGCTGCTGCAGCTGACCGTGTTCGCGCTCGGGATCATGCCCTACATCACCGCGAGCATCATCCTCCAGCTGCTGGTGGTGGTGATCCCACGGCTCGAGGCCCTGAAGAAGGAGGGCCAGTCCGGGCAGACCAAGATCACCCAGTACACCCGCTACCTCACCCTGGCCCTGGCCATCCTCCAGGCGACCGGCATCGTGGCGCTGGCCCGCACCGGCAACCTGCTGCAGGGCTGCACCAAGGACCTGCTCTACCAGGACAGCACCTTCATCGCGGTCCTGATGGTGATCACGATGACCGCCGGCACCGCGATCATCATGTGGTTCGGCGAGCTGATCACCGAGCACGGCATCGGCAACGGCATGTCGATCATGATCTTCACCCAGGTCGTGGCGACCTTCCCCGGCGCCCTGTGGGGCGTGCAGAAGGCCAAGGGCCCCTGGGTCTTCGGTGCGGTGCTCCTGATCGGCCTGGTCGTGATGGCGGCTGTGGTCTTCATCGAACAGGCGCAGCGACGCATCCCGGTGCAGTACGCCCGCCGCATGGTGGGCCGCAAGATGTTCGGCGGGTCCTCGACCTACATCCCGCTCAAGGTCAACCAGGCGGGCATCATCCCGGTGATCTTCGCCTCCAGCCTGCTCTACCTCCCGGCGATGGCGGTGCAGTTCAACCAGAACTCCACGTCGCCGTGGGTGCGGTTCATCTCCAGCTACTTCGTGCGCGGTGACCACCCGCTCTACATGCTTGCGTACTTCCTGCTGATCATCTTCTTCACCTACTTCTACGTCGCGATCACCTTCAACCCCCAGGAGGTCGCCGACAACATGAAGCAGTACGGCGGCTTCATCCCCGGGATCCGGGCGGGCAAGCCGACCGAGGAGTACCTCAGCTACGTCCTGTCCCGCATCACCTTGCCGGGTGCGCTCTACCTGGGCACGCTCTCGCTGATCCCCCTGATCGCGCTCGTGCTGGTCAACGCCAACCAGAACTTCCCGTTCGGTGGAACGTCGCTGCTGATCATGGTCGGAGTCGCGCTCGACACGGTGAAGCAGATCGAGAGCCAACTCCAGCAGCGCAACTACGAAGGATTCCTCAGGTAATGCGGATCATCTTGATGGGCCCCCCCGGCGCAGGCAAGGGGACGCAGGCCGCGGGCGTGGCCACGCACTTCGGCATCCCTGCGATCTCCACCGGTGACATCTTCCGGTCCAACGTCGCCCAGGACACCACCCTCGGCCGCAAGGCCAAGGAGTACATGGACAAGGGGGAGTACGTCCCCGACGAGGTCACCAACCTGATGGTGCGCAACCGCATCGACGAGACCGACGCCGAGCCGGGGTTCCTGCTCGACGGCTACCCGCGCACGCTGGCGCAGGTCGAGGAGCTCGACCAGATGATCAAGCACACCGGTCACTCGCTCGACGCGGTGGTCGTGCTCAAGGTCGACCCCGAGGAGCTGGTGCAGCGGCTGCTGCAGCGCGCGGAGACCGACGGCCGCTCCGACGACACCGAGGACGTCATCCGTCGTCGCCAAGAGGTCTACCGAGAGCAGACCGAGCCGCTGATCGACGTCTACCGCGACCGTGGCCTGCTGATCGAGGTGCACGGGATGGGTGAGGTCGACGAGGTCACCGAGCGCGTCTTCACAGCCCTCCAGGACGTCAACGAGAGCTGATAGCCATGGGTTTCCGTGACCGGGGCGTCGAGATCAAGACGCCCGAGCAGATCGCCAAGATGAGGGTTGCGGGCCTGCTGGTCGGCGAGACCCTGGAGCTGCTGCGCTCCTCGGTGCGCGCCGGTGTCACCACCGCCGACCTCGACGCCATCGCGGAGGAGAACATCCGTGCCGGCGGCGGCGTACCCTCCTTCCTCGGCTACGGCCACCCGCCCTTCCCGGCCACGATCTGCGCCTCCGTCAACGACGAGGTGGTGCACGGCATCCCTGGGGACCGCGTCCTCGCGGACGGTGACGTCATCTCCATCGACTGCGGCGCGATCGTCGAGGGCTGGCACGGCGACGCGGCGATCACCGTGGCGGTGGGCGAGGTCCGCTCCGAGGTGCTGGAGCTGATGCGGGTCACGGAGGCCTCGATGTGGGCAGGGTTCGCGGCTGCGCGGCTCGGCGGCCGGGTCACCGACATCTCCCATGCCGTCGAGAGCTACGTCCGCTCGCAGTCCCACCCCACAGGTGGCGCGTACGGCATCCTGGAGGACTTCACCGGTCATGGCATCGGCACCGCGATGCACCAGCCGCCCAACGTCCCCAACTACGGGCGCCCGGGCCGTGGGCCCAAGCTCGAGCGCGGCCTCGCCCTCGCCGTGGAGCCGATGGTCACGCTCGGCAGCAAGTACACCGACCTCGCCGAGGACGAGTGGACCGTGGTCACCGACGACGGCAGCTGGGCTGCTCACTTCGAGCACAGCTTCACCCTGACGCCCGACGGCGCCTGGATCCTGACCTCCATCGACGGCGGCAAGGCGAAGCTGGCCGAGCTCGGTGTTCCCTACGGTGGGCACTGACGGCTGATGAAGCCGTTCCTGCTGCTCTCCATCCGTGGCGAGCAGGCCGCAGCCGACAACGAGTACGCGTCGTTCCTGGGTTTCGCCGGCCTCGCGGAGTCCGAGCTGCCGCGGATCAACCTCGCCCAGGAGTCGATGCCTGCGGTGGACCTGGCCGAGTGGTCGGGGATCGTGCTGGGCGGGGGACCCTGGAACGCCAGCGACCCCGAGGAGACCAAGTCCACGGCGCAGCGGCGGGCCGAGGCCGACCTCGCGTCCCTGCTGGACCAGGTGGTCGCCCGCGACTTCCCGTTCCTCGGAGCCTGCTACGGGATCGGCACCGTGGGGCTGCACCAGGGTGGGGTCGTCGATGCCAGCTGGCCCGAGCCAGTGGGTCCGCTCTCGGTCACCCTCACCCCCGAGGGGCTGTCCGACCCGCTGTTCGCCGGCGTACCGACCGACTTCATGGCGTACGGCGGGCACAAGGAGGCGATGACGCGGCTGCCTCCGCACGCCGTGCACCTCGCCACCTCCGCGGCCTGCCCGGTGCAGGCCTTCCGCGTCGGGCACCACGTCTACGCCACCCAGTTCCACCCCGAGCTCGACCTCGAGGGAGTGGAGACCAGGATCGAGGTCTACAAGAACGCCGGATACTTCGATCCGAGCGAGGCGGCAACGCTGAAAGAGCTCTCTCGGCGGGTCGAAGTCACCCATCCCATGACATTGCTCGCGAACTTCGTACGCCGCTACCAGCACTGATCCAGCCCACGCTCGCCCTGACCATGAGCCGTCGCCGGCGTCCCCGATGCGATTAACAGTTGGCCGCGGATTTCACCTAGACTGAGCAGTCGGCCCAACGTGGGCCCGTTTTGTGGTGCCTCACGGCTGCCCGGACACACGCACTCGATCCCAGGACTGAGTCGTGCGCGCCCGGGGTTGAGCAACCACCGAACGATCCACGAGGTCCACTGGCACACACCGGCTCGTCCGGAGCGTGCCAGGCGGTTCCCGGGCCAACGGCAGACAACCCAGACCAGCGAACAGATTGCGGAGGACATGCCGAAGAAGGAAGGCGTGATCGAGATGGAGGGCTCCGTTGTGGAGGCCCTCCCCAATGCCATGTTCCGGGTCGAGCTGACCAACGGACACAAGGTGCTCGCCCACATCAGCGGCAAGATGCGCCAGCACTACATCCGGATCCTCCCTGAGGACCGCGTGGTGGTGGAGCTGTCCCCCTACGACCTGACCCGCGGTCGGATCGTCTACCGGTACAAGTAGCACCGCAAGCAGCCGACTCAACCAGAAAGGGCTGACATGAAGGTCAACCCGAGCGTCAAGAAGATCTGTGACAAGTGCAAGGTGATTCGTCGCCACGGCCGCGTCATGGTCATCTGCGAGAACCCGCGTCACAAGCAGCGCCAGGGCTGAGTCCCGCACTGCTTGACAACTGAACACACTGATCACGTGATCGCTTAGGGCACCAGCCCGAATCACCTCCGGAACGGATGGCCGGAGCTCTCGCCGCGAGGCAGGAGATGCGACACGACCAGACCACCGTGATCCACGAAGAGCGACGCTCTTCAGATAAGGAACAGGCCATTCATGGCACGCCTCGTCGGTGTTGACCTCCCGCGCGACAAGCGCATCGAGATCGCACTCACCTACATCTACGGCATTGGCCGTACCCGCTCGCAGAAGATCCTGGCTCTCACCGGGGTGGACCCCAATGCGCGAGTCCACACCCTCGGTGACGAGGAGCTGGTCAAGCTCCGCGACGCGATCGAAGCCGACTACAAGATCGAGGGTGACCTCCGTCGTGAGGTTCAGGCCGACATCCGTCGCAAGATCGAGATCGGTAGCTACCAGGGCCGCCGGCACCGTCAGGGACTGCCCGTTCGCGGGCAGCGCACCAAGACGAACGCGCGCACCCGCAAGGGCCCCAAGCGCACCGTCGCCGGCAAGAAGAAGGCCAAGTGACGGCCTCGCGCCGCCACGCGCCTTCCGCATGCCCTCGTAGCTTCCACATCGCCACATCAGGAGACTCTGTCTAATGCCCCCCAAGAGCCGCAGCGCGGCCGGCACCAAGAAGGTGCGCCGCAAGGAGAAGAAGAACATCGCTCAGGGCGAAGCCCACATCAAGAGCACGTTCAACAACACCATCGTCACCATCACCGACCCCACCGGAGCGGTGATCTCGTGGGCCTCGGCCGGCACCGTCGGCTTCAAGGGCTCGCGCAAGTCGACCCCGTTCGCCGCCCAGATGGCCGCAGAGGCCGCCGGTCGTCGTGCGATGGACCACGGCATGAAGAAGATCGACGTGTTCGTCAAGGGACCGGGTTCGGGTCGCGAGACCGCGATCCGTTCGCTCGGTGCGATCGGCCTCGAGGTCGGCACCATCCAGGACGTCACACCCACCCCCCACAACGGTTGCCGCCCGCCCAAGCGCCGGCGCGTCTGACCCGAGACTGAACAGGAGACTCTGACCCATGGCTCGTTACATCGGCCCCATGACCAAGAAGTCGCGCCGTCTCGGTGTCGACCTCGTTGGTGAGGACAAGGCGTTCGAGAAGCGCCCCTACGCTCCCGGCCAGCACGGCCGCACCCGGATCAAGGAGAGCGAGTACCGCAACCAGCTCCAGGAGAAGCAGAAGGCCCGCTTCACCTACGGAGTGATGGAGAAGCAGTTCCACAACTACTACGACGAGGCCAGCCGGCGTGCCGGGAAGACCGGTGACAACCTGCTGCAGCTCCTCGAGTGCCGCCTGGACAACGTGGTCTACCGCTCCGGCTTCGCTCGCACCCGCAGGCACGCCCGCCAGCTGGTCGTGCACGGTCACTTCCGGGTGAACGGCAAGAAGGTGGACATCCCCTCCTACCAGGTCGCGGCGCACGACATCATCGACGTACGCGAGAAGAGCCTGGAGATGACCCCGTTCATCGTGGCTCGGGAGACGCACGGCGACCGGATCGTGCCGGCCTGGCTCGAGGCGATCCCGACGCGCATGCGGGTGCTCGTGCACTCGCTGCCGCTGCGCGCGCAGATCGAGCTTCCGGTCCAGGAGCAGCTCATCGTCGAGTACTACTCGAAGAAGTAACCGCATCGCACGGGGGCTGCGGCCCCCGCGTGTCCCGGGAAGCACAACGCCACCCAACCACCTGCGTGAAGTTCGAGTCCGTCAAATAGCGGATGGGCTCGGAAAGGAAGAACATAGTGCTTATCGCTCAGCGCCCGACACTGTCGGAAGAGGTCGTAGACGAGACCCGCTCGCGGTTCGTCATCGAACCGCTGGAACCCGGCTTCGGCTACACGCTCGGCAACTCGCTGCGTCGCACCCTGCTGTCCTCGATCCCGGGGGCCTCGGTGACCAGCATCAAGGTGGAGTCGGCTCTGCACGAGTTCTCCACGATCGACGGTGTCAAGGAAGACGTCACCGAGATCATCTTGAACCTCAAGGGCCTCGTCGTCTCCAGCGAGCACGACGAGCCCGTCGCCATGGTGCTGCGCAAGTCCGGTGCCGGCGTCGTGACCGCCGCTGACATCGAGACCTCCGCGGGCGTCGAGGTGCACAACCCCGACCTGAAGATCGCCACCCTGAACGCCAAGGGCAAGATCGAGATGGAGCTCATCGTCGAGCGCGGCCGTGGCTACGTCAGCTCGGTGCAGAACAAGGGCGCGGACAACGAGATCGGTCGGCTTCCCGTCGACTCGATCTACAGCCCCGTGCTCAAGGTGACCTACAAGGTCGAGGCGACTCGTGTGGAGCAGCGCACGGACTTCGACAAGCTCGTCATCGACGTCGAGACCAAGCCGTCGATCACCCCGCGCGACGCGATCGCCTCCGCCGGCAAGACGCTGGTCGAGCTCTTCGGTCTGGCGCGTGAGCTCAACGTCGAGGCCGAGGGCATCGACATCGGTCCCTCGCCGGTCGACGAGCAGCTCGCCCAGGACCTCGCCCTTCCGGTCGAGGACCTGAACCTCACGGTTCGCTCCTACAACTGCCTCAAGCGTGAGGGCATCCACACCGTGGGTGAGCTCATCTCGCGCTCGGAGCAGGACCTGCTCGACATCCGCAACTTCGGTGCGAAGTCGATCGACGAGGTCAAGGCCAAGCTGGTCGAGATGGGTCTGTCCCTCAAGGACAGCGCGCCCGGCTTCGACCCGGCGACCGCCCTGGCGGCGTACGACGACGACGACGACAGCTTTGTGGAAGACGAACAGTACTGAGGTCCCATCAGCGGCGGTGAGCCCACGACGCGGTTCACCGCCACCTCTACTCCGGTACCTCACACGGCCGGGGAGAATCGAGCGAAGCAATGCCTACTCCCAAGAAGGGTGCCCGCCTCGGCGGTAGCCCGGCCCACCAGCGCCTGATCCTCTCCAACCTGGCGAGGGCGCTGTTCGAGCACGGTCGGATCACCACCACCGAGGCCAAGGCGCGCGTGCTGCGTCCGGTCGCGGAGAAGCTGATCACCAAGGCCAAGAAGGGCGACCTGCACAACCGGCGCGAGGTCCTCAAGACCATCCGCGACAAGTCGGTCGTGCACACGCTGTTCACCGAGATCGGACCCACGTTCGCCGATCGTCCCGGTGGCTACACCCGGATCACCAAGCTCGGACCCCGCAAGGGCGACAACGCCCCGATGGCGGTCATCGAGCTGGTGACGGAGGCCTACGCCCCGTCCGGCACCCAGGCAGCAGAAGTCCGCTGCCCCGGCGGCAGCCGCTCCGGCCGTCGAGGTCGAGCAGCCTGCGGCCGATGCTCCCGCCGAGGTGCAGGCGACCGACGAAGCCGGCGAGACCCAGGTCGTCGAGACCCAGGCAGCCGACGAGGACACCGCAGTGGCCCAGTCCGAGGCGGACGCACCCGCTGAGGCCGGCGCAGCAGAGCCCGAGGTCCGCCAGGCCGAGGACACCGACAAGGCCTGAGCTCACCAGCACCGACGCTGAGGCGGCGCATCCGACGTGTCGGAGGCGTCGCCTCGACGTCTGTCCGGGCACGAGGCCTCAGCCGCACGACCCACGCGGGGCGCGGAGGCCACGATCAGCGGTGGGCTTGACGTACGTCGAGCCGCAGCGCCCTGCTCGCCAGGTCGACGGTCGGCCCGAGCAGCACGACGACCGCTAGCGTGCCGGGCCCGATCGTGGCGCCCAGCAGCCAGCCGACGATCGCGCCGAGCCCCTGGACGGCGCTGTAGCTCCAGCGGAAGCTCAGTGGCGGGTCCCAGGCCAAGGCTGCGGCTTCCGCAGGGCCGGCACCGAGATGCGTTCCCAGGTACGCCGCGATCCCGACTGCCAGCACGGGGAAGGCCGCCGCCAGGAGCAGCGCCTGGCCCCACAGCGTGCCCGGCGTGCCCAGCACCTCGAGCAACCCGGAGACGGTGAAGCCCACCACCACGATCTGCACGATGGTGCCGAGCCCCGGCAGCAGCCCGCGCATCGCGGCGATCAGCACGAAGCCGAGGCTGACGGCGAGGTTGGCCACCAGGAACGGGATGTCGGCACCGATCGAGATGCCGTTGACCAGCGTCGAGTAGCCGTCCGAGCCGAGATCGGCGCTCAGCAGCATGGCCACGCCGACGCCGAGAACGACGCACCCGCCGAACAGCAGAGCCAGGCGGCGTGGGGAGGGAGGCGGCACGTGGGCAGCATCCCAGAACGCTGGTGTGCGGGCGGTAGGTTGTCGCGGTGCGCCTGCGAATCGACCTTGCCTATCAGGGCGCCGGCTTCCACGGCTGGGCCCGGCAGCCGGGTCTGCGCACGGTCCAGGACACCCTCGAGCAGGCCCTGGACACGGTGCTGCGGAGCAGCGGCACGTCACTGACCGTCGCGGGCCGCACCGACACCGGCGTCCACGCGAGAGGGCAGGTCGCGCACGCCGACGTGGACGACGACAGCGTCCTGGCCGCGGCGGGACGGAGCCGAGAGCCGATGCTGGTCGCCGTGGCCCGACGGCTCAACGGCGTGCTCGAGCCGGACGTGGTGGTCCGACGGGTCACGCAGGCGCCGCCGGGCTTCGACGCCAGGTTCTCCGCCGTCTGGCGCCGCTACGCCTACCGTGTGGCCGACCGACCAGAGCTGGTGGATCCTCTGACCCGGGGACACGTGCTGACTCGGGAGCGACCCCTGGACCTCGAGGTGATGAATGCGGCCGCCCAGGACCTGCTCGGGGAGCACGACTTCGCTGCCTTCTGCCGCAAGCGGGTCGGCGCGACGACCATCCGCACGCTGCGCGAGCTGCGCTGGGACCGGGACCCGTCGGGGCTGGCCGTCGCCACCGTGGTGGCTGACGCGTTCTGCCACAACATGGTGCGCTCCCTGGTGGGGTGTCTGGTGGTCGTCGGTGAGCACCGGCGGGAGAGGGAGTGGGCACGCGAGGTGCTCTCCGCGGGGCTGCGCCATCCCGCGATCACCGTCGCCCGGGCGCACGGGCTGACGCTCGAGGAGGTGGGGTATCCCGCCGATCATGAGCTGGCCTCGCGGGCGCGCGCGGCGCGGTCGATGCGCATCCTGGAGCCCCCTACCCGACGGCCCGGGTGACGCGGACCAGACGGTGGGCCTCGACCTCGTAGCGGCTCGAGCGACCCCCGCCCGCTGCGAAGAAGCGCCGCCGGAGGGCCCCCTCGACGCGCACTCCGTCGTCCGCTCTCAGCCCACCAGCGGTGCGCTGGGTGCGCTTGGTCCAGCAGGCCACGTCGATCACATCGACCAACCGTCGGGACGCACCAGGAGTCGGTGGTCGGTCCACCACGACTCGCAACGTCACCAGGCGGTCGCCGCTGGGCAGGTCACGCTGCTCCGGCAGGGCACTGACCCGACCGACCAGCACCACGGCGTTGCTCGTCTCCGGCACCGGGTGGCCGGACATGGTGGACTTCGTCATGCCAGCAGCACAGCCGACGCCCGGCCCCCGCAACGGACCCGCCTGGCAGGCTGTGGAAAGGTGGGCGAACGTCACCGGATGTGCACGGAGAACGGTCGAAGGGAGCAGTCGTGGAGGAGCACTACTTCACCGCTGACCCTTCCACCCCGTTCAAGCGGGTCCCGGTGCGGACCAACGTGTGGGGACACTGGCTCGAGCTCACCTCCGGCTCGGGGGTCTTCGCCCAAGGGCGCCTGGATGTCGGCACCGGCGTACTGCTTCGCGAGCAGGCGCCTCCGACCGAGGCACGGGAGGTGCTCGACCTGGGCTGCGGGTACGGCGTGATCGGGCTCGCGATCGCTGTCGCGGTGCCGGATGCGCGGGTCACCGCAGTGGATGTCAACGAGCGCGCGCTGCTGCTGGCACGGGAGAACGCCGAGCAGGTGGGGGTGTCGAGCAGGTTCCAGGCGGTGCTGCCCGACGAGGTGGATCCCACGGCGACCTTCGACGAGATCTGGTCGAACCCGCCGATCAGGGTGGGCAAGGACGCCCTGCACGAGCTGCTGCTGCGCTGGCTGCCGCGCCTGCGACCCGGTGGCCGCGCCGTCATGGTGGTGGGCAAGAACCTGGGCTCGGACTCGCTGGCGAGCTGGCTCAGGGAGCAGGGCTACCCGACCGAGAAGCAGGCCAGCGCCAAGGGCTTCCGGGTCCTGGAGTCCCGCCGCTAGCCTGCCGACCGGGCACTCGTGCTCGGCCCAGAGGCGCCGACCGGGCACTCGCGCTCGGCCCAGAGGCGCCGACCGGGCACTCGTGCTCGGCCTCAGAGGCGCCGACCGGGCACTCGTGTTGGCCTCAGAGGCGCCGACCGGACACTCACGTTCGCCTGGGAGACGCCGAGCGGGCACTCGTGATCGCCAGGGAGACGCCGGCCGGGCAGTTCTCTGCCACCTGTGATGCCCGTGGTCTGTCGCGGCCAGACCTACATCGCCACGAGTGCCCGCTCGCGGTTCTCACGGCGGGGACGAGTGCCCGCTCGCGGCTCTCTGGGCGGGGACGAGTGCCCGCTCGCGGTTCTCACGGCGAGGACGAGTGCCCGCTCGCGGTTCTCAGGGCGAACGACGAGTGCCCGGTCGGCGGGTTGCGGGGAGAGGAGCGGTGCCCCCGGAGGCTGGCGGGTGCAGGAGGGACCTAGGGTGGCCCTCGTGGGTGCTGGGTCGAGGGTCGTGCCGGCGCCTCTGCTTGTGTTCGGCGGGGTGGTCTCGGTGCAGTTCGGGGCGGCTCTCGCGGCCACCCTGGTGCCCGCGATCGGCGCGGCCGGCTCGGTGCTGCTGCGGATCTCGATCGCGGCGATCATCCTCGTCGCAGTGGTCCGGCCACGCCTTCGTGGTCACGATCGTCAGGCGTGGGTCGACGGTGGTCAGCTTCGGCGTCGCGCTGGGCCTGATGAACTGGAGCTTCTACGCCTCGCTGGCCTACCTGCCCCTCGGTGTCGCGGTCACCGTGGAGTTCCTCGGCCCGCTCGTGCTGACGATGCTCCTGTCGCGCCGTCTGCTCGACTTCGTCGCGGTGCTCGCCGCCAGTGGAGGAGTGCTGCTCATCTCCGAGGCGCTCACGACGCCGCTGGCCGACCTGAGCTGGGTGGGGCTGCTCCTGGCGGCGACCGCGGGCGTCTGCTGGGCGGCGTACATCCTGCTGAGCACCCGGACAGGTGCCGCCTTCGCCAACCTGGACGGTCTCGCGATCGCCCTCGTGGTGTCCGCGTTCGTGGTGCTACCCGCCGGCCTGTTCGCCGATCAGCTGTGGACCGCCGAGTACCTGCTCAAGGGGCTCGGGCTCGCCGTACTCTCCTCACTGCTGCCCTACTCCCTCGAGCTCCTCGCGCTGCGACGGCTCAGCGCCGCGGTCTTCGGGATCCTGCTCTCCACCGAGCCCGCCGTCGCCGCGCTGGCCGGCCTGTTGCTGCTCGGCCAGCGGCTCGACCTGGCACAGCTGGCGGGACTGGCCCTGGTGGTGCTGGCGAGCGTGATCGTGCTGGGCCTCGGACGCGGATCGGGCGCTCCCTCGCAGCCGGTGGAGCCCGGCCAGATCGAGTCGACCTGACCGCACCGAGGTGTCCCTGGCGGCTCTTCTGCTGAGCGAGGATCCGTGGCACGCTCGCCGGAACCTAGACAGGGAGCATCGATGACCGACCGTGCAGCCGAGCTCGACGAACCTCAGTTCCTGGACGACCGACTGTCCCACTGGGCGAGGACCGATCCGACGGGCGAGGCCGTGACCTACCTGGACCGCACCTGGACGTGGGCGCAGTGGAACGAGCGGGTACGCCGTCTGGCGGGCGCTCTCAGCTCCCTGGGGGTGGGGCGCGGGGACGTCGTGTCCTTCCTCGACAAGAACCACCCGCGTGCGTCGAGCTCACGATGGCGGCCGCCAGCCTCGGTGCCGCGAACGCGATCATCAACTTCCGGCTCGCGGGGGCCGAGATCGACTACGCGGTGAACGATGCCGGCGCGAAGGTGCTGCTCGTCGGCTCGGAGCTGATGCCGACCATCGAGAAGATCCGCGACCGGCTGACCACCGTCGAGCACCTCATCGAGGTGACGCCGGAGGGCGGGGAGGGGGACGAGTACGAGTCGATGCTCGCCGCCGCGGAACCCAGGGAGCGTGGCGACGACGTCGAGCCGAGCGACACCTGCCTGGTGATGTACTCGTCCGGTACGACGGGTCGCCCCAAGGGCGTCGCGCTGACCCAGCACAACATGATCGCGCACACGCTGAACGCCCACGATGGCTGGGGATTCGACGAGGGCGACAAGAACATGGTCTCGATGCCGCTGTTCCACGTCGGGGGGTCGTCCTACATGCTGTTCGGGATCCACGACGGCGTACCGAGTGTGATGACCCGCGACCCCGACGGCGCCTCGTTGGCCGGAGCGATCCTGCGCGGTGCCAACCGGACCTTCCTGGTGCCGGCCGTGCTGGCGCAGGTGCTGCAGTCGGGAGAGGACGCGGTCAATGTCTTCGGCCAGCTCAAGACCTACTGCTACGGCGCCTCACCGATGCCGCTTCCCCTGCTGCGAGCAGCCCTCGAGGCCTGGCCCGAGACCGAGTTCATCCAGGTCTACGGGCTGACCGAGCTGGCGGGGGTGATCACCCACCTGATGCCCGAGGCGCACCGCGACCCGGACCACCCGGAGCGACTGGTCAGCGCGGGACAGTGCATTCCGGGCGCGGAGGTCCGCGTGGTCGACCCCGACACGCTGGCCGACGTGCCGAGCGGCGTCCACGGCGAGCTGTGGTTCCGCAGTCCACAGCTGATGAAGGGCTACCTGAACCGACCCGAGGACACGGCCGAGGTGATCACCGAGGACGGCTGGTTCCGCACCGGCGACATGGGCAAGGTCGACGACGACGGGTTCGTCTTCGTCGAGGACCGGCTCAAGGACATGATCATCTCGGGCGGGGAGAACATCTACTCACCCGAGATCGAACGTGTCCTCGCCGAGCACCCCGCGGTGATGGAGGTGGCGATCATCGGGGTGCCTGACGACCGATGGGGTGAGTCGGTCAAGGCGGTGGTGGCGTTGCAGCCTGACGCGCAGGCGACCGAGGAGGAGCTGATCGCCTGGTGCCGGAGCAGCTGGCGCAGCTTCAAGTGCCCCAAGTCGGTGGACATCCTCGAGGCGCTGCCGCGCAACCCCACCGGCAAGATCCTCAAGCGCGACCTGCGACAGCCCTACTGGGAGGGCCGCGACCGCGCGACGATCTGAGGCCGTGCGCCCGTCCACCCGCGAGGGTGGACGGGCCAACCGGTCACTTCCAGCGTTCGGAGGCCGGCACGAAGTCCAGGCCGCGGTCGCCTGTGTAGACCTGCTTGGGCCGAGCGATCTTCTGGTCCTGGTCCTGCACCAGCTCGAGCCACTGCGCAAGCCAGCCGGGCGTGCGGCCGATGGCGAACAGCACCGTGAACATCTCCGGCGGGAACTGGAAGGCCTCGTAGATCAGCCCGGAGTAGAAGTCCACGTTGGGGTACAGCTTGCGCTTGACGAAGTACTCGTCCTCGAGCGCGATCTTCTCCAGCTCCTGGGCGATCTCGAGGAGCGGGTTGACCCCGGTGACCTCGAAGACGTCGTCGCAGGCCTTCTTGATGATCGTCGCCCGCGGGTCGTAGTTCTTGTAGACCCGGTGGCCGAAGCCCATCAGCTTCTCGTTGCCGTCCTTCACGCCCTTGATGAAGTCGGGGATGTTCTCCTTGCCGCCGATGCGGCGCAGCATCCGCAGCACCGCCTCGTTGGCGCCACCGTGGAGCGGGCCGTAGAGCGCGCCGATCCCGGCCGCGACCGAGGAGTACGGGTCGACCTGCGAGGAGCCCACGGAGCGTACGGCGTTGGTGGAGCAGTTCTGCTCGTGGTCCGCGTGCAGGATGAACAGCACGTCCAGCGCCTTGACCAGACGCTCGTCGGCCTCGAAGTTCTGCTCGCTCATCTTGAACAGCATCGAGAGGAAGTTGGCGGTGTAGCTGAGGTCGTTGTCGGGGTAGACGTAGGGCTTGCCCTGCGCGTGACGGAAGGCCCAGGCGCCGAGCGTCGGCATCTTGGCGATCATCCGCACGATCTGCATGTGCCGGTTGTCGCCGTCCTGGATGTTGCTGGACTCGGGGTAGAACGTGGAGAGCGCACCCACCGAAGCCATCAGCATGCCCATCGGATGGGCGTCGTACCGGAAGCCCTGCATGAACGTCTTGACGTTCTCGTGCAGGAAGGTGTGGTGGGTGATCTCGTGCACCCAGGTGTCGTACTGGTCCTTGGTGGGGAGCTCGCCGTGGATCAGCAGGTAGGAGACCTCCAGGAAGTTGGACTTCTCGGCGAGCTGCTCGATCGGGTAGCCGCGGTACTCCAGGATCCCCTTCTCACCGTCGATGAAGGTGACCGAGCTCTTGCAGGAGGCGGTGTTGGTGAAGCCGGGGTCGTAGGTCGCCAGGCCAGGTTGCCCGTCGTCGGCCTTGATCTGGCTCAGGTCGCCGGCCCTGATGTAGCCGTCGTTGATGGGGATCTGATAGTCCTTGCCGGTCCGGTTGTCGCGGACGGTGAGGGTGTTGTCACCGGTCTCGGTCACGTCGGCTCCTTGAACTGAATGCTCGTGTCGGGGGCGTTGGGGCCCGATGCTGTGGCTGTGCTGATGCTGCCGAGGGTGCCCGGAGGGTGCCCGGCCAGCACGGTCTCCAACCTATGCCCAGGTGACCAAGCGGAACCAGTGGGCCCCGTTTTGACGATGGGCGTGCGCGCCCGGTAATCTCGAGGGTCGCGTCTCCTGCCGCGTCAGGGCCCCTTCGTTGTGGCTCCGTCGCAGACCCGCAGAGAGTCCCTCAGGATCTCAGGATCGGGCAGTGTTCGTCAGAAGGCGTGGCTCCACCACCGTGCCGGGAATCAGCCCGGCTCGGACACGAACGAGTGATAGGCCTACGACGTTGCGTACGTACAGCCCCAAGCCCGGCGACATCCAGCGCGAGTGGCACGTCATCGACGCCACCGACGTCCGGATGGGTCGCCTCGCAGTCCAGGTCGCCGGCCTGCTCCGCGGCAAGCACAAGACCATGTTCGCCCCTCACATGGACACCGGTGACTTCGTCATCGTCGTGAACGCCTCCGAAGGTCTCCCTCTCGGGTGACAAGGCGACCAAGAAGATGTCCTACCGTCACTCCGGCTACCCGGGTGGGCTCTCCTCCACCCCCATGGGTGTGCTGCTGGAGAAGGACGCTCGCAAGGCCATCGAGAACGCGGTCTGGGGCATGCTCCCCAAGAACCGCCTCGGACGCCAGATCCTCAAGAAGCTCAAGGTGTACGCCGGTCCCGAGCACCCGCACACCGCCCAGAAGGCCCAGCCCTTCGAGATCAAGCAGATCTCCCAGTGACGACATCTTCATCTTCCGAGACGAACACGCAAAGGAACACCGTGGCTGACGCAGACACCGAGACCGGCCCCCAGGACTCCAGCGAGACCTTCGAGGCCAACGAGCAGGGCATCGCCTACTCCTCCGAGAGCGCGCCCAGCGCGGACGCTCCCCTCAAGCCCGCAACGATCGCTCCTGCCGCCGCCACCGGCCGCCGCAAGGAAGCCGTCGCCCGCGTGCGCATCGTGCCGGGCTCGGGCAAGTGGACCGTCAACGGTCGCGAGCTCGACAACTACTTCCCGAACAAGCTCCACCAGCAGGTGGTGAACGAGCCGTTCGCGACCACGCAGCTCGAGGGACGCTTCGACGTCATCGCTCGCATCCACGGCGGTGGCATCACCGGTCAGGCCGGCGCCCTGCGCCTCGGTGTGGCGCGATGCCTCAACTTCATCGACGAAGAGGCGAACCGGCCCGGTCTGAAGAAGGCTGGTCTGCTGACGCGTGACGCGCGCGTCATCGAGCGCAAGAAGGCCGGTCTCAAGAAGGCCCGCAAGGCTCCGCAGTTCAGCAAGCGCTGACCTGCGCCTGATGGCACGTCTGTTCGGCACCGACGGGGTCCGGGGTCTCGCCAACGAGTCGTTGACGGCGGAGCTGGCCCTGGACCTGTCGGTCTCGGCAGCCCATGTGCTGGCCGAGCGCGGCACCTTCGCCGGGCACCGCCCTTTGGCCGTAGTGGGCCGCGACACCCGGATCTCGGGGCAGTTCCTCGAGTCCGCTGTGGTCGCGGGCCTGGCCTCGGCAGGGGTGGACGTGGTGCTGCTGGGTGAGCTGCCGACGCCGGGCGTCGCCTGGTTGACCGCTGAGCTCGGTGCCGACCTCGGCGTGGTGCTCTCGGCCTCGCACAACGCGATGCCCGACAACGGCATCAAGTTCCTGGCCCGTGGCGGGGTGAAGCTCGACGACGCCATCGAGGCGGCCATCGAGAAGCGCCTGCGCGAGCCGTGGGACCGTCCGACAGGCGGCGACGTCGGACGCGTGCGACAACACCCCACGGCCGTGGAGCTGTACTCGGCACATCTGGTCTCGACGATCAGCCATTCCCTGCACGGCCTCAAGGTCGTCCTGGACTGCGCCCAGGGGGCGGCGTGGCGGGCGGGCCCACGAGCGCTCAGCGACGCCGGCGCCGACGTGATCGCGATCTGCGCGGAGCCGAACGGCCTGAACATCAACGACGGCTGCGGCTCGACCCACCTCGAGGTCGTCCAGCGAGCCGTGATCGAGCACGGCGCCGACGCCGGCTTCGCCCTCGACGGCGACGCCGACCGCTGTCTGGCTGTGGACGCCTCGGGCAAGGTCGTCGACGGCGACCAGATCCTGGCGGTGCTCGCCCTGTCGATGCGTGCTGCCGGTGAGCTCCACGCCGACACGGTGGTGGCCACCGTGATGAGCAACCTCGGCTTCGTGCGTGCGATGAGGGCCGCCGGGATCGGCGTACGTCAGACGAAGGTGGGTGACCGCTACGTGCTGGAGGCGATGAAGATCGCCGGCTTCACCCTCGGCGGCGAGCAGTCCGGCCACGTGATCATGAGTCGGCACGCGACCACCGGTGACGGCATCCTCACCGCGTTGCACGTGCTCGAGCAGATGGCGCTCACCGGCTCGTCGCTCGCCGACCTCGCCGAGCGTGGTGACCAGGCTTCCGCAGGTGCTGGTCAACGTGCCCAACGTCGACAAGGCCCGCGCCGATGAGGACTTCGTGCTGGCCGCCGCGGTGGCCGAGGCCGAGGCCGAGCTCGGTGACTCCGGCCGGGTGCTGCTGCGCCCCTCCGGCACCGAGCCCCTGGTCCGGGTGATGGTCGAGGCTGGGACCGCAGAGCAGGCGCAAGAGATCGCCGACCGCCTGGCTGGCGTCGTCGGCACGCAGCTCGCCCTCGCCTGACCCTCGCCGACCGGGCACTCGTGCGTGCTCGTAGGGCGCCGAGCGGGCACTCGTGGTGCTCGTAGGGACGCTGAGCGGGCACTCGTGGTGATCCTAGGTCGGCCGACCGGGCACTCGCGCGCGTTCGCTGCCGGCACCGGAGACACTCTGCTCGAGCGCACCACGCACGAGTGCCCGGTCGGCGTCGTACAGGCGCACACGAGTGCCCGGTCGGCGTCGTACAGGCGATCAGGATTGCCCGGTCGGCGTCGTACAGGCGATCACGAGTGCCCGGTCGGCGGACTACAGGCAGACGCGGGGGCCTGGTCAGGGGTGGCGCAGGATGGCGACCACGTAGTCGTCGGCCGGGGGGCGGAGGTCGTAGGTGCCGAAGAGCTGCTCGGTGACCAGCCCGGCGTCCTCGACGTGGCGCTGGAACTGGCTCCGCCGAGTAGTCCCGGCTGTGGGGCGGTCCGTGCTGGGGGTGGAAGCCCGACCAGCATCCGGCCGCCGGGGGCCAGCAGCGCCCCCATCGTGGCCAGCGCGCGGGTCTCGGTGCCATCGGCGAGGTAGACCATCACGTTGCCCACCACCACCACGATGTCGTACGCCGACGGCCGACCGGCGTGCTCCAGCAGCGAGGGTGAGAGGCCGAGGATGTCCGACTCGACGACCGGGAGCTCCGGGAAGAGCAGCCGCGACCGCTCGATCAGGCCGGCGTCCTTCTCGACCGCGGTCACGTCGTGGCCTCGACGTTGCAGGGCCGCCAGCGACCCGGCCCATGCCGGAGCCGGCGTCGAGGATGCGTGCCCCGCGCGGCGCGAGTACGTCGACGAGACGGGCCTCGCCGTCGATGTCCTCGCCGCGATCGATGAGCCGCTCGAAGGTCTGCGCATAGCCCGAGTCCGGACCGCCCAGGTGCAGCTCCCAACGGGTGGGAGGAATCGGTTCGCTCATCCGACCAGCCCCCGGTGTCGCGTAGTGGTGGTGACCTGGCGCCACACGAGGCGCTGAACTCGCAGCGTGACCGTGCCCGCCAGCAGCATCCCGAGCAGGTTCAGACCGAGCTGGCCGAGCGCGGAGGCGGCCTCGAGCCACACGCCGCAGGCCAGCGCGACCGCGAACGCGCCCACGGCCGGGATGGTGGTGACCGAGATGAAGACACCGACCAGGACACCCGACTTGGCGGTGGTCAGCGACAACGTCCCGGCGACCCCGGCCAGGCAGGCGACCGCGAAGGACCACCCGTCAGGCCTGACGATGAACTCGGTGAGGTCTCCCGTGGTCGCCTGCTGCTGGGTGAACGCACCGAGGTGGTACGCCGCGGCCCAGGTCAGCGTCGCCACCGTCGCGGCCACCGCGAAGCCGGTGGCCAGCGAGCGCGCAGCCGGGGCCAGCATGGCCAGGCGAGGGTGGGCCAACGCGAAGCAGATGGCCGCGATCGGGGAGAACTCGGGACCCACCACCATGGCTCCCACGATCAGGATCGGCTGGTCGAGGATGCGTCCCACCCCGGCGATCAGGGCGGCGAGCGTCATGAACACGACGAAGGCCCACGAGAGCCGGGAGTCGTCGCGCAGCCGCTGCTCCACCGAGACCCACACCACGCCGTCGTCGGGAGCACCCGGCGCCGCGTGCTCCACCTGCGCCGCGTCGTCGGAGAGGATCGTGCCGATCTCGTCGATGCTGATCGAGCCGTGGTGCTGCAGGTCGAGGTCGCGCAGCCCCTTGACCACGCCGGTGGCGTTCTCCCGCGCCACGTCGGCCAGCACCAGCGACCCGTCGGGCTGGGAGAAGCAGCCATCGACGACGGCCACGTTGGTGACGGTCTCGTCGCCGTGCAGCAGCGCGGCGACGTCGTCGAGGAGGTCGTCGGGGACCCGCAGCCGAAGATGCAGCACGGCGCAAGTAAACACGCCCGCCGCCCTTGTCGCAGCCGACGGCCCTCAGAGCTTGCGCAACCGCACCCAGCGCACCGAGTGATCGTGGTCCTTGCGGAGCACCAGGGTCGCCCGCGAGCGGGTGGGTTGGACGTTCTGCTTGAGGTTGGGGCCGTTGATCTCGTCCCAGATCCGGGTCGCCTCGGCGATCGCCTCGGTCGTGCGACAGGGCGGCATAGCGAGTGAAGTACGACGCCGGGTTGCGGAACGCGGTCTCGCGCAGGCGAACGAACCGGTCGATGTACCACCGGCGGATGTCGTCGGTGGCGGCGTCCACGTAGACCGAGAAGTCGAAGAAGTCGCTGACCGCGAGGCCCACTCGCCCATCGGCACGGGTGCCGGGGGTCTGCAGCACGTTGAGGCCCTCGATGACCACGATGTCGGGCCGCGAGACCACGACCCGCTCGTGGGGCACCACGTCATAGATCAGGTGGGAGTACGTCGGCGCCTCGACCTCGTCCTTGCCGGACTTGATGTCGATGACGAACTTCAGCAGCGCCCGGCGGTCGTAGGACTCGGGGAAGCCCTTGCGGTGCAGCAGCCCGCGCCGCTCCAGCTCCGCGTTGGGCAGCAGGAAGCCGTCGGTGGTGACCAGGGAGACGCGTGGGTGCTCGGGCCAGCGGGCGAGCATCTGCTGGAGCACCCGGGCGGTGGTGGACTTGCCGACGGCGACCGACCCGGCCAGGCCGATCACGAAGGGGGTGCGCGGCGGCTGCGGCTGGTGCAGGAACTCCTCCTGGCTGCGGTGCAGGACCGTGGAGGCCTTCACCCGCAGGCTCAGCAGCCGCGACAGCGGCAGGTAGACCTGCTCCACCTCCTCGAGGTCGAGCTCGTCCCCGAGTCCGCGGACCCGGTCGATCTCCTCGGGAGAGAGCGGCTGCTCGGTGGAGACCCCCAGCTTCGCCCACGCATGGCGGTCGAGCTCGACGTACGGCGAGCTCTCGCTCGCGTGAGCGCCAGTGGACATGCGCGTCACCCTAGACCCGGGGGCGTGCGGCGCACCGGGTTCCCGGGGGACTCCCGCACCTAGACTGCCCCCATGTGCGGAATTGTGGGGTACGTCGGCGGCAAGCAGGCACAGGGCGTGGTCATCGAGGGGCTGCGGCGACTGGAGTACCGCGGCTACGACTCAGCCGGGATCGCGCTGGTGAGCGAGGGCTCCACGATCACCGACAAGCGCAAGGGCAAGCTCGCCAACCTGGAGAAGTCGATCGAGGAGACCCCGCTCGCACCCTCCACGACCGGTATCGGCCACACCCGCTGGGCGACCCACGGTGCTCCCAACGACGTCAACGCGCATCCTCACCTGGGCCAGCACGGCAGGCTCGCGGTCGTGCACAACGGCATCATCGAGAACTTCGCGCAGCTGCGCACCGAGCTCGAGCGCAACGGGCACGACCTGCTCTCGGAGACCGACACCGAGGTTGCGGCGCACGTGCTCGAGTTGGCGCTGGAGGAGACCGGGGACCTGACCTCCGCGATGCAGCTGACCTGTCGCCGCCTCGAAGGGGCCTTCACGCTGGTCGCCATCGACGCGCACGACCCGGACCGGGTCGTGGCCGCGCGCCGCAACTCGCCGCTGGTGGTCGGGCTCGGCGAGGGCGAGAACTTCCTGGGCTCGGACGTGGCTGCCTTCATCGAGCACACGCGTGAGGCGCTGGAGCTCGGCCAGGACCAGGTGGTGACGATCACCCGGGACGGCGTGCACGTGACCGACTTCGACGGAGCGCCGGCGGAGGGTCGGCGGTTCCACGTGGACTGGGACCTCTCGGCCGCCGAGAAGGACGGCTTCGACTGGTTCATGCGCAAGGAGATCTTCGAGCAGCCGCGAGCGCTGGGCGACGCCCTGCTCGGCAGGCACGACGGGGCGGGGCTGCTCCAGCTCGACGAGGTACGGATCTCCGAGGACGAGCTGCGCGACGTGGACAAGATCGTCATCATCGGCTGCGGCACGGCCAACTACGCGGGCCTGGTCGCGAAGTACGCCATCGAGCACTGGACCCGGATCCCGTGCGAGGTCGAGCTCGCCCACGAGTTCCGCTACCGCGATCCGATCCTGACCCGCAACACGCTCGTGGTGGCGATCAGCCAGTCGGGCGAGACGGCGGACACCTTGATGGCGATCAGGTACGCCCGTCGCCAGCGCGCCAAGGTGCTGGCGATCTGCAACACCAACGGCTCCACGATCCCGCGCGAGTCGGACGCCGTCATCTACACCCACGCGGGGCCGGAGATCGGCGTCGCCTCCACCAAGGGGTTCCTGACCCAGCTCGTCGCGTGCTACCTCCTCGGCCTCTACCTCGCCCAGGTGCGCGGCACCAAGTACGGCGACGAGATCGCCGCGGTGCTGCGCGAGCTGGAGAAGATGCCGGCTCATGTGCAGGGCATCCTGGATGCCGCCGAGTCGGTCTACGGGCTCGCGCGCGAGCTCGCCGGTGCGCGGTCGGTGCTGTTCCTCGGCAGGCACGCGGGGTTCCCGGTGGCGCTCGAGGGCGCGCTGAAGCTCAAGGAGCTCGCGTACATCCACGCCGAGGGGTTCGCGGCGGGGGAGCTCAAGCACGGCCCGATCGCCTTGATCGAGGAGGGCCTGCCGGTCTTCTGCGTCGTACCACCCCGGGGTCGGGACCACCTGCACGACAAGATGATCAGCGCCATCCAGGAGATCCGGGCGCGCGGCGCCTACACCCTGGTGCTCGCCGAGGAGGGCGACGAGGAGGTCGCGGCGTACGCCGACCAGCTGATCTCGCTGCCGGTCGTCCCGACGCTGCTGCAGCCGATCGTGGCCACGGTGCCGCTCCAGCTCTTCGCCTGCGAGCTGGCCACGATGATGGGCCATGACGTCGACCAGCCGCGCAACCTGGCCAAGTCGGTCACCGTCGAGTGACGCGCGACCCGGCGCCCGACCACGTCGTCGTGGGCCCATGATCCTCGGGATCGGCACCGACCTGGTCGAGATCGCCCGGCTGGAGGAGGCGCTGGCGCGCACGCCCACCCTGCGCGAGCGACTCTTCACCCCGGCGGAGGGCCGCCTCGGGGTGGAGTCCCTGGCGGCACGGTTCGCGGCCAAGGAGGCGCTGTCCAAGGCCCTGGGTGCGCCCCCGGGACTGTCCTGGCAGGACGTGGAGGTCCTGGCGCGACGACGACGGACGTCCGCGCCTGCAGCTGCGTGGCTCCGTGGCCGAGGCGGCGGCCGACCTCGGCGCGGTCCGCGTGCATCTCTCGCTGTCCCACGACGGCGGCTTCGCGCAGGCCTTCGTCATCCTCGAGTCCTGAGGGTCGACCACGAGAGTCCTGGATGCACGGACCCGGCTGCGGCGGGACGTGCGTACGTCGGCCGCCAGCACTCCCCGCCTAGAGTCGCCCCATGCGCAGAGCACACACGGTGGAGCAGGTGCGGACCTCCGAGGAGGCGTTGCTGGCGAGGCTCCCTGAGGGTGCGCTCATGCAGCGAGCGGCTCGGGGCCTGGCGGTGGCGATCACCGACCTCCTCGGCCCGGTGTACGCCCGCCGCGTGCTGCTCCTGGTCGGTGCGGGGAACAACGGAGGCGACGCGCTCTGGGCCGGCGCGATGCTCGCGCGCAGGGGGGTGGCGGTCGAGGCCGTGCTGCTCTCGGAGCAGTTCCACCGCGCCGGCCTCGAGGCACTGCGTGCCGCCGGCGGCAGGACGGTCACCGTCGAGGACGCGCACCGGCCGGACGTCGTCGTCGACGGCATCGTCGGCATCGGTGGTCGTCCGGGCCTGCGCGAGGAGGCGACCGCGGCTCTGCACGCCTTCCCGGGAGTGCCGATCGTGGCCGTCGACGTGCCGTCCGGCGTCGACGTGGACACCGGCCACCTCGTCGGCGCCCACGTCGAGCGCGGACCTGACGGTCACCTTCGGCACCCACAAGATCGCCCACCTGGTCGACCCGGCGGCGCAGGCGTGCGGCGTCGTACACCTCGTGGACCTCGGCCTGGACCTGCCGTCGGCGCCCCTCGAGGCGCTGCAGCCGGTGGACGTGGCGGCACTGCTCCCGGTGCCGACCTCGGTCGAGCACAAGTACACCCGTGGCGTCGTCGGGGTCCGGGCCGGTTCGGCGACCTACCCCGGCGCGGCCGTCCTGTGCACGTCCGGCGCCGTCGAGCGGCCTGGCCGGCATGGTGCGCTACCTGGGGTCCGCTGCCGATGCGGTGCGGGCACGACACCCCGAGATCGTGGTCGCACGTGGGCGGGTGCAGGCCTGGGTGGTCGGCTCGGGTGGCGACACCGACGCCCGGGAGGCGCTCGCCGAAGCCCTGGTGGACGGGGTGCCGACGGTGGTCGACGCCGACGCGCTGGCCTTCGTCGAAGCGGCACGCCGCACCTGGTGCTGACTCCGCACGCGGGCGAGCTGGCGCGCATGCTCGGTGTGGAGCGGGACGGAGATCGAGGCCGACCAGCTCGGGTTCGTGCGCGCCGCAGCGGCAGCAGTACGACGCCGTGGTGCTGCTCAAGGGTCGGCGCTCGCTCGTGGCCCGGCCCGACGGGCGCGTCCGGGTGACCACCAGCGGCGTGCCGTGGCTGGCGGTCGCGGGCGCGGGCGACGTGCTCGCCGGGGCTCATCGGGGCGCTGCTCGCGGCCGGCCTCGAGCCCTGGGACGCGGCCTCGGTGGGATCGTGGCTGCACGGCGCCGCGGGGTCGCTGGCCAGTGGCGGTGGACCCGTGACCGCCGCGCAGTCGCTGACGCCGTGCCGCACGTGGTCCGCAACCTGCTCGCCTGAAATGGGAGGATGACGGTCCCATGCCGTCGCACCCGCCGAGTCCCGCACGCCCAGGTCGTCGTCGACCTCGGCGCGATCCGTCGCAACGTGTCGCGACTGCGAGAGCTGGTCTCGCCAGCCCAGGCGCCGGCCCCTGAGGTGATGGTCGTGGTGAAGGCAGACGGCTACGGGCACGGGATGGTCGCCGGTCGCGCGCGCCGCGAGGGCGGCGGGCGCGAGCTGGCTCGGGGTGGCCACGGGAGCCGAGGCGCTCGAGCCTCCGAGCCGCCGGCGACACCGGGAAGGTGCTGTGCTGGCTGGCCGCGCCCGGGGCCGACTTCGGTCCCCTCGTGGCCGCCGAGGTCGACGTCACGGCGTACTCGACGATGCAGCTCGCGGAGATCGTCGAGGCCGCGAGGTCGCTCGGTCGGGAGGCGAGAGTGCAGCTGAAGTTCGACACCGGCCTGTCCCGAGGTGGCGCCGCCCGCTCCGGGTGGGCACCGCTGGTCGAGGCGGCCCGTGCCGCCGAGGTCGAGGGCACGATCTCGGTCACCGGCGTCTGGTCCCACCTCGCGTGCTCGGACGAGCCGGACCATCCGGCGAACAAGAGTCAGCTGGCCGCCTTCGACGAGGTGCTCGAGCTCTGCGCGGGCGCCGGGCTCGAGCCGGAGGTCCGCCACCTCGCGAACTCGGCGGGCGCGCTCCTGCTCCCGGAGAGCCGGCACGACCTGGTCCGGCTGGGCATCGCGGTCTACGGCCTCAGCCCTGCCCCGGACGTGCGGACGGCCGAGGAGCTCGGGCTGGTGCCCGCCATGACCGTGCGTGGACGCCTGGTGATGACCAAGCAGATCGACCCCGGCGACGGCGTCTCCTACGGGCACTCCTTCGTGGCGAGCGATCGCATGCGGGTGGCGCTCGTCCCGATGGGGTACGCCGACGGCGTACCTCGTCACGCCTCGAGCCGGGCCGAGGTGCTGCTGGACGGCGAGCGGGCGCGAGTGCTCGGCAAGATCTGCATGGACCAGTTCGTCGTCGAGGCGCCCGACGGCGCAGGCCGGTGACGAGGTGGTGCTGTTCGGGCCCGGTGTCCGCGGTGAGCCCACCGCGACCGACTGGGCGCGCTGGTGCGAGACGATCAACTACGAGATCGTCACGCGGATGGGCGGCAGGCAGACCCGGGTCTGGGTCGGGGACGAGGACAGATGAGCGGGCGACGTTCCTTCGCGTACGCCGCCGGTGGGCTCGGCGCCGCCGCCAGTGGCTGCCCTCGCGACCGGGGTGGTCGTCGAGCGACGCGTGGTGCGGGCCCGGCGCGCGGGAGCGCCGAGGCCGATCGGCTGGGTGCCCTGAGCTCCGACCCCCTCACGGTCGTCTGCGACGACGGCGTCGCGCTGCACGCGGAGATCGACGAGATCGCGCCGTACGTCGGTAGTGCGCGTGCACGCCGCAAGGAGGACGTCACGCATGGTCTTCGTGCACGGCTACGCCCTCAACCTGCACTGCTGGCACTTCCAGCGTCAGGCGTTCCGGGGCAAGCACCGGATGGCCTTCTACGACCAGCGCTCCCACGGGCGTTCGGGACGTTCGGAGCGTGAGAACGCGACCATCGACCAGCTCGGTGACGACCTTGCGAGCGTCATCGCGAAGGTGGCCAAGAAGGGCAAGATCGTGCTCGTCGGGCACTCGATGGGCGGGATGTCGATCATCGCCCTCGCCGAACGGCACCCGGAGCTGTTCGCGCGCCGGGTCACCGGTGTGGCCCTGATCTCGACCACTGCAGGCGGTCTGCATCCGCACCGCACGCTGAGCAAGTGGATCCCCGACCGGGTCGGCCATGTGGTGGCTCCGCGCCTGATCGCAGCACTGGCCAAGGCGCCCGAGCTCGTCGACTCGGCACGACGCTCCGGGTCCAACATCGGCTTCATCGTCGCGGACCTGTTCGCGTTCGGGAGCAGGGACGTACCGGCCGCCGAGGTCGAGTTCCTCGACGAGATGCTGGCGGGCACGTCCTTCGACGTGCTGGCCGAGTTCTTCCCCAGCGTCTCCCAGCTGGAGAAGTTCGAGCACCTCACCGGCTTCTCGCACGTGCCGACGACGATCATCAGCGGCACCAAGGACAAGATCACCTCCGTCGGCCACAGCCGCAAGATGGCGCAGCGGATGCCGCAGGCCACCCTGGTGGAGTGCGAGGGCGCCGGGCACATGGTGATCTTCGAGGCGCGCGACCAGGTGAACGAGGCGCTCGAGGAGCTCGTCGTGGTGGCGGCGGCACGATGACCGACGACATCACCATCTCGATCGTCGACGGCTCGCACGCCATCGAGGTGCTCTCGGTCGTCCGCGAGGCCTTCGCGCATCGTCCGGCGCTCGACCCTCCGGCGACCGCGCTCGACGAGACCGCGGAGACGGTACGCGCCGCGCTCGAGGTCCATGGCGGTCTGCTCGTGCAGCATCGGGGCGCGCCGGTAGGGGCACTGATCTTCGAGGCCAAGGGTCGGTTGCTGGGGTCTGCGACGGGTCGGTGTGCTCGCTGCGGTGCGCGGGCTCGGGGTGGCGGCGCAGATGGCGTCGCGTGCTCGTCAGATCGCTCAGGAGCGCGGCTTCCGCGGTCTCGAGCTGGAGGCACGCGTCGAGCTGCCGGGCACGATCAACTTCTGGCGCAACCTGGGCTATGTCGAGGCCGAGCGCAACGGCAACCGCCTGACGATGCTGCGGATGCTCCCGATCACCGAGTATCTTGCCTCGGCCGAGGACACCCACGCGTTCGGTGAGCACCTGGCCGAGCGGCTCGGTCCCGGTGACCTGGTGATCCTCACCGGCGACCTGGGCGCCGGCAAGACCACGCTGACGCAGGGGATCGGCGCCGGCCTGGGCGTCCGGGGTGCGATCACCTCGCCGACCTTCGTGATCGCCCGAGTGCATCCGTCGCTCTCGGGCGGGCCGCCGCTGGTGCACGTGGACGCCTATCGCCTCGGAGGGTCGCCCGAGCTCGACGACCTGGACCTGGACACCGACATCGAGGAGGCCGTCACGGTGGTGGAGTGGGGCGAGGGACTGGCCGAGTCGCTGTCAGTCGACCGGCTCGAGCTCAGCCTGCAGCGCGCCGGCGCGGACCAGGACGGGGATGCCCGGACCATCACGCTCACCCCGGTCGGCCCGAGGTGGCGCGAGCTGGACCTGGGGCACGTGGGCTCGGTGACCAGCGGCTGACCTCGGCCGGCGATCTACCGCCGCACGTCGCCAGGCAGCGAGAGTCGTCGCCGCAACCGAGTCACGAGCCTGTCGTAGAGCGCCTCCTCGTCGAGGCCCATCACGAGCAGCGTGGCGAGAATCTGCAGGTGCCGCAGGTCGCGGCACTCCTCCAGTCGGCTCTCGTCGATGGCGCCGGGATAGGCCTCGATCGCGCGACGGTCGAGCGTCAACGACGCCAGGTCCCACTCGGGAGGGCCGACGCAGACGTCCTCGAAGTCGATCCAGCAGGCGCCGTCCCCGGTGGTGAGCAGGTTGCCCGATGTGGGCGTCGCCGTGCGAGTGGCCGGCGTGGCCAGCTCCAGCGCCACCGGGACGAGTCGCTCAGCGGCCTGGTGGAGCACGGGGTCGTCGCAGACCCGCACCCCCGTCGCGATGTCGGTCAGCGGCCCGACGAGCGGGGGCAGTTCGCCGTCGTACCCCTCGAGCACGGCGTGCAGGTCGCCGAGCATCGCTCCGAATACCTCGCTCGCGACCGGCGTACGCACGTGCTCGACCCACTCCCACAGGGAGACATCGAGGCCCTCCGAGACGATGCGGGCCGGCGTCGCGCCACGGCCTGACGGCGTCGCACGGGAGCGGTCGAGAGGTACTCCGTCACGGCCACTTCCCGCTCGAGCCACGGTCTCGGGTCACCGCGCAGCTGCTGGCCCGAGGTGACGACGCGGGTCACCACGGGTGCCGGGTGCAGGCGCACCCGGACACTGAACCCCTCGGCGACGACCTCGGGATCGGTCCGTCGGCAGGCCGACGGCCGCGCGCAGGCGAGCGATGCCGCGACCGCGGCACTGGTCGTGGGCGTCATGGTGGTGCTCAGCCTAGGACCGCTCGACTCCGCGCTTGCCGTCCGGTCGACGTGGGGAATCGACTGTCGGGGCTGCGTTGCTCGGGCGTCGGGTGGTGGTCTCGGCTGATCGCTCGCTCCGCTCGCTGCTCGACCGCGGTGGTTGCCTTCCCGGTCTTGGGCTGCCTGTTCGGTCGTCGGGTCGGGGTCTCGGCGGATCGCTCGGCGGAGGTCGGGATCGGGGAGAATTCCTTTCCACAGATGCGGATTCTCCTCTGGTGAGTGTCAGTGCTCGATGCTTCGAATTCAGGTATGTCGATCACCGAAACCCTCGCTCCGATGGGCTTGGACAGCCCTGCTGAGGTGCTCGGTTTCGCGCGTGCGTGTCGGCGTGAGGCCGACCTGGCGCAGGCCAACCTGCTGGTCGCGGCGGTGACCTGGGCCGAGCAGCACCCTCCGGAGTCGATCGGTCTGGAGGCCACCTGGCGTGCCGGTGGTGGCGCCGAGACCGGGATCCCGCTGGCCGGTGAGGGGGCGCCGCTGGTGGCGGAGTTCTGCATCGCCGAGCTCGCTGCCGCGCTCGGGACCTCCACCGACTCCGGACGTGCGCTGATCGCCTCGGCGCTGGAGCTGAAGTACCGCCTGCCGCGCCTCTGGGCCCGGGTCCAGGCCGGGGACCTGCCCGCGTGGCGGGCCCGCCGGGTCGCCGAGACCACCGATGTCCCTGTCTCGGGAGGCGGCCGGGTTCGTGGACGACCAGGTCGCCGGGTTCGCCCACCGGATCGGGTTCACCGCCCTGGAGCGGCTGGTCGCGGTCGCGGTGGCCAGGTTCATGCCCCAGAAGGCCGCGGCTGACGCCAGCGACGCGGCCGATCGGCGACATGTCACCTTCCACCACGACCAGGTCTCCTTCGCCGGCACCACGTTCGTCGAGGGCGAGCTCGACCTGGCCGACGCCCTCGACCTGGACGCGGCGCTGTCCCGCGGCGCCCACGAGCTCGCCGCCCTCGGCTCCACCGAGTCGCTCGACGTGCGCCGCTCCATCGCCGCCGGGGACCTGGCCCGCCGCCAGCTCGCCCTGGACCTCAACGCGCCCACGACCTCGAGGAGCGCACCTGCCGCGGGACGGTCAGCCAGGCCGGCGGGCGCGGCAAGCGGGTTCAGCCACGTCAGGTGGTGCTCTACGTGCACCTCTCCGAGACCGCCCTCACCGGCGCCGGGCCTGGGGCGGGTGCGTGTCTGGAGCTGGCGCGGGTGGAGAACCGTCGTCGTGGGGTCACCGCCGACCAGGTCCGCACCTGGTGCGCCAACCCGGACACCACCGTGACCGTGCGGCCGGTGGTCGACCTCAACGAGCACACCCACGTGGAGGCCTACGAGGTCCCCGACCGGCTCCGCGAACAGACGATCCTGACCAACCTCCACTGCGTGTTCCCGCACTGCACCCGCCCCGCCAGGGCCTGCGATGCCGACCATGTGATCGCCCACGACGACGGCGGGGCGACCTGCTCGGGCAACCTCGCGGCGCTGTGCCGGCGACATCACCGGCTCAAGACCCACACCTCGTGGACCTACACCGTCCTCGAGCCCGGCAGCTTCCTGTGGACCAGCCCGCACGGCTACACCTACCTGCGCGACCACACCGGCACCACCGACCTCACCCCCCAACGACACCCCACCCCTACGGCAGCGACTGCCCCCGACCCGCCCGACCAGTAGCCACCCCGCCCCGGACCCCGCCGCGAACAACCCCGGCGGGGCTCCGGCATGTTCACGGGGACGCCGACGATGCTCGTGCCTTGCGGGACGGGAAGGCGAGGGCCGTGAACCGCTCGCGGCCCACCCGGCCGGCCGGTCAGCCGGCCGGCGCTGCCGCTCGCGTGACCTACCCGAGCAGGTGCCACGACGCCTCGACCGCCCCCCTGGGCCCAGCCTCAGTCCTTCGAGAGCTGGATCTCGACCATCAGCTCGTCGGCGAGTCCCTCCAGCATCGAACGCAGGGTCTCCGCGCTCGTGGACTGCGGTGCGCGCAGCATCGCCTGGGCCTCGAACAGCGTGCCTCCCGCCATCGGGGCGTCGCGTACGTCGGTGCTCAGCTCCTCGATGCTGACGTCAGCGCAGCGAGCGAGGCGGAGATCTCGGCCACGATGCCGGGGTGGTCGCCGCCGAGCAGCTCGAGGTGGCAGTCGCTGCGCGGCGTGCTCGGTCGGCTCCGCCCGTGCGCTCGACGACCACGCGGAGGCCCAGCGCGTCCAGTGCCTCGAGCTCGGCGGACAGGGCATCCAGGCTCGCGTCCGGCACTGCCACCAGCACGATGCCGGCGAACTTTCCGGCCAGTCGTGACATCTGGCCGCGCTCCCAGCTCCCGCCGTGGAGGGTGATCGGGGTGGAGATCGCGGACACCAGACCAGGACGGTCGTCGCCGACGACGGTGAGGATGAAGGTAGCCATCCCCGCAGGCTACGAGACCCAGGGGATCCATGGGGGCCTCGGTCGCAGACGCCTGCCGGCACCACCTGGCGGGTGCCCTAGGCTCGACCGGTGCTCCTCGCCTTCGACACCGCCACCCCGCATGTGACCGTCGCGCTCCACGACGGCGACTCCGTGGTGGCGTCGTTCGAGTCCGACGAGTCGATGCGACACGGCGAGATGCTGGCGCCGGGGATCGAGCAGGTCCTTCGCGAGGCGGGCGTGAGCGCCAAGCACCTCACCGGGGTGGCGGTCGGCGTCGGGCCGGGCCCCTACACCGGCCTCCGGGTCGGGCTGGTCACCGCCCGCACGCTCGCCCACGTGCTGAAGGTCCCGGTGCACGGCGTGTGCACCCTCGACATCCTGGCGGCCGCCGGCGTCGATGACGGGCTGGAGGACTTCGCGGTCGCGACCGACGCGCGCCGCAAGGAGGTGTACGTCGCCTCCTACGTCGCCGGACGACGCGTGCGGGGCCCCGAGGTGCTCAAGCCGGTGGACGCGGCACCGAGCTGCCCACGCTCGGACGAGGAGCCGTGCTCTACCCCGAGTGGTTCCCGAACGCGGTCGCACCCGAGCATCCCTCGGCCGCTGCTGCTGTGCGACGTGGTGAGCCGACGGCGCTTCGAGATCCTCGAGCCGGAGCCCCTCTACCTGCGCCGCCCCGACGCCGTCGAGCCGGGGAAGCCGAAGCGGGTCAGCTGACCGCGTGCTTCTTGGGAGGCATCGGGAAGAAGAACGAGGTGCGCTCGGCGTACTCCGGGTAGCCGTCCCGCTTCATCATCGTCTTCTCCAGCAGCCGCGCGCCGGTCGCGAACAGCAGGAAGTAGGTCATCACGATCGGCGAGACGATCGTCAGGGCCGGGAGCAGGCCGCCGGCCAGGCCACCGACCAGCCAGATGCCCCACCAGACCGAGGAGTCGCCGAAGTAGTTGGGATGGCGAGTCCAGCCCCAGAGTCCCCGGTCCATCACCTGCGGTCGATCCTGCTTCGGCTTGGCGCGGTACGCCGACATCTGGGCGTCACCGACCGACTCGAAGACCAGGCCCATCGCCCACACCGCGACGCCGACCCAGACCACCCAGGTCCATCGGGTGCCGGCCACGGCCGCGACCTGGACCGGCAGCGAGACGAACCACATGGCCAGCCCCTGCACGACGAAGACGCGCTTGACCGCCTCGCCGAACCCGCCGTCACCGAGCATCTCGGCGTAGCGGGGGTCCTCCTTGGCCTCGGGCCCGATCTGACGCGGCGCGAGGTGCCAGGTGAGGCGCAGGCCCCAGATCCCGACCATGCCGAGAAGCAGCCAGCGCACCGGCTCGTCGCCGACGATCGCCGACACCAGGGCGACGACCACGAAGCCGAGTCCCCAGATGACGTCGACGACCGCGACCCGGTCGACCCGCCGGGAGATCAGCGCGGTCACGAGCATCAACAGCGCGATCGCGCCGAGCGAGGCGCCCATGACGGCGAGCAGCATCATCGGGTCACCAGGAGTTCCTCACACCCGGCAGTGTATGCGGAGCGCCTGGTCGGACCATCAGGATCTGGTCGACCCCCATCCGGCCGTCGCGGAAGGCCATCGAGCCGCCGACGAGGTAGAGCCGCCACACGCGGACGACCTCCTCGCCGACCAGCTCGGTGAGCCGGGCGAGGTTGGTCTCGAAGTTCTCCAGCCAGGCGTCCACGGTGTGCACGTAGTGCTCGCGCATCGCGTGGACGTCGCGGACCTCGAGCCCCCCGCGCTCGAGGAACGCGACAGTCTCGCCGACGGGACGCATGTGCATGTCGGGCGCGATGAACGACTCGATGAACGGTCCGCCGCCCGGGTGTCCCTTGCGTCCACCCGCCCGGGACATCTGCTGGATCAGCACCCGGCCGCCGGGCCTGACGGCGTCGTGCAGCACCTGGGCGTAGACGCCGTAGTTCTGCTCGCCGACGTGCTCGCCCATCTCCAGCGAGCCGACGGCGTCGAAGGGCTCGTTCGCGGCGACCTCCGGGATCTCGCGGTAGTCCTGGAGCCGGATCTCGCACCCGGTCCTCGAGACCCCGCTGCCGGATGCGCTCGTCGATGAAGCGCTTCTGCTCGGCGGCGATGGTCACGCCGGTGACCTGGACGTCGAAGTGCTCGGCCGCGTGCAGCGACAACGAGCCCCATCCGCAGCCGATGTCCAGGAAGCGCATGCCGGGCTCGAGCCCGAGCTTGGTGCAGACCAGGTCGAGCTTGTCGCGCTGGGCGTCCTGGACCGTGTAGGTCGGCTCCGTGGAGCGCCAGTAGCCCGAGGAGTAGGCCATCTGCGGGTCGAGGATCAGCGAGTAGAACTCGTTGGAGAGGTCGTAGTGGTGGCTGATCGCGCGCCGGTCCCGCAGCTTGCTGTGCAGGCGACCCCGCACGCGTGCCTGTGAGGCCGGTGTCCTCGGCGGCCTGCCGATCGCCCTGACGTCGACGGCCGTGCGCAGCGCACGGACGAAGGAGCTCGGGGTGGGCCGCACTCCGTCGAGGCCGCGCTGGTGCGCCACCGACCAGAGGTGCGTCAGCGCCTCGTCGAGGTCGTCGTGGACCTCGATCTCGCCGGTGACGTAGGCCTGTGCCGCGCCGAGCTCGCCGGGATGCAGCAGCAGCCGGCGTACGGCGTCGCGCGAGCGCAGCTCCACCAGCGGCGCGTCCGCCGGGCCGGTCTCCGAGCCGTCCCACGCGCGCAGCCGTACCGGCAGCTCACCGCCGACGAACGGGCGCAGCGCCGTCTCGAGCCGAGCGGCCACTCCTCCCACGGCGGTGGACGCGTCGGTCGGGCGCGACTCCGTGGTCGTCATCTCACTGCTTCCGTGTGAAGGTGAGCTGCTGGACGTCGATGTAGCCGGAGGCGAAGCCCGCACGGGAGTACTCCAGGTAGAAGTGCCACATGCGCTGGAAGGTCTTGTCGAAGCCGAGCTCGCGGACCTTCTCCGCCGCGGCGAGGAACGCCTGGTCCCACTGCTCCAGCGTCTCGGCGTAGTGCTGGCCGAAGGAGAGCCGCTCGCTGATCCGCAGGGTGGTGTCGGCCCGGGTGATCTCGTCGATCGCGGTCACCGAGGGCAGGAAGCCGCCGGGGAAGATGTACTTGTTGATCCAGGTGTAGGTGCGACGGGTCGCGAGCATCCGGTCGTGCGGCATCGTGATCGCCTGGATCCCGACCCGGCCGCCGTCAGCGAGCAGCCGGTCGATGGTGCGGAAGTACGTCGACCAGAACTCGTGCCCGACTGCCTCGATCATCTCCACCGAGACGATGGCGTCGTAGCTGCCCTGCACGTCGCGGTAGTCGGTCAGCTCGATCGTGACGAGGTCGGAGTGGCCTGCCTCGGCGACGCGCTCGACCGCCAGGTCGAGCTGCTCCTTGGAGAGGGTGACCGAGTGCACGGTGGCCCCGCGGCTGGCCGCGCGGATCGCGAGCTCGCCCCAACCGGTGCCGATCTCCAGGACCCGGCTTCCCTCGCGGACGCCCGTCTCGTCGAGCAGCCGCTCGATCTTGCGCACCTGCGCCTCGGCGAGCGACTCGGAGTGGTCGCCCTCGGGTGGCGCGGCCTGGAGGTGGTCGCCGCGGCTCGACGATGGAGGTGTCGAAGAGCGCGGAGGAGTAGCTCAGCGTCTGGTCCAGGAACTGCGCGAACAGCTCGTTGGACAGGTCGTAGTGGTGCGAGATGTTGTCCTGGGTGTTGTCCTGGGTGTTCTTGTGGTTACGGGGCGGACGGCGGACGTAGGCGGCCCGCAGGGTCTGCAGCGGCGCGGGGATCAGCGCCGGCATGTCGGCCGCGAGCACGGTGAGGAAGCCGCCGAGGTCCTCGGCGTCCCAGGCGCCGGTCAGGTAGGACTCGCCGAAGCCGATCAGGCCGTCGCGGCCCAGGCGGGCGAAGAACTCTGCCGGGCGCTGGATCCGCATCTCGGGGCCGCCGGTGCCCCAGGTCCTCGTGGAGGCGCTTCCCTCACGGACGGTGACCGGCAGGCGGCGTACGGCGGCCCGGAACAGCTGCCGGGCGATGCGGGCGGAGACCTCGGACTTGATGCCGGTGGGCACGCTGTCGAGGCCCGGCCACGCGCTCGCGGGCCGGAGGGGGGTGGTCGTCATCAGACGCCTTCCTGTCGGGAGTGCTCGGGACGCGTGCGGATCCCGAGTCGTCGGGCCCACAGCCAGATGCCGTGGGCGTGGATGAGGAGAGTGCCGCGCAGGGCGGCGGGGGCTGAGCGCAGGGGGGAGGTGGAGCCTCTGGTCCCGTCGAGCGAGGCGGTGAACACCGCGCCGTCGTCGCTGTGCAGCGTCACGACGACCTTCAGCCGCTCACCGGGACGTGGGACCGCCATCTCGTAGTAGCCGTCGGTGCCGTGGAAGGGCGAGACGTACATCTGCTTCTCGGTGCGGGCACGACCCTGCTCGTCGGGGTGGACGAGGTAGGCGTGCCGGTCACCGTAGGTGTTGTGCACCTCGACCACCACGCCGGCGAGCTCGCCACCCCTGCGGTGGCACCAGAACACGCTGATCGGGTTGAAGCAGTAGCCCAGGGCCCGCGCGTTCGCGGCCATCACGATGCGGCCACCGTCGGGCTCGACGCCGTTGAGCCGGAGGAAGCTCTCGACGTTCGTCCTTGATGCTCGGCGCCGGGGTCGCCGAGGTGGTCGCGCGCCTCGAAGCGGCCCAGCACGCCGTGGTCGGGCAGGTGGTCGAGGTCGACCAGCCAGGTGTGCGAGTCGTGGGTGAACGTGCGGGTCGAACGGCTTGCGGCGGATGTGGGTGATGGTGGTGTCGTACGTCGTGGCCTCCACCGGGAGCGGCTCGACCACGATGCCGTCGCGCGCGCCCCACTCCACGCCGAGCTTGGCCGCGGCCTGGACGCCCGAACGAGCGCCGTCCTCGTGGAACCCCCAGCCGTGCCAGGCGCCGGCGAAGACGATCCGCTCGGTGTCGCACTCGGGGAGCCGGCGCTGGGCGGCGACCGAGGCGGGGGTGTAGATCGGGTGCTCGTACTCCATGGTCTCGATGACCTGGGACTGGTCGACGAGGTCCTGGCCGCCGAGGGTGACGATGTAGCGACGTCCGTCGGCGGCGACCGGCAGGCGCATCAGTCGCGTCATGTCGTAGCTGACGGTGACCGTGCGATCTGCCGCGGAGGGCCGACGCAGGTAGTTCCACGACGCCCGCGCCCGGTCGTTTCGGGGCAGCACGCTCTGGTCGGTGTGCAGCTGGGCGATGTTGGGGGAGTACGGCATCGCGCCGAGCAGGTCTCGCTGCAGGGGCGGTCGGCTCGGCCAGCATGGACAGCGCCTGGTGCGGGTGGGTGGCGACCACGACGGCGTCGAAGTTCTCGACGTGGCCGTTGCCGTCGGTGATCTGCACGCCGTCGGGTGTCTCCAGCACCGAGGTCACCTTGGTGCCGGTGCGTACGTCGGGCAGCCGGGCCGCGACCTTGTCGACGTACTCGCGCGAACCGCCGGTGACGGTGCGCCACTGCGGCGACCCGAAGATCTGCAGCATGCCGTGGTGCTCGAGGAAGCTGAACAGGTAGCGCGCCGGGTAGTCCAACGCGACCGCGGGGTCGCAGGACCACACGCAGGCCACGACGGACTCCATGAAGTGGGTGCGGAACAGCGAGGAGAACCTGCCCCGCTCGAGGAAGGTCCCCAGTGTCTCGTCGCGGTCGACCAGTGGAGCGGTGTCGCCGGTCGGCGCCTCGTCGGCGGCCAGCACCTTCCGAGCCATCCGGTGGAACCGGGGGATCTCGACCAGCATCCGCAGGTAGGAGGGCCGCGCGGCGTTGCGCCAGGTGGGGAACAGCCCGGCGAAGCCGAGCGCGCCGGCCCACTCGAGGCCGAAGTCGTCGGAGCGCACCGACATCGACATGTCCGACTCCTGCGTCTGCACGCCCAGCTCGTCGAAGAGCCTCAGCAGGTTGGGGTAGGTGCGCTCGTTGTGGACGATGAACCCGGTGTCGATGGACAGGGGACCCTCAGGCCCCTCGACCACGTGTGTGTCGGCGTGGCCACCGAGCCTGGAGTCGGCCTCGAACAGGGTCACCGCAGTGGCGCGGCCCAGCACGTGCGCGGCACTGAGCCCGGCGACACCACTGCCGATGACGGCAACGCGTCGCGGTTGCGGGGCGGTCATGCGTTGCCCTCGCCCAGCTCGAACATCGCGATGGGCGCGCTGCTCGGGGACGTCGAACCGCTCTTGGGCTCGACGGTGATCCCGACGGCGGTGGCCTTGGTGGCGTCGCCCTTGAGCAGCACCTTGTGATCGCCGGCGGTGTACATCATCCCGGCCGGCTTCATCACGCCTGCCTCGTTGCGCAGCCAGAGCTCGAAGGCCTTGCCCTCAGGCGGGGCCGCCATGGCCCGGGTGAGCAGCACGGCGCGACCTTCGCTGGGGGAGCGGACCAAGGTCGCGCTGGAGCCGTCCTTGAAGTCGATCGAGACGCGCTTGGCGTCGGAGGCGGCCAGCACCTGGTCGGCGGCGCTCAGCGTCGGACCTGCGGGGTTGCTGTCCTGCCAGGGCTGGTAGACCGAACCGGCGGCGACCGCGACGACGGCAGCCGCAGCGGCGACCAGCGTGGCGATGCGGCGGCGTCGGGGACGCATCGGCGTCACCGTGGCCAGTGCGGGAGTCGGAGCCTCCTCCTCGGCGAGCTCGCCACGTGCGACGGTCTCGGGAGGGAGGGGACGGATCATGGTGATGCCGGACAGCACCGACGCACGCAACGAGGCGGGAGGGGTGACTGCCGTGACGTCCGCCATCAGGGCGGCGGCCTCTCGCAGGCTCGCCACCTCTCGCTGGCAGTCGAGGCAGCCCGGAAGATGCCTCTCGAAAAGGTCCCGCTCCTGGTCATCGAGTGCGTCGATAGCGTAGGCACCGGACAGCGCGTGCAGTGACTCGGTCACTGTGCCACCCCCATCGTGTCTCGTAGACGGATCAGTCCGTCTCTGATTCTTGTCTTGGCCGTACCCACGGGAAGGTCGAGCATGGTGGCGACCTCCGAGTGTGTGTAGCCCTTGAAGTAGGCGAGCTCCAGCGCTTCTCGCTGGACCTCGGTCAGTGAGTCCATCGCCTGCCGGACCCGTCGTGCTTCCATCGATGCGTGTGCGGCCTCGGCGGTGGAGTCGTGCTCCACGCCCTGGCTGCCCTGGTGGTACGTCGTGTCCCGCCGCGTGCTCGCCTGGGCCGACCGGACCCGGTCGACCGCCTTGCGGTGCACGATCGTCAGCACCCAGGAGACGGCGCTCCCCTTGGACGCGTCGAACCGGCTGGCGGTCCTCCAGATCTCCAGGAAGGCCTCCTGGGTGACCTCCTCGGCCTGGCTCGGGTCACGGATGACCCGGATCGCCATCCCGTAGGCACGAGCCGAGGTGGCGTCGTAGAGCTCAGCGAAAGCAGCCTCGTCACCTCGTCCCGAGCGCCTCAGAAACTCGGCGAGGTCGCTGCCGGGCGCGGCAGCGCTTGCCAGCCGCGTAGGCGGAGCCTCAGAGTCTTCGGAGCTGATGGGGGTCACGAAACAACTTTCTCAGATATATCGGTCGTCGACTTGTTCGTGCAGGTGGTTCGGAGCGCCCCGCAGCCCGGATTGGTCGCGCGGGGGTAAATACGGGGCGATAGGCCAGGATGGTGCGATGGCCGGAGACCGCGCAACTCGCTGGACAGAGCGGCACCGGGACCCGCTCGTCCGGACGCAGGTGCGCACGGCCGTCCCGGTCGACGCGGAGGCCGTCTCGACGCTGGAGGCACGATGCCTGGGCGCCGACGCCTGGAGTGCGGCCCTGGTCGCCGAGGGCGTCCGCGGAGCCCTGCCCACCGTCACCTACCTCGTGGCCGAGCGCGACGGCGTCGTGACAGGGCACGCAGTCGTCTCGGCGGCCGGCGAGATCGCGGAGCTCCAGCGGATCGCGGTCGACGAGCAGCACCGGCGGACGGGGGTCGGCACGGCGCTGATGGCGGCTGCGGTGGAGGTGGCCGATACGACCGAGGCCGACCGGCTGCTGCTCGAGGTGCGGACGGACAACGCAGAGGCGCTGGCGTTCTACGCCGACCACGGCTTCGCGGAGATCGACCGGCGTGCGCGGTACTACGCGGACGGCGCCACGGCGGTCGTGCTGCGCCGAGGTCTGGGGCGTGGGGCGGTCCCGGCCCGGAGCCCGGCCGGGCACAATGACGCGGTGACCTCGACCTTCGCCGCCGCAGCCCCGGTCTCGACCCAGGGGCCGCTCGTGCTCGGCATCGAGACCTCCTGCGACGAGACCGGGTGTCGGGATCGTGTCCGGGCACACCCTGCTCGCCGATGCAGTCGCGTCCTCGGTGGAGGAGCACGCGCGCTTCGGCGGCGTCGTACCCGAGGTCGCGTCGCAGGGCCCACCTCGAGGCGATGGTGCCCACGATCGAGCGGGCCTGCGCGACGGCGGGGGTCTCGCTCGAGCGACCTCGACGCGCTGGCCGTGACCGCCGGCCCCGGGCTGGCGGGTGCCCTGCTGGTGGGGGTCGCTGCCGCGAAGTCCCTCGCGCTCGCGCTGGACAAGCCGCTCTACGGCGTCAACCACCTGTCCGCGCACGTGGCCGTCGACCAGCTGGAGCACGGCGCGCTCCCGGAGCCGTGTCTGGCCCTGCTCGTCTCCGGCGGCCACTCCTCGCTGCTGCGCGTGCTCGACGTGACGTCGTCGGTGGAGCCGCTGGGCTCGACCATCGACGACGCCGCCGGCGAGGCCTTCGACAAGGTCGCTCGACTGCTCGGCCTGCCGTTCCCGGGCGGCCCGCACATCGACCGGGCGGCGACGTCGGGATCGTCGGTGGCGATCGACTTCCCCCGTGGTCTGTCCTCGCGCCGCGACCTGGAGCGGCACCGCTTCGACTTCTCCTTCTCAGGGCTCAAGACCGCTGTCGCGCGCTGGGTGCAGGCGCGCGAGGCGTCGGGGGAACCGGTGCCGGTCGCCGACGTCGCTGCCTCCTTCCAGGAGGCGGTGTGCGACGTGCTCACCCGCAAGGCGATCGACGCGGCGATCGCCGAGGGCATCGAGGACCTCCTGATCGGGGGTGGGGTCGCGGCGAACTCGCGACTCCGCGCGCTGGCCGAGGAGCGGGCCGCCGCGCGAGGCATCCGCGTCCGGGTGCCCCGCCCCGGTCTGTGCACCGACAACGGCGCCATGGTCGCGGCACTCGGTGCCGAGATGGTCGCCCGGGGGCGTACGCCCTCCGCCCTCGACCTGCCGGCGGACTCCTCGATGCCGGTCACCCAGGTGCTCGCGTAGCTGTGAAATCGCATGTAAATCGGGGTTATGGACGCTCCATCAAGGCCTGCGCCGGGCTAAAAGCGTCCGCAGCTCTCGCCAAGATGAGCGGCCGTTTCCTGCCGACAACCTGGACGTCGCGGCGTTCATCCACAGCCGAGCCTTGAGCGAGCCCAGCTCGCGGAGCCGCCGTACCATCCTCCCCAGGTGCTTCCAGAACTCTGCGCCGCCGCTCATAGTCGACATGGCCTCATCACGCGGAAGATGGCGCTCGAGGTCGGGTACACCGAGAGACAGCTCAAGACGGCCCTGCGGCCCGGAGGCCCGTGGGTCGCTGTACGGCGCGGGGTGTACGCCGAACGGGCACAGTGGGACGCCGCCGACGAGGCCGGCCGACACCTGCTGCGGGTGGTCGCCGCCACGCTGACGATGCAGACCCCGAGCCTGCTCAGCCATACCTCGGCCGCGGTCGTCCACGGGCTGGACTGCCGGCCGTTCTGGCGCGATCTGGTGCATGTGAGCCATCCCGGGGTGCGTGGTGGGCGGACCGAGGGCGGGGTCAAGCACCATCCGGCCGAGGTCCCGGACCACCAGATCGTCCGCGTGGGAGACCTGTCGGCCACCTCCCTCGAGCGCACCGCCGTCGACATCGCGCGCGAGCACGGTCTCGAGGACGGGGTGATCGCCTGTGATCAAGTCCTGCGCCGCGGCGGCAGTCGCGTGGTGATGCTCGGCGTACTCAAGCAGATGTGGTCCTGGCCCTATGTCACCACCGCGCGGGCGGCGGTCGCGCTGGCGGACCCGGGCGCCGAGAACATGGGCGAGAGCCTGGCGCGGATGCTCGTCATCGAGATGGGGTACGGCGAGCCGCAGACGCAGGTCTGGATCGAGGACGTCGGCCGCCGGGCCCGCGTCGACATGTTGCTCGACGGACACGTCTTCGAGTTCGACGGTCGGCAGAAGTACCTTCGTGTGGCCCAGGGCGGGTTCACCGACGACGTGGGTGACGTCGTGTGGCAGGAGAAGCGACGCGAGGACTGGCTCCGATCTCTTGGGCTCGGGGTCTCGCGCATCGTGTGGAGCGATCTCTTCGGCACGGCACGACGCGCTGCGGTGGGTCGTTTGCGCCGGGAGTATCTTGCGACCAGGGCCTCGGTGTCTTGATCCGTCGTACATCTTCGCGAGGCTTGTGGACGTTTTCGGGCTGGCACAAGCCTTGATGAGCGTCCGTAACCCCGATTTACATTCCGAATCACGAGGAGTTCACACATGCAGCAGGTCAAGGCCGTCATCGCTCGCGCCAAGGGGGAGCCCGTCTCGATCGAGACGATCAACGTGCCTGACCCCGGACCCGGCGAGGCAGTGGTGAAGATCCAGGCGTGCGGCGTGTGCCACACCGACCTGCACTACCGCGAGGGCGGCATCAACGACGAGTTCCCGTTCCTCCTCGGTCACGAGGCGGCCGGCATCGTCGAGTCGGTCGGGGAGGGCGTCACCGAGGTGGCGGCCGGCGACTTCGTCGTCCTCAACTGGCGTGCGGTGTGCGGAGACTGCCGCGCCTGCAACCGGGGCGAGCCGTGGTACTGCTTCGCGACCCACAACGCCACCCAGAAGATGACCCTCGAGGACGGCACCGAGCTCTCGCCGGCTCTGGGGATCGGCGCGTTCGCCGAGAAGACCCTGGTCGCGGCCGGCCAGTGCACCAAGGTCGACGCCGACGCTCGCCCGGCCGCCGTGGGTCTCCTCGGCTGCGGCGTGATGGCCGGACTGGGTGCCGCCATCAACACCGGCAACGTCGGCCGCGGGATGTCCGTGGCCGTGATCGGCTGCGGAGGGGTCGGCGTCGCTGCGATCGCCGGGTCAGCCCTGGCCGGCGCCAGCAGGATCATCGCCGTCGACATCGATGACAAGAAGCTCGCCGCGGCCGTCGAAGATGGGCGCCACCGACACGGTGAACAGCTCCGAGAGCGACGCGGTCGAGGCGATCCAGGCCCTGACCGACGGCAACGGCGCCGACGTGGTCATCGACGCCGTCGGGCGGCCGGAGACCTGGAAGCAGGCGTTCTACGCGCGTGACCTCGCCGGCACCGTGGTCCTGGTCGGTGTGCCCGACCCCCGAGATGAAGATCCCAGACATCCCGCTGATCGACGTGTTCGGCCGTGGTGGCTCGCTCAAGTCCAGCTGGTACGGCGACTGCCTGCCCAGCCGCGACTTCCCGATGCTCGTGGACCTCTACCGGCAGGGACGGCTGGACCTGGACGCCTTCGTCTCCGAGGAGATCGGGCTCGACGACGTGGAGGCAGCCTTCGAGAAGATGCACGGCGGTGACGTGCTGCGCTCGGTCGTGATCGTGTGACTCGGCAGGGTCGCCGACCCCGGTGGTGAGCCGGGTCGCCTTCGCGGCGGTCCTGGTGCTCAGCGTGGTCCTGCTGTTCTCCCCGGGGTCGAGCGTCCCCACCGCGGTGCCGATCAGCGACAAGCTGGTCCACTTCCTGCTCTTCGCCGCGCTCGCGGGCACGGGGCGCTGGGCCGGGGTGCCGCTGCGCGTGCTGGCGCCCGCGCTGATCGCCTACGCCGGCGGATCAGAGCTCCTGCAGGCACTGCTGCCCCTCGAACGGGGCGGGGACTGGCGCGACGCCCTGGCCGACTCGTTCGGCGTGCTCGCCGGCCTGGGTGTGGTTGCGCTGGTCACCCGGTCGAACCGTAGGGTCGGCCCATGAGCTCTCTGCGCATCGACCACGCCGTCTCCAGCGGCACCTTCAGCCTGGACGGTGAGACCTTCGAGGTCGACAACAACATCTGGGTGATCGGCGACGACGACGAGTGCGTCGTCATCGACGCGCCGCACAACGTCGACGACATCCTCGCCGTGGTGGGGGGCCGCCAGGTGAAGGCGATCATCTGCACCCACGCCCACGACGACCACGTGCGGGTGGCGCCGCAGCTGCGCGAACGGGTGACGGCGCCGATCCTGCTGCACCCGGCCGACAAGCCGGTGTGGGAGCTCACCCACACCGACCACCTGTGGGACGCCGACCTCGAGGACGGGCAGTCGATCAAGGTCGGCGGTGCCGCGCTCAAGGTGCTGCACACCCCCGGCCATGCCCCAGGGGCCGTGTGCCTCTACGTGCACGACCTCGGCGCGGTCTTCACCGGCGACACCCTGTTCCAGGGCGGGCCGGGCGCCACCGGCAGGTCCTTCAGCGACGAGGACCTGATCGTGCAGTCCATCCGCTCCAAGCTGTTCGAGCTGCCCGACGAGACCGTCGTGCACACCGGGCACGGGGACGACACCACGATCGGCGCCGAGAGGGAGTCGCTCGGCAGCTGACCTCGGGAGGCGACCGGGCTCAGCCGAGCGGCTGGAGCAGGAAGGCCGCGCCCTTGCCGGCCACGCGGGTGAGCACCAGCGTCGACTCCTCGTCGCCGCGCAGCGACAGCCGCTTGCGCAGGTCGTCGGGGACGACCGAGACCCCGCGCTTCTTGATCGTGAGCCGGCCGATGCCGCGCTCCCGCAGAGCGGCCTTGAGCGGCTTCTCCCGGAACGGGACCTCCTCGAGCACCCGATAGCCGCGGGCGAAGGGGGTGCGGAAGCTCTGGGAGGAGGTCACGTAGGCGATGTGCTCGTCCAACAGATGGCCCTCGGACCCCGTCGGCGACCGCGGTCACCAGTCCGGCCCGGATCACGGCGCCGTCCGGCTCGTAGAAGAACTCCTCGACACCGCCCGTGGTGGCTCCCGGATCGTCCTCGTCGGTCAGGGTGGCGAGGCCGCCGTCGCCGATCACCGTGGCCCGACGCCGGACCGTCGCCAGCCGCCCCGACCAGAGCACGGCCTCCTTGACCTCGCGGTGGTCGCTGACCCACTCGGCCTCCACCCCCTCGGGCACGAGTCGGTGGGGGATGCCGGGCGCGAGCTTGACGCAGGAGTCGCGCTCGAACAGCGTTCGAGACGAAGGGCCACGGCGGGGTCCACTCGTCGACGTCGAAGCTGCGACCCTTCGCCGAGCGGCGTGCCGGGTCGGCGTACGCGAGGTCGAACGGGCTGGTGTCGACCGAGGTCGCGTCGGCGGTGGTGACCGCTCCTCCGAGGCCGAGCGCGTCGAGGTTCGCCATCGCCACGGCCACGCGCACGGGGTCGAGGTCGACCCCGGCACAGGTCATCCCGGCACGGGCGAAGGCGACCAGGTCACCGCCGATGCCGCAGCCGAGGTCGATCAGTGTGGAGGCCCCCGAGGCGCGAGCGCGGGCGGCCCGGTGGGTCGCGACCGAGAGGCGCGTGGCCTGCTCGAGGCCCTCGGGGGTGAAGTACATCCGAGCCGCCAGCGCTCCGAACTTCGTCTCCCGCGCCGACGCAGCTGCACCTGGGTGACGGCGGCCGCCACGTGCTCTGCGCTCGCCGTACGCCGCAGGGCGGACTGGCCGGACAGGGGGTCGTCCGCAGCGTCCTCCGCCGATACCAGCAGCCGCTGGCCCTCAGGCGTCAGCAGCCAGCGGAAGGCGTCGAGGTCCACGCTGCGGAGTCTGTCACCCCGCTAGCTCGAGGCGGATCGGAGACGGATCCGCCCGGCCGTGCGCGGGGCCACACGAGGGGCCACACTCGCGGGCCACGCTCGGGGCCACACGCGAGCCGGAGCCTCTTCGAAGAGCCCCGCTCTGGCACTCGTCAGGTGAGAGTGCTAGTTTCTCCACTGGCACTCTCCCGGTGAGTGTGCCAGCGCTTGTGCCGAGGTGCGACCCCCGCGACGGCGTACATCAACACAAGCAGCAAACTTTCGAAACCCATCGATTCTGTGGAAAGTGGAGGTCGACATCGTGTCGGTCAACATCAAGCCCCTCGAGGACCGGATCGTCGTCAAGGCCCTCGAGGCCGAGCAGACCACGGCTTCCGGCCTGGTCATCCCGGACACTGCCAAGGAGAAGCCCCAAGAGGGTGAAGTCCTGAGCATCGGTCCGGGTCGCATCGACGACAACGGAAACCGTGTCCCGCTCGACGTCAACGTCGGCGACAAGGTCATCTACAGCAAGTACGGCGGCACCGAGGTCAAGTACGCCGGCGAGGAGTACCTCATCCTCTCCGCGCGCGACGTCCTCGCCGTCGTTTCCTGAACAACCCCCCGATAGTCCGAGGTCGAGAGCACCACCACCGGGCAACCGGGCGTGCTTTCCGCCTCGGACTTTCGCTTTCTCACAACCGAAGGGAGCATCCCTGAGATGCCCAAGATTCTGGAGTTCGACGAGGACGCACGGCGCTCGCTGGAGCGTGGCGTCGACAAGCTCGCCAACGCCGTCAAGGTGACGCTCGGCCCGCGCGGCCGCTACGTCGTCCTGGACAAGAAGTGGGGCGCGCCGACGATCACCAACGACGGTGTGACCGTCGCTCGTGAGATCGAGCTGGACGACCCGTTCGAGAACCTCGGTGCCCAGCTCACCAAAGAGGTCGCGACCAAGACCAACGACGTCGCCGGTGACGGCACGACGACCGCGACCGTGCTCGCCCAGTCGATGGTGCACGAGGGCCTGCGCTTCGTCGCGGCCGGCATCAACCCGATGGGCCTCAAGCGGGGCATGGACAAGGCCACCGAGGCCGTCAACGACGCGCTCAGCGAGGCTGCGCGCGACGTCGACGACCGCAAGGACATGGCGGCCGTGGCCACCGTGTCCAGCCGCGACGAGATCATCGGCGAGCTGCTCGCCGAGGCCTTCGACAAGGTCGGCAAGGACGGCGTGATCACCGTCGAGGAGTCCAACACCATGGGCACCGAGCTGGAGTTCACCGAGGGCATGCAGTTCGACAAGGGCTACCTCTCGCCGTACTTCGTGACCGACCAGGAGTCGATGGAGGCCGTCCTGGAGGACCCCTTCATCCTGCTGCACCAGGGCAAGATCTCCGCGATCTCGGAGATGCTGCCCCTGCTGGAGAAGGTCATCGCTGCCGGCAAGCCGCTGTTCATCCTGGCCGAGGACGTCGAGGGCGAAGCGCTCTCGACCCTGGTGGTCAACAAGATCCGCGGCACCTTCAACGCGGTCGCCGTGAAGGCCCCCGCCTTCGGTGACCGTCGCAAGTCGATGATGCAGGACATCGCCACCCTCACCGGTGGTCAGGTCATCGCCCCCGAGGTCGGTCTCAAGCTCGACCAGGTCGGTCTCGACGTGCTCGGCACCGCCCGCCGCATCGTGGTCACCAAGGACAACACCACGATCGTCGAGGGTGGCGGCAAGCCCGACGAGGTCAACGGCCGCGTGAACCAGATCAAGGCCGAGATCGAGTCGAGCGACTCCGACTGGGACCGCGAGAAGCTCCAGGAGCGGCTGGCGAAGCTGGCCGGCGGCGTCTGCGTCGTCAAGGTCGGCGCTGCCACCGAGGTGGAGCTGAAGGAGAAGAAGCACCGCATCGAGGACGCCGTCTCCGCGACGCGCGCCGCGATCGAGGAGGGCATCGTCCCCGGCGGTGGCTCTGCCCTGATCCACGCCGTGGCCGCGCTCGAGGACGACCTCGGACTCACCGGTGACGAGGCGATGGGTGTGCGGATCGTGCGCAAGGCCGCCGACGAGCCCCTGCGCTGGATCGCCGAGAACGGTGGTGTCGAGGGCTACGTCGTCGTCGCCAAGGTGCGCGAGCTCGGCCTGGGCAACGGCTACAACGCCGCCACCCGGGAGTACGGCGACCTGGTCGCCCAGGGCGTGCTGGACCCCGTCAAGGTGACCAAGTCGGCGCTGACCAACGCGTCGTCGATCGCCGGGATGCTGCTCACGACCGAGACGCTGATCGTGGACAAGCCCGAGGAGGCAGAGCCGCAGGCCGGTGGCCACGGGCACGGGCACGGCCACTGATCGAGAGGTGACTCATCGACCGGTGATCTCCACCGGACGATGCACACCGACAGCCACCCTCACCGCGTTGCGACGCGGCGAGGGTGGCTGCTCTCGTTCTCGCTGCGCGAGCGACGTGCGCGGATCACCGCAGCGGCACGAAGCGGTAGCTCCCGTGACGGGTGGTCCGCAGCTCCTCACCGACCGCACGCCCAGCAGCATGGTGCCCTCGCACCGGCAACACGATCCGGCCTCCGTCGGCGAGCTGGTCGACCAGGTCCTGGGGCAGGCTGCGCGCCTCGGCCGAGACCAGGATCCGCTCGTACGGCGCGTCCTCCGGGCACCCCGAGGACGTCCGGGAGGGCCGGCTGGATCGAGGCCCAGGAGTAGGCGGTGCGGGCGAGGTTCCGCGCTCCCCACACGGTGAGCTCGGGCACCAGCTCGACGCCGACGACCGTGCCCGGTGGGTCCCGTGAGTGCCGCCAGCAGTGCTGTGGTCCAGCCCGATCCGGAGCCGACGTCGAGGATCCGGTCGCCCGGATGGACCTCCAGCAGGCGCAGCATCGCCTCGACCGTGCGCGGCTGCGAGTTCGTCTGGCCGTGCCCGATCGCGAGCGGTCCGTCGTACCCGGCGCGCTCCCGGTCCCGCTGGGAGAAGGAACCCCGCTCGAGGCACCGCGTCGAAGGCGGCGCGCACCGCGTCCATCTCTCCACTCAAGCACCGCCACGTAGCCTGAGCCACATGGGTGCGCCAGCGGTAGGTGTCGCGCGCCCCGTGGTCCTTCGCGGACACGGCGCCGTGCTGGTGCCGGGCGCGGTGTGGGTCGGGTGCGCGTTCGGCGTGCTCGACGCCGTCGTGGAGGGAACCACCGGCTACGCGCTGCGCACCACCCTGCTGATGTCGGCGATCGCGTTCGGCGCCTGGTGGGTGCTGGCCAGCCCGTGCCTGGAGGTGAGCCCGCACGGTCTGCGGGTCGTCAACCCGCTCCGGGTGCACGAGATCCCGTTCGCGCCCTGGACTCGGTCCACGGTGCGGGGCCTGACCACGGTCATCGGCCCGCGAGGGGTCAGGACGACTTCAGGTCGGTCACCTCGTGGAACGCGCCCGGTGCCCCGAGGCGGCACGACCCGGCCTCGTTGAGCGTCGGCCGAGATCATCGAGCGGTCCCGCTCCGCCTGGGAACGCCTGCACCTGGAAAACGTCCATGATGAGGCTTTTGTCCGATGGCGGTCGCGTCCGGCGCTGGTCATGGGGGCACTCGTGGGCGTAAATATTGCGATTTGGTTGCGCTAGGCCATTCCTCTCCGAACTCGACAATTTCTGATCCGGTGCTTGCTAGCGTGCACCCCGACCAGCCCGCCGTGACCGTGTGTGGGTCGGGGACCGGAACCGTGAGCTGACGTCGGGGTGGGAGGCAGGTGAGCGCTTGATCCTCTACGTGCTCCGACGGTTCCTGAACTACCTGATCCTCACCGTGCTGGCCACCGTGCTCGGCTACGTGCTGGCGAGCTCGGTGCTCAACCCGGCCTCCCGCTACTACGGACGCAACCCTCGTCCCAGTGACGAGGACATCTCCGCTGCCCTGACCCGGTTGGGGGTGGAGCCCAGCACCCCGCTCGCTCGAGCGCACCTGGACCTGGCTCTCCAACATCTTCCTGAACGGCTCGTTCGGCCTGGGGAACAACCTCGACCCGGTCGGTCAGGACATGCTGGTCCGGTCCGGCGTGAGCCTGCAGCTCCTGATCGTCGGCTCCCTGCTCGGGGCCGCCCTCGGTGTCGCCCTCGGAGTCTGGGGTGCCGTGCGTCAGTACAAGGCCAGCGACCAGGTGGTCACCTACATCTCCTACCTGGTCCTGGCGACGCCGATCTTCGTCACCGGCGTCGTGCTGATGATCCTGGCCACCCGGTTCAACGGCTGGGTCGGCGTCCAGGCCATCGAGTTCACCGGCCAGTACACCCCCGGGGTGGAGGGGACCTGGAACATCGTGCTCGACCGGCTCAGCCACCTGTTGCTGCCGACCATCGCCCTGACCGCTCTGGGAGCGGCGTCGTACTCCCGCTACCAGCGCAACGCCATGCTCGACGTGCTCAGCGCGGACTACATCCGGACCGCGAGGTCGAAGGGGCGTACCCGCAACTCCGCGATGCTCCGTCACGGCGTGCGCGTGGCGCTGATCCCGATGTCGACCTACTTCGCCTACAGCTTCGGCACCCTGGTCGCCGGTTCGACGCTGCTCGAGCTGGTCTTCAGCTGGCACGGCATGGGCGAGCTGGCACTGACCGCCATCACCCAGAACGACGTCAACGCCGCCGCCGGCTCGGTCTTCTACCTCGCCATCCTGATCCTGATCTCGTCGACCACCGCCGAGCTGCTCTATGCCGCGCTCGACCCGAGGGTGAGGATCTGATGGCGGTCACCGACCCGGTCGGGCGGGTCGAGGTAGACCTCACCGGAGACCTCAGCGCTCCGGTGACGGGGCGGCGCAACGCCAGCCGGTCGCGACTGATCTGGCTGCGCCTGCGCTCCACCACGCGCTTCTGGATCGGTGCCGTCGTCGTGGGCCTGATGATCCTGTGGGCGATCGGCGGACTCTGGATCACGCCGTGGACCCCCACCGACCAGGACCTGATCAACTCGAGCACAGGGCCGTCCTGGACGCACTGGTTCGGGACCGACGACATCGGTCAGGACATCTACGCCGAGACGGTCTCCGGGTTGAGGAAGTCGCTGGTGATCGGGCTCATCGCCGGTCCCGCGGGCACGCTGATCGCGGCGTTCGTCGGCGCGTTCGCGGGCTATGTCGGCGGCAAGACCGATGCGGCGCTGAGCTGGATGATCAACTTCCTGCTCGTCCTGCCCGCCTTCTTCATCCTGGTGCTGCTCAGTCCACTGTTCAAGAGTGCCTCGTTCCTGGTGCTCACCGCCTTCATCGCGCTGTTCAGCTGGATGGTGATGGCGCAGGTGATCCGTTCCCAGACCAAGTCGCTGCGGGACCGCGAGTTCGTCAAGGCCGCCCGGTTCATGGGCGTCGGAACCGGCACCATCATCCGACGCCACATCATCCCCAACGTCGCCTCGCTGCTGATCATCGACGCCACCCTGGGGGTGGTGGCCGCGATCGAGGCGGAGACGACCCTGTCGTACTTCGGCTTCGGCATCCTGCGGCCCGAGGTCTCCCTGGGAGTGCTGCTCGCCGACGGCACCGCCTCGGCCACCACCCGGCCGTGGATGTTCGTGTTCCCGGCGCTGGTGCTGGTCCTGCTGCTGTTCGCCGTGAGCCTCGTGGGCGACGCTCTGCGCGACGCGGTCGACCCGACGTCGGGAGCCACCAATGAGTGAGGTCCCCCTGCTCGAGGTGCGCGACCTCTCCGTGAGCTTCCCGCAGGCCTCCGGCACGGTCCGGGCGGTGCGCGGCATCTCCTACACGGTCGACCAGGGTGAGTTCCTGGGCATCGTCGGGGAGTCCGGCTCGGGCAAGTCGGTCTCCTCGATGGCGGTGATGGGGCTGCTTCCCCGCAGCGCCGTCGTCACCGGTGAGGTCCTGCTTCGCGGGGAGTCGCTGCTCGCCATGGACGACCGTGCGCTCTCGCGGCTGCGCGGCAAGGAGATCGCGATGATCTTCCAGGACCCGCTCTCCGCGCTCACGCCGGTGTACACCGTCGGTGACCAGATCGCCGAGGGGCTCAGGCTGCACGACCGGGCCCTGAGCGAGCAGGCCGCGCAGGCGCGCGCCGTCGACCTGCTGCGGGTCGTGGGCATCGCCGCCCCTGAGCGCCGCGTGCGGTCCTTCCCCCACGAGTTCTCCGGTGGCATGCGCCAGCGGGTGATGATCGCGATCGCGATCGCCAACGACCCCAGCCTGATCATCGCCGACGAGCCGACGACGGCCCTCGACGTCACCATCCAGGCCCAGATCCTCGAGGTCCTGCAGAAGGCCAAGGAGATCACCGGCGCCGCTGTCGTCCTGATCACTCACGACCTGGGCGTCGTCGCCGGCAACGCCGACCGCATCGGGGTGATGTACGCCGGGAGGCTGGTCGAGACCGGAACGGTCGACGGCGTGTTCAGCCGTCCGCAGATGCCCTACACGATCGGGCTGCTGCGGTCGGTGCCCAACCTGGTGACCGCAGGCAGGACCCGTCTGGTTCCCCTCGAGGGTCGGCCGCCCTCGCTGTCCGACCTGCCGCCGGGGTGCCCGTTCGAACCGCGCTGTCCCGTCGCCGTCCCGGCGTGCACCACGGCCGAGCCGGCCCTCGTGCAGCTCGGCGGTGGTCACACGGCCGCCTGCATCCGGGCGAGCGAGATCGCGTCGGGCGAGCTGCCGGCCACCGACGTCTTTCCCCGCCCCGAGCCGATCCACGTGTCCACGACGCTCACCGAGGACCGCGAGTCGATCCTGAGCATCAGGGGCCTGGTCCGGCACTTCCCGCTCACCACGGGAGCGATCTTCAAGAAGCAGGTCGGCACGGTGAAGGCGGTGGACGGCGTCGACCTGGAGATCCGCCGTGGCGAGGTGCTCGGCCTCGTGGGGGAGTCCGGCTGTGGCAAGTCGACCACGATCCTCGAGGTCCTCGAGATGACCAGTCCGCAGTCCGGCACCATCTCGCTCGCCGGTCGCGACGTCCGCGAGCTGTCACGGGCCGACCGTCTGGCGATGCGCAAGGACGTGCAGATCGTCTTCCAGGACCCGATGGCAGCGATCGACCCCCGGCTCACGATCGAGGACACGGTGGGGGAGCCGTTGACCGTGCACAAGGTCTCCAAGGCCGAGCGCCACGCCCGGGTCTCCGAGCTCCTGGAGCTGGTCGGGCTCGAACCGTCGATGGCCTCGCGCTACCCCCACGAGTTCTCCGGCGGGCAGCGCCAGCGCATCGGCATCGCCCGGGCGCTCGCGACGAACCCCAAGCTGCTGGTGCTCGACGAGCCGGTGTCCGCCCTCGACGTCTCCATCCAGGCCGGCATCATGAACCTCCTCGAGGATCTGCGAGCCCTGCTGGGCCTGTCGTACCTCTTCGTGGCCCACGACCTCGCGGTGGTCCGGCAGATCGCCGACACCGTGGCGGTGATGTACCTGGGCCGGATCGTCGAGACCGGCGACGTCGCCGAGGTGTTCGCGCGGCCGCATCACCCCTACACCCAGGCCCTGATGTCGGCGGTGCCGATCCCCGACCCCGAGGCCGAGCGGTCACGCACCCGAATTCTTCTCGACGGCGACCTGCCGAGCCCGACGGACGAGATCAGTGGCTGCAACTTCCACGGACGTTGCCCGCTGTACAAGATCCTCGACCCGTCGCGCCAGCGGCTCTGCCTGACCGAGGACCCGCAGCTGCGGGTGGTCGACACGACGTCGGCGGCATGCCACCACGTCGAGCAGAACACGCTGCAAGCGTTGTAGCCGGAGCACCACCAACAGGAGGAACAGATGAATCGTCGGAAATCGCTCGCTCTCGTGGCCGCAGCCGCCACCACGGCCCTCACGCTGTCCGCGTGCGGCGGTGGTGGCAGCTCGACCAGCAAGCCGGGCGCCAGCTCCGAGGACAGCGGCGCGGTGCTACCCAACATCGCCTGGACCAAGGCGGACTATGACGAGGTCGAGGAGGGTGGCACCCTCGTCCAGGCGATCGGCCAGCTCCCGATCAACTGGAACAGCAACCAGGTCAACGGCCCGCTGGGCGACAACGCGACCATCCAGGGGCCGCTGCTGCTGGGTGGCGTCATCTTCGAGCCGGACGGCACCTGGAAGGTCGACCCGAACACGGTCGAGTCCGCCGAGATCGCCAGCGAGGACCCGCTCAAGATCGAGGTCAAGCTCAACCCCAAGGCGGTGTGGAGCGACGGCAAGCCGATCACCTACCAGGACATGGTGGACACCTGGAAGGCGCTGAACGGCAAGGACAAGCGCTTCGAGATCGCCGCCGACAACGGCTACAAGGACATCGCCGGCATCGAGAAGGGCGCCGACGAGTACGAGTACACGATCACCTGGAGCAAGGTGAACGCGGACTGGCCCGCCTACATGTACCCGGTGGCGCCGTCCTCGGTGACCGCAGACCCGAAGGCCTTCAACACCGGCTTCACCAAGAAGATGTTCCCGGGCAACGGGCCCTACGTGGTCAGCAAGATCGACAACAACGCCGGCGTGGTCACCGAGACGCCCAACCCGCGCTGGTGGGGGCGCAAGCCCAAGCTGGACAAGCTGATCTTCCGCGTCGTCGGCCAGGACGGGCTGGGGCAGGCGTTCGCCAACAAGGAGATCAACGTCCTGGACACCCAGGCCAACCCGGACGCCCTGGCCCAGGCCGCGAAGCGCCCGGACGCTGAGATCCAGAAGTCGGGCGGTCTCACCTGGACCCACCTGACGATGAACGCGACCAAGGCCCCGCTGGACGACGTACGCGTGCGTCGCGCGATCGCGCACGCGATCGACCGCAAGACGATGACCCAGGTCGTCCAGAAGCAGCTCGACGTGGAGCCGTCGGTCCAGGGCAGCGTCATCTACGTCCCCGGGCAGGCCGGCTACAAGGACGTCGCGGACGAGGTGCTCCCCTACGACCTCAAGAAGGCGGCTTCCGAGCTGGAGGACGCGGGCTACACCAAGGGCTCGGACGGCATGTACGAGAAGGACGGCAAGCCGCTCGAGGTCGGCATCACCGTGCCCGCCGACGTACCGACCAACGCCCAGCGGGCCCAGCTGGTCCAGGGCTTCCTGAAGAAGGCAGGCATCGCGATGGAGCTGGACACCGTCCCGGTCGCGAAGTACTTCGAGGACTACGTCGCCGTGGGCAAGCTGAACTTCCAGACGACGTCGTTCAGCTGGCAGGGCACCCAGTTCCCGGTCTCGACGACGCAGTCGCTGTTCGACCCGGCGGACGCCGGTCAGAACTACAGCGGCATCACCGATCCCAAGCTCTCCGGCCTGTGGGACCAGGCAAACGCCGAGCTCGACCCGGCCAAGCAGCAGGAGATCGCGAACGAGATCGACAAGACGATCTTCAGCATCGCGCCGATCGTGACGATCGGGACGACGCCGACGATCTGGGCCGTCGAGAAGGGCATCGTCAACATCGGCGCCTCGCAGTTCGAGGCACCGGACTACACCCAGGTCGGCTTCACGAAGTAGACCGAGGACCGAGCCGCCCCGCACCGTTGGTGCGGGGCGGTTCGGCGTTTCGGGGCGTTTGTTGACATGCCCGCAACACAGCCGCAGCGAGCCCGCAACACTTCGGGCCCACAGTGTTGCCCATGTTGTTCCGGGTGCGCACCACGTTGACCGAACGGCCCGGATCGCTGGCTCGACTCGCCTCGCGGTGCGGCGACGCCGAGGTGAACATCCTCGGCCTGCAGATCTTCCCCGACCTCGGCCGCGTGACCGACGAGCTGGTGGTCGACGTGCCGGACGGCTGGACCGCGGGAGCGGTCGCTGAGCTCGTGAGTGGTGCAGGCGGGGACGAGGTGAGCGTCGGACCCTGCACCACTCACGACCTGATCGACCAGCCGTTGCGGTGGTTGAACGCCGCGCAGGACGTGGTGGCCGACCCCGGGGTGCTGCACGAGCGCCTGGAGGCCCTGCTCGGGCCGCATCCGGAGAAGTGGAGCGTCTCGGAGCACTCCCGCGCCGCCGCGCTGACCGCGCTCGCCGAGACGGTCGGCCGGGAGACCGCCGGGCCGGACGCGGTCGTCGAGTACGCCGAGACCTCCTCCGGCCTGGTCGCCAGGATCGGGGATCACGTCGTCGGACGGGCGGCCTTCGCCCAGCCCCCCGGTGGCGAGCTCACGGTCGAGGTCGCCCCCGGATGGCGCCGCCTGGGCATCGGCACCCAGCTGCTCACGCGCGCTGCCTCGCAGGCAGCCGCTGCCGGCCAGGACGAGGTGGTGCTGCTGGCACCTGCCGAGGACGAGGGCTTCGTCACGATGGTGTGCGGCGCCGGCCTGCGGGCGAGGATCCGGGTCAGCGACGGCCTGCTGCGGGCCCGCATCATCGTCACCGGCGTACGCCGCGCCGACATCGCCAGCACGGTCTGAGACAGCGCCCGACGTCACAGGGCGCACAGCCGGCGGGCGCGGTCTCCCGCGCCGGGCGCGACGGTAGACTGGGGAGCCCGCTCACCACACCGGAAGGCCCCCGGAGCTGATGACCTCAGGTGTTCCCGAAGTCCCGAGCAAGTTCGCCGCGCTGGGTCTGACCTACGACGACGTGCTGCTCCTGCCAGGGGAGACCGATGTCATCCCCAGCGAGGTGGACACCAGCACCCGGCTCACCCGCAACATCACCTTGCACACCCCGCTGATCTCCAGCGCGATGGACACGGTCACCGAGTCTCGGATGGCGATCGCGATGGCTCGCCAGGGCGGCATCGGCATCCTGCACCGCAACCTGTCGATCGAGGACCAGGCCTACCAGGTCGACCTGGTCAAGCGGACCCAGACGGGGATGATCTCCAACCCGGTCACGATCGGGCCCGACAAGACCCTCGAGGAGCTCGACCACATCTGTGGCGAGTACCGCGTCTCCGGTCTGCCTGTCGTCGACTCCGACGACCGCCTCCTCGGCATCATCACCAACAGGGACCTGCGGTTCACCCCCGTCGCCGAATGGGCCACCACCAAGGTCGACGAGGTGATGACCCCGATGCCGCTGATCACCGCCCCGGTGGGGATCAGTCGCGAGGACGCCACGACGCTGCTGCGGCAGCACAAGCGCGAGCGTCTGCCCATCCTGGATGCCCAGGGACGGCTGGCGGGCCTGATCACGGTCAAGGACTTCGTCAAGTCCGAGCAGTTCCCGAACGCCTCCAACGACGCAGACGGGCGGTTGCTGGTCGGCGCCGCCGTGGGCTACTTCGGCGAGGCGTGGCACCGCGCGACCACCCTGATCGAGGCGGGCGTCGACGTCCTCGTGGTCGACACGGCTCATGGCCATGCCCGGCTGCTGCTCGACATGATCCAGCGGCTCAAGTCCGACCCGGCGACCCGGCACGTCGAGATCGTCGGCGGCAACGTCGCCACCCGCGGCGGCGCCCAGGCACTGGTCGACGCCGGAGTCGACGCGGTCAAGGTCGGGGTGGGACCCGGGTCGATCTGCACCACGCGCGTCGTGGCAGGGGTCGGCGTGCCCCAGGTGACGGCCGTCTACGACGCCTCGCTCGCCTGCGGACCGGCGGGTGTGCCGCTGATCGCCGATGGCGGGCTGCAGTACTCCGGTGACATCGCCAAGGCGCTGGTCGCCGGCGCGGAGTCGGTCATGTTCGGCTCGCTGCTCGCCGGGTGCGAGGAGAGTCCGGGAGACCTGGTCTTCGTCAACGGGAAGCAGTACAAGTCCTACCGGGGCATGGGTTCGCTCGCGGCCATGTCCAGCCGAGGCAAGAAGTCCTACTCCAAGGACCGCTACTTCCAGGCCGACGTCAGCAGCGACGACAAGATCGTCCCGGAGGGCATCGAGGGCCAGGTCGCGTACCGCGGGCCGCTCTCCGCGGTCGCCCACCAGCTGCTGGGCGGCCTGCACCAGTCGATGTTCTACGTCGGTGCCCGCAACATCACCGAGCTCCGGGAGAAGGGCCGCTTCGTCCGGATCACCTCGGCGGGCCTCAAGGAGAGCCACCCGCACGACGTTCAGATCACTGCCGAGGCCCCCAACTACTCCTGGCGATGAGCAGCCCGCTGGTCCGCGAGATCACGGAGGCGGACTGGCCGCAGGTGCATGCACTCGTGGTCGAGGTGACCACGGCCGGCCTGACCTACGCCCTGGAGGTGCCCTCCTCCGAGGCGGAGACGCGTGCGGTCTGGGCCGGTACCCACACCGTGGTCAGCGTCGACGAGGAGCGTGTGCTGGGCAGCGCGCGGATGGGGGCGAACCGTCCGGCGCAGGGCTCCCATGTCGGCACCGCGAGCTTCATGGTGTCGTCGAGCGCACGGGGCCGTGGAGTCGGGCGCGCCCTGGGGGAGTACGCCGTGGCATGGCACCGCGAGCACGGCTTCAGCGCCATCCAGTTCAACGCCGTGGTCTCCACCAACACCGCGGCGATCGCGCTGTGGCACTCGCTGGGCTTCGAGACGGTCGGGACCGTCCCAGGAGCGTTCCGGCTCCCGGACGACTCCTGTGCGGACCTGCTGGTGATGTGGCTCGACCTCGGTGGGTGCGGACCAGCGACGGCGCCAACCGATAGGGTCACCCAGTGACTGAGATCGAGATCGGGCGGGCCAAGCGCGGACGCCGGGCCTATGCCTTCGACGACATCGCGATCGTGCCCAGCCGGCGTACCCGCGATCCCGAAGAGGTCTCCACGGCGTGGCAGATCGACGCCTACCGCTTCGAGCTGCCGATCCTCGCAGCCCCGATGGACTCGGTGATGTCTCCCGAGACCGCGATCGCGTTCGGCAGGTTCGGTGGCCTGGGCGTGCTCAACCTCGAAGGACTGTGGACGCGGTACGACGACCCGACGGACCTGCTGGACGAGGTCGCCGGGCTCACCGGGTCCGACGCCGTACGCCGGATGCAGGAGATCTACACCGAGCCGGTCAAGCCGCACCTGATCACCGAGCGGATCCGGCAGGTGCGCGACGCCGGGGTGGCCGTGGCCGGGAGCCTGAGCCCGCAACGGACCAAGGAGTTCGCCAAGACGGTGGTGGACGCCGGGGTGGACATGTTCGTCATCCGTGGGACCACGGTCAGCGCCGAGCACGTCAGCGCGCAGGCTGAGCCGCTCAACCTCAAGGAGTTCATCTACGAGCTCGACGTGCCCGTGATCGTCGGTGGCTGCGCGACCTACCAGGCAGCGCTGCACCTGATGCGCACCGGAGCGGCCGGGGTGCTGGTCGGCTTCGGCGGTGGCGCCGCGCACACCACTCGCACGGTCCTCGGAGTCGCAGTCCCGATGGCCAGCGCGGTGGCCGACGTCGCCGCCGCACGCCGCGACTACCTCGACGAGTCCGGTGGTCGCTACGTCCACGTGATCGCCGACGGCTCCATCGGTCGCAGCGGTGACATCGCCAAGGCGGTCGCGTGCGGTGCCGACGCGGTCATGGTCGGCTCCCCCCTCGCCAGGGCGACGGACGCGCCGGGCAAGGGCTTCCACTGGGGCACCGAGGCGCACCACGCCGAGCTCCCACGCGGCGAGCGGGTCCGGTTGGAGACGGTGGGCACCCTCGAGCAGATCCTGTTCGGCCCCTCGACGGTCGCCGACGGCACGATGAACCTGATCGGTGCCCTGCGGCGCGCCATGGCGACCACCGGCTACACCGAGCTCAAGGAGTTCCAGCGCATCGAGGTCGTGGTCCAGTAGCACCGGTGTCGGGGCGAGGTCTCGACTGAGGCTCGCTCCGCTCACTGCTCGACCAGCGAGCGCCCGGCGCCTCGACCGCCCAGCCGGCCGTGATTTCACACCCGGGGGTTTGCACTGCCGCATCTCGGGCACGCCGGTGGCACACGTGCACATCTCCGGCCAGGATCGAGGCAACCATGTCAGGTGAGACCGTTGACGCCGTCGACCAGAGTGTCCCGGGGCCCGACAGCGAGCTGAAACGCTCCATCACGGGCCGGCTGCTCTACTTCTACGTCCTCGGTGACGTGCTCGGCTCGGGCATCTACGTCCTGATCGGCCTGGTCGCCGGGGCGGTGGGCGGTGCCTTCTGGATCGCCTTCGCCGTCGGCGTGACGCTGGCGACGATCACCGGGCTGGCCTACGCCGAGCTGGTGACGAAGTACCCGCAGGCGGCCGGGGCTGCCCTCTACGTCAACAAGGCCTTCGGCAACCGCGCGCTGACCTTTCTGGTCACCGTCACCTTCCTCTCGGCGAGCTTCGCCGCGGCCGGGTCGCTGGCCACCGGCTTCTCGGCGTACTTCGCCGAGCTGTGGACGTTGCCTCCAGGACTGCTGGTCAGCCTGGTCTTCATCTTCGCGCTGGCGATCGTGAACTACATCGGCATCACCGAGTCGGTGGTGGTGAACATGGTGATGACCTTCGTGGAGGTCGCGGGCCTGATCATCGTGATGATCATCGGGATCGTCTACGTGGCCCAGGGCAAGGCGGACTTCAGCACGTTGGGCGAGTTCTCCGCGGAGGGGAACCCGATCTTCGCGATCGTGGCCGGTGTCGCCCTCGCGTTCTTCGCGATGACCGGCTTCGAGAACGCCGCCAACGTGGCAGAGGAGACGATGAACCCGTCGAAGAGCTTCCCGCGCGCACTGGTCGGCGGCATGATCACCGCCGGCATCATCTACGTCCTGGTCGCGATGACCGCGGCACTCACGGTGCCGGTCAAGACGCTCGCCGGCTCCGACGCCGCGCTGCTCGAGGTGGTCAAGGCCGGCATCCTGCCGATCCCGGTGACGGTGATGGCGACCCTGTTCGCGGTGATCGCGATGATCGCGATCACCAACACCACGCTCGTGGCGGTGGTCACCCAGTCCCGCATCCTCTACGGCATGGCCCGCGAGGACGTCGTTCCCGGCGCCTTCGCCCGGATCCACGCCAAGCGGCGCAGCCCGTGGGTCGCGCTGAGCTTCGCGGCCCTGGTGGTGACGGGGCTGCTCGTCCTCGGCGCCCTGCTGAACAACGCGGGTCTCGGCATCGACGTGGTCGCCCGGCTCGCGCTCGTCACCGTCGTGCTGACGCTGGTGATCTACGTCCTGGTCATCGTCTCGGCGCTCAAGCTCGGTGGGCAGGACGAGCACGAGGAGTCGTTCCGTGCGCCTCGATGGCTGCTGTGGACGGGCATCGCGGGCAACTTCATGCTGCTCGTCTACGTCGTGGTCGACGATCCGTTCTCGCTGGTCTGGTGCGCCGGCCTGCTCGCCGTGGGCGGGGTGCTCTACGCCGCGGAGTACCTGTTCGGCAACAACGAGAGTGCTTCGAGTCCGGCCCCGGTCGACCGCTGACTTCCACGCGCGTGCGCCTGGTGCGGTCGGTTCGGTTCCTCTAGCCGCTGCACGACCGCGGTGAGACGATCGCGAGATGACCGCGTTCATCTCGCACACCACGATCGACTGCCGCAACGCCTACGTGATCTCCGCGTGGTGGAAGGCGGTGCTCGAGTACGTCGACGACCCCGACGACGCGAACCACCCCGGGGACGAGGAGTGCTGGATCCACCGGCCGGACGGAGGGCACCCGCTGCTGTTCATCCAGGTGCCCGAGGACAAGCAGCTCAAGAACCGGTTGCACCTCGATCTGCGCCCCAGCGCGGACACCCGCGACGAGGAGCTGGTCAGGCTGCTCGGGCTCGGTGCGCGCCAGGTGGCAGACCACCGCAACGACGACGGCACCGGCTGGATCGTCCTCGCCGACCCGGAGGACAACGAGTTCTGCATCCTGCGCAGCCAGAGCGAGATCGACGCCACCCGGTAGATCCGCTCGCCGCGAGGCGATTCCCTTTCCCTGAGAGGGATTCTCCTGTGGGCTCGGTGGTGGTCTCGGCTGACCCCTCGCTTCGCTCGCTGCTCGACCGACGGGGTTGGGATCGGGGAGAATTGCCTTCCAGAGATGCGGATTCTTCTCTGGTGAGTGTCAGTGCTCGATGCTTCAATTCAGGTATGTCGATCACCGAGACCCTCGCTCCGATGGGCTTGGACAGCCCTGCTGAGGTGCTCGGTTTCGTGCGTGCGTGTCGGCGTGAGGCCGACCTGGCGCAGGCCAACTTGCTGGTCGCGGCGGTGACCTGGGCCGAGCAGCACCCTCCGGAGTCGATCGGTCTGGAGGCCACCTGGCGTGCCGGTGGTGGCGCCGAGACCGGGATCCCGCTGGCTGGTGAGGGGGCGCCGCTGGTGGCGGAGTTCTGCATTCGCCGAGCTCGCTGCCGCGCTCGGGACCTCCACCGACTCCGGACGTGCTTTGATCGCCTCGGCGCTCGAGCTGAAGTACCGCCTGCCGCGCCTCTGGGCCCGGGTCCAGGCCGGGGACCTGCCCTCCTGGCGGGCCCGCCGGGTCGCCGAGACCACCATGTCCCTGTCTCGGGAGGCGGCCGGGTTCGTGGACGACCAGGTCGCCGGGTTCGCCCACCGGATCGGGTTCGCCGCCCTGGAGCGGCTGGTCGCGGTCGCGGTGGCCAGGTTCATGCCCCAGAAGGCCGCGGCCGACGCCAGCGACGCGGCCGATCGGCGACATGTCACCTTCCACCACGACCAGGTCTCCTTCGCCGGCACCACGTTCGTCGAGGGCGAGCTCGACCTGGCCGACGCGCTCGACCTGGACGCGGCCCTGTCCCGCGGCGCCCACGAGCTCGCCGCCCTCGGCTCCACCGAGTCGTTCGACGTGCGCCGCTCCATCGCCGCCGGTGACCTGGCCCGCCGCCAGCTCGCCCTGGACCTCAACGGACCCGAGGGGGCACCTGCCCGCGACCCACAAGCCGGTGGTCGCGGCAAGCGGGTTCAGCCACGTCAGGTGGTGCTCTACGTGCACCTCTCCGAAACCGCCCTGACCGGCACTGCACCTGGGGCGGGCGGGTGTCTGGAGCTGGCGCGGGTGGAGAACCGGCGCCGTGGGGTCACCGCCGACCAGGTCCGCACCTGGTGCGCCAACCCGGACACCACCGTGACCGTGCGACCGGTGGTCGACCTCAACGAGCACACCCACGTGGAGGCCTACGAGGTCCCCGACCGGCTCCGCGAACAGACGATCCTGACCAACCTCCACTGCGTGTTCCCGCACTGCACCCGCCCCGCCCGGGCCTGCGATGCCGACCATGTGATCGCCCACGACGCCGACGGGGCGACCTGCTCGGGCAACCTCGCGGCGCTGTGCCGGCGACATCACCGGCTCAAGACCCACACCTCGTGGACCTACACCGTCCTCGAACCCGGGTGCTTCCTGTGGACCAGCCCGCATGGCTACACCTACCTGCGCGACCACACCGGCACCACCGACCTCACCCCCCAACCGCCCCACCCCTACGGCGCGACCTGACCCCGACCCGCCCGACCAGTAGCCACTCCGCCCCGGACCCCGCCGCAACCCACCCCGGCGGGGCCACCGGCATGTTCAGTGGATGTTCTCGGACCGCAACGGGCCGAGCCTGGGGCGAGACGTAGGACTGGCCCCGAGACGATGCTCCAGGTGCGGCCGGCGGTCATCCGCCGCCAAGACTTCAGGGATGCCGGGTCAGCGGCGGGAGCGAGCGGGCCTGCCCACCCGCCATCCGGCGAGGGGGGTGGCGAGCGTGATCGCCACGATCACGGTGGAGAGGATGAGCAGCTCGATGGTCCACAGGGGGTGCAGGTCACGGTCACGGACCTCGCTCACCTCGACGACCGTGAACATCGCGCCCATCAACAGCAGTGGCGCCGAAGTCACCACCAGGATCAGGGCCTTCCAGGCTCGCCGCAGATCCACCGCCCGCGCTGTGGCTGCTCCTGCGCAGGCCAGCAGGAACAGGCTGACGATGCCGATCGACGCACCGAGGTGGAACGCCGGCTCGCTCCCCATCCCGATGGCGACCAGGCGCATCAGGCCGCGCACGAGCGCCCCCAGCACCACCCCCGTTGCGGCACCGAGCAGAAGTCCGCGCACGATCCCTCGCATCGCCACAGCATCCACCAAACCGGTGCGGCGCGACAGGGCCGCGTACGCGTGTCCATGACCTCGTAGACTGGGCGCACCCCCCGCTGGCGTCCTCCGGGGGTTCCGCGCGCGCGCCCGCGCACACTTAGGAGTCACCCGTGTCCCTCGCAGCCCTGGCCGACCTGGTCCTGCGCGAGCCTGCGCTCGCCGCGTCCATGGACGACGCCAAGGCGGGCGTCGAGGCGCTCGATCTGACCGGACCGGCAGCGCTGCGGCCCTTCGTGGTCAAGGGGCTGGTCGATGCCGGGCGCACCGTGCTCGTCGTCGCCGCCACGGTGCGTGAGGCCGAGGACCTGACCGAGGAGCTGTGTGACGTCCTCGACCCGGCAACGGTGGCGCTGTACCCGGCGTGGGAGACCCTCCCGCACGAGCGGCTGAGCCCTCGCAGCGACACGGTCGGTCGCCGCCTGGCCGTCCTGCGCCGCATCAAGCATCCCGGGACCGAGGAGAACAACGGTCCCCTCAAGGTCATCGTCGCGCCTGTGCGCTCGATCCTGCAGCCGCAGGTCAAGGGGCTCGCTGACCTCACTCCGGTCGAGCTGACACCGGGACAGGAGGTCGAGCTCGAGGACGTCGTACGCCGCCTGGCGGGCGCGGCCTACTCCCGGGTGGACCTGGTGGAGAAGCGGGGTGAGTTCGCCGTCCGCGGCGGCATCGTCGACGTGTTCCCGCCCACCGAGGAGCACCCGGTCCGGGTGGAGTTCTTCGGAGACGAGATCGAGGAGATCCGGGCCTTCGCCGTGGCCGACCAGCGCACCCTGGAGCCGGTGCCGCGCCTCTGGGCGCCGCCGTGCCGGGAGCTGCTGCTGACCGACGAGGTGCGCAAGCGGGCAGCCGAGCTCGGCGAACAGCACCCCCAGCTGCGCGAGCTCACCGACAAGCTGGCTCAGGGCATGGCCGTGGAGGGCATGGAGTCACTCTCCCCGGCCCTCGTCGACGAGATGGAGCTGCTCGTCGAGCTGCTCCCGCCGGACAGCCACGTGCTCGTGCTCGACCCCGAGCGGGTGCGCTCGCGAGCGCACGACCTGGTCGCCACCAGCGAGGAGTTCCTGGGCGCGAGCTGGGCCGCGGCTGCGTCGGGGGGCACCGCTCCGATCGACCTCGGTGCCGCCTCCTTGCGAAGCATCGGGGACGTGCGCGGACAGGTGCTCGAGCAGAAGCAGGCCTGGTGGGGGATCAGCCCGTTCGGGCTGGACACCGACGAGGAGACCCGGCAGGTCGGCGCGCAGCCTGCCGAGGCCTACCGAGGTGACATCGAGGCAGCGGTGGCCGACATCCGCGCCCACCTCGCGGCGGGCAAGGACGTCATCACCATCCACCAGGGCCACGGCCCGGCTCAGCGGATGGTCGAGGTGCTCGGAGAGCACGACGTACCAGCGCGGCTCGTGGAGGACGTCGGCACACCGGGGTCGATGACGCAGGCCGGCCTGGTCCTGGTCACCCAGGGCTGCCTGGCCCACGGGCTGACCCTGGAGGCGCCGGGGCTGGTCGTCCTCACCGGCGAGGACATCGCCGGCCAGAAGGCCACCACGCGCGACATGCGCAAGATGCCCGCGCGGCGCAAGAAGCAGATCGACCCCCTCGAGCTCAAGGCCGGGGACTTCGTGGTGCACGAGCAGCACGGAGTGGGCCGGTTCGTGGAGATGAAGCAACGCGAGGTCCAGGGCGCGATCCGGGAGTACCTCGTCCTGGAGTACGGCGCCTCCAAGCGAGGGCACCCGCCGGACCGGCTCTACGTCCCGGCCGACGCGCTCGACCAGGTGACCCGCTACGTCGGTGGGGAGCAGCCGAGCCTCGACCGTCTCGGCGGCGGCGACTGGGCCAAGCGCAAGGGCCGCGCACGCAAGGCGGTGCGGCAGATCGCGGCCGAGCTGATCAAGCTGTACGCCGCGAGGCAGGCGACCAAGGGCCATGCGTTCGGCCCGGACACGCCGTGGCAGACCGAGCTGGAGGACGCCTTCCCGTTCCACGAGACCCCCGACCAGCTCAGCACGGTCGAGGAGGTGAAGGCCGACATGCGCCGGGTCGTCCCGATGGACCGCCTGGTGTGCGGGGACGTCGGCTACGGCAAGACCGAGATCGCGGTCCGGGCGGCGTTCAAGGCGGTGCAGGAGGGCAAGCAGGTCGCGGTGCTGGTGCCCACGACGCTGCTGGTCACCCAGCACCACGCCACCTTCGCCGAGCGGATGAGCGGGTTCCCCGTCACCCTGCGCTCGTTGAGCCGGTTCCAGACCGACAAGGAGGCCCGGGAGGTCATCGACGGTCTCCAGGACGGCAGTGTCGACCTCGTGATCGGCACCCACCGCCTGCTGAACCCGGACATCCGGATGAAGGACCTCGGCCTGATCATCGTCGACGAGGAGCAGCGCTTCGGAGTCGAGCACAAGGAGCAGATGAAGCGGATGCGCACCAGCGTCGACGTGCTGTCGATGTCGGCGACGCCCATTCCGCGGACGCTCGAGATGGCGATCACCGGCATCCGCGAGATGTCGACGATCGCCACGCCGCCCGAGGAGCGGCACCCGGTGCTCACCTACGTCGGTGCCTATGAGGACCGCCAGGTCACCGCGGCCGTACGCCGGGAGCTGCTCCGCGACGGCCAGGTGTTCTACATCCACAACCGGGTGCAGTCGATCGAGAAGGCAGCCGCCAAGATCAAGCAGCTGGTGCCCGAGGCCCGCGTCGCCACCGCCCACGGCCAGATGGGGGAGCACCAGCTCGAGCAGGTGATGCTCGACTTCTGGGAGAAGCGCTTCGACGTCCTGGTGTGCACCACGATCGTCGAGTCGGGCCTGGACGTCTCCAACGCCAACACGATGATCATCGAGCGCTCGGACACCCTGGGGCTCTCCCAGCTGCACCAGCTGCGCGGACGGGTCGGCCGCAGCCGCGAGCGGGCCTACGCCTACTTCCTCTACCCCCACGACAAGCCGCTCACCGAGACGGCTCACGAGCGGCTCTCCACGCTGGCGCAGCACTCCGACCTCGGCGGCGGCATGGCGATCGCGATGAAGGACCTGGAGATCCGCGGCGCCGGCAACCTGCTCGGCGGTGAGCAGTCCGGACACATCGCCGACGTCGGGTTCGACCTCTACGTGCGCCTCGTCGGTGAGGCCGTCAACGAGTTCCGGCAGGACGGCCCGGCTCCCGAGCAGGCGGTCGAGGTCAAGATCGAGCTGCCGATCGACGCGCACCTGCCCCACGACTACATCCAGAGTGAGCGGCTGCGGCTCGAGATGTACAAGCGGATGGCGGAGGTGCGCTCCGACGAGGACGTCCGGCTGCTGCGCGAGGAGCTCGTCGACCGCTACGGGACGCCGCCCGACCCGGTGGTGCGGCTGCTCTCGGTCGCCAGCTTCCGGGCGAGGGCCAGGTTCGCGGGCATCTCCGAGGTCACCGCCCAGGGCAAGTACATCCGGTTCAACCCGGTCGACCTGCCCGAGTCCCGGGTGGTCCGGCTCAACCGGCTGTACCCGAAAAGCCTCTACAAGGTCCCCGTGCGTACGATGCTGGTGCCGCGTCCCCAGCCAATCGGCTTCGGCGTGCAGGGGCCTCGCGACGAGGAGCTGCTCGACTGGGCGCGACAGGTGATCGACAGTGTGCTCGAGCCAGGTAAGGAGACCGGATCGTGAAGCCAGGTCAGTCCCGCAAGGGGTCCCGGATGTGGGCCGCCCCCTCGGCAGCCCTGGCGTTGCTCCTGCTCAGTGGGTGTGGCGCGATCACCCCCGGCACGGCGGCCGTGGTCAACGGGACCCGCATCACCAACGACGAGGTCAACGACCTCGCCGCCGCCCAGTGCGTGGCCGCTGACCGCGCCGCTGAGGCCGGGAGCTCCACAGCGACGCCGATCGCACAGGTCAAGCAGCAGTCCCTCGGGTTGCTGATGGACACCGAGCTGAGCCTGCAGTACGCCGCGGACCAGGACATCGAGCCCCCTCAGTCGCTGGCCCGGGTCTTCTACAGCCAGCTCGAACCGAGCATCTCGCCGCTGCCGAGCAAGGCGCGCACCGTGCTCACCGACGTCTTCGAGTCCTGGGCCCGCGGGCGCGCGGTCCTGGTCACGGTCGGCAGCGAGGTCACCAGCCAGGCACCCAGCCCGGAGAACATCGAAGAGCTGATCAGCGCCGGCCTCCAGGAGCGCACCTCCTGGCTCGAGACCGCCGAGATCGAGACCGACCCGCGCTATGCACCGACCGAGAACGGCTTCCCGGGTGGCGGTGACGGATCGGTGTCCCGGGCCGGCTCCGACTTCGCCAAGAGCGCTCGGTCCGCGGAGGCAGCCCCGAAGTTCGTCGCCGGGCTGCCTGCCAGTCAGAAGTGCGGCTGACCCCATGGCCGACTCACCGGTGACCGGCGAGTCCGCACTGACCGACGCGTCAGCGGTGACCGAGGGCTCACCGCTGACCGACCTCGTGGAGATCATGGCGCGCCTGCGGGCCGAGTGTGGCTGGAAGGCCGCCCAGACCCATCGCACCCTCGCCAAGCACCTCCTCGAGGAGACCTACGAGACGATCGAGGCCATCGAGGCGCTGGAGCACGGCGGCAGCCCCGCGCACCTGTGTGAGGAGCTGGGTGACGTCCTGCTCCAGGTCCTCCTGCATGCTGCCATCGCCGCAGAGGCCGGCGAGTTCGACGTCGACGACGTGGCGCAGGGACTGAAGGAGAAGATGGTCCGGCGCAACCCGCACGTCTTCGGGGACCTGGAGGAGACCGACCCGGCGCGCATCAACGAGACCTGGGAGCTGCTCAAGGCGAGCGAGAAGCAGCGGACCGGCCTGTTCGACGGCATCCCGGACGAGCTTCCCGCCCTCGCCCGGGCGGCGAAGGTGCTCGACCGGCTGGAGCGCGCCGGGACACCGTGGACACCTGACCACGCAGCCGCCGACGACGTGGGGGACCGGCTCCTCCTCCTCGTCGCGGACGCCAGGAAGGCCGGGGTCGACCCGGAGCAGGCCCTGCGCGACGCCGTACGACGGGCCACCGGGTGAGCAGCGGCGACTCAGTCGGACCTCGCCGGACTGGACGGCGCAGGGGATGGGCGAGGACGTCCTTGCTGCTGGCACTCGTCGTGACGACGAGCGGCTGCCGGGTCGGCGCGGACGACGAGATGGTGGCGCCCGCGCGCACCGTCACCGCAGCGCCGATGCCGCAGGCGACGATCGCGCCCACCTCGGTGCCCGTCGGGGACGGGGAGGTGTCGAGATCGGTGGCGGTGTGGGCCCAGGACAGCACCCTGCGCTTCGGACCCGAGCAGGTGAGTCTCTTCCCGCGCAGGATCGAGTCGCTCGTGGTGGTGCAGGGTGGCGTGTTCCTGCTCGATCAGGGGGCGCTGTGGTTCACCGATCTCGTCCGGGTGCGCGACACGGGTCTGCGGGACGTCACCGAGGTCGCGGCGGACAGCGACGCGGACACGCTCCTGGTCACCCGGTCCACCGCGCCCGGCCAGACCGAGCGGCTCGCCTACGAGCTCGAGAACGGGGTCGCGACCGACGTCGCCGAGGTGCGGCCTGCCACGGTTGCGGACCTTCGCGGCACGCCGGCCCAGGTGAGCGTGCGGCCGGCGGCAGACGCTGCTGCGTCCCCGTCCGCCGTGCCGCCGCGGTCCGCTCGACTGGGCCCGGGCGAGTACGGGGTGCTCGACGAGGCCGAGGGGGAGCTGGTCGCGTTCGCGTCCGCCACCGGCGCCCGCATCCCGCTGAAGGGAGTGGTCGGCACCGGCTTCGAGCTGGTCAGGTGGACCTCGGGCTCGACCTTCTACGGGGTGGCCGAGAAGGCCGGACGGCCCGTCGCCGTGATCTCCTGCGACCTCGACGACCGCCGGTGCAGGTCGCTCGGCGACGTGGTCCCCGACCTCCCGCTCGTCTTCGAGACCGGCAGCTGACGCAGCGGGTGCTACGCGCGATCAGCGCTCACTCCCGTTAGGGTGAACAGGACCCGCAAGAGCACTGCTGTCCTCCTTCCGACCAGGAGCAATTGTCTTGGCTTCCATCGACACTGTCATCGCCCGCGAGATCCTCGACTCGCGCGGCAATCCCACGGTAGAGGTCGAGGTCCTGCTCGACGACGACTCCCTCGGCCGAGCCGCTGTACCTTCCGGAGCCTCCACGGGGGCCTTCGAGGCCGTCGAGCTCCGCGACGGTGGCGCGCGCTACGGCGGCAAGGGCACCGAGAAGGCGGTCCGGGCCGTCCAGGACCAGATCGAGCCGGCGATCATCGGACTCGACGCGAGCGACCAGCGCCTGGTCGACCAGGCGATGCTCGACCTGGACGCAACGCCCAACAAGGCCAACCTCGGCGCCAACGCCATCCTCGGTGTCTCGCTCGCCGTCGCGCGGGCGGCCTCGGTGAGCGCAGCGCTGCCGCTGTTCCGCTACGTCGGCGGGCCCAACGCCCACCTGCTTCCGGTGCCGATGATGAACATCCTCAACGGCGGCGCTCACGCCGACACCAACGTCGACGTGCAGGAGTTCATGATCGCCCCGATCGGAGCGTCGTCCTTCCGGGAGGCCCTCCAGCAGGGCGCCGAGGTCTACCACGCACTCAAGGCCGTGCTGAAGAAGAAGGGCCTGGCGACCGGCGTCGGCGACGAGGGCGGCTTCGCTCCTGAGCTGTCCAGCAACCGTGCCGCCCTCGACCTGATCGCCGAGGCGGTCGGCCAGGCCGGCTTCAAGCTCGGCACCGACTTCGGGCTGGCCCTCGACGTGGCGGCCAGTGAGTTCTGCGAGAAGGGCGAGTACTCCTTCGAGGGCAAGAAGCGGAGCGCCACCGAGATGGTGGACTACTACGCCGAGCTGGTGGCCTCCTACCCGATCGTCTCGATCGAGGACCCGCTGGACGAGGACGACTGGGACGGCTGGAAGGCGATGACCGACCAGCTCGGCGACAAGATCCAGATCGTCGGGGACGACCTGTTCGTGACCAACGTGGAACGACTCTCCCGCGGCATCGCCGAAGGCCAGGCCAACTCGTTGCTGGTCAAGGTCAACCAGATCGGCTCGCTGACCGAGACCCTGGACTCGGTCGAGATGGCGCACCGCAACGGCTTCCGCTGCATGATGAGCCACCGCTCGGGCGAGACCGAGGACACCACCATCGCCGATCTTGCGGTGGCGACCAACTGCGGGCAGATCAAGACCGGCGCCCCGGCACGGTCCGAGCGGGTCGCGAAGTACAACCAGCTGCTGCGGATCGAGGAGGAGCTCGACGACGCCGCGCGCTACGCCGGTCGCGGCGCCTTCCCCCGCTACCACGGCTGACCGGGTCGGGAACTCGACCGATGCCGACACGCCGTACGCCGAGCGGGCCCCGCAAGGGGGCCCGTCCGGGACGCAACCCCGGGAACATCCGGCCCGGTGCGCGCGGCAGCGATCGGGCCCGTACGGCGAGCGCCCCGGTGCCGCGACCCCGGTTCACCAACCGGATGGCGGTGCTCGTCCTGGTGCTCGCGGTCCTGGTGGTGTCCTACGCCTCCTCGATGCGGGCCTATCTCCAGCAGCGGTCGCACATGGCAGACCTCCGCGCCCAGATCGAGGGCTCGGAGAGAGACATCAAGGCGCTCGAGCGGGAGAAGCGTCGTTGGCAGGACGACGCCTACGTCGAGTCCCAGGCTCGTGAGCGGTTCGGCTGGGTCCTTCCGGGTGAGACGAGCTATCAGGTGATCGACCGCGACGGCAAGCCGTTGGAGCGCAGCGACAACCTCACCGACCCCGACTCCGTGGCGCGCGAGGTCCCCGAGCCCTGGTGGGGCAAGGTCTACGAGACGCTGGAGGCGGCCGACCACCCGGAGCAGGTGCCCGTGCCCGCCAGGAGGATCGCCCCCCCACCCGTGCTCGAACCCACCTCCGACCAGTGATCGACGAGCGCGACGTCGCGCTGGTTCGGGCCCAGCTGGGTCGACCTCCCCGCTCGATCCACGCCATCGGGCATCGGTGCCCGTGCGGCAACCCGGACGTGGTGGCGACCGAGCCGCGACTCGACGACGGGACGCCGTTCCCGACGACGTTCTACCTGACCTGTCCGCGAGCGGCTTCCCTGATCGGCACCCTCGAGGCCTCCGGGATGATGCGGGAGATGACCCAGCGGCTCGCGGACGACCGGGATCTCGCCGACGCCTACCGCGCGGCCCACGACTCCTACCTGCTGGCTCGGTCCGAGATCGGCGAGGTGCCGGAGATCGCCGGGGTCTCCGCCGGGGGGATGCCGGATCGGGTCAAGTGCCTCCATGTCCTCGCCGGGCAGTCGCTGGCGCAGGGACGCGGAGTCAACCCGCTGGGCGACGAGGTGCTCGACGCGCTGGGCGAGTGGTGGGCGAGCGGACCGTGTGCCACGACGGCCCCCGAGACCGACAGCAGCCGCGGTGAGTAGGGTCGCCGCCTTCGACTGCGGCACCAACTCGCTCCGGCTGCTGGTGGCTGACATCGACGTGGAGTCCGGCACCAGCGAGGAGCTGGTCCGGGAGATGCGGGTGGTGCGGCTGGGTCAGGGCGTCGACCGTTCCGGCCGGATCGCGGAGGCCTCGCTCCAGCGTGTCTTCGCGGCGCTGGAGCAGTACATGGAGCTGGTGCGCGAGCACGACGTCGAGCGGATCGGGTTCTGTGCGACCTCGGCAGCCCGGGACGCGGAGAACGCGGACGAGTTCCTCGCCGGCGTCAAGGAGCGGACCGGGGTCGACCCTCGGGTCATCGACGGGGACGAGGAGGCGCGGTTGAGCTTCGCCGGAGCGACGCGGTCACTGCCTCCGCTGCCCGAGCCGTTGCTCGTCATCGACGTCGGCGGGGGGTCCACCGAGCTGATTCTCGGAAGTGTGGACGGGGAGGTGATCGTGGCTGAGTCTCTCGACATCGGCTCCGTGCGCCTCAACGAGCGACATCTCGCCAACGATCCGCCGTCCACGGAGGAGGTCGCCGCGGCCGTTGCGGACATCGACGAGGCGCTCGACGGCTGCACGGTCGACCCGGCCCGAGCCGGGGCCGTGATCGGAGTCGCCGGCACGGTGACCACCCTGGCTGCCGCTGCCCTCGATCTGGACCACTACGATCCGACGCTGATCCATCACAGCGTGCTCCGGCCCGACGCCGTCCAGGGCGCGGTGGCCCGGCTGCTGTCGATGCTGGTCGAGGAGCGCAAGCAGCTGCCGTACATGCACCCCGGCAGAGCCGATGTCATCGGTGCCGGAGGCCTGATCCTCGACCGGGTCCTGCGCCGCTGCACGGTCAAGTCGATGCTGGTCTCCGAGCACGACATCCTCGACGGGATCGCGTGGTCGCTGGCTGCTCATCGCGACCAGGAGTCCTCGCAGACCCCGACCTCCCACCACGAGGAGGGCTGAGATGCCGGGCACGGCGGACTTCGAGAGCAGCACCGAACCCGGCGAGGGACCGAAGCGGTCACCACTGTTCGTGATCCGGCGCACGTGGCGTGAGTTCAGCGACGACCGTGGCACCGACCTGGCGGCCGCGCTCACCTACTACTCCGTGCTGGCCGTCTTTCCGGGACTCCTGGCCCTGCTGTCCCTGGTCGGTGTGTTCGGTCAGGCGCAGGCCTCCGTGGAGAAGATCCTGGAGATCCTCGGTCCGCTGCTGTCCGGCGAGATGGTCGAGCAGCTGCGCACTCCTCTCACCGAGCTCGCGAACAGCCAGACTGCCGGGCTCACGCTGGTGATCGGAGTGCTCGGTGCGCTGTGGTCGGCGTCCGGGTACGTCGGTGCCTTCAGCCGAGCCATGAACCAGGTCTACGAGGTGGAGGAGGGCCGTCCGTTCTGGCGGATGCGGCCGATGCAGCTGTTCGTCACGATCACCACGGTCGTGCTCTGCGCGGTCGGGCTGGTGATCCTGATCGTCTCCGGCCCGGTGGCCGAGTCGGTAGGGGGTGCGATCGGCGTCGGTGACCAGCTGGTCTCGGTCTGGGGCTACGTGAAGTGGCCCGTCCTGGCGGTCGTCGTGATGGCGGTCGTGGGGCTGCTGTACTACTCGACGCCCAACGTGGCGTTCGTGAAGTTCCGGGTGATCACTGTCGGCGCCTTCGTGGCGATCGTGACCTGGCTCGCCGCCAGCGTCGGGTTCGCCTTCTACGTGGCCAACTTCTCCTCCTACAACGTGACCTACGGCTCCATCGCCGGAGTCGTGGTCGCCCTGCTGTGGCTGTGGATCACCAACCTGGCGTTGGTGCTCGGGGCCGAGATCGACGCCGAGCTGGAGCGCGGACGCGAGCTGAAGCTCGGGATGGCGGCCGAGGAGGCGCTCCAGCTGCCGCTCCGCGATGACCGCGGGGTGCGCAAGGCCGAGTCGCGACGCGCGGCCGACGTCGCCAGGATGCGTGAGATCCGGATCGCGGCCGCCGGCAGCGGGGACCCGGAGGACCGTCCCTTCAGCCGTGGCTGAGCCCTGCGGAAGCGCGTTCCCGAGTCCGGTGCCGCCGGGTGTGGGCTGGCCCGAGGATCCGGTCGGTCCCGGCGATCCGCTTCCACCCGTGGCCCGCTCACCCGCGGGAGTGGCCAGGTTGTCGTCGCAGGCGACCCTGGCCCAGCTCGAGGCCCGGGTGTCGGTGTGCGCCGCATGTCCGCGGCTGGTGTCCTGGCGAGAGCAGGTCGCGCGCGAGAAGCGGGCGGCGTACTCCGAGGAGAGCTACTGGGGTCGGCCCATCGCGGGCTGGGGAGACCCGAGCCCCACGATCCTGATCGTGGGGCTGGCGCCTGCCGCGCACGGGGGCAATCGCACCGGACGCGTCTTCACCGGCGACCGGTCGGGGGACTGGCTGTTCGCGTCGCTGCATCGGGTCGGTCTGGCGAACCAGCCCAGCTCGACCCACGCGGGGGACGGGTTGAGGTTGACGGGCGCCCGACTCGTGGCTGCTGTCAGGTGCGCTCCGCCGCAGAACAGGCCGACGCCGGAGGAGCGGGACACCTGTGCGCCGTGGATCGAACGGGAGGTCCGGCTGCTGCTGCCTTCGCTGCGCGCCGTCGTCTGCCTGGGCGGGTTCGGTTGGGAGGCGGCTCTGCGGGCCCTCGCCGCCGCCGGGGTGGAGCTTCCGCGGCCGAGGCCGAAGTTCGGCCACGCCGCCGAGGTGGACCTGTGCGCGCCGCACCCGCTCGTCCTGCTCGGCTGCTATCACCCCTCCCAGCAGAACACCTTCACCGGGCGACTCACCGAGCCCATGATCGATGCCGTGCTCAGCCGCGCGGTCGAGCTGGGCGGGCCGCCCTCGTCCCTATGATCAGCGAGCACGCCCCGATATCCCAACGGCAGAGGAAGCGGTCTTAAACACCGCACAGTGTGGGTTCGAGTCCCACTCGGGGCACCTGTGCAGCTACCTTTGGCAGCATTTGCGAGTTTGGCTGGGAAGAAAACCCGACGATATTAGGGTGAATGTCCTACTCTGGTGGCGGCTGTGACCTTTCGGACATCGAACCAGAACGGTCTCGCCACCATAGGGCTGACGCTCAGCCCTCCAGCGACCCCGACGGGAGGCCGACGATCCGGCGCCTCCCCCTCCCTCAGAGACTGCTGACCTGGCTCGCTGTGCTGGCCGGCGCGGCCGTTGCCACCGCGCTCGCAAGCGTGGCCTACGCGTTCTGGACCGGCTCCGGAGTCGGTGTCGGCATGGCCGGCACCGGGACCATGGACCCACCCACGTCGGTCGTCGCGACCGCGGGCGCCGAGAGTGCGACCGTCCCGGTCAGCTGGAGTCCCACGGTGGGTCCGACGGGCGGCCCGGTCGACGGCTACTACGTCCAGCGCTACCACGGGGAGACGCCGGCAGCAGCCTGCTCCAGCTCGCCCGTCGCGCTGCTGAGTGCACCCACCACCACCTGCGACGACGTCGGCGTCCCCGACGGCACCTATACCTACGTGGTCACCGCGGTGGTCGGCTCCTGGACGGCGCGGAGCCAGGCGAGCGCTCCCACGACGGTGGATGCGATCACCTTCCAGATCACCGCCCCGAGCTCGACGACGGCCGGAAGCCCGATCACGGTCAGCGTCACGGCGCGTGATGGCTCCGGAGCCCAGGTCGCCGACTACGCCGGCACTGTGAGATTCACCAGCTCGGACCCCGGATCCCCGGTCCTGCCGCCGGACTACACCTTCTCCCCGGCCGACAACGGCACCATGACGTTCACCAACGGGGTGCAGCTGCGCACGGCTCCGAGCCAGAGCATCACGGTGACCGAGGTCGGACGCCCCGCGCGAGTCGGCACGACGAACGTCACGGTGAACGCCGGCTCCGCGACCAAGGCGGCGTTCTCGGTCCAGCCGGGAGGCGGACTCGGGGGTGCCGTCTGGGCGACGCAGCCGAAGGTCGAGATCCAGGACGCGCACGGCAACCTGGTCTCCACCGGAGGCAGCGTCACGCTGAGCATCGCGAGCGGCACCGCTGGTGCCACGCTGATCTGCACGAACAACCCACGCACCGTCGTCGCGGGCGTCGCCACCTTCGCCGGGTGCAAGATCGACAAGGTGGGGACCTACGTCCTCACGGCGACCTCGGGTGCGTTGGCCAACGGTACGAGCGCCAGCTTCGCCGTGACGGTGGGTCCCGCGATCACGCTCGGGTACCTCGTCCAGCCCTCGACGACCGCGGCGGGATCGGTGGTCAGCCCGGCCGTCAGGGTGGCGGCGCAGGACGCCGGCGGCAACACCGTCGACACCGTCGAGGGCACGGTCGAGGTCGCCTTCGCGGCCAACCCCGGCAGCGCCACGCTGAACGGCACGCTGGCGGTGCCGTTCCTCGACGGCGTGGCGGTCTTCGACGACCTCTCGATCGAGAAGGCCGGGAACGGCTACAGCCTCCTCGCCACCTTCCCCGGGCTGACGTCGGCTACCAGCAGCACCTTCAACGTGACCGCCTCCAGCCCGAGCCAGGTCCGCTTCACCACGCAGCCAGGGGGTGGGACCGGTGGAGTGGTCTGGACGGTCCAGCCGAAGGTGACCATCCAGGACAGCTTCGGCAACACCGTCTCCTCGAGCTCGACGGTCACGCTGGCGATCGTCAGCGGGACCAGCGGCGCAGTGCTGACCTGTACGGCCAACCCCAAGGCTGCGGCGGCAGGACTGGCGACCTTCGCGGGCTGCAAGATCGACAAGGCCGGCAGCTACACCCTGAGAGCCAGCTCTGGGGTGCTGGCCACGGACACCAGCGTCACCTTCGACGTCGAGGTGGGCGCGGCCACGAAGCTGGGCTACACGACGCAGCCCACGGCGGTGGTCGCAGGTCAGGTGATCAGTCCGGCAGTGACGGTGGCGGTCCAGGACGCGGGGGGCAACACCGTCACCACCAGCTCGGCGACCATCAGTCTGGCGTTCGGTGTCAACGCTGGTGGGGGGACCCTGAGTGGCACGACGGTCGAGGCGGTGGTCGACGGTGTGGCCGTCTTCGAGGACCTGTCGATCAACAAGTCCGGGACCGGCTACACCCTGAGCGCGACCTCGGCGGGGCTGACCAGCGCGACGAGCAGCACCTTCAACGTCACGGCGGGCGCCGCGACCCGGGTCGGCTTCACGGTCCAGCCGGGGGGTGGCACCGGTGGCGTCAACTGGGGGACCCAGCCGAAGGTGGCCATCCAGGACGACAACGGCAACACCGTGTCCAGCACCGCGAGCGTGACCCTGACCATCGCCAGCGGACCCGCCGCAGCGCTCACCTGTACGAACAACCCCAGGGTCGCGTCGGCAGGGGTGGCGACCTTCGCAGCCTGCAAGATCGACAAGGCCGGCAGCTACACCCTGACAGCCAGCTCAGGGGCGCTGGCCACCGACACCAGCGTCACCTTCACGGTGGCTGTGGGTGCGGCCACGAAGCTGGGCTACACGACGCAGCCCACGGCGGTGGTCGCAGGTCAGGTGATCAGTCCGGCAGTGACGGTGGCGGTCCAGGACGCGGGGGGCAACACCGTCACCACCAGCTCGGCGACCATCAGTCTGGCGTTCGGTGTCAACGCTGGTGGGGGGACCCTGAGTGGCACGACGGTCGAGGCGGTGGTCGACGGTGTGGCCGTCTTCGAGGACCTGTCGATCAACAAGTCGGGGACCGGCTACACCCTGAGCGCGACCTCGGCGGGGCTGACCAGCGCGACGAGCAGCACCTTCAACGTCACCGCGGCCGCGGCGACCCAGGTCCGCTTCACGGTGCAACCGGGCAACGGCACCGGTGGCGTGGCCTGGACCACCCAGCCGAAGGCGACTGTCCAGGACGCCTTCGGCAACACCGTGACCAGCCCCTCGAGCGTGACCCTGGCCATCGCAAGCGGCACTGATGGAGCGGCGCTGACCTGCACGACCAACCCGCTCGCGACGGTCGCAGGAGTCGCGAACTTCGCGGGGTGCAAGATCGACAAGTCGGGGTCCTACACCCTCACCGCGTCCTCGACCGGGCTCACCTCGGACATCAGCGCAAGCCTGACCGTGGCAGTGGGCGCGGCGAACAGGCTGGGCTACAGCGTCCAGCCGTCCGCGGTGGTGGCCGGCGTGGCGATCAGCCCGGCTGTCGACGTCACCGTCCAGGACGCCGGCGGGAACACCGTGACCTCGAGCGCGGCCACCGTGACCCTGGCGATCAGCACCAACCCGGGTGCCGGCGCCCTCTCGGGCACGCTGTCGCGAGCCGCCAGCGCCGGGGTCGCCACGTTCACGAACCTCTCGATCAACAAGTCCGGCAACGGCTACACCCTCAACGCCACCTCGACCGGACTGACCGCCTCGATCAGCGCCGCCTTCAACGTGACTGCCGGGGCGGCCACCAAGGTGGGGTTCACCACCCAGCCCACCGCCGTGGTCGCGGGCGCCTCGATCAGCCCCGCGGTCGTCGTGGCGGTGCAGGACGCCAACGGCAACACGGTGACCACCAGCGATGCCACGGTGACGATCAACTTCGGCGCCAACCCGGGCTCAGGCACCCTGTCCGGCACGGTGGCGGTGGCGGCCAGCGGTGGGCTGGCGACGTTCTCGGACCTCTCGATCAACAAGTCGGCCAACAACTACAGCCTGTCCGCCTCCTCCACCGGACTGACCGGCGTGACCAGCAGTCTCTTCAACGTCACTGCGGGCGCGCCTTCCCAGCTGGCCTTCACCACCCAGACCACCGGTGGCACCGGAGGCACCTCGTGGGGCACCCAGCCGAGGGTGACCATCCGGGACGCCTTCGGGAACACCACCACGAGCACGGCGAGCGTGACCCTCTCCATCGCGAGCGGCACCAGCGGTGCGGTGCTCACCTGCACGGTGAACCCGCGCTCGGCGACGGCGGGGCTCGCGACGTTCGCCGGCTGCAAGATCGACAAGACCGGCAGCTACACGCTCAGCGCGACGCTCTCCGGTGTGACCAGCGCCACCAGCAGCTCCTTCAACGTCACGGTCGGAGCAGCCGCCAAGCTGAGCTTCTCGACCGAACCCGGTGGCGGTGCTGCCGGCGTCGCCTGGGCCACCCAGCCCCGAGTGATCATCCAGGACGCCGGCGGCAACACCACCACCAGCACGGCGAGCGTGACGCTTGCGATCACCTCCGGCACCGGGACCTCCGGCGCGGTGCTCACGTGCACGACGAACCCGCGCTCTGCGACCTCGGGCACGGCGACGTTCGCCGGCTGCCGGATCAACCTCGCCGGCACCGGCTACACCTTGAGGGCCACCAGCGGATCCCTGACCCTGGCGACCTCGCTGCCCTTCGACATCACCTGACCAGGCCCCCCCTCGCGAGACGGCGGTGCTTCGCCAGGCGTGCGCGCGGCAGGAAGCCCGGCTGCTGCGGCTCCAGGGGCCAGGGTGCTTCGCCACAGAGGCGCTGCCCGTCCTCGGAACGGGCCTGGGCGCCCTAGGAGCCGAGCAACGGCCGAGACCTACGGGCTGCCCTCGAGGGCGGGTGAGCCCATCAGGACGAGCACAGCCCTGGCTGTGGAGACCGACGGGGGCAAGACAGAACCGGCGGACCACGTGCTCGGGTCCGCCGGTCTGGTCGGTCTGTACGTCGACCTGGTCGACGTGTTGGTTCCTAGCCGATGAGGTAGCTGAGGTTGACGGTGGCGCCCTTGCAGGCGTCCTGGTTGACGCTGGCGCTGTTGTTGAACTTGATCGAGGCGCCGGACCAGGAGCCCTGTGCACTGCCGGCGGCGATCTGGGCGTTCACGGTCATCACCGGGTCGGCCAGGGTGTAGTCGCTCGCGCTGCAGGTTCCCGCAGGGGCCCCTCCCGCCTTGGTGACGCTGGCGATGCTGGCGGTGACCGAGCCGACGTAGGTCGGGCCACTGTTCGGGTTGTCGAAGTTCCCGCTGAGTGCCTGGGCGACGTCGCCGGGCCCCATCGCCGAGACGGTGCTGGTCTGGTTGACGGTCAGCGCGACATTGGTGCCGGTGGACCCGGACCCGCTGCCCGAGCCGCCGCTGGTCCAGTAGGCGAAGGCGATGCCGCTGCCTGCGAGCACCACCACGGTGCTGGTGGCGATGGCGAGCGGCTTGCTCCTGGGTAAACGCATCTTCTACTCCTGAGGCGGGGGATCGGACGGCGCCCGAACCCCCCTGGTGGAGGTCTACGCCAATACATCACTTTAGCCCGTGTTGTGAGTATAAGTCACATTTCATAGATTTAACTGATCCCTCAACTAGTCCACCTGGAAGTGAGTGCGCCGGGGCAGGTGGGCACTCCGGCCGACAGCGTCGACCGCGGGTGGCGCTTACGGCAGGGGCGTGTGCCGGTAGCGGGCCATGACGGCGTCAGCGATGAACCGGTGCCCCTCATCGGTGGGGTGCACACCATCGGGCTCCAGGAGGGTCGCCGGGTCCCAGCCGGCGGCATTGAGGTCGACGGTGACCGCGAAGGGGAACTCCGTGGCGAGAGTGTCCAGCACGCCGTTGAAGGCGTCGATCGCGGCGTCGGAGCCGTGGGGGTGCGCGGTGGAGAGGCTGTAGTCCGCCAGGTACGGCTCCTTGACCAGGATCACGGTGCCCGGGTCGCTGCGCAGGGGGAGTCGGGCGTCGAAGATGAAGCTTCCGCTGCCGGACTCCTTGGTCATCCGGATCGTGTGTCCTGCCGTCGAGGCCGGGAGGCGGTAGAGCACCGGGATGCCTGAGTGGCTGTACGCCGGGTGCACCCGTCTGCCCGTCCTGATGCGCCCGATCGTGCGACGGGCGGTGCGATCGCTCACCCGCAGGGTGATGCCCGCTCCGGAGACGCCGCGGATGGCCACGTACTCGCCACCGATGGCCCGGAACTGCACACGGGCGCCGTTCCTCGTCGCCACGTGCACAGATCCACCCGATGCCCAGGGCATGCTGCGCGCACGCCAGCTGCCGCCATAGGCGTGGCTGCGACTCGAGCTCTCGATGCGCCGGGAGGCGCCGACGGTGGCGACCATGGCTCGGAGGGCGTTGCGCGAGGTGGCCAGGGCGAGCGGGTCCGGACCGAAGTCGCGCGCGGTGTTCAGGTTGGCCTGGATCAGCGCATCGCCCGAGGCGGTGGTCGACCACGAGTCCGCGCCCGTTCCGTAGAGACGCTCCGAGGCCTGGTGCACCAGCGACCCGTTGACGCCGCGCAGCACCAGGCTGTCCCATCCTCCCTCGGCTGCGACCAGCCGCGGGTAGGCCTGCGAGGGATCCGAGACGTTGGCGCCGGTGGTCAAGGAGTGGCCGTAGACGTAGAGATCGCCGGCCCCCGTGGCGGCGGCCGGTGCCGCAAGCAAGGAAAGTGCGGTGGCGCAGATGCACGCCACCGCACTCACCCTTCTCAGGGAGGCGGATCCCTGAAGCCTCGTGATTCTGGACGTGTCCGACATCGGGCCACTGTGGCCGGACGTGTCCTGCTCTGGCCAGTCCGTCCGGATACTGCCCGGATGTGGACTACTCCAGTCTCAGCGCCAGGTGAAGGCGAGCCAGCCTGCGGAGGCCAGGTCAGCGGTCCGCCAGCTGCGAGCCGACCAGTTGGCGTCGCGCCAGCTGCGGGCCGTCCATGCCCCGTCGCGCCAGCTGCGGGCCGACCACTCCCCGTCGCGCCATGACCTCGCGGACCAGGTCCCGGAGTCCCAGACGACGCCGCGCCAGGTGCGGCCGCTCCACGAGTCGCCGCTCCAGGTGGCTCCGCGCCACTGTCCTCCCGACCACGACTTGCGTGCGGCCGCGAGATTCGCCCACGTGGCGCCGTTCCAGGCTCGGCCGAAGATGTCCACCTCGCCCGTGAGGTTCGAGACGCCGTCATTTACGTGTGATGAGCCTCGGGACTTCTCCAGCGACCCGGTGCCCTTGCCGAAGAAGGTGCTCGACTGTGCTGAGGTGTTGGCCGCCTTGACCTGCGCCGCGCGGACGTCGGTCAGGCCGTTGCCTCGGTACTGGTTGGTCGCGGAGTCGAACGGGCGAGCGGTGCTCATCAGCTGCCGCTTGACCTGGTCCGGCTTCATCGTGGGGTAGCGCTGCAGCAGCAGCGCCGCCTGACCGCTGACCACGGCTGCAGCCTGGGAGGTGCCGGAGGCCTTCGCGAACCGCGACCCGATCCGGGCACTGCCGTGGCGGGCATCGGAGTAGCCGTTGGGCACGCGCAGCCCCAGGACGGAGACCCCCGGAGCAACCACGTCGACGTGGCGCTGGTTGGTGCCACGGGTGCCCCACGCCGGTACGAGGTCGTCGGTGTGGGTGAGCGTGCCGCGCGTGTCGCTCGCGCCGGCCGCGATCACGTAGCCGCTGCGAGCCGGGTTCGCCAGGTTGAGATTGCTCGACCCGTCGTTGCCGCCCGCCACCACGACGACGATGCCGGCCGCCCATGCGCGCTCCACCGCGTAGACCAGCGGATCGACCGCGGTGTCCTGGAGCGAGTCGGTGCCGTACGACAGGTTGATCACCCGGATGTTCTGGCCGTTGTCATTGCGGTGGGCCACGACCCAGTCGATCGCGGCGATCACCTGGCTGACGTCCACGGCGCCATCGCTGGCGCCGACCTTGACGCTGACCAGGTTGGCGTCCGGGGCGATGCCGTTGAACCGGCTCTGGCTCGTGTACGACGTGGCAGTGCCCGCGACGTCGCGGCCAGCGATGATGGAGGCCAGGTGCGTTCCATGTCCGTACGCGTCCTGGCGCGCGAGCTCGGGATCCTGGCTGTCGAAGGAGAGGTCCGGGCCGTGCCACACGTTCCCGGTGTCCAGGCCGGGAACGGTGGTGACGCCGGTGTCGATGAGTGCGATCCCGATTCCCTTGCCGGTGAATCCCGCTCGATAGGAGTCGTGCGCCTTCACTGCCGCCGAGATGTGCCACATCGATCCCTTGGTGGCTGCCGGGTCGTAGCCCAGCCCGGCGTCAGTGGCGGACGCGCTCCCGGCGAGGCCGGCCATCGATCCGAAGGTCAAGGCCCCCACGGATGCCAGGGCGGTCAGGCACCGACGCCGCCTGGTGTTTTTTGTCATGGTTTCTCCCATTCGTGTTCCCGAACAATAAGGAGAAATCACATGACATCCCGCTATCGCGTTATAAATCACGATAACGGTCTAGTCCGCGGCCAAGCCTAGAGTTGACCCGGACCCGTGTGCGGGGTATCACTGCGCTCGGGCAGAACAGGCATGGAGGCTCGGGAACACCCACCCCCGGTGCGTCGTTTCACCTGTGACGTCCCGATACAGTGGGTACGACGGAACGCGAACGCCCCACCAGGCAGTTCGCATAGGCATCCAAGGAGGAAGCCGTGCAGAGCAAGAACCCCATCTTCACGCGGGCCGAAGGATTCAACGGCCGCAGTGGCCAGTCCTACCCAGGCGGCACGCAGCAGTACCCCGGCTACAGCAGCGACCCTGCCCAGTGGGGCACGGGCTCGGCCCAGAGCACCGAGCTGCACCAGGCCCGGATGACGATCGACTCGGTGGTGCAGAAGACGGCGATCACGCTCGGTGTGGTCGTGCTGGTCGCAGCGATCACCTGGGTGATGACGCCCGAGGTCACCAGCGAGACGGCGCTGGCCCCGCTGTACACCCTCTCCCTGATGGGTGCGCTCGGCGGATTCGTGCTGGCGATGGTGAACTCCTTCAAGAAGGTCGTCAGCCCCGCGCTCGTGCTGGCCTACGCCGCCGTGGAGGGCATCTTCATCGGTGCGTTCAGCAAGGTCATCGAGGCGATGTTCGCCAGCCCCGACACGGGCCGTGGCGGGCTGGTCATCGGTGCCGTCGTCGGAACGATGGCCGCGGTCGCCGGAACGCTCGCGGCGTACAAGTTCTTCAACATCAAGGTCGGCACCAAGTTCCGCATGTGGGTGATCGGCGCGATGTTCGGATTCGTCGCCGTCAGCCTGATCGACATGGTGCTCGGCTTCTTCGGCAGCAGCTTCGGCTTCAACGGCTTCGGCGCGATGGGACTGGTCTCCAGCGTCATCGGCCTCGGCCTGGGCGTGCTGATGCTGATCCTCGACTTCGACTTCATCGAGCGCGGCATCGCCGCGGGGTTGCCGGAACGGGAGTCCTGGCGCGCGGCCTTCGGCATGACCGTCACGATCGTGTGGATCTACATCGAGCTGCTGAGGCTGCTCGCGATCCTGCGCGGCGACTGAACGGTCCAGCGCTACGCGGGCGCCCCGGCCGAGTCATCGGTCGGGGCGTTTGCGCGTTCTGGAGCCTCCCCGGACGCGGCCTGCGGCGTCTCCGCCTCGCCGGTGGGCAGCAGGCGACGCCGCATCAAGGTCACCCATCGGCCGCCGACGCCACGGGTGGCACCGGCCACCTCGGTGCCGTCGATCTCGGTTCCCGGGTTCTGGCTGGCCCTGACCGCGGCATAGCCGATCGGGAGCACCGCCTCGCCCCGAGCGGGCCTGGGTGTCTCCTCCTCGGCCTCGCCCTGGCCCAAGGCCGCCAGGACGGAGGGGACCAGCACCCGCGCCAACGCCTCGTAGCCCGCGGCTGAGGGGTGGAACCGGTCCGGGCCGAAGAGCACCGCGGGCGCGGCGGCGAACTCGGGTCCCAGGATCGAGCCGATGGACACCGTGCGACCGCCCGCCTCGACGACCGCCACGGTCTGGGCCGCGGCGAGCCGCCGGGACCAGACGCGGGCCACCTGACGCAGGGGGATGGGCAGCGGTGAGATCGTGCCGAGGTCGGGACAGGTCCCCGTCACGACCGCGACCCCGGCCGCACGCAGCCGGCGTACGGCCTCGGAGAGGTGGCGCACGGAGGTCGCGGGCAGCACGGCATGGGTGACGTCATTGGCTCCGATCAGGATGACCGCCACGTCGGGGTCGCTCAGCAGGGCCCGGCTCACCTGGCGGTCCAGCTGGCTGGACTGCGCGCCGACGGCGGCGTACTCGCGCAGGTGGACCCGTCGGTCGGCCCGCTCCGCGACTCCCGAACCGAGCCAGGCGCCCGGTGTCTGCTCGACCGAGGTCACGCCGTACCCGGCAGCACTGCTGTCGCCCAGGACCGCGATCTTGATGGCCGGCCCCGGACGACCGCGGCCGTACCACCCGGTCGCGTCCGGCACCCGCCGGTTCGTGGTCCCGATCAGGCGCCTGGCCATCGCGGCCTCGGCTCGGAGCACGCCGTACAGCGACGCGCTGAGCACCGAGGCACCGCCACCCACGACGGCAGCAGCAGACGCGAGGCGGCGTGCTTCTGCTGCTCTACTCACGGGTCGATCCTACGAAGACGGCGTTCTCAGTCCTTCAGGTGCGTCCGGGCGTAGACCATCGGGTGGTCACTGACGCCCGACGTCTTGGAGTAGTTGTCGCGGCTGTAGGAGGAGAAACGCGCCTGCCCGGCCGCGAAGATCCAGTCGATCGAGCCCTCCCGCGGGTAGGCGCAGGTGGTGCTCGGGATGCTGTTCGGTGAGATCGTCAGCTTGTCGGCCGTCAGCGGGCAGAAGGCGTCCCGTCGGCCGTTGAAGTCGCCGGTGATGAAGACCGGGCGACCGGTCGCCCGCAGGTCGATGATCTGCTGCCGTTCGATGGCGATCGCCTCCGCCCGGTACTGCGCTGCCGGACCGCGCACGTTCGAGGCGTTGTGCACGTTGAGGAAGTACGCCGTCCGCCCAGTGGCCTTCTCGCGAAGCAGCACGATCGGCACGTGGCGGATGTTGCCGTTGAAGTAGGGGATGTCGAAGGTCGAGCCCGAGACGAACTCCATCGTCGACTTGCGCCACATGATCAGGTTCTCGGTGTCACGCCGCCTGCCTTCGGGGTCCCAGTAGTAGGAGCCCCAGGTGTCCGCGTAGCCCCGGTCGACGAAGTAGTCGAACTGGCGCCCCTGGAACTCCTGGGCACCGACGACGTCGAAGCCTCGCTGGTCCATCAGCGTCACCGCCCGGTTCAGCCGGGAGGGATAGGTCGCGTACCGCGTGCTGTTGGTGGTGTGGCTGGCGCCGAGGATGTTGAAGGACGCCAGGGTGAAGCCCGGCGTGTCGAACAGGTCGGGCACCGGTGGCATCTTGCCGACCCACTCGTTGAGCCAGGTGGTCGGGTTGCGGATGCGACCGTTGCTGCTCGTGCCGAAGTACAGCGCGCAGTACTTGTCCTTGGGGGCCCGACCGACGTGGCCCAGCGCCTGGCCCGACTGGACGATCTGCCCGTCCTGCACGAGGACGTCGCTCAGGTGCGCGTAGGAGGTCTTCAGGCCGTCGACGCTGGCGGCCACGCGGAGGCGCTGACCTGTGGCGCGCGGGGAGCGCAGCGTGACGGTGCCCGGGTGGGCGGCGTACACGCCGGCTCCGCACCTGGTCTTGATGTCGGTCCCGGGGCGACGCTTCGTGCTCGAGGCCAGGTCCTTGACCGACGTGGTGCCCTTGACGGGGTAGAAGACCTCCGGCGCACTCACGGCGCGGAACTGGGGCGCCCGGGTGCGAGCGTCGGCTCCCTGAGCGGCCAGCAGTGGCGTGAAGGCGACACCGAGGGCGACGAAGCCGACGAGGGCATGAGCTCGGGATCGTGGACGAGTGGTGGCCATCGCGGCGTGTCTCCCTAGCGAAACGAAATCTTGGTGTAATGAATAATGGGCAGTATGCACCTTTTGCTGAGTCCTGTGGGGCCGATGTGAAAATCGGAGGCTAGCGGTGTGCGTGTCGGTGCTTGCCATCACGAGAGTAGAACGCCGGTAGGTTTGCCGTATGAAGTATGCGAATTCCCTCCTCGACCTGATCGGCGACACCCCCCTGGTCAAGCTGCACAGCACCATGGGCGGCGCCTCGCCGCTGGTCCTGGCGAAGGTGGAGTACCTCAACCCCGGCGGGTCGGTGAAGGACCGGATCGCGATCCGGATGATCGACGCCGCCGAGGCGAGCGGGGAGCTGAAGCCCGGCGGCACGATCGTGGAGCCGACGTCCGGCAACACGGGGGTGGGTCTGGCCCTGGTCGCGCAGCAGCGCGGCTACCACTGCATCTTCGTGTGCCCGGACAAGGTCAGCGAGGACAAGCGCAACGTCTTGAGGGCGTACGGCGCCGAGGTCGTGGTCTGCCCGACGGCAGTGGCGCCCGATCACCCGGACAGCTACTACAGCACCTCCGACCGGCTGATGCGCGAGACCGCGGGCGCCTGGAAGCCGGACCAGTACTCCAACCCGAACAACCCGCTCTCCCACTACGAGCAGACCGGGCCCGAGATCTGGGACCAGACCGACGGTCGGATCACCCACTTCGTCACCGGCATGGGCACCGGCGGCACGATCACCGGCGTGGGTCGCTTCCTCAAGGAGCGCGCTGCCGAGCGCGGAGGGCCCGACATCCTCGTCGTCGGGGCCGACCCTGCCGGCTCGGTGTACTCCGGCGGTTCGGGGCGCCCCTACCTGGTGGAGGGGGTGGGGGAGGACTTCTGGCCCGAGACCTACGACCCCGGCATCGCCGACCGGATCATCGAGGTCTCCGACGCCGACTCCTTCGAGATGACCCGGCGGCTGGCGCGCGAGGAGGGGCTGCTCGTGGGCGGCTCCTCCGGAATGGCCGTCGTGGCCGCGGCTCGGCTGGCCGAGGAGCTGGACTCCACGCCGGGCGGCGCTGACGCGGTGATCGTGGTGCTGCTGCCGGACAGCGGCCGCGGCTACCTGACCAAGGTCTTCAACGACGAGTGGCTCTCGCGCTTCGGGTTCCTCGCGGGCGGCCACAGCGGCATGACGATCGGGGAGGTGCTGCACGCGAAGAAGGGCGACCTCCCGGCGCTGGTGCACACCCACCCCAACGAGACCATTGCCGACGCCGTGCAGATCCTCCAGGAGTACGGCGTCTCGCAGATGCCGGTCGTGCGTGCCGAGCCACCCATCATGGCGGCGGAGGTGGCCGGGTCGGTCTCCGAGCGGCGCCTGCTCGACGCGCTCTACACCGGCGCGGCTCGACTGGTGGACCCCGTGGAACAGCACATGGACGACCCGCTGCCGACCGTGGGTGCCGGCACCGGCGTCGCGGAGGCGGTCGCCGCGCTACGGGACGCTGACGCCCTGCTGGTGCAGGAGGACGGTCGACCGGTCGGCGTGCTCACGCGGCAGGACCTGCTGAGCTTCGTGGCCCGCGACTGAGATTTCCAGCAACGAGATCTACTGGACGAAATGTCCGAAATGTCTATCTTTCGGAATCAGGGTTGCCTAAGGTGGAGGTGCACGTCGGGCTTGTGGTACCCGCCTCTGGTCTGATGCTGTGGTTCCGCGGCACATGGGATGCCCGCCTGGTGCGGGTCCCTCCACTTCCATCGCCACGGATACCGGGTGGTGGGGATGACTCTCCCAAGGTCGGCCCCACCATCCACCCGCGCACGTCCTGGGCTACGCGACTCAGCGGACCCGCTGAGCGGCCTCGGCCAGGGGCCGCGGTCCCGTCTCGGAGAAGATCCGGGCCAGGCTCTCCACCCCGTCCACGAGCCGCGGCCCGGGACGGGCGAAGGAGGCGTTCGCGTCCACCGCCCACACCGGGACTCCGGCAGGCAGCACCCCCGAGTCCACGACCGCGCGCGCCAGCTCGACGGACCCGGGGAGGTCGTAGCCGCACGGCGCGCACACCACCAGGTCCGGCTCCTCGGCCAGCGCCTGGAGCCAGCTCATCCGCACCGACTTCTCTCCGGCCGCACCCACGGTCGGCCGGCCACCGGCGGTCGTCACCATCTCCGGCACCCAGTGACCAGGCGCGAACGGCGGATCTGTCCACTCCAGGAGCAGGACGCGGGGTCCGGGATCGGGCCGCGCCGCCACCTCGGCGCGCACCGCGTCCAGCCGCTTCTCGAGGGAGGCGACCAGTCGCTCGGCGCGGGGGAGATGCCCCGTGGCGGCACCGAGGTCGGTGATCGAGGTGAGCACCTCTGCGAGGGTGTGCGGGTCGACGGTGAGCACCTCGGCCGTGCAGCCGAGGTGCGCGAGGGCGTCGTCGACGACGGAGACGTCCACCGCGCACACCGCGCACAGATCCTGGGTCACGACGAGATCCGCGTCCAGTCCCGCCAAGGCTCCCTCGTCGAGGTGGTAGAGGTCCTCTCCGGCCCGCATCGCAGCTGTCACGAACTCGTCGATGGCGGCTGCGTCGAGCCCTTCGGGCAGTGCGCTGGTCGAGACGATCCGACGCTGACGGGCCTCGACGGGGTGGTCGCACTCGAAGGTCACCCCGACGACCTCGTCGCCGGCACCGATGGCGAACAGCGTCTCGGTCGTGGAGGGCAGCAGTGAGACGATACGCATGTAGTGATCGTGCCAAAGCCAACAAGATGGGTGTCGCCCGGTGTCCGTCAGCTCGTACTTCACGATCGGTCGCGACGGTACCGTCGAGATCGAGGAGGGCCGCTCGCGCTTCCGCTGCACGGTGGCCCGGGTCAGTGACGAGGAGGGCGCGCGCGCCGTCATCGAGCAGGTGCGCAAGCAGCACTGGGAGGCGGGGCACCACTGCACCGCTTTCGTGGTCGGCCCCGAACGTGCGATCGAGGGGTCGAGCGACGCGGGGGAGCCGCCGGGCACGGCGGGTGCACCCATGCTCGAGCAGCTGCGGGGGCGTGAGCTCTCCGACGTGGTGGCCGTCGTGTCCCGGTGGTTCGGGGGCACCCTGCTGGGCACCGGTGGGTTGGCGCGCGCCTACGCCGGAGCCACCCGTGCGGCACTCGACGAGGTGGGCGTCCTCGAACGGGTGCTGCAGGACCTGTGCCAGGTGGAGGTCGACATCGCCGCGGTGGGTCAGCTCGAGCACGCACTGCGCTCGCGAGGTGCACGGGTCCTGGGGGTGGAGTACACCGGAGAGGCCTCGCTCCAGTTCGCGATCCCCCCGAGAGCACGCGCAGCGACGGAGGAGATCGTCGCCGAGCTGACCGCCGGCACCGCCAGGCTCACGGTGATCGGTCAGCGCTGGGTGGACTCCGGCCTCTGAGCAGGCTGCGAACCCTCAGAGCCCGGTGCGCTGGCGGCAGCGGAGAGCTCAGCGGTGACCCGGCGAATGACCGCGGGGTCGATCTTGAGCACCTCCCGGTCCCAGGTCAGCAGTCCGTTGAGCTCGTCCTCCACGTCGCTGAGCTGGGTGTACACCGTCGCGGCCAGCCCCTGTCGTACGGCGGGCAGCAGCCGCCGGTGCAGCTCGACGAAGGCCTGCTCGAGCTCGGCCCCGGTCGCCCGGTGGTGGTAGCCGAACTCGCTCTCACTCCAGTCATGTCCCTCGACCCGCAGGCTGTCCCCGCCGTACTCCGTCAGCGCCACTGCTCGGTGCTTGCCGCGACGGTCACGCAGCGGCATCGTGAAGGGGCGGACGTAGCGATGGAAGCTGCGGATGTCGCCGGCCCCCTGATCCACCCAGCCGCTGACATGGTTCACCTGGCGGCTGGGGTCGAGCGCGGAGACCTCACGGGCGATGTCGGCGGCGTCGAACTGGCCCCAGCCCTCGTTGAAGGGCGTCCACACCGCCAGTGAGACCACGTTGCGCAGGAGCTCGACGGTGGCCCGCACCTCCGCCCTGAACTCGTCACGGCCGTTCGCGTCGGCGCGGTGGAACAGGGCGTGCCATCGATCGCTCACCCGGACCGGCCGGGTCGCGGGCAGGGTGGTCACCAGGTGCCGGTAGCGGCCACCGCCGTTGACCATGTCCTGCCAGACCAGCATCCCGAGCCGGTCGCAGTGCGCATACCAGCGCAGGGGCTCGATCTTCACGTGCTTGCGCAGCATCGTGAAGCCGAGCGACTTCATCGTCGTGATGTCGTGCACCATGGCCGCGTCGCTCGGCGGCGTGAGCAGGCCGTCGGGCCAGTAGCCCTGGTCGAGCACGCCGAGATGGAGCACGGCCTCGTCGTTGAGCAGCAGGCGAGCCCGGCCGCCGGCGTCGCGGCCGATCCCGAAGGACCGCAGCCCGAAGAAGGAGCTCACCCGGTCCTCGCCCAGGGTGACCTCGACGTCGTAGAGATGCGGGTCGTCAGGGGTCCAGGGGTGGATGTCGGCCAGGGGCACCGGCGTCGGGGACCCTGGGGTCACCTCAGCGGTGGCGACGAGGGTGGACCCCGACGAGATCCGCACCGTGGCCGGGCCCTCCGCGGCCGCGAGCACAGTCACCTCGACCGATCCCGAGGCCAGCCGGGGCTCGAGCACCAGCCCCTCGACGTACGCCGCAGGCACCGGCTCCAGCCACACGGTCTGCCAGATGCCGGACTGGGCGGTGTACCAGATGGTCCCGCGGTCGAGGCGCTGCTTGCCGCGGGCACCGACCCCCGTCTCGGACGGGTCCTGCACCCTGAGCACCAGGACCTCGTCCCGGCCCGCGCCTCGGAGCCGGTCGGTCACGTCCAGGGTGAACGGCAGGTAGCCGCCGGTGTGTCGACCGACCTCGTGGCCGTTGACCCACACCGTGCAGCTCTGGTCGACCGCCCCGAAGTGGAGCAGCACCCGCCCGCCCGGTGGGGGGTCGGGTGGGACGAAGCTGCGCCGGTACCAGAGCCACTCGTCAGGGCGCAGCTGGCGCCCGACGCCCGAGAGTGGCGCCTCGGGCGAGAACGGCACCACGATCGGGCCGTCGTAGGCCACGGGTGGGTCGGCCGTGGCCGTGAAGGCGTGCTCCCACACCCCGTTCAGGTTCAGCCAGCGCGGACGCTCGAGCTGAGGACGGGGATGCTCGGGGAGCGGCAGGTCACGATCGACCGCGCGACCCCAGCGGGTGAGCACCGCTCGGCTACTCGGTCTTCTCGACGTCCGCGCGCAGGGCGAGCATGATCTTGGAGAGCTGCTTGTAGTCGTAGCCCGGCACTGTCGGGACCAGCTCGCCGATGGAGTCCGTCGTGGCCCAGGCACAGATGGCGCCCTTCTGGCCGGTCGGCTGGTAGGCGCACACCGCCTTGCCGCCACCGGGTCCTGCGGACACGTCGGCGACCTTCAGGTCGTTGTCCTTGCCCTGCTTGCGAAAGGCCGTGACGAAGGCCGCGGGGCTCTGCTCCTTGGTGAGCTTGGCCCCGAGGAACACCAGCGACCCTTCGGGTCCACGGCTGCTGTCAGCCTGGTTGTAGACGCCGGACTTCACGTAGCTGACGTTCTTGGCCTGCGACTTGAACTGCTTCTCGGCCGTGTCGAGGGGCGTCTTGAACTCGGTCTCCTTCGCCGGGTCGCGCTTCATCCCGCCCGCCGTCGCGGCGAGCGCGATCGTGTGCTTCGGCTCACCCCTGGTCACGAAGACGACGGCGACGACCGTGGCGATGAGGGCGAGGACCACGAAACCGGCGACCAGCTTGACGATCAGGCCCGTGCGCGACTTCTGCGGGGCCGCGGGCGGGGGAGCGTCGTTCGTCTCGTCCTCGAACTCCGGCGGTGGCGGCGGAGCGGCCTCCTCGGTGGCGCCGACATCCTCCGCGGGGCGCTCGGTGGGCTTCTCGGGCGGTGGAGTCGGGTCGGTCATGGCCCCAGTGTGCAGAAGAAGGAGTGCGTATCAAACTCGGAGAACGCGGGAGCAGCGGGCCGCAGGCGTTCTCGAGGCCGCAGGTGTGATGAGCGTGACTACCCCGGCCGCCCCTCTCCAGGGTCAGTGCCGGTGTCAGCGCCCCGGGGCGCCGGGCGCTCGCGATGCCAGGGACCGCGACCCGCTCAGGTGCCATCGGTAGCCGACGAGGATCAGCACGGCACCGAGCAGCAGGAAGCCGATGTCCCACGAGAGCGGAGCTCCGAGGTCGTCCCGGACGTGGTGGACGCCGAGCACCAGATGGTTGACGGTGCCCTCGACCACGTTGAAGAGCCCCCACCCGGCCAGGACCAGACCGAAGTGGAAGCTCCAGCTCGGCGCGAGCCGTCCCTGCTGCCACGCGGCGATCGCCGTGATCGAGCCGGCGAGGACCAGGAACCAGGTGGCGGTGTGGAACAACCCGTCGGCGACGCTGTTCGCCTCGAGGCCGGCGAGCGTCGAGACCGGGTACCGCTCGACGTCGCTGACCATGTGGTGCCACTGCAGGATCTGGTGGAGCACGATGCCGTCGACGAAGCCGCCGAAGCCCAGCCCGTAGAGCAGGCCGGAGACCTTGGAGGGCGGCCGCTGGCGGTTGCTGGTGTCGACCGATGAGGAACTCACCCGGAGTCGGTACCCGCCCGCGCGTTCCTCACACAGCGGACCGGCCGGGTGGCCTCAGCCGCGGGGCACCGGGACGCCGGTGTTGGAGTGGCAGCGGTAGCCGAACGGGTTCTTCAGCAGGTACTGCTGGTGGTGGTCCTCGGCGTAGAAGTACGGCTGCTCGGGCTTGATCTCCGTGGTGATCTGGCCGTAACCGCGCTTGTCGAGCTCACCCTGGTAGCGCTCGGTGACCAGCCGGGCCACCTGCTCCTGCTCGGGGGAGGTGAAGTAGATGGCGGAGCGGTACTGGGTGCCCATGTCGTTGCCCTGGCGCATCCCCTGGGTCGGGTCGTGCACCTCGAAGAAGCCGGCGACCAGGTCCGCGTAGGAGACCTTGGCCGGGTCGAAGACGACGCGCACGGCCTCGGTGTGCCCGGTGCGGCCGCTGCAGACCTCCTCGTACGACGGGTGCGGCGTGGTGCCTCCGGCATAGCCGACCGAGGTCGACCAGACGCCGGGAACCTGCCAGAAGATCTCCTCGGCCCCCCAGAAGCAGCCGAGACCGAAGACCGCGACCTCGAGGCCCTCGGGGACCTCGTCGGTCACCAGTGGGGCATCGAGCGCCTTGTGGCGGGCTGACAGCTCGAAGGGGCGCTCGGCCCGGCCCGGCAGCGCCTCGTCGGCGGCGGGCAGGGTGCTCTTGCTGCGAAGGAAGCTCACGTCATCTCCTGGGAAGTTGGGCGTCATCTCAACCAACACCGCGCCGGCAGCATTCGTTCCCCGATTCCATACCCGGGCGCAGCCGCGCCGGAGGAGGATCCGCCCGAGTAGCCTCGGACGGTGACCCAGGACGACCGCCCCACCTCAGGCTTCGAGACGCGCGCCATCCACGCCGGGTATGAGCCCGACCCGATGACCGGGTCGGTGATCCCACCGATCTATGCCACCTCGACGTACAAGCAGGACGGCGTCGGGGGCATGCGGGGAGGCTATGAGTACAGCCGGTCCGGCAATCCGACGCGCGCCGCGCTCGAGGGCAACATCGCCGCCCTCGAGGAGGGAGCGCGCGGGTTCGCGTTCGCGTCCGGCCTGGCGGCCGAGGACACCCTCCTGCGCACGATCTGCAACCCCGACGACCACGTCGTGATCCCGGACGACGCGTACGGCGGCACCTTCCGGCTGATCGACAAGGTGCTCTCCCGCTGGGGCCTGGGACACAGCCCGGCCGCGGTCAGTGACGTGGAGGCCGTCCGCGCGGCGATCATCCCGGGCCGCACCCGAGCCGTGTGGATCGAGACCCCCACCAACCCGCTGCTCAACATCGGGGACATCGAGGCGCTGGCTGCGGTCGCTCACGAGGCAGGAGCGCTCCTGGTCGTCGACAACACCTTCGCCTCGCCCTACCTCCAGCAGCCGCTGGCGCTCGGTGCCGACGTCGTCGTGCACTCGACCACGAAGTACTGCGGCGGGCACTCCGACGTCGTGGGAGGTGCGCTGGTCGTCCGTGACCTCGAGCTCGCCGAACGGCTCGCCTTCCACCACAACTCGATCGGCGCCGTCGCCGGGCCGTTCGACTCCTGGCTGGTGCTGCGTGGCCTGAAGACACTGGGCGTGCGGATGGACCGGCACTGCGACAACGCCGAACGGGTGGTCGAGTTCCTCACCCGGCACCGCGCTGTCAGCGAGGTCATCTATCCGGGTCTCCCGGACCATCCCGGGCACCAGGTGGCCACGCGCCAGATGAAGAGGTACGGCGGGATCGTGTCCTTCCGGGTGACCGGAGGGGAGCAGCACGCCCTCGACGTCTGCGGCCGGACGCAGTTCTTCACCCTCGGAGAGTCGCTCGGCGGCGTCGAGTCCCTGATCGAGCATCCCGGCCGGATGACGCATGCGAGCGTGGCCGGCACCGACCTGGAGGTGCCCTCGGACCTGATCAGGCTCAGCGTCGGCATCGAGACCGCGGAGGACCTGCTGGCGGATCTGGACCAGGCCCTGGGGTGATCCACTGCGTTGACTTCGGCTCCACCTTCACCAAGGTCGTCCTCGTCGAGGAGTCGACCGGTGAGCTGCTCGGCTTCGCCAGCCACCGAACCACGCTGCCGCAGCCGGGACAGCCGGTCGACGTGCTCGACGGGCTCGACGCCTGTCGTGCCGAGCTCGCTCGAGAGCACCCCGGCAGCGAGCACGCCGAGGTGCTCGCGTGCTCCTCGGCCGGAGGTGGGCTGCGGATCGCGGTGATCGGCAGCGAGCAGCTGGTCACGACCGAAGCGGGCCGTCGGGTGGCGCTCTCCAGCGGCGGCAGGGTGGTCGCGGTGCTGGGCCGGGACTCCGCCGAGGCCGCCTACCGCTCGCTGTGGGAGACCGCGCGTCCTGACGTGGTGCTGCTGACCGGCGGCACCGACGGTGGGGACGAGGACGGCCTGCTGCTCGGTGCGCGACGGATCGCGGAGAGCGGGTGGCTCGGTCCGGTCGTGGTGGCGGGCAACGTCGCTGCCCGGGGCGCGGCCGAGCGCATCCTGGAGGGCCTGCCGGTGGTGGTGACCGACAACGTGGTTCCCCGGATCGGCGTGCTCGCTCCGGAGCCCGCCCGTCGGGCGATCCGCGAGGTGTTCCTCGCGCACGTGATCGGTGGCAAGCAGCTGAGCTCGCGTGCGGAGTTCGCCACGATGGTGCGTGGGGCGACGCCGGACCTGGTGCTCACCGGGGTGGCGGTGCTGGCTGCTCAGCTCCCTGACGGAGCAGTCGTGGTCGTCGACATCGGGGGTGCCACCACCGACGTGCACTCGGTGGTGCCGCTGGATCCCGAGCAGGGTGCGCTGTCGCGGGAGGTCGTGGCGAGCACCCCGGTCTCCCGCACCGTCGAGGGCGACCTGGGCATGCGCTGGAGTGCGCTGAGCACCTGGGAGGCGGGCGTGGAGGCCGGCCTGGGAGGCGAGGACCTCCGTGCTGCCGCCCAGAGGCGCTCCGCCGAGCCGTCGTACCTGCCCCGTACGGCGGAGGATCTCGATGCCGAGGAGCGGCTGGCGTCGACGGCGGCCATCCTCGCCGTACGACGACATGTGGGGATCTCCCGGGTGGTCGCGGGGCCTGATGGTCGGGTGGTCGAGCGAACCGGCAAGGACCTGCGGCAGGTCGACCTCCTCGTCGGCTCGGGCGGCGTGCTCCGTCACGCGGCGGACCCGAGCCGCGTGCTGGAGGCGTTGACCGGCGTCTCCCCCGAGGGGTGGCAGCTGCCGGCGCATCCCCGCATCGTGGTCGACCAGGCCGGCGTCCTGGCAGCTGTAGGACTGCTGGCCGAGAGTCGCCCCGCCGCGGCGGCGTACCTGGCCCGTAGCCTGTCCGGGTGCGCCAGAACCCGCGTCAGCTGATCTCGGACCTTCGTACCCGCGCGCGGTCTCGCGAGACCAGGGCGGAGCAGGTGGAGCTGGCCGAGCAGGCCGTCAAGGAGAGCTTCGAGCTGCGCGAGCGCATCGCCGCGCAGTGGGCGGAGGTGCGCGCTGCTCGTCGGGCAGTGGCCGTCCAGCCCCAGATCGCCGACGGCCCCTCGAACTTCAAGCCCGCCCAGGTCCCCTATGGAGTCGACCTCGCGGCAGCCTGGTCCTGGCGCTTCGCGGTGATCTGCGTAGCCGGGGCGATCATCCTGTGGCTGATCAACCTGTTCCTGGTCGTCGTGCTCCCGCTGATCATCGCCCTGCTGATCGCGGCGCTGGTGGCACCGATCGTGCAGTGGCTCCAGCGACGAGGACTGTCCCGCCAACTGGCGTCACTGCTGGTCGTGCTGTTCGGGATCGCCTTCCTGGCACTGCTCGGCACCTTCGTCGGCAGCCAGGTCTCCAAGGGGGCGGGGGACCTCTCGGGGCAGGTGAGCGACGGTCTCGACCAGATCCGCAACTGGTTGAGCACCGGGCCGCTCAACCTCAGCGACAGACAGTTCAACTCGCTGCTCGAGGACGCCCAGAAGCAGCTTGCGGAGCAGGGCAGGCAGCTGCCCGCCCAGCTGACCGAGGTGGGCGCCACGGTCGGCCACGTCGTCGCCGGGGTGTTCATCGTGCTGTTCGCGACGTACTTCTTCCTCGCCGACGGTTCGATGATCTGGGGCTGGCTGGTGCGGATCTTCCCGCGTGCGGGCCGGGTGCGCGCAGACTCCTCGGGCAAGGTCGCCTGGAAGTCGCTGACCCAGTTCGTGCGCGCCACCGTCCTCGTGGCGGGAGCCGACGCGCTGGGGGTGATGATCGGTGCCCTGGTGCTCGGGGTGCCCTTCGTCAGCGCCATCGGGGTGCTGGTCTTCATCGGCGCCTTCGTCCCCCTGGTCGGCGCCTTCGTGTCGGGCAGTGTCGCAGTGCTGGTGGCGCTGGTGGCACAGGGGCCGTTCACCGCCCTGTTGATGTTCGGCGTCATCGTCCTGGTCCAGCAGCTCGAGGCGCACATCCTCCAGCCGTTCCTGATGGGGCGCTTCGTGGCCGTGCACCCGCTCGCGGTGATCATCGCGATCGCTCTCGGCATCCTCGTGGCGGGCATCGCCGGAGCTCTGATCGCGGTCCCGCTGGTGGCCTCGCTCAACGCCGTCGTCCAGCACCTGGCGAGCTACACCGAGGTCGGCGAGGATCCGGACGAGGCACGAGTCGACGATCCGGCGACGCCTCCGGCCGACACCACGGCCGAGGAGGTCGCCGACCTCGAGGACGCGCCCAGCCCTTCGGGCCCCGAGTCCTGACGGGTGGAGGTGCCCCCCGAGGACACCTCCACCGGCACACGATTCTTGCGCCGGGTGCGGTCGATGGCAACCGTCAGCGGCAGTGGCCGATGCCTTCCGGTCTGGCTCTAGTCTGGTCGGCATGACCGTCTCCTTGGCTGACATCCAGGCCGTCGCCGCACTCGTCGGCGAGGCCGCGATCACCACCCCGATGGAGCAGTCGCGGTGGCTCGAGGCGCTGGTGGAGGGTCCGGTCCTGCTCAAGTGCGAGAACCTCCAGCGCACCGGATCGTTCAAGATCCGCGGCGCCTACGTGCGGCTGTCCCGGCTCAGTCCGGAGGAGCGCGCACGCGGTGTGGTGGCAGCCTCCGCCGGCAACCACGCGCAGGGGGTCGCGCTCGCCGCGAAGATGCTCGGCATCCACGCCACGGTCTTCATGCCCGAGGGGGCCCCGATCCCCAAGGTCAACGCCACCTTGGGCTACGGCGCCCAGGTGCGCTTCCACGGCGCCTTCCTGACCCAGGCGCTGGTGGCTGCGCAGTCGTTCGCCGACGAGACCGGCGCCGTGTTCATCCATCCCTTCGACCACAGCGACATCGTCGCCGGCCAGGGCACGGCCGGCCTGGAGATCCTCGAGCAGGCGCCGCAGGCCGCCACGGTGCTCGTCCCCACCGGTGGGGGCGGCTTCATCGCCGGCATCGCCGTCGCGATCAAGGGCCTGCGACCCGACATCCGCGTCGTCGGAGTCCAGGCCGAGGAGGCGGCCGCCTATCCCGAGTCGCTGCGGCAGGGGGCGCCGGTGGCGCTGGATCACATGACGACCATGGCCGACGGCATCGCTGTGGCCAAGCCCGGCGACGTGCCGTTCGCGGCCATCCAGCAGTACGTCGACGAGGTGGTCACCGTCTCGGAGGACTCCCTGTCGCGGGCGCTGGTGATGCTGCTGGAGCGAGCGAAGATGGTGGTCGAGCCGTCGGGCGCGGCCGCCGTGGCTGCGCTGATGGACCAGCCGAAGGCGTTCGGGTCGCCGGTGGTCGCGGTGCTGTCGGGTGGGAACGTCGACCCGCTGCTGCTCGGCAAGCTGATCCGTCACGGCCTGGCCTCAGGCGGGCGCTACCTGCACCTGCAGGTGCACGTCCCCGACCGTCCCGGCGGCCTGGCGCAGCTGCTGGGAGAGCTGGCCGACGCCGGCGCCAACGTGCTCGAGGTGGCCCACGACCGGACCACCACCTCGCTGCGCATCGGTGAGGTCGAGGTCCGGCTCCAGCTGGAGACGCGCGGGGTGGAGCACGCGGACGGAGTTCTGGCCCGGTTGCGCGACCGCGGCTACCACGTCATCTAGCGGTCAGGGGTCGACAGGCCCCCGGGTCACTCAGGGCTCGGTGTTACGGCAGGCTCAGCCGACGTACGGGACGGCCTCGAGGATCTCGGCCTTCTGGTCGCGCCCGTTCGGGAGCGTGTAGGTGACGGTCTCGCCGCGACGGGCACCCTGGATCGCCTGACCCAGCGGGGACTGCGGCGAGTAGACCTTGATGTCGCCGCCGGCCATCTCGCGGGCGCCGAAGAGGAACTCCTCGACCAGGTCCGCGCCGAGCAGCTTGACGGTGACCTTCATCCCTGGCTCCACGACACCGTCGTCCGCGGGGATCTCGCCGACCTTGGCCCGGCGGAGCATGTCGACCAGCTGCTGCACGCGACCGTCGATCTTGCCGAGCTCCTCACGGGCGGCGTGGTATCCGCCGTTCTCCTTCAGGTCGCCCTCGTCGCGGGCTTCGCTGACCTTTCTGACCACCTCGGCGCGGCCGGGGCCACGCAGCTGCTCGAGCTCGGCCTGCAGCTCGTCGAACTTCGCCTGGGTCAGCCAGACGACATCGCCTTGAGTCGGCTCGGTCATGTGGAGTCTCCTGAAATCGTCGTCCGATGGGGCAAGCAATCGATGCTACCAACGAGAGCACCCAGGGAAGAATCAGCCGGTCAGCGCGGTCTGGGCTGGTCGGCGGTGGTGCAGCCGATGAGCTCCACCGACGTGGCCTCGCGCTCGGTGCGGAAACTGACGGTGCGGACGACCGCGCGGCTCTGGTCGGCGACCCTGAAGTTCAGCTCGCCGACGACCGAGTGGTCCTCCCCGAAGGCGCGCACCAGACAGCTCGCGGTGATCTCGGCTGACGTCGGCTTCACCACGACCGCGGCGGTGACGCTGCGGGAGTCGGTGACCTCGAAGGAGCGCAGTGACGACTGCACGTCCGGGGTGCCCTGGAACCACGCGGCCCATCCCAACCAGGCCAGCGCCAGCACTCCGACCAGGCCCGAGGCGAGTACGACGGCCCGTCGTCGCCTCGGGCTGGGCACGCCGTAGCGCTCGGCGAGGTAATCGGACTGCAACTCGGTCACAGGATGAATTCTCTCATCCTTAGGATGGGACCCATGCTCCGCCTGATGCACGTGCACGCCCACCCGGACGACGAGTCCAGCAAGGGCGCTGCCTCCACTGCCAAGTACGTCGCCGAGGGCGTCGATGTGCACGTCGTCACCTGCACAGGTGGTGAACGCGGCTCGATCCTCAATCCCAAGATGGAGCGGCCCGACGTGCTGGCCAACATCTCCGAGATCCGGCGGCAGGAGATGGACGCGGCTCGCGAGATCCTGGGCGTCCGGCAGGACTGGCTCGGCTTCGTCGACTCGGGGTGGCCCGAGGGCGACCCCAAGCCGCCGCTGCCGGACGGCTGCTTCGGGCTGATGGACCCCGAGGTCGCCGCCGAGCCGTTGGTGCGGTTGATCCGGAGCTTCCGACCGCACGTGCTCACGACGTACGACGAGAACGGTGGCTACCCCCACCCGGACCACATCATGTGCCACAACGTCTCGATGGTCGCGCTCGAGGCGGCCGCGGACCCGGAGCGCTTCCCCGACTCGGGTGAGCCCTGGGAGGTGCTGAAGGTCTACTACCAGCACGGCTTCAACCGTCCGCGGATGATGGCGCTGCACGAGGCCCTGCTCGCGGAGGGCCACGAGTCCCCGTTCACCGAGCGGATGGAGCAGTGGAAGCCGGATCCGGCCCACGACGCGCGGATCACCACCCGGGTGCCGTGCGGGGACTACTTCGAGGTGCGCGACCGTGCCCTGATCGCGCACGCCACCCAGATCGACCCCGACGGGTTCTTCTTCAAGGCACCGCTGGCCCTGCAGCAGCGCGTGTGGCCGACCGAGGAGTTCGAGCTCGTCCGTTCCGTGGTGGAGACCAGTCTTCCCGAGGACGACCTGTTCGCCGGGATCCGCGAACGCGACGACTTGACCGCCTGAGACACTGGATCCATGACCGCGCTGATCTTTCTCGTGCCGCTGCTGCTGCCCGGAGTCGACAAGGTCCCCGCGCCCGAGGACGTGAAGGCCGGCTGGGGAGCGTTCGCCCTGTTCATCGCCCTGGGGGTGGCGGTCGCCCTCCTGGGGTGGAGCATGACGCGCCACCTGCGCAAGGCCCGGGACAACGCCGACCTGGGCGCCTTCGACCCCAGCGACGAGCGCCGACCGCACCGCTCCTGACCTGCCCGGGCGAGCTGTCGGCGGAGGACCTATCGCTGCTCGCGGGGGACCTTCGGCACTGCCCCGCGCCTTGAGCGGGTGTTCAAGTGGAGGGTCATCACGCCGGCTCGCCCGAGGCGCGCCGGTGCCTCGCTCAGCAACCCCGACGGAGCCCCATGCTGTCCACCAAGTCCGCCCAGGTCGTCAAGGCCACGCTGCCCGTCATCGGGGCCGCCATCGGTGAGATCACACCGGTGTTCTACCAGCGGATGTTCGCCGCGCACCCCGAGCTCCTTCGCGACCTGTTCAACCGTGGCAACCAAGCCCAGGGTGACCAGCAGAGCGCACTCGCGGGTGCGATCGCCGCCTACGCAAGCCTTCTGGTGGCAGACGACGGCCGCGACCCGGTCGACGTGCTGGCCCGCATCTCGCACAAGCACGCCTCACTCGGCATCACCGAGGACCAGTACCCGATCGTGCACGAACATCTGTTCGCCGCGATCGTCGAGGTGCTCGGCGACGCAGTCACGCCCGAGGTCGCCTCTGCCTGGGACGAGGTCTACTGGCACATGGCCGATGCGCTGGTCGAGATCGAGAGGCGGCTCTACGCCGAAGCGGGCGTGACGGACGGTGACGTGTGGCGCACGCTGGTGCTGCGCAGTCGCCTCCAGGAGTCGCCCGACACCGTCTCCTTCGTCCTCGGCACGGCCGACGGCAGCCCGCTGCCGGACTTCGCTCCTGGCCAGTACGTCTCCGTGCAGGTGCCGCTGCCCGACGGTGCCCGCCAGATTCGTCAGTACAGCCTCACCCACGCAGCTGAGGCCAGCGAGTGGGGGATCTCGGTCAAGGCGGTCCCTGCCCGCATCGGCGAGGACGGTGCGACGACTCCTGCTGGTGAGGTGTCGAACTTCCTGCACGAGGAGCTCTTCGAGGGCGACGAGATCCTGGCGTCGACTCCGTTCGGGGATCTGGTGTTCCAGGACTCCGAGGACCCGCTCGTGCTGATCTCCGCCGGCATCGGCATCACGCCGATCATCGGCATCCTCTACCACCTGGCCGGCATCGGTTCGAGGCGCCAGGTGATGGTGCTGCACGCCGACCGGTCGCCGGCTCGCCACGCCCACCGCCAGGAGCTGAAGGAGCTCGTGGCGGCGCTGCCCGCTGCGACACTTCACCGATGGTACGAGGACCTCGGCGCACGACCGACCAGAGACGTCCTCAGGGCCGGCAGGGTCGACCTCGGTCTGGTGGAGATCCCGCCCGATGCTCAGGTCTATCTCTGCGGTCCGCTCCCCTTCATGGAGTCCGTACGCCGCACCTTGCTCGAGCAGCGAGTCCCGGAGGCCGACATCCACTACGAGGTCTTCGGGCCGGACTCGTGGTTGGCCTCGGCCTGAGGCCGCGCACTATGACAAGGTGGGTCAGTGCCTGGACCGGTCGACGCCTCCGAGTGGTTGTTGGCTCCCGCGGAACGCGGGAACGAGCAGGACCGGTATCGACGATGCCCACCAAGGTCGCGCGTGGTCGGAGGGGAACCGGGTCCGCGCGCTGATCGACGGCTCGACGTACTTCACCGAGCTCTACGAGCGCATCGAAGCCACCGGGCCCGGTGACTCGATCGTCTTCGCCGACTGGCAGGGCGACGCGGACGAGCGGCTCACCGGCGAGCCGGGCAGTGAGGTCCTGGAGGTGCTGGGCCGCGCCGCCGCCCGCGGGGTGCAGGTGCGCGGCCTGGTGTGGCACTCACACGTCGCAGCAGTGGCCGACTCCGAGGGTGACAACGCCGAGTTCGGTGCGCGGCTGCGGGCGCTCGGAGTCGAGGCCTGGCTGGACATGCGGGTCCGGAAGCGTGGTTCCCACCACCAGAAGCTGGTGGTGCTGCGCCATGCGGGACGACCCGACCCGCGACGTCGCGTTCGTGGGCGGTATCGACCTGTGTCACTCCAGGCGCGACGACGCCGCGCACGGCGGCGACCCGCAGTCCTTCGAGATGTCCGCGGAGTACGGCGACACCCCGCCGTGGCACGACCTGCAGGCCGAGATCTCCGGGCCGGGGGTGCACGATGTCGAGACCGTGTTCAGGGAGCGCTGGGAGGACCCGGCTCCGCTTGGACGGCAGTCCACGTCGCTGGTGGGGACTGCGCCGGGTCAGCACACCGCCGGCCGAGCCGAGCGCGCTGCCGGCACAGCTGCCGCCGCCGCCCCCGGTTCCCGGAGGCACGCACCTGGTGCAGCTGCTGCGGACCTACCCCAACCTGCCGGGCAAGAGGGACTACCCCTTCGCCGAGGGCGGGGAGAGCAGTGTGGCGCGGGGGTACACCAAGGCGATCGAACGTGCGCGTCGGATGGTCTACGTGGAGGACCAGTACCTCTGGGGGCATCACGTCGCCCGGATGCTCGTCACGGCGCTGGAGAAGCATCCGGACCTGTTCATCATCGGCGTGGTGCCGATGTACTCCGACCTGGAAGGCGTCTTCGGTCGGCTGCCGCAGCGAGAGGGCCAGCGACGGGCGATGCAGGACCTGGCGCGGATGGCTCCCGACCGGGTCGCGATCTACGGCCTGGAGAACCACGCCGGCACGCCGGTCTACGTGCACGCCAAGGCCTGCGTCATCGACGACACCTGGACCACGATCGGCTCCGACAACTTCAACCGGCGCTCGTGGACCCACGACTCGGAGCTCTCCGCGGTGGTCATCGACCAGGAGGGCGAGTTCGGCCGCCGGCTCCGACTCACCCTGGCCGCGGAGCACCTGGACCGAGAGGCCGACGACGTGTCGGCAGTGATGGCCGACTGCCTGGAGCCGGCGGACATGTTCGCGACCTACGCGGCGAGTGCGGCCCGGCTCGACGCGTGGTGGGACGCGGGACGGACCGGTCCCCGACCGTCGGGTCGCCTGCGCAGGCTCCAGCCGCCCGAGCTGGGGCCGTTGGCCCGCGCGTTCGCCTCGGTGCCCTACGCCCTCCTGCACGACCCTGACGGTCGGCCGCGGCGTCTGCGGCGCACCGACGAGTTCTGAACCCACTAGGCCGAGCTGGACCGCACTCCGCCTCCCGGAGTCACCTCGGCCTCGCCCGAGATCGCCGCTCTCAGGCTCGGGGTGGCCTGCAACGCGATGATGTCGGCGGGCATCTCGATGCCGGCCTCCTCCAACGCGGTCTTCACCGCCCGGATCGCGGAGTCGGTGGTCAGGACCACGTCGTGCTGCTCCGGGCTGCACCAGAACCGCGCCTCGATGTCGACGGTGGAGACTCCCAGCTGGGTGACGACGGCCTCCGGCTCCGGAGTGCTGTCGAGGCGCGGAACGTCCTGACGGAGCGCGGCCGCGACGACTCGGCACGCCTCGCCGGTGTCGTTCTCGTAGGCGACACCGACGACGAAGGTCACTCTCCGGCTCGGGAAGTGCGTGCGTACCGTGATCACCGCCTTGTACACGTCGCGATTGGGGATCAGCACCAGCTGCCCGTCGAACGTCTTCAGCCGGGTCTCGCGGATCGTGATCGCCTGGACGGTGCCGGAGATCTCGCCGACGGTGATCTGGTCTCCGGAGCGGAACGGCTGGCGCAGGATCAGCAGCAGTCCGGAGAGCAGGTTCTCCAAGATGTCCTGGAACGCGAAGCCGGCTGCCACCGAGAAGAAGCCGAGCCCGGCCAGCATGTTCACCGGCTTCACCGAGGGGAACACCGCCACGATCGCGACCATCACCGAGAACGACAGCAGCAGCCACCCGGCGAGCTTGCTCATCACCTCCGCGAAGCTGGGGGTGCGTCGCGTCCGCAGCAGTCGGCGCAGGAGCCAGCGGACGCCTCGGGAGAGTGCATACCCGATCACCACGACCGCCACGGCGATCAGCAGCCGGGGGACCGCGTCGGTGAGCGCGTCGAGCAGGTCGGAGGCCTTGGGTCCCATGACCCGCAGGCTAGCCGCCGGTGGTCGACCAGCGACCCCGCCCCGGTGGTCGACCAGCGACCCCGCCCCGGTGGTCGACCAGCGACCCTGCCCCGGTGGTCGACCAGCGAGCGATCAGTCGAGACCCCCGCCGAGCGACCACCCAGAGCCAGCCCACGCAACCTGCGGGAGGGTGACGCTTGGTGCCTCAGTAGTCTCTTCAGACATCCTGCGACCTGGGCCTGCCTGAGCCACGGCGCCGCTGTCGGCCGGGAGGCCGACCCCCGAGAGAGCTGAGGACGACGTGAAGGTTCTGGTCACAGGTGCGACGGGCTACGTCGGTGGTCGGCTGGTGCCGGCGTTGCTCAGCCGGGGTCACGACGTACGCACGACCACGACCGACCCGGACCGCGAGCAACCGTGGTGGGGCGACCGGGTGGAGACCGTCGTCATGGACGCACTCGACCCGGGTCAGGTCGAGGCGGCGTGCGCGGACGTGGACGCCGTGTACTACCTGGTCCACGGCATGGGCGGCGACGACTTCGCCGAGACCGACCGCAAGGCGGCCACCAACTTCGCCGACGGGGTGCGCGCCCACGGCGTCGGCCGGGTGATCTACCTCTCCGGGCTCGTGCCCGACGTCCCCGAGTCCGAGCTCTCCGAGCACATCAGGTCTCGACGTGAGGTCGAGCAGATCCTCGGCGACGTACCCGCGACCGTGGTGGTGCTGCGCGCGGCCGTGCTCCTGGGCAGCGGGTCCACCTCGTTCGAGATCATCCGACAGGTCAGCGAGCGGATGCCGCTGCACACCGTGCCGTCGTGGATGGACTCGATGGTGCAGCCGATCGCCATCGTCGACGTCGTCGAGGCGCTGGTCGGCGCGCTGGCGTACGCCGGCCCCTCCCGCCACTTCGATGTGGGCGGGCCCGACCGGCTTCGGTACGGCGCGCTGCTGCAGGCCTACACCGACCACGCCGGTCTGGAGCGGCCACAGGTGAACGTGCCACTGCTGCCCACGGCTCTGGTCGGAACCCTGGTGGGGGGCCTCACCGACGTGCCTCGGCCGACGGTGGAGGCGCTGGTCGAGAGCCTGCACCACGACATGGTCATCGAGGACGACGACTTTCGCGAAAGTCTGCTGCCGGACGGTCATGTGCTCGTGGGGCTGGACGAGGCCTTCCGCCGCTCGCTCGCGTCGGAGGCGTCCGATCCTGAGAGCGCGGACCCCATGGGTCCCTTGCCGCAGGACCCCGCCTGGGCCAGCGGCGGTGACGAGCGGCCTCCCCTGGCCAAGGTGATCGACGCGGTCAAGGGCGTGCTGCCCGGCTCCTGAGCGCCCCGCCAGGACCTGTGCGGGTCGGGACGGGGCGCTCGGAGGGGTTCACTCAGCTGCACGCCATGGCGTCGCGGCTCACCACCATCTCCCCGGTGCCGGCCACGGTGATCTTGCCCGACAGCGTGAGGGTGAGTCGCTGACCGCCGTCCCCGGTCAGCCGCGACCGGAACCGGTACTGCGCCACTCGGGCGAGGTCGCCCTCGTCCGGGTCGAAGCCGGTGATGACGCCGTTGATCTTCTCGCGGAGGCTGCCGGAATAGGTCGGCAGCGTGGGGTCGTCCGGGATGATCTCGATGGTCCCTGCGATGACGCCGTTGACGTGGTACTCGCCTTCCTCCCGGCCTCCGGGTGCGGTGACCAGCTTGATCGAGCCGGAGCGGACCTCGTGGATGGTCGCTGCCCAGGCGCCGCACGGGTTCTCCTCGGCGGTCATCGTGAAGGAGCCGTCGTAGGACTCGGTGTAGGTCTCATGACTGGCCCCGGCGTCGGCTGCGCCGGCCGAGGCGAACGTGATCGTCGCTGCCAGAACGGCGGCGCACAGGTAACTGATCGCGGACATCGTGCTCTCCTTGCTCGTCGGGGTGTGGGTGGTGTGGGGGGCTCAGCCGGTGACGCAGACGTAGGCGGTGGCCAGGAAGGCGGCGGTGCCGAGTCCCAGCGCGACCCCCGTCATGGGTGCGAACGAGCCGACCCGGCGGCGGTGCTCCAGCGCCAGTCCGATGGCGACCGCGCTGAACGCACTGGGCCAGCCGGACCAGAAGGCGATGAAGGTCACGGCGCTGGCGATCGCGAGCCCCAGTGCGAACTTCGGCAGCCGCGACGCGTCGCCGCTCCAGCCGCGCAGTCCCACAGCGATGCCGATGGCGAGACCGACCAGGGCCAGGGCGCCGGTGGTCACCCACTCGGTGGTGCTGGTGTCGGTGGTCCCGCCCCGGTTGAGGTCGAAGGCTTCGCCGATGAACACGGCCACTCCGAAGGTGAGGGCGCCGATCGGGCCGGTCACGAACGGGTGCAGGGGGGTGGCCGCAGTGGTGGTGGCCGGGGAGGTGGTGGTCGACATGACTGCTCCTTCGGGTGGGGGATCGGGTGGGCCACCAGCCGAACCGCTCGGGTCGGCCGGGAGGGAGGTGTCACCAGCCGTGACCTGCCCCGGAGGTTGTCCCGGTGGACCCGGGACACCAGCCCGCTGACAGGACCGCCGCGGGAGGCCACACTCGTGACATGCGGCAGCATCGGTTCAGCGACGTCGCCCTGGTCCGGACGGGTTGGGCCCTGGTCGCCGTGTCCACGCTGCTCTACGCCACCATCCCGCTCTCGCTCTCGGGCGGGGTGATGTCCCGTCCGGGGATCGTGGGCGCGATGGGCACCCAGGACGTGCTCCAGGGCCTGGCCCTGTTCCCATTCGTGCTCTCCGGGGCCTGGCTGGTCTCTCGTCGCCCGCGCAACCTGATCGGGTGGCTCCTGCTTGCCAGCGGCTTCCTCCAGGCCGTGCAGCTGAGCACCTTCGCGTACGGCGCCCGCGCCCTGACCGACCCCGACGACTCGCTGCCACTTGCGCTGTCGGCGATGTGGCTGGCGTCGTGGACCTGGATCCCGTCGCTCGCGATCGTGATGACGGTGCTGCCGGGGCTGTATCCGACCGGGCGAGCGGCCTCCCGGTTCTGGGAGTGGCAGGTCCGCGCGGCAACCCTTGGCGTGATCCTGATCAGCGTCCTTGCCGCCACCGCGCAGGGAGGCGTCGACGATGCGGTGGCCGGCACGCGGCTGCCGTGGGACGTGCCCACCTGGTGGCTGCTCGTCGTCGGTGTCCCGGCGGGTGGACTCGTGATCGGGTCGGCTCTGGTGGCCGCGGTCGGCACGCTTGTTCGAGCGCTGCGGTCCCGGGCGCCCGAGCGGCAGCAGCTGCTGTGGCTGTTCCCCTTCCTGCCGTTGCTGCTGATCAGCTTCTTCAGTCCCATCGAGCCCGTGTTCGCCCTGACCTACGGCTTCGTGCCGGTGGCCGTGGTCGTCGGTGTGCTGCGCTATCGACTGCTCGGCATCGAGGTCGTCCTGCGCCGGACGCTGCTCTACGCCCCGCTGACGCTGCTCGTGGCGCTGGTCGTCGGAGGTACGACGACCGCGCTGGCACGGCTCATCCCGGGGGGCCCGCTCCCGCTGCTGGTCGGCTCGGCGGTCGTCGCCGTCCTGGTGTTCCCTGTGGCCGACCGACTGCGAGGGCTCGTGGATCGCTTCGTGCTCGGCGACCGCGCCGATCCGCTCGCGGCCGTCGACCGCGTCGGTGCAGGTCTCGAGATCGCCACCGACGACCCGGTGCCCTCGATGCTCAACGCGGTGGCGACCGCCACCGGGAGCTCCTACGCACGAGTGGTCGACGCCGATGGGCGAGCGCTGGCTGTGGTGGGTCAGGAGACCGAGCCGCTGCTCGACGTACCCCTGCGGCACGGTGGTCGTGACCTGGGTCTGCTCAGCATCGGCCCCCGACGCACCGAGCCGCGGGTGAGGGCCGAGGACGCCCGGCTGGTGGCGGCGCTGGCTCCGCACCTGGCCGTCGTCGTTCGCTCGGCCGCCCTCACCGAGGAGCTTGCGGCCGAGCGCGAGCGGGTCACCGAGGCGACCCTGCATGAGCGTGACCGTCTGCGCCGTGACCTCCACGACGGGCTCGGGCCCTCCCTCTCCGGGATCGCGCTCGGCCTCGAGGCGGCTGCGGGATCGCTCGAGCACGACCCCGCGACGGCTCGACAGATCCTGGCGCGGACGCGCGTCGAGGCCGCCGACGCGGTGGTCGAGATCCGTCGGGTGCTGGACGGTCTGCGACCGTCAGCGCTGGATCGGGTGGGTCTCGCGCGCGCCGTACGCGAGACCGCCGGCGCTCTGGGCATGGGCCGTCCCGGGGCCACGGAGTTCCGGCTCGAGGTCGCGCGAGGACTGCAGCTGACGCCGAGCGTGGAGGAGGCAGCCTTCCGGATCGTGGCCGAGTCGCTCACGAACGTCGCTCGGCACTCCTCTGCGCAGCACTGCGCCGTCGCCCTGAACGGCTCGCGCTCGGAGCTGCACGTCACCGTCTGTGACGACGGCTCGGGGATCGATCCCCGACACACCCCCGGCCACGGGCTGGAGTCCATGCGCCAGCGGGCCGCCGAGCTCGGTGGCCGGATCAGCATCGCGCCGACGTCGCCGCGCGGAACCCTGGTGACCGCCACCATCCCCCTGGAGACGCCATGACCGTGCGCGTCGTGCTCGCCGACGACCACCCGATGTACCGCTACGGACTGGGCGCGATCCTCGCCCAGACCGACGGCGTGGAGGTGGTCGCCACCGCGGCGACCGGCCACGAGCTCCTCGCGGCCGTCGAGGAGCACCGTCCCGACGTGGTGATCACGGACCTGAGCATGCCCGACCTCGACGGTGTCGCCGCCACGAGAGCGCTGGTGCACCAGCACCCTGACCTCGCCGTCCTCGTGCTGACCATGCACGAGGACGACGAGCACGTCTTCGCGGCTCTGCGTGCCGGGGCCGCCGGCTACCTGGTCAAGGGGGCCGACGGGGACGAGATCGCCCGCTCCGTGCTCGCCGTCGCCAACGGCGACGCCGTCTACGGTGGCTCCGTCGCGCGCCGGATCGTGGCCTTCTACTCCGGTGGCGAGGACACCTCACCCACCGAGCGCGCCTTTCCCGAGCTCACGCCACGGGAACGCGAGGTGCTCGAGCTCCTCGCGGCGGGGTGCCGCAACCACGAGATCGCCCGTCGACTCGGAATGTCGGAGAAGACCGTCCGCAACCACGTGTCCCAAGTACTGCTCAAGCTCCAGGTCCCGGACCGGACCGCCGCCGCACTGAAGGCTCGCGAAGCCGGGTTGTCCTAGAGCGGGCCCCATTTTCCGCATGTAACGCGGTGTTATTGCCGCTGAGTGTGGCGTGTGCGCCTTGTTCAGCGTCAATAACTCCGCGTTACAAGCGTTCGGTTCGCTACAGCCGGGCTCGGGCCTGCTGAGCGGCCAGCAGCGCGCACAGCGACGCGAGGATCGCCAGCCAGACGGTGACGTCGAGGACGGAGGAGAGCGCGGCGAGCAGGAGGGGGAGGCCGAAGCCGAGGTAGGCGGTTCCGTAGAACGCCGCTGACACCGTTCCGAGGCGTCCGACCGAGGCGACCTTCGGGAGCCGGGCCAGGCCGCTCGCCAACGCCAGGCCACCGCCGGCGCCCAGCACGCAGGCGGCCGGGACGGCCAGCAGCAGCAACGGAGGTACGGCGGCGGCGACCGCGGTGGCCGCGTAGCCGACGACGCCGCAGAGGGCCGCGGCCGGAGCGGTGCGGGTGCCGAGCCGGGCCTGCAGCGGTGCCGCGAGCGCCCCCGTGCCGAGAGTGATCCCAGCGAGCAGGCCGGTCAGGGCCACCGGGGCCACCGGGAACCCGATCAGCACCGGGATGCCGGCCACAGCGCTGGCGGGGAAGGCGTAGACACAGATGGCGAGCGGAGCGATCACCAGCACCGACGCGCGGAACATGCCGGGACGGAACGGCCCCGGGCGGTGAGCCTGGTGGACGACACTGCGGGCGGGCAGCGTCTCGTCCACCGACCAGGCGATCGCCACCGTGAGCATCAGGCCACCCGCGTGCAGCACGTAGGGCAGGACCAGCGGCCACGGGCCCCATTCCCCGATCAGCCCGGCGACGACCGGACCGATCGCGAATCCTCCGGTCATCGTGACTGCCGCCGTGCGCGCCCCTGACGAGCGTCCCTCGCGTACGGCGGCCTCCACCAGCCACGCGCTGCCCACGCTGAACACCGCGCCGGCGCCGGCGCCCTGGAGGAACCGGACGAGGAAGAGCAGTCCCTCGCTCTGGGTGGCGGTGACGAAGAGCAGGGACGCGACCGCGGACAGGATGGCGGAGGGGATCGCGACCCGCCGACGCCCCCACCGGTCAGCCGCCGGACCGGCGAACATCAGCGCAGGCACCAGCCCCACGGCGTACACCCCGAACAGCGCTGTGACCGACGTCGACGACATGCCCAGCTCGTCGCGGTAGATCAGGAGCAGCGGAGTCGGGACGTTGGTGCCGGCCGCGACGCCGAGGAGGAGCACACCGAGGCGACGATCCTGGGTCCACCTCACTGTGGCGGCCCAGGCACGCGGGTGCGGATCACGCCCGGGTCAGCTGCACGAGCGCATCCCAGGCGGTCAGGGTCTCCTCCGGGTCGTCGTCGGCCGGGACCTCCCGGCCGACTCGTTCGGCGCGCGCGACCTCGTAGGCCGAGTCGCCGAGGTAGTCGAGCACGTCCTGTGCCGTGTAGAGCGCGTCCGGTGACGACGGGCCACCGCTGCCCTCGGTCAGGTTGGTGGAGTCATGGGCCACGACGAACAGGGTCCCGCCCGGCGCGAGGGCCTCGAAGGACCGCCGGATCGCCGTCGCCCGCTCGGAGGCCGGGATCTGGAGATAGGCGATCACCACGAGGTCGAGGCCGCTGGGCAGCTCGGCGGTCAGGACGTCGCCGACCTGCCAGTCGATCCCGTCGTCGACCTGCTCGGTCAGCCGGCGGCCCTTGTCGATGGCGACGGGGGAGAAGTCCATCGCGGTCACCTGCCAGCCGCGCTGCGCAAGCCAGCGGGCGTTGCGTCCCTCGCCGCAGGCGAGGTCCAGCGCTCGGCCCGGCGACAGGTCGGCGAGTCCCTGCTCGACGAACTGGTTCGGTCCCGTCGACCAGATCAGCTCGGTCCCGGCGTACCTCTCGTCCCATGCGGCTGAGTCCATGACCCCACGCTAGACGACCACGTCGGGGTCAGGCCTCGCGCGGCTCCTGCGCAGCCATGCTCCGGCGTACGTCGTCCATGTCCAGCTCGCGCACGGCGCTGATCAGCTGGTCCAGCGACTGGGAGGACAGCGCGCCGGGTTGGGAGAAGACCAGGATCCCCTCGCGGAAGACCATCAGTGTGGGAATCGAGCTGACCTGCGCGGCCGCGGAGAGGGCGTGCTGCTCCTCGGTGTTGACCGACCCGAAGGTGAGATCCGGATTCGCCTCGGAGGCGGCCTCGTAGGTGGGGGCGAACTGCCGGCACGGCCCGCACCAGCCCGCCCAGAAGTCGACGAAGAGCACGTCGTTCTGCTCCACGCTGGTCTCGAAGTTCTCGCCCGTCAGCTCGATGGTCGCCATGTCTCCACCGTACGTGCGCCGGAAACAGGAGGCGAGGTCACATCTCCTGATGGGTGTCGGGGTCACCGCCGAAGCGACGTCCGTCCGGTCGGGCCAGGGCGGAGAGTGCGGACACCTCCTCGTCGCTGAGCTCGAAGCCGAACACGTCGAGGTTCTGCCGTTGCCGCTCGGGGTTGCCGGACTTCGGGATCGGCAGCGAGTCCAGCTGCACGTGCCAGCGGAGGATCACCTGGCCAGGTGTCACTCCGAGCCGCTCGGCGGGCCCGGTCACCGCCGGGTCGTCCAGTGGAGCGGTGCTCTTGCCCAGGGGGCTCCAGGCCTGGGTGCGGATGCCGAGTCGCTGGTGGACCTGGCGCATCTCGGCCTGCGGGAAGCGCGGGTGCAGCTCGATCTGGTTGACGGCCGGCGTGACCCCGGTCGCGTCGATGATCCGGCTCAGGTGCGTCTCGGTGAAGTTGGAGACGCCGATGGAGCGCACCAGCCCCTGCGCGCGCAGTTCGACCAGCGCCTGCCACGCCTCGACGTACCTGTCGACCCCCGGGTTGGGCCAGTGGATGAGCAGCAGGTCGAGGTGGTCGAGGCCGAGGCGTTCCAGGGAGCCGTGGGCCGAGGCCAGGGCGTCGTCGTACGCGTGCTGTCGCCCCGGCAGCTTGCTGGCCACCCGCACGTCGTCTCGTTCGAGACCGGACCTCCGCAGGGCCTCCCCGACCTCGGTCTCGTTCTCGTAGTTGACCGCGGTGTCGAGCAGGCGGTAGCCGGCCTCGAGCGCGCTGAGGATGGCTGCGACCCCGTCCTCGCCCCTGAGGGGGTAGGTGCCGAAGCCCACTGCGGGCAGGGTGTGGTCGTCGTTGAGGACATAGGTGGGAACGCTGTGCTGAGCCATGACCCCAGCATTTCAGGTCTGCGGTGAGGCAGAGCCTCGCCCGTGAGACCGCTGGCGCCTCGCGGGGGACGATGGCGCCAGCGGCGTTCAGCAGCCCGGTGCGGTCACACCGGGCAACTCCTGGACGGCGGACCGGGCTGCGCCGTGATGTGCCGTGCGCCGGTGCCGATCGCGTGAACGCTCGGCGTCGACAAGTCCCGAGGCGCCTTGCGCCACCTCTGCACCAGAAATCATTGCCTGCGCAGGCCTGCCGTGCGAGAAGTTCCGCTCCGCGGTCTAGATGGGTCCGCCGCTCCGCGACGCGTGTCCTTTCGAGGTCGTGCCTCGTTGTCCAGACAGGTCCTGATCACTCGCAGGGGGGAGGAGTGGTCAGGACCGACTGCTGCCGCCGAAGCGCTCAGGTCGGGGTCACCGCCCCGTGGAGTCCGGTGCGCGCACGCCTACGATGGGACCGCAAGCAGACGTCTCTGACGAAGGACACCCGTGATCGCAGGCAGATACTCGCTCGACCGGGAGATCGGTCGCGGCGGGACGGGCGTGGTGTGGCTCGGTCGGGACGAGCTGTTGGGCCGTCAGGTCGCCCTCAAGCGCATCGGCCTGCTGCCCGGCGCTGACGGCACCGACCTGGCGCGAGCCGAGCGTGAGGCCCGGCTGAGCGCACAGCTCAACCACCCGCACGTGGTGGCCGTCTTCGACGTCGTCATCGAGACCGACTCCCACTGGCTGGTGATGGAGTACGTCGAGGGAAGGACCCTCGACCAGCTCGTCCGTCAGCAGGGCCGGCTCTCTCCGGAGGAGGCGGCGCGGCTGCTGTGGCAGGTCGCGGACGCGCTGGTCGCCGCGCACGCCGCCGGGATCGTGCACCGGGACGTGAAGCCCTCCAACGTCCTGGTCGACGCCGCCGGGAAGGTGAAGCTCACCGACTTCGGCATCGCCCGGATCGCCACGGACCCCTCGCTGACCCAGACCGGGATGGTCACCGGCTCTCCGGCCTACCTGGCGCCGGAGATCGCCACCGGGACCCGCAGCGACGAGGCCGCTGACGTGTGGTCACTGGGCGCCACGATGTTCCAGCTCCTCGCCGGCCGGGCGCCGTACGAGGTCGGCGACAACGTGCTCGGGACGCTGTACCGCATCGTCAACGAGGAACCGCCTCGCCTGCCCGATGCCGGCTCGATGACTCCGCTGCTCGAGGGCACGATGGTCAGGGATCCCGCGCAGCGATGGTCGATGCAGCAGGTCCGTGACTTCCTCGCCGACCCGGGAGAGCGGACGGTCCCGGCTGCCCGGGGCGTTCCGCAGCGACCGCGCGAGGGCACCCAGCCGCTGACGGCGGTGACTCCTGCGGGCCCGGCACCGGTGAGCCCATCGGCCGGCGCCCCCCGGAGTCGTCGGCGCCCACCGCTGAAGGTGCTGCTGGCGGCCCTCGCGGTGGCCACGGCCGTGGTCCTGGCTGTCGTGCTGTCCAGCGTGCTCAACGAGGAGGACCCCTCGACGAGCGCGGAGCGGCCCTCGAGTGCGCCGTCCTCGAGCGCCGCCAGTCCCGAGGCGTCCGGCAAGGCCACCGCCGAGGGCATCGAGGCGTTCATCCGGAAGTACGTCGACACCGTGGCCAGGGACCCCGACGTCTCCTGGCAGATGCTGACGCCGAAGTTCCAGGTCGAGAGCGGGGGGATCGAGACCTATCGCCGGTTCTGGGACAGCGCCACCAACGGCCGGGTGCTCAGCATCTCCACCAACCCCGACAACCTCAGCGTCAGCTACCAGGTCCGCTTCGACAACTTCGACAACGGCCCCGGGCCGACCGTGCTCGACCTCTCGCTCCAGGACGGCCGCTACCTGATCGACGGAGAGCGCACCCAGGGCTTCACGCCTGCGGGATGACCGGGACGTCGCGACGTGGGCCGATGGAGGCCTCCACCGCGACCGTCACAACCAGGCGGGATCGAGGTCGAGGGTGGTGCGGTCCAGCGTCTCGAGCAGGTCGAGCTTGGGCCCGATCGTCGGCAGCTCGAACCGGAAGAAGTAGCGCGCCGCGGCACGCTTGCCGTCGTAGAAGGCTCCTTGGCGGTCCCCGACGGCCAGCAGCTGCTCGAGCCACATCCAGGCCACGACCAGGTGCCCGGCGGCCTCGAGATGGAGGGTCGCGTTGGCCAGCGCCTGCTCGGGGTCACCAGGTCGCCAGAGCGCCCCGGTGACGCGAAGCAGGTCGTCCAGCCGTCGGTCCAGCTCGGTCGCGTAGGTCGCGGTCGCACTACCCGCGGCCGCGCCGCGCGCCGTGGTCGTGCGGATCCGCTGCGCGAGCAGGCCCAGACCGCGCCCGGCGTCGCCGACGACCTTGCGACCGAGCAGATCGAGTGCCTGGATGCCGTGGGTGCCCTCGTGGATCGGGTTGAGCCGGTTGTCCCGGTAGAACTGCTCGACCGCGTAGTCACGGGTGTAGCCGTAGCCGCCGTGCACCTGGATCGCGAGATCGTTGGCCGCCAGGCACCACTGGGAGGGCCACGACTTCGCGATCGGAGTCAGCATCCCCAGCACGGCGTCGGCGGTGGCCCGGTCCTCGGCCGACTCCGCGGTCGCCACCTCGTCCACCAGCCGCGCGCAGTACAGCACCAGCGCCAGGGCGCCCTCCACGTAGGCCTTCTGGGCCAGCAGCATCCGGCGTACGTCGGGATGGTCGATCAGCCGCACCGGGGGAGTCGAGGGGTCCTTGTCGGAGACCGGCCGACCCTGCGTGCGCTCCTCGGCGTACTGGAGGGAATGCAGGTAGCCGGTGTAGCCGAGGGCCATCGCGCCGGCCCCGACGCTGACCCGGGCCTCGTTCATCATGTGGAACATCGCGTTCAGGCCGCGGCCCTCCTCGCCGACCAGGTGTCCCACGGCGCCGGCCTGCCCACCGGGGGTGAAGGCGCCCTCGCCGAAGTTGAGCAGCGTGTTGGTGGTCCCGCGGTAGCCCATCTTGTGGTTCAGGCCGACCAGCACGACGTCGTTGCGCTCACCGACCGAGCCGTCCTCGGTGGCGAGGTGCTTGGGCACGATGAACAGCGAGATCCCCCTGGTGCCGGCCGGTGCGCCGAGGGTGCGGGCGAGCACCAGGTGCACGATGTTCTCGCCGAGCTCGCGGTCCCCGCCACTGATCCACATCTTGGTGCCGCTGAGCCGGTAGCTGCCGTCGTCCTGGCGCACGGCGCGTGTCGTGAGGTCGCCGAGCGAGGACCCGGCCTGTGGCTCGGAGAGCGCCATCGTGCCGTACCACCGCCTCTGGATCACGGGAAGCGCGTAGGTGCGCACCTGCTCGGGTGAGCCGTGCGCCACCAGCAGGCTGGCATTGCCCTCGGCGAGGAAGGGGTAGGCGAACGCACCCACGCAGGCGGCCTGGAACCAGGTCGAGCAGGCCGCGTGCACCACGAACGGCAGCTGCATCCCGCCGAGCTCCGCGTCGAAGACGCTGGTGGGCAGACCCGACTCGGTGTACGCCGCGAGCGCCGCGCCGACCTCGGCAGGCAGCACCACCCGGCCCTGCTCGTCCAGGCGAGGCTCCTCGGTGTCGACCAGGTGGTTCAGTGGTGCGAACACGTCGGTGGCGAGCCGTTCGGAGAGGTCGAGCAGCGCCTCGAACGTCTCCCGGTCGTGCTCGGAGTACCTCGTCCGCGACGGCAGGTCGGTGTCCAGCCACTCGAAGAGCAGGAAGTCCAGGTCCCTCCGCGTCATGATCAGCGATCGACGCCGAAAAGCGAGCCGAGCCACCGGCCCGCGCCGTGGTCGCCGCCACCTGGGTAGGTGCGGCGATCGAGGGCCGCGACGTAGTGGCAGATGAAGGCCGCGATGGTGAAGGAGTGTGAACGCCTCGTGGAAGCCGAACCAGACCGGGTACGGGTTGGGGCCGCGGAGCCCGTAGACCAGGCCGGCCGAGGGTGTAGAGGCCACCGCCGACCGCGATCAGCGCTGTGATCGCCGCGGTGCCACCGTCGGCGAAGTCGTCGGCGTAGAAGATGGCCACCCAGCCCAGTGCGAAGTAGATCGGGGTGTAGATCCATCGGGGGGCGTCGATCCAGAAGATCCGGAAGGCGACGCCGAGGATCACCCCGCTCCACACGATCACCAACAGCCCCACCCGGGAACTGCCTTCCAGCAGGATCAGGGTGAACGGCGTGTAGGAGCCGGCGATCAGCAGATAGATGTTCGAGTGGTCGAAGCGGCGCAGGATCGCCCACCAGCGCTCGGACCACGTGCCCCGGTGGTAGATCGCCGAGACGGTGAACAGCAGCAGCGCGGTGAAGGCGAAGATCGCCGAGCCGATGCGGGTGGTCAGCGTGGGGACAGGGCGATCAGCACGATGCCGGCGGCCAGGGCCAGCGGAGCCGTGCTCGCGTGCAGCCAGCCCCGCAGCTTGGGCTTGACCTCGTCCCTGACGTAGCGGACCTTCTCGCGGACCTGCTCGGCGGTCTCGCGCACAGCCTCGGCCGCCTCGTGCGCGTTCTCGGCGACACGCTTGGGGAGAGGGGGCTGAGGATCCACAGGCCCAAAAGTACAGTCGGCTCCTCACTCCGCGCGACAAACGCCGAGGTC
>CAWEUP010000026.1:0-104308 GCA_963812235.1 uncultured Actinomycetota bacterium | reverse complement strand
CTCCCATGACTGAGTCGACCCACACACTGATCCTGCTCCGCCACGGCCAGAGTGACTGGAACGCCAAGAACCTGTTCACCGGCTGGGTGGACGTCGCGCTGACCGAGCAGGGTCGGGCGGAGGCCATCTCCGGCGGCGAGCAGCTGGTCGAGGCCGGGCTGCTGCCCGACGTCGTCCACACCTCGCTGCAGCGCCGGGCGATCACCACCGCCCACCTGGCGCTGGATGCCGCCGACCGCCACTGGATCCCGGTCCGCCGGTCGTGGCGGCTCAACGAGCGGCACTACGGGGCGCTGCAGGGCAAGGACAAGAAGCAGACGCTCGAGCAGTACGGCGAGGAGCAGTTCATGACCTGGCGGCGTTCCTTCGACGTCCCGCCACCGCCGATCGACGACGCCGACCAGTGGTCCCAGGCCGGTGACCCGCGGTACGCCGAGCTCGGCTCGGAGATGCCGCGCACCGAGTGCCTCAAGGACGTCATCACCCGGCTGCTGCCCTACTGGGAGTCCTCGATCGTGCCTGATCTCGCCGCCGGCCACACGGTGCTGATCGCCGCCCACGGCAACAGCCTGCGCGGCATCGTCAAGCACCTCGACGGGATCAGCGACGAGGCGATCGCGGGCCTCAACATCCCCACGGGCATGCCGCTGGTCTACGAGCTCGACGACGACATGCGTCCGACCGGCGACGGAGGCCGCTACCTCGACCCGCAGGCGGCTGCCGCGGCCGCGGAGGCCGTGGCGAACCAGGGTCGCTGACCGGTCGGGTCAGGCGTACTGCGGGTGCTCGCCGGTGACCAGGAAGACCACCCGGCGGGCGATCGAGACCGCGTGGTCGGCGATGCGCTCGTAGTAGCGGCCGAGCAGCGCGATGTCGACAGCCGGCTCGACGCCGTGCTTCCAGTCCGAGCCCAGGAGCTCGCGGAAGGAGTTGCGGCGCAGCTTGTCCATCTCCTGGTCCGCCTCCTCCAGCTCGACGGCTGCGGCGACGTCGGAGTGGGCGATGATGTGCTCGACCTTGCCGATCATCACCTCGGCCACGGCGGCCATCCGCGCGATCATCGGCACCACCTGGTCGGGCACGGCGACGTCGGGGACGCGCAACCGGGCGATCTTGGCGACGTGCACGGCGAGGTCGCCCATGCGCTCGAACTCGCTGACCATCCGCAGGGAGGCGACCAGCATCCGCAGGTCGCCGGCGACGGGGTTCTGCAGCGAGAGCAGCTCGAAGCTGCGCTCCTCGAGCTTGATCCGCAGCGCGTCGATCTCCGCGTCGGCGCTGATCACCCTGCTCGGCGCGTTGGGCATCGCCCTCGAGCAGGGCGGCCGTGCCCTCGGAGACGGCTTCACGCACAAGGCGGGCCATCGTCACGAGGTCGTCGCGAATAGAGTCCAGTTGGATAGAGAAGGCGTCGCGCATGTCATCGAACCTACGCCGAGCAGGTGAAGCGTTGGCGTCATTTCGTGAACCTGAGATGAACAGTCCCGGAATGAGCCCTCCGCGAGCAGGAGACCCCGGGTCCACTCTGCGTACGATCGATGAAGTGAGCCCGACTCTCCAGGCCCTGCTCTTCGCGCTGCTCGGAGCGGTGCTGGGCGGCGGCACCGTCCTCGCCTTCCGGGTGAGCGAGCGTCAGCTGCGCCAGGAGACGGTCCCCGAGCCTTCGCTCCCGCCCGGAGTGGCCGCCGTGCTCTCCGTGCTCCGCAGCAGCGCGCTCGTCGTCGACTCCAGCGACACCGTGCTGAAGGCCTCCGCTCCGGCGGTCGCGATGGGCATCGTGCGCGGGCAGGAGATCATGGAGCGAGAGCTGGCCGACCTGGTCAGGCAGGTACGCCGGGACGGGCAGATCCGCGAGACCGAGCTGCTGATGCAGCGCCCGGGGATGCCGCCACGTCACGTGACCGCCAGGGTGGCCCCGCTGAGCTCCCAGCTCGTGCTGGCCCTGGTCGAGGACCGCACCCGGGAGCGCCGCGTGGAGTCGATCCGGCGCGACTTCGTGGCCAACGTGAGCCACGAGCTCAAGACCCCCGTCGGGGCGATCAAGCTGCTCGCCGACGCCGTGATCGACGCCGCCGAGGACCCGGAGGCGGTGCAGCGGTTCGCGGGACGGATGCAGACCGAGAGCGACCGGCTGACCCGGCTGGTGCAGCAGATCATCGAGCTCTCCCGCCTCCAGGGCGACGACCCGCTCGACGAGCCCGGGCCGGTCGACGCCGACAAGGTCATCGCGCGGGCCATCGACGAGAGCATCACCGACGCCTCCGCGCGGCACATCGAGCTCGTCCAGACCGGCACCCACGGACTCGTCGTCCTCGGCAACCGCGAGCAGGTCGCCGTCGCGGTGAGCAACCTCGTGGCCAACGCGGTCGCCTACTCCCCCGAGGGATCCTCGGTCGTGGTCTCGGCGAGCGCGCACGAGGCCACCGTGGACATCAGCGTGACCGACCGTGGCATCGGCATCCCGGCCGACGAGCTGGACCGGATCTTCGAGCGGTTCTACCGGGTCGATCCCGCCCGGCACCGGTCCACGGGCGGCACCGGGCTCGGACTCTCCGTGGTCAAGCACGTCGCGGCCTCCCACGGTGGCGAGGTGAAGGTGTGGTCCATCGAGGGACAGGGCTCGACCTTCACGCTCACCCTGCCGCGCAAGCCCGGTCCTCCGGCTGTGCGCGGCACCCGCACACCGGCACCACGAAGGAGAATGCGTGAGCACGCTGCTCGACCGCGGGTACCCCGCATGACGCGCGTCCTGGTCGTCGAGGACGAGGAGAGCTACAGCGACGCGCTGGCCTACATGCTGCGCAAGGAGGGCTTCGAGGTGGCGATCGCGGCCACCGGCCCGGACGCGCTCGCCGAGTTCGACCGGGCCGGCGCCGACATCGTCCTGCTCGACCTGATGCTCCCTGGTCTTCCCGGCACCGAGGTCTGCCGGCGGATCCGCCAGCACCTCCAACGTGCCGATCATCATGGTCAGCGCCAAGGACGACGAGGTCGACAAGGTGGTCGGGCTCGAGCTTGGTGCCGACGACTACGTCACCAAGCCCTACTCGCCGCGCGAGCTGGTGGCCCGGCTGCGCGCCGTACTCCGACGAGGCGCCGAGCCGGACCTCGCCCCCGCGACCCTCGAGGTCGGACAGGTGCGGATGGACGTCGAGCGCCACATCGTCACCATGGGAGGTGCCGAGATCCGGCTGCCGCTCAAGGAGTTCGAGCTGCTCGAGATGTTCCTGCGCAACCCTGGCCGGGTGCTGACCCGCGGACAGCTCATCGACCGCGTCTGGGGGTCGGACTACGTCGGGGACACCAAGACGCTCGACGTGCACGTCAAGCGGCTGCGCGCCAAGCTGGAGGAGAACCCCGCCGAGCCCAAGCTGCTGACCACCGTGCGCGGGCTGGGCTACAAGCTCGACCTCTGAGGCCGGCTGCCTGCCGATGTCAATGACCAGTTCGGATGGTTCTGCCGGTGACATCACAGTCCTACCATCGAGAAGCCGCCTAGGAGACTTCCTCCTGGCGCACGGGGGGACACGATGGCTCGTTCCGGCTCTGCTCGCCTGCTTGGACGCACCTCGGTCGGGGCCGCCATCGTCGCGCTCGTGGTGGCAACGCTCAGCGTCCTCCCCGCAAGCCCTGCCTGGGCCGACTCCCGGGACGACGACGCTCGGGGCGCTCGCGGACAGCGGTGCTCCCCCGGAGAACGGCGCCGGCTTCGCCAGCATCTCGGGGGACGGGTCCGCGATCGTCTTCGGCTCCTTCGGCAGCGACGTCGACGTCGACGGTCCGACCGGAGCGAAGCTGTTCCTCCGTGACCGGTCGACCTCGACCACCGAGGCCGTGGACGTTCCACCCGCCGGTGTCACGTTCGGCAACGTGGGCGGACCAGAGCAGTACGACGTGAGCGATGACGGACGGTACGTCGTCTTCGACCACTTGCAGCCGGGCACGTGCAGCAACGCCGACCTCCGCGAGTGCCGCGAGGTCTACCGTCGCGACCTGCTGCTGAACACGACCGAGCTGGTGAGTGTCGCGACCGACGGGACCACGCCAGCGAACCAGGACTCGTTCGATCCCGAGATCAGTGCCGACGGTGAGCGCGTGGTCTTCTCCTCCTACGCGACCGACATCGTTGCTGATGAGCTGCCCGCTTTCTCCAACGTCTACATGCGCGACTTCGTCACGGGTGTCACTGAGGTCGTCAGCGTCAGCTCGGATGGGGCGCCGGCGAGCCAGGAGAGCTGGGATCCCACCATCAGCGCCGACGGAAGAACGGTCGCATTCGTGTCCGATGCCACCAACCTCGGCAGCAACCCCTCCACCTCGGCGGATGTGTTCGTGCGCGCGCTCGATGCGGGCACCACCGCGGCAGCCCTGCCCGGAAGCTATGCGTTCGGCTCGTTCCAGCCGACGCTGAGTGCCGACGGCGGCGCGGTCGCCTTCGGCTCCCGCGCCGACGTCCGGGGCACCGGTGAGTCCACCAGCAGGACCCGCGTCTACGCGATCGACGAGACGAACACGATCAGCACACCGACCACGCACGCTTTCGACGGCGAGCAGGAGCCTCAGCTCAGCGACGACGGTCGTCACGTCGCCTATCGGACCAGCGGTCCGCAGTCCCAACAGGGTCAAGGCGTCTTCGTCTGGGACCGGGCCACGGGTGCCACCGAGGTCGAGTCGGTGCGCAGCGACGGGAGCTTCATGCAGAGCCAGATGGGGCCGCAGCCCATGTCCGGCGACGGTCGCTTCATCGTGTTCGACACCCTGGAGGAGACCTACCCCGGGGACGAGCCCGACGCCACCCTCGACGTGGTGGTGCACGACCGAGCGGAGGAGACCCAGACGGCGACGGGAACCGGCTCGGTCTCGACGGGCTCGCCGGGGGGACCGACCTACGAGGACGCCCTCCACGCCTCCGTCAGCGGCTCACCCGGGGAGGTGACGATCACCGAGCTCACCACCAGGGACGGGGACGCGCAGCCCATCGACGGTTACTCCGTGCTCGGGCAGCAGGTGAGGATCACCGCCGCCCCTGCCACACCGCCGTCATTCCTCACCTTCACCTTCGACCTCGACCGCTCCATGGTGCCCGCAAGCGCCGCTCCGGGGGATGTCGACCTGTTCCGGAACGGGGTCGCGCTCCCGCTCTGCGCGAGTGCTGCTGACTTCGGCCCGTGCGTGGCTTCAAGGACGGTCCTGGCCTCCGGCGACTGGCGGTTCGTCGCGCACTCACCGGAGGCGAGCGTGTGGGCGATCGCCATCGACGAGACGTTCACCCCCGGACCCACCGACACCGCACCGCCCACGATCACGCTGACCAGCCCGGTCCAGTCAGCGAAGTACGTCGTGGGTCAGGACGTGACCGCGTCCTACGAGTGCAGCGACACCCAATCGGGCATCGCCACCTGCACTGGCACCCGTGCGAACGGGGCGTCGATCGACACGAGCAGCATCGGCACCAAGACCTTCACCGTGAACGCCGCGGACAACGCCGGGAACTCTGCCAGCACGACGGTCACCTACCGGGTCGTCTGGCCAGTACGTGGCTTCTTCCCTCCGGTCGACAACCCACCCGTGGTCAACACCGTCAAGGCGGGTGCCGTCGTACCAGCGCGGTTCGCTCTCGGCGGCTACCGCGGCACGCGGGTGTTCGCCAGCGGCTACCCGAGAACGCAGTCCGTTGCATGCCCGAGACAGACGCCTGCCGACGAGGTGGAGCAGACCCTGCCCAGGTCTGCGGCGAGCCTGACCTACCGCCGGGGCGTCTATACCTACGCCTGGCGAAGCGATCGGTCCTGGGCCTCTCGCTCGACGTGCCGCAAGCTCGTCGTGCGGTTCAAGGACGGCCAGCGGCTCACTGCACTGTTCCGGCTTCGCTGATCGAGCACTGGTCACCCGGCTGTCCGGGGTCGTTGCCGCTCCCTAGGGTGAGCACGTGAGCGAGAAGACGACACCGAGCTGGCTGCCGCTCGCGGCGGTGTCCTGCACGCTGGTGTTCTGGGCCTCGGCGTTCGTGGCGATCCGGCACCTCGGCGATGACTTCACCCCCGGCTCCCTCTCCCTGGGCCGGCTGCTGGTGGGCGGGCTGTGCCTGGCCGTCGTGGCCCTCTCCCGGGGGGTGGTGCTCCCGACCCGGCGCGAGTGGGTGCTGATCGTGGTGATCGGCCTGCTCTGGTTCGGTCTCTACAACGTGGCGCTCAACGCCGGCGAGCGCCGGGTCGACGCCGGCACCGCGGCGATGCTGATCCAGGTCTCCCCGGTGCTGATCGCACTGCTCGCAGCGCTCTTCCTCGGTGAGCGGTTCACCTGGCAGCTCGGCGCGGGGCTGGCGCTCGCGTTCAGCGGGGTCGCCCTGATCGCCGTGGGCACCCCACCCGGCGGTGCCGTGGGGGCCGCGACCAACCGCTCCGACGAGATCGGGGTGCTGCTGTGCCTGGTCAGCGCGGTCGCGTACGCGATCAGTCTGGTCCTCCAGAAGCCGCTGATGCGCCGCCTGCCGGCCGTCCAGGTGACCTGGCTCGCCTGCACCGTGGGGGCGGTCAGCTGTCTGCCGTTCGCCGGCGACCTGGTCACCCAGGTGCAGCAGGCGCCGGCGGCCTCGATCTGGTGGCTGGTCTACCTCGGGGTGTTCCCGACCGCGATCGCGTTCACGACCTACGCCTACGCGCTCAAGCACATGACCGTGGGGAGCCTCGGCGTGACGACCTACCTGGTGCCGCCGATCACCATCGCGCTGGGCGTCGTCTTCCTCAGCGAGGCTCCGGCCACGGTGGCCTACGCAGGCGGGGCACTCGCCCTGATCGGCGTCGCGGTCGCCCGGCGCAAGCCTCGCCCGAAGTCCTCCGCGAACCCGACGCCGGAGACCGCGGCGCTGCGCTGACCGAGCAGCGTCGCGCCTCAGATCGCGGGACCCGCGTCGGTCGGCTCGCGCCCGTCGAGCCCGCAGCGGTCCGCGGAACGCCTCCAGGTTGTGGGTGGGCTCGCCGCGCGAGATCCGCCAGTCCCACTCCTTGCGGATCGAGGAGGCGAAGCCCAGCTCGAGCAGGAGGTTGAAGGACCCGTCGGCGTACTCCAGCACTGCGCCGAGCAGCCGGTCGATCTCCTCGGTCGTGACGCCGGCGAGCGGCAGCCGCGCGTCGAGGTAGATGTCTCCCATGCCGTCGAGCGCGAAGGCGACGGCGTACATCTTCATGTTGCGCTCGAGCATCCACCGGTAGACGCCCTCGAAGTTCTCATCAGGCTTGCGGCACACGAAGGCGTGCACCTCCAGGGCGTGCCGGCCGACGTCGAAGCGGACCGGCGTCTGCAGCTTCTTCTCACCCGGGAGCTCCACCATCACCGAGGTGGCCGAGATCAGCGTGTGCTCGAGCTCGCCGTCCATCAGGACCTGGCGGAGCGCCGTCAGCGCCTGCTCGCGCTCGGGGCTCAACGTCTCGTCGCGCACGGGACCACCCTCCTCATCGATCGTCACGTCACTCACAGCGCGATGCCGCTCAGGTCGGAGTGCATCTTCTCCTGCGCGGACGCGTAGACCTTCAGCATCGTCTCCGCCGTCCGGTCCCAGCCGAACCGCTGGGCGTGGGTGTGCGCACCACTGGCCAGCACGTCGCGCAGGCCGGGCTCGAAGAGCACCCGGTCGAAGGCAGCGGCATAGGAGACCGGCTCGTGGTCGCCGACCAGCAGCCCCGAGACCCCGTCGTGCACGGCGGTGGTCAGTCCCCCGACAGCGGCGGCGACGACGGGCGTACCCGTGGCCTGCGCCTCGATCGCCACCAGCCCGAAGCTCTCGTTGTAGGAAGGCACGCACACGAGCGTGGAGGCGGCGTACCAGTCGACCAGCTCGTCCTGCCGCAACGGCGGCACGAACCGCACCAGCTCCGCGATGCCGAGCTCGTCGGCCAGCCGAGCCAGCGAGTCCGGGTGCTCCAGCCCGGACCCCGACGGCCCGCCGACCACGGCGACCGTCAGCGTGGAGCGGAGCTCGGGGCGCTGCTGGAGCAGCACCGCCACCGCCCGGAGCATCACGTCGGGCGCCTTGAGGGGCTGGATCCGGCCGACGAAGGTGATCAGCGGTCCCGTGGGAGACAGCCCCAGCCGGGCGCGCGCCTCGGCTGCTCCGACCTCACGGAACGTGGTGAGGTCCACGCCGGGGTGCACCACCTGGACCCGTCCCGGGTCGGCGCCGTAGAGATCGATCAGCTGACGGGCCTCGTCGTCGGTGTTGGCCACCAGCATGTCGGCGGCCGCGACCACCTGCTCCTCGCCGATCAGCCGGGCCATCGGCTCGGGCGCGTCACCGGTGGCGAGAGCGGCGTTCTTGACCTTGGCCATGGTGTGCATCGTGTGCACGAGCGGCACCCCCCACCGGTCACGGGCCAGGGCGCCGACCTGGCCGCTGAGCCAGTAGTGGCTGTGCACGAGGTCGTAGTAGCCCGGGGAGTTGTAGGCCTCGGTCCGCAGCACCTCGCGCGCGAAGACGCAGAGCTGCGCGGGCAGCTCGTGCTTGGTGAGCCCTTCGTAGGGTCCCGCGGAGATGTGGTGCACCCGGATGCCGTCGCTGACGTCGACCACGGGCGGCAGCGCGCTCCCGGTCGCCCGGGTGAACACGTCGACCTCGACCTTGCGGGCCGCGAGGCGGCGGGCGAGCTCGAGGACGTAGACGTTCATGCCGCCCGCGTCACCGACCCCCGGCTGGTCGAGGGGGGACGTGTGCAGGCTGATCATCGCGACCCGGCGCGGGATCAGGATCCGGGCCGAGGTCGCGTCGTACGCTGCTGAGTGCCGCATCGATACCTCCGCAGGTCGCAACCCCGTCCGGGCCCGATTGATTCCGCTCCTATCATGACCGGATGCGCCCATCGGTGAGAAACCTCGGTCCACGAAGCGGCCCCCGGAGGCGACCGTGACCCGCACCGCCGTGGTCACCGGGGCCAGCAGCGGCATCGGGGCGGCGAGTGCCCGCGCTCTGGCCGCCGACGGCTTCCACGTCGTGTGCGCGGCCCGGCGCGAGGATCGCATCGTCGCCCTGGCCGAGGAGATCGGCGGGCGCGCGGTGGTCTGCGACGTCACCGACACTGCCTCGGTCGAGGCGCTCGCCGCCTCCGTGAGGAGCATCGACGTGCTGCTGAACAACGCGGGCGCCGCCTTCGACCAGGCCACCGTGGAAGGGGCCGACCTCGAGGACTGGGCGAAGATGTTCGAGCTGAACGCCCTCGGGACCGTCCGGGTGACCCAGGCACTGCTTCCCGCCCTGCGCGCCGACGGCGGTGGGCTGGTGATCAACCTCGGCTCCACCGCGGGCCGGATCGCCTACGAGGGTGGCGGCGGGTACACCATCTCCAAGCACGCGGTGCGGGTGATCACCGAGACCCTGCGCCTGGAGCTGGTCGCCGAGCCGCTCCGGTTCACCGAGATCGCCCCCGGCATGGTCAAGACCGACGAGTTCACCATGAACCGGGTCAGCGGCGACCAGGAGCGCTACGACGCGGTCTACCGAGGGCGTGGCCGAGCCGCTCGTCGCCGAGGACATCGCCGAGGCGGTGAGGTGGGTGGCGTCCCTGCCCGCACACGTGAACATCGACGAGATCGTCGTACGTCCTCGCGCGCAGGCCGCCCAGCACAAGGTCCACCGGGAGCCGTGACCCTCAGCCCCGGTCGAAGACCGTCCCGGTGATCATCGGCGGCGGCTCGAACGGCTTGAGGGCGAAGCAGCTGGCCACGTAGTTCCCTTGCTCGGTGGGCCACTGCGACACCTCCCCCGGGTAGGCGCGCGCGACCACTCCCCCGCGCACGTCGGAGACCCGGTCGAGGAACGTCTGGCAGACCTTGTCGAGCTTGGCGTACTGCTTGTCGGCCAGCGCCACGTACTTCCCGTCCGGACCCTTGCGGATCGCCTTGGAGCCGGTGATCTGGCCCTTCGAGACGGCCTCGTTCAGGGTCATCTCCGCCACCACCTCGGCCTGGTGCTTGCCGCTGCAGGGGCGGTACTTGCGCGGGGTGTTCAGGCAGACCCGCGCCGAGATCGGCACCTTGGCCGTGTGCAGGTCGGCGAAGGTGAGCGTCCCGGGCTCGTCCTGCTGGAAGGTGCACACGAACTTGCGCTGCCCCTTCTCCCACAGGTCGGCGGGGAAGGGATCCCAGGCCAGGCGCAGGCCCGCCTTGGTGGCCAGCCACGGGCTCAGCTCCACGTCGACCCCTCCGGCCTTGCGTGGGGCCTTGCCGTAGGGGGAGTCGGCCAGGCAGCGGCTGCTCACCTCAGCGCTGACCTTGCGGTAGAGGGCGGACTCCTGGTCCAGCAGGTCGGAGTAGGTCTTCACCTGGGCGGCGAGCGCCTTGGGCAGCTCGGCGATCGCGTGCAGCTCGAGGGAGTGCGGTGCAGCTGCAGTCGATCTCGTTCTCGAACGCCGCGTCGTCGCGCATGGACTCACCGAGCGACTCCTCGGCCCCGGCGTACTCCTGGACCCAGTCGGCGAACGCGTCCTCGCCCAGCACGTCGGGGAGCACGGCGTCATCCCAGCAGGTGCCTGCGGTCAGGGCCTTCTCTGGAGCCTTCGGCGAGGCCTCCGCACGGGGGCTCTGGGGGGCCTCGTTGCCCCCGCACCCCGACAACGTCACCAGGGTGATCACCAGCATGGCGAGAAGGCGGGCGGCACTGCTCATGGGGTCAGCGTGGCAGACCGGCCTGAGGTGTTCCACCGAGCACCGGGCGTGGTGCGCTCGCTGAGCCTCAGGAGCGGCTGCGGGATCTCAGGTCGACGGGAGAGAGGTCCCGGTGGCCCGTGGCGCCCAGCACCCAGGCGCAGCTGTCGAGCAGGCTCCTGAAGGAGGCGTCCGGCTCGCGGGTCAGCGCCTCGTCGCGACCCCCGTCGATGTGGGCCGAGCTCACTCCCGCTCGGCCCGCCGACTCGACGTCGTGCCACCGCCCGCCCACGGACACGCTGCGATCCAGGTCGATCCCGAGCCGACGAGCCGCATCCAGGATCATGCCCGGTCGAGGCATGCGGCAGGGGCACCCGGCATCGTCGTCGTGGATGCACACCGCGATGTCGTCGAGAGGAAGGGCGTCGGCCAGGGCGCGGTGGACGGCGGTGAGCTGTGAGGGGTAGAGGTGACCACGACTCACCTCGGGCTGGTTGGTCACCACCACCAGCAGCAGCCTGGCCTCGCGGAACAGCCGGCACGCCTCGGTGACGCCGGGCAGCAGGCGTAGCCGAGCGACGTCGTGCTGCGGCCGCGGATCTCCGTCCAGCCGGTCCGACTCGGTGAGCACGCCTTCTCGGGCCATGAAGACCGCCGGCCGTCGGGTCAGCACGTGCACGTCCAGCTGAGGTTCATGGCTGCTCCGAGAGGTCGAACGTTTCAGCGCACACCGTATCCGGCGCGGCCTCGCACCCGGAGTACCCGGTGGCGCGTCCGGTGAACCGTGGGTCAGCGGTCCAGGAAGCGACGGATCCCGCGCACGATGCCCTCGGCGTACGTCGCCCGGCCGGTCGCGGTGGTCATCCGGCGGGCATCGGTCGGCGTTGCGCATGTTGCCGACCTCGACCATCGCGACCGGCACGTCAGCCAGGTTGAGCGTGCCGAGGTCGTTGCGCACGTCCAGCCCGCTGCCCCCTCCGACGTAGCTCGAACGGGGTACGCCGGCCTCGCGTGAGCCCGTCTCGCAGTCCCTTCGCGAGCCGCAGCGACGCGGTCGCGATGTCGTCGGTCCACGGCGCGCGTCCGGTGGGGGCGATCACGTGGAAGCCCGCCGCACCGGTCGGCGCGCCGTCGGCGTGCAACGAGACCATCAGCCGGGCGCCGACCCGCTTGCCGAACCGTCCGCGAGCGTCGATGCACGGGCCCCAGAGCCGCTCGCTGTTGGTGCTGCGCGTCAGTCGGACCCGAGCGTCGAGCGCCTCGAGCCGCCTGGTGACGGCCCGGGCCAGCTGCATGTTGACGGTCGCCTCGGCCACGCCGCTGTCGGTGGCGGTGCCGGTGGAGTTGCAGGGCTTGCTGAATCCACCGGCCTCGACCGGCGCGTTGACCTGCCGCGGGAACCGCTTGTTGCCCAGCTGATGGCCGGGGTCGAGTGCGATCGTGACCCCGCGCAGCGGCCCGGCGCTCTGCCTCGGCGCCGGTCGCGGGGTGCTTGAGGGGTCCTGCTCCGACTCCCTCTTCGGCGCCGGCTTCGGCAGACCTCGTCGCGGCCTTCCGGCGCGCCGCCGCCTCCGACACCGCGATCTCGGTGGGCGTCCGGGCGAGCTGCTCGCGGGCGATCGTCTCCGGCTCGGCCTGGGACGGCGCCGAGGTCTGCGACATGGCCTGGCGGGCGACGACGACGAGCACCGTCACGGCGAGCAGCACCGCGACGACCACCAGCCACCGAGGCAACGGCTTCATCGGGCTCAGCTCTCCTGGTCGAACCGGGCGGCGATCCTCTCGACCGCAGCCGCCATCGCCTGCGCCGCGACCCGGTGCGCCTCGTCACCACGGCCGTAGGGGTCGGGGATGTCGTAGTCACCGACCCCGCGGGAGCGCTGCACGGCGGTGGTCCGGACCAGGTCGGCCAGGTCGGCGCCCTCGACGGGCACGAGGTCGAGCAGCGACGCGAACTCAAGCACGGTGAACGTACGACGCAGTGCACCTGGGCAGTCCTCCAGCACCCGGGAACGGATCGCCTTGGTCGCGGTCAGGACCAGGTCGCTCTCCGCGACCATCACCGGGGTCAGCATCCGGGCGCGGAACCCCTCGGCCGATCCGCCGTACGACTCGAGCTGCTCGGCCGACTCGGCGACCATCGGCGAGCCGACGAGCGCCCCGACTCCGGCACTGGCGATCTCGAGTCCCTCGCGACGAAGCCTCGCAGCCAGCAGCCGCTCACCCAGCGGGGAGCGGCAGACGTTGCCGATGCAGACGAACAGGACCCGGAAGGGCGGTGCCGGAGGCTCGTCGGCCAGTCGGGGGGCCGCCTGCGGCCTCGTCCGGGGGGTCACTTCGATCACGATAGACTCAACGCCGCGTCCTGGACGCATTCCCCGATCCCCGAGAGCTGTCTGTCTGCCTGCCCGCCCACCTTGCGTGGGGCTGGGCTGCGACGGACGGAAGGCAAGCATGACTCAGAAGTCCCGTTCCGACCTCCGCAACGTCGCGATCGTCGCGCACGTCGACCACGGCAAGACGACCCTGGTGGACGCGATGCTCTGGCAGGGCGGCGCCTTCGGCGCGCACCAGCACGTCGACGAGCGCGCCATGGACTCCGGTGACCTCGAGCGCGAGAAGGGCATCACGATCCTCGCGAAGAACACCGCCATCAAGTACACCGGCGCGGCCGCCGAGGGTGGCTCGATGGTCATCAACATCATCGACACCCCCGGGCACGCCGACTTCGGCGGCGAGGTCGAGCGCGGCCTGTCCATGGTCGACGGCATCGTCCTGCTGGTGGACGCCAGCGAGGGCCCGCTGCCGCAGACCCGGTTCGTGCTGCGCAAGGCACTCAACGCCGACATGCCCGTCGTACTCGTGGTCAACAAGGTGGACCGGCCCGACGCCCGTATCGCCGAGGTGGTCGACGAGACCTACGAGCTGTTCATGGACCTGCTGGACGAGTCGCACAGCCAGGACGCCCTCGACTTCCCGGTCGTCTACGCCAGCGCCCGCGCAGGCCGCGCGTCCCTCGAGCTGCCCGAGAACGGCGGCATGCCCGACTCCCCCGACCTCGAGCCGCTGTTCAAGACGATCCTGGAGACGATCCCGGCGCCCGTCTACACCGAGGGCGCGCCGCTCCAGGCCCACGTCACCAACCTCGACGCGAGCCCGTTCCTGGGTCGGCTGGCGCTCGTCCGGGTGCGCGAGGGCGAGCTGAAGAAGAACCAGAACGTCGCCTGGATGAAGACCGACGGCAGCAAGCAGAACGTGAAGATCACCGAGCTGCTGGTCACCGAAGGGCTCGAGCGCAAGCCCGGCGACTACGCCGGCCCCGGCGACATCGTGGCCATCGCCGGAATCCCCGAGATCATGATCGGTGAGACCCTGGCCGACGCGGAGAACCCGGTCGCGCTGCCCCTGATCAAGGTCGACGAGCCGGCCATCTCGATGACGATCGGCATCAACACCTCGCCGCTGGCGGGGCGCGGTCCGACCAAGAACACCAAGGTGACGGCGCGGCTGGTCAAGGACCGTCTCGACAAGGAGCTGGTCGGCAACGTCTCGCTCAAGATCCTCGACACCGAGCGCCCCGACGCCTGGGAGGTCCAGGGCCGAGGCGAGCTGGCGCTGGCGATCCTGGTCGAGCAGATGCGGCGTGAGGGCTTCGAGCTGACCGTCGGCAAGCCGCAGGTGGTCACCCGTGAGGTCAACGGCAAGGTGCACGAGCCGGTCGAGCGGCTGACCATCGACGCGCCCGAGGAGTACCTCGGCACGATCACCCAGCTGCTGGCGGTCCGCAAGGGCCGGATGGAGCAGATGACCAACCACGGCACCGGCTGGGTGCGGATGGAGTTCCTGGTCCCGGCGCGCGGCCTGATCGGCTTCCGCACCGAGTTCCTCACCGACACCCGCGGCACCGGCATCGCCCACCACGTCTTCGAGGGCTACGAGCCGTGGGCCGGCGAGATCAAGTCCCGCTCGCAGGGATCCCTGGTCGCCGACCGCACCGGCGCCGTCACGGCGTACGCGATGACGAACCTGCAGGAGCGCGGCGTGCTCTTCGTGGAGCCCACCACCGATGTCTACGAGGGCATGATCGTGGGCGAGAACTCGCGCGCCGACGACATGGACGTCAACATCACCCGCGAGAAGAAGCAGACCAACGTCCGCTCCGCGACCTCGGACAACTTCGAGAAGCTGATCCCGCCGAAGAGGCTCTCGCTCGAGCAGTCGCTGGAGTTCTGCCGCGAGGACGAGTGCGTCGAGGTCACCCCCGACGCCGTACGCATCCGGAAGGTCACCCTGATGGCCGGCGAGCGCGCCCGCACCGCCGCGAAGGCCCGCCGGGTCTGACCCTCCCTGCTGGTCCCGCTGTTTTCCGCTTGTAAAGCGGAGTTATTGACACTGAACAAGCTGTACGCATGACCCTCAGCGTCAATAACTCCGCTTTACAAGCGATCGCCCGCCGCCCACCCGATCGCCGCTCGCCCGCCCGCCGAGCCCGCTACTCCTTCAGGACCAGCCGGGCGAGCAGGATGAGGTCGGGGGTCAGGGCCGGCTCGTGGAGGCGGGTCTCGATCGAGAGGTAGCGGAAGCGGTAGACGAACCGGTCGGGACGAGGGTCGACGTCCTCGAGCATGCTGAAGTCGATCCGATCGACCAGCTCGCGCACCTCGGCACCCGCGGGTCGTCGGACCCGAGGTCGATGGCGCCCCGCTTGGTCACCCCGGCGAAGCCTCCGGTCCGGGCGACCTCGACGACGGCTGCTGGCGCCGCGGTCTCCTCGCCCGCCGGGGTCCCCACACCGGACGGGGCTCCCGCAGTGACCCCACCACCGGCCACACCCACCCCGACCTGCTCCCACGCATCCCGGACCACCGCGGCGTGGTCGCCGGCGGCGGCGACCGTGGCCGCCGCAAAGGTCGCGAAGTCGCTGTCCGCAGCGAGCCCGGAGGTGAGGGCGGCGTACCAGATCCGGCCCGCGCCGCTCCAGGACTCCCCGCCGATGGCGCGCGCGGCGATCGTGAAGGCCCGGTTGGGGATACCGCTGTTGAGGTGTACGCCGCCGTTGTCGTCGGTCGTGACGATGAAGTCGGCCATCGAACCGACCTGCGGGTCCCTGCCGATCGCCGGGTCGTCGTACGCCGTGCCCGGCTCGGTCATCGATCGCAGGGCACGACCGTTGATGCCGGGGAGGAAGATGCCCTCGCCGACCAGCCAGTCAGCCGAGGCGGCGTCCTGGCCGAGGTGGCGCTGCTTGATGCAGGATCCGAAGACGTCCGACATCGACTCGTTCAGCGCACCCGGCTGGTCCTGGTAGACGAGGTCGGCGGTGTACTGGGTGACGGCGTGGGACAGCTCGTGACCGAGGACGTCGATGGGCTTGGTGAACCGGCCGAACACGGTGCCGTCGCCGTCGCCGAAGACGAGCTGGTTGCCGTCCCAGAAGGCGTTGTCGTAGTCCTTCTCGTAGTGCACGGTGGTCACGACCGTCGCGCCGCGGTCGTCGTAGGACGAGCGCCCGAGATCAGCGAAGAGCGCCAGCGACTCGGTGATCCCGGTGGCCGCCTCGTTGACGGTGACGTCGTCCACCTCGTCCTGACCCGCAGTCCGCACCAGCCGACCCGGGAGGCGGGTGCCGTTCTCCGCGTCGTGGATCACCCACGCCGCGCGCACCGCACTCGGCGCTGCAGCCGACAGTCGGGCGCGCATCCGTCGGTCGATGATCGCTGTCCGACGCCCGCACTCGGCCAGCTCCTGGTCCTCGGAGCGGATCAGCTGGTCGAGCAGGTACGCCGGGATGAAGTGGCATCGCATGGGTCCCCACCCTGTCCCAGGGTCGAGCGCTGGACAAGGTGCTGGGACGCAGGACCGGCCGACCCCGCTCACCGACGCGCAGGAGGAGTAGATTCACCCCATGCCTCTGCGCGATCGCGGGACACGGTTTGGGGCGGATTCCGGCAGTATCAGTGCCGTTGGCCCCACCGACCGGGTCTCGGCGCCCTCGACCGGGACCGGACGGATCGTGGACGCCACCGAGGCCGCCGCGTTCTTCGCCCGGGTCAGCATCGACCTGATGGAGGAGCCGTCGGAGGCCACCACGATGGGGCGCATCGCCGAGCGGGCCGTGCAGGTCATCCCGGGTTGTGACCACTGCAGCATCTCGGTACGTCGACGCCACCACCGCATCGAGTCACTCGCCTCGACCTCGGCGCTGGCGGAGCAGTGCGATGCCCTGCAGTACTCGCTGCAGGAGGGGCCCTGTGCGGAGGCGGTGTGGGGCAACGACCTCTACGTCATCGAGGACACCGCCCACGACGCTCGCTGGCCGCGCTGGGCGCCGCAAGTGTCCGCCTTGGGAGTCGGGTCGGTGTTGAGCGTCCCGCTGACGACCGCCACCGAGACGCTCGGCGCGCTGAACATGTACGCCGACGAGGCGTATGGCTTCACCGGGGACGACATCGACCTGGCGGCGATCTACGCCATGCATGCGACCAACGCCATGGCCTCCGCGATGCTGGTCGACGGGCTGCAGATCGCCGTACAGAGCCGACACCTGATCGGCGTGGCCCAGGGCATCCTGATGCAGAACTACGGCATCAACATGGAGCAGGCCTTCGAGGTGCTGCGTCGCTGCTCCAGTCACCGCAACATCAAGCTGCGCGAGGTGGCCGAGCACATCGTGGAGAACGGCGACCTGCCCGACAAGAGCCCCCTCAAGAAGTAGCCCTCGGGGCCGAGCTCGTGCGGAAACTGGTCAGTCCGAGATCCGGCCAATGGTGAGAGGATGGGGTCATTGAGCTTGCGGACCCTGTGCGCACACGGTGAGGGACTCCACTGATGTTCGACCTCTTCGACGGACTGCCGATCCACCCGCTGGTCGTGCACGGTGTCGTGGTGCTGCTGCCGCTGGCCATCCTGGGCACCATTGCGATCGCGGTCCGGCCGGTCTGGCGCGCGACGTACGGCACGCTGGTGGTCGCCGTCGCCGCGATTGCGACGGCGCTGGTGCCGGTTTCCACCGCGAGCGGTGAGGCGTTGGCGAAGCGCGTCGGGGGGCCCGGGCGGCATCAGGCCCTCGGCGACCAGCTGATCTGGTTCGCGTTGCCGCTGCTGGTGCTCGCGATCGTCCTGGTGGTCCTCGACCGGCTGGGCAGGCGGGACCGGGTGACGACCGCGGTCGCGGTGCTGGCGGTGGTCGCTGCGCTCGCCGCGGGCGTGCAGGTCTTCCGGGTCGGCGACTCCGGCGCGCGCGCCGCCTGGGAGGACCGGGTGAGTGCCGCAGGCCCCTAGGAGCCCGGCTTGAACACCACCTTGACGGTGCCGTCGGTCTTCTTCTGGAACTGCTCGTACGCCGCCGGCGCCTCCTCGAGTGGCAGCGAGTGCGTCGCGAACTCCTCGGTGCCCAGCGGATCCGCGTCGTCGAGCAACAGCGGCATGATGTCCTCCACCCAGCGCTTGACGTTGGCCTGTCCCATGCGGAACTGCAGCTGCTTGTCGAACATGGTCAGCATCGGCATCGGGTCGCTCTGCCCGCCGTACACCCCGATCAGCGAGACGGTCCCACCTCGGCGGACCGCGTCGATGGCGGTGTAGATCGCCGACATCCGGTCCACTCCGACCTTGGTCATCAGCGGCGCCGTGATCCGCTTGGGCAGGGCGTTGAAGAGCCGCTGTCCCATCTCGGCGACCGGGGAGCCGTGGGCCTCCATGCCGACAGCGTCGATCACCGAGTCGGTCCCGCGTCCGTGGGTCCGCGAGCGCACCTCCTCGCCGACGTCGTCGACCTCGTCGAGGCTGACCACCTCGGCGCCGCGTGCCCGCGCCCGCTCCAGCCGCTCGGGCACCCGGTCGACGGCGATCACCCGCTTGCCCTGGTGCAGCGCTATCCGCGTCGCCATGTCGCCGATCGGGCCGAGGCCCAGCACCAGCAGCGAGCCGCCGTCGGGGACGTCGGCGTAGGCCACCGACTGCCAGGCGGTGGGCAGCACGTCGGAGAGGTACAGGAAGCGCTCGTCAGGGGGGCCCTGCGGCACCTTGATCGGCATGAACTGTGCCTGCGGGACCCGCAGGAGCTCGGCCTGCCCGCCAGGAACCTCGCCGTAGAGCTTGCTGAAGCCGAACAGGGCAGCACCCATGCCCTGTCCACGGACCTGGGTGGTCTCGCACTGCGTGTGCAGGCCCTGCTGGCACATCCAGCAGTCTCCGCAGCAGATCTGGAACGGGAGAACCACCCGGTCGCCCACCTTGAGGTCCCCTGCCTGCGAGCCGACCTCCTCCACGACGCCCATCGGCTCGTGCCCGAGGATGTCGCCCTCTCCCATGAACGGGCCGAGCGTCTCGTAGAGGTGCAGGTCGGACCCGCACAGCCCGCTCGAGGTGATCCGCACGATGGCGTCGTTCGCCTCCTGGATCTGCGGGTCGGGGACGGTCTCCACCCGGACGTCGCGCCGACCGTGCCACGTCACTGCCTTCATCGGATCTGCTCCTCTCGCCGTCGTGGAGGGACGGCGCCCTCCAGCTGGTCACGGCCGGAGTACCCCGCGCGCGCCACGGCATTCACGGCCGGCGTGAAAGCGAGCGGCGGATCCGGGACGGCCGTCGGAGGCCCCACGCTGGTAGCCTCGAAGTGTCGGCGTGGGTACCCAGACCCCGACCCTCGGCGTACGACGACCCCGGTCAGCGTGGCCGATGGGTCGGCTGGAAGGTGAGACGCGATGGAGGACCGCCCTGTGCTTCTCGGCCACCTCACACGTGTGCTCGCGGGCACCACACGCCAGGCGCCGCTGCCGCTGCGCCTGTGCCTGGCGTTCTCCGAGTTGGTGGCTGCTGAGGGCGCGGCGATCACGATCGGGTTCACCGGCGCCGACCGGGCCACGTTGTGCGCCACCGACTCCCTCGCCGATCGAGCCGAGGACACCCAGGACATGCTGCGCGAAGGGCCGAGCCTGGACGCGTTCCGCACCCGCAAGCCGGTCTGCGGGCTCACCCACACCGAGCAGCTGGCCCGGTGGCCGATGCTCAGCGAGGTCCTCGATCAGCCGGGCAGCCCGGTGCTGCTGCACGCCTTCCCGATGTGCCCGGACTCCGAGGTGCTCGGTGTGCTGAGCGCCTACCAGACCCACGAGCGCGGCCTGTCCCGCACCAGCGCGGAGGCTCAGTTCCTCGCTGACGCGATCGGCGTGGCCGTACTCGGCAGGATGGACTCCGCCGACTCGGACGGCGATGATCTGTGGGTCACCCGCGACCAGGTCTCCCAGGCGACCGGCATGGTCGTCGCCCAGCTGAGGATCTCGCCACCCGATGCCCTTGCGCTGCTGCGTGCGCACGCGTTCGCCCATGCCACCACGGTGGCCGAGGTGAGTCGGGTGGTCCTCTCGCGACAGCTCAATTTCACCAGCGACAGACAAGGAGACGACCAATGAGGGGCCACGACGACCGCACGACCGCCGATGCCTTCGGTGACGCTGCTGCTGCCATGGTGAGCGATCACAACGTCACCGACGTGCTGGCTCAGCTGCTCGCCGACTGCGCGGAGCTCGTCCACGCCGAGGCCGCCGCGATCCTGGTGGTCGACGCCGTCGGTGAGCTGTCCATGCTCAGCTCCTCCTCACACCGCGCCTCTGAGCTCGAGCTGCTCCAGATCCAGCGGTCGAACGGTCCCTGCGTCGACTCCATCCGGTCCGGTGAGCACGTCACCGCAAGCGGTGAGCCGGAGATGTCACAGCGTTGGCCCGACGTCGGAAGCGCCATCTCCGCCGCTGGCTTCGGTCGCATCGACGCCTATCCCATGAGCTGGCGTGGCCGGGTCCTCGGCGGGCTGAACATCTTCCGTCGCTCAGCCGAGGACGTCGACGACGAGGTGGCCACGCTCTCCCAGGCCTTCGCCGATATCGCCACGCTGGCGGTCGTGCAGTCGACCGAGATCCCCGCCGACCAGATCACCGCCCGCGTGCACGACGCGATCATGGCGCGAGCCCAGGTGGAGCAGGCCAAGGGCGTGCTGGCCTACGTGCGTGGGCTCGACCTGTCCGAGGCGTACGACGAGCTGCGCCGGCTGGCCGTCGCGCGGGGCTCCAGCCTGACCGAGACGGCGATCGAAGTCGTGCGCGATCAGCACGACCGGAGCCGCTGAGGGCCACCGAAGGAGGTCGCTCAGCGGCGACGGGTGACCGAGGCGAGCGCAGGTTTCGCGTCGAGGATGTAGACGAACGCCGCCACCGTGCCCACGATCGAGAACAGGCCGAGCGGGGACTGCCACAGCATCGAGCTCACGACGACCAGTCCGAGGATCAGCAGCCAGGCCTGCTTGGTGAGCTTCTCTGCGGCGACGAACGCCGCGGCGGGACGCATCAGGGCGTCGATGAAGGCCCAGATCTTGACGGCGATCAGGGCAAGGAAGGCCAGCTCCATGAAGGCGGACTCGAGCTGGAAGACCTGCATGTGCCCAGGCTAGCGAACGGCTGGCTGGATCCGCAGCACCACTCCGCGACCCAGCGGGCACGACGCCCCCCGTCGTCTTCGCCACCACCTGCACCCGGACGCGACGACGGGCCCCGGATCGAGATCCGGGGCCCGTCGGCTCGCGCTGGTGAAGGGAGGGACACCAGGCGGGCTACTCACCATTCACTGGCGAGTGGCTGGGTCAGGCAGTGGCCGCGGCGGCCGTGTCGGAGACCGTGTTGGCGGCCTTCGTGGCGGTCGTCTGAGCGGACTTGGCGGTCGACTTGGCGCCGTCGGTGGCGGCCGTCTTGGCGGCCGTCGCCTTCTTGGCGGTGGTCTTGGCCGGGGTCTTCTTCGCGACGGGCTTCTTGGTCGCGGACTTCTTCACCGGGCGGCTGCTGTTCTTGGGCTTGTCAGCGGCGACCTTGGCCTTCTCGCGGCGCACGACCGACGACTTGGACGGGGCCTTGCGCACGGCGGAGACAGCCTTGACGCCGTCCTTGCGGATGGCGGTGACGATCTTCTCGCCGCGGTCGACGAGGTCGGCGTAGGTGCGGGCGAGCTCGGTGACGGTCTCGTCGATCTCGTCCTGGACCTTCTTGGGAAGCGCGCGCGCCTCCTTCTGGAGCTCGGCGACGCGGGCCTCGAACTTGTTCTGGGCCTCCTTGGCGTCCTTGGAGAGCTCGTCGAACCGGGCGTTCACGATCGAGACGGCCTGGTTCTGCAGCGCCTTGGGCTCGCGCTCGAGCTTGCTGACGCGGGTCTGGGCCTCGAGGGCGTAGCCACGAGCGAACTCGTAGGCGACCTCGGTGACGCCGGCGACGGCGTACAGGGGCTTGACGGTCTCGGTGATGATCTTGGACTGGGTCTTAGCCATGTCGTTCTCCTTGCGTGGTTGTCTCGAGCCCGACGGTCTCCGTGACCGCGGTGGGATCGAGCACTTCAATGGGTAGGGCGTTCTCGGCGACCGCCCTGAAGGACTGGTAGACGTCCAGCAGGGACTGCTTCTGGCGCTCGGTGAGCACGGGGTCCCCCAAGATGGCCAGTTCCACTGAGCGGACCTGACCGTCCTCGGGGTTCAAGATCCCGGCCTGCACGTAGAGCTGCTCAGCAGAGATCCGTAGTGCTTTGGCGAGTTGTTGCAGCACCTCGGCCGATGGCCTGCGCAGACCACGTTCGATCTGGCTCAAGTACGGGTTCGACACGCCGGTCTGCTCCGCCAGTTGCCTCAGCGAGAGCTCAGCGTTGACCCGCTGCTCGTGGAGGTACTCCCCGAGCGACGAGACGGTCTTCCCGACCTTGATCTTGGCCATGCCTCCATAGTGCTAACTCCTGCAAGCAATAGCAAACTCAGCGAGGGTGAACCGAGTCACAATGCGCATGTACTGCGAGGTGAAAACGCGATCTATGACTGCTAGCAGGAGCAATCACAGCACGGCTGAGATCTCCCCGACCGGCTTCCCGCCACCGAGCAGCACCGACTCCCCGGTGCGACGTACGGCGGCACCGTCCACCCCGGCCTCCGCGGTGACGCCGTACCGCTCCAGGAGGGCGGCCATCAGCACCGGCCGGGCACGCGCAGCACCGTCGTCGGTCTTGGTGGCGAACGCCCGACCGTCGGGCAGTGCGACCGCGTAGCAGGATTCAGCCCCGGCCTTGCCGATCGCACCCGGGATCGCCCGCAGCAGCGTCAGCTCGTCGCGATGGGTGCCGGAGACGTACTCCGGGTGGCTCCGCATCGCCCTCGCGATCCGCTCCGCGTTGCCGGCGCCGGTCGCAAGGGTGGCGAACGCCCGAGCCAGACCGGTCAGGGAGGTCGAGAGCAGCGGTGCGCCGCATCCGTCCACCGCCGCCTGGGAGGCCTCACCGGTGGTCTGCTCGAAGGTGGCCCGGATCGCCTGCTGGAGCGGGTGCTCGAGGTCGAGGTAGGTCGCGGTCGGCCAGCCGTTGAGCACGCAGGTGGCCAGCATCGCGGCGTGCTTGCCCGAGCAGTTCATCAGGATCGACTGCTTCCGCGCCCCCTTGCGCATCAGCGCTTCGCGCCTGAGGTCGTCGAGCGGCCAGTCGGGCGGGGTCTGCAGGGCGCTCTCGTCGAGGCCCGCCGAGGCCAGGATGCGATGCACAGCGTCGACGTGGAAGGGCTCACCGGAGTGCGAGGCGCAGGTCAGCGCGAGCAGCTCGTCGTCGAGGCCCAGCCCCGCCTCGAGCATCCCGAGCGCCTGCACCGGCTTGTTGCACGACCTCGGCAGCATCGGGCCGTCCACGTCGCCCGCGGCCGCCCTCACCGAGCCGTCCGGGTCCAGCACCACCCACGAGCCGTAGTGGCGCCCCTCGAGGAAACCGGAACGGACGATCTCTGCCACGACGACTGGAGCACCCATGCCTATGACGCTATCGGCGTCAGGTCTGCCACCATTGGCCGGTGCCAGCCCCGCAGTACTGCCCGAGCCCACGTGAGCTGGACGACCTCGAGCTCCTCCTCTCCGGGGCGCTGCTCCCGCTGACGACCTTCGAGACCTCCGGCTCAGGTGTCACCATCGACCTGCCCGCCGAGCTGGCCGACGCCCCTGAGGTCGAGCTCGTCGACCCCGAGGGCCTTCCGCTGGCCCGGTGGAGTCCCGCAGGGCTCACGCCGCTGACCGCCCCCTCCCACGGACCGTTCCGCCGCCTGCATCGGGCCCCGGCCCTGGTCCGGGAGCAGCACGCCGGCGCGCTGACGGTCCCGGTGGCCGCGCCGCTGACCAGCGCAGACCTCGACCTGATCCGTGAGCGGGCCACCGGGCGCGAGGTGGTGCTCCTCGCCCTGAACGGCATCGGCACGCCTCAGCACGTCTCGGCGGTCGGCCTGCTGCGCGCCAGCCTGGCCGGCGCCGCGATCCTGGACGCGTCCGGCGTCCGGACCCAGGTCGTGGCAGCACCGCTCGCCTCGCACGGCGACCCCGAGCTCGACCACCGGCTCGGCCAGCAGGTCGCGGCCAACTACGCCGCCGGGGAGATCCTCGGGGTGCCCGGCGAGGGCGAGTGGCCCGCAGAGATCACCGCGATCCTCGACCAGGACCAGCCGGCCGACGACGAGCGCGGCCTGGTGATCTTCTTCACCGGCCTCTCCGGCAGCGGCAAGTCGACCCTCGCCCAGGCCCTGCACGACCTGATCCTCGAGGACGGGCGGCGCACCGTCACCAGCCTCGACGGGGACGTCGTACGCCGGAACCTGAGCGCGGGCCTCTCCTTCTCCAAGGCGGACCGCGAGACCAACATCCGGCGGATCGGCTGGGTGGCCGCCGAGATCGCGCGGCACCGCGGCATCGCCATCTGCTCCCCGATCGCGCCCTTCGACAGCACCCGCAAGCAGGTGCGCGCGATGGCCGAGGCCGCCGGGGCCGTGTTCGTGCTCGTGCACGTCGCCACCCCGCTGGAGGAGTGCGAGCGACGCGACCGCAAGGGCCTCTACGCCAAGGCGCGCGCCGGGGAGATCCCCGAGTTCACCGGGATCTCCAGTCCGTACGAGGAGCCGGAGGATGCTTCCTGCCGCATCGACACCACCGGCCGCACGATCGCGGACGCGTTGTCCGACCTGATGCCCCACCTGCCCTTCCACCGGAGCGACGCATGAGCGACCTGATCACCTACTCCGCCCTCTCGATCCTCCTGGTCAGCTTCGGCGTCGGGATCGTGGTCGGTCTCACCGGCATGGGCGGCGGCGCCCTGATGACCCCGGCGCTGATCTTCCTGGGCGTCAACCCTGCTGCCGCCGTCGCCAACGACCTGGTCGCCGCCAGCATCAACAAGTCGGTGGGCGCGAGCGTGCACTGGCGACGTGGCTCTCCCAACCTGAGGCTGGCCGGGATCCTGATCGTCGGCTCGGTGCCGTTCGCCTTCGCCGGCGGTTTCATCGTCAAGGCGGTCGGGGACACGGAGCGGCAGCAGGACTTCCTGGTCTCGGCGATCGGGGTCGCGCTGCTGTTCACCGCTGCGACGTACACCTTCCGGATGTATCTCCAGCTGCGCCAGGTCAGCGGCGGCAACCTGGCCAGCAGGGCCGACCCCGAGGTCCGCGTGGTCCCCACGCTCCTGGTCGGCGCCTTCGGCGGGCTGCTGGTCGGCATCACCTCGGTCGGGTCGGGCTCGCTGATCATGGTGGCGCTGCTGCTGCTCTACCCGACGCTCTCGGCGGTGCGCCTGGTGGGCACCGACCTGGTGCAGGCGGTCCCGCTGGTGCTCGCGGCCGCGATCGGGCACGTGGTCAACGAGGGCGTCACCTGGGCGGTGCTGATCCCGTTGGTGCTCGGCGGCACGCCGGGCACCTTCGTCGGTGCCCGGATGGCCAGCTGGGTCTCCCAGTCGGTGATCCGGCGCGGGATCGTCATCGTGCTCACTCTCACAGGCCTGAAGATGCTAGGTGTGAGTCCCGCCGCAGTGGGCATCATTGGTGCGGGTTTGTTACTACTTGGGCCATTAGCCTGGGGGTGGGTCAGGCAGCACCGCGGGCTTCCGGCGTTCGACAACAACGCCGCAGCGTGGCGGGTCCCGGACTAGACCTCTGGGCGGGGCTGGAGCAGCACTGACCCGTTCGTCACTAGGGTAGGGAACCGGTACTCCCTCATCGGGAGATATCGATTGAAATCGGGGGATTCTCAAATGGCGACTACCGTCGTACAAGCCACAAAAGTCGGTGCCCCATCCCGGGGCGGACTGCATTACATCCCGACGGTCGCCTTCGGCATCGATCTGGTGCTGATCACGTTCAGCGTGTTCCTCGCGATCCTCGGTCGCGAAAGTCTCGCCTTCCCGCTCGACGACGGCGGCGCCAAGGTCGGTCAGTCGCTCGATGTCGCCGGACCGGTGATGATCATCGGCTGGGTGGCGATGGTCTTCCTCCTCGGCGGCTACCGCCGCGAGGTCTTCGGCGCGGGAGTCGATGAGTACAAGCGGATCGCCAACGCCTCGCTGTTCACCGCGGCGTCGGTCGGGATCGGCTGCTACCTGCTTCAGTTCGAGCTGGCCCGCGGGTTCTTCGTGCTGGCCTTCGCCATCGGCATGCCGGTGCTGGTGCTGGGCCGCTTCACCCTCCGGCGCAGCCTCCAGCGCGCCCGCCAGCGAGGCTCTCTCCAGCACCGCGTGGTCATCGCCGGCGCCGAAGGGCACGTCGACGAGATCGCCGCGGTGCTCGCCCGCGAGACGTGGCTCGGCTACCAGGTGGTGGGCGCGCTCACCCCCGAGCCCGGCGAGCGCCGCCTCACTCACTCCGGAGTGCCTCTGCTCGGATCCTCGAGCTCGATCGCCCAGGTGGCGATCGACGCCGAGGCCGACATCGTCTTCCTCGCCGGTGGTGCGTTCAGCTCCTCGGTCGAGATGCGCAACCTGGCCTGGGACCTCGAGCACGAGGACATCGCGGTCGTGATCGCGCCCAGCGTCACCGACGTCTCCAGCGAGCGGATCAGCGTGCGACCGGTCGGCGGCCTGCCCCTGATCCACCTGGAGAAGCCGCGCTCCCAGGACGCCGTACGCCGCGCCAAGCGGGCCTTCGACGTCGTCGGCACCCTGTGCCTGCTGCTCGCCTTCTCGCCGGTCTTCGCCTTCAGCGCCTTCCGGATCTGGGCCTACGACCGAGGCCCGATCCTGTTCCGGCAGACCCGGGTGGGTCGCGACGGAGCGGCCTTCCACTGCTGGAAGTTCCGCACGATGGTGACCAACGCCGAGGAGCTGCTGGCCGAGCTGCACCTCAAGGAGGGCTACGAGGGCGGCCTGTTCAAGATGGAGAACGACCCCCGGATCACGGCGCCGGGCAAGTGGCTGCGCCGCTTCTCCATCGACGAGCTCCCCCAGCTGGTGAACGTGCTCACCGGCGACATGAGCCTGGTGGGGCCGCGTCCGCCGCTGACCCACGAGGTGGCGCAGTACGACGACGCCATGGCTCGCCGCCTCCGCGTCCGCCCCGGCATGACCGGTCTGTGGCAGGTCTCCGGGCGCTCCGACCTCGCCTGGTCCGAGGCGATCCGGCTGGACCTGTACTACGTGGACAACTGGTCGATGTTCCAGGACCTGAGCATCCTGGCGCGCACCTTCGGCGCCGTCTTCAGCTCTCGTGGCGCCTACTGAAGACTCCGTCCCCCGCGGAGGTCTGGCCTCGACCCTCCGGGGTCGAGGCCGGTCCGCGCTCAGTCACCCATCCCTGGCTGACGGAAGCTTCCGCCTGTCCCGGTGAGGTCCCACCCGCCGTTCTCATCTGCGGGCTTTGGTGAAGAGCCCCCACTCAGACTGGATAGAGTGTGGGCTGCCGTCTGACACGAGAGGTACACCCACCCGATGACGCAGACCCACGCCGACTACCGGCTCAGCCAGCTCGACCAGCTCGAGGCGGAGTCGATCCACATCTTCCGCGAGGTCGCGGCCGAGTTCGAGAAGCCCGTCCTGATGTTCTCCGGAGGCAAGGACTCGATCGTGATGCTCCGCCTCGCGGAGAAGGCCTTCTATCCGGCCAAGATCCCGTTCCCGGTGCTCCAGGTCGACACCGGCTATGACTTCCCCGAGGTGCTCGAAACCCGGGACAACTGGGTCAACCGGCTCGGCGTACGCCTGATCGTGGCTAGCGTCGAGGAGGCCCTCGCCAACGGCGTCGTGGTCGACGACGGCAAGACCAGCCGCAACCGCCACCAGATCGGCACCCTGCTCAACGCCATCGAGGAGAACGGCTTCACCGCTGCCTTCGGTGGCGGCCGTCGTGACGAGGAGAAGGCACGCGCCAAGGAGCGCGTCTACTCCCACCGCGACGACTTCGGCCAGTGGGACCCCAAGATGCAGCGCCCCGAGCTGTGGAGCCTCTACAACGGGCGCATCCATGGCGGGGAGCACATGCGGATCTTCCCGCTCTCCAACTGGACCGAGCTCGACATCTGGCACTACCTCGCCCAGGAGGAGATCGAGATCCCCTCGATCTACTTCTCCCACCAGCGCCGGGTCTTCAAGCGCGACGGGATGTGGCTCTCCGAGAGCGACTTCAACCCCACCAAGGCCGGCGAGACCGTCGAGGAGCGGACGGTGCGCTTCCGCACTGTCGGCGACCTGACGCTCACCGGCTGCGTGGAGTCCGAGGCCGACACCCTCGAGAAGATCATCGCCGAGGTCGCGATCGCCACAGTCACCGAGCGTGGCGCCACCCGGGGTGACGACCGGTTCTCCGAGGCCGCCATGGAGGACCGCAAGAAGGAAGGCTACTTCTGATGAGCACCCTCGAAGAGATCGGCGTAGGCCAGATGGACCTGCTCCGCTTCGCCACTGCCGGCTCCGTCGACGATGGCAAGTCCACCCTGATCGGGCGGCTGTTGCTGGACTCCAAAGCGATCTTCTCCGACCAGCTGGAGGCCGTGGAGGCCACCAGCCAGTCGAAGGGCTACGACTACACCGACCTGGCCCTGTTGACCGACGGGCTGCGCTCCGAGCGCGAGCAGGGCATCACCATCGACGTGGCCTACCGCTACTTCGCGACGCCGAACCGCAAGTTCATCATCGCCGACACGCCCGGCCACGTGCAGTACACCCGCAACATGGTCACCGGCGCCTCCACGGCCGACCTCGGCCTGGTGCTCGTCGACGCCCGCCAGGGGCTCACCGAGCAGTCGCGGCGGCACGCGGTGATCCTCTCCCTGCTCCGGGTGCCGCACCTGGTGCTGGCGATCAACAAGATGGACCTGGTCGACTACGACCAGGGGATCTATGACCGCATCCACAAGGAGTTCACCTCCTTCGCCACCAAGCTGAACATCCCCGACCTCGAGGTCATCCCGATCTCCGCGCTCAACGGCGACAACGTGGTCAACCGGTCCGAGAACATGCCCTGGTACAACGGCTCCTCGCTGATGCACCACCTGGAGAACGTGCACGTCGCCTCCGACCGCGACCTGGTCGACGCCCGGCTGCCGGTGCAGTACGTCGTACGCCCCAAGTCCGATGCGTTCCACGACTACCGCGGCTATGCCGGCATGGTGGCGGGCGGTGTCTTCAAGCCCGGCGACGAGGTCATCGTGCTTCCGAGCGGCATGACCAGCAAGATCGCCGGCATCGACCTGTTCGACCAGGAGATCAACGAGGCCTTCCCACCGATGTCGGTGTGCGTACGCCTCGAGGACGATGTCGACGTCAGCCGGGGCGACATGATCGCCCGAGTCAAGAACGCCCCCAAGCCGAGCCAGGACATCGACGCGATGGTCTGCTGGATGACCAACGAGCCGCTGCGTCCTCGCCAGAAGCTGGCGATCAAGCACACCACCCGCAACGGCCGGGCGTTGATCAAGGACATCCAGTACCGCTTGGACGTGAACACGCTCCACCGCGACCAGGAGACCAAGGAGCTCGGCCTCAACGAGATCGGTCGAGTGCAGCTGCGCACCACGGTGCCGCTGCTGTGCGACGCCTACTCCAAGAACCGGACGACCGGTTCCTTCATCCTGATCGACGAGGCCACGGGGGTCACCGTCGGTGCCGGGATGATCAACAGCGCCGACTGAGCCAGCAGCGGCGCTGCGCCCCCGCAGCGACCGAGGTCAGTCGTTGCTGAGCGGCGTCCTGGTCGCTGCGCCGGATCGCTCGGAAGCGTAGTCATCCTCGTAGCGGAAGATGTCGTCCTCCCCTGTGTACGCCCCGAGCTGCACCTCGACGATGACCAGTTCTGCGCTCCCTCGATTGGCCAAGCGGTGCCGCACACCGCGAGGCACGCTGATCGACTGGTCCCGCTCGATCCTGCTCTCGACACCATCGACCTCGCACGTCGCCTCCCCCTGGATGACGACCCAGTGCTCGGAGCGGTGCTCGTGGCTCTGCAGCGACAACCTCGACCCAGGATTGACGTGGATGCGCTTGATCTTGTATCCGTCAGCGACGTCGATCACGTACCACGCACCCCAGGGACGCTGTTCTGACTCGAGCATGGTGGACGGCCTCCCGTATCTCGCATGGACCAGCTGGCAGCATCTCCACGCCACCTTCGCCTCATGCGATGTGACAGCAGTGAGTGTCTCATTTGTGGGCTGCCCAGACACTCAGCCCTGACCAGCAGAACCAGCGTTTGGCCGGATCAGCGCCGTGGGCGCACGTGCAGACCGACCTCGGGGTCGACAACGACCTCCTGCATGGCCGGCACGCCGTCGGCTTCCAGCTGCGCGTCGACCGGCACGTTGCGCTTGATCAGCGCAAGGGCGATCGGGCCGAGCTCGTGGTGCCGCGCTGAGCTGCCTACGAAGCCGACTTCCTTGTCAGCCAGAAGCACCGGCGTCCCTCGTACGGGCAGCCGGTTGGCCGAGCCGTCCAGGTGCAGCAGGGTCAGTCGGCGCGGAGGGCGACCGAGGGTGTGCACCCGCGCGACCGTCTCCTGCCCGCGGTAGCAGCCCTTGTCGAGGTGCACGGCGGACGGGATCCAGCCCATCTCGTTGGGGATGGTGCGGTGGTCGGTGTCCAGACCGAGTCGGGGCTCACCGCGGGCGATCCGGAGCGCCTCATAGGCCCACATGCCACAGGCGGGGCCAGCCGCCGTCGCGTACGCGTGCAACTCCGAGCGGTCGAAGACGTCGTACTTGCCGGGGTCTCGACTGGGCTCGACCACCGAACGACTGGGCTCGACCACCGAACGACTGGGCTTGACCACCGAACGACTGGGCTCCGCTGGGACCGGCCGCCAGGCCACTGCCATCGTCGCTGTGAGGTCCTCCACCTCGACGCGCATCATGAAGCGCATCCGGTTCAGCCAGGCGACCAGGGGTGCGGCCTGGCCGGGCTCCACATGTGCGGTGAAGGTCTCGCCGTCGTCCGTGCCGTACATCGCGTGCTCGACATGACCGTTGGGAGAGAGAATCAATGCAGCCGTGGGCACCCCCGCCACGAGAGACTCGAGGTGCTGGGTGGTCAGCGAGTGCAGCCACGACAGACGATCCGGCCCCGACACCCGGATCACGCCACGGTGCGAGAGGTCCACGAAACCGTCGCCAGCCACCAGCGTTCGCTGCTCGCGATTGAAGGAGCCGTAGTGGGCGGCGACCGGAGCGTCGATGCCGTCGCCACTGACCGCGCCGGGCAGGGTCAGCAAAGGGCTGGAGGTCGAGCTGGTCGGGTCGGTCACCTCACCAGTGTCTCGCGAGTCACCAACCTCGGCAGCCCGGGTCGCCTCCTCGGTGGGCTCAGTCCTTCTGCGAGCAGTCGCCGCAGGTGCCGAACACCGTCAGGTGGCCGTAGTCCGGAGTGAAGTCGCGTTCGCCGGCCAAGGCCCCCAGGGCGGCTTCGATCTGCGGCAGACCGATGCTGAAGTGCGTCTTGCACACGCGACACACCAGATGAGCGTGCTCGTGCCCCCGAGCCGAATGGTAGGTCGGTGCCCGATCGCTGAGGTGAGCGTGCCGAATCAACCCGAGCTCATCGAGCAGCTCCAACGTGCGGTAGACCGTGGAGAGGTTGATCGACTCCGAATGGGTGCGTACCTCGGCGAACACCTCGTCGGGAGTGGCATGACCGAGAGTCTCGACCGCTGCCAGGACCAGCTCGCGCTGCGGCGTCAACCGGTGCCCGCTGGCACGGAGCAGCTCGTGCCAGTGCCCGCTGGTGGAGCCGGGCTCCACCGTCACTGCCGTTTCAGCTGGGCATGCGTGTGCGGCTGCAGGTCCTGGTCCATCGCCGCCATGTCGAAGGCATAGAGCAGGTCGCCGTTGACATAGCCGTAGAGGCGCTTCCCCGCGGTGTACGCCTTCGCGGTGCTGGTGCGCACCACCGCGTCCGTGGCGATCTCGAACCGGGGCTGCTCAGGGTGCAGCTCGCCGTGCCAGGTCTCTACGAAGCCAGTGTTGTGAACCAGCAGGAACTCCAACGTGCCGTCCTCCTGGGGCCGGATGAACCCGGTCTCCTGGGCCGCCTCGCGCACATGGTTGCCCGCGGCGTCGACGATCCACGCACGACTCAGGTAGTGGATGAACGGACGGCCGTCCTGCTGGAAGATCACTTCCTGGCCGAATTGAAACGGCTCGATCGTCGGGTACTCACCGTGCCCGTTGCCGGCCCAGGTCCCGATCAACCACGCCAGCCGAGCACAGTTGGGGTGGATGTTGTCAGGGATCTCGAACGGCATGAGCAAAGTCTAAGGCGCACCCTCCGGCCGTCGAGCAGCCTCGGCGGTCGAGCAGCGAGCGAAGCGAGCGGATAGTCGAGACCACCCCACCCCGTAACCTCAATCCCATGCGCACCCTCCTCATCAAGTGCACCGCAGGCGCCGAGGATCCCGAGCGAGCCAACCAGGCCTTCACGGTGGCCGCGGCTGGAGTCGCGATGGGGGCCCCCGTCTCCCTCTGGCTGACCGGTGAGGCAGCGTGGTTCGGCGTGCCCGGTCGTGCGGAGGCGTTCCAGCTCGACCTGGCCACCCCTCTGTCGGAGCTTCGGGACCTGGTCCTGGCCGACGGAGCCATCACGGTCTGCACCCAGTGCGCCCTGCGTCGTGGCCTGGTCGAGGCCGACCTCGTGAAGGGCGTGCGGGTCGCCGGCGCAGCGGTCTTCACCGAGCTGGTGCTCGGCGATGACGTTCAGGCGCTGGTCTACTAGGACGACCAACAGGGTCGGTACAACAGATACGGTCGCTCCATGGGAGACCTGCTGATCACCGTCGCCCCAACGGGTGCGGAGACAGCGAAGACCGACTGTCCGCAGCTGCCCACCACGCTGGCCGAGGTCGTGGAGACCGCGCAGCGTTGCGAGGCGGCCGGGGCAGCCATGGTGCACGTGCACGTCCGTGACGACGAGCATCGGCCGACCCTGGATCCGCAGCGGCTCAAGGACACCGTGCAAGCATTGCGAGAAGCCACCGACCTCGTCGTGCAACTGTCCACCGGCGGCTCGGTCCACGACCCGCTCGAAGACCGGCTCAAGGTGCTCGACGCTCAACCAGACTCCTGCAGCCTCACTCTCGGCACCACCAACTTCGGCGATGCCGTCTTCCTCAACCCCTGGCCCTTCGTGTGCGACCTCTACCAGCTCAGCCAGGAGCGCCAGATCGTGCCGGAGTTCGAGTTGTTCGACCTCGGCCAGGTTGCCGCCCTGCACCGCCTGCTGGACAAGTACGGGCTCCCCTACGGCGGCAAGGTGCACGCAGATCTCGTCATGGGCGTGCCCGGCGGGATGCCCGGGACAGCCGATGCCTTGGTCGCTGCGGTGGCCGCGCTCCCGATGGGGACCACCAGCTGGTCAGCGACCGGCATCGGCCGCTCGACCCTTCCGGTGGCTCTGGCCACCCTTTCCAAGGGTGGGCACCTGCGCGTCGGCATGGAAGACGTACTGACCCTGGAGAGGGGGGTCGCCGTCGAGCACAACGAGCAGTTGGTGAGCCGCGCCGCCGCCCTCGGCGTAATCGCGCAGCGCGCCCCGATGACTCCTGATGAGGCGCGCCAGCTGCTCGGGATCGGCTGAGCGTGCGGGCTGTCGTACAGCGCGCAGCCTCTGCGAGCGTCACCGTCAACGGCGAGGTGGTCGGGCAAATCGACGAGCCTGGCCTCGTGGTGCTGCTCGGCGTCACCCACGACGACGGGCCTGAGCAGGTCGCCTGGATGGTCCGCAAGATCCGGGACGTGCGGATCATGCGCGAGGAGCGGTCCGTCGCTGAACTCGGGGCACCGGTGCTGGTGGTCAGCCAGTTCACGCTGTACGGCGACGCTCGAAAAGGTCGACGTCCCACGTGGTCTGCGGCTGCGCCGGGCGACGTCTCGGAGCCGCTCTACCGCGCCGTCTGTGACGGTCTCGAGGAGCTGGGCACACATGTCGAGCGCGGAGTCTTCGGGGCGGACATGGCCGTCCAGCTCGTCAACGACGGTCCGGTCACGCTGCTCCTCGACTCAGCTGGTTACTGGTCCCGATCAGGACGCTGGGCGGTTCGCCGGGCGACTCAGTGTCCACCTGTGCAGCGAATGCCTTCCCGATGCCGTAGGCCCCCAGGATCAGCAGCACGACCAGCCCGGCGAGCAGCAGGGGCACGAACCAGTGCGTGTCGCGCAGACGCTCGAACCACGTCGGACCTGCCTCGGCCTGGCTGTGCACTGCGGTCGCCGTCGCCGGACACGATCGACAGACCCGCGTCGGGCTCGTCGTGGTCGTGCGGACCCTATCGTGGCTGACGTCGAAGTCGGCGAGCGCCTGTTCGTACGCCGCCCGATAGACGGCGGCGAACTCCTCGGGCACCTCCTGCGGAGGGGGACCCTGCGTCGGACTCCAGACACGGAAGATCACGCTACCGACATGCCTGCGCGCTCGCCGGTGAAGCGAGATAAACGACGTCGCCCCCGGTCCGGCAACGGACCGAGGGCGACGGGTGGACGTGGTGGTCAGACGGAGACCGCGACCTCGGCGATCGAACCGATCTCGGCGGTCACCGTGGTGTCGACCGGATCGGTCTTCGGCGCGAGAGTACGCAGCGTCCAGTCGCCGGGGCCCGCGAAGAACCGGAAGTGTCCGGTCGCGGAGACGGGGACCTCGGCGGTGAACTCACCGGTGCGGTCGAGCAGCCGCACGTAGGCCGTGGAGACCGGCTCGGTGCCGTGCAGCACCTGGCCCTGGATGATCGCTTCCTTCTTCACGTCGATGCCGTCGAGGGACAGGCCGCCTTCGGTTGCTCCGCACATCTGTTCGTCCTTTGCTCGGTTGGTGTGGTCTTGAGTGGTCTCGACTGATCGCTCGCTTCGCTCGCTGCTCGACCACCGGGGTTGAGTCCCTGGTGGTCTCGACTTATCGCTCGCTGCTCGACCAGTCGGGTTGGGTGGTCTCGACTGATCGCTCGCTTCGCTCGCTGCTCGACCACCGGGGTTGTGTCGTAGTGGTCTCGGCTGATCGCTCGCTTCGCTCGCTGCTCGACCATCGGGGTCTCGCCTTTGCTCGACCCTCGGTTGCGGTCAGGCTTCGCCGGGCTCGTCGCCTAGGGCCACGGGGACGCCGACGAGGGAGCCGTACTCGGTCCAGGAGCCGTCGTAGTTCTTGACGTTCTCCTGACCCAGCAGCTCCTTGAGGACGAACCAGGTGTGGCTCGAGCGCTCGCCGATGCGGCAGTAGGCGATGGTGTCCTTGCTCCAGTCGACACCGGCCTCGGTGTAGATCTTGTTGAGCTCCTCGTCCGACTTGAAGGTGCCGTCGTCGTTGGCTGCCTTGCTCCACGGGACGCTGGCAGCGGTGGGGATGTGGCCGGCGCGCTGGGCCTGCTCCTGCGGGAGGTGGGCGGGGGCGAGGAGGCGGCCGGCGTACTCGTCGGGGCTGCGGACGTCGACCAGGTTCTTGGTGCCGATGGCCTCGACGGTCTCGTCACGGAAGGCGCGGATCGAGAGGTCCTGCTCCTGCGCGGAGTAGGACGTCTGCTCGCGGCTCGGGAGCTCGTCGGTCAGCTCGCGGCTGTCCAGCTCCCACTTCTTGCGACCGCCGTCGAGGAGCTTGACGTCCGAGTGGCCGTAGAGCTTGAAGTACCAGTAGGCGTAGGCGGCGAACCAGTTGTTGTTGCCGCCGTAGAGCACCACGGTGTGGTCGTTGCCGACCCCGCGGGAGGAGAGCAGCTCCTCGAACTGCTGCTTGTTGACGAAGTCCCGCCGCACCTGGTCCTGCAGGTCGGTGGTCCAGTCGAGCTTGATCGCGCCACGGATGTGGCCCTTGTCGTAGGAGGTGGTGTCCTCGTCGACCTCGACCAGCACGATGCTGGGGTCGTCGAGGTGCTCCTCGACCCATGCGGCGGTGACCAGGGTGTTTTCGCGGCTCATGCGGCTGCCTCTTCTGTGTGGGTGTTCTGGATGGAGGTGGTGTGGGGGGTGGGGGTGAAGCGCTTGATCAGCAGGTACATCTCGCAGCCCAGACAGAACGCGAAGATCGCGTTGAGCAGAGCGGCGGTCAGGGCGAAGCCGACGGCGATGAGCCCGACCAGCGGGGCTCCGAGGAGGAAGCCGGCGAGCCCCACCGCGGCGAAGACCAGTCCGACCGCCTGGGCGAAGCGCGGCGGCTCGGGGTCCTCGAGGTGCGTGGGCGGGCCGAGTCGCGGCCGCACCAGCGTCTTGAACAGGTACGCCGCCGGGGTCCGCTGCACTCCCAGGGCCACCCCCACGGCGAACAGGGCGGCCTGGAGGCCCAGCAGCGCGACGCCGACGGGGTGCGGCGCCGTGAGCAGGGTGGCGGCGAGCACCACGCTGGTCAGGATCGCGTTGAACTGCGGGCCGCGGGGGTCGATCCTCCCCACGGGAGGTCGCCCGGCGGCTGTCTCGGCCGGGCTTCTGCTGGAAGTGATGGTCATCTGGTCTCCTGGGAAATGTCCTGGGGCGTGCCGCTGCGAGGCGAGGACCGGGCACAGGGCTGGCGTTGACGGCTGCCTCGACTGGCGGACCCGAGGGTCGACGACAGGGGGCGGAGGCGCGAAGGCTCAGCGGCCGGTCAGGACATTCGACACAGTGACGAGCGCATGCGGCAGTTGTCCACCGCACGGCGCTTGGTCAGCATGGTCGAGATCACGATGTTCAGACTAGGCATTGCGGGGCCAGACCAGAAAAGTGCATCTCACCATTCGGTCACACCATCCACATGTTGGACGCATCTCAGACCGCCGCGTCGAGGGCGCTGAGCACCTGCTGCTTCGTCGGGGCGCCCATGGCGCGGGTCACCTCGGTGCCCCGGGCGCTCAGGACGAGGGTGGTCGGAGTGCGGAGGATCCCCAGTCGGCGTACGACGTCGAGGTGGTGCTCGGCATCCACCTCCAGATGCACGACGCCCGGCGTCATCGAGGCGACCTCCTCGAGGATGCGCCTGGTCACCCGGCAGGGGGCACAGAAGGCGGAGGAGAACTGCAGCAGCGTCGCCCGCTCCCCCAGATCGTCGGCCCAGGGCGTGTCCGCGAGCACCGACTCCGCTGTCGCCTCCTGGACCTGCTCGGGCTGCTCGGCCTGCTCAGGCTGCGCCGGGTCGAGTCCGTGCACCCGGTGGGTGCCACGGAAGCGCCCGTCGGTCGCGGCCCGGTAGAGCCCGAACGCCAACGCTGCGCTCACGGCGGCGACGAGGATCCAGGCACCTGTGCTCATGCCGGACTCAACCATGCAAGACCCGAAAGGCTTCCCGAGGTTGGCATCCGGACTACCTCTCGCGCCTGGAGGCCGGGAGCAGGCGTCGGGCCAGCAAGGCACCGAGGACCGCGCCTGCGGTGTTGGCGACGATGTCGCTGAAGCTCGCCTGCCGGTCCGGCAGCACCAGCCCTTGCACCATCTCGACGCCGGTCGCCCCGATGAAGGCGTACGCCGCCCAGTCCTGCCACCGCAGCCGGGTGAACACCAGCGAGCCGAGGAGGCCGAATGGCGCGATGATCACGACGTTCGTGAACACCTCGGCTCGTGAGAACGTCGCCCACGACTCGTCCAGGCCCGCGAAGCGCAGTGCCCGCACCAGGTCGAGCACCAGCGCTGCCTGCACCCGTGACGTGGGGGCGAGCAGGATGACGGCCAGCAGGACGGCGTACGCCGCCAGGAGTGGGCGGGCGTGTCTTCCGATCCAGGGCCGTCGTGGCGAGGGTGGTCTCGACTGACCGCTCGCTTCGCTCGCTGCTCGACCCCAGGGTCTCGACTACCGCTCGCTTCGCTCGCTGCTCGACCCAGGGGTCTCGACTGACCGCTCGCTTCGCTCGCTGCTCGACCACCGGGTCTACCACCGTCGCTTCCCCGCTACGAGGTGGTCTCGACTGTCCGCTCGCTTCGCTCGCTGCTCGACCACCGGGTCGGCAGGGTGGTCTCGACTGTCCGCTCGCTTCGCTCGCTGCTCGACCACCGGCTCTCCGCTCGCTGCTCGACCACCCTTTAGCCGCCGGCGAAGGGGGGCAGGAACTCGACGGTGGCGCCGGGCGGCACCATGCACCTCGGCCGGGTCGCTGGTCGTGACGGGTCGATCTCCCACCATCACCGCGCAGCAGGCGAGCACCTCGGCGAAGCGCGAGGAGTCCTCGTGGAGGGCCCGGGCGCGGCTGATCAGGTCGGCGAGCGATGTCGGTTCCGTCACGTCGAGGTCATCGGAATCGGTGCCTGCGGCAGCCCGCGCAGAGGCCCAGTAGCGCAGTGTGACCAGGCCGACTTGCGGTTGACGGTCTGAGGCAGTGCTCATGTTCGATATCCTGGGGGCTCTGTGGCGGGGAAGTTCATCAGCGTAGATGACCCGCCAACCGACGCTAGGCACTCACCCTGGAGGTGCCATGGGCACCGTGCTCCTGCTCACCAAAGCCCTGCAGGCCTCGGCCGAGGTGCTCCCCGGCCTGGCGCTCCTGAGCCACCAGGTCAAGATCCTGCCCGCTGAGGGCAGTGCCTTGCTGGAGGCGCCCGACCACGATCTGCTGATGATCGACGGCCGGCGAGACCTCGCCCAGTCGCGCGACCTGTGCCGGCTGATCCGCACCACCGGCTCCGACCAGCCGGTGCTGCTGATCGTGACCGAAGGCGGCCTCGCCGTGGTCGCAGCCGACTGGGGGATGGACGACGTGGTCCTGGAGACCGCGGGACCCGTCGAGATCGACACCCGCATCCGGATCGCGATCGGGCGCCTCGCCGCGCGCCACGACAAGGACAACCCCGAGGCGCACATCATCCGGTCGGGCGAGGTCGTGATCGACGAGACCACCTACACCGCCAAGCTGGGGGGTCGGGTGCTCGACCTGACCTTCAAGGAGTTCGAGCTGCTGAAGTACCTCGCTCAGCACCCCGGCCGCGTGTTCACCCGCGACCAGCTGCTCCAGGAGGTCTGGGGCTACGACTACTTCGGAGGCACCCGCACCGTCGACGTGCACGTGCGCCGGCTCCGGGCCAAGCTCGGCACCGACAACGAGGCGCTGATCGGGACCGTGCGCAACGTGGGCTACCGGTTCGTGCTCCCGCCCCGGGCGCCTGCGATGGACCGCACCGACTCTCCCGCCGGCTCCCCCGCCCGCTGACACGTCCAGCCTCCGGTGGCTTAGCCTCGGGCCATGGTCCACATTGAACGGGTCAGCCCCGAAGAGTTCGACTGGTCCAGCGAGGACGGTCCGGCCGCGGCCGTACGCCGCATCGCGCGCGCCGCCACCGCCCACGACGGCGCCAGCACGCTGAACGAGCAGGCGGTGCTCCAGCTCAAGCACCGCGGCCTGCGCGGCGCCGAGCTGTGGCTCGCGACGGACTCGCCCACCGGCTCCGACTCGACCGTCGGCCCGGGCGGGTTCGCCCTGCGGCACGGCGATGTCCTCGACCTCGCCGTGCATCCCGAGTCTCGTCGCCAGGGCCTGGCCACGGCGCTGGCCGAGGCCGCCCTGCCCCGCGGGGCGCAAGGTGGATGCCTGGTCGCACTGCGACCACCCCGGCGCTGCCCGGCTCGCCGAGCTGTTCGCCGTCCCTCGCGAGCGCGAGCTGGTGATCATGCGCCGGTCGCTCACCGACGTACCCGACGCCACCGGACTGCCCGACGGCGTGCTGATCCGCGGCTTCCGGCCCGAGGACGAGCCGGCCCTGCTCGAGGTGAACGCGCACGCGTTCGCCCACCACCCCGAGCAGGGGCACATGAGCCACGAGGACTTCACCGAGCGCAGCAGCGAGTCCTGGTTCGACCCGGCCGGGCTGCTGCTCGCCGTACCCACCGACCCGGAGCCCGGCGACCCTCCCCTGCTCGGCTTCCACTGGACCAAGGAGCACCGCGACGAGGAGCCGCCGTACGGCGAGGTCTACGTCGTCGCGGTCAACCCCAAGGCCGCCGGTCGTGGTCTCGGCACGCTGCTCACCGCCGCCGGTCTGCGGCACCTGCGCGACCGAGGTCTGGAGTCGGTGCTGCTCTACGTCGACGGCGACAACGACCCCGCGATCGCTGTCTACACCGGGCAGGGGTTCCACATCGAGCGCACCGAGGTGCAGTACTGCGGGACGTCGGCAGGGCTCACGCGCTAGCGCGCTCGCGTGCTCCCAGTCAGGCCATGAACCCGACCGGCTCGTAGGACAGGCCCGGGAACAGCGCGGGAAGAGAGCGGTCGGGGAACCGGCGCGCGACGATCTCGCCGAGGACGTTGCGGTAGTCGGTGGTCACCTTGAGGTCACCGTCGGCCAACGCGTTGGAGTCCAGGCCCGGCCACTGGCCGTAGTACTGGCCGCCCTTCACTCCAGCGCCGGCCACCAGCATCATGTTGCCCCAGCCGTGGTCGAAGCCCTGGCTGCCGTTCTCCGCCGCGCGGCGTCCGAACTCGGAGATGGTCACCACCGTCACCCGCGAGCGCAGGTCGCCGAGGTCGTCGAAGAAGGCCTTGAGCGACTGGGCGAAGCCGTCGATGTTGGACTGCATCGAGCCCCATTGGATGGTGCCGTAGTTGGTGTGCAGATCCCAGTTGCCGGCGTCGATGGCGATCACGTCGGTGCCGAGGTCGGCGCGGATCAGCTTGGCCGCGTTCTTCAGCGGGGAGGCGTACGGCGAGGCGTTCCAGACGGTCGGGTAGGCCGCCGTCGAGGTGGTCGACGGCCTTGAGCTGTGCGCCCGCGCCCTTGGAGACCGAGACCGCCTCGTTCATGGCGCGAGCCAGCGGGCCGGTGGCCCCGGACCACGCTGAGCTGATCGACCCGTAGCGCTGGGTGCTGCGGCCGTCGATGCCGCAGAGCTGGAGCCGGTCGAGGTCGGTGGTGGAGAGCACCTGCGCGTCGCCGCGCGTCGCGGTGGTGGGGAAGTTCTGGCCGAGCTGGACGCCGTCGAAGACGCTGGCGCCGGCCCCGAGACCGATCATCCGGTTGACCCAGCCCGAGCGCAGCGACGACCCGGGGTCGGCGTTCTCGACCTCCTCGATGGCGGCGAAGTGCGACCGGTTGACGATCGGCAGCCCGGTCGCCTGGATGGCGGCAAGCTCGCCCGAGGCCCACAGCGGCGCCAGCGGGGACATCGCTGGGTGCAGCCCGAACATCGGGTCGGCGCAGACCAGCGCTGAGGCCGCCACGGCCGTCGTCGGCCTGACCCGGTAGTAGCCGGGGTCGCCGTGCGGCACCACGACCCCGAGGCCGTCCACGCCGCCCCGCAGGCTGATCACGACCAGGGTGTTGCCGCCCTTGGTGCCGGCGAAGGTGGCCTGCATCATCGCCTCGCCGAACATCTGCGAGACCGCCATCGCGCCACCGAGCACGGTCGCGCCGGCCAGCACCGATCGTCGGGAGACCCGGGTGCGGTCGAAGTCGGGGCAGCCGCACTCCGGCGAAGTGCTGCTCGAGCTGTGGTCCCGCGTTGCCTGAGTCATCGCGTCCTCTTCAGGTCGTCATGTGGTCGGGGGTGTCCAGCAGCGCCGACACCAGTCGGGGGAACAGCCAGCTGCCGAGGTTGTGCTTGGCCGTGACCGTCGTCGAGGCGGTCACCACTGCCCAGGACTCCGGTCCGGTGACTGCTCGTCACAGCCGCCTGCTGGAGCCGGGCATCGGCTGCTCGGCCGAGCCAGGTCCTGGACAGGTGATCCACGTAGGCGTCGAACCGGATCGCTGGAGCCGGCAGCCAGGACGCCGCGGCGCGGTAGGTGGCCGCCTTGGGCCACCATCCGCCGCCATGGTTCTGGTGCATCTCGCAGGAGGCGAACAGACGCGAGACCGAGGCCCACGCCGAGGCCACCACCGGCGGACCGTCGGGACGCGGCCACGAGAACAGCGCGGCACCCCCGTGGGTGTAGTTCGCATGTGTCGCGTAGGCGCCGTCCACTCCGGGCTTCTGGACGTCGACGTCGAGGACGCGGGCGGTGGCGACGAGGTCCGCGACCGGCGTACGCACCTTCTGCCCCTCGGAGGTGAGGAACTCCGGGTGGGCGGCCAGGGCGATCAGGACGGCTTTGATGTCGGTGTCGTTGTCCAGGTAGGTCGCGGCGAGCGTGTCGACCAGGCCGTCCGAGGGGGCGTCCGAGACGAAGTAGGTCGCGATCTTGCGGGCCAGGTTGCGAGCGGTGGCCGGGTGGCGGGCGAGATAGGAGAGGTAGGCCGCGGTGGCTTCCTGGCCGTCTGCGCTGCTGTTGGCGTGAGTGAAGTCGAGCACCTGGACGGAGCCGGTGGTGTGCTTCGACGTGTCGTACCTCGGCGCGAAGGTGGGACCCAGTCCATCGTGTAGCCCGAGAGCAGCACTGCGGAGGCCTTGACCATCGCCTCGGTGTAGCCGCCACCGACGCCGACGGTGTGCAGCTCGAGCAGCTCGCGGCCCTGGTTCTCGTTGGGCTTGTCCTTCACCGACTTCCAGTTGTCGAGGTAGAACCGCATCGCCGGGTGCAGCGAGCACGCCGTCAGCAGGTCCTCGAACCGGCCGAGGGCATGGGTGCGGATGGTGCGGTCGTAGTCGAAGCGCCACATCCAGGCGCGGTCGTTGCCCACCGGGATGTGCAGGTTCGTCGACCAGAAGTCGGTCATCGTCTCCAGCACCGTGCGCCGCGAGTAGATCCGCCGCAGGATCGACCAGTTGCCCAGATCGCGGCCGTACTCCCACGCTGACCGGGTCTTGCCGCGGTCGGTGGCGTACTTCTCCGCCGCAGTCAGCCTCAGGTAGTCGAACCACCCGTCGATCTGGTCGACCTTGGCCGCCTCGGGAATCGTCTCCGGGGACAGCTGGGCCTCCAGCCACGCCTCCGGCGTCCCCGCCTTGCGCAGCTCGGCGAGCGCACCCTGGGTGAAGCCGGTGCCCAGTCGGTTGAGGAACAGCCGCTCCCGCGACGTGGCCACGGGAGTCTGCACGGTGGTGAGCGGAGCAGGAGCCTTGGGCGGTGTCGGCTTGGCAACGGGCTTCGCCGCTGCGGGGTTCGGACCTGGACGCGCGGCACCGCGCCGACGCCGTCTTCCGCGACGCCTGCGACGCTTGAGGCTGACGATAGCCATCCGTGGCTCTCCTGCTCTCTCGAACTCTCTGCCCATTCTGGCACTTATGTACCGTTTTGGGGGGTAATTCGCGCCTATACCGAGACCAAGCGCCGTACGCCGAGCCCAACCCCCGCTGGTCGAGCAGCGAGCGAAGCGAGCGGATAGTCGAGACCACCCGGCCCACGACAGACCTACACCGACCAGCAAAGCCCCGCCGATGGTCGAGCAGCGAGCGAAGCGAGCGATCAGCCGAGACCACCCGAGGTACGCCGAGCAAGCCCCGCCCGATGGTCGAGCAGCGAGCGATCAGCCGAGACCACCCGAGGTACGCCGGAAGTTGGCGAAGGAAGCGTCCCGAAACGGGGTGTTCACCGCGGCGAGATGCGCAGATGAAAGGCTTACGACATGTCCTCCAAGAGAAGACGCACCTATGGTTCGCGGCCTCGCAAGATGGGTCCGAAGACTGAGGCAGTGCTGTTCGTGACGCTGATGGGGGTCCTGGTCGCGCTCGTCGTCGTCGGCGTCAACGCCTAGTTGGGAGCGCCCGCGGGGGTGGTCTCGACTATCCGCTCGTTTCGACTGACCGCTCGCTGGCGCTCGCTGCTCAACGCAAGGCTTCGCTCGCTGCTCGACCACCGGTTTGGCTCGGCGTACGGCTTGGTCCGGCGTCCGGGCTTGTGGTCTCGACTATCCGCTCACTTCGCTCGCTGCTCGACCACCGGCTTGGCTCGGCGTACGGCTTGGTCCGGCGTCCGGGCTTTGGTCTCGACTATCCGCTCGTTCGCTGACCGCTCGCTGGCGCTCGCTGCTCACGCGAGGCTTCGCTCGCTGCTCGACCACCGGGTCCCGGCGTACGTCCCTTGGTCTCGACTGATCGCTCGCTTCGCTCGCTGCTCGACCACCGAGGCTGGCTCGGCGTACGGCCTCTTGGGCTCGCTGCTCGACCATCGACGGCGGGGCTCAGGCGAGGGCCCTTCGGAGCCGGTTGGCGATCTCGGCGTTGTAGGACTTGGCCTCGCGGCCGACGCCGACGAAGTGGAGGAAGCCGTGGATCATCGAGGGGTACCTCTTCAGCTCCACCTCCACGCCCTTCTCCTCGAGCAGGCGGGCGTAGGCCTCGCCCTCGTCGCGGAGGGGGTCGAAGCCGGCGGTGACGACGTACGCCGGGGCGATCCTCTCGGGGAAGTCCACCCGGCGCAGGGCCGAAGCGTCGGGGGTCGACTTGTCGGCCTCGGCGGCGAAGTACGCCTCCTCGGCGCTGTTCATGAAGAGCTCGGTCAGCACGAAGCCCTCCCCGAACAGCCTGCGGCTCTCGGTGCGCTCGACGAAGTCCGCGCCCGGGTAGATCAGCAGCTGGAAGGCCATCGGCAGGCCCTGCTCGGCCGCCCAGACCGCGGTCGAGGCCGAGAGTGCGCCCCCGGCGGAGTCGCCGCCGACGGCCAGCCGTGAGTAGGATCGGCGTCGACGTCGTCGGCGTGCTCCACCAGCCAGCGGTACGCCGCCTGCGCATCCTCCACGGCCGCCGGGAACTTGTCCTCGGGCGCCAGCCGGTAGTCGACCGCGAGGATCTGCACCCCGGACCGCTCGGCGAGGAAGCGACAGACGGGGTCGTGGCTGACGAGGTCGCCGTACATCCAGCCGCCCCCGTGCAGGAACAGCATCGTCGGTGCGGGACCGGTGCCGAGGCGCTCGGTCGGGCGTGTACAGCCGGGCGCGCAGCGGGCCCACCGCACCGTCGACCTCGAGGTCGACGGTCGCACCGACGGGCTGCTGGCCGCCCACCAGGAGCTGCTGACGCAGCAGCTCGGTGCGCGCCTTCGCCAGGGGCAGCGTCTCGGCGGCAGGCATCTTGGCGAGCTTCTGCATCGCCAGCATTGTCTGCATCTCGGTGGCCAGCACCTGCCCGTCGACCTCGACCGGTCGCCGCAGCAGCAGCTTCTGGAGCCTTTCGGGCATCCCCAGTAGCGACTGCAACAAGAGGGACTCGACGGGGAAGGGTAGGTGGGGCACGGACGCCAACCTACGACAGGCGGTCAGGTTCACCGCGCAATGGGACACTGACCCCATGTCCACCGACAGCTTCCAGCAGGCCACCGGCTCCGATGCCGGCGAAGGACCCCTCGACCCGAGCCTCCGCGTGGTGCCGGCCGACATCTTCGACGTCGACCCGCCGTACGACCCGGAGGACGCCGAGTTCGCCCCCGGGGAGTTCGAGGACCGGTTCCTGGACCGGGAGCTGTCCTGGCTGCGGTTCAACCAGCGCGTGCTCGAGCTGGCCGAGGACGAGTCGCTGCCGCTGCTGGAGCGCGCCCGCTTCCTGGCGATCTTCGCCAGCAACCTCGACGAGTTCTTCATGGTCCGGGTCGCGGGCCTCAAGCGCCGCATCGCTGCGGGAGTCGCCGTACGGGCGGCCTCAGGGCTGATGCCGAAGCAGGTCCTGGAGCAGATCTGGGAGGTCACCGGCGACCTGGTCTCCCGGCACGCGAGCGTCTTCCGCGACGAGATCGTGCCCGCGCTGGCCGAGGAGGGCATCGAGCTGGTGCGTTGGGAGGATCTCGACCGCGACGAGCAGAAGCTGTGCAAGAAGCTGTTCAAGGAGCGCGTCTTCCCGGTGCTCACCCCGCTCGCCGTCGACCCCGCCCACCCGTTCCCCTACATCTCCGGGCTCTCGCTCAACCTGGCTGTGCTGGTGCGCAACTCCAAGACCGGCAAGGAGCACTTCGCGCGCGTCAAGGTGCCGCCGATCTTCAGCCGGTTCGTACCGCTCGGCAACCAGCGCTTCGTCCCCCTCGAGGACGTCATCGGCGAGCACCTCAAGCGCCTGTTCCCCGGCATGGACGTGCTCAGCGTGAACACGTTCCGGGTCACCCGCAACGAGGACCTCGAGGTCGAGGAGGACGACGCCGAGAACCTGCTCAAGGCGCTCGAGAAGGAGCTGCTGCGTCGGAGGTTCGGGCCGCCCGTGCGGCTCGAGGTCGAGGAGACCATCGACGAGCACGTGCTCGAGCTGCTGGTCAGCGAGCTCGACGTCACCGAGTCCGAGGTGTTCCGCCTCCCCGGGCCGCTCGACCTGCGGGGACTGCACGACATCGCCGACCTCGACCGGCAGGACCTGAAGTACCCGAACTTCCTCCCCGCCACGCACTCCCTGCTGGCCCCTGTCGAGTCGTCCTCGCCGGTCGACGTGTTCAAGGCGCTGGCACGCTCCGACGTACTCCTGCACCACCCCTACGACTCGTTCAGTACGTCGGTGCAGCGCTTCATCGAGCAGGCCGCCGCCGACCCGCACGTGCTCGCGATCAAGCAGACGCTGTACCGCACCTCCGGCGACTCCCCCATCATCGACGCCCTCGTCGACGCGGCCGAGTCCGGCAAGCAGGTGCTGGTGATCGTCGAGATCAAGGCCCGCTTCGACGAGGAGGCCAACATCCGGTGGGCCCGCAAGCTCGAGCACGCCGGCTGCCACGTCGTCTACGGCCTGGTCGGGCTCAAGACCCACTGCAAGCTCTCGATGGTGGTGCGCGACGAGCCCGAGGGCATCCGGCGCTACACCCACATCGGCACCGGGAACTACAACCCCAAGACCGCCCGGCTCTATGAGGACTTCGGGCTGCTCACGACCGACGAGGCGATCGGCGAGGACGTCGCGCACCTGTTCAACAACCTCAGCGGCTACTCCCGCAACGCGTCGTACGCCCAGCTGATGGTGGCGCCCGACTCCGTACGCGACGGGCTGATCGAGGCGATCAGGAACGAGGTCGCCAACCATCGAGCGGACCGGCCAGCGGGGATCCGGATCAAGGCCAACTCGATCGTCGACGAGGCCATCATCGACGAGCTCTACCTCGCGTCTCGGGCCGGTGTGAAGATCGACCTGCTGATCCGCGGGATCTGCGCCGTACGCCCTGGTGTGGAGGGGCTCTCGGAGACCATCCGGGTGCGCTCGATCCTGGGTCGCTACCTCGAGCACAGCCGGATCGCGTGGTTCGCCAACGACGGCGACCCGGCGGTGTGGATCGGCTCCTCGGACCTGATGCACCGCAACCTCGACCGCCGCGTCGAGGTGCTGGTCAGGCTCCCCTCACCGACCGAGGTCGACGAGGTCACCCGCCTCCTCGACCTGGCCTTCGACCCCCGCACCGCCGGCTGGGAGCTCGACGCCGACGGCCTCTGGCGCCAAGCCACCTCCCCCGACGACCAGCCACTCCGCAACCTCCAGGAGCTGCTCATCGCCACCCACAAGCGCAGAAGGCAGAAGTCCGGGGGCTGAGTCCGTCCGGGCGTTGGTCGAGCAGCGAGCCCCGAAGGTCGAGCAGCGAAGCGAGCGGACAGCGAGACCAGCGAGCGTCGCGAGCGACAACCGCGCCGAGCAGCCAGCGAGCGAGCAGCGAGCGTACGCCGAGGACAACCCCTCGGTGGTCGAGCAGCGAGCGAAGCGAGCGGACAGCCGAGACCACACCGGCGTACGCCGAGGACAACCCCTCGGTGGTCGAGCAGCGAGCGAAGCGAGCGATCAGCCGAGACCACACCGCCGTACGCCGAGGACAACCCCTCGGTGGTCGAGCAGCGAGCGAAGCGAGCGGACAGCCGAGACCACACCGCCGTACGCCGAGGACAACCCCTCGGTGGTCGAGCAGCGAGCGAAGCGAGCGGTCAGTCGAGACCACACCGCCGTACGCCGAGGACAACCCCTCGGTGGTCGAGCAGCGAGCGAAGCGAGCGATCAGTCGAGACCACGCCCCATCCACAGACGCCGTCAAGAGCGCCGTACCCACAGGCGCCTCCCCGTCCCTCGACGCTCTTCAACGCGGCGGCCACGCTTTCGCAATGGCTTGGGTCTACCTGGTGCGGTGCGCCGATCAGTCCTACTACGTGGGCAGCACGATCGACCTGTCGGCTCGGGTCACCCAGCACAACAACGGCGGCGGCGCGAAGTACACCGAGCACCGACGACCGGTCGTACTCGTCTGGGCGATGGAGTTCGACGAGATACGCCAGGCGTACTCCGCAGAGAAGCAGATCCAGAACTGGTCGCGCGCGAAACGAGAGGCGTTGATCGAAGGACGGCTCGACGACCTGCCGGCCCTGGCCCGCGGGCGAACGGGCTGGATGCGACGGGGAGAAGTCGGTCGCGGGTGAGGTCGGCGTACGTGTGGTCTCGACTGATCGCTCCTCGTTCGACCACCGGGTCGGTTCGGCGTACGTCGGTTGGTCTCGACTATCGCTCGACCATCGAGATCTCGAGTCTGCTCGCAGCTCGACGCGGGGCTCTCGCTCGCTGCTCGACCACCGACCCGGCGGTCGTCCTTGGTCTCGGCTGTCCGCTCGCTTCGCTCGCTGCTCGACCACCGGGATCTCGAGTCTGCTCGACCACCGTCGCTCTCGAGCTCGCTGCTCGACCACCGGGGCCCGGTTCGGCGTACGGGCTTGGTCTCGGCTGTCCGCTCGCTTCGCTCGCTGCTCGACCACCGGGATCTCGAGTCTGCTCGACCACCGCTGGCTTCTGCTCGCTGCTCGACCACCGACCCGGCGTGCGTCCCCGCGGTTCGGCGTACGGGGTGTGGTCTCGGCTGTCCGCTCGCTTCGCTCGCTGCTCGACCATCGGGATCTCGCGTCTGCTCGACCACCGCCGGGCTGGGGATCAGCAGGTGGCGAAGAGGAGGGGGCCGTCGTAGAGGGCGGAGAGGACGAAGCCGTCTGGGGTCCTCGGGGACAGGTCGAGTACGACGTCGCGGTCGATGGCCTTGGACGAGGTCAGGGTGAAGTCGTCGGCGAAGGAGCCGCCCCTGCCGATCGCCTCGCCGACGGCCAGCTCGGCGCGGGGGCGCAGGTTCTTGCGGGCCCGCTCGGAGTCCTCGAAGTGCTCGACCACGCGCAGGCTCCGGTCGGGCGACATCGCCATCGCCAGGCCCGCGAGCGGCGTCACCCCACCGACCTGCGCGATCCGGGTGTCCGCCTCGGTCTGCGCGTCGTCGTCGGCGCTCGACATGGCCAGGTCGGTGCAGGCGAAGTCCTGGCCCCACAGCATCGCGTTCACCGGGTCGTCGAGGTGCCCGGCCAGGTCCTCGACCCCGTCGACCGAGGAGAACGAGGCGCCATCGCCGGCGGCGACCCGGGCCGAGGTGGCGGCGAACTCCGGAAGGTCGCTGGTGACCACCAGCCCCTGGTCGGCGAGCAGCGCGACGTACTGGAGCTCGGGGGTGATCGTCGGGTCGAGGCGCGCCACGACGTCCACGCCGCCCTCCCAGACGCCGTCGTCCTCCTTGGGCTTGGTGAAGCCGGCCGTGCGCAGGTTGTCCGCCAGCACCCCGAAGTCGCTGCCCTCGGCGACCTTGAGCACCATGGTGGCTCCCTTGCGGCCCTGGGCGAACGCCTCCCACTGCGCCGTCGCCGGGCTGAAGCCGAAGATCGCCTGCAGGGCCGCCGCCGACTCGTCGATGCTCGAGACCGCGCTGAAGTCGGTGTCGTAGGACTCGGTCATCAGCTTCGCGACGGCCTCGGCGTCAGGGGTGTCGCCCAGGGTCAGCCGCAGCTGTCGGCGTACGGCGGCCCAGTCGGTGAACGCGACGCGCAGCGAGCTGGCCGGCACCACCGCCAGGGCCTCCTGGAGCTGGGTGCGCTGGGTCCGCTTCCACACCAGCGTGCCGACCACCAGCAGTCCGGCGACCAGCACGAGCACCAGGCCGGCGACGAGCAGGCTACGAGGAGTCAGGAGACGTCGAGCCATCCGCGCACCCACCCTCCGTCGTCGTACGTCGCCGCCGTGCCTGCCGTGCCGCGCACGCGTCCGGGCCGAGAGTAGTCGTAGGCGTCCAGCCCGCCCCATGTGAGGATTCTCGTCATGGCTTCCCTGTCGCCGTCAGCCGCCTCCGGCTCCGGCCCCGGCCCCGACGTCGTGGCCGCTGGCGCCGTGGTGACCCGCAAGGGCCCTGCGGGCCGCGAGATCCTCCTGGTGCACCGGCCGAAGTACGACGACTGGTCCTTTCCCAAGGGCAAGCAGGATCCCGGCGAGCACATCACCGCGACCGCCGTACGCGAGGTGTTCGAGGAGACCGGTGTCGAGATCAGGCTCGGCTGTCCCTTGCGACCGCAGGTCTACGCCGTCAGCGGCGGGCGCGCCAAGACGGTGCACTACTGGGTCGGACACGTGGTGGGAGACGACGACGTGTCCACCTACGAGACCAACGACGAGGTGGACAACCTCGGCTGGTTCCCGGCGGACGCGGCGGCGGAGCGGCTCACCTACCTCGACGACATCGACCTGCTCACCCAGTTCCGCCAGCGGCGCAGGTCAGGCTCGACCCTGGTCGTCGTACGTCACGCCAAGGCGACCAAGCGCGGCAGCTGGGACGGCCCGGACCCGAAGCGTCCGCTGGCCCCGCTGGGACTCGCCCAGGCCCAGGCGCTCGCGCCGCTGCTGCACGCCTACGGGGTCGCCCGGGTGCTCACCTCCTCGAGCACCCGCTGCGTCCAGACCGTGGAGCCGTACGCCGCGGACCAGCTGCTCAGCGTGGTCGAGGTGGACGCGCTGTCCGAGGAGGGGTACGACGAGTCGGCCGCCCGCACCCTGCTGGCAGACCTGATGACCACTCCGGGACCGAGCGTGCTGTGCAGCCACCGCCCGGTGCTGCCTCGCCTGTTCGACCTGCTCGACGTCAGCGAGGAGCCACTCGTCCCGGCTGAGCTGATCGTGTGCCACCACCGCAAGGGCACCCTGGTGGCCACCGAGCGTCACTTCGCGGGCAAGCCTGACCTCTGAGCCGCCCGCCCTCCCCGCCGCCCTCGTTCATGTGAGCGTCGTCTCTTTCACGCTCAGACGACGTCGGGTCGGCGGTCACCGTTCACCTTCCGTTCACCTACGCCGAGGGGCCCGGTCACTTCGCCTTCCTAGGTTCAGTAGTTGTCCACATACTGTGACCACTCAGGAGAACGAAGTGAATCGCACTTCCCTTCGCCGCATCGGCGCCCCCGGCGTCGCGGCGCTCGCACTCACTCTCACCGTTTCCGCCTGTGGCGCCGCCAACGAGACGGCCGCGACCAGCAGCAGCGACGGTGGAGACTCCACCTCGCTCTCCGGCACCCTCTCGGGTGCCGGCGCCTCCTCCCAGGAGAAGGCCCAGGAGGCCTGGGCGACCGGCTTCCAGGGCGCGAACGAGGGCGTCACCCTCAACTACGACCCGCTCGGCTCCGGCGACGGACGCAAGCAGTTCATCGCCAAGGGCGTCAGCTTCGCGGGCTCCGACTCGGCCCTCAACGACGACGAGGGCGAGCTCAGCGCAGCCAAGGAGCGCTGCGACGGTCAGGACCCGATCGAGGTCCCGGCGTACGTCTCGCCGATCGCCGTCGTCTACAACCTCGAGGGCGTCGACGACGCTGCAGCTCTCGGCCAAGACCCTGGCGGGCATCTTCGACAACAAGATCACCAAGTGGAACGACCCGGCCATCGTCGCGGAGAACCCCGAGGCGACGCTGCCGACCGGCGCGATCACCCCGGTGCACCGCTCCGACGACTCGGGCACCACGAAGAACTTCACCGACTACCTCAACCAGGCCGGTGACGGCGCCTGGAAGTACGAGGCAGCCGACACCTTCCCCACCAAGGGTGAGGCCGCCGAGGGCACGTCCGGAGTGATCTCCGCCGTCAACAACGGCGAGGGGACCATCGGGTACGCCGACGAGAGCCAGGCCGGCTCGCTCGGCAAGGTCAACGTCAAGGTCGGCGAGGAGTACGTCGAGCCGAGCGCCGAAGGTGCCGCCAAGGTCGTCGCCATCTCCCCGGCCGCCGAGGGCCGCACCGAGGTCGACATGGCCGTCGACCTCGACCGCACCACGACCGACTCCGGTGCCTACCCGGTGGTGCTGCTGTCCTACCTGATCGCGTGCCAGACCTACGAAGACGCAGGAGAGGCTGCCCTGGTCAAGTCCTACCTGGAGTTCGCCATCTCCAGCGAGGGCCAGGCCGCCGCCCAGGAGAACGCCGGCTCGGCTCCCCTGGACCCCAGCGTCGCCGAGAAGGCGATGAGCATCGTCGAGAAGATCTCGGCCAAGGGCTGAGCGTTCAACCATCGCTGGCGTGCGGCGGAGTCGATCCGCCGCATGCCGGCTTCTCGCGTAGCCGCAGAGCAGGAGCTAAGAGATGACCGTGACTGACACCCCCGTCGAGGTGGTCGAGCAGAAGACTGCTCGGCGCCGCGGCGACCGCGTCTTCCGCGGGATGTCGATGTCGGCGGGGGTCACCATCCTGGTCGCCCTGGCAGGCGTCTTCGTCTTCCTCCTGATCGAGGGCATTCCCGGACTGACCCAGCCCGCCTCGCAGTACGCTCCGCGCGCCACCAACTTCCTGGGGTACGTCGCGCCGCTGCTGTTCGGGACCGTGCTGGCCGCCGTCATCGCCGTGCTGATCGCGGCCCCGCTCTCCTTCGGCATCGCGCTGGTGATCAGCCACTACGCCCCGAAGTCGATCGCCACCCCGGCGGCGTACCTCGTCGACCTGCTGGCCGCCGTTCCCAGCGTCGTGTTCGGCCTCTGGGGCATCAACGTGCTCGCCCCCAAGCTGGTGCCCGCCTACGAGTGGCTCCACGACAAGCTCGGCTGGATCCCGCTGTTCGCCGGCCCCCCGTCCGCGACCGGGAAGACGATCCTCACCGCCGGGGTCGTGCTGGCGATCATGATCCTGCCCATCATCACCGCGATCTCGCGCGAGATCTTCGCCCAGACGCCGCGCCTGCACCAGGAGGCGGCGCTCGCGCTCGGCGCGACCCGCTGGGAGATGGTGCGCCTGACCGTGTTCCCCTACGCCGCTCCGGCATGGTCTCCGCGACCATGCTCGGCCTCGGCCGCGCGCTGGGCGAGACGATGGCGGTGGCCATGGTGCTCTCCGCCGGCGGCGGCATCAGCTTCAACCTGATCTCCTCCTCCAACCCGGCGAGCATCGCCTCGAACATCGCCTCGAACTACAAGGAGGGCACGCCGGCGAAGGTCACCATCCTGATCGCGACCGGCCTGATCCTGTTCCTGGTCACCTTCGTGGTCAACTTCGTCGCGCGCTGGCTCGTGGGACGCTCCGAACGGAAGATGCTGCGATGACCCTGACCACCGCGACCCCGGAGACCCGCCGTCCATCGCCCTGGCCAAGCCGCGCCTGCCGAAGTGGGCGCCGACCCTGGTCGGTGTCGCTGCGACGCGTTCGCGCTGCTGCTGGGCATCTCCTTGGGCTGGGGCCTCGCCCGGCATGGTCGTCCTCGCCGCGCTGACCCACGTGGTCGTCCTGCCGCTGTGGTCGCTGATCGTGGAGAACAGGCGGTCGGCCATCGACCGGCTGATGACCTCGCTGATCTGGCTGTCCTTCGGCACCGCGCTCGTGCCGCTGGTCTCGCTGATCTGGACCGTGGTCGTCAAGGGCGCGCCGCAGATGAGCGCGACCTTCCTGACCTTCTCGATGTTCCGCACGAGCCTGGACCAGGAAGTCGGGATCTACCACGCCCTCGTCGGCACCCTGCTGATCACGCTCTTCGCCACCCTGATCGCTGTGCCGATCGGCATCTTCGCCGCGATCTACCTGATCGAGTACGGCAAGGGCAACCGGCTGGCGCGCGGCATCACCTTCCTGGTGGACGTGATGACCGGCATCCCCTCGATCGTCGCGGGCCTGTTCGCCTTCGCGCTGTGGATCCTGATCTTCGGACCCTCCGCCCGGGCCGGCTTCGGTGGCTCCATCGCGCTGGCGCTGCTGATGATCCCGATCGTGGTCCGCTCCACCGAGGAGATGCTGCGGCTGGTGCCCGACGACCTGCGCGAGGCGGCGTACGCCCTGGGTGTCCCGCAGTGGCGCACCATCGTCAAGGTGGTGCTCCCGACCGCGCTCGGCGGCATCGTGACCGGGGTGACGCTCGCGATCGCCCGAGTCGTCGGCGAGACCGCGCCGCTGCTGCTGATCGCCGGCCTGACCACCCGCACGAACCTCAACGTCTTCTCCGACCGGATGACCACCCTGCCGGTCCTGATCTTCACCCAGAACGCCAACCCCGGCATCCCGCCCCCGGACGGCGGCATGCCGCCCGGTGTCGCAGTCGCGTGGGGCGGCGCGTTCGTCCTGATCGTGATCGTGATGCTGCTCAACCTGGTGGCGCGCGTCGTCGGCAAGATCTTCGCCCCCAAGACCGGGCACTGAGAACGGAAGTAGACAAGCCATGGCCAAGAGCATCGATATCTCTGACCTCGACATCTACTACGGCGACTTCCTCGCCGTCGAGAACGTCTCCATGACCATCCCAGCGCGCTCGGTGACCGCCCTGATCGGGCCCTCGGGCTGCGGGAAGTCCACCTTCCTGCGCTCGCTGAACCGGATGCACGAGGTCCTCGCGGGAGCCCGCGTCGAAGGCAAGATCGTCATCGACGGACAGTCCCTCTACGACCCCTCCATCGACCCGGTCGAGGTACGCCGCATGGTCGGCATGGTCTTCCAGCGACCCAACCCGTTCCCGACGATGTCGATCTATGAGAACGTCCTCGCCGGCATGCGCCTGAACCACCAGAAGATCAAGAAGTCCGAGGCCGACACCATCGTGGAGCGGTCCCTGGTGCACGCCAACCTCTGGAACGAGGTGAAGGACCGGCTCAACAAGCCCGGCATGGGCCTCTCCGGCGGTCAGCAGCAGCGGCTGTGCATCGCCCGCGCGATCGCGGTCGAGCCGCAGGTGCTGCTGATGGACGAGCCCTGCTCGGCCCTGGACCCGATCTCGACCTCGGCCATCGAGGACCTGATCCACCAGCTCAAGTCGGAGTACACGATCGTCATCGTGACCCACAACATGCAGCAGGCCGCCCGGGTCAGCGAGGACACCGCGTTCTTCAACATCGCCGGCGCCGGCAAGCCCGGCAAGCTGATCGAGATGAACTCCACCAAGAAGATCTTCAGCGTCCCCGACGAGAAGGCCACCGAGGCCTACATCTCGGGTCGCTTCGGCTGAGGCATCGGCGTACGGGCTGGGTTTGCGGGGGCCCGCCCCTCCGCGCTGCTGCGAACATGCGAATGTCGCTAGTGCGTCGGCTGAGGCGGGCAACCTCCTCCAGCGCCACATTTGCATGTTCGACGGCCGGCGCGGAGGAATCCGCTCGCCCCAAACATGCAAATGTCGCTAGTACGCCGACTGAGGCGGGCAACCTCCTCCAGCGCCACATTCGCATGTTCGACGACCGGCCCGCTGACCCTTTCTGCCTTACAGCCCGGCGCGGCGGGCAGAGATCCACAGACGCACGAGAACCCCATATTCCTCAGCGCCACGTGCAGCCAACGTCTGCCCATGGATCTGATCAGCCAGGTGGTACGACTGGGCGGCGTGTGCGACCGCGCCACCTTGGTCCGCCTTCGCTCGGCGGCTGAAGTGGATGCAGCCCTTGCCGCTGGGACGTTGGAGCGCGACGCCCGGGGTCGGTACGCCCTAGCCACGACGAGACCGTCGGTCCGTACTGCTAACCGAGTAGCCGGCACGCTGTCCCACCGCAGCGCCGCGCAGTACTGGGGGTGGGCCCAGAAGAGCACTCCGGAACTTCCGGAGATCACCTTCCCCAGAGATCGCCGCGTAAATCCACGCCTCCGCAGGGTGCTCGTGCCGCACTGGTCGGTGCTCGGACCCGACGATGTCGAGGGTCCGGTCACCACACCAGCCAGGTCCTTGGTTGACTGCATGCGGAACCTGCCGCTGGACGAGTCGATCCCCATCGTGGACAGCGCGATTCGAGCCGATGACTTCACCAGTGCCGACGTGGTCGCGATGGCCGGGGCCTCGCGCGGGCGAGGTCGCCAACGCATCCGTGACGTGGCGGCAGTCGCGACCGGGAAGTCGTTCAACCCCTTCGAGTCGGTCCTGCACGCGCAGGCGCTTCTGGTGCCGGGACTGAACGTCGTACCGCAGTTGCCGGTGCAGATGCCTGGATCCCGGATCGTGCACCCGGATCTGGCGGACCCGGCGCTGCAGATCGCCCTGGAGGCGGAGGGCTTCGAGTGGCATGGCGACCCAGCAGCTCTCACGCGTGACTGCCGTCGGTACAACTTGCTGACCCTGCTCGGCTGGCAGGTGATCAGGTTCAGCTGGTATCTCGTCATGCACGATCCGCGCTACGTCCACCAGACGTTGCTCGCCGCAGTGCGACTTGCCCGCGGACATGCGAATGTGCGGCGAGGGTAATCGGAGCGCTCCACACCACCCGCGCGCGACATTCGCATGTCCGGGCGCCCAGGTCTGGGACGCGGCATGTCCCCCGGGCGGACTCTCACGACACCTGGAAGACGGCCTTCAGGAGGTAGTAGACCAGGGCAGCGACTGCGCCGGCCATCGGGAAGGTCAGCACCCAGGCGGTCAGGATCGAGCGGGCGACACCCCAACGTACGGCGGAGAGTCGCTTGGTGGCGCCCACGCCCATCACGGCGCTGGTGATCGTGTGCGTCGTGGAGATCGGCGCCTCGAAGACGTACGCCGTCGTGTACAGCACCGAGGCCGCCACCGACTCCGCGGCGAACCCCTGGGGCGGGTCGAGGGCGATGATGCGCCGGCCCAGCGTGCGCATGATCCGCCATCCACCTGAGTAGGTGCCGAGCGAGATCGCCGCGGCAGCCGCGAAGATCACCCACAGCGGGAGCGGGTCCTCAGCTGCGACGTACCCCCCGGTGAGCAGGGCCAGAAAGATCACTCCCATGGTCTTCTGAGCGTCCTGGAGGCCGTGTCCCAGGGCCATCGCCGCCGCCGAGAGCGACTGCGCCAGCCGGAAGCCGCGCCCGACCTTGGCCGGGGCCTGGTTCCGGAACAGCCACATGATCAGCAGCATCATGCCGCCGCCGAGACCGAAGGCGACCAACGGGGACAGCACCATCGGGATCACGACCTTGGCGATCACGGTGTCCCAGTTGACGAACACCCCGGCCGCCAGCGCAGACCCGACGAGCCCGCCGATCAGCGCGTGCGAGGAGGAGGAGGGCAGCCCGAAGTACCAGGTGATCAAGTTCCAGGTGATCGCGCCCACCAGACCGGCCATCACGATGACCAGCCCGTCGCCACCCTCACCAGGTCTGATCGTGTCGCTGACCGTGCTGGCGACCTTCTGCCCGAGGAACGCCCCGACGAAGTTCATCACCGCGGCCATCAGCAGCGCCGTGCGCGGGGTGAGGGCCCGGGTGGAGACCGAGGTCGCGATGGCGTTCGCCGCGTCGTGGAACCCGTTGGTGTAGTCGAAGATCAGGGCGACCGCGACGACCGCGATGATGATCGCGAGGTCCACCGGTCAGGACTCCTTGGCGTGGATCTGCTCGATGATGTTGGCGACCTTCTCGAAACCGTCGACAGCATCCTCGAGCGAATCCACGATGTCCTTCAGCTTGAGCACCTCGAGGGCCTCGTACTGCCCGCTGAAAAGCTTGGCCAGGATCCGCCGGTAGCTCTTGTCCCCGGTGTTCTCCAGCCGGTTGATCTCGATCCAGTACTCCTCGAGATCCTTCATCGAGCGCAGCTTCGGCATCGCCTCGGCGGTCAGCTCGGCACAGCGCTGGAGTACTTCGACCTGCTCGGCGAGCTCGACGGGCAGGGCCACCACCTCGTAGAGGACCGTCAGGTCGACGGCCTCCTCCATGAAGTCCATGACGTCGTCGAGCCCGGAGGCCAGCGCGTAGATGTCCTCCCGGTCGAACGGCGTCACGAAGGTGGAGTTGACCCGCTTGGCGATCGCGTGGGTGGTCTCGTCCGCCTGGTGCTCGGCGTCGCGCATCCGCGAGGCGATCTCGGCGCGGTCGGCTCCTTCACCGAGAATCTCGGCCAGGATGCGGGCGCCGTCGACGAGGTGCTTTGCCGAGTCTGCGAGAAGGTCATAGAAGGCGCTGTCCAACGGCTTGAATCTCAAGGCCACGGTTAACTCCTGTGAGGAGGATCAGAACGCTGCACATGCTAGGGCGTGGAAGCCCTACATGGGTATTCGCCAGTCACCCCGAGGCACTCGCGCCGCGAGACTACTCCCTCGAGCGGGGACGAGTGCGCACGCCGAGGATCTCGTCGATCTGCGAGATCGACATGCGTGACTCGGACTGGTTGGCAGCCACGATCAGGTTGGTGGTCAGCTCCACCTCGCCCAGGAGCTCTGCGTCCTCGAGACGCACGTCGAACGGGTCCACGCGCCACTGCCCCTTTCCGACTCAGATTCCCAGCCATCCGATTTTATCCCCGGCAGGTTTCGAGGAAACCACAAGTGACCCCGCCCGCGAGGGAAAGTCGAACTTCTGGCTGGTCACGATCCGGCCACCCTGGGGTGGGAACGCACAAGGCCCCGACCGTTCCCGGTCGGGGCCTTGTGGGTGTAGTCGTGTGTCCGTCAGACGGCGCGCACGTTCTCTGCCTGGGGACCCTTGGGGCCCTGCGTGACGTCGAACTCAACCTTCTGGTTCTCGTCGAGGGACTTGTAGCCCTGCGACTGGATGGCCGAGTAGTGAACGAAGACGTCGTCGCCGCCGTTCTCCTGGGCGATGAAGCCGAAGCCCTTCTCAGCGTTGAACCACTTCACGGTGCCTTGAGCCATGTCTCTATTTCTCCTGTTACTGATGGCGTGAGACCGCCACTTCGGCGGCCTCTGCAGAGTGCGGGTGATACGCCGTCCCGCCTCGCAAGCCATGTAGCAAAGAGAAGAAACGCCGTTGGACCACAAACTCCAACAACGTTATGTAACCGCTGGAACTTGCACCCTGCAACCGCAAGCCTACCAATCTTGAGCCAGAACGCCACCCACCCCCCGACACGGGGCGCCGCGGGGTCCTCCGTGGCGCCTTCCGGGCCGTTCTCCAGAGGCCTGCGTCCAGGCCTGGACTTCCCCATTGACCTCACCCTCGCGCCGCCGTAGGTTCCGAAAACCACCAGCACTGGAGGAGCCTGTGGCCCAGCCTCACGGCGCCAAGTCGTTGCCCGTACGCCGCCTGCTCACCCAGCTCCGCCGCCGTACCGAAGCGGAGCGCACCCGCGGAGCAGCCGAGTGCGCCGGTCGACGAGGGCTGGGTGCTGCACGAGTCGGACGGCGGGTTCACCGGCTGGCTCTACCACTACGCCGACGGCACGATGGCGGACGCGGACGGCACCGTGTACGAGAAGCAGCCGGCAGTCGAGGACCGCGCGACGACCGAAGCGCCCGAGCAAGAGCTCGAACGGGGAGCCCGACCCCGAGGCGGAGCCAAAACTCGAGCCAGCACCCGAGCCAGAGCCGGAGCCGGAGTCCGAGCCCGAGCCCGAGCCGAGCCGGAGCCCGACCCAGAGCCCGAGCCAGAGCCCGAGCCCGAGCCCAGCCCGAGCCCGAGCCCGAGCCGGAGCCAGAACCCGAGCCGCCCAGGCCCGAGACCAGGCCGAGGTGCCTGCGTTCGTCGAGTACAGCCCCTCCGGGCTCCGCAACTACCTGCTCGCGGCCGTGCTGGTGCTCGCGGCCGTAGCGGCCGTGCTCACCCTCTTCCTGGCGGCCGCCGAGCCGACCCTCGGCGGCCTGGTGCTGGTGACCTGCCTGGGCCTGATCGCCGCCGCTGCGGGGTGGGCGCTGGCCAGCTGGCACCCGACGATCGTCGCGGTCCGCGAGGGCGTGCTCACCGTGAGCCGCGGGTCGAGCGAGGACGAGGTCGACCTGCGTGATCCTCAGACCCAGGTCGATCTGGGAGCCGAACCGGGCTCGTCCGGCTGGCGGGCCACCGTCGTCGGGGCGGACGGACGCCAGCTGGTGATCGGTGCTCGACAGGTCAAGGCGACCCACTTCTCCCAGGTCGTGCGCCACTACCGCGCGACGCAGGGCACGAGCGACCCGACCAGCCCGCCGAGCCACCAGCCCGCCCGAGACCACCGAGACGACCGAGGCCAGCAAGCCCGCCGACTCGGGTGCGGAAAGCGAGCGCTGATCGCTCCGAGGCGCAAGGACTTAACGAGACTGACGCACAGTTGCGCGCCCCGGTATAGGTCAGTAGTCGTCCACCTCGATGCCGGGCGCGCGGTTTGCTTGACGGCACGCCGACTCGGGTGGTCCTTTGTCAGCAGCAGCGCGGACCCACGCACGACTCGGTGCTCGGTCCCGACCAGGGGGGCGTCGTGCTCGAACAGTTCAGGTCTTCGGGCGCCGGCACCCGGCTCGGGTGGAATCGGGGCGCGGCCACCGCGGCCGTGATCTCGATCGTGGCGCTGACCTCCGCCGGCAGCCTCAGCTCGGTCGCCACCGCAGCCCCTCCTGGTCCCGGGTGCGACGCCGACGTCGAGCCACAGCTCGAGCGCCCGGACCACGCCTGGGGCGACGTCGCTCAAGGACCCCAACCACGTGACCCCGGCGCGAGCCGCCGCCATGGACCGCGTCCTGAAACGGGCGGTCGTTCGCCTCCAGAAGAAGGGGACGCTCGAACGCTCCACCGGCGAGAGCGCGCGGACGACGACGATCAAGATCCGCACTCACGTCCACGTGATCACTCGGACCGACGGGACCGGGAAAGTCCCGCTGTCCCGCATCAAGACCCAGATCAACATCCTCAACAAGGCGTACGCCGGGGACACGTCCTACGCGAGCGCGGCGACGCCGTTCCGCTTCGTGCTCGCCACGGTCGACGTCACCAAGAACAACAACTGGCACAACTGGAACACCAGCCAGGACAACCACTCAGCCAAGAAGGCCCTGCGCCGCGGCGGGCTCGCGGATCTGAACCTCTACATCGCCAAGCTCTCCGACGGGCTGCTCGGCTACGCGAGCTTCCCCGGCGAGGGCGAGCCCATCCACGACGGGGTGGTCCTGCACACCCAGAGCCTGCCCGGCGGGTCGTTCGAGTCCTTCAACAAGGGCGACACCGCGACCCATGAGGTGGGGCACTGGCTGGGCCTGTTCCACACGTTCCTGAACGGCTGCATCGTCTCCTGGCGACTACGTCGATGACACACCGTTCCAGGCCGACGGCGAGAACGTCTACTCCTGCCGCGCCACGGACAACACCTGCCGCCAGCCCGGCCGGGATCCGGTGCACAACTTCATGAGCTACGGCGACGACGTGTGCATGGACAGGTTCACCGCCGGGCAGGGCAAGCGGATGTCGCAGCAGCTGGCACGCGTTCCGCAGCGGCAGGTGATCAGCTCTTCGCCTTCGCCAGGCGGAGCCAGGTGTCCACGACGGTGTCCGGGTTCAGCGACATCGACTCGATGCCCTGCTCCAGCAGCCATTCGGCCATGTCGGGGTGGTCGCTCGGTCCCTGGCCACAGATCCCGACGTACTTCCCGGCGGCCCGACAGGCCTTGATCGCGCGCTCCAGCATGAACAGCACCGCAGGGTCCCGCTCGTCGAAGGAGCCCGCGACCAGTGAGGAGTCACGGTCGATGCCGAGCACCAGCTGGGTCATGTCGTTGGAGCCGATCGAGAAGCCGTCGAAGTGCTCGAGGAACTCCTCGGCGAGGATGGCGTTGGAGGGCACCTCGCACATCATGATCACCTGCAGGTCGTTCTCGCCCCGGCGCAGACCGTGCGTGGCCAGCAGGTCGATGACGCCGCTGGCCTCGGCGAGCGTACGGACGAACGGGATCATGATCTTGACGTTGGTCAGGCCCATCTCGTCCCGCACGTAGCGCAGCGCCTCGGCCTCCATCGCGAAGCAGTCCGCGAACTCCTCCGAGAGATACCGCGACGCTCCGCGGTAGCCGATCATCGGGTTCTCCTCGTCGTGGCTCGAAGAGCTCCCCGCCCACCATGTTGGCGTACTCGTTGGACTTGAAGTCGCTCATCCGCACGATCACCGGGTGGGGCGCGAAGGCCGCCGCGAGGGTGGAGATGCCCTCGGCGACGCGCTGCACGAAGAACTCGCGCGGGCTGGCGTACGCCGCGACGGTGTCCTTGATCTGCGACTTCAGCGGCTCCTCGAGCTCGTCGAAGTTGAGCAGCGCCTTGGGGTGGATGCCGATCTGCCGGTTGATGATGAACTCCAGGCGAGCCAGACCGACTCCGAAGTTGGGCAGCTGCGCGAACGCGAAGGCCTGCTCGGGGGTGCCGACGTTCATCATGATCTTGGTGCCCACCTCGGGCATCGAGGAGAGCTCGGTCTCCTCGATCGTGAACTTCGAGCTCGCCCTCGTAGACCAGGCCGGTGTCGCCCTCGGCGCACGAGACGGTGACCTCCCTGCCGTCGGCCAGCGACCGGGTGCCGTCACCGGTGCCGACCACGGCCGGGATGCCGAGCTCGCGGGCGATGATGGCGGCGTGGCAGGTGCGGCCTCCACGGTTGGTGACGATCGCCGAGGCCCGCTTCATGATGGGCTCCCAGTCGGGGTCGGTCATGTCGGCGACCAGCACCTCGCCCTCGGTGAACTCGTGCATCTGCTCGATCGAGGTCATCACCCGCACCGCTCCGGCGCCGATCTTCTGACCGATCGCCCGACCCTCGAGGATCACCTCGCCCTTCTCGTCCATCCGGAACCGCTGGCGTACGCCGGCCCGCGACATCACGGTCTCGGGGCGGGCCTGAAGGACGTAGAGCTCACCGTCGAGTCCGTCCTTGCCCCACTCGATGTCCATCGGGCGCTGGTAGTGGTCCTCGATCGTCAGCGCCTGACGGGCCAGCTCCTCCACCTCGGCGTCGGTGAGGCTCAGCAGCGGCCGCTCGGCCTCCTCGGTGTCGACGAACTCGGTGGTCTTCCCGACGGTCGGGGTCCTCGGTGTAGATCATCTTGATCGCCTTGGAGCCGACTCCGCGCTTGAGCACCGCGGGGCGACCGGCCCGCAGGGCGGGCTTGTAGACGTAGAACTCGTCGGGGTTCACCGCCCCCTGCACGACCGCCTCGCCCAGCCCGTAGGAGGAGGTGATGAACACCGCGTCGTCGAAGCCGGACTCGGTGTCCATGGTGAACATGACTCCGGACGCGCCGATGTCGGAGCGCACCATCTGCTGCACCCCGGCCGAGAGCGCCACCGCGTCGTGGTCGAAGTCGTGGTGGACGCGGTAGGCGATGGCGCGGTCGTTGTAGAGCGAGGCGAACACCTCCCGGATCGCCTGGAGCACCCCGTCGATCCCCTTGATGTTCAAGAAGGTCTCCTGCTGGCCCGCGAAGGAGGCGTCGGGCAGGTCCTCGGCGGTGGCGCTGGAGCGTACGGCGAAGGACACCTCGTCGCGCCCGTCGACGAGCCGCTCGTAGGCCTCGCGCACATCGCGCTCCAGGTCCTCGGGGAACGGCTGGTTGGCCACCTCCTCGCGGATGCCGCGTCCGACCGCGGCCAGCTGCTGGGTGTCGTCGGTGTCGAGGTCGCGCAGCTGCTGGGAGATCCTCTCGGCCAGCCCGGTGTCGCCGATGAACCGGCGGAACGCGGCCGCCGTGGTGGCGAAGCCGTCGGGCACGCGCACGCCGAGCGAGGTCAGGTTGCGCACCATCTCACCCAGTGAGGCGTTCTTGCCGCCCACCTCCTCGAGGTCGTCGAGACCGATGTCGGCGAACGCCCGGACGTTCGCGGTGTCGTCGGCGGTGCTGTGCTCGCTCATGCTTCCTCCTGGATCCGCAGGGATCACTTCATGGTCTTCAGTCGCTGCAGGATCATCGTGCTGAGCTCCTCGACCGACTTGGTCGAGGAGTCCACGACCGGGAGGCGATGCCGGTTGAACATCGCCTCGGTGCGCCGCAGCTCGAAGGTGCACTGCTCCAACGAGGCGTACCGCGACCCTGGTCGCCGCTCCTGGCGCACCGCCGAGAGCCGCGCCGGCCGAGGTGGTCAGTCCGAAGCAGCGGGCTCGCAGGTCGCGCACCGGCACCGGCAGATCGGTGATCTCGAGGTCCTCGTCGACGATCGGGTAGTTGGCCACGAACAGGCCGTGCTGCAGCGCGAGGTACATCGCGGTCGGTGTCTTGCCGCAGCGAGACGGCGCGAGCAGGATGACGTCGGCCTTCTCGAGGCTGCGCACGCTCTGACCGTCGTCGTGCTCGATCGTGTACTCGATCGCCTGCATCCTGCTGTTGTAGCGCTGGACGTCTCCCAGCCCGTGCAGCCGGGCAGCGGTCCGCTCCCCCGGCGTACCGAGGATCTCCTCGACCTGCTGCATGTGCAGGTCGAAGAAGTCGATCAGCGGGCAGCGCGTCGTACGCAGGGTCAGGCGCACCTCGTCGTTGGCCGCCGTGGTGAAGACCAGCGGCGTCCGCGGGCTCTCGTCGAGCGCGGCGTCGAGCCGGGCCACGACCTCGCGCGCCTCCTGCGCCGAGGAGATGAACGGGATCAGCGTCCGCTCGAACAGCAGCCCCGGGAACTGGATCAGCAGGGCGTTGCCCATCGTCTCGGCGCTGATGCCCGTGCTGTCCGAGAGGAAGTACACCGGCACCACGTCGCCGGGATCCGCGGTGTTCACGGCCCTCCTGGCGTCGGTCAGGACAGGCTGGATCTCGCCACGTCGCAGGCGTACGCCGATCAAGCCAACCTCCTCAGGGGGAGCCGTGGGTCACGCTACCGCGACTCCGGGTAGTGGCCCATCTGTCCGGGCTGCGGGGACTACGCACCACCGCTGAGCGCGTCGGTCGGGTCTCCCGACGGGTCAAGTTATGGCGGCGTCATGTCCGCAAATGGTACATTTGCGACAGAAAGGGCCTACCAAGAGGCACTGACAGTGATCTGCTGAACCGACCCGTCAAGAGGTCCGTCGTCCCCTCTCGCAGGAAGTGCTACTCATGCCCCGTTCTTGGATCCGACCTCACCGCAGCGTCGTGGGCGTCCTCGTGCTCGTGCTGACCGCGTCCGTCTCCATGCTGGGCGCCTTCGCGGCGACGACCTCCTCTGCCGCGGCGTCCACGACGGGGACGTTGCGCGTCAACCCGGGGCGCTACCTTCCCGGCCAGGAGATCCGTCTCACCGGAAAGCTCGGCAACACGGCGCGCCTGGTGCACCTGCAGGGGCACATGAACCGTCCTGGGGACAGATGGGTCGACAAGGCGAACACGGAGTTCCGCACCGCACGGGACGGGAGCTTCGACTTCGTGACCCAGGCACCGGCGATGGTCGATCTGAGCTATCGGGTCATCGGCGGCGGTCTGGCCACCCCCGGGTACGTGTTCAACGCCAGCCCGCAAGAGCTCACCGTCACCCCTCCTGGGCAGAGTGCCCACTACCCGTTCTACTCGGTGCGGGCCCGAGCCCAGTACACCGTCGATGTCGACACCACCCCTCCGGTCACCGGGAAGTGGCGCGTCGCGCCACCGATCCCGGGCCGCACGGTGCTGCTCCAGCAGCGTGTCGAGGGAGGCCAGTGGCGGAACCTCGACAGCGCGCCCACCGACGCCAGCGGCAACGTGAGATTCACCGTGACCGCACCCGCGTCGGGCACGCAGGTGCTGCGTGCTCGTCAGGAGCGCTGGACCGCCGGCGCGAACCGGATCGGCTGGTTCGCCTCGTTCCCGGCCACGTTCGTGGTCTCCGACGGCCCGAGAGGCACCTCCCCGCCCAGCCGACGAGTCAACGAAGGGGCTTGGTCCACGTCTCCGCGGCGTCCCACCGCCGGTGGGCGGTTCCGCTGGGGAGCGATGCGCTCGGACTTCGGCTGGGAGGGTGGCAACGACCTCGACTCACCCCCCTCGAAGGGTGCAGTGCGCACCGGCCGGTGGACCTCGGCCTCCGACGGCACCGGACGCGCGATCGCGTTCAACGGGGGTCTGGTGCTGCAGACCAAGCTCAAGCGCAAGGGTCCTGGCGACCGGGGCAGCGTCGCTGCGCTCCTGACCGGTGAATCCCAGGCGCATGGCCGATGGGAGATGCGCTTGCAGGGCCGCCGGTGGGAGGCCGGTGCGCGCAAGTACCGGTTCGTCGTCGAGCTGGTCCCAGAAGGGTCTCCTGCGCTGGGGTGCGTGCGGGACAGCATCACCGTGGCGGAGTTCACGATGAACTCGCGCGGGATGCGCTACGGAGTCCGCGCCAGCGGCACCGCCTGGCAGAAGACCTTGGCGTCGGAGATCCTCGGGCGCAAGCCGTTCAACGTGGCCGTCGAGGTCGGGCAGGGACACATCACCTGGTTCCGCGAGAGCAAGCCGATCGGCACCGTGAAGGACCCGCGCGCACAGCTCGGCGTACGCCTGGTGCCGCGGATGAGCCTGCTCGGCGCCGCAGAGGAGATGGACGGCGCCCAGGTGAACTCCGACTGGCAGCGGTCGTGGACGCTGCGCAGCGGGACCCAGGTCACCAACGCCCCGAAGCTGGGCCGGGTCGCCTACACCGGCTGTTAGCGGTCCGCGGCCGAGCCCGTAGTCGGGTGCGGCGGGGTTGCGGCGAACCGGGACGCGCAACCTGAAGCAGGAGCCCACGAGGCACTCGGTGGCGACGAAGCCGCTCGACCGCCAGCGACTCGAGGCCGCTAGGCTGCGCGAGGCCGGGTTCTCCTTGGGTTGTTCCGATCCTTGCGATCATGGTCGGTCCCATTCCCCGGGCCTCTAGCTCAATTGGCAGAGCAGCGGACTTTTAATCCGCGGGTTGTGGGTTCGAGTCCCACGGGGCCCACCGTTGATGCCGTCCAGACCTACGTAGACCGGATGAGGCGGCTACCTCGACCCGGCCGTTCACCACTATCAGCCCCTGCCTGTCGATCGGATCTGCAACGGCGACGGCAGCTAGTCGCGCGGCCACACGTGTGCGTCTTGCCGTGGCAGGCGAGGAACCTGCTGCTCGAGTGCACCATGCGAGGGGGGTCAGCCGGGAGCGGTTGACATGCGCGGACAGCCCCAGCCACTGTTTCGGGATGTCAGGTTTCGAAGAGCTGCCCGCAGTCCCAGCCGCCCCCACCGGTCTCCCCGGGGGTCTCGAGCTCGGCGCCTTCTCGGTCTCCTTGAGCGTGGCGGATCTCGAATCGTCACGTGGGTTCTACGAGAAGCTCGGCTTCGAGGTGACTGGTGGTGCTAGCGAGCACAACTACCTGATTCTCAAGAACGGCGAGACCACGATCGGCTTGTTCCACGGGATGTTCGAGGGCAACATCTTGACCTTCAACCCAGGCCTCACCAACCGGATGGAGAGACTGGAGTCGTATGCCGACGTACGCACCATCCAGACGTCCTTGGAGGACGAGGGCGTCGCATTGCAGACCCGCACTGAGAGCGAGGCCGGCCCTGCGTCGATCACACTCACCGACCCCGACGGCAACGCGGTGCTGATCGACCAGTTCTTCTGAGGCCCCCGCACGCGCAGGCAGGTCAGGCCGGATTCCGCTGGGCCCGGGGGGCCATGCCTGCCTCGGCCGCGTGGTCGGTCAGCGCGCCTCGAGCAGACGGCGTACGGCTCGCTCAATGAGGTCGTAGTCGATCTCGGCGTACGGCAGCTTGAGCGTCCCCTTCGCTCCGGCGTACGGCGCGAGGTCGGCGTCGAGAGCGCGGTCACCAGCGGGGGGCACGGGGTAGAGCGATACGTGGTGCCTCCATGCCGCTGCATGGACCAGAGAGGTCCCGTCGACCTGCCAGGTCGGCATGTCGTAGCGGATCACCCGCTCAGCACCGGGGACCACGGCGAGCACCCGCTGCTCGATCTCCTGCATCACCGCTCGCCGATCGTCGGGCAGGGAGGCGAGGTAGTCGTCGACGGAGGCGAACTTCGGCATGGCCCAGTATCGCTCGGGAGCGTTTCGGCAGCGAGTGACCGGCCGGTTGGTCGAGGCCTAACGCAGACGAGCGAGATCCCGCCGGACGTAGCGCAGGTGCGCCCACTCCTCCTCCAGGATCACGCGCAGGCAGTCACCGACGCTGGGATGCCAGTCACCGCCGCCCCACGGGTTCTCGCGCTCCTCCGCGAGCAGCTCAGGCGTGGCCGTGTCCAGCACGTCGGTCACCAGCTGCTGTCGCTCGGCACGCACCGCGAGGATCTCCTCGTACGCCGGCGGGTCCGAGCGGAAGATCGACACGTCGAATCCCATCTCCTCGGCACCGGTGAAGATCTGGCCGATCTCGTGGAACGGCTGCTGAATGCGCAGGATTCCGCCGCGCAGCCAGGCGTCAGTCGCCAGGACGAGGTGCCGCAAGGTCTGGGCCAAGGACCACTCGTCCTCGACATGGGCCTCCACCAAGTGCGGAGGCGTGTCCGCCACCGTCGTCTCCCAGGCTGCCTGCACCGCGGTCCATCCCTCGCGCAGGCCCTCGGGGGTCCGCGCCTGCTGGAGCTCGCGGCCCGGGAACTGCCGGTTGAGCTCGGCCTCCACGAGCGGTACGACGTCGACGCCATTGACGATGAGGCTGCCGAAGGACAGGTCGTGGCTGTCGATGTCGAGTCCGTCCACGTCGACGCCGCGCATCGTCACACCGCTGACATCGCAGAACCGCAGCGCGGCACCTTGGAAGCTCGCCTTGACGAAGGTCGCGCCTTCGAACTCTTTCGTTCCCGAGTACGTCGTCATCTCGCCATCATCGACGATGCCGGTGACATCTCGCATCACGCAGACCTCACGAGGTCGCGGACAGCGCAGTGCCCGATGACCCCGGGTACGGCACCCTGCGGCGAAGCCGGTCGATGCTGGGTCACAGCAGGAGCAGGGGCACGCACATCACCGTGGTCAGCACCAGGAAGAGCCAAGGGGTGAGCTTGCCGCCGATCCGATCCAGGGTCGTGGAGCTCTCGAGGGTGCCGGCACCCGCGGCCTGTGGGGGTCCCACTACCGGGTCTTCGAGCGAGCCGGCCCGACGGAGCGCCACGAACGTGCCGGCGGCCAGGGCCGCCAACCCGGCCACAAGTGAGGGTGCCATCGGCAGCGTGAGAAGCACGGTCCTGCCGAACAGCAGGAGCGCGCCCACGAAGACCAGCACCGGTCCCACGGCGAAGACGATCGCGAGCCACGCTCTGGTCGCGATCGCCCGCATCAGCGGCGCGGCGTACCTGACGACCAGGGCAGTGCCGACGAGGAGGATCGCCAGGACCGCGACCGAGCCGCCCGTCACCTCGACCCCCGTGCCGGAGCGCCACGCGCCGACCGAGGCGAGGGTGAGCAGCATCCCGCCCAGCCCGAGCCCTAGGGAGGGCAGCTCGTCACGCAGTGACACCGTCTGGTCGGCCGAGGGCGGCAGCTCCAGCGCGGTGGCATAGGACCGGGCGTCGCCGAAGGCGGAGTGCGCGGTCTCGCCGCTCTCGGCGCAGTGCGTCTCGACCTCGGCGAGGGCGGCGCCGATCTGGCTGCCCGCCACGCCGCGCAGACGGAGCTCGAGCAGGAAGGTCTCGGCCCAGGCCTGCTCGATGTGGGGCGTGTTCGTCTTGATGTTCATGGCTGCTCCTTCTGGGGCGTCGGGGTGGGTAGGCGGCTGAGAAAGGTGTGGGTGAGCTCGGTGAAGTCCAGCCAGTCCGCCGACCGGCTCTCGTGCTCTGCGCGGCCGGCTGCGGTCAGGGCGTAGAACTTGCGGCCGGGACCGCCGTCGCCGGCACGCCACTCGACCTCGACCAGGCCCCGCTCCTCGAGCCTGGCGAGGAGGGGGTACAGCGTGCCGCCCTTGACGGTGCCGAAGCCCGCATCGGCGAGCGCACTGGCGATCGCGTAGCCGTACGTCGGTCCCGACGCGATGACGTGCACGACGCACACGCCGAGCACACCGCGCAGCCACTCGGTCGGCCACGCGTCGGTGACCTCAGTAGTCGTCTGCATAACTAGATCGTTGCATCACCTAGTCAGAGAGTCAACCTAGTCAGAAGATCGATGTTGCCGCTTGCCAGCTCGAAGTCGAAGCAAGGCCGCTCTCGGGCCGATCAGCACAGGGAGGCTGCCCTGACCGTGGCGTACGTCGAGTGAGCGGACTGTCCCGAGGCCGCGGGTGGCGTACGCCGGAAAAGCGCAGATTCCACTTGAGCAGCGAGGGTGGTTGAATCACCCCTTCACGCATCTCTCGGAAGGGCTCCTCCCCATGATTCGTCTCCGCGCCTCCGCCGTCATCCTCGCCCTCGCTGCGGCGACCGTGCCCGGGCCGCTGCTTTCCGCGCCGGCCACCGCCGCAGGCGTCAACGACAACAAGATCCGCGTCGTCCAGCACAACACCGACATGGGTGGTCCGGCCTCGGCGCTGGCCGAGGCGGCGCGGTGGGGAGACGTCGACGCCATCACCTTCCAGGAGCTGTGCCAGTCGCAGATTCCGGAGGTGCGGGCTGCGGGCTACCAGGTGATGTGGAGCAAGCAGATCCAGGCCTCGGACTGCCCGGTCACGACCGGCGACAAGCGCTGGAAGGGCAACGCCATCGCCACCAAGCGCGGGCTCGGCAAGCAGGAGGTCACGGCACTCGGGAAGTACGGCGGCCGCAGCTTCAAGATGCTGTGCGCGAACATCACGCGCACCGGCGTGGCCGGTTCGTGGGTCTGCACCACCCACCTGGCACTGAAGTACCCCGGCGCGACCAACGGGACCAAGAACCGCATCACGCAGACCCGCAAGATCGCCGGCCGCCTCAACCCCTGGATCGCCGGCGGGCGCAAGGTCGTGCTCACCGGCGACTTCAACGACCAGCCCAAGTCGACGCCGATCGACGCCCTGCACCGGGTGCGGCGCGACGGATCCATCGGCACGCAGGGCAGGTTCTGGGAGGGCGACCAGAGCGACGTCTGCGGCGGTGGCGGGCTGTGCCGTGCCATGGAGGTCACGACCGACCCGAACAAGGACGGCAACCGGCGGGCGCTCGACTACTTCTTCGCCGGCTACCGAGGCGTCAACGCACACACCGGGATGTCCAAGACACTCGTCAACTCGCCCACCGCCGGGCACTGGATCGTGCGGGGCCAGGTGAAGTTCGGCTAGTCGTCCGTCGTCGGTGCCGCTCGGGTGGGCTCATCCGCTGAGATCCGGCGTCCGTCTCAGCCACCACTCGCCGACGGCGACGTGCATGCTCAAGCCCAACCAGAACGCCAGCCCGAAGGTGAACTGATCCGGCAGAGTCAGGCCTTCGGCACCACCGTTGCGGCCGATCGTGAGGGCAGTGAACGCCCCCACCCACAGCCGAATCGTGCCGACCCCGAGGCCGACCGCGAAGGCCCGGATCATCCAGCGCCGGTGCCGGGACACGTCCCCCAGGCGGATCGCCCGGAAGGCGAGCACCAGACACGTCACGAACCAGGCGCCGAAGGTCAGGGAGGCAGCCGCCTCGAGAACGCCACCCCACGAGTACAGGAGCCCGAAGATCATGGCGAGGACGCCGCTCACCACGGCGAGCGACAGGAGCGCCCGGCCCAACCTCCGGTGGATCGTGTAGTGCCTCGTGCGAAAGCCGCGCGAGAGCTGCAGCGGAGCGCCGAGCAGATAGACAACGCCGGGTGCGATGTGGAGATAGGCCAGCCAAGGATGTGCGACGTACCGCACCGAGAAGTCGTCGTCGGGGACCGTGCCCGCGAGGATGTGTGGCCAGTCGGTGGCGACACGGATCAACGCGAACACCACGACGATGGCGATCAGTACGGCGACAACGCCAGCCAGCGCGGCGACTCGAGGTGACCGCGTCCATGGTCGACGTCCGAGGCTCAGGCGGTCTCCCAGAGTCCGAGCAAGTTGCCCTCGGTGTCGGTGAAGTAGCCGGTGAAGCCCATGTCCCCGACTGACATCTTCTCGGTCACGACCGTTCCTCCAGCGGCCTCGACCTTGCGTAGCGCTTCATCGACGCTCGCCACGTCGATGACGAGACTGGGCCCCTTGGCGGGGAATTCCGCGCTGCGCTCGAACATCCCCCCGTTGATGAAGCCTGGCTCGGTCGGACCCTTCTCGGGGTCGCTCGGGCCGGTCATCACCATCGTGTAGTCCATGCCCGGCACGGGGAACATCTGCCAACCGAACGTCTCGCCGTAGAACCCTCGCGCCCGGTCGCCGTCGTCGAAGGGGATCTCGAAGTGCATGACCTTGCCAGACATGATGCCTTCCTCTCATCGGAGTCGATCCTCCAGTGAACTGCCGCCCGCACGCGCGGGTCAACGGGCTACGCCCGAGAGTTCGCGCCACCCCGCACGCCTCGTGGCGACGCGTGCCGGCGCAAGGACAGCTAGGTCTTGCGGCGGTCGGACCCCGGCAGGTCGAGGTCGCGTCGGCGTACTATCTCGCCGGCCACCTCGTCGGCCAGGAGCCTGCGTTCGGTGCGTTCTCGCTCGCCGTGCTCGAGCAGCAGCGCCTTGGCCGTCGCGAACATCATCAGGATCATCACGATGCTGAACGGCGCCGCGAGCAAGATCGCCATCGTCTGAAGGGCGCCCAGACCGGCATTGCCACCGGCCAGCAGCAGTGCCGCCGCGACGAGGCCCTCGAGGGTGGCCCACATCACGCGGCTCCACACCGGCGGGGTGGGGTCGCCGCCGCTGGCGAGCATGTCGACCACGTAGGACCCGGAGTCGGAGGAGGTGACGAAGAAGACGACGACCAGGAAGATCGCGATCACCGACAGCACGGTGCCCGCGGGCAGGCCGTCGAGCAGCTGGAAGAGCGCCGCATCGGTGCTGACGCCGTTCTCGGGATCGATCAGGCCGCCCTCGCCGAACATCTCGCGGTAGATCGCGCTGCCACCCAGCACCGAGAACCACAAGAAGGTGACCAGCGTCGGGACCAGCAGCACGCCGGCGACGAACTCGCGCACCGTGCGGCCGCGGGAGATACGGGCGATGAACACACCGACGAAGGGCGCCCAGCTGATCCACCAGCCCCAGTAGAACGTCGTCCAGCCGGACAGCCACGCCTTCCGTCCTCGCCCTGGAAGGCGAGGGTCTGGAAGGAGAGCCGGAAGAAGGCCTGGATGTAGGAGCCGATGGACTGCACGAAGTCGCTGAGCAGGAAGACCGTCGGGCCCAGCGCGAGGACGGCGAGCATCAGCGTCGCGGCCAGGCCCATGTTGATGTTCGACAGGTACCTGATGCCCTTGTCCACGCCGGTGGCCACCGACACCGTGGCCAGGGCGGTGATCGCGAGGATCAGCACGACCAGCACCAGGTTGGACGCGCTGCCCGTGTCGGGATCGGCGTCGACGACCCCGAGGTAGATCAGCCCGGCTCCCACCTGCTTGACCCCGAAGCCCAGTGAGGTGGCGACGCCGAACAGCGTGCCGACGACGGCGACGATGTCGATCGCGTCGCCGATCCAGCCCTCGACCCGGTCGCGCCAAGCAGCGGCTCCAACGCCCACCGGATCGAGATCGGACGCCCCTTGCGGTGGACGGCGTACGCCACCGCCAGCCCGACGACCACGTAGATCGCCCACGCGTGCAGCCCCCAGTGCAGGAAGGTGACGTCGAAGGCCGCGTCCGCGCGGGCCGGCGCCGACTCGCCAGTGCCGGGAGGCGGGGAGTTGAAGTGGTTGAGCGGCTCGGCCACCCAGAACACCAGCCCGATGCCCATCCCCGCGGCGAACAGCATGGCGAACCAGGAGCCCAACCCAAACTCAGCCTCGTCGTCGTCCTTGCCCAGCACCACGTTGCCGATCGGCGAGAACGCCAACCAGGCCGCGAAGAACACGAACGTGCTCACCACGACGACGTAGTACCAGGCCCAGGTCGCCGACCACGGTGCCGTTGGCCTTGCTGAGGATCTCGCCGACTCTCGTGGGCATGGCCAGGGTGAGGACGACGAAGAAGATGATCAGCCCCGCAGCGGGCACGAAAACTCGAGGAGCAGTGATCTGAAAGCGTCCACTGCCCCACGCCTTTCGCGGGAGTGGCCCGGTTGAGATGTCAGTTTCGTCCGATGGTGCGGTCACGGGGACCTCCGATGGTGAGACTGGGCTTTTTTCAGGTTAGGGCGATGGGCTGCTGCTGCCAATGGTCCAGACTCGCGCCGCCCCCGCCGCCCGGGCTGCGCGGACCGGGCCAGCCGTCTGCGAGGGAGGCAGCGTGGTTCACCGCCGGGAAGGCGACCTGGCTGGCCGGCCCACCCTGTCACAGGTGTCGTCTCAGGGAACGGCCCCCACCGGCACCGCTCAGGTGCTCCCCCTCGGCTCAGGTGGCAGCCCAGCGGTGATCGGGAGCCGCGCTCCACCGAGTGCCAGCCCACCCTGGGAGGTACGAGCTTGCAAGGTGCTGGATGAAGTTTCTCAGTCACAAAGGCCCTAATCCCGATGATCATGCCCTTGCCCGCCCGAGAATCTGTCCCCCCTCTTGCACGGGGGAACCTGCCCGGAGCACAGTGAAAATCAGGCGGTGACCTCGAGGAACGGGGGAAGTCAATGGCTGGGTTCGCTTCGGTCTTACGCTCAGGGCGACCCGGGCAACGGCATCGGCGGCTACGACCTCGCCTCACCAGGCGACCGAGCCTTCGCCTTCGACTACGACTCCAGCGGAAAGCTCGACCACCTCGCCCTCTACCGCCCAGGCACCGGCACCATCTGGATCCTCAAACACACCACCACCGGCTTCACCCCCGTCTACAACCAAGGCGACCCCGGCAACGGCATCGGCGGCTACGACCTCGCCTCCCCAAGCGACCGAGCCTTCGCCTTCGACTACGACTCCAGCGGAAAGCTCGACCACCTCGCCCTCTACCGCCCAGGCACCGGCACCATCTGGATCCTCAAACACACCACCACCGGCTTCACCCCCGTCTACAACCAAGGCGACCCCGGCAACGGCATCGGCGGCTACGACCTCGCCTCCCCAAGCGACCGAGCCTTCGCCTTCGACTACGACTCCAGCGGAAAGCTCGACCACCTCGCCCTCTACCGCCCAGGCACCGGCACCATCTGGATCCTCAAACACACCACCACCGGCTTCACCCCCGTCTACAACCAAGGCGACCCCGGCAACGGCATCGGCGGCTACGACCTCGCCTCCCCAAGCGACCGAGCCTTCGCCTTCGACTACGACTCCAGCGGAAAGCTCGACCACCTCGCCCTCTACCGCCCAGGCACCGGCACCATCTGGATCCTCAAACACACCACCACCGGCTTCACCCCCGTCTACAACCAAGGCGACCCCGGCAACGGCATCGGCGGCTACGACCTCGCCTCCCCAAGCGACCGAGCCTTCGCCTTCGACTACGACTCCAGCGGAAAGCTCGACCACCTCGCCCTCTACCGCCCAGGCACCGGCACCATCTGGATCCTCAAACACACCACCACCGGCTTCACCCCCGTCTACAACCAAGGCGACCCCGGCAACGGCATCGGCGGCTACGACCTCGCCTCCCCAAGCGACCGAGCCTTCGCCTTCGACTACGACTCCAGCGGAAAGCTCGACCACCTCGCCCTCTACCGCCCAGGCACCGGCACCATCTGGATCCTCGAGCACCAGCCGTTCGTTCGTCGCGACTCAGCGTCGCTGCCGGCTCAGGGTCTGCCGGCTCCGTGGGACCCGGTCATGCTTGCCTATGCCCGCGGCGTAGCCGTGATGCAGGCGCGACCGGCCTCGGACCCGACGAGCTGGAGCTATCAGGCGGCCATGCACGCCACCACGCAGACCCCCACCAGGCCGTTGTGGAACGAGTGCCAGCACCACAAGTGGCACTTCCCCTCGTGGCACCGCATGTACCTGTACTACTTCGAGAGGATCGTGCGAGCCGCCGTCGTCAGCGTGGGCGGGCCAGACGATTTCGCCCTGCCGTACTGGAACCCCTACGCGGGCCCACCCCGCAACGTACTGCCGAGGGCCTTCACCGTGCCGACCCTGCCGATCGCCGGCAACCCACCCAACCCCCTGTTCGTGGCCCCGCCCAACCGGGTGATGGGCGCCCAACATGCGCTGAACACCAACCCGAACAGCCCCGGATCGATCACGTTGCCGTTCCAGGCAGCACTCGGCGTGACGAACTTCTCCGCCGCGGCCGGCTCGCCGAGCTTCGCGGGCTCTCGGCACGCTGCCGAGCCTGTGGGGGCCCCCGGCCGACGAGGGCGCGGTCGAGATCGCCCACGACGTGGTGCACGGAGCAGTCGGAGGATGGATGGGTGCGGTGCGGGAGGCGGCTCAGGACCCGATCTTCTGGCTGCACCACTGCAACTTCGATCGGGTGTGGGAGGACTGGCTCCAGCTGGGCGGCAATCGGAGCAACCCGGCTGACACCGCGTGGCTGGACCAGAGCTTCTCGTTCTTCGACGCGGATGGCAGCCAGGTCAGCTTGCGAGGTCGGCAGGTCGTGGACCACGCCAGCCAGCTCGGATACGTGTACGGGTAGGTGGGAGGTCCTCATGACGAACGACAGCACTGAGACGGGACCGCCGCAGCTGGTCGCGGCCTCGACGACGACCGTCCAGCTCGTCGGAGAGGACACCGTCGTGCGCATGGTGGTCCCACCCCGCACTCGCAACCTGTTCAAGGGTGCGGCGGAGGCGGCAGACCCTCGTCGACTGCTCCTCCGCGTCGAGGACCTCGAGGTCGACGCGGCGCCAGGAACGTCGTACAACGTCTTCCTCCAGGAGCCCGGCTCCTCCGCGGTCGAGGTCGGCGCGTACCTCGGCACGGTGACGCTCTTCGGCGTGGAGATGCTCGACGCGCCCGGGCACGACCATGCCCCCGGCTATCGGAAGGTCTTCGACGTCACCGACATCTTCGCCAGCAGACCCAGCAAGGACAACGACGCCGACGAGATCTCCATCGTGTTCGTGCCGATCCTGTCCGGATCGACCGACACCACGACCGAGGCACGGTTCATCGAGGAGCAGGCACGGACGATCGAGGCCGCGAACGTCCGGGTCGGTCGGGTCGCCCTGTACGTGAGTTGACACAGACCGAGCTCCCCGAGTCCCCCGGGCGCATCACCGCTCGGGAGGGTCCTCCCTGAGCCGGCTGAGAGCGACCCTCAGCTGGCGACCTGAGTGGCCGCTCGCCGTCATCGGGCTCGGGTGCTGGCTGATTCTGGTGCTTGTCGTCCTGTGGCCGGGGTCGGCCCACCAGATGCCGTCGCACGCAGGACCGCTGAAGGGGCTCACGGTCGGCGACCTCGCCATGATGGCGATCGGCACCGGAGCGATGATGATCCCGGTGGGACTGCGCAGTGCACGGCACGTGGCGTTGAGCACCTTCCGCGATCGGCGGTTCACCGCCCTGATGTCCTTCCAGCTCGGCTATCTGCTGGCTCCGTTCGCCCTCACGCTGGGGGCATCCGCCTTGTTCCTCGCCACCGGGGCGCAGGGCGAACCATGGCTGGTGCCGGTGCTGCTGCTGGTGGCCATGGCCTGGCAGCTGACGCCCTGGAAGGTCGACGCACTCGGGCGGTGTGCTCGCACCATCCCCTTGCCGGCCGTTCGGCTTCGGCGGCCACCTGGTCGTGCACCGAGTTCGGCGTACGTCGAGGCACCAGATGTCTGGAGGCGTCCTGGGCGGTGATGGTGCTCGCCAGCGCACTCGGCCACGAGGACCTCATCGCGATGTTCGCTCTGACCGCCGTCATGGTGGTCGAAGCCGGGCCGGTCCAGGTGGCACGCAGGAGCCGCCGCCCGGTGCTCGGCGCTCTGGCGGCTGCACTCGTCGTGACCGTCCTCGGCTGGGTCCTCGCTCCGGACGACGCCGCGACGCATTCGCGCCACACCCAGGCCGACTACTTCCCCACCTGGCGCGGTGGGTCCGCCAGCGTCGGCGCCTCTGAGCACCGGGCCACGCTGACCACGCCTACCCGGGATGCGGGGACCCTAGCGCCACGAGTAGCGGCGCTCGGGGCGCCCGACCTCCCCGTAGCGCAAGGCCACCTCCGCCTTGCCGGTCTCGGCGAGGTGCTCGAGGTAGCGTCGTGCGCTGACCCGGGAGATACCGAGGAGGCCGGCCGTCTCAGCCGCGGACAGGTCACCGCTGGTCGCGTCGTTGTCTCGCAGCGTCTGCTCCACGAGCTTCAGCGTCTCGGCGCTGAAGCCCTTGGGGAGGGGCTTGCCCGAAGGCCTGATGTTGAAGACGCGGTCGATGTCGGCCTGGTCGGTGTGCTCGCCCTCCATCGCGGCGTACGCCAGCTGATAGTGCTCGAGCCGCACCCGCAGGTCGTCGTAGGCGAACGGCTTGACCAGGTAGTGCACGATCCCGCCGCGCAGGCCCGGCGTACGGTCTCGGCCTCGCGGGCGGCGAGATCACGGTACGTCGACCTCGGGGCGGCCTCGCGCAGGTCGCCGAGCAGGTCGAGACCGGAGATGTCCGGGCAGATAGACGTCGAGCAGCACCAGGTCCGGCTGCGAGCCTGGCCGCCAGCGTCAGCGCCTCGGCCCCGGTCTTCGCCACGCCGGTGACCGCGAAGCCCGCGATGCGCTCGACGAAGCCGGAGTGGATCCGGGCGACCATGAAGTCGTCGTCGACGATCAGCACCTCGATCACTGCCCGGCCTCCCTGAGCTCGTCGCCGCCGGCCACGGGCAAGGTGGCGGTGAACACCGCCCCGTCGTCGTGGTGCAGCGAGACCTCGCCACCGCGACGCACGGCAGACCAGCCGAGTCAGTGCGAGGCCGAAGCCACGGCCGCCGTCCTCGTGGCCGGCCTTCGTGGTGAACCCCTGGCGAAAGACCTCGTCCGCGTCCGCCACTCCGGGGCCCGAGTCGCTCACCCGCACCACGACCTCGTCCTGGTCATCCTCGACCAGGACATCCACCCGCGGCTCGCGGTCCGTCGGCGTTCCCGCTGCTGCGTCGAGCGCGTTGTCGACGAGGTTGCCGACGACCGTGGTCAGGTCCCGTGCGAGCGCTTCGTAGACCTTCGGCAGCCGCGACTCGGGCAGCGAGCCGCAGCGTCGACCCCCCGCTCGGCGGCGAGGCTGGCCTTGGCGATGAGCAGCGCCGCGACCGTGGCGTCCTCGATCCGCGAGGTGACCTCGTCGTACAAGGAGGTCCGGCTGAGCCTGACGCCGTCGACGAAGTCGACGACCTCGTCGTACTCCTCGAGATGCAGCAGTCCCGAGATGGTGTGCAGCTGGTTGGCGAACTCGTGGGTCTGCGCGCGCAAGGTGTTGCTCGTGGCGCGGCTGCTGCCCAGCTCGCGCTCCAGCGCCGACAGCTCGGTGCGGTCGCGAAGCGTCGTCACCGAGCCGATCACCGAACCGCGCGAGCGCATCGGGCGTCGGTTGAGGGCGAGCACCCGGTCGCCGACAAGGAGCAGACGATCCGAGCCGGACTGGCGGTTGCTGAGCACCTCGACGATCTCGCGGTCCAGCGCCATCTCCTCCAGCCGGCGTCCGACGGCGTCCGGCGGGAGCTGCAGCAGGTCTCGCGCGCTGTCGTTGACGACGGTCACCCGCCCGTCGCGGTCCAGGGCGATCACGCCCTCCTTGACACCGTGCGCGAGCGCCTCCCGGTGCTCCACCAGACCGGCGATCTCGGTCGGCTCCATCCCGAGGGTCTGTCGCTTCACCCGCCGAGAGAGCGAGCAGCGAGCCGCCGAGCCCCAGGAAGCTGGCCACCCCGAGGTAGACGAGCAGGCTCGGGCGCCGACGCGCCGAGTCGCGCCCAGACCGAGGGGACGCCGCGCTGGATCGAGGCGACGCCGACGACCTGCCCGTCGAGGTCGTAGACGGGCACCTGGGCGACCACGACCGTGCTGCCCCCTCCTTCTGCGTGCCCGTCCACGACGCTCCCTCCAGGACGCGGCTGCTGCCGAGGGTGACCGCCCGCCCGACCACCGAGGGGTCGGAGGAGACCAGCGCCACCTGGTCCGTCCCGGTCGGCAGCACCCCCGAGGACCCCGAGACCGTGCGGACGGACTCCGCCACCGAAGCCAGACCCGAGGTGCCCCCCGGCTCCGCGGTCGCGATCCGCTGCCGCACCAAGGGGTTGGCGGCGAGGTTCTCCGCCGCGCTCCTTGCGGGCCGCAGCTCCTGACGCTCGAAGGTGCGTGCGGCCTGCGCGATGGAGATCGCGCCGACCGCGAAGAGCACAGCGAGCACGATCAGCACCTGAAGCAGGAGGAACTGCCCCGCGAGTGTCATGCCACGCGTTCTCACCCACTGAGGATCCCATCTCCGGACCTCTCTGTGACCGTGACCACAATGACCACAAGGTGCTCTAGGTCCGCAATGGTGACCGCGCTCACGAGAACCGCGAGTGTTCTCGACATCGAATCCCTGACGCCGAGAGGACCCACCATGCGTCGCTCCACCCCCACCTTCACCCGTCTCGCGGCGGGAGCCCTCGGCCTGGTCCTGGCGGCCACGTCGCTCTCCGCCTGCGGAGGCGTCACCAGCAGCGCCGGTGACTCCGCGGACACCAGCAAGCCACTCGCCGACCTCCGGATCATGGTCCCCAACTCCGCGGGCGGTGGCTACGACATCACGGCGCGTACGGCGGCCAAGGTCATGGAGTCGGGGGAGATCACCGACGGCACCGAGGTCTTCAACCTCGAAGGCGCCGGAGGAACCGTCGGGCTGGCTCGCACGGTCAACGAGAAGGGCAACGCGGACCTGACGATGCTGATGGGCCTCGGCGTGGTGGGCGCGTCGTACACCAACAAGTCGGAGGCCACCCTGACCCAGACCACGCCGATCGTGAAGCTGATCGAGGAGTACGGCGCGGTCATGGTGCCCAAGGACTCGAAGTTCAAGACGATCACCGACCTGGTCGACGCCTGGAAGGCGGACCCCAGGTCGCTGAGCGTCGGTGGCGGCTCCTCGCCGGGTGGACCCGACCACCTCTTCCCGATGCAGCTGGCCCAGGCCGTGGGAATCGACCCCAAGCAGGTGCGCTTCGTCTCCTACGACGGCGGAGGGGACCTGCTGCCGGCGCTGCTCGGCAACAAGATCGACTTCGCGACGTCCGGCGTCGGTGAGTTCAAGGACCAGATCGCCAACGGCGACCTGCGGGTGCTCGCCACCAGCGGAGAGCAGGCCGTCGAGGGCGTCGACGCTCCAGCCCTGCAGGACGAGGACATCGACCTGGTCTTCACCAACTGGCGCGGCGTCGTGGCACCCCCCGGCATCACGGATGCGGAGCGGGACCGTCTCATCGGGGTGTTCGAGGAGATGCACGAGACCCAGGAGTGGAAGGACGCTCTGGAGGCCAACAGCTGGGCGGACGCCTTCGAGACCGGTGCCGACTTCGAGGCCTTCCTCGAGGCGCAGGACAAGCGCGTCGCCGACACGCTGGGCGAGCTGGGCCTGGCATGAGCTCGACCACCCAGACCTCCACAGAGGGCGGGCGACGCACCATCGACCGCGCCGAGCTCGGGGTAGCCCTCCTGCTCGGCGCGATCGGCGCCGTCGTGCTCTTCGACGCGGCCCGGTTGGAGGTGCCCTACTCCCAGTCCGACCCCGTCGGCCCGCGCGCGGTGCCGTACATCGTGGCCGGCCTGCTGCTCGCCTGCGCTGTCGCACTGGCCCTCAACGTGGCGCGTGGCGGGCACGGGCAGGCGGAGGAGGGCGAGGACATCGACCTCAACGCACCGACCGAGTGGCGGGTCGTGGTGCCCCTCGTCGTGGCCTTCGTGGCCAACGTCGCGCTGATCGACCTGCTCGGCTGGGTGATCTCCGGTGCCCTGCTCTTCTTCGGATCCGCCTGGGCGCTGGGGAGTCGGCACCTGGTGCGCGACCTGGCGATCTCGGTCGCGCTGTCCCTGGCCACCTTCTACCTCTTCTACAGCGGGCTCGGCATCCTGCTGCCCGCCGGCTTGCTGAACGGAGTCTTGTGATGGACGTCTGGGCATCTCTCGCGGACGGGTTCGCGACCGCGATCACACCGACCAACCTGCTCTATGCCCTGATCGGGGTGCTTCTCGGCACCGCCGTCGGGGTGCTCCCGGGCCTCGGCCCGGCCATGACCGTGGCGCTGCTGCTGCCGGTCACCTTCGCCCTCGAGCCGGCGAGCGCGTTCATCATGTTCGCCGGCATCTACTACGGCGGCATGTACGGCGGCTCCACCACCTCGATCCTGCTGAACACACCCGGGGAGTCCTCCTCGGTGGTCACGGCGATCGAAGGCCACAAGATGGCCAAGGCCGGGCGTGCTGCGCAGGCCCTGGCCACCGCCGCGATCGGGTCCTTCATCGCCGGGACGATCGGCACCATGCTCCTGGTGCTGTGCGCCCCGGTGGTGGTCAAGTTCGCCATCAGCCTGGGTGACCCCAGCTACCTCGCGATCATGGTGCTCGCTCTGCTCGCCGTGACCGCGGTCCTGGGGAACTCGCGACTTCGCGGGTTCTGCGCCCTCGGACTCGGTCTGGCAGTGGGCCTGGTCGGCTCCGACCCGGTCACCGGTCAGCAACGGCTCACCTTCGGCATGCCCCTCCTGGTCGACGGCATCGACATCGTCGTCGTCGCCGTCGCGATCTTCGCGGTGGGAGAGGCGCTGTGGGTGGCTGCACACCTGCGTCGTACCGCGTCGCACGTGATCCCCGTCGGACACCCGTGGATGGGCAAGGAGGACTGGAAGCGCTCCTGGAAGCCGTGGCTGCGGGGCACCGCCTACGGGTTCCCGTTCGGGGCCCTGCCCGCGGGCGGCGCCGAGATCCCGACGTTCCTCTCCTACGTCACCGAGAAGCGGCTCTCCAAGCACCCCGAGGAGTTCGGCCACGGCGCCATCGAGGGCGTCGCCGGCCCGGAGGCGGCCAACAACGCCTCGGCGGCCGGGACGCTGGTCCCGATGCTCTCGTTGGGGCTGCCCACCAACGCCACGGCGGCCGTCATGCTCGCCGCGTTCACCCAGTACGGCATCCAGCCCGGTCCGCTCCTCTTCGACCGTGAGCCCGAGCTCGTGTGGGGGTTGATCGCCTCGCTGTTCATCGGCAACTTCCTGCTGCTGGTGATCAACCTGCCGCTCGCACCGGCCTGGGCCGAAGCTGCTCCAGATCCCGCGGCCCTACCTGTATGCCGGCATCGTGTTCTTCGCGACGCTGGGCGCCTACTCGGTGAACCTGCAGGCCTTCGATCTCGGCCTCCTGCTGGTGCTGGGGCTGCTCGGCTTCCTGATGAGACGCTTCGGCCTGCCGGTCCTCCCGCTCGTGCTCGGCGTGATCCTCGGCCCGAGGCTGGAGACAGAGCTGCGCAAGTCACTCCAGCTCAGCGACGGTCAGCTCTCCGGACTCGTCTCGGAGCCGGTCGCGGTCGTGGTGTACCTGATCGTGGCGTTGGTGCTGCTCTGGCCGTTCGCCCAGCGACGGCTACGGCGTACGTCGCCCACGCGTCCCTCCGACGACATCGAGGCGAAGACTGCCGACAGCAACGAAGACCGGGTGAGCTCATCATGAACATCGTCGTCGGCTACGTACCCACCCCGGAAGGGGAAGCAGCACTGAGCACCGCGCTCGAGGAGGCACACCGACGCGATGCCCGGCTCGTGCTGGTGAACACCTCACGCGGCGACGCCCTGGTCGATGAGCGGTACGCCGACGACGACCAGCTCGACGCGGTCCGGGCCCGGCTGACGGCAAGCGCTGTGGTCTACGAGGTCGTCCACGCGGTCCGCGGCCGGGAGGCGCACGAGGAGATCGTCGCCGTCGCCTCCGAACGCCGGGCCGAGCTCGTGGTGATCGGGCTGCGCCGGAGGTCACCGGTCGGCAAGCTCATCATGGGATCCACCGCCCAGCGGGTGCTCCTCGAGGCGCCCTGCCCGGTGTTGGCAGTGAAGGCGTAGACGGGCCGAGGGGACGGGACGCGCTCGGCGCACGGGCTCGGCGTACGGCCCCCTGGTGATCGCGACTGATCGCTCGCTTCGCCCGCTGCTCGACCAGCGGGGCAGACCGAGGCGGGTCATCATCATCGCCATCGTGCCGACATCGGAGTAGGCGTAGCCGGACGCGGTCGCCATCACCTGCGCCACCCGTGAATCCGGGTGGTCCAACGACGGGTCAGCGAGGATCTGCTCCAGATCCTGGTACACCGGGAAGGTGGCGGTGACGTCGGACTTCCCCGGCCGCAGATCCTGGTACGCCGGACCACGTTGATCGCGGATGAAGCTCTGAAGGGGCGAGTCGGTCGACCACGATGCAGAGAACATGAACGGCTCATTTCCCAGGTGTGCGGGTGGGCGGTCGTCGGACGCCTCGGGTTATGCAACCGAATGCCCGTTTCCTCAACCAGGTAAGGCGATTCGTGGCCACAGTACTCGCGTTGGGAGTGGGTGTGAAGGCTCAGCCGGGTCATTGTCGGGCCGGCGCAGCAGGCCTACCATTTTGGGTAGCGATCGCTCGGCCGAAGGTGGCTGCGGTCCCGTCCGGAGGTCCCATCTGAGGGGGAACACCATGGACCGAGCACAGACCGACCCGACGCGAGACCTTCCGCTTCGCGACGTCCCCACTCCCTCGCCGTACCGCTCGAGCCTGCCGTGGCGAGTGTTCAACGGCGCCTCGACGCTGTTGGACCGGCGGTTCGGCTGGGACAAGCTCCCACTCCCGGTGTCCCTGGCCGTCCTTGTCGGGCTGCGCAACGACCTGCGTCGCTCCAATCTCCATGACAGCAATCGGCTGCCCACTGATCCGCTCGCACCACTGCCGGCGCCGCCAGGAGATGTCAGCATCCGCACGCTGGACGGCAGCTACAACGACCTCGACGACCCGCGTGCAGGCATGGCCGGGACGCGGTTCGGTCGCAACATCCCTTTGTCCGCGGTCGATCCCGACCCTGAGGCCACGTTGCTCGAGCCCAGTCCGCGCGAGGTGAGTCGCCGGCTGCTCACCAGGACGGAGTTCCTGCCGGCCACGACCGTCAACGTGCTGGTCGCCTCCTGGCTGCAGTTCATGATCCGCGACTGGTTCAGCCACGGCCACGGAGATGCCGACCGGCCCATCGCCGTCCCGCTCGCGGCCGACGACGAGTGGCAGCAGAACCCGATGCTCATCCCTCGAACCGTCGCCGACCCGACCCGCCCGGACCCGACCTCGGGGCCACCCACCTTCGTCAACGAGCTCACCCACTGGTGGGACCTGTCCTCCATCTACGGCACCTCCGAGGACGAGGCCCGCGCCCGTCGTACCGGCAACGAAGGCCACCTCTTCCTCGGAGCAGACGGGGTCATCCCACTGCCCGACGATCCGTCAGCGGACCCGACGCGGGAGCCTGGATTCTGGCTCGGCATGGGCATGCTGGTCAGCCTGTTCGCCTTGGAGCACAACGCGATCTGCGACAAGCTCGCCGAGGCCTACCCCGACCTCGACGACGACGAGCTCTACCAACGGGCCCGCCTCGTCAACGCTGCCGTCGTTGCCAAGATCCACACCGTGGAGTGGACGCCGGCCGTGATCGCGCACCCCGCCACCAAGATCGCCATGCGTGCCAACTGGTTCGGCATCGCCGGTGAACGCCTCCACCGGCTCCTGGGTCGCCTCAGCTCCAGTGAGGTGATCAGTGGAATCCCCGGATCGAAGACCCAGGGCTACGGCGTTCCCTTCTCCCTGACCGAGGAGTTCGCCGCGCGTCTACCGGATGCACCCCCTGATCCCCGACGACGTACCGGCTCAAGCTCGCCTCCACGAGGAGAGACCGTCCTGGACTGCGAGTTCGCCGACCTGGCCGGGCCGGCCGCCCGTGCCGTCTTCGCCGAGCACACGCTTCCCGACCTGTTCTACTCGTTCGGGACGGAGTACGCCGGGGCGATCGTGCTGCGCAACTTCCCGCGCGCGCTCCAGAACTTCACCCGTCCCAATGACAGCAACCCGATGGACCTCGGCGCCATCGACATCATCCGCACCCGCGAAGCCGGTGTGCCTCGCTACAACGAGTTCCGACGGCTCCTCCGCCTCCGCCCGATGAAGAGCTTCGCCGACCTGACCGACGACGCGACGCTGGTCGCCGACCTATCGGACCTGTACGAGGGCGATGTGGAGAAGCTCGACCTCACCATCGGCATGTTCGCCGAGAGACGACCCACAGGCTTCGCCTTCAGCGACACCGCCTTCCGCATCTTCATCCTGATGGCCAGCCGACGCCTGAACAGCGACCGTTTCTTCGCCGCCGACTACAGCGACGAGACCTACACCAAGGTCGGGGTGCAGTGGATCCAGGACGCCACCATGGCCGGCGCTCTGCTGCGGCACTGGCCCGAGCTCGCCGCCCGGCTCCCCGAACAGGCCAACGCGTTCCAGCCCTGGCCCGACACCGAACCCACGGACACCGCGTCGTGACCGCGCAGGACCCGATCTTCACACCGCTCACCTTCCCCAGCGGACTGACCATCAAGAACCGGGTGCTGCGCAGCAACATCTCCGGGCGCATCGACAACTACGACGGCAGCGGCACGATGGCCCGCGTCAACTGGGAGGAGCAGTTCGCCCGTGGCGGCGTCGGGGCCATCGCCTCCTCCCACGTCCCGATCCACGCACGAGGACGGGTGCTGCCCAACTACGCGCTCATCGACGACGACGACAAGATCCCGTTCTGGCGAGTCGTCGGTGAACGCGTCCACGCCCACGACTGCAAGTTCCTGCTCCAGCTCAGCCACAGCGGGCGGCAACGCGACATCGCCGGGGTGGAGAACTCCGACAACATCGCGCTGAGCTCCACCAACTCCAAGGACCCGATCCACGGCCTTCCGGCGCGAGCGATGGACAAGACCGAGATCCGGCAGGTCGTGGCCATGTTCGGACACGGCGCACGGCGCGCCCGCGAGGCCGGTCTCGACGGGGTGGAGCTCCATGCCTGCAACGGCTACCTGTTCACCCAGTTCCTCTCCTCCGGCATCAACGACCGCACCGACCAGTACGGCGGGCCGCTGGAGAACCGGGCCAGGTTCCTGCTGGAGGTGATCGCGGCGATCCAGAGGGAGGCCGGCTCGGACTTCCACCTGCAGATCAAGGTCAGCGCCGTCGACCACGGCAACGCCGTCTTCCCGTGGGCCCGCAAGGGCAACACGCTGGCCGAGTCCATCCAGGTGTTCCAGTGGGCCGAGCAGGCCGGCGTACACGCCGTGCACGTGTCCACCGGGAGCTTCTTCCCCCACCCGCTGAACCCCGCGGGCGGGTTCTCGCCGGCAGAGATCATCAAGACCTACGACACGATGCTGTCCTCAGGCTCCGCAACGCTGCGCAACTACGTGCTCTGGCGGTTCAAGCCCACCCGGCCGCTCGGACGATGGATCTGGCAGCGCACCGCTCCCCGCGACCCTGAAGGCCAACTGCTGCCCGACGCCTCGGAGGTGCGCCGTCACCTCAACATCCCGGTGATCGTCACCGGGGGCTTCCAGACCGCCTCCGTCGTACGACAGGCACTGACCGACGGGCACTGCGACGCCGTCAGCATCGCCCGGCCACTGATGGCCAACCCCGACCTGGTCAACCAATGGGCAGAAGGCGCCGAACGCGCCGAACGCCCCTGCTCCTACTGCAACCTCTGCCTCTTCCATGCCGCCGAGGACCCGCTCGGCTGCTACGACGAGCGCCGCTTCGTCAGCCACGAGGCGATGATCGCCCAGGTCATGTCCATCTATCGGCCAGACGGATGGAGCGACAGGCACCCGGAGACGCATCACACCCGAGTCGCCGGCGGCTGACTTCGGGCCTCGGGCTGGGGGGTCGGCGTACGGCCCCTTGGTCTCGACTGCTCGACCACGAGGGGTCAGCGGTGGCGGTCGAGCATGGCCTGCAGGGAGGCGGTGACCGCCTTGACGAACTGGTCGCGTACGCCGGCGTCGACGAGCTCGAGGGAGAGATAGGGGTTGAGGTCCTCCAGCTCGACGAGGAGGAGGTCGCCGGACTGCGTGCGACAGGCGTCGACGCGTTGGATGCCGTGGTCGATGTCGTTCCAGTCGATGAAGAGCTGGGCGAAGGCCAGATCGGCGTCCGAGGGCTGATAGGGCTCGAGTGCCCAACGGTGGTGGGGATCCGGCGCGTAGAGGGCGTAGTAGTAGGTGCGGTCGACGAAGTAGAACGAGATCTCGTGCCGGAAGTCGATGCGCGGCTGGACGAGCAGGTCCTCGATAGTCGACGCCGTCGAGATCGGCGCGCCGGAGGAACTGCAGCCCGACCGAGTCGGCACCGAAGATGGGCTTGACCACGAACTCGCTCGCCTCGGGCAGCCGGTCGAGGTGCTGCTGCCGGTCGACGGTCGGGATCACCGGGTGGCCCGCGGCGTACAGGTCGACCAGGTACTGCTTTCCGGCCATGTCGGCCTTGCCGGTGAGCTCGGTGAAGACCCGCACACCTGCGCTGACCGCACTGGCGCGGAAGTGAGTCGTGCTCGTCCTGGTAGTACAGCGTCGGCCCGCTGTTGCGGATCATCACCGCGTCGAAGTCCAGCATCAGAGCCACCGCGTCCCTCGGGTGGCACAGCGCGATGTCGAAGTGCTCGCGCAGCCTGCTGGAGAGGTAGATGTCCTCGCCGCTGTACTCGCGTCCCCGCGCCTCGTAGCCGAGGTCAGTGACGTAGAGGAGTCGGGTTCGGCCAGGCGACACTGCAATCTCCTTCACTGGCTCGGTTCGAGGACTCGCACGAACGTCGGGTGGTTCGCGTCCGAGCAGATACTACGAGGCGCCTCGAAGACTCCGGCACACGCATCTCGTGCGCGAGCACACCTGCCACGCCCGTCGGGGCGAACGCAGCACCTGCCCGCGCAGTGCGATTTATCCGATCTATAGCCATATCCGATTGGTTTTTTGCGTCTGACCTCCAGGAATAGACCGATTCAGAGGCTGTCGGGTCACGCCCTTGCCGGTGCACACTCAGTCGAGGAGCACGTTTCGAGAAGCATGAGGAGAACGACATGGGAGACGGTGCCACGCACCGCGCGCCCGACAGACGGCGCGATCGATCTGGCCGCCGTTCGCCGCTCCCGCATGCGCGCTCAGGCCCGCAGCCGGCTCGCCGCCGACCGCCCCGACGCGGACCGGTTCCAGACACCGGAGTGGCTCGATCGTTCATTCGTGCTCCCACTGACCAAGCCGGAGCGGCCGCGCGCCACCGGCGTGCCTCTCCAGTCGACGCGGCTGCGGCAGCAGCCGACTGCCCCCCGAGACGAGAACGCAACAGCGCCTCACCCACCCACCGCCTCTTTCCGGCGTCCCGTCGCTCCGGAGATCGACTTCGGCCGCGTGATCCGACGCTCCGACCTGAGCCGCACCCTCACGCGCGCGTCGGTCGGTTCCGCCGGCCTCACCGGACTGGCCCTGATCGCCTACCTGCTCGTGGGCTCACCGGTCTCGCTGGGAGCGAGCATCGTCTTGGCGTTGATCACCTTGGCCGCCCTCGGCGTACGCACCCACGTCACCGGGGCACCCGTCCCGCAACTGCCCGCCTGACGCGGAGCCGACCGCCGCGGAGCGGACCGGCGCATATCGCGAACGGCCCGAGCTGGGTCGAGGATCAGGCGGTCCGGTCGGAGACCCTTCCGCGCTCACCGGAGTCGGTCAGCCGAGCCTCCTCGGCGGCGATGGCCTCGAGCTCGGCGCGCCGGTCGGCCCCGTCGCCGGGCTTGCTGACCAGCTCCGATGCCCCACCGGGCAGTCGCTGCAGTGCCATCCGAGCGAAGATCTGCTGCTCGGTCGCCGTACGCTCCGAGCGGTCGTTGCTGAGGAACGTGACTGTCCAGTGCAGCAGCGCGGTCACCTGGTTCTTGAAGCCGGTCAGGTAGATCAGGTGCACGCCCAGCCACATCAGCCAGGCGATCAAGCCGCTGAGGCGGAGCTTGCCGACCATGGCGACCGCGTCGAAGCGCGAGATCGTCGCCATGCTGCCCTTGTCGAAGTACTTGAAGGGCTCCTGCGGCGCCTTGTCGGCCAGCCGTCCCTTGATCTCCTTGGCGGCGTACTTCGCACCCTGGATCGCCACCTGGGCCACGCCGGGCAGGTTGTTCAGCGCGATCATGTCGCCCACGACGAACACCTCGGGGTGTCCGGGCAGCGTCAGGTCCGAGTTGACGCCGATGCGTCCGGCGCGGTCGAGGCTCGCACCAGTCTGCCGCGCCAGGGTCTCGCTCAGCGGGCTGCTCTGGACTCCGGCCGCCCAGATCTTGGTGACCGCCTGGACTCGGCGGTCGGTGCCGTCCTTGTCCTTCAGCACGATGCCGCGCTCGTCGACCTCGGTCACCATCGCGCCCAGCTGGACCTCGACCCCGAGCTTCTCGAGCGTCTCCTGGGTCTTCGCGCCGAGCTTGGCGCCGAACGGAGGAAGCACCTGGGAGGCCGCGTCCACCAGGATCACCCGCGCCTGCTTGGTGTTGATGAACCGGAAGTCACGCTTGAGGGTGCGGTGCGCGAGCTCGGCGATCTGTCCCGCCATCTCGACGCCGGTCGGCCCCGCGCCCACCACGACGAAGGTGAGCAGGTGGTCGACGTTCTCCCCCTTGGCCGCGAGGTTCTCCGCGCAGCTCGAACGCACCGAAGATGCGTCCTCGCAGCTCGAGCGCGTCGTCGATGCTCTTCATGCCGGGGGCGAACTCGGCGAAGTGGTCGTTGCCGAAGTAGGACTGGCCGGCGCCGGCCGCCACGATCAGCGAGTCGTACGCCGTCACGGACTGCCTGCCCAGCACGTGGTGGGTCACCGTGCGGGCCTCGAGGTCGATGTCCTGCACGTCGCCGAGGAGGACGGTGGCGTTGCGCTGGCTGGCCAGCACCTCACGGGTGGCCGGCGCGATCTCACCCTCGGACAGGATGCCGGTCGCGACCTGGTAGAGCAGCGGCTGGAACAGGTGATGGGTGGTCTTGGCGACCATGGTCACGTCGACGTCGGCCCGGCGCAAGGCCTTGGCCCCGAAGAGGCCGCCGAAGCCTGAGCCGATGACGACCACGCGGTGCCGGTCCTGCGGAAGTTTGGTGTTCACGTCTGACATAGCGCTCATCCTCCCCGCAACAGTCCCCTCACCACCACTCAGCGGGCGTACGTTCAGTCACACCCGCCGCCACCCGCTGGCTGGATAGCCCTCTTTCTTTGGGCTCGGTCCGGCACGATGGACCCCGTGACGCACTACGACCTGGCTGTGATCGGGACCGGCTCGGGCAACAGCATCGTCGACGGACGGTTCGCGGACTGGCGGGTCGCGATCCTCGAGGACAACCTGTTCGGCGGCACCTGCCTCAACGTCGGCTGCATTCCCACCAAGATGTTCGTCTTCCCGGCCGACCTCGCCCGCCATGCGGAGCGCGCTCCCCGTCTGGGAGTGGACACCACCTTCGCGGGAGCCCGCTGGCCGGAGATCCGCGACCGGGTCTTCGGCCGAGTCGACCCGATGGCCGAGTCCGGGCGGGACTACCGGGTCGGACTGCCCAACGTGGAGGTCTACGAGTGCCACGCGACGTTCCTCGACGACCACACCCTCGCCGTACCGGGTTCCGACGGCGGCGCCGATGAGCAGATCACGGCAGACCAGGTGGTGATCGCTGCCGGGAGTCGGACCGACGTCGCCGACATCCCGGGCCTCGACGAGGTGGCCTTCCACACCAGCGACACGGTGATGCGGCTCGAAGAGCTGCCTCGCCGGATGGCCATCATCGGCGGCGGCTACGTGGCGGCGGAGTTCGCCCACGTGTTCTCCGCGCTCGGCACGGCGGTCATCCAGATCGAGCGCGGATCAAGACTGCTGCGCGCCCAGGACGAGTCGGTGTCGGAGAGCTTCGCCGCGCACGCGGCTAGCCAGTGGGAGGTGCGGCTGGACACGGTCACGACCAAGGTCGCCCAGCGCGGGGAGACCACGGTGCTCTCGCTCTCCACCGGCGACGAGCTAGAGGTCGACGTACTGCTGGTCGCCACCGGACGGGTCCCCAACGGGGATCGGCTGAATCTCGGAGCCACCACGATCAGCAGCGACGAGGGCCGGGTGCTCGTGGACGAGTTCCAGCGCACCTCGGCGCCGGGGGTCTGGGCCCTCGGGGACGTGAGCAGCGGGTTCAGGCTCAAGCACGTCGCCAACCTCGAGGCGCGCACGGTCCAGCACAACCTGCTGAACCCGGACGCGCTGATCGCCAGCGACCACAGGTTCGTCCCCAGTGCCGTGTTCACCGCGCCCCAGATCGCGAGCGTCGGGCTGACCACCCAGGACGCCACGGCGCAAGGGATCGCACACGTGGTCGCCATCCACGACTACGCGGACGTCGCCTACGGCTGGGCGATGGGCAGCCGGCCTGGAGAGCACTTCGTGAAGCTCCTCGCCGATCCGACACGCCAGCGGCTGCTGGGCGCGCACATCATCGGTCCGCAGGCGAGCCTGCTGCTCCAACCCCTGGTGCAGGCCATGAGTCTGGGCAGCTCGCCCCAGGACCTGGCACACGGTCCGTACTGGATCCACCCCGCGCTGAGCGAGGTGGTGGAGAACGCGTTGCTGTCCCTGATCGATCGATGAGTGCTATGCGGTTCTGATTCCCCTAGTCTCTTGTTCAAGCGAAAGTGCGGTGCTCACTTTGTTCTCGATGGCGCCCCGGAGCGGTGGAAGTTGCCCCTGACCAAGCGGTCCCTTGTCCTCCCTGCGAGTCCTCCCTCGGTGAAGCTCGCGCGTTCCTGGGTGTCCAAGGTGCTCGAGGAGATCGGCCGGTCGGACCTCGTCGACGCGGCCCAGCTGGGCGTGTCCGAGCTGGTCACCAACGCCCTGATCCACTCCGAGCCGCCGCTCTCGGTGCGGGTCCGCGGGACCGTGAACCATCCCCGCATCGAGGTGGTGGACTCCTCGCCCGTGCCGCCGCAGCGGGCCTCCTTCGTGCCCGAGATCGCCGACGTCGACGAGACCAACCTGACCACCTTCGGCCGCGGGCTCGACCTCGTCGCGATGATGTCGCGGCGGTGGGGGTCCGACCTCGCCCACGACGGCCGCAGCAAGTCGGTGTGGTTCGAGCCTCGACACGACGCGCACTTCCAGGACCAGATGCCCGGAGAGATCTTCGCCTTCGACACCGCGCACGCCGAGGCACAAGCCGTCCTGGAGGGCCCTCGGATCCCGCTGCACCTTCTCGGGGTGCCGGCCGTGCTGTTCGGGGAGATGCGCCGCTACCACTTCGAGGTACGCCGCGAGCTGCGCCTGCTCGCGATGACCGCGCCGGAGGACTACCCCCTGGCCATCGCGATCACCGACGTCTTCGTCCAGGCCGACCGCGAACGTCGCTCCAGCAAGGGCGTCTCAGACCTGGACCACGCCATCGCCGAGGGCGTGGAGAGCGTCGACCTCGAGTACAGCGTGCCCATCACCACACCCGCCACGATGGCGCAGATCCGTGACCTGCTCGGGCAGGTGTACACCTCACTCTCGCGCGAGCACCTGCTGGCCCTGAAGCCACCGGATCCGATCGTGGACCTGGAGACGTGGTACTTCACCGAGTTCGAGCGACAGGGCAGCGGCGAGCAGGCGATCCGCTGGACCGGGCCGCTCGCACTGCCTCCTGCATGACCGCCTCCGGCTCCGACCGGCGCTCCCCGCCGGTCGCTCTCGGTGTGCTGCTCACCGCCGTGGGTGGAGCCGTCGGAGCCGCCGCCCGGTGGTGGGTCACCGAGGTGTTCCCCATGGCCGCAGGGGACTTCCCGTCGGCGACCTTCGCGATCAACGTCGTCGGCTGCGGTCTCCTGGCAGCGCTGCCGCTGGTGGCCGCCGTACGCCGGCGACCGTGGCTGGTGCTGATGCTGGGCACCGGCGTCCTGGGAGGCTTCACGACGATGTCGGCGGCGTCCGTCGAGACGTTCCAGCTGATCGACCAGGGCCGGTCCGGGGTCGCGCTGACCTACTGCCTCGGCACGCTCGTCGCCGCCCTGCTCGCCGTCGCGGTGGTCGACCGGCTCTCCCCCGCCCCCGGACCGGATGCTGCCGAGCTGGAGCCGAGCAGGGGATGAGTGTCCTGCTGGTGGGTCTGGGCGCAGCGGTGGGAGCGCCGCTGAGATACCTCGCCGGGCTGCTCCTGGACGAGCGCTTCCCCTGGGGGACGCTCCTGGTCAACCTCGCGGGCTCAGCAGCACTGGGGGCCCTCGTCGCGGGCGCCGTCGACGGACGACCGCTGGCACTCCTGGGCGTCGGACTCTGCGGCGGTCTGACCACCTACTCCTCCTTCGCCGTCCAGGCGGTCCGAGGAGGCCGGAGACGCGGGTCGGCGTACGCCGTGGCCACGATCGGAGGGTGCCTGGCTGCGGCCGCCCTGGGGCACGCGCTCGTCGGGTGGCTGTCCTAGTCTCAGGGCGAGGCCATCCGGCCTCCGAGCCGGCAACCCAGCGGAGCCGAGGACCACGATGCGATCGCGACGACGTCCGGCGGCAGTGCCGAGCTTCCTGCTGCGCGACGCGCGCCTGGTTCCGGTGCTCGGCCGGGACACCACCGGCCTGGGTCGCACCGCCGAGGCCGTGCCGGACGGGCCCGTCGACGTGCTGGTCGTCGACGGCCGGGTCGTCGAGCTCGGTGAGCGGCTGGCCAGGCCCACCGGGGTCGCCGAGCACGATGCGCAGGGTCGATGGCTGATCCCCGGTCTGTGGGACCAGCACGTGCACCTCGGCCAGTGGACGATGGCCTCCCAGCGGCTGGACCTGACCGGCACCCACTCCGTGGAGGACGCCCTGGCGGTCGTCACGCGGCACCTCGCAGAGGTTCCCGAGGGGCCGGTGATCGGCTGGGGACATCGATCGGCCGGATGGGCGCGGCAACCCACCGTCCACGAGCTCGACGAGATCTCAGGCTCCCGGCAGGTCGTGCTGATCAGCGGCGACGGCCACCATGCGTGGATCAACACGGCCGGACTGCGAGGTCTGCGACTCCCCGTGCGTGAGGACGTGGTCGCCGAGGGCGAGTGGTTCCAGGCCTATCCACGTCTCGCCGACGTGGCGGGCAGCGACGGCACCTCACCCGAGGCCTACCTCCGCACGCTGCGCGAGGCCGCCGCCAAGGGCCTCGTGGGGCTGGTCGACCTGGAGTTCGACCAGGACCTGCACGCCTGGCCCGAACGGGAGGCGGCCGGCGCCGAGCTGCTGCGCGTGCGTGTGGGCGCCTACGTCAACACCGTGGCGGAGTACGTCGGCGCGGGGCTGCGCACCGGCGACATGCTGCCCGGATGCGGGCCCCTGGTCACGATGGGCCCGTTGAAGATCATCTCCGACGGGTCGCTGAACACCCGGACCGCCTGGTGCTGCTCGCCGTACGCCGAGGGCGGCGGCACCGGCGCAGCGAATCTGTCCCCGGAGAGCCTGCGCGCCCTCCTGGCCCACGCCCGGGACCACCAGCTCGACGTGGCGGTGCACGCGATCGGGGACGCCGCCATCCGCGAGGCGCTGGCCGCCTATGCCGAGACCGAGGCCACCGGGACGATCGAGCACGCCCAGCTGATCGGCCGCGAGGACAGCCAGACCATGGCCCGGCTCGGGATCCGGGCCAGCGTCCAGCCGGCGCACCTGCTCGACGACCGGGACCTGACCGAGAGCTTCTGGCCCGATCGCACCGACCGGTGCTTCGCGCTGCGCTGGCTGATCGATGACGGAGTCGACGTGGTGCTCGGCAGCGACGCACCCGTCTCACCGCTCGACCCCTGGGACGCGATCAGCGCCGCCGTCCACCGGAGCGGAGACGAGCGAGAGCCCTGGCACCCCGAGCAGGCGCTGACCGTGCACGAGGCCCTCGCGGCAAGCACCGACGGGCTCGGCACCGTGGCTATCGGGCACCCCGCCGACCTCGCCCTGCTGGACTCCTACCCGCTCCCCGGAGGCTCCTCGCGGGAGCAGGCCGCGGCCCTGCGCTCGATGGAGGTCGCCGCGACCTGGGTCGGCGGACGGCTGGCTCACTTCTCGCTGTGAGCGTCCTGAGGCGGCGGGCCCAGGGCGATGGTGAGCTCCAGGACGAAGTGCGGCTCCTCGAGCCGGTCGCCGAACAGGTCACGCAGCTGGTTCATGCGGTAGCGCACCGTCTGGGCGTGCACGAACAGCTCCTCCGCGACGGCGTCGCGACGCCCCTGGTGGAGCAGCCACGAGCGCAGGGTCTCGGCGAGCTTGTCGGCGCTGGTGGTGCTGACCTCCTCCAGCGGCGCGAGCACCCGCGTCCGCAGGTCTGCCAGGGCGCTGGGGTCGGCGCTGAGGACGAGCTCGGCCAGGTGCTCCTCGCTGTCGGTGCCCAGGCCGAGCGAGCGCACACGCAGGGCCCGCTCGAAGGACGACCGCACCGCCAGCCACGGACGCGCGGGTCCGGCCACGGCCTCCAGCCCCCGCAGCACGTTCAACAGCGCCGCGCGGCCATGGTCGTGGACGTCGGGGACGAGCAGCAGCACCATCGCGTCCAGGTCCTCCGTGGACTGGAGGGTCTCACCCGCCATCGCGTTGACCACCGCCCGCGCCTGGGACTCCGGGACGATCACCGCAGTCAGGGTCGTCGGCAGCGCCCAGTCCGCTCGCTCAGCCGCGGTCTCGACGACGTCCTGCGGGGAGCCCTGGAGAAGGTGACCGGCGATGCGTTCCAGGAGCCGCTCACGCACCCGGCCCGTCGTGGCCAGCTCATCGCTGTGGCCGGCGACGCTGGCGGCGGAGAGCTCGTCGATGTAGGCGAACACCAGCTCGGCGAACCGGGCGATGGTGTCCGCGTCGACACCGTTGCGCACCGCCGTCGAGGACATCTCCTGCCAGGAGACCCGCGCCCCGATCCGGTACGCCGAGAGCAGGGCGTCGACCGACCGTCCGCTCCTGGCCTCGCCCCGCCCCAGCTGGTAGGCGCCGTCCACCGCCGGGGCCGTCGGGGTCTGCGCCTCCGCACCCCCGGTGCGGCCGGCCAGCGAGATGAAACCGCCCAGCGCGAGCTCGACCGCCGTGCGGATGGTCTGACCCATGGAGCCCGTGAGCGCGTCGGCGTAGCTGGGCACCTCCGCCGTGATCGCCGCGACCGTGCGCTCCGCCGCGCCGGGCACGCCGTGACGGAGGTCACCGATCGTGTCGGCATCCAACCGAAGATCAGCGGCTTTCACCATGTTTTCATCCCCTGAGAACAAAACCGCAACATCGATTCACGCTCCTGGGTCATGATCTTAACCCGTTCACACATCAGACTAGTCACATGGCCTCCACTACGTACCCCTCCTCCACGACGCGGGGACCCGACGGCCTCGGCAGGGCCCTTCGCGAGCGCCTCGGTCGCATCGCCGAGCTGGCCGCCACCCCCCTCGTCCCCGCTGACTACCTCGACGTCTTCAACCCGCTACGCGCGGGCGCCTCGCTGCGCGGACGGATCGAGGAGATCCACCTCGAGACCGCCGACGCCGCCACCATCGTGATCCGCCCCGGCGCCGACTGGGCCGGCCACATCCCCGGTCAGTACGTGCGGATCGGCATCGACGTCGACGGCGTCCGCCTCTGGCGCGCCTACTCCCTGACCCACGGCCCTCGGGCCGACGGATGCATCGCCGTCACGGTCAAGGCAGTTCCGCAGGGCAAGGTCAGCAACCACCTGGTCCGCGACGCCCGCCCCGGCACGCTGGTCCACCTCGAGCAGGCAGCCGGCGAGTTCGTGCTGCCCACCGAGGGCGGCAAGTTCCTCTTCGTCACCGCCGGATCCGGGATCACCCCCGTCATCGGCATGCTGCGCAACCTGTTCCCGGTCGCGGAGTCGGGCGTCGTACGCCTCCCGCGCAGCAAGCACTTCGACATCGTCGTGGTGCACGTCGCGCCCAGCGAGCCCGACTCGATCTTCCTCACCAACCTGCGCGAGCTCGACGAGGCCGGGATGATCAACCTCGTCGCCCGCTACGACGACCAGCACGGCGTCCTCGACGTGGCCGACCTGGCCGGCCTGGTCCCCGACCTGCTGGAGCGCACCACGTTCGCGTGCGGCCCGGCCGGACTGCTCGACGCCCTCGAGCAGCACCACGTCGAGCTGGGCCTGAGGCTGCTGACCGAGCAGTTCCGGGTCGCCACGCTGGTCACCGGCGAGGGCGGCACCGTCAGCTTCACCAAGAGCTCCGTCACCGTCGACTCCGACGGCTCCCGTCCGATCCTGGACGAGGCCGAGGAGGCCGGCGTACTCATGCCGAGCGGGTGCCGCATGGGCATCTGCTTCGGCTGCGTGCTGCCGCTGCGCCAGGGCGCCGTGCGCGACCTGCGCACCGGCGAGATCACCACGGCTGCAGAGGGCGACGGCGTCAAGATCCAGACCTGCATCAGCGCCGCCGCCGGCAGCTGCCACATCGACCACTGATCGACCACTAGAGGAGATCCCCATGACTGTCCTGCAGAAGAAGAGCACCAGCCCGATCGACCACCTCACCTCCGAGGACATCGAGCAGATCGGCCAGGAGCTGGACGCGATCCGCGCCGAGTTCATCGGCAAGCGTGGCGCCAGCGACGCGGCGTACATCCGCAAGGTCATCGACACCCAGCGCAAGCTCGAGCTCGGCTCGCGTGCCGTGCTGCTGTTCTCGCTGTTCCCGCCCGCATGGCTCGTCGGGACGGCCGGCCTCTCGGTCGCCAAGATCCTGGAGAACATGGAGATCGGGCACAACGTCATGCACGGCCAGTGGGACTGGATGCGTGACCCGAAGATCCACTCGAGCACCTGGGAGTGGGACAACGCCTCGCCCTCCGAGCAGTGGAAGCACTCCCACAACGAGCTGCACCACAACTTCACCAACGTCGTCGGCAAGGACAACGACCTCGGCTACGGCATCATGCGCGTGGACGAGGACCAGCGCTGGCACCCGGTGTACCTCGCGCAGCCGCTGTGGAACTTCGTCAACGCCTGCTTCTTCGAGTACGGCATCGCGGCCTACGACCTGGAGATCGGCAAGCACGTCAAGCGCAAGACGCTGAAGTCGCCTGAGTTCAAGGCGCGGGCGTCGGTCACGCTGCGCAAGATCCGCAACCAGTTCAAGAAGGACTACGTGATCCACCCGATCCTGTCGGGCCCCTCGGTCCTGCACACGCTGTCGGCGAACTTCACCGCCAACCTGGTCCGCAACCTGTGGACCCACTCGGTGATCATGTGCGGCCACTTCCCCGAGGGCGTCCAGACCTTCGAGAAGAAGTCGATCGTGGGTGAGACCAAGGGCGAGTGGTACGTGCGCCAGATGCTCGGCTCGGCCAACATCACCGGCTCCAAGGCGATGCACATGATGACCGGGAACCTGTCGTTCCAGATCGAGCACCACCTGTTCCCGGACCTGCCGAGCAACCGCTACCAGGAGATCGCCCCCAAGGTGAAGGACCTGTTCGAGCGCTACGAGCTGCCCTACACCGAGGGCTCGCTCCCCCGCCAGGTCGGCTCCGCCTGGCGCAAGGTGATCCGCCTGTCGCTGCCGAACAACTTCATGGGCGCCAACAGCCACCCGGGCTTCGCACCCAAGCCGGTCGACCAGCCGGTCGCTGCCTGAGCAAGCCTCGTGGGCCGGCCCTTCCCAGACCTCTGGGGGGGCCGGCCCCTGTGCGCCACGTAGGTTGGCGGGGTGGAGGAGATCGGCGAGAGCGAGTTCGAGGGGCTGGTGGCCGAGGCCCTCGACGGCGTACCCCCGGAGCTCGCGGAGCTGATGGACAACGTGGTCGTCCTGATCGAGCCGGAGCCGCCGGCCGAGGAGCCCGACATCCTGGGGCTGTACGACGGCATCCCGCTCACCGAGCGCGACAGCAACTACACCTTCCGCGGCCCGGACCGGATCTTCATCTACCGAGGACCGCTCAGCCGGATGTGCGAATCGGCCGAGGAGCTCGTGGAGGAGGTGCGCATCACCGTCGTACACGAGATCGCGCACCACTTCGGGATCGACGACGACCACCTGCACGACCTCGGCTACGCCTGAGCCGGCCGCTCCCCTACACTTGCCCCCGTCGTTCTCCGCAACGACAGGCCCCCATCGTCTAGTGGCCTAGGACGCTGGCCTTTCACGCCGGTAGCACGGGTTCGAATCCCGTTGGGGGTGCTAACACGCCACGCTCGACCGGTGCCGCACCACCCGCCTCGACAGGGCGGATTCGGAACGTGGGCCGGTCATGGGTTAGCATTCCGTGGCTTCGCAAACGTGCGAGCTTTGCACCATCCAGGCCCCGTAGCGCAGTTGGTTAGCGCGCCGCCCTGTCACGGCGGAGGCCGCGGGTTCGAGTCCCGTCGGGGTCGCAGGAAGAGGGTCTCTCGGCAGTCATGCCGAGAGACCCTCGTCATTTCCGCAGCGCCGTACTCCAGGGTGTGTCTGGGGCGTCGCCGGGTACGTTCCCCCCATGATCAGCGTCGAACGTGTTCTCAAGACCACTCCCCAGCGCGTGTGGGACGTCCTCGCAGACGGCTGGCTCTATCCGCTCTGGGTGGTGGGCGCCTCGCGGATGCGTGACGTCGAGGACCACTGGCCCGCCGTGGGGTCCAAGCTGCACCACTCGGTGGGTGCCTGGCCGGCTCTGCTCAACGATGACACCGAGGTCACCGAGGTCGACCCTCTCCACAAGCTGGCGCTCCGGGCTCGAGCCTGGCCCTTCGCAGGCGAGGCGGCCGTCGTCCTCACCCTCAGCCCACAGGGCGCCGACACTCGGGTCGTGCTCGAGGAGGACGCGGTCTCTGGTCCCGGCAAGCTGGTCCCGCTGCCGGTGCGCGCCCCCGGGATCAAGTGGCGCAACACCGAGAGCCTGCGGCGTCTCGCCTTCATCGCCGAGAACCGGCCGTGACCTCCCCGATCGCCCGGCCGTCCACAGGCGCCCCGTGACGGCGTACGACGCAGTCGTCATCGGCTCCGGGCCCAACGGCCTGGTGGCGGCGAACCACCTCGCAGACGCGGGCTGGTCGGTCCTGGTGCTCGAGCAGCAGCCAGACCTCGGTGGCGCCGTACGCAGTGATCGCGAGCTGCATCCCGACTTCGTCCAGGACACCTTCAGCGCGTTCTACCCGCTCGCCGCAGCCTCGCCGGCCTTGCGGTCGTTCCACCTCGAGGACCACGGGCTCAGGTGGACCCACGCACCCGCGGTGCTCGGCCATCCCTTCCCCGACGGCTCGTGGGCGCTGCAGGAGCGTGACCGCGATGCCACGGCGAGCCGGCTCGAGGCTCAGGCCGCCGGCGACGGCGAGAGCTGGCTGGAGCTGTGCCGGCTGTGGGAGGTGATCGGAGAGGACCTGATCCAGGGCCTGCTCACCCCGTTCCCACCCGTGCGCGCCGGGCTCTCCGGACTGGTCAAGCTGCCCCGAGCGGGTGGGCTGCGGTTGGTCCAGACGCTGCTCACCCCCGTCATCGACCTCGGTCGCAAACGGTTCCGAGGGGAGTCACCTCGCGTGCTGCTCGCCGGCAACGCGGGCCACAGCGACATCCCCCTCGACGCGCCGGGATCCGGGCTGTTCGGCCTGCTGATGACGATGATGGGGCAGACCGTCGGGTTCCCGGTGCCGGTGGGGGGCGCCGGCGAGCTCACCCAGGCGCTCGCCCGGCGGCTGGAGTCGTTGGGCGGGGAGATCCGCTGCTCCAGCGGTGTGGAGCGGATCGGCACCGACGGCGGCCGGGCGCGCACCGTGCACACCTCGACGGGCGAGACGGTCGTGGCCAGGCGGGCCATCGTGGCCACCGCGATCGCGCCGAGCCTCTACGGAGGGCTGCTCGCCCCCGCAGACGTCCCCAGCCGGGCCAAGCGAGGCATGAAGGCCTTCCAGCTCGATCCGTCCACGGTCAAGGTCGACTGGGCGCTCAGCGGGCCGGTGCCCTGGCAGACCGCTCCCGACAAGGCGCCAGGCACCCTGCACATCGCGGACTCGGTCGCCGACATGGCCCAGGCCCTCGGTCAGGTCTCCTCCGGCCTGATCCCGGCCCACCCCTTCATGCTGGCCGGCCAGATGACCACCACCGACCCCACGCGCTCACCAGCGGGCACCGAGTCGATGTGGGCCTACACCCACGTCCCCCAGACCACTCACGGCGATGCGGGCGAGCAGGGCATCCGAGGCGAGTGGCACCACGACGACCTCGAGCGGTTCGCTGACCGGATGCAGGCCCGCTTCGAGAAGCTCGCTCCCGGGTTCGGCTCCCGGATTCTGGAGCGCCGCGTTCTGGGACCGGTCGAGCTCGAGTCGCGCAATGTGAACCTGCTGGGCGGCGCCATCAACGGCGGCACCTCCCAGCTGCACCAGGAGCTGATCTTCCGCCCGTTCCCAGGCTCCGGACGGGCCGAGACGGGCGTGCCGGGGCTGTACCTCGGCTCCGCGTCGGCCCATCCGGGGGGTGGCGTGCACGGAGCCGCCGGAATGAACGCCGCCCGCGCTGCACTGGTCCACGACCGCCTCCGGCGCCTGACCGGGCGGCGACGGTGAGTCCGCGTTTCGTGGCCCGGACCCGGTCCGGTAAGGTTTCGCACGCCTCTGGAAACAGAGGCTGACCTGCGTTCCGGCTCGCCGAGACGTGGGAAGAGGTAAGGCCAGGTAGCTCAGTTGGTACGAGCGTCCGCCTGAAAAGTGGAAGGTCGGCGGTTCGACCCCGCCCCTGGCCACCTCGACAAGACCCGTTGGCCAGCGCACCCGGCCAGCGGGTCTTGTGCTGTCGAGGCGGGACGGAGCCTGGCGCTCCGGGGCGACGCACGAGCTCGATCGGTCGACCCCGCCGGTCGAGCAGCGAGCGGAGCCTTGCGTTGAGCAGCGAGCGCCAGCGAGCGGTCAGTCGAAACGAGCGATCAGCCGAGACCACCCGGCACCCGACCCACCGAGCCCACCCCGCCGGTCGAGCAGCGAGCGCCAGCGAGCGGTCAGTCGAAACGAGCGATCAGCCGAGACCCCGCCGGGACGGGAAGGCTCACTTCACCCGGGCGAACTCCCCGCTCCTCACCTTGGCCAGGTGGCTGCGCACCTCGTTGCGCACAGTCTTGGCCAGGATGTAGAGCCCGATCACGTTGGCGATCGACATCATGAAGATCATCGAGTCCGAGAATCCGATGACCGGGTCGAGGGAGAGAGCTGCGCCGATCACGATGAACACGCAGAACACGACCTTGAACACGATCTCGGCGGTGGCGCTGTCACCGAAGAGGTACCCGGTCGCCTTCATGCCGTAGTACGACCACGAGATCATCGTCGAGAACGCGAACAGCACCACGGCCAGGGCCAGCACGTTCGGGAACCAGGGGATCACCGACTCGAAGGCACGAGAGGTCAGGCCGACGCCGCCGAGCTCGGAGGCATCCTCGGCCTTCCAGGCGCCGGTGATCACGATGGTGAGCGCGGTCATGGTGCAGATGATGATGGTGTCGATCAGCGGCTCGAGCATCGCCACGAAGCCCTCGGTGGCGGGCTCCTCGGTCTTCACCGCGGAGTGCGCGATGGAGGCCGAACCGATCCCGGCCTCGTTGGAGAACGCCGCACGCTGGAAGCCGACCATCAGCACTCCGAGGAACCCGCCCGCCACACCCTCGGGGCTGAAGGCACCGGACACGATCTCGCCGAAGGCGGTGGGCACCTGGTCGAAGCTCCCGATGATGACCACCAGGCAGGCCAAGATGTAGATGCCGGCCATGAAGGGCACGATCTTCTCGGTGACCCGGGCGATGCTCTTGATGCCGCCGATGATCACCGCACCCACGGCGATGGCGAAGAACACGCCGATCACCCAGTTGATGTCGGCGAACGGGCTGTCATCGCCGCCGGTCACTGCGACGATCTGGGCGGTGGCCTGGTTCGCCTGGAACATGTTGCCGCCGCCGAGCGAGCCGCCGATGCAGCACACGGCGAAGAAGGCGGCCAAGAACTTGCCCAGGCCCGCGTTGCCGGTGACCTTGGCGACGCCGTCGCGGAGGTAGTACATCGGCCCGCCGGAGACCGTCCCGTCGGAGTGCGTACGCCGATACATCACCCCCAGGGTGCATTCGGCCATCTTCGAGGCCATCCCCAGGAAGCCGGCGAGGATCATCCAGAAGGTGGCGCCGGGTCCGCCGAGGGAGATCGCGACCGCGACGCCGGCGATGTTTCCGAGCCCGACCGTGCCGGAGACGGCGGTCGCGAGGGCCTGGAAGTGGGAGACCTCTCCGGCGTCCTCGGGCTTGGAGTAACGCCCACGCACGAGGTTGAGTGAGTGCCCGATCGAGCGGAACTGAGGCACCCCGAACCAGAAGGTGAAGAAGACCGCTGCGCTGATCAGCCACAGCACGATCAGCGAGACGTCGGCGCCGAAGATCGGCACGGAGTAGAAGACGACACTGACGATGAAGTCCGAGATCGGGCCGAAGTACTCGCTGACCGTCTCGTCGATGCCCAGCGGCAGGACGGTGGCGACGCCGCTCATGGGACCACCGTCACCGGGACGGTGGCGTGCTGCACGACTTGAGCCGGGATGCTGCCGAAGAGCGCCTGCCTGACCCGACCGTCGCCGGTCCTGCCGAGCACGATCTGCTCGCTGCCTCGAGTCCGGGCGATCTCGATCAGCAGGTCGACCGGGTCACCGTGCTGGACCAGGGTCTCCACCTGCACGTCGCGCTCCTTCGCCACCGCGACCATCGGCTCGGTGATCTGTTCAGTGGCGGCCTTGATCTCGCGCTGGCGCCGGGCGGGACGCTGCTCGTTCTCCTCGGGGGTGTTGAAGGAGAACGGTGACCACGGCACCACATGGACGACGAGCAGCGACCTGCCGAGATCGAGGGCCCATCCGGCCGCGAACTCGACGGCCCTCCTGCTCTCTTCGCTTCGGTCGACGCCAACGAGAATCTCGGGCACGGAATCACCTCTGGGCTGGAGTGAATTTTCACTGACCCTAGCCTGCTGTGACCCAGGTCACCATCCTATGGCGGTGCGCGTGGGGCTGGTGGGAACGCCAGGGCCCCACCTCAACGTCTCGGA
>CAWEUP010000025.1:0-101071 GCA_963812235.1 uncultured Actinomycetota bacterium | reverse complement strand
AACGGGCCTCCGGGGCGAATCTGAGCCTGGATCAGCGGGTGGTCACGGTTGGGTCACGGTCATAGCGAGTGCGTCAGCAGCAGGTCCGCTCGGAGCGGTGGTCACCCCGGTCACGGCTGGGTCGAGGACTCCGCCGCCGGGGAGGGTGCCGACTTCTGCGAGGACTCACCCTTCGGCGCGCCGGGATCCGCCGGTGCGCTCGCGCCGGTGTCCCCGGTGCCCGACTCCTCCTCGGCGGTGGCACCGGACCCCCCTGCGCCGTCGTCGCGGGAGTCACTGGAGCCGTCGCCCGAGGAGCCGTTCGCCCCCACGGACGGCGATGGGCCCGAGGACGGCCCGCTGCTGGGGTCGGCTCGTCCCGACTCCGTCGTCTTCCCGGGAGTGGTGGCGCCTTGCGGTTTGACGATCTCCAGGATCTGCGCCTCGAAGGCCGTCAGCCGGTCCCGGATCTCGTTCAGGGGCACCTGCACGATGTTGGCCCCGAACGCCGCGATCTCCTGCCACAGGGCGCTCAGTCGCTGCATGCTCGCCTCGTCCAGGGGGCCGTCGAGGGTGACGAAGAGCTGTGTGGCGAGGGCGTAGGTCAGGCAGTTCACGCAGTCGTAGTTGACGGCGGCCGCGATGTTCTGGGGTACGGCGACACGGTTCTGTCCAGTGACCAGGACGACCTGGAAGCCGACCGAGACCGCCGCACAGTTGGTGCAGCTGGCGAAGGCGTACGCCTCGTTCTTGTTCAGCGCGGGCGAGTCGTCCTCGACCCAGACGAGGGCGAACGCGATGTCGTAGCGGATCGTGTTGTCGTTGGTGTTGACCGCCAGCGCCTGGTTGTCGCCCTTGCCTGGCTGGAGTGGCTTGTTGAACGGGAACACCCATGACTCGGGGGCGCCGCCTCCCGAGCCGTCGGCGCCGGTGGCGCTGCCAGATCCGCTGGGCGCTCCCTGGCCCGCGCGTGGGATCAGCACGAGCGCCAGCTGCGGCTTGTCGCGGGTGGGGCGCGCGTCCCCCTCGGCCCAGGCGGTGGTGGCCCGGCCGTAGGAGCCTGCCGCAAGGCCGGCAGACGAAGGGCGTACGACGTTGGCCACCTGGGTCAGCGTCCCGCCCTCATAGGGCTGGATCGGCCGATAGGTGCCCTCGCGCGGCCACCACATGAAGCCGAGACCGGCCACCAGCGCCAGCGTCAGCAGGCCCGCCAGACCGCGTCGGACCGGGCGCTCGTGGGTCGCGGTCCAGACCTTGGTGATGAGGCGCTTCAAGAGCCGGTACAGGATCACGGCGATGGCGAGGATCGGGAAGATCACGGCGATCACCCCGATTGCGCGGGCCAGCACCTCGAGCACATCGACATCCGACCAGGCCTGGCTGAGCAGCGTGCTCTGCTTGCCGGCACTCGCCCACGCCGTGCCCACGATCCGGGGAAGGGAGATCACCATGGCGAAGAGGGCGAAGCCGAGCAGGGGCACCACCATCAGCACCCAGAGGGTGACGACAGCGCGTGCCCAGGGCTTGAGGATGGTCGTCTCCGGGTGCTTCCAGCGCCACGGAAGCAGACCGAGCAGGGTGGGCTTGATCCGGTGGAACAGGTCCGGGACGCCGGTGACGTCGGCGAGCACGTGGTAGCCGTCGAACCTGACCAGCGGCGTCAGCTGGCGCACCATCTGCAGGATCTGGGTGGCCACCACCAGCAGCAGCGCGTCGTAGTGCGTCGACCACCACAGGGCCCCGATGGCCACCGCGACGATCGCGTTGAAGTAGAGCCCACCGAGGTCGGTGAGCACGCGCCCTCCCCGGCCGAGCCGGTAGGAGTCGGTCACATCGGTGTAGAAGGCAGGCCAGACGAGGTAGATGCCGGCCCCCATCGCGCCCGGAGTGGCGCCGGCCCGGCTGGCGGCGGCCGCGTGCCCGAACTCGTGGAAGCCCGCCGAGAGGATGGTGACCACCACGACCAGGACCAGCAGGCCCGGCTTGGCGAAGGCCTCGTGCGTCGCCGAGGCCAGTCCCTTCTCGAAGAACACCCACCAGCTGACGCCGATCAGCGCCGCCAGCACCAGGGCCACGATGATCGGGTTGAACAGCCAGGTGAACGGGGTGGTCAGGCGCCGGGTCCGCTCGGGGTCGGTCACGGCGTACTTGAAGCGCAGCGCCAGCAGCGGGTTCGACTTCTGCACCTGCGGCTGGGATCCGTCTGCCTCGACCACCAGCCCGGCGGGTCGGAGCTGATCCTCGACCAGCGACCGGACGTTGTCGGCGGAGACCGTCCTGCCGAACTGGGCGCTGACCTCCTCCGCGATCTCCGCGTACGTCCGGGTGCCGTCCACTGCGGCCAGCACCAGGTAGAGCAGCGTGGTGAGCTGCGCCGTCTGTCCGTCGCCGCGGCGAGCGAGTGCCGGCGGCTCCCGGTAGCCGGAGCCCTTCATCTCGCCGATCAGCTGCACGCCGAGAGCACGCTCGGGAGCGTCGGTCGGCAGCGGTGCCGCCGCCGACGTTCCCCGAGCACTGTCTGGACCGGCCGATGGCCCGTTGACCATCGTCATCCGGATGTCCTTACTGCTTGATGTCTGAATCCTGGGTCGAGGTCGCCTCGGCGGAACCCGTCACCTGCTGGTCGATGATCGCGTCCTGCTGCGCCACGGCGACGGCGTCGCTGTTGACGCTGCCGATGTTGGCCGCGACCGCTGCATCGATGGGCGCGGCGACGTTGGCGTTCGCAGCGACCGCGCCGTTGATCGGAGCGGTGATGTCGGCGTCCGCGTCGAGGTTGACGTCGACGTTGAGCAGGTCGCCGGAGAGCGCACCGGCGCCGAGCCCACCCGTGGCGCCTCCTACGGCCCCGGTCGCACCGTCCACAGCGCCGTCCACCGCACCGCCGAGCCCGTCGGTCGCGCCGCCGGTGGCACCGCCGGTGGCGCCGTCCACAGCCCCGGTTGCACCGTCGACGACTCCGCCGACACCGTCAGCCGCACCGGCGGCGCCGTCAACGGCTCCAGCCGTCGGGTCGGGGGTCGCGCCGAGCGTGGCCGCGCCCGAGTCGCCCGCGGGAGCGGCAGCCGCGGCGGCGGCTGCGCCACCGTCAGCGCCCTGGTCGATCACGCTGTCCTGCTCGGCCGTGGCCGTGGCGTCGGCGTCGATGCCCTGGGTGATCATCACGCCCTGGTCGCTGAGCGCCTGAGCGGTGGAGTCGACGGAGAGAATGTTCGCGCCCACTGCGGCATCGATGGGGGCCGCGACGTTGGCGTTGGCGGCCACCGCCAGGTCGATCGGCGCGGCGGCATCGATCGCGAGGTCGATGTCTGCGTTCAGGTCCAGGATCGAGACGACTTCCTTGTCAGGAAGCGCGGTCACGCCTTCAGCCCCCAGCTCGTCCGCCGAGAGGCCCTGGTCCAGGTCGTTGCTCATTGCGAAATCTCCTTTACGGATCCGGTCCGGTTGTCCAGATCCCTGAGAGGGGTACCCGCGGCCGAACCGCCAGAAACCTATGACGCAGAGCACGTCACCACGAAGCGGCGACCGGCCGAAACCCCCTTCGAATCGGTGGTCGAGACCCCGACTCGATGGTCGAGCAGCGAGCGCCAGAACCGGTGGTCGAGCAGCGGGCGCCAGAACCGGTGGTCGAGCAGCGAGCGCCAGAACCGGTGGTCGAGCAGCGGGCGCCAGAACCGGTGGTCGAGCAGCGAGCGCCAGAACCGGTGGTCGAGCAGCGAGCGCAGCGAGCGATCAGTCGAGACCACACACGCACACCCCAGAGATCTCGACTGCTCGACCATCGGGGGTCTCTCCTCTCCGATCGCTTCGCTCGCTCTCGACCACCGGCGACTGCGGGGTGGGTCAGTTTCGTTCGATTTCGCTCCAAAACGGGCAAAAATTGCCGATAGTAGGGCAAGGGCAAGACGAGGGCAACCAGGAGGCGTGATGAGCATGGACAAGCCAGCACCCTCGGGCGAGCGCAACGTCTTCGTGCTGTCCGGCGGAGCCGCTCGCGGGGCGGTGCAGGTGGGCATGATCGAGGTGCTCCTCGAGCACGGCATCGTGCCGCACGCCTTGGTGGGCACTTCCGTCGGGGCTCTCAACGCGGCCTTCCTGGGCTTTCGAGCCGACCGGGCGAGGGCCGAGGAGCTGCGCCGCAGATGGCTGCAGCTGCGCACCCGCGACGTCTTCCCCGGCGGGAACCTGACCCGCGTCGCACATCTGGTGCGCCAGCGTCCCTGCCTCTACTCCTCGGAGTCCCTTGCTCGGCTCATCGCCGAGTGGGTGCCCGCTCGACGTCTCGAGGACCTCCCGGTGCCGGTGCGCATCGTCACCACCCCGCTCGCGGGCGAGACCGCGGTCTACCACCGCCACGGCCCGCTCAACCAGCTGTTGCTCGCCTCCGCCGCGGTTCCGGCTGTCTTCGCCCCGGTGACGCTGCCCGCGAGCTGCGGGCACCCCGGTCCGCACGTGGATGGCGGGGTCTCCGACCTGGTGCCGATCAGCGGCGCAGCGGACCTCGCGCCCACGCGGGTCTTCGTACTCGACGCCAGCGTTCCCGCACGCCTGCCGGGCGGACGCACCCCGATCGACATCCTGGTGGCCAGCCTGAGCGTGGCGATGAGGGTGCGCCCTGCCCCCGACCTCGGACCGCAGGTGGCGGTGCACCGGATGTCGACCCCGGACCACGGTGCCAGGATGAACGACTTCTCCTTCACCGAGCGCCACATCGCCGACGGCCGGGTCGCCGCACAACGCCTTCTCGCGGAGCTGGCCACCACAGCGCTGCTCAGTCAGCAGCAACCCACACCCGCACGTCGCTCCCACCAACGCATCTGGGGCCGGATCCACCGCGCAGCCTGACCACGCAGCAGCACGCTCACGTGGCCGGCACCGCCCCGGGCCCAGTCGGGCGCCCAGTCGAGTCGCACGGTCGGGCGCACAGTCGAGCGCACGGTCGAGTCGCCCGGTCGAGTCGCTCTAGGGTGACGCCATGAGCGTCCGAGTCACGACCGAGGGCCCGGTCACCACGGTGACGATCGACCGACCTCACGCACGTAACGCCGTGGACGGACCCACCGCGCGGGCGCTGGCCGACGCGTTCCGAGACCTCGAGGCCGATCCGGGCTGCGCGGTCGGCGTACTCACCGGTGCCGGAGCGACGTTCTGCGCGGGAGCGGACCTGAAGTCGTTCGGCACCGAGCGGGCGAACCGGGTCGAGGACGAGGGTGATGCCCCGATGGGTCCCACCCGCCTGCGACTCTCCAAGCCGGTGATCGCCGCGATCGAGGGGTACGCCGTGGCCGGAGGTCTGGAGCTGGCGATCTGGGCCGACCTGCGCGTCGCTGCGCGAGACAGCGTGCTGGGAGTGTTCTGTCGCCGGTGGGGGGTGCCACTGATCGACGGCGGCACAGTGCGCCTGCCGCGACTGATCGGCGAGTCACGTGCGATGGACCTGGTGCTCACCGGCCGAGACGTGGGCGCCGAGGAGGCGCATGCCATCGGACTGGTCAACAGGATCTGCGAGCCCGGCGAGGCCCTGGAGACGGCCCAGGCACTCGCCCGGGAGATCGCACGGTTTCCCCAGACCTGCCTTCGACAGGACCGGCTCGGCGTCCGGGACCAGTGGCCACTCGACGAGCGGGCCGCGATGGCTGCCGAGCTGAGCCGCGGCCGGATCTCCCTGGAGTCGGACGCGCGGGCGGGAGCAGCCCTGTTCGCGGAAGGCGCCGGTCGACACGGCGCCGCGGCAGAACCGCGCCCCTGACGCGCGACCAAGTCACCGACCCACAGGGTCGACCCAGATGGTCGACGCAGATGGTCGACCCCGATCAGGACCCAGCTCAGGACCGGATCAGCGACCCGGGACCGCCGGCTCGGTCAGCACATGCCGGGAGCACGGGACGCCCTGAGCGCAGGCTTGGCTCCCCGGGTCGAGACCCGGGGAGCCAAGATGTCAGTGCCTACGGCGTGGAGCCAGCAGTCAGTCGCTCTCAGTCGCGAGCGCTGCGCTGCGCTGGGATGACGTCACCCAGCAGCTCCTTGACCTCGGACTCGCGGTAGCGGCGGTGGCCGCCGAGCGTGCGAATCGCGGACAGCTTTCCAGCCTTCGCCCATCGTGTGACCGTCTTTGGGTCCACGCGGAACATGGCTGCCACCTCAGCAGGGGTGAGGAGGGATTCAGTTTCGGTTGGTCGCGTTACCACGGCGCTCCCCTTTGGTGCTTGTCTTCCGAGCTCTTTGCTCTGTCCCTACTGTGCCACCGGCATTGGTACTAGGAAACATGAAATGTCCTGATTCCCGGAAAGGGCAGGAAATCGGGCGTTGTAGTCTAGACCAGTCAAGGTCCACCCTTGACTCTTGCGGCGAAATAGTGCATTCATCCCAAGAACGACATATAGGCGGTTCTCTCTCCCGTCTCACGCCTGTCTCAGGCGGGGTCGCGGGCTCGAGCGTCGGATCCACCCCTGTCCAGGAGGCGACCGCGCGACGCCGATGCCAGACCTCACCAGGTTCGACGTGGGGCTCCGAAAAGACGAAATGCCCGATCTGCTCAGGTTGCGCCGTCGCGACCACGCAGCAGGACAGCACGGCGACCAGCGTCGGCTGACCCGCTCGTCAAGGACCTGCTGAGCACCCGTCGCCGCCGACGGGTCGGGTGGCACCTGGGCAACGGTGACAGGACACGGCGACGCCGATCCTGTTGCGCTGCGTCAGGTCAGTCGCGTGAGGAGCTGTCGGAGTAGTCGGACCACTTGTCGTAGTCGTCGGGCTCCTCGACGGGAGCTACCCGGTCGACGCGATCGACCGGAGTCGACTCGTCTCCATGGAGCTCCTGGGCCAGCGATGCGAAGTCCGTCTCGTGAGTGCGGTACTTCAGATCGCGAGCAACCTTGGTCTGCTTCGCTTTTGCACGGCCGCGCCCCATGGGTAGGCCCCCTCGCACGTTTGGCCGGCGCCACCGAGGGCTGCCGGTCGGAGTTGTCTGTTCGTGGGGCCAACCCTAACCGGCCGGTGGTGATTCCCGCACGTCGGCCCGCAGACTGGGCACGCAGAATGTCCCCGGGAGCCGGCCGGAGAGCCGTCCTGGGCGCATCACCGCTGCCTTGTCAGGCGTAGTCGCCGTGCAGGCTGACCCGTCCCCGGTCGTCCGCCTCGTGCGCGCCGGCCGGCTGGACGGTGCCGGCCACCCAGGCCTGCACCCCATGACCTGCCAGCAGCGAGATCGCCTTGTCCGCATCCTCGGCCGCGGTGAGGGAGACCATCCCGACACCGCAGTTGAGCGTGCGCTCCAGGTCGGCGCGGGCGACGGCACCGGTCTCGGCCACCAGCCGGAACACCGGCGGGAGCGACCAGGTGGTGCGGTCCAGGTCGACCGTGAGCTCTACCGGCAGCACCCGCTCGAGGTTGGCGGCGAGCCCACCTCCGGTGATGTGCGACATGGCATGGGTCTGGGTGGCCCGGGCAAGGTCCAAGCAGGCCTTGGCGTAGATGCGGGTGGGCTCGAGCAGCTCCTCGCCCAGGGTGCGACCGAGGTCGTCGACGTGCTCCTCGAGCTGCCGCTTGCCCTGGTCGAGCAGCACGTGCCGCACCAGCGAGTAGCCGTTGGAGTGCAGGCCGCTGGAGGCCATCGCGATCACGACATCGCCGGGACGGACTCGTCCCGGGCCGAGGAGCTGGCTGGCCTCCACGACCCCGGTCGTGGAGCCCGCCACGTCGTACTCGTCCGGCCCCAGGAGTCCGGGGTGCTCGGCGGTCTCGCCACCGATGAGGCCACAGCCGGCGGCGACACAGGCCTCGGCGATGCCCTTGACGATCGCCGCGATCCGCTCGGGTACGACGCGCCCGGTGGCGATGTAGTCGGTGAGGAACAGGGGCTCCGCGCCGCACACCACGAGATCGTCGACGAGCATGCCGACCAGGTCGAAACCGATGGTGTCGTGCTTGTCCAGCGCCTGGGCGATCGCCACCTTGGTGCCGACCCCGTCAGCCGAGCTGGCCAGGAGCGGCCGCTCGTACTTCTTCAGGGCGCTGGCGTCGAACAGCCCGGCGAACCCGCCGATGCCACCGATCATCTCGGGGCGTCGAGCCTGGTCGACCCAGACCTTCATCAGCTCCACGGCCCGGTCGCCGGCCTCGATGGAGACACCGGCCTCCTCGTAGGTGGCCCCGGTCATGGCCGGCCCAAGGAGTCACGGGCTCCGCCGCCGGCGAGCGAGACAGTCAGTCCGTCGGCGTCGAGCAGAGGTGCCATCTCCAGCAGGTGCTTGCCGAGGAACTCCGGCTCGGGCAGCTTGACCGGGTAGACACCGTCGAAGCAGGCCCGGCACAGCTTGTCCTCGGGCACCGTCGTCGCCTCGATGAGCTGGTCCAGCGAGATGTAGGCCAGTGAGTCGGCGCCGATCGAGGAGCAGATCTCCTCGGTGCCCAGCCCGTTGGCGATCAGCTCGGCCCGGGTCGCGAAGTCGATGCCGTAGAAGCAGGGCCACTTCACCGGCGGGCTCGCGATCCGCACATGCACCTCGCGAGCACCGGCCTCGCGGAGCATCCGGACGAGCGCTCGCTGGGTGTTGCCCCGGACGATGGAGTCATCGACCACGACCAGTCGCTTGCCCTCGATCACGTCGCGCAGCGGGTTCAGCTTGAGCCGGATGCCGAGCTGGCGGATCGTCTGGCTGGGCTGGATGAAGGTGCGCCCCACGTAGGAGTTCTTCACCAGTCCCATGCCGTAGGGGATGCCGCTCTGCTCGGCGTACCCGATGGCCGCGGGGGTGCCGGACTCGGGGACCGGGATCACCAGGTCGGCATCGGCCGGGAAGTCCTTCGCCAGGCGGCGCCCGATCTCGACACGGACGCTGTGGATCCGCTGTCCGGAGATGCGGGTGTCGGGACGGGCGAGATAGACGAACTCGAACAGGCAGCCCTTGGGAGCGGCCTCGGCGAAACGGCGGGTGCGCAGTCCGTGCTCGTCGACCGCGATCATCTCCCCTGGCTCGATCTCACGGACGTAGGAGGCCCCGACGATGTCGAGGGCGGCGGTCTCGCTGGCGACCACCCAGCCGCGCTCGAGCCGGCCGAGCACCAGCGGTCGGATGCCCTGCGGGTCACGGGCCGCGTAGAGGGTGTTCTCGTCCATCCACACGAACGAGTAGGCGCCTCGGAGCTGGGGCAGCAGCTCGACCGCCCGCTCCTCGAGCGAGCTGTCCGGGTGGTGCGCCAGCAGTGCGGTCACCAGCGACGTGTCGTTGGTGACCGTCTCGAGCTTGCGGGCGCTGATGTCGAGCTCGTTGCGCTCCACCGGCATCTCGGCGACCAGCTGCTGGAGCTCTCTGGTGTTGGTCAGGTTGCCGTTGTGTCCCAGGGCCAGCGACCCGTCGGCGGTGGGCCGGAACGTCGGCTGGGCGTTGTGCCAGGTGCTCGCGCCGGTGGTGGAGTAGCGGGAGTGACCGATGGACAGGTGCCCCTTGAGGGCGGCGAGCGTGGACTCGTCGAAGACCTGGGAGACCAGGCCCATGTCCTTGTAGACCAGGATCTGCCGGCCGTTGCTGACCGCGATGCCGGCTGACTCCTGACCGCGGTGCTGGAGGGCGTAGAGGCCGTAGTAGGTCAGCTTGGCGACGTCCTCACCCGGGGCCCAGACGCCGAAGACGCCGCAGGCGTCCTGGGGTCCGCGGTCCTGTGGATCCAGGTCATGGTTCAGGCGGCCGTCTCCTCGACGGCGAGCCCCCGGGTTCTCTGGGCTGGGCACCCGGCCGAGTGTACGTGCCGCCGGCGGCGGCCAGCGACGCCGCTCGGCTACTGCCCTCCGAGTCAGGTGCCGGTCAGTGCTGCTGGGGCCACAGGTCGACGCTCGCGACCCGCGCCCGCTCGCAGGTGGCAGCGTCGGAGGCCACGATCAGCCCCGCGCCCGTCGAGCGGGCGCCGTACGCCTTGCCGTCCACGTGCACGGCCTCGCCGCCCGCCTCACGCACCATCAACGTCCCCGGGAGGTGGTCCCAGGCGTTGGTGTGCCCGTAGAGCACGTAGTCGGCCGCCCCCTCGAGCAGCTTCGGGTAGTCGACCCCGCAGCAGATCCACGAGCCGATCAGCGCGGGCAGGCCCTTGGGCTGACGTCCGCGCTTGGACCAGATCGAGGTGGCTCCCTGCGGCAGGTCACCGGCTGGGGTGCGTGTGACCGGCTCCCCGTTGCGTCGTACGCCGCTCCCGCGCTCGGCGACCCAGGCGGTCTGGTGCTCGGGCTGCCAGATCCAGCCTCGCACGGTCTCCCCTCCAGCCACCTCGGCCACCATCACCGCGTAGTCCGGAGAGCCGTGCACGAAGTTCTTGGTGCCGTCGACCGGGTCGACGGTGAAGGCGTGGTCGGCGGCACGGAACTGCGACAGCAGCTCGGGCGATCCGGCGTACGCCTCCTCCCCCAGCACGACGGAGCCGGGGTAGGCCTCGAGGAGCGCTCGGGTGATCAGCTCCTCGGCCTCGCGGTCGGCGACGGTGACCAGGTCGCCTGGCTTCTTCTCATCGATCTGGGACTCGGAGAGGGACCGGAACCGGGGCCGGACCACCTCCTCTGCGACGGACTGGAGCAGCTCGAGTATCTGCTCGGTCGACAGCGCCATCGTCAGCCCGCGAGGTTGACCAGGAGCAGGGCCTCGGCGAGGCAGACGCGCTCGAACTCGGCCAGGTGCAGTCCCTCGTTGGCGCCATGCGCGCGGGTGTCCGGGTCCTCGACTCCCGTGACGAGCACGCTCGCCTCGGGGAAGCTCTCCAGGAACTCGGCGATGAACGGGATCGAGCCGCCCACGCCCATGTCGATCGGGCGGACCCCGTCCCACGCCTGCGCGAAGGCGTCGCGAGCGGCGTCGTAGGCGAGCCCGGTCGCGTCCACCGAGGTGGGCTCCCCGGTGTCGACCACCGTGAACGTCAGCTCGGCGCCCCACGGCACGTGCGCCTCGACGTGACGGCGCAGGCACTCGAGTGCCTGCGCGCAGGTGTCGCCGGGGGCGATCCGCAGCGAGAGCTTGGCGCGCGCGCTCGCCACCAGGGTGTTGCTGGCGCCGTCGACCTGGGGCGCGTCGATGCCGGTGACGGTGAGGGCGGGCTTGGTCCAGAGCCTCTCGACGGCGGACCCGGTGCCGATGAACTGCACGCCCGGAGCGATGCCGGACTCGGCCAGCAGGCGCTCCGTCGGATAGTCCACGTCCGCCGCGGGACCAGAGTGCAGTCCCGCCACCGCGACGTTGCCCTCGTCGTCGTGGAGGCTGGCGATCACTCGGGCCAGCACCATCAGCGCGTCCGGCACCAACCCGCCCCACATGCCGGAGTGGACCGCATGGGTCAGGGTGCGTACGCCGACGTCGACTCGCACGAGCCCTCGCAGGCTGGTGGTCAGGGCCGGCACGCCGATGTCCCAGTTCGTGGAGTCCGCGATCACGATCACGTCCGCCGACAGGTAGTCGCGGTGCTCGCGCAGCAACTCGGCCAGCGTGTCCGAGCCGACCTCCTCCTCGCCCTCGATGAACATCGTGACGCCGACGCCGAGGTCCTCACCCAGCGCACGGACCGCCGCCAGGTGCGCGGCGATCCCGGCCTTGTCGTCGGCGGCTCCACGGCCGTAGAGACGGCCGTCGCGCTCGGTCGGCTCGAAGGGCGGGGAGTCCCACTCCGCGTGGTCGTTCTCGGGCTGCACGTCGTGGTGCGCGTAGAGGAGGACAGTGGGCTGACCCGCGGGAGCCGGCTTCCGGGCGAGTACGGCGGGCGCTCGGCCGTCGGCGCAGGCGCTGACGATCCGGACGTCCTCGAAGCGCTCCGCGCGGAAGAGCTCGGCCACCGCCTCGGCGCTGCGCTTCACCTCGCTCGCGCGGGCCGGATCGGCGCTGACCGACTCGATCCGGACCAGTGCCTCCAGGTCCTCCCGGATGCGCGGAAGCTCGGCGCTGACCCTCGCCCGAAGCTCGTCGATGTCCATGGCACGACCCTAGGCCGTGGCGGCAACGACCGGAGAATCGAGTCCGCCGCTCCTCGCCGCGGTCGAGGTCCGGCTCGGCTTCCGCTGAGCGGACCCGAACACCCAGCGTTCTCGGCCCTCGCGGCTCTCCGGTCCGACCCGGCCCCTCGGCCCTCGGATCAGTCCAGCAGCGGAAGCCAGGGCGAGAGGTCGGCCCGTTGGCCCGAGGCGCGGATCCGGCCCTCGTCGAGCGCCTGTGCCCAGGTGGCCTTCCCGGTCGCGAGCTCGACCCAGGTGGCCGCGTCGAGCTCGACCACCGCAGGCGGCGTACCCCTGGTGTGGCGAACGCCCGGGATCACCTGCGCCGCGGCGTACGGCGGCACCCGGACCTCCACGGACCTGCCGGGGGCGCGGTCCGCCAGCACCGCCAGGAAGTGCTTGCTCAGCAGCTTCAGGTCGGCCTTGGTGTGCTCCTCGCGGCCCAGCGCCTGCGCCACCGCCTCGGGGTCCTGGAGTCGGAGGTGGCTGGGCACCTCAGCACGCTACCGGTCGGGTCGCGACCGAGCCCGGGGCCGTGCTCAGGCCATGGCCTCGGGCAGGGTCCGGGTCCAGGCAGCGCGCAGCTCGTCGATGGGAAGGTCGAAGGCGCCGGCGACGCTGAGCGAGCTGCCGCGGGTCTCGCCCAGCGACGTGATCGGTACGTCGTGCTCGGCGGCCAGCTCGCAGAGCCGCTCCTCGTCCTCCGGCGCGACGGTGACCACCACCCTGGCTGAGGACTCGCTGAAGAGCGCGAGGAAGGTGTCCCCGTCCGAGACGCCCGACAGGTCCACCCGGGCGCCGATGTCATGGCTCAGGCAGCACTCGACCAGCGTCTGGGCCAGGCCTCCGTCGGAGACGTCGTGGGCGGAGGAGAGGACGCCGGTCGCGGCGACGAGCAGCTCGCTCAGTGACCGCTCGGCGGCCAGGTCCACCCGAGGCGGCAGACCACCGAGGTGGCCGTGCACCACGTGCGCCCACTCCGAGCCGGACAGCTCCTCGCGGGTCTCACCGAGGAGGAGCACGGCGTGCCCGGCGCTCGGGAAGGCGGTGGGGGTCCGCCGGGTGACGTCCTCGATCACGCCGAGCACGGCCACCACCGGAGTCGGCAGGATCGCGGTCTCCCCGGTCTGGTTGTACAGGCTGACGTTGCCACCGGTGACCGGGATGCCCAGCTCGATGCAGGCGTCCTTGAGTCCGCGACAGGCCTCGGCGAACTGCCACATCACCGCCGGGTCCTCGGGCGAGCCGAAGTTCAGGCAGTCGCTGATCGCCATCGGGGTGGCGCCGCCGGTGGAGACGTTGCGGTAGGACTCGGCCAGGGCGAGCTGTGCTCCGGCGTAGGGGTCCAGGCGGGCGAAGCGGCCGTTGCAGTCGGTGGAGACCGCGACCCCGAGGTTCGATTTCGCGTCCACGCGGATCATGCCGCTGTCGCTGGGCTGCGCCAGCACGGTGTTGCCCTGGACGTAGCGGTCGTACTGGTCGGTGACCCAGGACTTGTCGCACAGGTTGGGACTGGCGACCAGCATCAGGAGGAGCTGCGCGAGCTCCTCGCCCGTGCTCGGCCGGGGCAGCGCCTCGGCGGAGTCCGCCTGGAGCGTGTCCTGGGAGTCGGGTCGGGCGTAGGGGCGATGGTAGGTGGGGCCGTCGTGGGCCACCGACCGTGGCGGCACGTCCACGACCCGCTCGCCGTGCCAGTCGATGTGGAGGCGGTCGCCGTCGGTGACCTCACCGACGATGGTGGCGTCCACGTCCCACTTCGCGCAGATCGACAGGAACTGCTCGGCGTCGGCCGGCTCGACCACCGCCATCATCCGCTCCTGGGACTCGCTCATCAGGATCTCCTCCGGCGCGAGCGAGGAGTCCCGCAGCGGCACCCGGCTGAGCTCGATGTGCATTCCGCCGTCGCCGGCGCTGGCCAGCTCGCTGGTGGCACAGGACAACCCGGCGCCACCGAGGTCCTGGATGCCGGCGACGACCCCGGCGGCGAAGAGCTCCAGGGTGCACTCGATCAGCAGCTTCTCCTGGAAGGGGTCACCGACCTGGACGCTCGGGCGCTTGGCCGGCCCGGTCACGCCGTCCGCGCCTTGGGAGAAGGTCTCGCTGGCGAGCACCGAGACCCCACCGATGCCGTCGCCACCGGTCTTGGCGCCGTAGAGGATGACCAGGTTGCCCGCCCCGCTGGCCTTGGCCAGGTGCAGGTCCTCGTGGCGGAGCACGCCCACGCACAGGGCGTTCACGAGGGGGTTGCCGGCGTAGGTCGCGTCGAAGACGACCTCGCCGCCGATGTTGGGCAGTCCCAGGCAGTTGCCGTAGCCGCCCACACCGGCCACGATCCCGGGCATCACCCGGTGCGTGTCGGGGGCGTCCAGCGGCCCGAAGCGCAGGGGATCCATCACCGCGACCGGGCGGGCCCCCATGGCGAGGATGTCGCGGACGATGCCGCCCACGCCGGTCGCAGCGCCCTGGTAGGGCTCGACGTAGGAGGGATGGTTGTGGCTCTCGATCTTGAAGGTGACCGCGTAGCCCTGGCCGATGTCGATGACCCCCGCGTTCTCACCGATGCCCGCGAGCATCCTGCCGGCGCCGGGCTTGGCGCCCGGCTTGGCGACCCGCTCCTGCGGGATCTCGGAGAACTGGGCGAGGTGCACCTTGGAGGACTTGTAGGAGCAGTGCTCGCTCCACATCACCGAGTACATCGCCAGCTCCGAGCTGGTGGGACGCCGCCCGAGGATCTCCCGGATCCGGGTGTACTCCTCGACCTTGAGCCCGAGCGCGGCCCAGGGTTGGTCGCGGTCGGAGTCCCCGGCCGCCACCTCGACGGTGTCGAGGCCCGGCTCGCGGGGCTCGGCGGGGTCGACCTGGGAGGCGATGCTGACGTCGGCGTTGGCGCTGGGCACGGGGTCAAACCTACTCAGCGGACGAGGCGGCCGGTCGCCCGGACCCTCCCCGAGTGGCTGCCGCTCCAGGCGGGGCGCAGTCGGGCTCCTCGCCCTCTGCCCGAATTACACCCTTGTAGTTCGGAATAACCGTGTTACTGCTGTGGCGAATGGGGTTAGGGTGGCGCGGTTTCCCGACATTAGTGGAGAATATGATGCGCCTGCGCCACCCCGTTCGCAGTTCAGCCGGCCGAGCTCGACACGCTCTGGGCGCTGCCGTCGCGGTGGCGGTGACGCTCGGCATCTCGACGGGGCTGCTCAGCGCCCCGGCGTACGCCGCGAACCCGGTCACCCCGGGGAACTACCGCGGCCTGGGCTTCGACCAGTGCGAGGCGCCCAGCCAGAGCGCCATGAGCGCCTGGAGGAGGAGCTCCCCGTTCCGTGCCGTCGGCATCTACATCTCCGGGGACTCCCGCGCCTGCCAGCGCCAGACCCACCTGACACCGACGTGGGTGAGCCGCCAGCTCGAGGGCGGCTGGCACCTGATGCCGATCACGCTCGGCCCCCAGGCCTGGTGCACCACGCGCGATCGCTACCTGCGCCAGGTCCGGATCAGTCCCAGCACCACGAGCGGCTACCGCAAGGCACGGCTCCAGGGACAGGCCGAGGCGAAGAAGGCCGTCGCGGTCGCTCGCGGTCTCGGGATCGTTCCGGGCAGCACGATCTTCTACGACCTCGAGGCCTTCGACACCCGCAGGTCGACCACGTGCACCAACTCGGCCCTGTGGTTCGTGAACAGCTGGACCAGGCAGCTGCACAACTCCGGCTATGCCTCCGGCTTCTACTCCAGCGCCGCCTCCGGCATCAAGATGCTCGACGACGCCCGGGTCCGGCCCGGCAACAAGATCGTGCTCCCCGACCAGATCTGGATCGCCGACTGGGACCAGAAGGCGAACACCAGCTCCGCCTACGTGCGCAGCGACGGCTGGCGGCCCTACGGCCGCGCCAAGCAGTTCCAGGGCGGGCACAACGAGCGCCACGGCGGCGTCACGATCAACATCGACCGCAACTACCTCGACCTGCGTACGCCGACCATCCCGGGCCGCTCCGCACCCGCACCGGCCCCTGATCCGGCTCCCGCCGCCCCGACCTCAGGCAGCACGTCGGCCGACCCGAAGTGCACCACCGAGTCGATCAGCCAGTCCGCCTACCGCTACACCAACGGGGCGAAGCGGTCACACCTCTACATCCCGCTCCAGTGCCTGCTCAAGCAGCAGCAGCTCTACCCGCACCGGGTCACCGGCAACTGGAACAAGTACACCCTCGCGGGTCTGCGCTCCTTCCAGCGGCGCGTGGACCACCCGGTGCGCGCAGGCTTCACCCGTCGCGACTGGATCAGCCTGATCACCGCCGGCAGCCGGGGCACCGTGCTCAGGGCGGGATCCGAGGGGGCCGACGTGATCCGGGTGCAGCGGGCGATGAACGCCGCGAGCTCGGCCGCGCTCGAGGTCAACCGGACCTACGACGCGGCCACCAGGGAGGCCGTGGTGGCCTACCAGCGCCGGGTGGGGATCAACCCGACGGGCACGGTCGCGTCGCTGACGTGGGCCGCCCTCAAGGACGGTCGCTTCTAGCGGGCTAGGCGCGTTGCAGGGCGTCGATGACGCTGGTGAAGAAGCCCAGCCCGTCCGTGCCGGGACCGGTCAGGTCCTCGACGGCGTGCTCGGGGTGGGGCATCAGCCCGACGACGTTGCCGGCCTCGTTGGTGATGCCGGCGATCGACCGCTGCGAGCCGTTGGGGTTGGCGCCGACGTAGCGCGCCACCACCCGGCCCTCCCCCTCGAGCATGTCGAGGGTGTGCTGGTCCGCGACGTAGGACCCCTCGCCGTTCTTGAGCACGATGGTGATCTCCTGACCTGCCTGGTAGCTGCCGGTCCAGGCCGTGCGGTCGTTCTCCACCCGGATCACCTGGTCGAGACAGCCGAACTTGCGGCGGTCGTTGCGGATCAACGCTCCGGGCAGCAGGTGGGACTCGCACAGGATCTGGAAGCCGTTGCAGATGCCCAGCACCGGAAGGCCGCCGTTGGCGGCGGCGTTGATCTCGGTCATCACGGGAGCGAACCGGGCGATCGCACCGCAGCGCAGGTAGTCGCCGTAGGAGAAGCCACCCGGCAGCACCACCGCGTCCACGCCGTTCAGCGCGTGGTCGCCGTGCCACAGAGCGACCGGCTCCGCACCGGCGAGGCGTACGGCGCGCTGCGCGTCGCGGTCGTCGAGGGAGCCCGGGAAGGTGACGACGCCGATCTTCACGAGCGCCCCGGCTCGAAGGCCGACTCGACGACGCGTACCGCGTAGTCCTCGATCACCGGGTTGGACAGCAGGGTCGCGGCCATCTCGTGCACCTTGGAGAGCAGCTCCTCGCTGGCCTCCCCCTCGAGCACGAGCTCGAAGCGCTTGCCCTGTCGAACCTCGGTCACGCCCTCGAAGCCGAGCCGGGGCAGTGCCCCTTGCACCGCCTTGCCCTGCGGATCGAGGATCTCGGGCTTGGGCATGACGTCGACGACGACACGGGCCACGGGAGGCCCCTTTCGCTCGGGTGCACGGGCGTGGAGCAGTCTAACGAGACCGCCGCCCCGGCTGACACGGGACGGCCGGGGCCGCACGCCCGACCGGCCCCGCGGCCCGGCGGTCGCTCGGGTGACCGCCTAGACCGGCTCGATCGCGGCGCTCTCAGCCGTGCCGGAGGTCGGGGCGTCCTTGCTGTCCTCCCCACCGAGTTCCCCGCGGCCGCCCCCGGGCCCATCGCCGTGCCCTCGAGGTCCGCCCGGTCCGCCGGTCTGGGTTCCGGTGATCTCGAAGTCCGCATCGAGCTGCACGGTCAGGGGCGTCCCGTCGTCGACGATGTGTGCCTCATAGACCCCGTCGGAGTCGGTCTCGACCCGGTGCACGGTCGCGTCGGGGTACTCCGCCTCCACCGCGGCGAGCACCTTCGTCCTGGTCGACCCGGTGAGCAGCTTCTCGTCCCCCCGCGCCGAGGTGGACGGGTCCAGGCGCTGCCCGCCTCTCGACCCGGCGTACCCCTGGCCTGCGGTGCTGCTCGAGTCGGCCGACGCCACGGAGATGGCTCCGGCCCCCACGCCACCCGCGACCAGCCCCGCCACGCCGACGGCAGCTGCCACCGCTGCGGTACGCCGGCGAGAGCGTCCGTCTGCTCGCTGGGTGCCTTGGTTGTTGTCCTCGCTCATGTTCGTCCTCCACTACTCGGGGCACCCGCCAGGTAGGACGGGTGTTGCTCCACCCTGTGCGCGAGGACTGGGTCCGAGGTGTGCTGCTCCTGTGCGGAGGCTGGGTGTGGCTGTGGGTTGTCTCAGTGCGTGCCGCGTAGGGCGACGAACCCGAGCGCGATGCCGAAGCCGGCGAGCGCGGGGCCCACCAGCGCCCAGAAGTCCTGTCCGCTCATCGAGCTCCCCTTGATCACGTCGAGCCCCTGCAGGGTCCACACCACACCGACCACGACCATCAGCCCGCTCAGCGCGAGAGCGATCAAACGACCCATCAGGAGACCTGCCGAGCCGCGAGGATCCGCGCGGCCTTCTTGACGTCGCTGAGCACCGCGAGCCCGCCGGCGCGTGCGGCCAGCCAGCCTGCCGGAGCCAGCAGACCCCGAGCAGAGACCCGGAAGCGCACGTCCACGACGCACCCCGCCGCGCTGGGCTCGAAGCCGAGGACCAGCAGCGCCGAGAACGCCCGCCAGTCACCGACCTCGGCCCAGACCTTGCCCGGCTCCATGACGGTGATCTCCATGCGGGGAGCCATCCCGGCCGAGGTCTGGTCGAGCCAGCGCATCCCGACCCTCGGCTCGCCCTCGTCGATCATCTCGACGTCCTTGAGCGAGGACTGCCACTCCGGGCGGTTGCGCGGATCGGCCAGGTAGTCGTAGGCGACCTGGAGGGGTACGGCGAAGTCGACGCGCCCGCCGCGCATCTTGGGTTCGCGCTGCTGCCGCCGCGCCATCAGAAGCGCTCGCCGGTGAGCATCTCGAAGGCCTCCACATAGCGGGCTCGGGTGCGGTCGACCACCTCAGGAGGCAGTGGCGGTGGAGCCGAGCCCGACGACCGGTCCCACCCACTCGCCTCGGAGAGCAGCCAGTTGCGCACGATCTGCTTGTCGTAGGAGGCCTGCACCCTGCCCGGCTCCCAGTCCGCGGCGGGCCAGAACCGGCTCGAGTCGGGAGTGAGCACCTCGTCGGCGAGCACCGGGGTGCCGACTCGCCCGCCGTCGCCCGCCTCACCGCGCCTCGACCCGAACTCGAGCTTGGTGTCGGCCAGGATGATGCCGCGCTCCCGGGCCAGGGCCTCGGCCCGCGCGTAGACCGCGAGCGTCAGCTCCCGAAGCTCCGCGGCGGCCCGCTCACCGATGTCGCTGACGACCCTCGCGAAGGAGACGTTCTCGTCGTGGTCACCGAGGGCGGCCTTCGTGGCCGGGGTGAAGATCGGGGTGGGCAGCCGGCTGCTCTCCTGGAGTCCCCGGGGCAGGGGGATGCCGCAGACCTCGCCCGTCGACTGGTAGTCGAGCAGCCCCGAGCCGGTCAGGTAGCCACGCGCCACGCACTCGACGGGGTACATCACCAGCTCCTCGCACACGACCGCCCGGCCCTTGACCGCTGCGGGGACGTCGGTGGACCGCACGTGGTGGGGCACCAGGTCGGCCAGCTGCTCGAACCACCACAGCGACATCCGGGTGAGGATCTCGCCCTTGTCGGGGATGGGGGTGTCCAACACGAAGTCGAACGCCGAGATCCGGTCGCTGGCGACCATCAACAGGCTGCCGTCCTCGAGCCGGTAGAGATCGCGGACCTTGCCGGAGTGGACGTGGGCAGCGCCCTCGATGATGGGCGCCTGGGGAATGTTGTGCACCTCGCCACCCTACAAACGGCTGGTCACCGGCACCGCCGCACCCGGCCCACCTCGGCCGGACCCTGCACCGGGGACATGACTGGAGACATGACTGTGGGGTGAGCCGACGACGTCGACTCACCCCACAGGAGGTCGTAGGTCAGAGGATGGCCTTCTTCAAGATGGCCTTCTGCTCGATCTTGGGGCCGGCGTTGGCGGTGCCAGCGGTCACCGGGACCGAGGAGACAGCCAGGGCCACCGTCACTGCGAGCAGGGCACCACGGACGATTCGAGTCTTCGAGTTCATGTTCCAGGTCCTCACGTTGTCACGGGCCCCGCCGGCCCGCTTCTGACACCAGTCTAGACCGATATGGCTGTTTTCCCCCTAAAACGGATATTTCCTTGCATATCTAGTGCGAACAGACTACGAGGGGCCGCTCCGTCGGTTCACGGAGCGGCCCCTGGCACGTGCGCTGGGCAGACTCAGCGCCGTCCCGGTAGTGCTCGCCGCCGGGCGCGTCCTCCGCGAGTGCGTGTCTGTCCGTAGGGAGTCGTGCCGGTCGCCGAAGCGACGAACACCACGCCGAAGAACACCGACACGCTTATTCTCCCGAGAAGATCTGATCTGGCCGACGAGATGACGTCGAGCAGGGTGGCCGGACGAGCGACCCCGAACCTAAACGACGGAACAAGCCGGTCACAACCCCTGTGTCCACTTATTTGCGGCTTTTGGTCGACTAGTTGAAACCGTTCAAGTAGATTCGTCCCGATCTCTAGACGCCGCCGACGACATGGCCGGGTCGGTCAGAGGATCGATCCCGGGGTGTACGCCGCCGCCGCAGGCTCGCTGGCCAGCGCCGCCTCGACCCGACCGAGCACGACCGCGACCTGGTCGCGAGCCGCGCCGGTGAACTCGATCGGCTGGGCGACCAGAGACTCGATCTGGGCGCGATCCAGGGCCAGCCGGGGATCGGCGGAGAGACGATCGAACAAGTCGTTCACCGCGGCTCCTCGACGCATCTCCAGGGCGACGGCCACGGCGTGCTCCTTGATCGCCTCGTGAGCCTCCTCCCGGCCCACACCGTTGCGCACCGCAGCCATCAGCACCTTGGTGGTGGTCAGGAAGGGCAGATAGCGATCGAGCTCGCGCTGGACGACCGCGGGGAAGACCCCGAACTCGTCGAGCACCGTCAAGAAGGTCTGGAACAACCCGTCGACGGCGAAGAACGCGTCGGGCAGCGCGACGCGACGTACGACCGAGCACGAGACGTCACCCTCGTTCCACTGGTCCCCGGCGAGCTCGCCGACCATCGAGAGCTGGCCGCGCAGCACCACCGCGAGACCGTTGACCCGCTCGCAGGATCTGGTGTTCATCTTGTGCGGCATCGCCGAGGAGCCGACCTGCCCCTCCTTGAACCCCTCGGTCACCAGCTCGATGCCGGCCATCAGCCGGATCGTGGTGGCCAGGTTGGAGGGGCCGGAGGCGATCTGGACGAGCGCGGAGACCACGTCGAAGTCCAGCGAGCGCGGATAGACCTGACCGACGCTGGTCAGGACGGAGTCGAAGCCGAGGTGCCGGGCGACCCGGGTCTCGAGGTCGGCCAGCTTCGCGGTCGAGCCGTCGAGCAGGTCGAGCATGTCCTGGGAGGTGCCCATCGGCCCCTTCACCCCGCGCAGCGGATAGCGGGCCAGCAGGTCGTCGAGCCGTCCCAGCCCGAGCAGCAGCTCGTCGGCCACGGTCGCGAAGCGCTTGCCCAGCGTCGTCGCCTGGGCGGCCACGTTGTGGGAGCGGCCGGCCATCACCAGGGACGCGTGCTCGGCCGCCAGGCGACCCAGCCGGGACAGGGTCGCCAGGACCCGGGTGCGCACGAGCCCGAGCGAGGCCCGGATCTGCAGCTGCTCGACGTTCTCGGTGAGGTCGCGCGAGGTCATCCCCTTGTGGATGTGCTCGTGGCCGGCGAGGGCGCAGAACTCCTCGATCCGTGCCTTCACGTCGTGCCGCGTGACCCGCTCACGCGCGGCGATGCTGGCCAGGTCGACCTGCTCCACCACCTCCTCGTAGGCGGCGATCACCCCCTCGGGCACCTCCACCCCGAGGTCGCGCTGGGCAGCCAGCACAGCGATCCAGAGCCGGCGCTCAAGGACGATCTTGTGCTCCGGCGACCAGATGTGGGCGAGGTCGGCGCCGGCGTACCGGGTGGCGAGCACGTTGGGAACGGTCATGGTGTGGCCTCCGGGTCTGGACTGCTCGCGCGCTGCTCGGCTCCCGCTGTCCGGGCGATGTCGGTGCGCCACTGGGCGCCGTCGAAGCTGATCGAGGAGATGCCCTCGTAGGCCTTGGCCCGGGCGTCTGCGACATCGCTCCCGACCGCCGTGACCGCCAGCACTCGGCCCCCCGCCGTGACCAGGTGGCCACCGCTCTCGGCAGTGCCGGCGTGGATGACATCGACGTCGGTCTCGCGGGCCAGCGTCTCGGCGCCGACGATCGCGTCTCCTGAGCTCGAGCTGTCGGGGTACCCCCGAGAGGCCATCACCACGGCCACCGCGGCACCGGACTTCCACTGCGGCGGGGCGACCTCGTGGAGGTTGCCGTCGGCCGCGGCCTTGAGCAGCGGCGCCAGCGGAGAGTCCAGCAGCGCCATCAGCGCCTGGGTCTCCGGATCACCGAAGCGCGCGTTGAACTCGACGACCCGGAGGCCCCTGGAGGTGAGCGCGAGGCCGGCGTACAGCAGGCCGGCGAAGTCAGAGCCGCGGCGGCGCATCTCCTCGACGGTCGGCTCCAGCACCAGCCGGGTCACCTCCTCGACCAGATCGCCCGGCGCCCACGGGAGCGGCGTGTAGGCACCCATGCCACCGGTGTTGGGGCCCTGGTCGCCGTCGAACATCCGCTTGAAGTCCTGCGCCGGTTGCAGCGGATAGACCGTGGCGCCGTCGGTGATCGCGAACAACGAGACCTCGGGGCCGTCGAGGAACTCCTCGATCACCACCCGGTGACACTGCTCCGCGTGGGCGGCGGCGACCGCGCGGTCCTCGGTGACCACCACTCCCTTGCCTGCGGCGAGCCCGTCGTCCTTGACGACGTACGGCGGGCCGAAGGCGTCCAGTGCCGCCGCGATCTCGTCGGTGGTGGTGCAGACGTGCGCCGCTGCGGTCGGTACGCCGGCGGCGGCCATCACGTCCTTGGCGAAGGCCTTGGAGCCCTCGAGCTCGGCCGCCTGCCTGGACGGACCGAAGCAGCTGATCCCCTGGCGGCGTACGACGTCGGCGACTCCGGCGACCAGCGGCGCCTCGGGACCGATGACCACCAGGTCGACTCCCAGCGACACCGCGAGCGCGGCGACGGCATCGCCGTCCATCTGGTCCACGTCATGGACCGTCGCGAACTCACCGATCCCCGGGTTGCCCGGGGCGGCGTGCACCTCGTGGACCGAGGGGTCGCGATGCAGGGCCAGAGCCAGGGCGTGCTCACGGCCGCCGGTGCCGATGACGAGGGTCTTCACGTTCGCGGATCCTATCGATGGTGGCCGGCCCGCCCTGCGGCGCGCTCAGGTGCAGGTCGCCGATCCGGCGGTGGCGAGCTAGGCGACCACGAGCGTCTGCTCGCGGCCGGGACCCACGCCGACCGCCCAGAAGGCGGACCCGGACATCTCCTCCAGCGCGCGCACGTAGCGCTGCGCGTTCTTGGGCAGGTCACCGAAGGTGCGGCAGCCGGAGATGTCGTCACCCCAGCCGTCGAGGTGCTCATAGATCGGGGTGGCCCGGCTGAACATGGACTGGGTCATCGGCATCTCGTCGTGACGCACGCCGTCGATGTCGTAGGCCACGCAGACCGGGATGCTCTCCCAGGCACTGAGCACGTCGAGCTTGGTCATGAAGAACTCGGTCAGCCCGTTGATCCGCGACGCGTAGCGGGCGACGACGGCGTCGTACCAGCCGCAGCGCCTGTCCCTGCCGGTGGAGACACCGACCTCGCCGCCGATCTCCCACAGCTTGGCGCCGTCGTCGTCGAAGAGCTCGGTGGGGAACGGGCCGGAGCCGACGCGCGTGGTGTAGGCCTTGATCACGCCGATCACCCGGTCGATCCGGGTGGGGCCGACCCCGGCGCCCACGCAGACCCCGCCGGAGACCGGGCTGCTGCTGGTCACGAACGGGTAGGTGCCGTGGTCGACGTCGAGCATGGTGGCCTGGGCGCCCTCGAAGAGCACCGTCCTGCCGTCGTCGAGCGCCCGGTTGAGCAGCAGCGAGGTGTCCGCGACCATCGGCTCGAGCCGGTCGGCGTAGCCCCGCAGCTCCTCGACGATCTCCTCGACGGTGATCGCCCGCCGGTTGTAGACCTTGGTGAGCAGGTGGTTCTTGACCTCCAGGGCGGCCTCCACCTTCTCTCGCAGCAGCTCCTCGTCGAACAGGTCCGCGACCCGGATGCCGACCCGGTTGATCTTGTCGGCGTACGCCGGGCCGATGCCGCGCCCGGTCGTGCCGATCTTGTTCTTTCCCAGGAAGCGCTCGGTGACCTTGTCCACGGTGGAGTGGTAGGAGGCGATCACGTGCGCGTTGGAGCTGACGACCAGCGGCCCCATGTCGACCTTGCGGCCGATCAGCGCGTCCAGCTCGCGGAACAGCGCCTCCGGCGAGATCACCACGCCGTTCGCGATCACCGAGGTGCACTCGGGCGTCAGGATGCCGCTGGGCAGCAGGTGGGTGGCGAACTTCTCCCCGTTGACCACGATGGTGTGACCGGCGTTGTGGCCACCGCTGGTGCGCACGCAGAAGTCGATGGAGTCATCGGTGGTCAGGAGGTCGGTCGCCTTGCCTTTGCCCTCGTCGCCCCACTGGGCTCCGAGTACCACGATCGCGGGCATATCTCTCCTAGACAGCTCGAGACCGTCTCAGCGATGAGCGGGACCGAGATGTCGCAGCTGGGCGTCAGTTGACGGCCGTCAGGCCGCGCCCCATCGTACGGGTGCCGCCCGCTGAGCGGCCCCGCCCGCTTCCCGCGGTTGTTGACCAAGCCCGCACACGGACATCGCCCTCCCTCTACAGTTGCCGCGTGGACCCCCTCCTGCTCATCACCAACTCCGGCGCCGGCGGGGGAGGCGACGAAGGTCTCGAGGTCGCCCTGTCCGTGCTCCGGGAGGAAGCCGACGTCGAGGTCGCCACCACCGGGAACCCCGGTGAGCTCGACGGCGTGCTCCATCGAGCCGGGTGTCGCTCCATCGTGGTCGCGGGCGGCGACGGCAGTCTGCACGCGGTCGTCGCGGCGCTGCACCGGCGTCACGAGCTGGCCGAGCGCACGCTCGGGCTGATCCCCCTCGGCACCGGCAACGACTTCGCTCGGGCCCTCGACATCCCGCTGGATCCAGCCGCGGCTGCGACCGCGCTCCTCACGGGCACCGCACGCCGGATGGACCTCATCCTCGACGAGCTCGGTGGCGTCGTGGTCAACAGCGTGCACGCCGGCGCCAGCGCCCAGGCCAGCCGTCGGGGCGCCCGCTGGAAGGAGCGGCTGGGGCCGTACGGCTTCGGCATCCTGGGCTACCCGATCGGCGCGGCGATGGCCGCCGTACGCCCTCCGTTCGTGCGGTTGCGCATCGAGGCCGACGGCCAGGTGATCTCCGACATGGACCAGCACATCTTGATGATCGCGGTGGCCAACGGCACCAGCGTCGGCGGCGGCACCGAGCTCACCCCGGACGCCGACCCGACCGACGGCAAGCTCGACGTGATGATCTCGTTCGCGACCGGGCCGCTGGAGCGGCTCGTGTACGCGTGGAAGCTCCGCACCGGCGACCACGACGAGCGCAGCGACACGCTGACCCTGCGAGCCGGGCAGGTGACCGTGTCCGGCGAGGACTTCTTCCTCTCCGCCGACGGCGAGATCACAGGCCCCGAGCGACGCCGCTCCTGGCACCTGGAGCGCGGCGCCTACTCGATGATCGTGCCTGACCCGCGCTAGCCGACTACAACTAGGCGGTCTCGGTCGTCTCCCCCTCCAGCGCCGGGCGGTTCTTCTCCACACGAGGATCGCCGGCATCGGCGAAGTAGTCGCCGGGCGTGGTCTGGTCGGAGCCGTTGTCGACCTTGAGGGCGTTCAGCACCGCCGAGCCGACCACGGCGATGACCAGGTTGACCACGAACGCGGTCACCGCGATGTAGCCCATCTGTCCGATGCCGGGGATCAGGTCCAGGGAGCCGCCGAAGTGCTTGCCGGTCACCGGGTTGATCACGTTGTAGGCCTCGATGGTGCCGTAGACCATGCTCACGGCCCAGCCGGCGAGCAGCGCCCACTTGTGGAACCACCGGGTGTAGAGGCTGAACACGATCGCGGGGAACGTCTGCAGGATCCAGATGCCGCCCAGGAGCTGGAAGTTGATCGCGTTCTGCTTGTCCAGCGTCAGCACGAAGATCAGCGCGAACCCCTTGACCGCGAGCGAGGACAGCTTGGAGACCCTGGCCTCCTCGGCGTTGGTGGCGTCCGGACGCAGCCACTCCTTGTAGATGTTGCGCGTGAAGGTGTTCGCGGCCGCGATCGACATGATCGCCGCGGGCACCAGTGCCCCGATGGCCACCGCCGCGAAGGCCACGCCGGCGAACCAGGAGGGGAACGAGTCCTCGAACAGCTGCGGGATCACCAGCTGCGGGTTGGGCTTGCCGTCGACCCCGATCGGGTTGGTGCCGGCGGCGATCGCCACCCAGCCGAGCAGGGCGAGCAGCCCGAGCACGAACGAGTACGCCGGCAGGATCGAGGCGTTGCGCCGGATCGTCGTACGGCTCTCCGAGGACAAGGTCGCGGTGACCGAGTGGGGATACATGAACAGTGCCATCGCCGAGCCGAGGGCCAGCGAGGCGTAGGCCCACATCTGACCGTCGCCGGGGATGAACGCGCCGTTCGGCTTTCCGGTGGCCTCGTTGGTGTCCGCCATCTTGTCCGCGGCGGCGCCGAAGACCGCCTCCCAGCCGCCGACCTTGGACGGGAGGTAGAGCACGGCGACGATGATCACCAGGTAGATCAGCGCGTCCTTGACGAACGCGATCACCGCGGGGGCACGCAGGCCGGAGGTGTAGGTGTAGGCCGCCAGCACGACGAACGCGATCAGCAGCGGCAGGTCCTTGGCCAACCAGTTGTCCCCACCTCCGAGTCCGACCACGTCGAGCACCGCCTGGATGCCGACGAGCTGGAGCGCGATGTAGGGCATCGTCGCGAGGAACCCGGTCAGGGCGACGGCCAGCGAGAGCGTCCGGCTGTCGTAGCGTCCCCGCACGAAGTCGGCGGTCGTGACGTAGCCGTGCCGGTGGCTGACCGACCACAGCCGCGCCATGAAGACGAAGATGATCGGGTAGAGGATGATCGTGTACGGCACCGCGAAGAAGCCGGCCACCGAACCCAACGCGAACATCGCGGCCGGAACCGCGATGAAGGTGTACGCCGTGTAGAGGTCCCCGCCGAGCAGGAACCAGGTCACCCAGGTGCCGAACTTGCGACCTCCCAGGCCCCACTCGTCGAGTGACTCGAGCGTGTCACCCTTCTTGAACCGGGTCGCCATGAAGCCGAGCACCGTGACCACGATGAACAGCAGGATCAGCACGGCGAGCGCGACACCGTTGACGCCCCCGCCCGCCGCCAGGGGCGTCACGAGGGGGCTCATCGGTCACCGTCCCGGCTCGCCCGGGTGGCATGGCCCGTGGTGCCTGGTCCCGGCTTGCGCGCGGCCAGCACCAGCCGGTGCGCGGCATAGGTCAGGCCGGCGCAGAGGAAGACCCAGAGGAACTGGTACCAGAAGAAGAACGGGAACCCCCACAGCCGTGGGGTCTCCCGGTTGTAGCTGCTCACCCAGAGGAGTGCGATCACGGGGATCACGAGCAGCACCCCCGCGATGGCGAGGAGCAACTTGTTCGTGGGGGGTGCCTCGTCCAGCCCGCCCGAGCGGTTCAGATCCATGGCACCGGACTCTAGACCGAACGGGCGTTTGCATTAACCCCCGATCTCAGGTGAGTTCTGCGTGTCCCTCGGGGCTGGAGTCGTGCAGGAACTGGTCGCACCGGTCGCGCTCATGTTCCTCACCGATGCGGCCGGCCGCCTCAGCCAGTGCAGCCAGGGCCCGCAGGAAGCCGCGGTTGGGCTCGTGCTCCCACGGCACCGGGCCGTGGCCCTTCCAGCCGTTGCGGCGCAACGCGTCCAGGCTCCGGTGGTAGCCCACCCGGGCGTAGGCGTAGGCGGTGACGTCGTCCTGGTCGGCGTCGGCGAGGGACTCCTCGGCGAGCGTGGCCCAGGCGATCGGCGACTCGGGGTGGCGGCGTACCACGTCGTGGGCCTGCCCACCCGACGCGATCTCAGCGGCAGCAGGGTCGGCGGGCAACAGGGTCGGGGGCGGGCCGGCGATCAGGTCGCGCCCCAGCGGTGATGAAGTCATGGGCCGATCGTGTCACGCCCCCGGGCGCCCGGCTGCTGGGGCGCTGGGGCGAACCGCTTGTAACGCGGAGTTATTGACGCTGAACACTCCGCGTACGGCGCACTCAGCGTCCATGACACCGCGTTACAGCTGCCCCGGCGCACAGCGGCCTCGCCGCACCGGCTGCCCCGACCACAGCCGCCCGCAAACAGCGGGTCCGGCAGGATCAGCCGAGATGGCGTCGGCCGCGCATCCTCTCCGCGAACGACGCGAGATGTGGTGGCAGCAGCTCGCCGAAGCGTGCCACCGTGACGGCGTACTCCGAGGCGAGGCGGAGCTTGGTCCGTGCCCGCTCGGCACCGAAGAGCTCGTCCCAGGTGACCCTGGACATGCCGAGGCCCTCGGCGCAGATCTTGCGCTGGCGCTCGCGCTCGTCCCAGACGATGTCCTCGATCGCACGGTCGGCCACGCCACCCCGTGAGCGGTCGCGGTACTTCACCCGGCCATCGAACTCGAAGACGTGGCAGCCCACGCGCAGATCGGTCCACACCACCGAGTCCCCGATGCGCACCGGGAACTGGGTCTCGCAGACGCCGAGGCCGAGCTCGTCGACCAGCAACCGGGTCAGGGTCTCCCCCACCGACTCCGCTCCCGGATCTGCGAGGTCGATGGCGGCTCGGGCGGCAGTGCTGCCCGGCCAGCACCACATCGTGGCGGTCACGGCGCGCAGGTCGCGCTTGTCGAGGTGGTGGCCCGCACGCGCGTTGAGGACGTGATCGCACGCGATGACGCCTGCGACCGGTCCGTGCTCGCGAGCGAGGTCGATCGCGGTGCGCGCCGGCCCCGTCACCCGCATGCCGTCGACCCGGACGGTGTGCAGGATGCCGAGCCGGGTCAGGTGGTGCTTCACTCCGCGCTCGGTGCGGCTGCCGCCCACCCCCTCGCGGGTGATGTGGCTCAGCTCGCGCCGAGGTCGGAACACCGGGATGCCCAGCGCCCGCGCTGCCGAGTCGTGACTCATCAGGTGCTCGGTCTGCATGGTCAGGTGCACGGCCAGGTCGCGCAGCCGGGCCTGCCCGTCGTAGGCCGAGAGGGAGTCCCAGAGGCCACGCTCCGCATAGACGCCCCGGCGTACGACGACCCATGGGCCGTGCACGGCGGTGTGCGTGCGGAGCTCGCGCTCCCGATAGCCGACCTCGACCGCCTGCCCACGGGTGAACAGGCCGCCTTGGGTGGCGGCGAGGGCTCGCAGTCGGGGACGCACGGCCCCAGGCTCGATCGCCGGATCCTCTGGCGCGACGTACCAGCGTGGTGCTGTGCACAACCCGCGCCGCGACGGGGCTGTGCAGACGAACCGCCGCCGGCCTGTAACGCGGAGTACTTGTCGCTGAGGGCGCGGTGTGCGCCTTGTTCAGCGTCAATAACTCCGCGTTACAAGCGGTTCAGGAGCGGAGTCAGCCGACGCTGCGACCCGTGCTGCGCAGGTTCTCGCAGGCCTCGAGGACGCGGGCCGCCATGCCGGACTCGGCGGCCTTGCCCCAGGCGCGGGGGTCGTACTGCTTCTTGTTGCCGACCTCGCCGTCGACCTTGAGGACGCCGTCGTAGTTGCCGAGCATGTGGGCGGCGACGGGGCGGGTGAAGGCGTACTGGGTGTCGGTGTCGACGTTCATCTTGATCACGCCGAAGTCCACAGCGGCGCCGATCTCCTCGGCGGTGGAGCCGGAGCCGCCGTGGAAGACCAGGTCGAAGGGCTTGGCATCCGCGTCGAGGCCGAGCTTCTCGCAGACGGCCTGCTGGGCCTTCTGCAGGATCTCCGGGCGCAGCTTGACGTTGCCGGGCTTGTAGACGCCGTGCACGTTGCCGAAGGTCAGCGCGGTCAGGTAGCGGCCGTTCTCCCCGGTCCCGAGCGCCTCGACGGTGGCCAGGGCGTCCTCGGTGGTGCTGTAGAGCTGCTCACCGCCGCCACCCTCGACCCCGTCCTCCTCACCGCCGACGACACCGATCTCGACCTCGAGCACGATGTTGGCCTCGGCTGCCTTCTTGAGCAGCTCCTGCGCGATCAGCAGGTTCTCCTCCAGGGGGACGGCGGAGCCGTCCCACATGTGCGACTGGAACAGCGGGTGCTGCCCGCCCCGGACCCGCTCGAGGGAGATCTCCAGCAGAGGCCGCACGAAGCCGTCCAGCTTGTCCTTGGGGCAGTGGTCGGTGTGCAGGGCGATGTTGACCGGGTACTTCTTCGCCACCTCGTGCGCGTACGCCGCCAGCGCCACCGACCCGGTGACCATGTCCTTGATCGTCGGACCGGACAAGTACTCCGCCCCTCCGGTCGAGACCTGCACGATCCCGTCGCTCCCCGCCTCGGCGAATCCGGCCAGCGCGGCGTTCAGGGTCTGTGAGGACGAGACGTTGATGGCCGGAAAGGCGAAGGCCTGGTTCTTGGCGGCATCGAGCATCTCGGCGTACTTCTCGGGTGTGGCGATCGGCATGGCGCGGTCTCCTAGGACGGTGCACGGCTCGGCGGACTGGCGCTCCAACCCTAATCCACCGATCGGTTCTGCGTCGGTGGCCGATCGTGCGAAGATCCAGGAGCCCGCAGCCGCCGGTCCCGTCGTACGACCAACCCGGAGTGACAGTGCCCGCTCGACCTCTCCGAGACGCCGTGGTCGCGGCTCTGGCCCTGGCGCTGCTCGCCACCGGATGCTCAGGCGGCGGAGATGACGACACCCGCGCGGGACAGGTCGCGGCCGACCGGTCGCCGACCGCCGGCGCCAGTGGCCCGCCCGGTGGTCCGCCCAGTGGTCTGCCCAGTGACCTGCCCAGCGCTCCTGAGCAGAGCGAGCCCGCCCCCGATCCCGGCTTCGGGGCCTCCAAGCCAGGGCGCTGCTTCCGGATGCGGGCACCGCAGTCGCGTGCGTCCGTCGCGAGCGGTCGCCGGGTGTCGTGCGCCTCGCGACCCACGACGCTGGTGGCCCGGGTCAGCGTCCTCACCGCACCGGTCACGGCGAGGACCTCGATCGCGCAGCGGCGCAAGCTCGGCAGCCGCGTGTGTGAGCCTGCCTACCGCCGAGCGGTCGGTGGCACCCCCGCCGAGCGGGCCACCTCGATCCTCACCTGGACCCTGTTCACGCCCAGCCAGGCGCAGCTCGTCCGTGGAGCCCGCTGGGTGCGCTGCGACGTCGTCGCTCGCAGCGGCGCGGAGCTGGTCGCGCTGCCGGCCACTCGGCCCCTCCTGCGGAGCGGCGTACCCGAGCAGCTGCGCGTCTGCCAGGACGAGCAGGGCGCCGACCTCTCGTGCGCGAGTCCGCACACCTATCGGGTCGAGGCCGCCTACCGCGAAGCCGGCGACTACCCCGACGCCACCACCTATCCCACCGTCGCGCGCGCACGCTGCCAGCAGCTGACCGGCAGGAGCGACGGGTTCTGGCAGCCGCCGAGCAAGGAGGGCTGGGCGGCCGGGGACCGTTTCATCAGGTGCCTGAGGGCGTCGCCCTGACCGGAGACGAGTCGGTCGCCTCACCCCGCCAGGCCGAGTCGAGGTCGGCGTACTTGCCGATCCAGGTGTGCATCGCGATCGCCGCCGCGGCCGAGGCGTTGATCGAGCGGGTGGAGCCGAACTGCGCGATCGAGAACGTCCCGTCGCACACCGCACGCGCCTGCTCGGAGAGACCCGGGCCCTCCTGACCGAACAGGAAGGCGACCGAACGGGGCATCTCCCAGGTCTCCACGTGCTCGGACCCGGGCAGGTTGTCGATCCCCATCAGCTGCACACCCTGCTCGCCGAGATAGGCGGCGAGATCGCCGGCGCTCTCGTGGTGCCGCACGTGCTGGTAGCGGTCGGTCACCATCGCTCCGCGCCGGTTCCAGCGGCGCCTGCCCACGATGTGCACCTCTCGGGCCAGGAAGGCGTTGGCCGTGCGCACGATCGTGCCGATGTTGAAGTCGTGCTGCCAGTTCTCGATGGCGACGTGGAACTCGTGACGACGCGTGTCCAGGTCGGCGACGATCGCCTCCAGCGTCCAGTAGCGGTAGCGATCGACGACGTTGCGCCGGTCCCCCTCGGCGAGCAGCTGGGCGTCGTAGCGCGCCTCGCGGGGCAGCGCACCGACCCAGGGACCCACGCCGACCTCGTCGGGGCCGTGCGGCATCGGGTCGTACGGCGCCCGCCGCTCGACCGCGTCGGCGCCCGCGTCGGGAGGGAGGTCCTGGGATGTCACACCCGCAAGGGTAGGACGTCGACTGAGGTCCCCGACCGGTCCGCGGACACTCAGGCCGTGGCAGATACCCTCAGGTGGTGAATGGCCTGCTGCCCCTGCTCTTCGGCATCGACTGGATGGACCCCAACTGGTTGCTCGACCAGTTCGGTACCTCGTTCTTCTGGGTGTGCCTGGTGATCATCCTGGTCGAGTGCGGCCTGTTCTTCCCGTTCCTTCCCGGTGACACCCTGCTCTTCGCCGTGGGGCTGTTCGTGGCCACCCGCGACAACATCGTGCCGGGACCGGCGGCCACCGACCTCCCGGTGGCCATCGTGCTGATGATCGGCGCCGGCTTCGCGGGCAACGTGGTGGGCTATGAGATCGGCAGATGGATCGGGCCACCTCTCTACGAGCGCAGCGGCAGGATCATCAAGCGCAAGTACTTCGACCAGACGACCGCCTTCTTCGACAAGCACGGCAGCAAGGCGCTCGTCATCGGACGGTTCGTGCCGTTCGTGCGCACCTACATCACCGTGGTGGCGGGCGTGACCAAGATGCACCGCCAGCGGTTCTTCCTCTGGAGCGCGGTCGGAGCCGTGCTGTGGGTGCTCAGCATCACCCTGATGGGCTACTTCCTCGGCCGCAGCTTCCCGGGCCTCGGCAGCAACATCGACAAGGCGATCATCGCGATCCTGGTCTTCTCGATGCTGCCCGTCGTCTACGAGTGGTGGCGCCAGCGCCGCTCGGCCGCCGAACGGGCCTGAGCCCACCCGCCCCCCGGTCCGCCGGGCCGGTCCGCCGACCCGGTCCGCCGGTCCTGCCGGCGACCCTGCGGAGCCGTTCGCGCCGTCAGCCGCGCACGGCGTCCAGCTGCGCCTTGGTCAGCACCGGTCGGACCTGGAGCCCGACGTCGTCCAAGGGGTTGCTCTGCTCCCCGCTCCGGTCGATCGCGCAGATGACGGTGTGCACCAGCGCTCCCGCCTCGCGCAGCGCGCGGGTGGCGTCCCGGACGGCGCCTCCGGTGGTGATCACGTCCTCCACCAGGGTGATCCGGCGGCCTCGGACGTCCGGCCCCTCGGCCAGCTTGCAGGTGCCGTACTCCTTGGCCTGCTTGCGGACGAAGAGCGCGGGCAGGCCGGTGCGCGCGCTGAGCACGGTGGCGATCGGCACGCCGCCCAGCTCGAGACCGCCGAGCAGCTCGGTGTCCGCGGGGACGAGGTCGACCATCCGGTCGACCACCCGGGCGAGCAGGAGCGGGTCAGCCTCGAAGAGGTACTTGTCGAAGTACTCCGAGGCCACCTGACCGGAGCGGAGCGTGAACTCCCCCGTCAGCCGGCAGCAGGCGTCCACATCTCGCGCGAGGTCACTGTCGTGGTCGGTCATCGGTGTGCTGGCCATGCCGCGGAGGCTACCGGTGTCCCTCCGCGGGATTCGGCCCGCCCGGCGACGCTCCTCTCGGCTGAGCGGTTAGGTTCGAGCCGTGAGTGCATCCAGGACGGGTCCAGGCACCAGAGCCGCGCAGCGACTGCAGGGAGTCGGCAGCACCATCTTCGCGGAGATGTCTGCGCTGGCCCTGCGCACGGAGTCGGTCAACCTGGGGCAGGGCTTCCCGGACGTCAGCGGGCCCGCCTCGGTGATCGAGGTGGCGCACGAGGCCATGCGGGCCGGACGCAACCAGTACCCGCCCGGCCGCGGCGCCCCGGAGCTGGTCGCCGCGATCATCCGGCACCAGCAGCGCTACTACGGCCTCGAGCTCTCCCCGGACCAGGTGGTCGTCACGACGGGCGCGACCGAGGCGATCGCCGGCGCCCTGCTGGGTCTGGTCGACCCCGGTGACGAGGTCGTCGTGTGTGAGCCGTACTACGACAGCTACCGCGCGATGATCCAGTTCACCGGAGGGGTACGCCGCCCGGTGACGCTGCGCGCACCCGGCTTCCGGCTGGAGGCGTCCGCTCTCGAGGAGGCCGTCACCGACCGCACCCGGCTGATCCTGCTCAACAGTCCGCACAACCCGACAGGTCGCGTGCTCGACGGCGCCGAGCTCGCGGCGGTCGCCGAGGTGGCGCGGCGGCACGACCTGGTGGTGGTCACCGACGAGGTCTACGAGCACCTGACCTTCGAGGACCACGCGCACGTGCCGCTCGCCACCCTCCCTGGGATGTTCGACCGGACCGTGACCATCTCGAGCTCGGGAAAGACGTTCTCACTCACCGGCTGGAAGATCGGCTGGGCCACCGGCCCCGCTGACCTGGTGGCGGCCGTCGAGGGCGCCAAGAACTGGCTGTCCTACTCCTCGGGAGCCCCCTTCCAGCCCGCCATCGCGCACGCGCTGGACCACGAGGCCGCCTTCCACCAGGGCCTGCGCGCCGATCTGGCACAACGCCGCGACTTCCTCTGCGAGGCGCTCGCCTCGCTGGGGATGGAGGTCCACGTCCCGGAGGGCACCTACTTCGTCACCACCGACGTGGCGTCGTTCGGGCATGCCGACGGAGCCGGGTTCTGCGAAGCGCTCGCCCACCACGCCAAGGTGGTGGCGATTCCGAGCCAGGCCTTCTACGAGGACGGCTCCCTCGAGGGCCGTCACCTCGTCCGGTGGGCGTTCTGCAAGGAGCAGGCGCTGCTGGAGGAGGGCGTTCGCCGGCTGCGAGCTGTCGATCTGAGCAGCGTCGGCTGACTACGCCGCAGGGCTACCAGACCGGCGGCTTCCCTCCCGGACGGGCGTCGTGCCCGGGCGTGGGGTCTGCGGAGGGATAGTCGGCCGAGGGGTACTGCGCGGGCCCCGGTGACCCAGCCTCGGACTCCCCGGGCGGCCCGAAGTGAGACCCAGAGTCAGACCCAGAGTCAGGCCCAGAATGGGGCGGACCGGAGGCCGGCGGACCACCGGGAGCCCACGACCGGGGGGCGAACCAGTTGCGCGCCGCCGTGCCGAAGAGCCCGACGATGGTGAGCACCGCCGCCAGCTGGTGCAGCACCCCGATCGGGAAGGCGAAGATCGCGACCACGACGGTGGCTGCCGCGCTGCCCGCGAGCAGCCAGCGCGCCCAGTTGTGGCGACGCCAGGTCAGCCAGGCCAGCACGAGCGCCCCGACAGCCCAGGCGAGGAACACCAGGCAGCCCACCCACAGGATCGGGACCAGGGTGCTCCGCTCGAGGCCGGCGCGCTGCCACGCCGGCGAGGTGACCACGTAGTCGACGATCCGGTCCTGGGCGACGAGCAGCGCCAGCAGCATCCCGGCGTACAGCATGGCGACCACGCCGGAGAACACCCAGGTCAGGATGCAGGCCACCTTGACCGTGACCGGCACCTCGGAGTCACTCGGAGTGGCGGCGTACGGCGGCGGCAGCCGGTCGCCGGCCGACGGCGCGGCGAGCGCGGTGGGAAGCTGCCCGAACCCGGCGGTGGTGCCCGGCTCGGTGGAGGACCCGGCGGTCGTGAGGGAGGTCGCGCGCGGGGTCGAGCTCTGGTCGCCCGCTGCCGGTGGGCCGGGCGGCGGGGCGGGGTACTGCTCGCGTCCGTGACCGTGGTCGGGTCCGGGTGGTGTCGGCTGCTCCGGAGGCCGGGGTCGCGACCGCGGGGCGGCCGACGCCGGGCCGCTCTCTCGCACGGGACGGCCGGCGTACCAGTCGCGGGCCGGACCGCTCCACAGCATCAGGGTGGCTGCGGCGACGACGGCCCCGATCAGGCCGCCGGTCAGCGGCGCCGTCAGCAGGATCGGCACCGCCAGCACGCCCAGCGCGAGCCGAGCAGCCCGGTGCCGCTGGAGGGCGTACACGCCGAGCACGACCGCGGCTGCCGCACACGCAGCCGCCACCATCAGACCCACCCGCATGGCCGCCAGCGCCTCGCTCACGCTGATCCCCAGCCCCTGGCCGGTCGGCGAGTCGATCACCTTGGTGATCTCGTCCCGCATCTCGACGGACTGCAGGTTGGCCATCGTGTCGAAGATCGAGAGCAGCAGAAGGACCGACCCGCCGATGACGAAGCCGCCTGCCATGGTCAGCTGGCGGGGGCGCGCAGGCGTGCCGGTCTCACTCATGCCCCCATTGAACCAACCACAGCCTCGGCCGGTGCCATCTCCCCCGAAGTCGGTCCTCCGGCGAGGGTCGGCTCACTGCACCTTGAGCTCGAGGTCGACGGCGTCCTGCTCGTGGTCGACCTCCACGGTCTGCCCGTCCGTGACCTCGCCACCGATCAGCATCCGGGCCAGCCGGTCGCCGATGGCTGTCTGCACCAGGCGCCGCAGGGGCCGGGCGCCGTACGCCGGGTCGTAGCCGTGGTCGGTGAGCCAGCGGCGTGCCGCGTCGGTCACGGTGACGCTGATCCGCCGTGGAGCCAACCGCTGGTCGAACGCCGCCAGCTGCAGGTCGACGATGTGGGCCAGCTCCTCCTTGCCGAGCGCGTCGAACATGACGACCTCGTCGAGCCGGTTGAGGAACTCGGGCTTGAACGCCGCACGCACCACCGCCATCACCGAGTCGCGCTTCTTGTCCTCGTCCAAAGTCGGATCGACCAGGTAGTTCGATCCCAGGTTGCTGGTCAAGATGAGCAGGGTGTTGCGGAAGTCGACGGTGCGGCCCTGCCCGTCGGTGAGCCGACCGTCGTCGAGGACCTGGAGCAGGATGTCGAAGACCTCGGGGTGGGCCTTCTCCACCTCGTCCAGGAGCACCACCGAGTAGGGCCTGCGGCGCACCGCCTCGGTGAGCTGGCCACCCGCGTCGTAGCCGACGTAGCCGGGAGGGGCGCCGACCAGGCGGGAGACCGAGTGCTTCTCGGAGTACTCGCTCATGTCGACGCGCACGATCGCGCGCTCGTCGTCGAAGAGGAAGTCCGCCAACGACTTGGCGAGCTCGGTCTTGCCGACGCCGGTGGGACCGAGGAACAGGAAGGACCCGGTCGGTCGGTCGGGGTCGGCGATCCCGGCCCGCGAGCGGCGTACGGCGTCGGACACGGCAGTGACGGCGGTGCGCTGCCCCACGAGCCGGTGCGCGATCACGTCCTCCATCCGCAGCAGCTTCGCGGTCTCGCCCTCGAGCAGGCGCCCGGTCGGAATGCCGGTCCAGGCCTCGACCACCTCGGCGATCTCCTCGGGTCCGACCTCTTCGCGCACCATCGGGTCCTCGATCGACTCGGCGGAGTCCGCGTCCTCGATCTGCCTCTCCAGCGTCGGGATCCGGCCGTAGAGGATCTCTGAGGCGGCACCGAGGTCACCGGCCCGCTGCAGTCGCTCAGCCTCCACCCGGAGCTCGTCGATCTGCTTGCGCAGCTCGCCCGAGCCTTCGAGGCTGGCCTTCTCCCGCGCCCACCTGGCCTCCAGGTCACGGAGCCGCTCCACCTTGTCGGCGAGGTCGACGCGCAGCCGCTCCAGCCGGTCGCGAGACGCGTCGTCGGTCTCCCGGTCGAGCGCGAGCTCCTCCATCTTCATCCGGTCCACCATCCGGCGCAGCTGGTCGACCTCGACCGGTGAGCTCTCGATCTCCATGCGCAGCCGCGAGGCGGACTCGTCCACCAGGTCGATCGCCTTGTCCGGCAGCTGCCGGCCGGTGATGTAGCGGTCCGAGAGCATCGCGGCGGCGACCAGCGCGGCGTCGGTGATCTTCACGCCGTGGTGTGCTTCGTACTTCTCCTGCAGCCCGCGCAGGATGGCCACCGTGTCCTCGACACTGGGCTCCCCCACGAAGACCTGCTGGAACCGGCGCTCCAGCGCGGGATCCTTCTCGATCCGCTCCCGGTACTCATCGAGGGTGGTCGCGCCGACCAGGTGCAGCTCGCCCCGCGCCAGCATGGGCTTGAGCATGTTGCCTGCGTCCATGGCGGAGTCCCCGCCCGCCCCGGCGCCGACCACGGTGTGCAGCTCGTCGATGAAGGTGATGATCTGGCCCTCGGCGCTCTTGATCTCCTCCAGCACCGCCTTGAGCCGCTCCTCGAACTCGCCGCGGTACTTCGCGCCGGCCACCATCGCCGCGAGGTCCAGGCTCAGCACGCGCCGCCCCTTCAGCGAGTCGGGCACATCGCCGGCGACCACGCGCTGGGCCAGTCCCTCCACGACGGCGGTCTTGCCGACACCGGGCTCACCGATGAGCACAGGGTTGTTCTTGGTACGCCGCGAGAGCACCTGGACCACCCGGCGGATCTCCGCGTCGCGACCGATGACCGGGTCGAGGGTTCCTTCCTCGGCGCGGGCGGTCAGGTCGACGGCGTACTTCTCCAGCGCCTCGTAGGTCGCCTCCGCCTCCTGGCTGGTGACGCGGCGGTTGCCGCGCACGGCCGCGATCGCCTCACGGACCGCGGCCTCGTGGGCACCGGACTCGGCGAGCAGGGCTCGGACGGGACTGTCCACGACGCACAGCGCGAGCAGCAGGTGCTCGGTGGCGACGTAGTCGTCCCTCATCTCGGCGATCAGCTCGATCGACTTCGCCAGGACGCGGGTCAGCGCCGCCGACGAGGTGGGCGTCGAGACGGTCGTCCCGGAGACCTTGGGCAGGTTCCACAGCGCCGAGTCGAGCGCGCGACCCAGCGCCTCCACGTCCGCGCCACCCTTGGTGAGCAGCGTCGGTGCGAGGCCCTTGTCCTGGCGAAGCAGCGCCACGGCGAGATGGAGCGGCTCGACCTGGGGACTGCCCTCGTTCACGGCCAGGGTGCCGGCGGCGTTGAGTACCTCGACACTGCGCGACGTGAGCTTCGATGCATCCACGATGTGCCTCCTGCTGTGCTGCGGCGGAAAGGTCGTCGCTGGCTGTAACCGGCTTAAAGTTGAGTCTATTCCACTCAACTTTGCGAGCGGCGGGCCCCCTCACCCCGCGCACGCTCGCATCCGGAACGCCCCGGCAAATCACCTGAAATGGCGTCCACAATTTGGACATCGTCTTACAACTGCGCCCGCTTTGCCCAGGTATATCCGTTTAATCAGAAAAAAATAGTCCGTTTAGGCCATCGATTTCCCGTCGTATGGATGGATATGAAGGGAGACACCCCCTGTAACTAGTGCAAGGAGTTATAAATGAGTCGGATTCGGATTCGTGCAGTACGCGTCATTGCGGCAGCAGCTTGCTCAGTGATGGTCATCGGAGTCACTGCTCCAGCCGCTACGGCAGCCAAGTCGGCGCCGTCGAAGGCGATCTTGAAGAAGGCCATTCTCTGACCAACTTCTCGATCGAGCTCCACCAGTGCCCACCGCGCCGAGAACCTCCGGCCTGGTGGGCGCTGGCCTGTGTGGGACCGCCCGCTACTCGGGGATCTGGTGCGAGGGCAGGGTGGAGGTCTCGTCGGGGTCGACCAGGCAGGCCCGGCAGAAGCCGACCCCGAACGGGGTCAGGTGGATGCTGCGACGGACCACCTTGGGAAACCGCACCGAGTGCATCGCCTCCTGCACGTCCGGCTGGGCCTCGACGACCTGGTACTCCATGGGATCCTCGAGCTGCTCGCGAGAGAACCAGATCAGCCCCAGTCGGAACAGGTTGTTCAGGTACGCCGGCACCTCGTCGAGATAGCGGCACCCCGCTCGCGGTCCGATCATCGACATCCCCGCAGCCACCAGGACCGAGCTGACCAGACCGACCGGTCCACCGGTGCGCACGTCGACCGAGGGCTGCGGGCCGCCTCGCAGGAGGAGCAGCAGGATGCGGGCCTCGTCGGGCGCCAGGTCCTCCAGGATGCGGGCGTAGGCCGGGTGCGTGTCCTCCTCGCCCCACACGTCGCGCGAGCGCTGCAGCAGGTGCTCCCCACGCTCACGGAGACTCTGCTCGCGCTCGGGCTCCCGAGGCGTGGCGTCCGCGAGCACGACCGAGGAGAACGAGGCGGTGGCGTCGAGCAGTGCCTTCGGGATGGGTACGCCGGCCGAGACCGCGCGGGCCACGTCGCTCACCGTGCGCGTGGCCTCGGAGAGGTCGCGCGCCATCTCCTGGACCAGCTCTCCGGCGGTGTGCGGGTCGGTGACCGCGCGCACGACCATCCGGCTGGTCCGCAACCCGGACCCCAGACCCCACGCCGCCGAGCGCATCGCCGCCCGGCCGGCGATGCGCGCCACTCCCGGAAGCGCATCGGCGGTCTCGTTCCACAGGGCGGGCGGGCGCTGGGGCCTGGCACCACCCGCGCGCGCCTCGCTTCCGAGGTCCGGCTCCTCCACCGTCATCCCGCTCCTCCCACACCGAAGATCGCCAGGTGGAGCAATCCACCACCGAATCCCATGACCGCCCCGTGCGCGTAGAGCATCCACTCGTCCTCGCGGATGGCCGAGCGCATCATCTCGACGAAGTCGCGCGGGGGAAGCTCCTTGGTGCGGGTGGCGATCAACGCATAGATCTTCTCAGACTGCTGCCTGCTGAACTCCGGGTCCCTGAACGGCTCGATGGTCCGTCCCACCGCCTCCATCGCGACGGCCTCACGGATGTTGTCGAACCGCCTGGTGCCGACGGCGACCCTGACCGCGCTCCGCGCCGGTCCTGCCGCCCCGTCGATTGCGGGCCGCATCGCGTCCGCGAGCATCTGCTGGGTGCGGTCGCCCCTCGGTCCGTCGAGCAGGAAGTCGCCGATGTTCTCCAGGGTGATCACGTCCTCGGCGATGATCCGGGCGTACACCTCGGCCGCCTCGCTCTGGCGCCGCAGGAACAGCCCGTGCACCTTGATGCCGAGGATGCGCCGAGGCTCGGGCGGCTCGAAGATCAGCCACATCCCCAGCGCATTGGTGGCCCAGCCGACCACGACGCCGAGCACGGGCAGCAGCCACCACAGGGCGAACCAGTGGTCGAGGATCGCGACGGGGATGCCCAGGGCGAAGCCGAACACGAATCCGAAGGTCACCATCAGGTTCAGCTCACGCTGACCGAAGTCCCGGAAGATCCGCACCACCAGCGCTGGGTGCTTCTGGAAGTGGTTGATCACCATGATCTTGGGGTCCAGCAGCTGGTCGATGTGCTCACCGATCTCGTCGGTGACCGTGCGCACGATCCCCGGCAGCTGGGCCTGGACGCGGGAGATCACGGCCTGTCTCGCGCGCGGGGGCAGGTCCCGCCACAGCGCCGGATGCTCGCGCCTCATGATCTCGTCGATCAGCGCCGGCATCTGCGGCTCGAAGGTGGTCACGATGTGCGCGGCGATCTGCTCGGGCTCGAGCTCCTGGTAGAACTCCTTGGGTGTTCCGAGCTTGGCGATCGCCTTGTCCACCGCGATGCTGCCCATCTTGGCGGCACGCGCGGGAACGATCCCCTGCCAGCCGAGGCCGCCCTGCAGGATTCCGGGCACCTCCTGGAGCTTGCGAGGAAGCACCCGGGAGAGCTGGCGCAACCCCGGGAACGTGACCCCACGGAACTGGACCGGTGAGAACAGCATGATCAGGCCGGTCCAGTTGATCAGCCAGCCCACGATGCCGGTGAAGAACGGGACCGAGACGAGGTGCACCCAGTCGACGCGCTGGAAGAACCAGTCGATCTCCATCGGCATCTCTCACCAGTCCTCGGGCGTCGCCTCCAGTGCCCGAGGCATCGCTGAGACTAACGGGTCGTCCGGTCAGCGGTCATCGGATCGCGAAGACCCCTCACCGGCGGTGCCGAGCACTGCTCGCGCACAGGGCTGATCAGCCGAGCGAGCTCAGCGAAGCTCGCCGAAGGGCCAGGTCGGTCCCGGGGGGCGCAGGGCCGGCAGGTTGGGCCGGTGCTTCCTCAGCGAGGTGAGCGTGGCCTCGAGCGAGGCCTGCAGCTCGGCGACCTGGTTGCGCAGCTCACCGTTGCGGTGGCGCAGTGCGGCCACCTGGTGCTCGAGCTCCAGGATGCGGCGGACGCCCTCGAGCCCGATGCCGCTGGCCGTCAGCTCGGCGACCTCCCGCAGGAGCTCGATGTCGCGCAGGGAGTACCTGCGCCCACCACCTCCCGTGCGGCCCGGGGAGACCAGTCCGACCCGGTCGTACTGGCGAAGCGTCTGCGGGTGCAGCCCGGTCAGCTCGGCGGCGACGCTGATCACGTAGACCGGCACCGTGGGTCCCGGCACCCGGCTCCCTCGGCCCTGACCACCTCGCCCGCCAGCGATCGGCATCACACGCCTCCTGCGAAGAGTCCCGCTCGTGGATCCTCACCCTTGCGTGCATCGCGGTACGCCGTGATGGCCGCTCGCGTGGCCTCATCGACCGTGTCCGGGACCTGGAGGTCGACGGTGACCAGGAGATCGCCCTTGGAGCCGTCCTTGCGGGGCGCTCCACGCCCACGGACACGCATCACCCGGCCGTTGGGGGTCCCCGGCGGGATCCGGAGGGTGACCGGTGGGCCACCCAGGGTGGGCACCTTGACCTCGGCCCCGAGGACCGCCTCGTCGAAGCTCACCGGCACCGCGAGCGTCAGGTTGTCCCCCTTGCGCCCGAACAGCTCGTGCGGAAGCACCCGCACGGTGATCAGCAGGTCGCCGGCCGGACCGCCGTTCTCGCCGCTGGCGCCCTTGCCCTTGAGCCGGATGCGCTGCCCGTCCTTGACCCCGGCGGGGATGCGGGCGGTGATCGTGCGGCTGGAGAGTCCCCGTCCGGAACCGTGACAGGTGGGACAGACCTCCGAATAGACCAGCTGCCGCCCGTGGCACTCGGGACAGGTCTCATTCATCGAGAAGCCGCCACCCACCGAGTTCACCACGCTGCCGGCCCCCTCGCAGGTGCCACACACGTGGGGTCGGGTGCCCGGCTTGCCGCCGGTGCCCGAGCAGGTCTGGCAGGGGGCATCCGAGCTCAGTCGCAGGCTGATCGTGGAGCCGGCGAGAGCGTCGGCGAAGCTCACCGTGCTGTCGGTCTCCAGGTCTGCGCCTCGAGCCTGCCGAGGCGTCTGGGTGCGTCCGCCGAAGCCACCGCCACCACCGCCGCCGCCGCCGCGGTTGAACAGGTCACCGAAGAGGTCGGAGATGTCGAAGCTCTCTGCGCCACCACTGGTGGTGCGGCCACCTCCGAAGCCCCCGGGGAACCCGCCTGCGCCGGCTCCGGCGAACATCGAGCGCATCTCGTCGTACTTCTTGCGCTTGTCGGGGTCACCGACGACGTCATAGGCCTCTGCGACCTGCTTGAACCGGTCCTCGGCGGACTTCTCACCCGGGCGCCCGTCGGGGTGGTTCTCCCGCGCCAGCTTGCGGTAGGCCTTCTTGATCGACGCCTGGTCGGCGTCCTTGGTCACGCCCAGGACTCGGTAGAAGTCCTTGTTGGCCCAGTCGGCGTTGTTCATCTGTGCACCCCTCCTTCCCGGATCACGTCGCGCTCGTGGTGGACAACTCAGCTCTCAGGATCCAGCACGGTCACCTTCGCCGCCCGCAGCACGCGGTCGGCGATCCGATATCCAGCATGCGCCACCACGTCGACGGTCGTCGTGGTGACCTCGGAGGAGTGCCCGTGCATCAGGGCCTCATGGACCCGGGGGTCGAACTCGTCGCCCTTGGCGCCGAACTTCGTCAGGCCCAGCCCCGCGACGCTGCGCTCCAGCGAGTCGGCGACGGCCTTGAAGCCGCCCTCGAGCTCACCGTGCTCGCGGGCCCGGTCGATGTCGTCGAGCACCGGGAGCAGTCCGCTGAGCACCGAGTACACGGCGTTCTGCTGCACCAGCTCGCGGTCCCGCTCGACCCGGCGCTTGTAGTTCAAGAACTCGGCCTGGAGCCGCTGCAGATCCAGCGTGCGCTCGGCCAGCGCCGTCTGGGCGAGGATCAGCTCGTCCCCCGCCGCCTCGTCCGCTCCGGTCGGGGTGCCTGCGTCCTCGGCCTCCTGGTCCACGAACGTGCCCGCATCGTCGGGGTGGACCTCGGGCCGCCCGCCGGGACGCGCGGAGTCGGCCCCCGAGGGGGCCGCCGAGGGGGCCGCAGTCTCCTGCGGCTCCCCAGCGGTCTGCGACGAGGCGCCGCCCTCGGGCGTCTCGTCCGGCGAGCGGTCCTGCTCGGAGGTCAGGTCGTCAGGAGAGGTCACTTGGACTCCCCGTGGTGACCCTCCGGGCTCTCGGAACCGTCCTCGTCCACGATCTCGGCGTCCACGACCTCGTCACCGGACTCCTCCTCGGCAGCGCCGGGCTCCGACTGGGCGGCGGCGCTCTCGGCCTCGCTGGCGGCGTACATCGCTGCCCCCATCTTCTGGCTGGACTCACCGAGCTTGCTGATGGCGGCCGAGAAGGCGTCGTTGTCGGTGCCCTCGTCCTCCAGCAGCTTCTTCAGCGCGTCGACGTCGGCCTGGACCTCGATCTTGACGTCCTCGGGCAGCTTCTCGTCGTTCTCGGAGAGGAACTTCTCGGTCGAGTAGACGAGCGAGTCCGCCTGGTTGCGCGACTCGACGACCTCGCGACGCTTGGCGTCCTCCTCGGCGTACTGCTCGGCGTCCCGGACCATCTTCTCGATGTCGTCCTTGGACAGGGCGCTCCCGCCGGAGATCGTCATCGACTGCTCCTTGCCGGTGCCCTGGTCCTTGGCGGAGACGTGCACGATGCCGTTGGCGTCGATGTCGAAGGTGACCTCGATCTTCGGCACACCGCGCGGAGCAGGCGGCAGGCCGGTGAGCTCGAAGTTGCCGAGCGGCTGGTTGGCCGACCACATCTGGCGCTCACCCTGAGCGACCTTGATCTCCACCGAGGGCTGGTTGTCGTCGGCGGTGGTGAAGATCTCCGAGCGCTTGGTCGGGATCGTGGTGTTGCGCTCGATCAGGGAGGTCATCACGCCGCCCTTGGTCTCGATGCCGAGGCTCAGCGGCGTGACGTCGAGCAGGAGCACGTCCTTGACCTCGCCCTTGAGCACGCCCGCCTGGAGGGCCGCGCCGATGGCCACGACCTCGTCGGGGTTGACGCCCTTGTTCGGCTCCTTGCCACCGGTCAGCTCACGCACGACGTCCGCGACGGCAGGCATCCGGGTGGAGCCACCGACGAGCACGACGTGGTCGATCTTGCTCACGTCCATGCCGGCGTCCTTGATGACCTGGCGGAACGGGGACTTGGTGCGCTCGAGCAGGTCGGCGGTGAGCTTCTGGAACTCGCTGCGGGTGAGCTTCTCCTCGAAGTGCAGCGGGCCGGACTCACCGTGGGTGATGTAGGGCAGGTGCACGGTGGTCTCGCTGGAGGACGAGAGCTCGATCTTCGCCTTCTCGGCGGCCTCGCTGAGGCGCTGCAGGGCGATCTTGTCCTTGCTCAGGTCGACGCCGTTGTTGCCCTGGAACTTCTTGACCATCCAGTCGACGAGCTTGGCGTCCCAGTCGTCGCCACCGAGGTGGTTGTCACCGCTGGTGGCCTTGACCTCCACGACTCCCTCGCCGATCTCGAGGAGGGACACGTCGAAGGTGCCGCCCCCGAGGTCGAAGACCAGGATCGTCTGGTCGGACTGACCCTTGTCCAGGCCGTAGGCCAGGGCCGCGGCCGTGGGCTCGTTGACGATCCGGCTCACGGTGAGGCCCGCGATCTCGCCGGCCTCCTTGGTGGCCTGGCGCTGGGAGTCGGAGAAGTAGGCCGGCACCGTGATCACGGCGTCGGTCACGGGCTCCCCGAGGTAGGCCTCGGCGTCCCGCTTGAGCTTCTGCAGCACGAACGCGCTGATCTGCTGGGGGGTGAAGTTCTTGTCGTCGATCTTGACGCCCCAGTCGGTGCCCATGTGGCGCTTGACCGAGCGGATCGTGCGGTCGACGTTGGTGACGGCCTGGCGCTTGGCGACCTCGCCGACGAGCACCTCGCCCGACTTGGCGAAGGCGACGACCGAGGGCGTGGTGCGGGCCCCTTCGGCGTTCGCGATCACGGTGGGCTCTCCACCTTCGAGGACGGCCACGACGGAGTTCGTCGTGCCGAGGTCGATTCCGACTGCTCTTGCCATGGTTGTGTACCTCCGGTTGTCGCCAGTCTCTGGCGTGGGTCTGACGGTGGGTTCAGGGGCCCGCTGGGGCCGGGTCGTGTCGACCAGCCTGCTGCGGTGCGTCGAGTGTGACAAATAAGTTGAGCCGAGACAACTCAACTTTTCTCATGGGGCTCCGCGAAGGTCACCCTCCGCTCGCTCCCTCCTGGTCAGCACCGTGGCCGCACGCTTTGTTCCTGTCGTGTGAACAACCCCCGGAGCCGGTTCTCAAATCCCACCAGGACGGGCAGGCTTGGCCCATGCCAACTCCCACGACCGTCATCCTGTTCGGTGCCACCGGCGATCTCGCCCAGCGCAAGCTGCTCCCGGGGCTGCTGCACCTGTTCCAGTCGGGGCTGCTCACCGAGATCCAGGTCGTCGGCACCTCCCTGGACGACCACGACCGGGACTCCTTCGTGGAGTTCACCCGCCGGGCGGTGGCCGAGTACGGCGGCGCGGGTCCCGACCCCGAGGGGTGGGCGGAGTTCTCCCAGCGGCTGCGCTGGGCTCCGGGCGAGGGTGGAGTCGAGACGCTGCGCAAGACGGTCGCCGAGGCCGAGGCCGAGTTCGGCACCGACGACATCCGGCGGCTGCACTACCTCAGCGTCCCCCCGAAGGCGGCGCTTCCGGTCGTGCACCTGCTCAAGGAGGCCAACCTGGTCGAGCACAGCCGGATCATCATGGAGAAGCCGTTCGGCACCGACCTGGCCTCCGCCAGGAAGCTCAACACCGAGCTGCACGAGGTCTTCGACGAGAGCCAGATCTTCCGCATCGACCACTTCCTGGGCAAGGAGGCCGCCCAGAACATCCTCGCCTTCCGCTTCGCCAACGGGCTGTTCGAGCCGATCTGGCACCGCAACCACATCGACCACGTGCAGATCGACGTGCCCGAGGAGCTCGGCCTGGCGCAGCGTGGCGACTTCTACGAGGCGACCGGGGCCTACCGCGACATGGTGGTGACCCACCTGTTCCAGGTGCTGGCCTTCACCGCGATGGAGCCACCGACGGCGCTGGAGCCCTACGCGATCGGCGAGGAGAAGAACAAGGTGTTCCGCTCGATGCTGCCGATCGAGCCGCACGACGTCGTCCGCGGCCAGTACATCGGGTATCGCGACGTGAAGGGCGTGGCACCCGACTCCGAGACGGAGACCTTCATCGCCCTGAAGTGCTACGTGGACAACTGGCGCTGGGCCGGCGTGCCGTTCTACCTGCGCACCGGCAAGCGGATGGCCGAGGGGGCGCGGATCATCTCGATCGCGTTCCGGGAGCCGCCGCGCTCGATGTTCCCCCCTGGCTCCGGCGTGGGCGACAACGGACCGGACCACCTCACCTTCGACCTCGCGGACCAGTCGCGGATGTCGCTGTCGTTCTACGGCAAGCGACCGGGCCCCGGCATGCGCCTGCACAAGCTCTCGATGCAGTTCGCGATGCACGAGACGGGCTGGGCCGGTGCCGTGCTGGAGGCCTACGAGCGACTGATCTACGACGCAGCCCACGGCGACCGCACCCTGTTCACCACCGCGGAGGGCATCGAACGGCTCTGGGAGATCTCCACGCCCCTGCTGGACAACCCTCCCGTGGTGCGTCCCTACAGCCAGGGCAGCTGGGGACCCAACCGCGTGCACCAGCTGATCGCCCCGCGCGGGTGGCGGCTTCCCTTCGAGCGCGGGTGGCGCGACCCGAACACCGTCGGCGCCTGATCCTGGTCGCCAAGGGCGTCCCGGGGCCGGGCCCGGTCCACCGCGTTCCGACGGGTGGACGATCGCGAAGCGAGCAGGAATAGTTGCGCAGGCCGGGTTGTAGTCACGGGTATGGCCAACGTAGCGAACCTGACCCTCAACGACGGCAACACCATTCCCCAGCTCGGTTTCGGTGTCTTCCAGGTGCCCCCGGCGGACACCGCCCGGATCACCCGCCTGGCCTTCGAGGCCGGCTACCGCCACATCGACACCGCCGAGATGTACGGCAACGAGGTCGGGGTCGGCGAGGCGATCCGCGACTCGGGCATCCCCCGCGAGGAGCTGTTCATCACCAGCAAGCTGAACAACGGCTTCCACGAGCCGGAGGCCGCCCGCGCCGCCTTCGACAAGACGCTGGCCGACCTCGCCCTGGACCAGGTCGACCTGTTCCTGATCCACTGGCCGCTGCCCACGCTGTACGGCGGCGACTTCGTCTCCACCTGGAAGACCCTGATCGAGTTCCAGCGGGACGGGCGGGCGCGCTCCATCGGCGTCTCGAACTTCCAGCCCGCCCACCTCGAGCGGCTGGCGGCGGAGACCGACGTCGTGCCCGCGGTGAACCAGATCGAGGTGCACCCCTACTTCACGAACGAGGCCGCCAGGTCGGCCGGCCAGGCTGCCGGCATCCTCACCGAGGCCTGGTCGCCCATCGCCCAGGGGGCGGTGCTCGACGACCAGGTGATCACCGGCATCGCCGACGAGCTGGGGCGTACGCCGGCTCAGGTGACCCTGCGCTGGCACGTGCAGCGCGGCGACATCGTGTTCCCGAAGTCCTCGACGCCCGAGCGGATGGCCGAGAACTTCGCCCTGTTCGACTTCGAGCTCGGCGACGACGCGATGGCCGCGATCAGCGGGCTCGACCGGGGCGAGGACGGTCGTACCGGCCCCAACCCCGACGTGTTCGACATGATCCCCGGCTGAGCCGGTCCTCGCCGTACGCGATCCGGCGCCGACCGCGGGTCAGCGCCGGATCGTGACCAGTACGACGTTGCTGCCCTGATCCGCCTGCGCATCACGCATCCGGAAGCGCTGCTCGCCTACGCGACCGGTCTGCACGTAGGTCGCGTACGTGCCCACCCGCACCGTCGCGGTCACTCCGAAGTCGCTCCAGGCGCCGTCCTCGAAGCGCTGCACCTGGAGGGTGAGGTTGTCGGCCCCCTGGTAGCGACCGGTCAGGTTCACCCGCTCCATCGGCCGCGCCGTGACCGGCGAGATCTCGAGCCTCGATCGAGCCGTCGCTGCGCTTGCGCGCCTTGGGCTTCTTGCTGGGTTCGCTGCTGGGGGAGTCCGAGGCGTCGGCGCTCTCGTCATCGCCCGGCACCGGGAGCGCCTTGGTGGGCAGCGGCTCGACCGGCTCCGCCGGGGCGGCACCCACCGGCCCCGCGGACTCGCCCTCGTTCAGCCCCAGGGCGCGCACGACGAGCGTGGTCCCCAGCGCCACGACGACGCCGATCACCACCACGGCCGCGAGCGCCTTGAGCAGCGCGCCCCGGACCTGCGTCGAGCGGTCCTCACTCGAGTGCGCACCCATGTCTGGCCTCCACGAAGTCGGGCTCTGTCCGGGTCGAATCTACCCAGCGAACGACGCCGTGACTGGAGAACTCACGGTTCCGCCCGTGGAGCGCTCGCGCCGACCACGGCCGACTCCGGGTCCACCGGGAAGTGGCAGGCCACCTGGTGGCCGCTGCCCGGTCCGGTGCCGATCTGGAGCAGGGGCGGCTCCTCGGTCTTGCAGATCTCCTGCGCCTTCCAGCAGCGGGTGTGGAAGCGGCAGGCCGGTGGCGGGTTGATCGGGCTCGGGACGTCTCCCTCGAGCCGGATCCGCTCGCGCTCGTGGCGGCGCCGGGTGTCCGGCACGGGCACGGCGGAGAGCATGGCCACCGTGTACGGGTGCCGGGGGCGGTCGTAGAGGTCGTCCCGGTCGCCGATCTCGACGATCTTGCCGAGGTACATCACGGCCACCCGGTCCGAGACGTGGCGCACCACCGAGAGGTCGTGCGCGATCATCACGTAGGTCAGGTCGAGCTCCTCTTGCAGGTCCTCGAGGAGGTTGACCACCTGCGCCTGGATGGAGACGTCCAGCGCCGAGACCGGCTCGTCGGCCACGATCAGCTTGGGCTTGAGGGCCAGCGTCCGGGCGATCCCGATCCGCTGGCGCTGGCCGCCGGAGAACTCGTGCGGATAGCGGTTGTAGTGCTCCGGGCTCAGGCCCACGGTCTCCAGCAGGTCCTGGACCGCCTTCTTCCGCCCACCCTCCGGGGTCACGCCCTGCAGCTTGAACGGCGCGCCGACGATCTTGCCCACGGTGTGCCGGGGGTTCAGCGAGGAGTAGGGGTCCTGGAAGATCATCTGGATGTCGCGACGCAGGGGTCGCATCTTCCCGTCGGAGAGATGGGTGATGTCGTTCCCCTCGAAGGTCACCTTGCCTGCCGTGGGCTCCAGCAGGCGCGTGATCAGGCGCGCGGTCGTGCTCTTGCCGCAGCCGGACTCCCCCACGATCGAGAAGGTCTCTCCGCGGCGTACCTCGAAGCTCACTCCGTCGACGGCCTGCACGGCGGACTTGGATCGACCCAGGAAGCCTCCCTTGATGGGGAAGTGCTTGACCAGGTCGACCACCTCGAGCAGGTTCTCGCCGACACGGTCCGCGGTCCTGTTGGCATGCCGGACGATCGGAGCAGCATCCCCGAAGGGGGCCGGGTCGTTCTGGGAAGTGGTCACGACAGCCTCGGGGAGAGCTCCTGAGCCCAGATCTCCTGGCGCTCGGCGGATGGGATGTGGCAGGCCACGAAGTGGTCGCTGCTGTGGTCGGCCAGGTCGGGTCGGTCGACCAGGCACGCCGACCCGACTCGCGGCTGGAAGTCGCAGCGTGGGTTGAACGCACACCCCGAAGGCACCCGGATCAGGCTCGGCGGCGTGCCCTTGATCGGCATCAGCCGGTCGGTCGGAGCCTGGTCGAAGCGTGGCATCGAGCCCAGCAGCCCCCAGGTGTAGGGGTGCTCGGGTCCGTTGAAGATCTGGTCGGCGCTGCCGTACTCGGCCGCTCGGCCGGCGTACATCACCAAGATGTCGTCGGCGAGCTCGGCGACCACCCCGAGGTCGTGGGTGATGATCACCACCGCGGAGTTGAACTCCTTCTGCAGGTCACGGATCAGGTCGAGGATCTGCGCCTGGACGGTGACGTCGAGGGCGGTGGTGGGCTCGTCCGCGATCAGCAGCTGGGGGTCGCACGAGAGCGACATCGCGATCATCGCGCGCTGTCGCATGCCGCCTGAGAACTGGTGGGGATAGGCGTCCACCCGCTGGCTCGGCTCGGGGATGCCGACCCGGTCGAGCATCTCGATGGCGTGCGCGCGGGCCGCCTTCTTGGAGACCTTGTTGTGGATCCGGTAGGCCTCGATGATCTGGTTCCCCACGGTGTAGAAGGGGTGCATCGAGGACAGCGGGTCCTGGAAGATCATCGCCATCTGCTGCCCGCGCAGCCGGCGGATGGTCTCCTTGTCGGCGCCGACGAGCTCTTGGCCGTCCAGCTTGATGGAGCCAGAGATGGCCGCGTTGGCGGCCGTGTGCAGGCCCATGACCGCCATGCTGGTCACCGACTTGCCCGAGCCCGACTCGCCCACGATCCCCAGCGTCTGCCCGCGTTCGAGGTGGAAGGAGAGCCCGTCGACCGACTTGACGACTCCGTCGTCGGTGGTGAAGTGCACCCGCAGGTCGCGGACGTCGAGGAACGGCGTGCCGGTCGTCGTCGGGCCGCTCGCGGGCTGTGGGCGGGGGGACGCTGTGGTGCTCATCGGGTACGCACCCTCGGGTCGATGACGGCATAGAGCAGGTCGACGATCAGGTTGGACACAGCCACGAAGATGGCGGTGACCAGCACCACCGCGAGCACCTGCGGCAGGTCGTTGGTCTTGGTGGCCTTGATGGCGAGCTGGCCCAGGCCGGGAAGTCCGAAGACGGTCTCGGTGAGCACGGCTCCGCCGATCAGCAGGCCGAAGTCGAGGCCGAAGATGGTCACGATCGGGGTCAGCGCCGAGCGCAGCCCGTGCTTGACCACGACCTTCCGCTCGCTGAGCCCCTTGGCCCTGGCCGTGCGGATGTAGTCCTCCCCCATCGTCTCCAGCATGCCCGCGCGGGTCAGCCGCGCGTACTGCGCCGAGAACAGCAGCGCCAAGGTGATCCACGGGAGCAGCAGGGCGTGCGCCCACTTCACCGGGTTCTCGCCGATCGGCGTGTAGGAGGCGCCCGGTGGCGTCCATCCCAGCTGGTAGCTGAAGAAGGCCAGCGAGACCAGTCCGGTCCAGAAGATCGGCAGCGAGACGCCGGCCAGGGCCATCGTCATCGCGGCCCGGTCGAAGAACGAGCCCCGACGGAGGGCTGAGAGCACGCCGATGGAGACGCCGAGGAGCAGCCAGATGACTGCTGCGCCGGCGGCGAGGGACATGGTCACCGGAAAGCGCTTGAGGATCTCCGGCAGCACCGGCTGGCTGCTGCGGAAGGAGTAGCCCAGGCAGGGCGCCGGGCAGTCGTCGATCGAGGTGCCGTTGTCGACGGTCCGGCCGACCACGACGCCACGCAGCCAGTCCCAGTACTGCAGCCACACCGGGTCGTAGAACCCCAGTGCCTGCGCGGCAGCCTGCAGCTGCGCAGCGTCAGGAGAACGGCCCACGTAGCGGGCCGCCATCGACTCGGGCGTCGCGCCGGCGATCTTCGGGATCAGGTAGAAGATCGCGAACGTGATCATGCTGATCACGAGCACGAGCCCCACCGCTGCGAAGAGCCGGCGAATGATGTAGCTGGTCACGATCTCGGCTGGATGACCGGCCCCCTGGGAGTCCCAGGGGGCCGGTCACCCTCGCCTTCACCTACCTTCGGTGGTGTCGAGCGGAACGCGAGTTACTGCTTCACACCCATGGCGGTGTAGTCGTAGTAGCCGTAGTAGTCGTTGACGAACAGGTTGGTGACGTTCTTGCCTCGCAGCAGGACCGCCTTGGCGTACAGGCCCGGGTAGAAGGACGCGTTGTCCATGACCAGCTTGTCGATCTCCGTGGAGATCTCGGCACGCTTGGTCTCGTCCAGCTCGACCGCGAGCTCGTCGAGCAGCTTGTCCACCTCGGGGAGGCGGACCGAGAAGTTCGGTGAGCCACCCTGCGGGTTGATGATCCGGCTGTCGACCAGCTGGGCCAGGTAGCCGTAGCCGGTGTTCCAGTCCGCGCCCCATCCGTAGACGCAGAGACCCACGTTGTTGGCCACCACGTAGGACGGCTTGCCGCAGGTGTCGCCGGTGTAGGTGTCGTCGGGCAGGGGCTTCACGTTGAGCTTGATCCCCACCTTGCCGAGCGCCTGCTGGAAGGCCTGCGCCACACCCTTCTCCTTCTCACGCGAGGCGCGGTAGCCGATCGAGGTCTCGAACCCGTCCGGCTGCCCACACTTCTCCAGGGCCTCCTTGGCCTTGTCCGGCTGGCCCGTCGGGTTGTCCTTCAGGCCGTACTGGTCGGTGTCGACGTAGCCCGGGATCGAGGGCGGAAGCACGGTCGTCGCGATCTCGCCGCCGGCGAACTTGCCGCCGTAGGCGTTCTGGTAGGACGTCGGGCTCATCGCGTAGATGATCGCCCTGCGGCACTCCACGTTGTCGAGCGGCTTGACGGTCCCGATGATCTGGGTGAACCACTCGCGGGCCGCCACCGGGTTGTCCGCCCGGGCCTGGAGGCCCTTGTCCTGGAGCACCTTCGGCAGCGCCGCGGGCTGCACACCCGTGCCGGCGATGTCGACGTCCTGGTCACCGGAGATCAGCTGGTTGTCCAGGTCGTCGGCCTGGAGACCGAGCTTCACCTCGAGCGTGTCCGGCAGGGCCGCCCGGTTCGGGTCGGTGGCGGGGTCCCAGTTGGGGTTGCGCACCAGCGTGCCGCCGGTGCTGATGTCGGCGTCGCCCTCCCACATGTACGGACCCGAGGAGATCGGGTGCGTCGTGTACTTGACGCCGGTGTCCTTGGCAGCCGGGACCGGTGCCGTGGTCGGCAGGGCGGCCAGGTTGTCGAACTCCGAGAGCGGCTGCTTGAGGTGGAAGATGATCGTGGTGTCGTCCGGTGTCTCCACAGCCGAGGAGATGTCCGCGTTCTTGCTCTTGAACGGCCCCTTGTAGCCCTTGGGCCAGTCCAGCGAGTCCGCGAAGTAGCTCGGGCCCTGCTTGAGCACGCCCCGGTCGACGTTGCGGGAGACCGCGTAGGCGATGTCCTTGCTGGTGATCGGCGAGCCGTCCTCGAACTTCAGGCCGGACTGGATGGTGTAGGTCCAGGTCTTGCCCTCGTCGGTCGCCTTGCCCAGGTCGGTGGCGAGGTCCGGAACCAGCTCGAGACCCTCCTTGCCGGGTCCGGCCTTGGGGGTCACCAGCGTCCGCCAGTAGTTGCGACCGAAGTCCCAGGAGTAGCCGTAGTAGGTGTCACCCGGGTCGAAGCTGTCACCCCAGGTGGCGCCGAGCCCGAACTTCAGCGTGCCGCCCTTCTCATCTGAGGCGTTGACCACCGAGTCGAGCGCCTTGTTGTCCAGGGACGGACCCGACTCCGAGCCATTGCTCTCGGAGCCGGACTCGCTGCTCCCACAGGCGCTGGCCGTCAGCATCGCAGCGGCCACCAGGGCCACGGCTGCTCTCTTACGCGTCGTGCGCATTGTGACTACCTTTCCATCTCATCCGACCTGGGCTCCCAGGAAGGCTCGTATCCGGTGGAACTCACCGGCTTCTGGGGTCGAACGCGTCGCGCAGCCCGTCCCCGAAGAGGTTGAAGGCCAGGACCGTGGCGAAGATCGCCATGCCGGGCCAGAACATGAAGTGCGGCAGCGTGTAGAAGACCACCGCGTCGGACAGCATCCCGCCCCACGTCGGAGTGGGGGGCGGTACGCCGACGCCGAGGAACGAGAGCGCCGCCTCGAAGAGGATGTTGGTCGGGATGATCAGCGTCGCGTAGACCAGGATCGGTGCGAGCAGGTTGGGCAGCAGCTCGGTGAACAGGATGTAGGGGCGCCGGGCTCCGAGGCTGCGAGCCGCCTCGACGTACTCGCGCTCTCGCAACGAGATCGTCTGGCCACGCACGATCCGCCCGATGTAGGGCCAGTTGAAGAAGCCGATCACGAAGATCAGCAGGCCCAGCCGCAGCGGGGTGCCGGAGAGGCCGAAGGCCTCGTCGGGAAAGACCCCGGAGAGCGCGATGGCGAACACGAGCAGCGGGAAGGCGAGGAACATGTCCATCAGCCGGCTGATGATCGCGTCCACCCAGCCACCGAAGAAGCCTGAGATGATCCCGAGCACCGAGCCGATCACGACCGAGACCAGGGTGGCGAACAGTGCGATCAGCAGCGAGATCCGCGCCCCGTAGACCACGCGACTGAAGATGTCGCGGCCGGTGATCGGCTCGACCCCCATCGGGTGGGCCCAGCCGATGCCCCCGAAGGTGCCGTACGGACCGATCGCGGGATCGACGAGCTCGGGATGGTAGACGTTCGGCGGTCCGCCGGTGATCTTGACGATCAGCGGTGCGGCGATCGCGAACAGCACCAGGAGGATGATGAAGATCCCTCCGGCGAGCGCGACCTTGTCCTTGCGAAGCCGACCCCAGGCGATCTGGCTGAGCGAGCGTCCCTCGATCTTGTCGCCCGCCGCGAGCGTCGCCTCGTCGGCGGCGTGGGTGGCGCTCGGATCCTCCAACGTGCTCAGGACGGCCTCCCTCAGGGTCGTTGCGGCGCTCGAAAAGGCCGCCATGGGTGACGACCGCCCTTAACCTCGTCGCGAGAGCCCGTCGGGTCAAGCAACCATGCGTCCCGTTGCCGAATCGTGACGCATCCGGACCTTCGCCATCCGGGCCGCGGGGAGAGCGGCACCGGCTCCGCGTTCAGCGCCGAGCAGCCCTCAGGGCGCGCAGCCCCCAGGACCCGAGCAGGCCCGCGATGCCCAGGTTGACCACGATCAGCACACCGTGGGCGACGAAGTAGCCCGTGGGCCGGTCCTCCTCCGTCTGCACCAGCGCCTTGGTGAACTGTGCGTAGGTCACCACGTTCCACACGGCGACGGCGAGCAGGACCAGAGCGTGCTTGCGTTCGAGCTTCACCAGCTCAGCCTAGTGCTGCGTGTGTGACATGGCGTGGGGTTTCGAGCGGCGTTCCGCGCCCGTCCGGCAAGGCGGAGGAGCGAGGCATACCCGGGTCGTCCTAGGCAGAGGGCCTGAGCCGACCGGGGCCGCGGGACTGTCGACCGACCTGCTCGATCACGTTCACCACCTGGCCGTACCCCTCGCGCGGGTAGCGCTCGCCTCCCGCGAGCTCGAGCAGTCCTTCGATCAGCTCATGCAGACGTTCCCCTCCGAGGGTGACGCGCTCGAGCATCGCGACCTGTTGCTCGTTGAGCGCTCCCGCCTCGAGGCACAGCAGGACCTCGGTGTAGCCCATCACCGAGGTCAGCGGCGTACGCAGCTCGTGGGCGACGAAGGCGATCAGCTCGGCACGCTCCGCAACCTCCTGCTGCCGGGTTCGACCAGCGCGGTCAGCCCGGACGCGCGAGGCGGCTCGCGCAGTGGTGGCCGCGACTCGGTCACGACGTCCGCGCCGTGCACTGCGGAGCGACGCGCGCGGCGCGAGCCGCGAGGCGGACAGCTTCGGCGAGGAGGAGGGCTGGGGGCTCGGCGGACTTGCGGTCACTACCCGGACGCGACTTTTCGACATGTCTGCGAGCCTGACCCAGGAGGCTGCCGCGCACGAGACACCCATGGGTCGGGTCATCTAGTACCCAGGCGTCATCCGGTGAGAGATCCGCTCACCCAGGTCGTCGCACGTTCCGCGCCACGCCGTCGCCACCGGAAGGCAGTTCCCGGATGGCGTGGGACGCCAGAGCGCCGGACCCAGGCGCTCTAGTACGTTGAGACCAGGCCACGCGCCGAAAGACTCGTCTCGCGATCGGACATCAGGGGTCATACGTGAGCATCTCAGCCGACTCAGCAGGCTATTCCGGGGAGGGGCCTGCTGTCGTCCGCGTCCTGATCGTGGACGACCACGAGCTGCTGGCGTCGAGCCTGCAACACGTCCTCGAGGCCGAGCCCGACATCGAGTGCGTCGGGGTGGCCACCTCGCTGGAGCACGCACGGTCCTTGCTGCGCACCACCGCCCCCGACGTGCTGCTGCTCGATCACCGGCTGCCGGACGGCGACGGTGTCGCAGCCATCCGTGGCCTGCGCGCCATCCGCCCGGGCATTCGCGTGGTCGTGCTCACCGCCAGTGCCTCTGACAGCCTGCTGGTCGAGGCCATCGAAGCCGGTGTCTCCGGCTTCCTGTCCAAGACCCGCAGCCTCCGCGAGCTCACCGCCTCGGTCCGAGCCGCGGCCGCGGGTGAGGCACTGATCTCCCCAGAGCTGTTGGTCCGGCTGCTGCCGCGACTGAGCCGGACCACCGGGCGCCCGCTCGAGGAGCTGACCCGGCGAGAGCAGGAGGTCCTGGTGCTGCTCGCCGAGGGGCTGACCAACGTGGCGATCGCGGAGCGGCTGGTCGTCAGCGTGCACACCGTGCGCAACCACATCGCCAACCTCTCCACCAAGCTGGGAGCGCACTCCAAGCTGGAGGCTCTCTCCATCGCGGTGCGCGACGGGCTCCTGCCCTCACAATGAGCGACTGCGCCGTGGAGGGTCGAGCACCGAGGTGACGCCTCCGGCACCGACGAGCGCGGTCAGCCGCCGCTGAGCAGCAGTCCTGCCTTGACGATCGTCTGCCAGAGCCCGTAGCTCAGTGGAATCACGACGATCGACCAGGCCAGCGCGATCGTCAGCGGGCTGCTCGGCTGTCCGTGGTCTGCGGTGCGCTCGCTGTCCATCTCAGTTTCCGCCTCTCGTCATGGCTGCCTCGGGCTCCTCGGTGTCCCTCGCGGCGACCTCCACCGCCTCGGCGTCGAAGTGCCGCTCCGCGACAGGCTTGATCAGCAGATTGGCCACGAAGCCCACGGCGAGGATCCCCACCATGGTGAACAGCGCCGGGTGGTAGTTGCTCGCGACCAGCCTCCCCGGCTCGCCGGCGGCGTCCAGGTAGCCGTTGACGATGAGCGGACCGGCCACTCCGGCCGCGGCCCAGGCGGTGAGGAGCCTGCCGTGGATCGCTCCGACCTCGAGTGTCCCGAACAGGTCCTTGAGGTACGCCGGCACCGTCGCGAAGCCACCGCCGTAGTAGGAGATGATCACCGCGGCGAGCACCACGAAGATCGCGGTGGACTGCTGGCCGATGGTCGCCAGCAGGACGTACAGCACCAGCCCCACTCCGAGGTAGATCATGTACGTCGCCCTGCGGCCGATCACGTCGGACAGGCTCGACCAGACGAACCGGCCGGCCATGTTCGCCAGGCTGAGGATGCCCACGAAGCCACCGGCCTCGGCCGCGTTGACCGACGAGCCGGCACCGGTCCGGAAGAAGTCCTGGATCATCGGCGCCGCCTGCTCGAGGATCCCGATCCCGGCGGTGACGTTGCAGAACAGCACCACCCACAGGAGCGCGAACTGCGGTGTCCGGATCGCCTTGGAGGCACGCACCAGGGCGCCGTTGTTGCCGGGCTGCTGCACCGAGGCGTCCCCGTCACCGTGTCCGCGGGGCACGCGCACCAGCGCTGCCCCGATCATCATGAAGACGAGGTAGACCAGGCCCAGCGTCAGGAACGTGGCACCGAGCGCGCCGCCGCTGGCGACCGCACCCTTGTCCGTCGGGTCGAAGCCGGAGTCGTAGAGACCCATCAGCCGGTTGGAGGCGGGAGAGGCGATCAGTGCGCCACCTCCGAAGCCCATGATCGCCATGCCCGTGGCCAGACCCGGTCGGTCCGGGAACCACTTGATCAGCGTGGAGACCGGTGAGATGTAGCCGATGCCCAGGCCGATGCCGCCGAGAACGCCGTACCCGAGGTAGAGCACCGGCAGACTGCTCATGGCGATGCCCAGCGACCCGATCAGGAACCCCGAGCTCCAGCACAGCGCCGCGGTGAACATCGCCTTGCGGGGGCCGACGCGCTCCACCCAGGTGCCGAGGACGGCCGCGGAGAGACCGAGCATCACGATCGAGATGCTGAAGATAGCGGCGACCGCGGTCTGGGAGGCGTCGAAGTGGTCGACCAGCGAGGTCTTGAACACCGAGAAGGCGTAGACCTGGCCGATGGACAGGTGCACACACAGTGCGGCGGGAGGGATCAGCCATCGGCTGTAGCCCGGTCTTGCAATGGACGCGCTCTTGTCCAAGAACGACAGCATCTGGCCTCCCGGCAGTCGTGGTGCGGCGGATGAGTACCCCCGGGGCCGACGGCGGAAACCTCTGCCGGTGGCGAGGCGGCCGCACGGACACCGCCGCATCGGCCGATGCCCTCAGGGTGGCGGCCGGGCCGGGCGTCCTAGTCGGTCGGCTCGGCGACCTCGGACTGTCGCAGCGACGAGCACCTCGAAGAACGGCAGCGGGCTCAACCGATCGGCACCGCACGTCAGTCGGGCCTCCCCCCTCCTGACCTGCTGCACAGCCACTGCCCAGCGGTCCTCGCCGTGACCGAACACGGAGGTGGGACCGTGCCGGCGCAGCAGGGGCAGGGCGTCCAAGCCGTCCTCCTCGAGGTGGCGACGCAGGGCGATCTCGGCGTACTGGACCGCCATCGGGAGCGACGACCGTCCGCGCAGCCGACTGATGTCGACGCGGCCCTGCTCGTGCAGTGACGCCACCTCAGTCGCGCTGCCCGGCTCCATGCGGCCGTAGTAGAGCCCTTCGGGCAGCACCAGCATGTTGGCGGCGAACCGGTCTCCGCCCATGTGGGAGATCTCCCAGGTCTCGGCCGGGTGCGAGGCCGTGAGTGCAGCCGCCACCGGGCGCCCTCGCTCGGCGCAACAGGCATCGTGGCGGCCGTGCGTGCAGACCCCGAAGACCGGGCCGCGGAACTCCGTCCAGTCGGGCGCCTCACCCCGTGAGACGGCGTCGAGGTCGATCTCAGTCAGCTCGACTGGATCCTCGAAGGTGGTGGTGAGCATCAGTCGGCGCGCCGGGAACGCCAGGAACACCCGCGAGGCGGAGCCCCGGTGCGCCCGGTGATGGCGACGGGCCAGCAGCACCTTGATGTTGCGGTGGGTCGCCAGATGAGTCTTGACCGCGTCGGGCAGCCGGCTGTCCGCGGGCGCGCTGACCCCCCAGGGACCGTGATGCTCGACGAGCAGGAAGGCGGCCACATGGGTCGCGGTGCCCGCCAGCTCCTCCAGCCGTCCCTCGGCGGAGGCTGCGCAGCGGAACTCGCTGGCGACCCGGGCGGTCAGCGGACGACCTCGAGCAGACCCTCACGGATCAGGCGCCGACACAGCACCAGTGCGGACTGGGGGTCCAGCCCGACATCGGCGGGGCTGAACACCTCGAGGGTGCGGGCTCGCTCCACCGCCTCGGTGATGCGGGCGGGAACCGTCATCCTCCGGTCGCCCAGAAGGAGGTGCAGCCGGTCCCCGTCGGGCTGCAGCACGCACGGCTTGCCCGGACGGCGACGCAGCTGGGTGGTGACAGCCAGCGAGTCGAGTTGCATCCGGTCGACCAAGGCTCCGCGCAGGCCCGCGCCTCGATGCTCGAGGAACGAGCGCGTCTGCGCGGCGACGATCGCGGGGGCCTCGAGCGCGGTCAGCCCCTCGGCCAGCCGGCGCAGTCGCGCGGCCAGGCCGTCGGCGACCGGACCGGGGTGCTCGAGGTAGCCCGCGGGAAGGTGTCCGTCGGCGTCGACCTGGGTCAGCACCTGGGCAACGGCCTGCTCGAGCAGCGTGCGCCAGGTGAGCTGGTTGACCCCGATCGTCACGTGCAGCGAGACGCTCCCCTGCGCGCGGGCGGCATGGGGGGTGCCCGCCGGCAGGTACATGCTGAGGCCAGGCTCGAGGAGCACCTCGCGCGGACCTGTGTCCGCCGAGCCCGCGTCGTCGTGCACCTCCCAGAGCTTGGCGCCGTGGGTCTGGAACACGAACACGTCATGGACGTCGCTGTGGACCGCGAAGCCCTGAGCCCCGGGAGGCGTCAGGTAGGCGTTGGCCTGACAGGGATGCCCGAGCTCCAGCTCGAGCTCGGCGACCAGCCGCGTGAGAGGTGGCCAGTAGCGATGCAGGCCCTGGAGGACGACGGTCGCACCACCCTCGAACAGGTCGATCACCTTGCGTGCGTCGATCAGACCGGTCAGCGGCGCCCCGGCGAGGCTGGCGCCGCTGCGGGTGTACGCCGAGGCCGGCAGCACCGAGCCGTTGCGGGCCAGGCGCACCGCGGGGGTGCGCATCGCGGTCGAGGTCAGCAGCGTGTCGACGTCGTCGAAGGACAGCAGATCGACCAGGTCGGCCGGATCGGCCTTGTGCACGTGCACGTGGGACGCCCAGATCCTCTCCACGAAGTCCTGGGCGTCCCCGCCCACCAGCTCGAGAGCGTTCAACTAGACGCTGCTGCCGCCGTCGGTGCCGTCGGCGTCGGTGGAGTCGCCGTCGGTGCTGTCGGTGGAGTCCCCATCGCTGCCGTCGGCGTCAGTCGAGTCGGCGTCGCTGGAGTCGGCGTCGCTGGAGTCGCTGTCGCCACCGTCGGTGCTGTCGGCGTCGCCACCCGGCACGGCCTCCGCGCCACCCGCGGTGGTGTCCAGCTCGTCGTCGCCAAGCGGCTCTTCGGGAGTGGTCGTCATCTGCTGCCTCCTTGTGTTGTGCGGCGCACGGCGCGCCGTGGGTCTACTCGTTCCCGATCTTGCCTGTTCCAACCTAGGCGCCGAGGGCCGGGTCGGACGCAAGGGTCGTCCGGAGCGCACGAGTCGCCTCAGCCCCCTGGCCGCGGCTTGTATTGGCAGCCCCCACCGAGTGGCGCTCCCGTGACGCGGGACCGGAAGCGGGGGCACCCCCGCTGCGGAGGGACGTCCACACCTCGTCGAGATCCAGGCTGCTCGAACGCCGGTGTCGGTGCCGAGGCGTCCTCGCGACCGAGGACGGTCCAGTCGCAGGCCGAGTACCGGAATGCCGGCCCATCGGGACCCAGGTCTGTGTCGCGCACCGCCCCTGGCCGAAATGGTTTGACTCCAGACCATTGACACTTGCGGGGGTTGGCTCGAAGACTGTCGCGTGATGATGACCGTCGCACCCGATCCCGCGCTGCCTGCCGACGTACTGCGTCCAGTGCGCGGACACCACGCCTTCGAGGTGTGCGTGGAGCAGCTGGCCACGCTCATCCGTCTCGGCGTCTACCCGCGGGGCTCCACGCTCCCTCCGGAGCGCGAGCTGGCCGAGCGCCTCGCTGTCTCGAGGGCCACCCTCCGGGAGGCGATGGCGGCGCTGCGGCAGGCCGGGCTGGTGCAGACCACTCGCGGTCGTGGGGGCGGCACCATCGTGACGATGCGCCCGTCCACGCCCTCGGCGCGGGCCGCCTCGCGCCGCACCGAGGCCACCCGCGCGGACTGGGTCGACGCCCTCGACTTCCGCCGGATCGTCGAGCCGGGAGGGGCGGCGCTCGCTGCGACCGGTCCCCTGGACGACGCGCAGAGGCTGCGTCTGGAGGCAGCCCACCAGGCCGTTGCGGAGGCGCGCGGCCCGGCGATCCACCGCCAGGCGGACTCCCGGTTCCACCTGACCGTCGCCGCCCTGAGCGGGTCCTCGCGAGTGATCGAGTCGGTCACCGATGTGCAGTCGACCCTGCATGAGATGCTCAGCGCCATCCCGGTCCTCGACACCAACATCGCTCACTCCGATGCCCAGCACGGCCGGCTGGTCAAGGCGATCCTGGACGGCCGCCCCGGGCGAGCACGACGCGTGATGGAGCAGCACTGCGACGACACGGCGGCGCTGCTGCGAGGCCTCCTCGGATGACCCCCTGTTGACCACGACTGCTGAACTACCTGCAACCAGCCGCTGCCACGAACGGGAGAACCCATGAGTACGCCGAACGACCGTTACCTCACCCTGGACACGTTGCGATCCCTGATCGAGACCGACGAGGTGGACACCGTCGTGCTGGCGTTCACCGACATGCAGGGCCGACTGCAGGGCAAGCGGCTGCACGGCCGGTTCTTCCTCGACGTCGCGCTGGAGTCGGGCACCGAGGGCTGCAACTACCTGCTGGCGGTCGACATCGACATGAACACCGTCGACGGCTACACGATCTCCTCCTGGGAGAAGGGATACGGCGACATGGAGTTCGTCCCGGACTGGGACACCCTCCGGCTCCTGCCGCACCTCCCGGCCACGGCGATGGTGCAGTGCGACCTGGTCTGGCTGGACAACTCCCCCGTTCCCCAGTCCCCCCGCACCATCTTGAAGACCCAGCTCGAGAGGGTCGCCGCGATGGACATGGTGGCCCTGGCCGGCACCGAGCTGGAGTTCATCGCCTTCAACAACACCTTCGAGGACGCGCACGACCGGCGCTGGCGCGACCTGACCCCGGTCAACCAGTACAACGTCGACTACTCGCTGATCGGCACCTCCCGCGTGGAGCCTCTGCTCCGCGACATCCGCAACCACATGTACGCCGCCGGGATGGACGTCGAGGGCGCGAAGGGCGAGTGCAACCTCGGGCAGCACGAGATCGGCTTCCTCTTCGCGGAGGCGCTGATCACCGCCGACAACCACAGCGTCTACAAGACCGCCGCGAAGGAGATCGCCTCGCAGCACGGCAAGGCGCTCACCTTCATGGCGAAGTACGACGCGCGTGAGGGCAACTCCTGCCACATCCACCTCTCGCTCCGCGGCGCGGACGGCACGGTCGTCTTCGGCGACGGGGACGAGCGCTCGCCGCTCTACGACCAGTTCGTGGCCGGCGTGCTCGCGACCATGGCGGACTTCACCTTGCTGTACGCGCCCAACGTCAACTCCTACAAGCGGTTCGCCTCGGCGTCCTTCGCTCCCACTGCGGTCGCCTGGGGCACCGACAACCGGACCTGCGCCGTGCGGCTGGTGGGGCACGGCCCCTCCGCGCGGATGGAGAACCGCCTGCCGGGAGGCGACGTCAACCCCTATCTCGCGCTGGCCGCGATGCTCGCCGGGGGCCTGTACGGGATCGAGAACGAGCTCGAGCTCGAGGACGAGCTGGTCGGCAACGCCTACGTCTCGGACAAGCCACAGGTCCCGCACACCCTGCGCGCCGCCCGGGACGCGTTCGCCTCCTCCGAGATCGCCAGGGAAACCCTGGGTGCGGAGGTCGTCGACCACTACGTCAACATGGCCGACGTCGAGCTGGCGGCTTTCGATGCCGCCGTCACCGACTGGGAGCTCGCCAGAACCTTCGAGAGGATGTGACCCAGTGACCACCACCACGGTCATCAACCCGGTCACCGCGCAGCAGATCGCCGAGGTGCGCTCGGCCTCGGTCGAGGACACCGACGCCGCCATCGAGCGCGCACAGGCTGCCTTCGAGACGTGGCGCACGGTGGCGCCCGGTGAGAGGGCGCGGCTGCTGCGCGCCTTCGCCGCGGTCGTGGACCTCCACATCGAGGAGCTCGCCCAGATCGAGGTGACCAACGCCGGGCACACGATCGGGAACGCCCGCTGGGAGGCCGGCAACGTCCGCGACTGCCTGAACTACTACTCCGCCGCCCCCGAGCGCCTGTTCGGCCGGCAGATTCCGGTGGCCGGCGGTGTCGACATCACCTTCCACGAGCCGCTCGGCGTGGTCGGGATCATCGTTCCCTGGAACTTCCCGATGCCCATCGCCGGCTGGGGATTCGCGCCGGCCCTGGCGGCCGGAAACACCGTGGTCCTCAAGCCCGCCGAGCTGACCCCCCTGACTGCGATCCGGATCGGCGAGCTCGCCCTGGAGGCCGGCCTCCCGGAGGGTGTCCTGACCGTGATCCCCGGCAAGGGGTCGGTGGTCGGGGAGCGGTTCGTGACGCACCCTGCCGTCCGCAAGGTCTGCTTCACCGGATCCACGACGGTGGGCAAGCAGATCATGCGCGGCTGCGCCGACCAGGTGAAGCGGGTGACCCTGGAGCTGGGCGGCAAGAGCGCCAACATCGTCTTCGCGGACGCGGACATCGCCGCCGCAGCCGCGGGCGCGCCGGACGCCGCCTTCGACAACGCCGGACAGGACTGCTGTGCGCGGTCCCGCATCCTGGTGCAGCGACCGGCGTACGACGAGTTCGTGGGTCGTCTCCAGGAGGCCGTCCAGGCGATGCAGGTGACCGACCCGGCGCACGAGGACACCGACATGGGCCCGATGGTCTCTGCGGCGCAGCGCGACTCGGTGCAGCGCTACATCGACGGCGCGACGGTCGCCTTCAGCGGCAGCTGTCCCGACGACGCCGGCTTCTGGCTGCCCCCCACGGTGGTGGAGTCGACCTCCACCGAGGAGGCCGTCTGGCGCGAGGAGATCTTCGGTCCCGTCCTCGCGGTGATGCCCTTCGACGACGAGGACGAGGCGATCGCCCTCGCCAACGACACCGAGTACGGCCTGTCCGGGTCGATCTACACCAACGACATCGGCCGTGGGCTGCGCGTCGCCCGGGGCGTCGACGCCGGCAACCTCAGCGTGAACAGCCACGCCTCGGTGCGCTACTGGACGCCGTTCGGTGGCTACAAGCAGTCCGGCCTCGGCCGCGAGCTCGGGCCGGACGCCCCGAACGCGTTCACCGAGGAGAAGAACGTCTTCATCGCGCACTGACGTGCCCGCGCACCGACGTGCCGACGCACTGATGCCGACGTACTGACGCACCATGCCCAGCAACCGAACGAGCGAGAGGAACACGTCATGGCAGGACGACTGGACGGCAAGGTCGCCGTGGTCACCGGAGGGTGCTCGGGCATCGGTCTGGCCACGGTCAACCGGTTCGTGGAGGAAGGGGCCAAGGTCGTCATCGGCGACATCGACGACCAGGGGGGACACGCGCTCGTCGAGACTCTGGGAGGCGCGGACACCGCGACCTACGTGCATGTCGACGTCACCGACAAGGAGCAGGTCGACGCCCTGTTCCAGGCCGCGAAGGACACCTACGGCTCGGTCGACATCGCCTTCAACAACGCCGGCATCTCCCCACCCGACGACGACTCGATCATGGACACCGAGCTCGACGCCTGGCGCCGGGTCCAGGAGGTCAACCTGACCAGCGTGTACCTGTGCTGCAAGGCGGCCCTGAAGCACATGCTCGAGCAGAAGTCCGGATCGATCATCAACACCGCCTCGTTCGTCGCCGTGATGGGGGCAGCGACGTCGCAGATCTCCTACTCGGCCTCCAAGGGTGGGGTGCTGTCGATGTCGCGCGAGCTCGGGGTGCAGTTCGCCCGGGACGGCATCCGGGTCAACGCCCTGTGCCCCGGGCCGGTGAACACCCCGCTGCTCCAGGAGCTCTTCGCCACCGACGAGGAGCGGGCCGCCCGCCGGCTCGTGCACGTGCCGATGGGCCGGTTCGGCGAACCCGAGGAGATGGCCAACGCCGTGCTGTTCCTGGCCTCGGACGAGTCCAGCTTCATCACGGCCAGCACGTTCCTGGTCGACGGCGGCATCTCCGGCGCCTACGTGACGCCACTCTGAGTCGCCGACCGTGAAGCCGCTGATCGGCCTGACCAGCTATCGCGAGCACGCCGTCTGGGGGGTGTGGGCGCAAGGGGCGGACCTGTTGCCGTCGGTCTATGCCGATGCCATCGTGCGCGCCGGCGGCGTTCCGGTGCTGTTGCCGCCCGCCAGCGACGATCCCGACGCGGCCGCCGCTCTCGTCGAGCGGCTGGACGGGCTGGTGATCAGCGGCGGCGCGGACGTCGACCCCGCGCAGTACGGCGAGGAGCCGGAGGAGCGCACGGTCGTGGTCCGGCCCGACCGGGACGCCTGGGAGCTCGCGCTGCTCACCTCGGCGGCGGCGGCGAACCTGCCCACCCTGGGAGTCTGTCGTGGGATGCAGGTGATGGCCGTCGCCGCGGGCGGCACGCTCGACCAGCACACACCGGACCTGGTCCAGCACGACGGTCACAACCCGCAACCGGGCGTCTTCGGCGACGTCACGGTCACGATGAGCGACGACTCGGTGCTGCACTCGATCCTCGGCCCCGAGGTCATCGTGCACTGCCACCACCACCAGTCGGTCCGGTCGCACCCGGGCTACGTCGCGACCGCGTGGGCGGCGGACGGGTCCCTGGAGGCGATGGAGACGGAGGGGTCGCGGTTCTGCCTCGGCGTGCAGTGGCATCCGGAGATGGGACGTGACCAGCGGCTGTTCGACGCGCTGGTCACGGCGGCGGGCCTGGGCCGCTGAGCACGTGCTCGTCGAGCCCGTGCCGGGCAGCGCTCAGGCCACCACCTCGGTGACGAGCGGGACACCCGGCCGATAGGCCAGGTGCCCGTACGACGGCGCCTCGAGCACGGCCAGGTGTGCTCGCTTGCCCGGCGCGAGCATGCCGACGTCGGTGCGGCCCAGCGCCATCGGCGCCACCCGCCGTGGCGGACCAGAGCGCCTCGGCGGGAGTCATCCCCATCTCGCGGACGGCCAGGGCCACGCAGAACGGCATCGAGGACGTGTAGCAGGACCCGGGGTTGCAGTCGCTCGCGAGGGCGACGGTGACCCCGGCATCGAGCAGCCCTCGAGCATCGGGGTAGGGCGAGCGCGTGCTGAACTCCACTCCGGGCAGCAGCGTCGCCAGCGTGCCCGACTCGGAGAGCGCCGCGACGTCGCCCGGGTCGAGGTAGGTGCAGTGGTCGACCGCGGTCAGTCCGAGCTCGCAGGCCAGGAGTACGCCGGGACCGGGACCGAGCTGGTTCGCGTGCATGCGTCCGCGGAGACCGAGGTCGCGTCCCGCGGCGAGGATCGCCCGCGCCTGGTCGGCGTCGAAGGCGCCGCGCTCGCAGAACACGTCGATCCAGGCCGCGTGCGGAGCGGCCGCGGCGAGCATCGGGCCGGTCACGAGCTCGACGTAGCCGCCCGGGTCCTCGGCGTGCTCGGCGGGCACGACGTGGGCGCCGAGGAAGGTGGTCTCCTCGGTGAACTGCCTGGCGATGGCCAGGCTCCTGGCCTCGTCCCGCACGCTGAGCCCGTAGCCGCTCTTGATCTCGACGGTGGTGGTGCCCTGCCGGCGCATCTCGCCGACCAGCCTCGCGACGTTGGCCGACAGCTCCTCGTCGGTGGCGGCCCGCGTGGCCGCGACAGTGGTCCGGATCCCGCCGGCGGCGTAGCTCTCACCGGCCATCCGGGCCGCGAACTCGAGCGCCCGGTCTCCGGCGAAGACCAGGTGCGAGTGGGAGTCGACGAAGCCGGGGATGACGGCGCGCCCTCCGAGATCGCGCGCGACGTCAGCCGCGGGCGCCAGGGCGCGCGGTCCCACCCAGGCGACCCGGGCACCCTCGACGACCACCGCGGCGTCCCGGAGGACACCGATCTGGGTGCCGTCGTGACCGGGGTCGTTGGTGACGAGCTCACCGATCCCGGTGAGCAGCAGCGAGGTCATCGCTGCCTCGGTGCGTGGGTGGTCGTCGAGGGCCAGGGGCGGACATCGGCCGCGGTCGCGGCGAACACCACGCTCTCGGCGCCGTCGCCGGTGTCGCGGGTGCGGATGCTCTCGAGGTCGACGGTCACCAGGTCCGCCCGTCGACCGACGGCGATCGTGCCCGAGTCGTCGAAGCCGAGGGACCGATGACCATGGGAGGTCGCCGCTGCGAGCAGCTCCAGCGCGGACCAGTGCCCACGCTGCTGGGAGGCCAGTCGCTCGTGCATCTCCACCGCTCGCATCTCCTCGATCAGGTCGATCACCGCATGGCTGTCGGAGCCGAGGGTCAGCACCGCGCCCGCGTCGCGCAGCTCCCGGCCCGGGCCGATGCCGTCGGCCAGGTCGCGCTCGGTCGTCGGGCACAGGCACACGTTCGTCCCCGATCCTCCCAGCAGCCGGACGTCGGCGGCCTGGAGGTGGGTCGCGTGCACCGCGGTGGTCAGTGGACCCAGGGCACCGGCCTCGGCCAGCACCTGGGTCGGGCTCATCCCGTACGCCGCCTGGCAGGCCTCGTTCTCGGCCACCTGCTCGGAGAGGTGCACGTGCAGCGGCCTGCCTGCGGCGGCCTCCACCACCACTGGCAGCTGCTCACGAGGGACCGCGCGCACGGAGTGGATCGCCACTCCCACCCGAGGGTCGTCGAAGGCCGCCACGCGCTCCGCCCAGGCATCCGCGTCGCCGTCGCTGTAGCGCACCTGCACCCCCTCGGGCGGGCGGCCGAAACCGGACGCCAGGTAGCAGGCGTCCAGCAGCCGGATCCGGATCCCGGCCTCGTCGGCCGCGGCCAGCAGTGCGCGGCCCATCTCGTTGGGGTCGTCGTACGCCGTGCCGTCGGGCTGGTGGTGGAGGTAGTGGAACTCCCCCACCGCCGTGATGCCGGTCGCCCGCATCTCCGCGTAGGTCGAACGGGCGAGCTCGAAGTAGGTGTCCGGCGTCAGCTCCGCGGCGACTGCGTACATCTGCTCGCGCCAGGTCCAGAACGACCCACGCTCGCGCTGGGTCCTGCCACGCAGAGCCCGATGGAACGCGTGGGAGTGGCAGTTCGCGAAACCTGGCAGCGTCAGCCCGCGCTGGGTCTGCCGAGGAGCGAGCCCGGCCTCCGCGGACGCCGCGACGTCCCCCGGGCCGCCGACGGCAGTGATCCACCCGTCCTCCACGTCGAGGTCAACGCCCGCGGCCACGCCCGAGTCCAGGAGCGCGTGCTCCAGCCGCAGCCTCATCGGGCTCCACCTTCCAGGAGCCCCTCGAGCGCGTCGGCCAGGGCCTGCACACCGGCGAGGCAGTCGGCGGTGTCGGCGAACTCGGCGGGCGAGTGGGAGACGCCGGTCGGGTTGCGGACGAACATCATCGCGGTCTCGACTCCCGCGCCCGCCAGGATCCCGGCGTCGTGGCCGGCCATGGTGGCGATCACCGGGACCGGTCCCCATCGGTGCGCCAGAGCGGTGCCGAGGGAGGCGGTGAGCTCCGGGTCGAAGGCGACCGCGCCGGACACCGACTCCGCGGTGACCTCCAGCCGGGTCCCGTCGGCCCCGGCCTGCTGCGCCCCGGCTCTTCCGACCTCCGCCACCAGGCTCTCCAGCTCGGCCTCGGAGTCGCAGCGGGCATCGAGCCACGCCGTCACCCGGGAAGGGATCGCGTTGGTGCCGTTCGGCGCGACGTCCAGTCGCCCGAACGTCGCCCGCTGTCCACGCGTGCGGGCCTGCTCGTCCGCGACCATCGCGGTTCTCGCGAAGCTCAGCATCGGATCCCGACGGTCCTCCATCCGCGTCGTGCCGGCGTGGTTCGCGTCGCCGGTGAAGTCGAAGCGGAACCGCCCGTGCGGCCAGATGCCGGTGGCCAGTCCCACCGCGGCGTCCCGGTCGACGAGGTCCCGGCCCTGCTCCACGTGCAGCTCCACGAAGGTCCCGATGCGGTCCACCCACGCCGCGCGCCCCAGCGCCGGCTCCACCCCCGCCGCCGCCATCGCGTCCAGCAACGGCACTCCGTCCCGGTCCCGCAGCCGCGTCGCCGCCTCGGCGGAGATCGATCCGGTCGCCAGCCTCGAGCCGAGGCAGGCGATGCCGAAGCGGGAGCCCTCCTCCTCGGCGAACGCGCCGATCGCCACCGGACGGGAGGGCACGACTCCGCGCTCTCGCAGCAGGTCCACCGCGGCCAGCGAGCTGACCACACCGAGCGGCCCGTCGTACGCACCCCCGTCGAGGACCGAGTCGAGGTGCGAGCCGATCAGCACCCCACGGGGTCGGCGATGCTCGCCTCCCGAGGTCGGCGGCTCGCCGCTCCACCACCCGACCAGGTTGCCGTTGCCGTCGGCCTCCACCACCAGGCCACGCGACTCACACTGCGCGACGAACCAGCTGCGGAGCTCGGACTCCACCGAGGTGTAGGGCTGCCGGAAGTACCCACCGCTCGCTGCGGATCGGCCCAGCGGCGACAGGTCACGCCACATCTGCTCGAAGTCGTCCACGGGATCAGCCATGCTCGGGCCCATGGAGTTCCAAGACGTCGTACGCCGCCGCAGGATGGTCCGCAACTACACCGACGACCCGGTGGACCCGGCGGTGGTCGAGCGCGCCCTGACGAACGCCACGAAGGCACCTAGCGCGGGCTTCAGCCAGGGTTGGGGATTCCTGGTGCTGGACAGCCCCGCGGACGTCAGCCGCTACTGGGCGGCGACGACGGGCACCGGCGAGCCGGACGAGTGGCTTCGCGGCATGATGCGCGCTCCTGTGCTGGTGCTGCCCTGCTCGAGCAAGGCCGCCTACCTGCGCAGGTACGCCGAGCCGGACAAGGGCTGGACCGACCGAGACGAGTCCCGGTGGCCGATGCCGTTCTGGCACATGGACGCGGCGATGGCCGCGCTGCTCATCCTCCAGACCGCGGTCGACTCGGGGCTGGGCGGCTGCTTCTTCGGCATCCCGCCGGCCGCGGTGTCGGCGGTGCGCAGCGAGTTCTCCATCCCCGAGGAGTTCGACCCCGTGGGCGCGATCACCCTGGGTCACCCGGCGCCGAGCGTGGGGGCAGCGGGCTCGCCCAGCCGACGTCGTCGACGTCCCCTCGACGAGGTGGTCCACCGCGGGTCCTGGGGTGGTGTGCAGCGCTGACATGGAGCCAGCCTTCCGCAGTCGGCGCGGCCGGGCCATCACCGGTCAACGCCACCCGTCTCGAATACGAGACCTCGGGCGGCTGTTTCAGGGTGACCGGCCAAGGGTACTTACCTCCCGACAGGGGAACAATCAATCGAAGGGAGACAGGACATGGTTGTCCTGGGACTGATTCTGCTGATCATCGGGCTGGTGGCAGGGATCTCGATCCTCACCACGATCGGTGCGATCCTGCTCGTCGTCGGACTGATCCTGAACGTCGTTCCGATCGGCGGCACGCGCCGTCGCGTCTACTAGCCGACGCACACCGCGTCAACTGAGCCACGAAGGACCCCGGGACGCTGTCCCGGGGTCCTTCCTCGTCTCGGGGACCTTCGCTGTACGGGGCGGGTGGCCGCCGGCGCCGCTCAGGGCCGACCGGCGTGCGGGACCGTCACGCGATGGGTGAGCACCTGACCGGTCGGCTCCCCACCGCCGATGCCTTGGGGGCCACCCCAGTCGGCGGCGAGGACGTAGAGCGTCTTGCCGTCTTCCCCGCCGAGCATGCAGGCGAAGCAGCCGCGATCGGCCTCCACCATCTCCAGCACACGGCCTCCCTCGGCGACCCGGACACATCGCCGATGGGGTACGTCGGCGTACCAGACCGCGCCCTCGGCATCGAGACAGATGCCGTCGGGGAAGGCCTCCCCCAGGTCGGCCCAGACCCGGCGACCACCGAGGGTGCCATCGGCTGCGATGTCGAAGGCGGTCAGCCGGTGCGCATAGGACTCCGCGACGATCAGGGTCTCGCCGTCCGGGGTCACCGCCATCCCGTTGGGGAACCACACGTCGTCCGCGACCTCGACCGTGGTGCCGTCGCGGCGTACCACCGAGACCGTGCCCGGGCGTGCCTCCTGGCCACCCATCAGGTCGAATCCGATGGCGTTGACGAACGTGTGCCCTCGAGGGTCGACCACGATCTCGTTCCAGCCGCGACCGGCGGCGCCGTACGGCGTGCACACGCCGTCCGCACCGGCGACCACGACGCCGTCCGTGGAGGTCAGCACGGTGCGGCCGTCGGGCAGCCAGTCCACCGAGAACGGCAGGCCGCTCATTACCAGCTCGACGCGTCGCGCCCCGACTGCGTCGAAGGAGAGCACCTCACCGCGCACCCAGTCGCACACCCACAACCGACCCTGGTGCCACCGCGGCGACTCGCCCAGGCCCAGCCCAGTCGCGAACACCTTCACGCCCCACCCCGTCTCTCCCGATCACCGCAGACTAGGACCGCCTCGGGCCCGGAGAGTCATCGCTGGGGTCCGCTGGAACCGATTTGTAGGCTAGAGGAGATGCCCCAGAGAGACGCACCGGACGACGAGTCCCCAGCCCAGCCGGCACCCTCGGGTCGCGAGCGGGCACGTGACGCACGCACCGGCACCGACGCGGCTGCCTCCCGGGTCACCCATCAGACCCAGTGGGTCGACCTCCAGATCAAACGGGCGATGGAGCGAGGGGACTTCGACGACCTCCCCGGCCAGGGCAAGCCGTTGGGTGACCTCGGCTCCCTCGACGACCGGGACTGGTGGCTGAAGAAGCTGATCGAGCGCGAGCACATCACCGGGGTGCTGCCGGCGGCACTCCAGCTGCGCAAGGACGACACCGAGCTCGACGCGCTGCTCGACACCGAGGGCGTCGAGCGGTTCGTGCGCCGGCACGTCGAAGACTTCAACCGTCGCATCGTGGAGGCACGTCGGCAGCTGCAGGGCGGCCCTCCTGTCGTCACGCCCACACGCGACGTCGAGACCGAGGTCGAGCGCTGGCGTGAACGACGTCGCCGGCGCCAGGCGCAGCCGGACGCCCGCACCGAGAGGAGGACGGCCGACACGGCCCGCACGAGGTCGCTTCGCCGCTGGTTCCGGCGCTGACGGACCCACCTGCGAGCTCGCGGGTCAGGACTCCTGCATCGGCACCCGTACGCCGCGCTCGGCGGCCACCTCGCCGGCCTGGTCGTAGCCCGCGTCGACGTGCCTGATCACGCCCATCCCGGGGTCGTTGGTCAGGACGCGTTCGAGCTTCTGGGAGGCGAGGTCGGTGCCGTCCGCGACGCACACCTGACCGGCATGGATGGAGCGACCCATGCCGACGCCGCCGCCGTGGTGGATGGAGACCCAGGACGCGCCGGACGCCGTGTTCACCAGGGCGTTGAGCAGTGCCCAGTCCGCGATCGCGTCGGAGCCGTCGAGCATCGACTCGGTCTCGCGGTAGGGCGAGGCGACCGAGCCGCAGTCGAGGTGGTCGCGGCCGATCACCAGGGGCGCCTTGAGCTCGCCGGAGGCCACCATCTCGTTGAAGCGCAGGCCGGCGAGGTGGCGCTCGCCGTACCCGAGCCAGCAGATGCGGGCCGGGAGACCCTGGAACGCGACCCGCTCGCCGGCCATCTTGATCCACTTGTGCAGTCGCTCGTTGTCGGGGAACAGCTCCAGGATGGCCCGGTCGGTGGCGGCGATGTCGGCAGGGTCGCCGGACAGTGCCGCCCAGCGGAACGGGCCCTTGCCCTCGCAGAACAGCGGCCGGATGTAGGCCGGCACGAAGCCCGGGAACTCGAAGGCGCGGTCGTAGCCCCCCTTGCGGGCCTCGTCGCGGATGGAGTTGCCGTAGTCGAAGACCTCGGCGCCCTTGTCCTGGAACTCCACCATCGCCCGCACGTGCGCAGCCATCGAGGCCTGCGCCTCCTTGGTGAAGCCGGCCGGGTCCCGCTTCGCGGCGTCGCGCCACTCGGCGAACGGCACCCCGAGGGGGAGGTAGGACAACGGGTCGTGGGCCGAGGTCTGGTCGGTGACGATGTCGATCGGCGCCTCCTGCGCCAGCAGCGCCGGGAACACCTCCGCCGCGTTGCCCAGCACCCCGATGGACAGCGGACGCTTGGCGTCCCGTGCCGAGATCGCCAGCTCGACCGCGTGCTCCACCGAGTCGGCCTGCACGTCGAGGTAGCGGTGCTCGATCCGTCGGGTGATGCGGCTCTGGTCGACCTCGACGCAGATCGCGACCCCGTCGTTCATGGTCACGGCCAGCGGCTGGGCGCCGCCCATGCCGCCGAGCCCGGCCGTCAGGGTGATCGTCCCAGCGAGGGTGCTGCTGAACCGCTTGTCGGCCACTGCGGCGAAGGTCTCGAATGTCCCCTGGAGGATCCCCTGGGTGCCGATGTAGATCCAGGAGCCCGCGGTCATCTGCCCGTACATCGTCAGGCCGAGGTCCTCGAGCCTGCGGAACTCCTCCCAGTTGGCCCAGTCGCCGACCAGGTTGGAGTTCGCGATCAGCACCCGCGGCGCCCACTCGTGGGTGCGCATGACCCCGACGGGCTTGCCGCTCTGCACGAGCATGGTCTCGTCGTCCCCGAGCGTGGTCAGCGTGCGCACGAGGGCGTCGTAGGACTCCCAGTTGCGGGCGGCCTTGCCCGTCCCGCCGTACACCACGAGCTCGGCGGGGTTCTCGGCGTTCTCCGGGTCCAGGTTGTTCATCAGCATCCGCAGCGGAGCCTCGGTCTGCCAGGACCGTGCGGTCAGGCTGGTGCCGCGGGCCGCACGGATCGGCAGCCGCGGGTTCTCGGGGGTGGTGGTCACTTCAGTTCTCCGATCACTGCTTCGGCGGCGGCCAGGACCTGGCCGTCACGGACGAGTTGGACGGCTGCTTCGATCTCCGGGGACAGGTGCCGGTCCGGGCCCGGGCCCTGCACCCCGTGGGTGCGCAGCAGGTCGACCACGGCGCCGGTGGCGGGTGCAGGCTCCAACGGACGACGCAGGTCGAGCGCCCGCGCCGCGGTGAGCACCTCGATGGCGATCACGCGCGTCAGACCGTCGACCGCGCGGCGCAGCTTGCGTGCCGAGGCCCACCCCATCGAGACGTGGTCCTCCTGCATCGCGCTGGAGGGGATCGAGTCGACACTGGCCGGGTTCGCCAGCCGCTTCATCTCCGAGACGATCGCCGCCTGGGTGTACTGCGCGATCATCAGTCCACTGTCCACGCCCGGGTCGTGGGCCAGGAAGGGTGGCAGCCCGTGGTTGCGGGCCCGGTCGAGGAAGCGGTCGGTGCGACGCTCGCTGATCGAGGCGACGTCGGCCGCGACGATCGCGGCGAAGTCGAGCACATAGGCGACGGGTGCGCCGTGGAAGTTGCCGTTGGACTCGACCCGCCCGACTGTGGACTCCGCTCCCGACTCCTCGTCGACGAGCACGACCGGGTTGTCGATGGCGCTGGCCAGCTCGCGACCGGCGACGACGGCGCAGTGCTCGAGAGTGTCGCGAGCGGCACCGTGCACCTGGGGGGAGCAGCGCAGCGAGTAGGCGTCCTGGACCCGGTTGCAGTTCGGACCGCGGTGGGAGGCCACGACTCCCGACTCCTTCAGCAGAGCCACCAGGTTGGCGGCTGACCGCGCCTGCCCGGGATGCGGGCGGATCGCCTGCAGCTCCGCGGCGAAGACCCGGTCGGTGGCCAGCTGCCCCTCGACCGACATGGCGGCCGCGATGTCGGCGGTCCGCATCAGGACCGAGAGGTCACTCAGCGCCAGCACCAGCATGCCGAGCATGCCGTCGGTCCCGTTGACCAGCGCCAGACCCTCCTTGGCGGCCAGCTCGACCGGCACCAGCCCGGCGGCACGGAGGGCCTGCGCAGCCGGCATCAGCACCCCCGCGGCATCGCGGACGTCACCTTCTCCGATCAGGGCCAGCGCACAGTGCGAGAGCGGGGCCAGGTCACCGGAGCAGCCGAGCGAGCCGTACTCATGGACCACCGGGGTGATGCCGGCGTTCAGGACGCCGACGATCAGCTCCGCCACCTCCAGGCGTACGCCGGTCCGGCCGGTGGCCAGCGTCGAGAGGCGCAGCAGCATCAGCCCCCGCACCACCTCGCGCTCGACCTCAGGGCCGGAGCCCGCAGCGTGCGAGCGGATCAGCGACCGCTGCAGCTGGGCCCGCATCTCATTGGGGATGTGCCGGGTCGCCAGCGCGCCGAAGCCGGTGGAGATGCCGTAGGCAGGGGTGGGCGCGGCCGCGAGGTCCTCGACCACGGCGCGTGCCCGGGCGATCGCCGCGCGGGACTCCTCGGTCAGAGCCACCCGGTCCCCGGTGCGGGCGACGCGCACCACCTCGGTGAAGGTGAGCGGCCCCGTGCCGACGTCGACGGGGACCGCGAGTGACGAACCGTGTTCAGGCATGGGTTCATGCAACCGCGCCGTCGCGCCGGCCACCAGTGCTCCAAGGGCGGCGCAGTCTCGGATCCGAGACCGAGGCGTGTGGAACCTCCGCGCGGGCGCCCGGGCCCACGACATGGCACCATGAGCCCGGCGAACCGAGGAGCCGAGGGGGAACGGTCATGGGCAGACAACGCTGGCTCGGCCTGGTCCTGGCGCTGTTCGTCGTCCTGGCAGGCGCCGCCTGCGAAGCGCCCCTGGAGCCGGAGTCGAAGCGCGCGAAGAGCACCCCGACAGTGCCGGCCACGCCCACCGCGAGCCCGAGCCCTCCGGCTGCCACCCCGCAGCCTCCGAGCAAGGCCGCCACCCCCTCTGCACCACGCCCCTCGATCAAGATCCCCAAGATCCGGAAGCCGGCCCCGGCGCCGACCGGCCCCATCCTCGGCGCGGACGTGAGCTGGCCGCAGTGCCCCAAGGGGATGGGCATTCCCAAGAAGCAGGGACAGGGGTCACCGATGCCCGTGGCCGCCGCGCGCTACGTGGTCATCGGCCTCACCAACGGTCCCGGCTTCTATCCCAACCCCTGCCTCGCGAGCCAGGTCGACTGGGTCAAGTCCCGACGACTCATGGCCGCGGCGTACTCGGTGATCAGCACGCCGGAGCCTCGCCACCTCTCGGCCTACGGGGGCAAGGGTCCCTACGACGGCGGTTCCCGACTCGGCGCGCTGAGCAACGTCGGCTACCAGCAGGCGAGGTTCAACCTCGACACGATGCGCCGCGCCGGCCTGCGGACGCCGATCATCTGGCTCGACGTGGAGCCGGTGCCCGAGTACGACTGGCCCGCCGACACCGCGGCGAACGCGGCGGTGGTGCGCGGAGCAGCGCGCGGCTACCGCGACGCCGGGTTCGCCATCGGCGTGTACTCCACCCAGGCGCTGTGGCAGCTGGTCGTCGGCGACCTCCGCCTCGGGATCCCGGAGTGGCGAGCGGCCGGTCAGACCTCGCGAGCCGAGGCCCTGCGCCGCTGCGGCAAGGAGCGGATGTTCCAGGGCGGGAACCCCGTCATGGGCCAGTGGGTCGAGGCCGGCCGGGACATGAACATCACCTGCCCCGGGATCTCCGCCGAGATGGGCCGCTGGTTCCACCAGTACTGACCCGAGGTCGGCACGGGCCGGGGCCGGCCCCCTGCTGTCTCAGCCGATCTGGTTGTCGTAGTCCGGCAGCTTGAACGCCCGCTCGTAGTCACCGCCGTCGAAGTCCGTGCTCCGGTTGCCCACGTTGGCGATGATCGAGTAGCCCTTGGCGGTGAACTCCTGGCGACACCGCTGCTTGCCCGCCGAGAGCCGCTCGTTGCTCCGGCGGCCACAGACTCCGTCGATCGGATAGCCGGCCTTGCGCAGGGCCTTGATAATGGGGCGCAGCCGGCCTTCTCGCCGACCGGTGTTGAAGAACACGGCCACCCCCCTGCTCCGGGCGAACTTGGCGAACCGCAGCACGACCGGCACCGGCCGGCGCGGGGCGTAGTAGGTCGCCAGCGAGGTGTTGTCGATGTCGAGGTTGACCGCGAGCTGCGTTCCTCCGCGTGCGACTGCGGTGTTGATCCAGGAGCGCGAGCCGTACATCGCCGATCGCGTCTCAGCGAGCCACTGCTGCTTGCTCGGCACAGCGGCCTCGGCGGGGGTCACCATGAGCGAGGTGACCATCAGCGCCGCGGCGAACATGGCCACGGGAAGGAACCGTCGGGACACAGAGATCTCGGCCTCTCGTTGGGGGAGGGCGACCCACGACGCCCGGCGATCTGTCCAGTTTGAGGCAACTTCTCCCCACGCGCCAGGCGAATGGCGAAGTCGCCGCGTGCCAGCGGGCCGTTAGGTTCGCCTCATGACTCAGGTCCCGGCAGCCACCCGGACGCTGCTCGTGCTGCGGTTCTTGGCCTCGCAGCCGGATCCGGTCCCGCTGGAGCGGCTGGCCCGCGCCCTCGAGCTGCCACGGTCGACCGCCTACCACCTCGTCAACGCCATGATCGAGCAGGGATTCGTCACCCACATCGCCGAGGAGCGTCGCTACTGCCTCGGGGTGGCGGCCTTCGAGGTGGGCATCGGCTACGCCCGGCAGGCTCCGTTGCAGCGCATCGCCCACCGCCACCTGGCGAGGCTGGTGGACCTGATCGGGCAATCGGCCCATCTGGCGGTGCCGCACGGCCGCGACGTGCTCTATGTGCTGGAGGAGCGCGCGCCGGGTCGCGTTCCTCTGGTGACCGACGTCGGCGTACGCCTGCCGGCGCATCTGACCGCCAGCGGACGCGCGATCATGGCTGCCATGACCGCCAGCCAGGTACGCGCGCTCTACCCCGACAGAGCCGCCTTCGTCGATCGGCACGGCCGCGGCCCCCGCACGCTGCGGGACCTGCGCAGCGTGCTGAGCGAGACCCGGCAGCGTGGCTACGCCACCGAGGACGGCGAGGTGACACCCGGCTTCGCCTCGATCGCGGTGGCGGTGCGCGACCACAACGGCACTCCCGTGGGCGGGATCGCCACGACCTACGAGACCCGTGAGCGCATCGACCTCCCGGCCCTGGTCGAGGCCGTGTCGGCCACGGCTGCGGCGATCAGCCGCCGCATCGGCGGAGCACGCGAGTGACCCGTTGAGCCCTGAGGTGCGCCGTGACCTCTCCTCGGTCAGCACCGCCCGCAGGTGGTCGATGCTCGCCGCCGGGGTGGCCGCCCAGGCCGGAGCCTCGGTCGCGATCAACGGGCCCGCCTTCTTGATCCCGACGCTCCAGGAGAGCCGGGGCCTGTCCCTGGCCCAGGCCGGAACGGTGGCGGCGATGCCGCTGGCCGGGGTGATGCTGACGCTGTTCATGTGGGGCGTGGTGGTGGACCGCGTGGGCGAGCGCGCGGTGCTCCTGACGGGTCTGGGTGGCACCGCGGTGGCCGGCGCCATCGCCACCACGGCCGAGAGCACCGTGCTCCTGTCCGCGGCGCTGGTGGTGGTGGGCCTGGCTGCGGCCAGCACCGGATCGGCCAGCGGGCGTCTGGTGGTGGGCTGGTTCCCAGCCCGACGACGAGGCCTGGCCATGGGCATCCGGCAGATGGCCCAGCCACTCGGGGTCGGCCTGGCCGCCGTCACGATGGCGGTCACCGCGGAGCAGCTCAGCCTCCGCGCGGCGCTGTGGATCCCGGTCGCGGCGACGACCGCGGCGTTCGTGGCGGTGCTGGTGATCGTGCTCGACCCTCCGCGCCCGGCGGCGACCCCCGCCCTGATCGCGAATCCCTACCGGACCAGCAGGTTCCTCGCCCGGGTGCACGGCGTCTCGGTGCTGCTCGTCGTGCCGCAGATGCTCGTCTGGACCTACGCGCTCACCTGGCTGATCCAGGAGCGCGCCTGGTCAGCGGCGGCTGCCGGAGGCCTGATCGCGCTCACCCAGGTGCTGGGAGCGGGAGGCCGGATCGCGGCGGGCCAGCTCTCGGACATGGTCGGCTCGCGGGTGCGTCCCATGCGCTGGGTGGCCATGGCCGCTGCGCTCAGCATGGCGCTGCTGGGCCTGACCGAGCCGTACGGCATCGCCGTCCTCCTGCTCGTGGTGGCCTCGACCGTGACCGTGGCCGACAACGGGCTCGCGTTCACCAGCGTCGCGGAGCGGGCAGGGGCCTACTGGTCCGGGAGGGCGCTCGGGATCCAGAACACGGCGCAGTACGTCACCGCCGCGGCGGTGGTGCCGACCGCCGGGCTGGCCATCGGCGCGTGGGGGTACGCCGTCGCCTTCGGACTCGCGGCGCTGTGCCCGCTGGCGGCCGTCGCCGTGATCCCGCGACGGGACGAGACCGGACCGGGCTGAGCAGACGGCCGAGGCACGGTCGGCCTCTTGCGTGACTCCCTGCCACGGTCGATCGTTGCTCTGCTGACTCGACTGCAGGAGGACACGCACATGCGCCGACCCACCCCTCGCGGCACGCCTGCCTCCCGCACCAGGCACCGGCTGCTGGGGGGTGTCGCCCTCTCGACCGGCGCGCTCGTCCTGGCCGTGGTCGCCCCTGCCGGTGGGTTCGCCGCTGCCGGCGGGACCGACGACCGGGCCGGCTTCGCGGCGGGCGTCCACAGCGGGTCCGTGACGGCTGACGGCCACGAGCACGACCACGGGCACCGGCACGACCACGGGGACGCGAGCACGAAGAACTCCCTCTCCCGTTCGACCGCGACCGGAGACCCGACGACGGCACGACCCGACCACCCCGAGCCAGGCGCGCGCCGCCGAGGCGAGCGCAGCCGACCAGCGCGCCGAGACCGAGCCCCAGCTGGCCAGCGTCCCGGTGACCACGGCGACCCACACGGCCAGCCCGTCGAACCGGTACAACATGTTCAACGCCTGCTACGGACTGCAGTCGACCCGCACCGGCAGGTGGCTCACCGGCGCCACCACTCCGCGGTTCACCGCTGCCACGCTGGGATCGGCCGCTCCGCTCTTCTTCAAGCCCACCACTCTCGGTCGCTACCTGCTGTTCAGCCGCGACCGGACCTTCGTCGACGGCGGCGGCTCGCGGGTGTCCTACGCGGACCAGGCAGGTCCCAGCAGCGACTGGGTCGTCACGATGCCCAAGAAGGGCCTGTTCAAGTTCAAGGTCCCCGGCCGCGGCCTCCTGACCGACCGGGCCTCCTACGCCACGGTGACGGCCACCGGCACACCCCTTCGGCTGCGGCTGCGCAGTGGCTGCACGCGGTTCCCCGAGGTGAGCACCAACGTCAGCGGACGGCCGTTCTCGGGAGTGAGCACCTCCCAGGAGGTCCGTGGCTTCATCGACGCGCACACCCACGGCATGGCCTTCGAGTTCCTCGGCGGTGAGGTGCACTGCGGCCGGCCGTGGTCGCCGTACGGCGTGAGCGTGGCGCTGCGCGACTGTCCCGACCACGAGCTCAGCGACGGCAAGGGCGCGGCGATGGAGGCCTTCCTCTCCGGCGAGCCCAGCCACGACCCGGTGGGGTGGCCCACCTTCAAGGACTGGCCAGCGCCCGAGTCGCTGACTCACGAGGGCACCTACTACAAGTGGATGGAGCGCTCGTGGCGCGCGGGCCAGCGGATCCTGGTCAACCTGCTGGTGGAGAACAACAAGCTCTGTGAGATCTACCCGCTCAAGCGCAACTCCTGCGACGACATGGACTCGGTGCGGCTCCAGGCCGCCGACATGCGGGCCCTGCAGCGGTACGTCGACGCGCAGAACGGCGGCCCCGGCAAGGGCTGGTACCGCATCGTCACCACCCCGGAGCAGGCTCGCCGCGTGATCAACGCCGGCAAGCTGGCCGTGGTGATGGGCATCGAGACCTCGGTGCCGTTCCAGTGCACCCAGAAGCTCGGGGTTCCCGACCTGAGGTGCTCGAAGGCCCTGATCGACCAGCAGCTCGACGAGGTCCGCCGGATGGGCGTCTCGCAGATGGAGCTGGTCAACAAGTTCGACAACGCCCTGTCCGGGGTGGCCGGCGACACGGGTGCCACCGGCTACCTGGTCAACAGCGCCAACACCCTGGAGACCGGCTCGCCGTGGCGGATGGAGACCTGCGACCCCAACGACCCCGAGGTGCACGACAAGGACCAGGACAACTCGGTGCCGGTCGACTCACGCGACATCCCGGCCCAGGACGCGCTGTTCGGTGCGGTGGCGAAGTTCTCCGGCGTACTCCTGCCGGCCGCTCCGGTGTATCCGGCCCCGCACCACTGCAACACCCTCGGTCTGACCGAGCTCGGCGCGCACACGATCCGGGGACTGGCCGAGCGGCACATGCTCTTCGACCCCGACCACATGAGCGTCAAGGCGCGTCAGGCGTCCCTGGACCTGGTCGAGTCGATGAGCTACGGCGGTGTGCTGTCCAGCCACTCCTGGTCGACTCCGGACGCCTACGTCCGCATCTCCGCCAACAAGGGCTTCATCGCGCCGTACGCCGGGGACAGCACGGGTTTCGTGGAGAAGTGGCGGCGCCACCTCACCTGGGCGAACCCCAGCACCTACTGGGGCATCGGGTTCGGCGCCGACATCAACGGCCTCGGAGCCCAGGGGGACCCGCGGCCGGACGCCGCGACCAACAACCCGGTGACCTACCCGTTCACCACCCTGGGCGGAGTCCGGGTCGCGAAGCAGGTCAGCGGGGAGCGGGTCTACGACGTCAACCAGGACGGCGTCGCGCACTACGGCCTCTACCCCGACTGGATCGAGGACCTGCGGATGCAGGCCGGGGACGACATCGTCACCGACCTGGCGCGCGGCTCTGAGGCGTACCTGCAGATGTGGGAGCGCGCCTACGGAGTGCGCCCCGACGCCTGCACCAACCCGGGGACCGAGCTCACCCCCGCGGCCTTCGCGTCACGGGTCAAGCCGGGGATGACCTCCTGGGCGACCCTGAAGGCGGTCGGCCAACCCCACCGCCGCCTCGGCCGCACCTTCGACTACTGCTCCACCGCCGGCCCCCTCGAGGTCCGGTTCACCAGCACCGGCAAGGTCAGCCGGGTGGTACCCGGCTGAGGGCTGCCCACTTATCCGCTTGTAACGCGGAGTTATGGACACTGAACATGCCGCACACCGCGCACTCAGCGGCAATGACACCGCGTTACAAGCGGGCGGGCTGGCCGTGAGCGGGCGGCTGGTACGCCGTCACCGGCCGGGCCCGGGCGCATTACCGGGGGGTAGCCTTCGTCACACGTAACCCCGGCTGACCGAGACGGCTTCGCCCGATAGTCTCAACGCCGATATCAAGACGCCCCCGGCGCCCGCGCCGGCCAGTTGGGAGTAAATCGTGACGCTGGTGCTGATCCTCGGTCTCCTGATGAACGCGGTGGCGCTGCCGCTCGCCGGGAAGCGGGTCTGGTTCCTGTGGCGGGTGATCAGCAGCGGGCAGCCCGCACCCGACCGCATCGAGGGCGTCACCGGGCGACTGGGTGCCGCCGTCAAGCGGCAGGTGGTCGAGGTCTTCGGTCAGAAGAAGCTGCTCAAGTGGTCGGTGCCCGGCGCGGCCCACTTCTTCGTGTTCTGGGCCTTCCTGATCCTCGCCACGGTCTACCTCGAGGCCTACGGCTCGCTGTTCAAGCTGCTCTTCACGGGCGGAAGCGGCGAGATGGACTGGGCCATCCCGCTCGTCGGCCACTGGGCCGTGCTCGGCTTCGCCCAGGACTTCATCGCGATGATGGCCTTCTTCGGCCTCTTGACGTTCGTCTGGATCCGGTTGAAGAACGCCCCCAAGGACCTGGGGCGTCGCTCACGCTTCTTCGGCTCGCACCTGTCCGGCGCGTGGATCACGCTGTTCATGATCTTCAACGTCATCTGGACGATGTTCCTCTTCCGCGGTGCCTCGTCCGCACTCGGCAACCTGCCGTACACCAACGGCGCCTTCATCTCGATCGGCGTCGGCAAGGCCCTCGACGGTCTGTCCGAGCATGCCCTCGAGGTGATCGAGGGGATCGGCCTGCTGCTGCACATCGGCATCATGCTGGTCTTCTTGATCTTCGTGCTCAACTCCAAGCACCTGCACATCTTCGTCGCGCCCCTCAACGTGCTCTTCGGTCGCCAACCAGTGGCCCTCGGAGCCGCCAAGCCGATGATGAGCGCCGGCAAGGCGCTGACCCTGGACGACCTGGAGGACCTCGACGAGGACGCGAAGCTCGGCATCGGCGCGGCTGAGGACTTCAGCTGGAAGGGCATCCTCGACATGACGACCTGCACCGAGTGCGGTCGCTGCCAGGACCAGTGCCCGGCCTGGAACACCGAGAAGCCGCTGTCGCCCAAGCTGATGATCATGGCCCTGCGCGACCACACCCTCAGCAAGGCGCCCTACCTCCTCGCCGACGAGAGCAAGCGCGAGACCATGCTGGCCAACGACCCGGCGCTGGCCAAGGAGGTCGAGCGGCCGCTGATCGGCCCCACCGGCGACGAGTGGTTCTACATGCCCGAGGACGGCTCGGCGGTGATCGACCCCGACGTGCTGTGGTCCTGCGTCACCTGCGGCGCCTGCGTGCAGCAGTGCCCGGTCGACATCGAGCACGTCGACCACATCGTCGACATGCGCCGCTACCAGGTGCTGGTGGAGTCGAACTTCCCCGCCGAGCTCAACGGCCTCTTCAAGGGCATGGAGAACAAGGGCAACCCCTGGAACATGTCCCCCACCGCCCGGATGGACTGGGCCAAGGACCTCCCGTTCGAGGTCAAGCTCGTCGGCAAGGACATCGAGTCGCTCGACGAGGTCGACTGGCTGTTCTGGGTGGGCTGCGCCGGCGCCTACGAGGACCGCGCCAAGAAGACCACCCGCGCCGTGGCCGAGCTGCTCGACATGGCAGGCGTCTCCTTCGGCGTACTCGGCAACGGGGAGACCTGCACAGGTGACTCCGCCCGGCGCGCCGGCAACGAGTTCGTCTTCCAGGGGCTCGCGGCGCAGAACGTGGAGACGTTCAAGGAGTACAAGGTCAAGAAGGCCGTCACCACCTGTGCCCACTGCTTCAACACCTTGAAGAACGAGTACCGCGAGCTCGGCGTCGAGCTCGAGGTCGTGCACCACACCCAGCTGCTGAACCAGCTCGTGCGCGAGAAGAAGCTGACTCCGGTGGCCTCCTCGAACGCCGGGCCCAAGCGCTCGATCACCTACCACGACCCCTGCTACATCGGTCGGCACAACCAGGTCTACGCACCCCCGCGCGAGCTGCTGAGCGTGATCCCGGACGCCGAGCTCACCGAGATGCCACGCAACTCCGAGCGGTCCTTCTGCTGTGGCGCCGGTGGCGCCCGGATGTGGATGGAGGAGACGCTCGGAAGCCGCATCAACGAGACCCGTACGGCGGAGGCCGTGGCCACCGGCGCTGACCAGATCGCCGTCGGCTGTCCCTTCTGCCGGGTGATGCTCTCCGACGGGCTGACCTCGGCCCAGAGCAAGGGCGATGCCCGCGAGGAGGTCGAGGTCCTCGACGTCGCCCAGATGCTGCTCGCCTCGATCAAGGGCGAGAGCACGAGCGGCAAGAAGGCGGCCGCCTCCACCTCCCAGACCGCGAGCAGCACCGGGGCGGCCGCTGCCGCAGGCCCGGCCACAGCTACCGCCACAGCTACCGCTACCGCAACGGACAAGCAGGACGACACCACCACGGACGTGGCCACCAAGGCCGAGCCCGAGGCGGGCGACGTCACCGTGACCGAGGAGACCGTCACCAAGACCGAGGACGTCGGGCCGGCTGCCAAGGCCAGCGGCGGAAGCTCGCTGTTCGACCTCGGCGACGACTCGCCCGAGGCCGAGACCAAGGCGGCACCCGAGGCCAAGGCCGAGCCGGCGCCAGCCGCCAGCGGCGGCAGCTCGCTGTTCGACCTCGGCGACGACTCGCCCGAGGCCGCACCCGAGGCCAAGGCCGAGGCCGGGCCCGCCTCCAGCGGCGGCTCGCTGTTCGACCTCGGCGACGACTCGAGCCCGAGGCCGAGACCAAGGCCAAGGCCGAGACCGAGGCCGAGACCGCGCCGGCCTCCAGCGGCAGCGCATCCACTCCAGCGACCGAGGTTCCCGAGGGCGGCTCCCTCTTCGACATCGAGACCCCGACCGAGGAGCCCGCTCCGGCAGCCTCCGACCCCAGCACCCCCGCCGACCACGACGCCGCCGCCGACTCCACCACCGACGGCGACACCGACCGCAGCAACGACGACGCCGACACCGACGTCACACCCGAGCCCGAGACCCAGCCCGAGACCCAGGTCGAGACCGAGCCCACGTCGACGTCCACGTCCAGCGGCAGCACCTCCACCCCGGCGACCGAGATCCCCGAGGGCGGCTCCCTCTTCGACATCGAGACCCCCACCGAGGAACCCGCCCCGGCAGCCTCCGACCCCAGCACCCCCGCCGACCACGACGCCGCCGCCGACTCCACCACCGACGGCGACACCGACCGCAGCAACGACGACGCCGACACCGACGTCACACCCGAGCCCGAGACCCAGCCCCGAGACCCAGGGCGAGACCGAGCCCACGTCGACGTCCACGTCCAGCGGCAGCACCTCCACCCCGGCGACCGAGATCCCCGAGGGCGGCTCCCTCTTCGACATCGAGACCCCCACCGAAGAACCCGCTCCGGCAGCCTCCGACCCCAGCACCCCCGCCGACCACGACGCCGCCGCCGACTCCACCACCGACGGCGACACCGACCGCAGCAACGACGGCGCCGACACCGACGGCACACCCGAGCCCGAGACCCAGCCCCATGCCGAGACCCAGGGCGAGACCAAGACCGAGCCCACCTCCAGCGGCAGCACCTCCACCCCGGCGACCGAGATCCCCGAGGGCGGCTCCCTCTTCGACATCGAGACCCCCACCGAAGAACCCGCTCCGGCAGCCTCCGACCCCAGCACCCCCGCCGACCACGACGCCGCCGCCGACTCCACCACCGACGGCGACACCGACCGCAGCATCGACTCCGCCGACACCGACGTCACACCCGAGCCCGAGACCCAGCCCGAGACCAAGGTCGAGACCGAGCAGAGCGAGCCCGACGCCGACAAGCCGGTGACGTCGTTGCGCGACATCAAGGCGAAGTACGCCGAGGGTGGGACGTCCGACTCGGCCCCGGCTGCCGAGCCGAACGGTGACGCGGCGCAGGACCGCACACCGGAGGACGGCGGCGACAAGGACACCGACCAGCAGGAGAGCGAGCGTCAGGCCAAGCCCAAACCACGCCTCGTCCGGCGAGGCGCACCAGCCGCGCACCGACGCCGAGATCGGCGAGGGCGGGTCGTTGTTCGACCTCTGAGCGCTACTGAGCTGCGGCGCGCCGCAGCTCAGTAAGCAGCTCAGCCACGGAGCTCAGCCACGTCAGGCCCGGTGCAGCCGCTCAGATGGGAACGCCGGGCACGGTGCAGCAGCTCAGATGGGGCTGCGCTGGAAGTTGGCGTAGGAGCGCGACGGGGTGGGACCCCGCTGCCCCTGGTAGCGGGAGCCGTACTTCGCCGATCCGTACGGGTGCTGAGCAGGGGAGGACAGGCGGAAGAAGCACAGCTGTCCGATCTTCATCCCGGGGTACAGCTTGATCGGCAGGGTGGCGACATTCGCGAGCTCGAGGGTCACGTGGCCGCTGAACCCCGGGTCGACGAAACCCGCGGTCGCGTGCGTGAGCAGGCCGAGCCGGCCAAGCGAGGACTTGCCCTCCACCCGGGCGGCCAGGTCGTCGGGGAGGGTCACCAGCTCCAGGGTCGAGCCGAGGACGAACTCGCCCGGGTGCAGGATGAACGCCTCGTCGCCCACGGGCTCGACCTGGCGGGTGAGGTCCGACTGGTCGACGGCCGGGTCGATGTGCGGGTAGCGGTGGTTCTCGAAGACGCGGAAGTAGCGATCGAGCCGGAAGTCGATGCTCGAGGGCTGGATCATCGTCTCGTCGTAGGGCTCCACGACGATGCGCTTCGCGTCGATCTCGGCCAGGATGTCGCGGTCGGAGAGCAGCACGCGGACAACCTACCCCGGCTTCGACCGAGGTCCTGGCCGGTCCCGTCCGCGGTTCGGGTAACCTCTCCTGCGTCGGTCCGAGTGCGGTCCCCGGGGTCAGCTTCCTGAGGCCTGCTCCACGGAGCGACATGCGGATGTAGCTCAGCTGGTAGAGCGCGACCTTCCCAAGGTCGATGTCGCGAGTTCGAATCTCGTCATCCGCTCCATGTCCACAGGTGATCAGCCCCCGGTCGGCTTCAGCGGCTTCCCGAGCGCTGCCCTCGACTTCTACGACGACCTCGAGCTCGACAACTCCAAGTCGTTCTGGGAGTCGCACAAGCACGTCTACGAGTCCGCGGTCCGCCGGCCGATGGTGGCGCTGACAGCGGCCCTGGGCGAGGAGTTCGGCACCGCCAAGGTGTTCCGGCCCTACCGCGACGTCCGGTTCGCCAAGGACAAGACCCCGTTCAAGAGTGCGCAGGGCGCGTTCGTCTCGGCCGGTCCCGCGACGGGCTGGTACGTCGAGGTCGGCTCACCGGGCGTCCGCGTGGGCGCGGGCTACTACCACGCGAGCGCACCTGACCTGGCCCGGATCCGGACGGCGATCGACGTCCCCCACTCCGGTGCCGAGCTCGAGCGCATCCTGGAGACGCTGGCGAGCCAGGGCTTCGAGATCAGCGGGGAACGGCTCAAGACCTCACCACGCGGCTTCCCTGCCGACCACCCCCGGATCGAGCTGCTGCGTCACAAGACGCTGACGCTCGGCAAGTCCTACGGCTTCGAGAACCTCAACCGTCCCGACCTGCTCGACCGGGTCCGGGACGACTGGCGGGCACTGCGACCCCTCGTGGAGTGGGTACGCGCCCGGCTCGACGTCCTCCCCACCTGAGCCCTGCCCCCCGGGTCCGTGCCGGTCAGGCTCCGGAGGCCAGCAGCCGCGCCAACCGGCGCTTGAGCTTGCGCCGCCTGCGCTGGTGCCGTCGCCGGTCCGCCTCCAGCTCCGCGACCCGCACCTCGAGCCGGGAGGTCTCGGCCAGCGCCTCCGCCAGCACCTCGACCGCGACCGTGAGCTGCTTGCGCGGGCCGGGCAGCGCCGCGTCCTGACCGGCGCCGATGTCCTGCTCCGGCACCTCGTCGATCAGGAGCTCCAGGTCGCCGCGCAGGTCGTGGCCCGCCGCGGTGAGCCTCTCGGCCCAGTCTCGGACCCGCGGCCGCAGTGCGGCGGTGGAGGTCACCGGCATCGCGCTGCCTTCGCTGTCCCCCGCCGTGACCATCGAGACCGCCGCGGAGGCCAGCGGGCCGTCCAGCTGCCGGTTCACCTTGCGGAGCACGGCGACCCCGGCCGGGTCGGCGTACGGCGGCAGCACCGGTTCGGGTCGCACCGCACCGACGCCCGCGAGGTCGAGGAGACCGTGCCACTGGTCCTCGACGCGCGTCGGCGCCAGGACGTGCAGGCGATCCGCACGCAGGGTCCACCCCCAGCGACCGAGCAGCGCGGGCAGGTCGTGACCTCCCCAGAAGCGCTCGGCCTGCTCGTACGTCGGTCCGGCTGAGAGCACCCGGGCGACGTACTTGTCCCAACCGGTGGTCCGACCGGAGCGCAGCTCCGCGAGCCATCCGCCGTACAGCTGCTGGGAGAACGTGTCCACGGTGAGCACCAGGTGGACCTCGAGGCCGATCAGCGGGTCCAGGGCGAGGCGGAGCTGGTCCTTGTCGGCCACGCACAGGTCGGGAGTGGACAGCACCGAGACCCCCTTGTGCTGCCAGACCCGGTCGCAGACGCGGGCCCAGCCGCCTTAGACGTCGCGTCGCCTCAGGCCGGCTTGTCGATGTGTGCGGAGCAGCTCGTGGGTGGCCAGGGACGCCTCCTCCTCGCTCGCCACCACGGCCACCCCTGCGGCGGCCAACGACTCGCGGTGGGCGGTGAGGTTCGCCGGGATCAGCGCCCGCGGCGCGTCAGCGGTGCCGAGGTGCCAGATGAGCTTTCTCGATGACATGGGCCGAGCCTGACCCCGGTCCTTGACCTCCAGGTGAACTGCAGGTGACCCGCGCGGGTCAGTGTGGCTGCCAGGCGTCGTTCTCGCAGGTGAGCTGCCGGACCGCCTCAGGCAGCTCGTTGGCCGCGAGCGAGGCGAGGGAGACGTTCTCGAAGACCTCGCGCAGACTTGAGCGGGCCGCGATCCACACGTGCTGGAGGATCTCGGCGGAGTCGTTGTAGGAGACCGCCTCCGGGCGCAGGCCGTAGACGCTGACGAGCGGTCCGTCCACCGCCCGGATGACGTCGGCCACGCTCACCTCGGCGGGCTCGCTCGCCAGCAGCCAGCCACCCGCCTGTCCCCGCTGGCTCCGCACGATCCCGGCCCGGCGCAGGTCCGCGAGGATCGCCTGCAGGAAGCCGTGCGGGATCTCCTGGAGCCTGCCGAGCTCCTCGGCACTGACCGGCAGACCGTCGTGGCGATGGGCGATCTCGATCAGCGCCCGGAGGGCGTAGTCGGCCTTGGCGGAGACGCGCATCGTCGAAGTCTGCCAGACCCACTGGATTACCTGACCTGATCGACTCTCGAACGCCCCCCAGACGGCGACATCCCTGCCACGACGGCACTTTGTCGTAGGTCACATATGTGCCCGAAGTGCTTGTGCCCACGGATTCCGCAGTCAATACTGGTTGTTACCGGCTGGTAGCAACCGCTCCGTCGAGTCCCGCGAATGACGAAAAGGTGGGTTCGTTGAGCCACTACAAGAGCAACATCCGTGACATCGAGTTCAACCTCTTCGAGGTGCTCGGCCGCGACGAGGTCCTGGGACAGGGACCCTTCGAGGCGATCGACGGGGAGACCGCCCGGTCGATCCTCACCGAGGTGGAGCGGCTCGCGCGGGAGGACCTGGCCGCCTCGTACGAGGAGAGCGACCGCAACCCGCCCGTCTTCGACCCCGAGACCCACACGGCACCGCTCCCCGAGGCGTTCAAGAAGTCCTTCCAGGCCTGGCACGACGCCGAGTACTGGCGGCTCCAGCTCCCTGAGGAGCTCGGTGGCACGCCTGCGCCCTCCAGCCTGGTCTGGGCCATCGGCGAGATGGTGCTCGGCGCCAACGCCCCGGTCTGGATGTACGGCGCCGGCCCGGCCTTCGCCGGCATCGTGCACCGCGCCGGCAACGACCGGGACAAGCAGATCGCCCAGATCATCATCGACCAGGGGTGGAACACCACCATGGTCCTGACCGAGCCCGACGCGGGCTCGGACGTCGGCGCGGGTCGCGCGAAGGCCACCCCCAACGATGACGGCACCTGGAACATCACCGGCGTGAAGCGGTTCATCACCTCGGCCGAGAGCGACCTGTGCGACAACATCATCCACCTGGTGCTCGCCCGCCCCGCGGGCGTGGACGGCGTGGGCGGACCCGGCACCAAGGGCCTGAGCCTGTTCATCGTGCCGAAGTTCCACTTCGACCCCGAGTCCGGCGAGCTGACGGGTGAGCGCAACGGCGCCTACGTCACCAACGTCGAGCACAAGATGGGGATCAAGGTGTCCAACACCTGCGAGCTCACCTTCGGTGACAGTGGCGTCGGTGGCGGCGAACCGGCCCAGGGATGGCTGCTCGGCGAGGTTCACGACGGCATCGCGCAGATGTTCCAGGTGATCGAGAACGCCCGGATGATGGTGGGCAGCAAGGCCATCGCCACCCTCTCCACCGGCTACCTCAACGCCTTGGAGTACGCCAAGACGCGGGTGCAGGGCTCGGACCTGACCCAGGCCTCGGACAAGACCGCGCCTCGCGTGACGATCACCCACCACCCCGACGTACGGCGGTCGCTGATGGTGCAGAAGTCCTTCTCCGAGGCGATGCGCTCGCTGGTGCTCTACACCGCCTCGTGGCAGGACCGGGTCCAGATGGCCGAGCACAACGGCGAGACCGACGAGCTCGCGATGCGGGTCAACGACCTGCTGCTCCCGATCGTGAAGGGCTACGGCTCAGAGCGCTCGTGGGTGCTGCTGGGCACGGAGTCGCTGCAGACCTTCGGCGGCTCGGGCTTCCTCACCGAGTACCCGGTCGAGCAGTACGTGCGGGACGCCAAGATCGACACCCTGTACGAGGGCACCACGGCGATCCAGGGTCAGGACTTCTTCTTCCGCAAGATCGTCAAGGACCAGGCCAAGGCGCTGGGCTACCTGGCCGGCGAGATCGAGCAGTTCGTCAAGAGCGAGGCCGGCAACGGTCGCCTCAAGGTGGAGCGCGAGCTGCTCGCGAAGTCGCTCGAGGACGCGCAGGCGATGGTCGGGCTGATGATCAACACCTTGATGAGTGCCGATGAGTCGGCCCAGGGCGGCGACATCAGGAACATCTACAAGGTCGGCCTGAACACCTCCCGCCTGCTGATGGCGCTCGGCGACGTCGTCTGCGCCTGGCTGCTGCTCAAGGGGGCCGATGTCGCCCTCACCAAGCTCGCGGGCGAGGTGTCGGCGAAGGACAAGTCCTTCTACGAGGGCAAGGTCGCGGCCGCCCAGTTCTTCGCGCGGTACAACCTGCCCAAGATCACGGCCGAGCTCGCCATCGCCGAGGCCACCGACCTGTCCCTGATGGACCTCGACGAGGCCTGCTTCTAGGGACTGACCCGCACGGCTTCTCGCCCCACCGCGGGTCGAAAAGCATGCAAAGTGCCGTTGAGGGCACACTCGAGCCAACCGAAAGGAAGTATTGACATGGGTATCGGACTGGGAGTCGTCTTCCTGCTCTTGGGGCTAATCCTCGCGCTGGGGGTGGTGGACCTGCCGGCGAGCATCGACGACGCCGTGGCCACCAGCACCTTGGGGTGGATCCTGATCATCGTCGGCGCGCTCGCCATCGTGCTCGCGCTGGTGATGAACAAGCAGCGATCGCGCACCGCGCACGTGGTCGAGGAGCGCCGGGTCGACCCTCCGCGGTAGGCACCGCTCCATTCGACGTCGTTCGACGGCCCGTCCAACTCCGGCACCTGCGGAGTGGGCGGGCCGCCGTACGCTGTGCGCCATGAGGCCTGACGTTGAGGCTCGTCCACCCGCGCGTCCAGACGCGCCGGCCGACGAGCGACTTGCCCGACTGATCGCGCTCTGGCAAGGCACCTGTGCCGACTTCCTGGCCCTGGTCGGGGAGATCCCCCGGGAGCAGTGGGACCTGCCGACCGACCTGCCCGGCTGGAGCGTCAAGGACAACGTCGCCCACACCGCCCACCTCGAGGCGGTGCTCGCCGGCACCCCCGAGGAGACCCTCGAAGTCACCGAGACCGGCCACCTGAGCAGCCCGATGGGCTACTACACCGAGCAGGGCATCCTCGCGCGTCGCGATCAGGACATGCCCGCTCTGGTGGCCGAGATCGAGCAGTCGGTCGCCAAGCGATCCGCGCTGATGCAGGACGAACCGCCCACCGACGGGACCGCTGCGCCCCCCAGGACCCCCGGCGGTGCCCGCTGGAACTACCAGACGCTGCTGAGCAACCGCCCCTTCGACGTGTGGATGCACGAGCAGGACATCCGTCGGGCGATCGGCCGTCCCGGAGGCTACGACTCCCCGGCCGCTCGGCACGCGCTGACCTCCCTCGGCCGGGGCCTGCCGATGATCGTCGGCAAGCGGCTCGCGCCACCTGCCGGCACGGTCGTCCGGGTCGTGGTCCCAGACGCCGACCTGACCTGGACGGTGGGAGTCGACGACGCCGGCCGCGCGGTCGCGATGGAGGACACGGAGTCCGCCACCACGACCGTCGCCCTCCCCGCGGAGGACTTCGTGCTGCTCGCCGGCGGGCGCCGGGGCCCGGAGGCCACCAGCCCGGTCGTCGACGGCGACCAGGAGCTCGGTCAGCGGCTGCTGCAGTCGATGACCATCACCCCGTGAGGCCGGGCAGGCCCTGGACCTCCGCCGAGATCCCCGACCTCCACGGAAAGCAGGTCCTGGTCACCGGAGCCACCACCAGCCTGGGCGAGCGGACCGTGATCGAGCTCGCCCGCCACGGCGCAGCGATCGTCGTCGGCGACCGGGACCCGGCACTGCTCGAGGCCTCGATCCGCACGATCGAGGGAGCAGCGGCTGGGGCGGCGCTGCAGCCACTCGCCCTCGACGTCTCCGACCTCTCCTCCGTACGCCGCGCCGCGGGCGAGGTCCGGGGAGCACTCGACCTGCTCATCCACCACGCGGAAGCGCCGCCCAGCGCGCACGCGGTGACCGCCGACGGGCTGCACCTGCAGATGGCGACCAACCACTTCGGGCCGTTCGCGCTCACCGGGCTGCTCTGGCCGCAGCTGGCCGCCTCGGGGGACGGCCGGGTCGTGGCGGTCGGCTCACCGGCGAGCCGGATCGCGCGGGCCGCTCCCCTGGAGGACCCCAGGGAGGGGGGCAGCTCCTACGGCCGGGCGGAGGGCTACGCGAAGTCGAAGCTCGCCCACCTGATGTTCGTGCTCGAGCTCGACCGACGCGCTCGCGACCAGGGTGTGCCGGTCAGGGGCCTGGCGGCACACCCGGGCTACGCCTCGACCCGGCTGGCGAACCAGGTGGACGCCGGTGCCGGCTCCGGTCCCGCTCCGGACCGGACGCGCTGGAGCTCCTCGATCCTGCAGGCCGCCTTCGAGAACATCGCTCAGCCGTACGAGGCCGGCGCCCTCCCGGTCCTGATGGCGGCGACCGCCGACCTTCCCGGCTCCACCTACATCGGGCCGGCCGGTCCGTTGCAGCTGAAGGGGCCCCCGCAGATCGTGAGTCCCGGTCGGCTGGCGTCGGACCGCGAGTCGCGGCGGCGCCTGTGGGAGATCAGCGAAGAGGTCACCGGCGTGGGGTTCCTCAGCCGATGATCCTGCGACCCATCCTCCCCGCCGACCATGCCGCCGTGCTGGCGCTGAACCAGCGCAACGTCGAGCTGCTCTCCCCGATGGACCGGAGTCGGCTGGTCACGCTCGTGGACCTGGCCGAGACGGCCGACGTGATCGAGGTCGAGGGCCACTTCGCGGGCTTCGTGATGACCTTCGGTGCCGGAGCGGCGTACGACAGCGAGAACTTCGCGTGGTTCACCGAGCGCCTCGACGACTTCTGCTACCTCGACCGGGTGGTCCTCGCCGAGGGCTTCCGGCGACGCGGGCTCGGCACCGAGGTCTACGACGAGCTCGAGGCGCACTGCGGACGTCCCTCGTTCGCGCTGGAGGTCAACCTCGACCCACCGAACACGACCTCGCTCGCGTTCCACCGCGGCCGCGGCTTCCGCGAGCTCGGCCGGCGCGACTCCCACGGCCATCTCGTCTCGTTGATGGCCAAGACGCTCTAGCAGATCGCTTCCTCCACTTGCGTCATCGGCGGCGAGGCCTCACGTTGTGGGGATGCGCATCCTCGTTCTCGGCGGCACCCTGTTCCTCTCCCACGCCGTGGCGGCCGAGGCGGTCGCCCGTGGGCACCAGGTCACCTGCGCCGCTCGCGGCCGGTCAGGGGCGGTGCCGGAGGGCGCGAGTCACGTGGTGCTCGACCGGGAGGCCCCGGACTGGTCCGTGCTGGACGGGGAGTGGGACGCCGTCGTCGACGTGGCCCTGCTGCCGTCGTGGGTCTCGGGCGCCCTGGACGCACTCGTGGACCGGATCCCGCACTGGATCTTCGTGTCCACGATCAGCGTCTACGCCGACCAGGCGACTCCGGGAGGCAGCCAGGACACGCTGCCGCTGCTGGACCCGATCACCGAGGACATCGCGTTGGACAGCCCCGAGGCCTACGGCGGCTGCAAGGTCGGCTGCGAGCAGGACATCCAGCGGCGCGCTCGGGAGTGGCTCGTCGTACGGCCGGGCCTGATCGTGGGACCGGGCGACCCCAGCGGCCGGTTCACCTACTGGGCGGCACGGTTGGCTGAGGGCGGCGACGTGCTGGCCCCCGAGTCCCCCGACCGCTGCACGCAGGCGATCGACGTCCGCGACCTGGCAGCCTGGATCGTCACCGGGGCCGAGCAGCAGCTCACCGGCGTGTACGACGCAGCCGGCCCGATCGTGCATCTCGGAGACCTGGTCGACGAGGTCGTCGCTGCCCTCGGGTCGCGAGCCGACCTCATCTGGGCGCCGGCGGACTGGCTCCTGGAGCGGGACGTGAACTACTGGTCCGGCCCCCGCTCGCTGCCACTGTGGCTGCCCGAGGAAAGCCGCGGGATGACCGCACACGACGTCAGCGCTGCGGAGGCCGCCGGTCTGACCACCCGCCCGATGGCGGAGACCGCGCGGGACACCCTGACCTGGCTCGCCGGCGAGCCACACGCTCCGCGCACCGGCCTGAGCCGCGCCGAGGAGCAGGACCTCCTCGACGACTGGCACGCCCTGCGCGCGTAGGCGCCCAGAGCCAGGTCGCGCTCGTCGTGGGTGCCGGGTCCCAGCGCGGCTGACACCGCTCGGCCGACGGAGTCCCACCAGCCAGTCGAATGTCTGGAACCGGACCCGCTCCGGCGACTGCCGGTGTTCACTGTGCCCATGTCCTGGACTCTTCGGTGTGCGGCCGCTGCCGTCGTGACCCTCTCGTTGACCGCTCCCGAGGCCGCGGCCCGCGAGAACGATCCGTCGTCCGACCGAACGGCCGCGACCAGGACTGCGAACCCGACCGTTCACAGCTCCGACGGTGTCCGGGGCACGCCGCTGGGAAACCTGGTGGGCGACCTGCGCGCGCGAGCGCAGCTGAGCACCACTCGCACCGACGAGACCGGCTGGCAGGTCGCTCCCGGACTCGCCTACTCGCAGTGGAGCCAGACCGCCCCGCAGGGGCCGACCCGGATCTCCCTGCTCACCGCCAGCCTGGACGAGCCCGGGCTGACCGTGGACAAGGTGTCCGGTCCCACCGTCTCGGCGCGCGCACCCCTCTCGCAGTGGCTCGCGGCGGACAACGCCATCGCCGGTGTGAACGCAGACTTCTTCGACATCGGGGACACGGGCGCTCCCCTGGGAGTCGGAGTGGATCGCCAGCTGGGCACCCTGCACGCCCCGAGGTCGGGATGGAACACCAGCTTCGTGGTCGGCACCGACGACGTCCCGCGGGTGACCCAGGACAGGCTCGTGGCCAGGCTCGTCCGTCGCGGGCGGGCCCCCCGGCGGATCTCCAACCTGAACTCCCCGAACGTGCAGGCCAACAGCATCGGGCTCTACACCTCCGCGTGGGGCGCCGCCCCGGGCAGGCGGGTGGTCGGCGATGCGACCCGGGTCCGACAGGTGGTCATCCGCGGCAACCGCGTCCGGTCCAACCGCACCCGGCTGGACTCGGGCAGCGAGATCCAGGGATATCTGCTCATCGGCCGCGGTCGGGGCGCGGCCGTGCTCAAGAGTCTGCGGCTGCGCCAGCGCGTCCGCGTGCTCCGCTCGCTCAGCGTCCCGGCGCGAGCCGCCGTCAGCGGCAGCGTGCAGCTGTTGCGCGGCGGAGCGCTGACCACGAGCGACAACCGCGAGCTGCACCCCCGCACAGCCATCGGGATCGATCGGGACCAGCGGTTGCTGCACCTCGTCGTGGTCGACGGCCGCTCCGCGAGCAGCCGGGGCATGACGCTGCTGCAGCTGGGGCAGCTGCTCCAGTCGCTGGGCGACGAGGAGGCGCTGAACCTCGACGGCGGCGGATCCTCCACCATGATCGCGGAGGATGCCAGCGGCGCGGTCGCCGTACGCAACCAGCCCTCGGACGGACGCGAGCGCTCGGTGCCCAACGGGCTGGGCTTCCACTACACCGCCCCCGCGCAGTGAGGTCGGCGGCGATCGCTCGCCGCCGCCTCGGAGCCCTCTAGAAGATCAGGGCGGTCGCTGGGTCCTCCATGACCGCGGCGACGTCGGCGAGGAAGCGCGACCCCTTCTCGCCGTCCACGTGCCGGTGGTCGAAGCTCAGCGCGAGCTGGGTCACCTGCCGCACCACGATCTCGTCACGACCGTCCTGCGAGACCACCCACGGCTGCTTGCGGACCGCGCCGAAGCACAGGATCGCGGACTCACCGGGGTTGATGATCGGGGTGCCGGCATCGACACCGAAGACGCCGACGTTGGTGATCGTGAACGTGCCGCCGCTCATCTCCGCGGGCTGCGTCCTGCCCGAGCGCGCGGTCTCGGCGAGCTGGGTGAGGGCCTCGGCGAGCTCGAGCAGGCTCAGCTGCTCGGCATCCTTGAGGTTGGGTACGACGAGCCCCCGCGGCGTCGCCGCCGCGATGCCGAGGTTCACGTAGCTCTTGAACACGATCTCCTGGGACTTCTCGTCCCACCAGGAGTTGATCTCCGGCACCCGGCGCATGGCCAGCATCGCGGCCTTGGCCAGCACCAGGAGCGGCGAGACCTTGACGTCGCGGAACTCGCGCCGCTTCTTGAGCCGCTCGACGAACTCCATCGTGCGGGTGACGTCGACGGTGACCCACTCGGTCACGTGGGGAGCGGTGAAGGCAGAGTCCACCATCGCCTGACCCATCATCTTGCGCACGCCCTTGATCGGCTCACGCCACTCGCGCAGCCGGCCGGGCTCAGCCGCAGCCACCGCCCCGTCGCCGCCGGAGTCGCTCTGCGGCAGCCCGGCGCCCGAGGCAGCGGCCTCCACGTCCTCGCGGGAGACGGTCCCTTCGGGGCCGCTGGGGGCGATGGTGGTCAGGTCGACACCGAGGTCCTTGGCCAGCTTGCGCACCGGGGGCTTGGCCAGCACCCGCACGCTCGGCCCACCGCGGGCACCGGTCGGAACGAACTCGCTCGGCGCCGCCTGCTCCTCGACCGCCGCGGACCTCGCCGGAACCGAGGGCTCATCCGCGGGCGCCACCGCGTCGGACTGGGCGCCGCCGGGGGCGAAGGCTCCCTGGAGCTGCATCTGCGTCGCGGCTCCGGCCTCGGTGCTCGGCGACGCCGACCCCTTGCGGGGCCTGCGCAGCGGCCCTCGGTCCGCCTTGTTGCGGCCCACCAGGCTCTCGCCCTCCCCGCCACCGCTCGCCGCGGGGTTGGACAGGTCGATCTCGCCGATGTCGGCGGGCTCGGGGTCCTTGGCCGCCGGAGCGGCCGAGGGGTCGCCGACGGAGATGATGGCGGTGCCCACCTCGACGGTCTCCCCCTCGCTGACCAGCAGGGCGGTCACCCTGCCGGCGTACGGCGAGGGCAGCTCGACCAGCGACTTGGCGGTCTCGATCTCCACCACGATGTCGTTGATCTCGATGAGGTCGCCCTCCTTGACCCGCCACGAGACGATCTCGGCCTCGGTCAGGCCCTCGCCCACGTCGGGAAGCAGGTAGTCGGCCATCTCAGAACTCCAATGCTCGGTCGACGGCGTCCAGCACCCGGTCGAGGTCGGGCAGGAAGTCCTCCTCGATCCGGGAGGCGGGATAGGGCGTGTCGAAGCCGCAGACCCGCAGCACCGGCGCCTCGAGGGAGTAGAAGCACTCCTCCTGGATCCGTGCGGCGATCTCCGAGCCCATGCCGAGGTTGGCGTGCGCCTCGTGGGTGACGATCACGCGTCCGGTCCGCCGTACGGACTCGAACACCGGCGCCATGTCGAGCGGACTCAGCGTGCGCAGGTCGATCACCTCCAGCGACTGACCGTCGGTCGCCGCGGCCTCGGCGGCCTTCAGCGCCGTCTTGACCATCGGGCCGTAGGCCAGCACGGTGGCGTCGGTGCCCCGACGCAGCACCCGGCTGGTGAACAGCGGCTCGGGAGTCAGTGAGTCATCGAGATCGGCCTTGTCGGCGTGGTACTGCCGCTTGGGCTCGAGGAAGATCACCGGGTCGTCGCTGGCGATGGCCTGCTGGATCATCCAGTAGCCGTCGATGGGGTTCGAGCAGGCGACGACCTTGAGGCCCGGGGTGTGGGCGAACTGCGCCTCGGGGCTCTCCGAGTGGTGCTCCACGGCACCGATGCCACCGCCGAACGGGATCCGGATGACCATCGGCAGCGGCGAGCGGCCCTTGGACCGGTAGCTCATCTTCGCCACCTGGCAGACGATCTGGTCGTAGGCCGGATAGACGAAGCCGTCGAACTGGATCTCCACCACGGGTCGGTAGCCCCTCAGGGCCATCCCGACCGCCGTGCCCACGATCCCCGACTCGGCGAGCGGAGAGTCGATCACACGGTCCTCGCCGAAGTCCTTCTGCAGGCCGTCGGTGATCCGGAAGACCCCGCCGAGCTTGCCGACGTCCTCGCCCATGATGAGGACCTTGGGGTCGTCCTCCATGGCCTTGCGCAGGCCCATGTTGAGCCCCTTGGCGAGCGTGATCCGCTGCGTGCTGCCGCCGCTCGCGTCCTTCGCGGCGCGGCTGCTCATGAGCTCGCCCCGGAGAAGGTCGCCAGGTAGGCCGCGTAGCCCTCACGCTGCTGGGCCAGCTCGTCGGTCTCCTCGGCATAGACGTGCTTGAACATGTCCATCGGATCGGGATCCGGCATCGCCTTGCACCCCTCTCGCAGGTGATGGCCGAGCGCGTCCGCCTCGGCCTGGATGGCGCCGAAGAAGTCCTCGTCGGCGAGGCCGTTGCGCCGCAGCCAGACCTTCACCCGGGCGATGGGGTCCTTGAGCTTCCAGCGCTCCACGTCGTCGGAGAGGCGATAGCGGGTGGGGTCGTCGGTGGTGGTGTGCGCGCCCATCCGATAGGTGTAGGCCTCCACCAGGGTCGGACCGCTGCCCTCGCGGGCCCGCTGCAGGGCGGCCTGGGTGACGGCGTACGTCGCGAGCACGTCGTTGCCGTCCACCCGCACGCCCGGGAAGCCGAACCCGAGTGCACGCTTGTAGAGGGGGATCCGGGACTGGCGCTCGATCGGCTCGGAGATCGCCCACTGGTTGTTCTGGCAGAAGAACACCACCGGGGCGTTGTAGGACGCGGCGAAGATGAACGCCTCGTTGACATCGCCCTGGCTGCTGGCCCCGTCCCCGAAGTGGGCGATCACCGCGGCGTCCCGGTCCGGGTCCCCGGTCCCGACGGCGCCGTCGCGCTGGATGCCCATGGCGTAGCCGGTGGCGTGCAGCGCCTGGGCGCCGATCACGATCGTGTAGAGGCCGAAGTTGGTGTCTGCCGGGTTCCAGGCCCCGTGGTCGACCCCGCGGAAGAGGCCGAGCAGGTCGAGGGGATCGATGCCGCGACACCAGGCGACACCGTGCTCGCGATAGGTCGGGAAGACGTAGTCCTGCGGTCGCAGCGCCCGCCCGGCGC
>CAWEUP010000024.1:0-22265 GCA_963812235.1 uncultured Actinomycetota bacterium | reverse complement strand
GCTCCTCCGCTGGTGCTGGTCTCGCAGGCGCTGGGACCGGTGATCGCGGCGCTGAACTGGATGGCGAACCTGGTGCTGCGCGCGTTCCGGGTGGAGCCCAAGGACGAGGCCCAGAGCACGTACACCCTGGAGCAGGTGGCCGGGATCGTCGAGCAGTCCCAGCGCGAGGGGCTGCTGGTCGACCAGTCGGGCACCCTGGCCGGCGCCTTCGAGTTCACTGACAAGACGGTGGTCGACGTCGAGGTGCCGATGGCCGCGGTGGTCACCCTGCCCGACACCGTCACCCCGGCCGACATCCAGCGAGCAGTCATAGACAACGGCCACTCGCGCTACGTCCTCACCGACGAGACCGGTGGGCCGGCGGGCTACCTGCACATGAAGGACGTGATGGACCTCGGTCCCGCGGACTTCCACAAGCCGATCCCCCCGAGTCGGGTCCGGCCACTCGTGGCCGTGCCCCGGACCACCGACCTCGAGGACGCCCTGGCTCAGATGCGCCAGAGCGGGGCCCACCTCGCGGTGACGGTCGACGAGCAGGGCGAGCCGGTCAGCGTGCTGTTCCTCGAGGACGTCATCGAGGTGCTGGTCGGCGAGGTCAGCGACGTGGCCTGAGGCCCCCGGTGGGTAGATTCGTCGGCGTGACCGCGTCCCCCTTCGTGCACCGGCTCCGGGTGCGCTACCACGAGTGCGACATGCAGGGCATCGTCTTCAACTCGCACTACTACGCCTGGATCGACATCGCGCACCAGGCTGATCCGCGAGGTGCTCGGCCCGCTCGACGTACTCCACTCTCTGGGGGCCGACGTGATGGTCGCGGAGTCCTCGGCCGCTACCTCGCCTCGGCGAGGTTCGACCAGGAGATCGACATCGAGGTCACGCTCGCCGGCCTGACCACGACCTCGATGACGACGCTGCACACCTTCCGCCACGGCGACACCGTCCTGGCGGAGGGACGTGTGCGCCACGTGTGCGTCGACCGAGGCTGGCCGGGCAAGCGCCCCTGGCCCGACGAGGTCCGCGCGGCGTTCACGCCGCTGCTTCCCGCCTCCGGATAGCCCGAGTGCGGGGCGGTCGGGTCAGCCGCGGATCAGCCGGGCGGCGTCGAGCGCCCAGTAGGTCAAGATCACGTCGGCGCCGGCGCGCCGGATCGAGGTGAGCACCTCGAGCACGGCCGCGTCCCGGTCGATCCAGCCGTTGGCAGCGGCGGCCTCGACCATGGCGTACTCGCCGGAGATGTTGTACGCCGCGACCGGCACCTCGACCGCCGCGCGCACCGCGGCGACCACGTCGAGGTAGCTCAGGGCCGGCTTGACCATCACGATGTCCGCCCCCTCCGACACGTCGATCAGGGCCTCGCGGACACCTTCACGGACGTTGGCGGAGTCCTGCTGGTAGGTGCGCCGGTCGCCCACCAGGGAGGAGTTGACCGCCTCCCGGAAGGGACCGTAGAAGGCGGAGGCGTACTTGGCGGAGTAGGCCAGGATGCCGACGTCGGTGTGCTCCTCGGCGTCGAGCGCCTGCCGGATCATCGCGACCTGGCCGTCCATCATGCCGCTGGGACCGACCAGGTCCACGCCGGCCGCCGCCTGGGCGCGGGCCATCTCGGCGTAGATCTCCACGGTGCGGTCGTTGTCCACCTCGCCGTCGGGGTCCAGGACCCCGCAGTGACCGTGGTCGGTGAACTCGTCCAGGCACAGGTCCGACATCACCGTGAGCTGGTCGCCGACCTCGGCGACCACGTCGGTGATCGCGAGGTTGAGGATCCCGCCCGGGTCGACCGCGCCCGAGCCGGTGGCGTCCTTGAGCGTCGGCAGCCCGAAGAGCATCACGCCACCCAGGCCCGCCTCCACCGCCTCGTTGACGACCTTCTTCAGCGTCTCGCGAGTGTGCTGGAAGACCCCGGGCATGCTCGAGATCGCCCGCGGCTCCCGGAGGCCTTCGGCCACGAACAGCGGCAGCACCAGCTGGCTGGGCCGCACCGTCGTCTCCGCGACGAGTCGGCGAAGCGCCGGGGTGCGGCGCAGTCGCCGTGGGCGAGTCTCCGGGAAGCCCACGGCGCTACTTCGAGCTCGCCTTGCGCCGGGTGGACGGACGCCGCTCCGAGGGCCGGGTGACCGGCTGGCCGGACTCGATCATCGAGGCCCGACGAGTGGCGCCGAAGTCCGCGAGGGCCTCGACAAGGTCCTCGACCGACGGCTGGGGAGCCAGTACGTCGACCCGCAGGCCGTGCTCCTCCGCGGTCTTGGCGGTCGCCGGCCCGATCACCGCGATGATCGTCGAGGGGTGCGGCTTGCCGGCGATGCCGACCAGGTTGCGCACCGTCGAGGACGAGGTGAACACGACGGCGTCGAACTTGCCGCTCTTGATCGCCTCCCGGGTGGCAGCAGCCGGCGGGGCGGCCCGGACCGTGCGGTAGGCCGTCACGTCGTCGACCTCCCAGCCGAGGCTGATCAGCCCGGCGACCAGCGTCTCGGTCGCGATGTCGGCGCGCGGGAGGAACACCCGGTTGATCGGGTCCAGCACGTCGTCGTACGGCGGCCAGTCCTCGAGCAGGCCTCGGGCCGACTGCTCACCGGTCGGCACCAGGTCGGAGTTCAGTCCCCAGTCGGCCAGGGCGGCGGCGGTCTTGTCGCCCACGGCAGCGATCTTCAGGCCGGAGAAGGCCCGTGCGTCGAGGCCGTACTCCTCGAACTTCTCGCGCACGGCACGCACCGCGTTGACCGAGGTGAACGCGATCCACTCGTAGCGACCCTCGACCAGGCCGCGCACGGCCTTGTCCATCTGCTGCGGGTTGCGGGGCGGCTCCACCGAGATCGTGGGGACCTCCTCCGGGCACGGCGCCGTAGCCGCGCAGGCGCGAGGAGAGCCGGCCCGCCTGCTCCTTGGTGCGTGGCACCAGCACCCGCCAGCCGAACAGCGGCTTGGTCTCGAACCAGGACAGCGTCTCGCGCAGGTCCACGACCGGGCCCACCACGGTGATCGCGGGGGGTGCCATCTCCGCCTGGCGAGCGGCCGAGGCGATGTCGGCCAGGGTGGAGACCACGGTGCGCTGGCAGGTCAGCGTGCCGGTCGAGGTCATCGAGACCGACGTGTCGGCAGGACGCCCTGCCGCGATCAGCTGCGCGGCGATCTCGCCGATGGAGCCGACCGCGGACAGCAGCACCAAGGTGGCGTGCGAGGCGTAGGCGTTCCAGTCGATCTTGGCGTCGTTGCAGGTGACCACCGCCAGCTCGCGGTGGTTCTTGGTGGTCAGCGGGATGCCGGCGTACGTCGGGACGGCGCTCACCGAGGACACCCCGGGCACGATCTCGAAGCCGACGCCGGCCTTGGCGCAGGCCTGGGCCTCCTCCGGCCCCGAGGCGTAGAGGAAGGGGTCGCCCGCCATCAGGCGCACCACCCGCTTGCCGCTCTTGGCCTGCTTGACGACCACCTTGGCGCGGGCGGCGTGGGTCAGCGGCTGGCAGTCCTCGCCGAAGCCTCCGTCGACGAAGACCGGGCCGACGTGCTCGACCGGCTCCTCGTCCTCGGTCTCCACCACGGGCGGCAGACCGAGCACGCTGCGGACCAGCGCCTCGTGTCCGGGCACCTCGGTGACCACGATCTCGGCCTCGAGCAGGAGCTCGACGGCACGGACGGTGAGCAGACCGGGGTCACCAGGGCCACTGCCGACGAAGGACACCCACTTGTGTGGGCGAACCCCGGAGGTCGATGCGGACCCGGCTCCTGCGTTGGCGGGAGTGCTGGACGTGTTCTGGTTGGTCACGATCGCCTTCTTGCTACTTCGGTGTGAGCGGTTATCAGTTCTGCCGCGCCTTCGGCCAGCATCTCGGCGGCGAGCTTGTGCCCCAAGCCGCTGGCGTCGTCGAGAGGGCCCGACGCGGATCGTCGTACGGACAGGGCGCCGTCGAAGGACAGCGCCACCGCCCGGATCCACAGTTCGTCACCGAGGTCCCCCTCCGCAACTTCGGCCAGGGCTCCGACCGGGGCCGAGCACCCCGCCTCGAGCTCGGCGAGCAGCGCTCGCTCCGCCTCCACGCAGGCCCGGGTGTCCGCGTGGTCCAGGGCCGTGCGTACGACGCGCAGCAGCTCTGCCCCCGCCCGGCACTCCACGGCAAGAGCGCCCTGACCCGGTGCCGGCAGCACCTGCAACGGGTCGAGCACCTCGGTCGCCTCGTCCATCCGACCCAGACGCGCCAGGCCCGCCCGGGCGAGCACGACGGCGTCGAGCAGGCCCGAGGTCACCTTGCCGATCCGGGTGTCCACGTTGCCGCGGACCCCGACGACCTCGACCCCGAGACCGAGAGCCTGGATCTGGGCCACGCGGCGGGGTGCTCCGGTGCCGACGAGGGCACCGGCCGGGAGCTCGCCGAGGGTGAGCCCGTCACGCGCCACCACGACGTCGCGCGGGTCCTCACGCTCAGGCACGGCGGCAAGTTCGATGCCGTCGGCTGCAGCGGTGGGCAGGTCCTTGAGGGAGTGCACCGCGAGGTCGATCTCACCGCGCAGGAGCGCCTCGCGCAGCGCGCTGACGAAGACGCCGGTGCCACCGATCTGGGCCAGCGGCTCCGTGGAGATGTCGCCCTCGGTGCGGATCAGCACCATCTCGGTCGGCAGGCCCGTCGCAGCGGTGAGCGCCTCGGCCACGATCGCGCTCTGGGTGCGGGCCAGGGCGGAGGTCCGGGTGCCGATGCGGATCGCCGCTGTTCGGGTGGGCACGGGCGAGGACCCGGTGCTGGAGGCGGTCATCGTCCGTCCGCCCGGGTCACTGCCTCGACGGCGTCGGGGTTGAGTGCGAACAGCTCGGCGAGCGCGGTGGCGTAGGAGACCGCGCCCGAGTGGTTCGCCAGCTCCTTGACGCGCACCGTCGGCTGGTGGAGGAGCTTCTCGGCGACCCGGTGGATCGCCTTCTCGACCTCTGCGCGGCTCGCCTCGTCCAGGTCCGGCAACCGGGCGCCCAGACGGCTGAGCTCGGCCTGCACCACGCCGGTGGCCATCGTGCGCAGCGCGACCACGGTCGGCGTGACGCTCCGGATGCTGCGAGCGGCCAGGAAGGCGGAGAGCTCCTGGGCGACGATCTGCCTGACACCGTCGACGTCACCGACGCCGACGGCCTGCTCCAGCTCGGCGGCCAGCGTGTCGAGCGCGATCAGTCGCACTCCGGGAAGCTCGGCCACCGCCGGGTCGACGTCGCGCGGGAGGGCCAGGTCGATGATCGCGAGCGGACGCTCGGAGGTGCGGCGCGAGGAGATCGCGTCGACGTCGACCAGGACCTCCGCCGCTCCGGTGCACGAGACCAGGACGTCGACAGGCCCGGCGGCCTCGGTGCCGAGCTCGCTGAGCGAGATCGCGCGGGCGTCGTACTGGACGGCGAGCCGGGCGGCGTGCTCGGGCGTGCGGTTGGCCACCACGATCGACCCGGCGCCGGCGCGCGCGGCGGTGGCCACCGTCAGGCGCGCCATCGACCCCGCGCCCACGACGAGCAGGTGCTTGCCGGCCAGGTCGCCGACGTGGTCGGCGGCGCGGGACAGCGCCGCGGTGACCAGGCTGGGGGCCACGCGGTCGATGTCGGTCTCCGCGTGGGAACGCTTGCCCACGCGCAGCGCCTGCTGGAAGAGCACGTTCAGAGCGGGTCCGACCGTGGCGGCCTCCTGGCCGACCCGGAGTGCCTCGCGGGTCTGGCCCAGGATCTGACTCTCCCCCAGCACCATCGAGTCGAGGCCCGCGGCGACGTGGAACAGGTGCGACACGGCGCCGTCGTCGTAGTGCACGTAGAGGTGCTCGAGCACCTCGTCGGTGGCCTTGCCGGCCCGGTCGCCCAGCAGCCGGGAGATGTCCTCGACGCTTCCGTGGAAGCGCTCGACCTCGGCGTAGACCTCGGTGCGGTTGCAGGTGGAGAGCACCGCCACCTCGGTGACGTGCTCGCTGTCGGAGATCTCGCGGATCAGCTTGTGCACGCCTTCGGCGTCCAGCGCCACCCGCTCCAGCACGGACACCGGAGCGGTCTTGTGGGAGATCCCGACGACCAGGACACTCATCCCGCGTCCTCGGTGAGCACGTCGAGCTGGTCCCGGATCGCCTGGTCGGAGGACTTGCGCTGCTCGTGGTAGGCCAGGATCTGAAGCTCGCTGGACAGGTCGACCCGACGCACGTCGACACCCTCGGGGACCGAGAGGATCGCGGAGGCGAAGTTCAAGATGCTGCGCAGGCCGACCTCCACCATGCGGTCGCAGACCGCCTGGGCGGCGACCGCGGGCGTGGCGATCACGCCGATGCCGATGCCGTGCTCGGCGACCACGTCCTCGAGGTCCTCGAAGCTGCGGATCTCCAGGCCGGCGACGACCTCGCCGTGCCGGCTGCGGTCGGCGTCGAGCAGGGCGACGGTGCGGAACCCGCGCGAGGAGAACCCGGAGTAGTTCGCGAGCGCGTGACCGAGGTTCCCGATCCCGACCACGATGACGGGCCAGTCCTGGGTCAGGCCGATCTCGCGCGAGATCTGGTAGCGGAGGTACTGCACGTCGTAGCCGACGCCACGCGTGCCGTAGGAGCCGAGGTGGGACAGGTCCTTGCGCAGCTTGGCGCTGTTCACGCCGGCGGCGGTGGCCAGTTCCAGGCTCGAGCAGGTCGTGGTGGCAGCGTCGCTCATCGAGTTCAGAGCCCGCAGATACACGGGAAGACGGGCGACCGTCGCCTCGGGAATGCGGGAATTGCTCACGTTTTCGACACTCTCCACAGTTGCGGTCTTCTGCACTCTAGGAGTTTGTGAACGTGCGAACAAACCGAGCCCGAGGGCTGGCCTAGCACATGTGAGATGTGTCATGTCCACGGGGGTTGGCAACCCCCCCGCTCCGAGTGCACTTCAGCCGAGCGCGCGCCGCAGTCGGGCCTCGTCGACCCGCCAGAAGTCGTGCTGCGCGCCGTCGACGAAGGTCACCGGGATCTGCTCGCCGAAGGAGCTCATCAGGTCGGTCGAGGAGGTGATGTCGATGTCCTCGAAGTCGGTGCCCACCTCGGCGCACACCCTGGCGATCACCGCGCGAGCGTCGTCGCACAGGTGGCAGCCGGGCTTGGAGTACAGCGTGACCCGGGTGCTCAACGGCTCACTCCAACAGCCCCAGCGAGCGCCGCCGCTCCGCGGCGCGCAGACGACCCTTCTGGACCTTGCCGGTCGGGGTGTACGGGAGTCGGTCGACCACGTGGATCACCGAGGGCTGCTTGAACCGGGCCAGCCGCGACTCGCAGTGGCGGCGTACGACGTTCTCCAGGTCGTCGCTCGCTCCGGCCGGCGTGGCCTTCACATAAGCCACCACCGCCTCGCCGGTGAGAGCGTCGTCGACTCCGATGACCGCCACCTCCTGCACCTCGGGCAGCTCGACGATCACCTCCTCGACCTCGACGGGGTAGACGTTGAACCCCGAGACGATGACCAGCTCCTTGATCCGGTCGACCAGGTACAGGTCGCCGCTGTCGTCGAGGTAGCCGACGTCGCCGGTGGGCCACCACCCGTCCTCGTCCGGGCCGTCCGCCCCGTCGGGCCAGTAGCCCGAGAACAGGTTGGCGCCTCGGATGTGGATCTCGCCGCCGTCCTCGTCGTGGGGCTCGCGGCCGCTCTCGTCGACCAGGCGGATCTCGATGCCGGGCAACGCGGCACCCACGGTGCGCAGGGTCGGCCGCTCGCTGCACAGCGTCGAGGTGACCACGGGGGCGGCCTCGGTGAGTCCGTAGCCCTGATGCACCTCGACGTTGGTGCGGGCGGTGAAGGCCGCGGTCAGGCCGGCGTCCAGCGGCGCCGAGCCGCTCAGCACCAGTCGCACCGGACCGAGCCGGTCCTCCAGACCGGGCAGCTGCATCCAGTAGGCGAAGACGGGCGGGGCCACCGGGACCACCGAGATCGCCTCGTCCTCGATCAGGTCGAGCGAGCCCTCGGGGTCGAAGCCGTCGACCAGCACCAGCCTGGACTTCTGCCGCAGCACCTGACCGAGCACGGCGTTGAGCCCGTAGACGTGGAACAGGGGAAGGACGCCGAGGACCACGTCGCGGCCGGTGATCATCGGCGGTGAGACCTGCGCCACCTGCTCGACGTTGGCCAGCAGGGCGCGGTGGGACAGCATCGCGGCACGGGGCCGACCGGACGTGCCGCTCGTGTAGAGCAGCACCGCCAGGCTCTCCGGGTCCAGTCGCGTCGGACCCTGGCGGCCACGGGTGGCGACCAGCTGGTCCCAGCTCCGCTCCCCGGGGGCCAAGGTGGTGCCGACCGTGACGATCCGAGGGCGAGCGGCCTGCTCGTAGCCGGAGACCTCCATCGCCTCGCTCAGTCCGCCGACCGCCTCCCGGACCGAGGTGATGGTCTCGGGATCGGCGATCACCATCCGGGTGCCGGAGTCGGCCAGCATCCGGATCAGCTCACCGGTGGCGCTGCGCGGGTTGACGGGGACCACCACCATGCCGGCCCGCAGCGCACCGAGGTACGCCGCGACGAACTCGATCCGGTTGCCGGTCGCGAGCATCACGCGGTAGCCCGCGATCATGCCTGCGTCGGAGAGGCCCTGCACCACCCGTTGGACGAGATCCTCGAGGCCGCTGCAGGTCACGGTGCGCCCGGTCGCCGCCTCGGACAGCACGGTCTTGTCCGGCTCCTGAATGGCCGCCCGGCTCAACAGCTCGGCGACGTTGGAGTCCATCGGGCGAGTCTCGCACATCGGCTGCCCCCGGCCACAGGCGTCGACCCGGTGGGCTGTCCTGCCCTTAGTGTGGGGACGTGAGCCCTCCCCCAAAGAGCAGCAGGCACGGGAGAAAGTCCCCCCCACGGCCGCCCAACCTGCAGCGTCGCTCGCAGCTCGCCGGCGAGGCCGCCGCCTCCATCGCCGAGGTGGAGAGCGCCCTCAGTGTCGAGTTCGACCCCACGTCCGCCGCGTTCTTCGACGTCGACAACACGATCATGCAGGGCGCCTCGATCTTCCACCTCGCCCGCGGACTGCACCGCCGAGAGTTCTTCACCACCAAGGACATCCTGGGTGCTGCCTGGAAGCAGGCGTACTTCCGGCTGGTGGGGGTCGAGGACCCCGAGCACGTCGCCGACGCCCGCACCTCGGCGCTCTCCTTCATCGCCGGTCACACGGTCGCCGAGCTCGAGGAGCTCGGGGAGGAGATCTTCGACGAACGGATGGCCCATCGGATCTGGCCGGGGACGCGGGCACTGGCCCAGCTGCACCTCGACGAGGGCCAACGGGTGTGGCTGGTGACCGCGGCCCCGATCGAGATCGCCGCGATCATCGCCCGTCGACTGGGCCTCACCGGCGCGCTCGGCACGGTCGCCGAGCACGTCGACGGCGTCTACACCGGAGCGCTGGTCGGCGAGATGCTGCACGGATCGGCCAAGGCGGTGGCCGTCCGGGAGATCGCCGCCCGCTTCGGGTTGGACCTGGCGCGCTGCTCGGCGTACTCCGACTCCTACAACGACCTGCCGATGCTCAACGAGGTCGGCGACCCGTGCGTGATCAACCCCGACTCACGACTGCGCGACCACGCCAAGGCCAACGGCTGGCGCATCCGGGACTACCGGACCGGCCGCAAGGCGGCCCGCGCGGGCCTGTTCGCCGCAGGCGTGGCCGGAGCGGTCGCCGGCACCGCGGTCGCCGCCACGGCTGTGCGCCGCAAGGTCCGCTGACTCCTCCGACGCGCGCGCCGGCACCGTGGCCTGGGTCACGAACCGGTTCACAAGGGTGTTACTGCCGCGTAGCATCGGCAGATGGTTGGGAGGGCACCCGGCACCCGTCGGTGGCACATATGAGCGCACGCGAGCTGCATCGAGGTCTTGCTGCCCTGCGCCGCGCCCTGGCGGAGGTGCTCGCGCCGGCCACCCCGCTCCTCGGCCCGTCCGGCCCCGCACCGGTCGCGCAGACGCCCTGGCTGCTGTCCCAGGCGAGCAAGCAGGCCGGCAGCACGCCACCCTCCCCACGGTCGGGTCAGCACGACGACGCCGAGCTGGCCGCCTCCTCCCTCGAGGACGAGGCCGAGGGCAAGCGGCTGATCGCCCTGGTCGAGCTGGCCAGGAACGGCGACTCCGAGGCGTTCGGGGCGCTCTACGACCACTACCACACCAGCGTCTACCGCTTCCTGTACTACCGGCTGGGCTCGGTCCAGCTCGCCGAGGACCTCACCGCGGAGACCTTCTTCCGAGCACTCCGTGCGATGAGCGGGTTCCGCTGGCAGGGCAAGGACTTCGGAGCCTGGCTGATGACGATCGCGCGCAACCTGACGACCGACCACTTCAAGTCCGGCCGGACCAGGCTGGAGAGCACCACCGAGGACATGACCAGCCTCGACACCACCACCGACGGGCCCGAGGGCGCGGTGCTGACCGCGCTCACCAACGAGGCCCTCCTGGAGGCGCTCAGCGAGCTGCCGACCGAGCAGCGGGAGTGCCTGGTGCTGCGGTTCCTCCAGGGTCTCTCGATCGCGGAGACGGCCGATCTGCTGGGCCGCAGCGCCGGCGCGGTCAAGCAGCTGCAGCTGCGCGGGGTGCGCAACCTCGCGCGCCTGCTGCCGGAGGGAGTGCGTTAAGTGTCCAACATGCGAAATTTCCCCAGCGGCATAACCTCCCCGCGGACCGCCTCGTTGAACTGGATGACAGCGTGCCGGATGCGTGACCTCCTCTCGGGTGAACCTCTGAGCGCGATCTTCCAGAGTTCAGGAACGCATCCATGAGATCCCTCTTCCCCGCCGAGCGCGCGGCCGAGGAGTTCGACCAGGTCCTCGACGGCACGGCGACGCAGGCCGTCACCGATCGCTACGCCGACCTCCTCGACACCGTCTCGCTGCTCCTCGCCGAGCCACCCGTGCTGCCCCGCGCCGAGTTCGTGAGCGATCTCAGGACGCGGCTGCTCACCGAGGCGCCGACCGAGCTGTCCGGCACTCCGGCCGTCGTGCTCCAGCTGCCCGCGCACCGTCCGTCGCGAGGCACCCGCCGGATCGGGACCGTGGCAGCGTCGCTGGTCCTGGTCGGTGGCAGCGCAGGCCTGGCCGCCGCATCCTCCGGATCGCTGCCGGGCGACGGCCTCTACCCGGTAAAGCGCGGGGTCGAGCAGGCCGTCGCGGCCGCACGACTCGGCGATGCCGCGACCGGCAGGTCGCTGCTCGGCCAGGCCACCACCAGGCTTGCCGAGGTGCGCTCCCTGCAGGCGAAGGGCTCTCCGGACAGCGCGCTGGTCGCCGAGACCGTCGCCTCCTTCCGCGAGGCCGCCGTCGCCGGTGCGGATCGGCTCTTCCTGTCCTACGCGGCGGGTGGCGATGCCGCGGACATCGTGAGCGTCCGAGCGTTCACCGCGGCCCAGATGACGAGGATCACGGCGCTGGCGGGCACCTCCGCCACCACGGATGCCAGTCTCGCCGACGCCGCCGACACCCTGGCCGACATCGACGACCAGGCCCGCACCCTGTGTGGCAGCTGCTCCCCGGCCGGACCGCTGGCCCCTCCGGACGTGCTCTCCGCCGGCGCGGGCGCTGCCGCGATCGACCGCCTCCTGGTGCGACCCGTCTCGCAGGCCGAGGTCGACCGCACCGCCGCCGGAGCAGCCCAGCTGGCCCGGCTCGTCACGGCCGCCGAGCAGTCAGCCGACAGGATCCCCCAGCCGCCCCGGGGCTCGGGCACCGAGGCCGGGACCGGGTCGGTGTCACCTGGCACCCGCCCGGTGACCAGCACGATCACGCCGCAGGGCTCCCTGGTGCCTGCTCCCAGCTCAGGTGCCGCCGTGAACGACCTGGTCTCCGGCGTCACCAGCAGCCTCGACGAGGTCCCCACCACCCCCAAGGTCCCGCGCGTCAAGGTCGAGCCTGACAAGGCGCTCACCGACGCGGTGGACGAGGCGACCGACCCGCTGCTCCCCTGATCGACCCCTGGTGGTCCGTCTAGGAGAAGACGGACTTGCGCTTCATCAGCAGGGAGTAGAGCGTCTGCTGGATCGACTCGCGGACCTGGTCGGTGACGTTGAAGACCAGCATCGGGTCCTCGGCCGCACCCGCCTCGTAGGCGTCGGTGCGGATCGGCTCACCGAACTCGATCAGCCACTTGGACGGCAGCGGGATCAGACCCAGCGGCCCCAGGAGCGGGAACAGCGGAGTGATCGGGATGTAGGGAACCCCGAGCAGGCGAGCCAGCGAGGGGATGTTGCCCACGAGCGGGTAGATCTCCTCGGCGCCGACCACCGACGTCGGAATGATGGGAACACCGGTCCTGATGGCTGCCGAGACGAACCCACCGCGGCCGAAGCGCTGCAGCTTGTACCTCTCGCTGAACGGCTTGCCGATGCCCTTGAAGCCCTCCGGCCACACGCCGACGAGCTCGCCGTCACGCAGCATCCGCTCCGCGTCGTCGTGGCAGGCGAGCGTGGCGCCGCCCTTGCGGGCGAGGTCACCGATCACCGGCAGCCGGAAGACCAGGTCTGCGCCCAGTGGGCGCAGGAACCTGCTGGTGTGATCACGGATGCTCACCGCGGTCATCAGCCCGTCGAGCGGCACGGTGCCGGAGTGGTTCGAGACCACCAGGGCACCGCCCTCGGTCGGGATGTTCTCAGCACCGCGAACCTCGACGCGGAACCACTTGCGCGCCAGCGGCCGGGCCGCGGCCAGCAGGAACTGCTCGGCGACCTCCTCGTCGAACCCGTAGTCGTCGACCACGAACTCGCCGGTCAGGCGTCGTCGCAAGAAGGCCAGGAACTCCGCCAGCCGCGGCTCCCAGTTCTCGCCGAACAGCTCCTTGGAGGCCGACGTCAACGCATTGAGCCAGTCCAGGGGCGGGATGCCGGGGGTGGGGTGCCGGTGCTCGGCGGTGACCGGCGGGCGGGACACCGGCGCCGAGACCGGAGACTTGGCCGCGGTCGAGGTGCGCGCGCGCGACCGTTGCGAGGGCACCTCGGACTGGCCCGGACCGTCCTCGACGACCTTCGCCGTGCGCGCCCGGTCGCCGGACCCGGAGGACCCGGAGGGCTCGGAGGGCTCGGCACGTTGGGCGGGCTCAGCACGTTGGGCGGGCTGGGAGGGCTCGGTGACGCCCGGGTCCACCGCCGAGGCGGCAGCCGGGCTGCTGGTCTCGTCCTGCTCCGAAGGGCGCGGGGCGCTCTTCGCGGCCAGGCTGCGGCTGTTCGTCGAAGGCTTGGCCCCGCCCGTGCCACGGCCGGGCCTGCCCCGGGTCCCGATCGGAATGATCTCGGCGTCACCCACGAGCAGCACCTCTCCTCGTCGTCAGGGCATCCATCATCGCCGCTTCGGTGGCCCGGACCCGGTCGGCTCCGAGCGGACCCGGTGTCAGGGAGTCGGCGAAGTCGGCGAACGCCTCGGCCGTGGTGAAGGACGGCTCGAAACCGAGCATCGAGCGCATCCGGGTGGTGTCCAGGCCCCGACCGTAGGTCAGGAACCCGATCTGCTCGGCGGAGAAGTCGGCGTCCCTGGTCTTGCGGATCGCGGACCCGAAGGTCGGGATCGCGAAGGCCGGCAGCGGAAGCGCGGGGCGGCCGATGCGGCGTACGGCCTGGGACAGGGTGATGATCCCGTCGCCGGCGACGTTGTAGGTGCCAGCCACCTCTTCGAGGCTCGCGTGCTGGAGGACGTCCAGCGCGTCGCTCTCGTGGATGAACTGCAGCCGCGGGTTGAACCCCAGGACGGTGGGGATCACGGGGAGCCGGAAGTAGCCGGTCATCGGCGAGATGATCCGCGGTCCGATGATGTGCGCGAGCCGCAACATGGTCACCGAGACGTCCGGACGTCGACGGGCGAACCCGCGCGTGTAGGACTCCACCTCCCGGATGTCCTTGGCGAAGCCGTAGCCCGGAAGGCGCTTGGCGGTCATGCCCTCGGTGAACTTCGCGGGATCGCGGTGGGACGCGCCATAGAAGGCAGCGCTCGACTTCAGCACCACCTTGCTCACGTCCGGGGCCTGCTGACAGGCGGCCAGGAGCTGCATCGTCCCGATGACGTTGAGCTCCTTGGTCGCGACCACGCCGCCGGCGGCAGCAGCCGTGGCCGTCACGCTCATGTGCACGACCGTGGTGACCCGCTCCCGCACGATCACCTTGGCGATCACCGGGTTGCGGATGTCCGCCCGCACGAAGCCGGCCCCGCCGAGGTCGCCGCGCGGCGGCACCACGTCGACGCCGATCACGCGCTCGATCCCCGGCGCCTCGGACAGCTGCGCCGCGAAGCGACGCCCGAGATCGCCGGCGACGCCGGTGACGAGTACTACCTGACCCATAGTGAACCTGAGGGTCTTGCCCTACTTGCCGAGGCGACGGCGCTGGACGCGTGTCTTCTTCAGCAGCTTGCGGTGCTTCTTCTTCGCCATGCGCTTGCGGCGCTTCTTGATGACAGAACCCACGTTGTGACCCATCCGTCTGTGAGAGGGGGAGCCCCGGTGGAGTCCCTCGTCCGAAGGGCACAGCCTAACGGTCCGTGCAGGCGCAACCGAATCGGCGGGGTCCCCACGGACCAGGGCGCCTAGCCGGCGTGGAAGAAGCTGGTCCTGAGGTACTCGTTGACGTCCTCTTCGCTGACCCGGAAGGAGCGGCCGACGCGAACAGCGGGGAGCTCGCCGCTATGGACGAGGCGGTACACCGTCATCTTGGATACGCGCATGACCGCCGCCACCTCGGCAACGGTCAGGAACTTCACCTCGGAGATGTCGTTCGTGGGCATAGCGCACCGCACTTTCTTCTCTCGCACGTCCCAGAACTTCCCCGTTCCAGGCCCCGCGCGCGTCTGAGAGAAATATAAGTCCAATGTGACCTATGTGCTAGAGATTCCCCAAAGTGAAAGGTGAGACTTCGGCGTGGCAACTTGCCAAGCCGACATTTCGACAGCTCAGCAGTGCGGATCGAGCCCGTTGTCGGGGAAGACCGCCTCCCGGGTCGCCTGGATCGCGCGGTCCAGCCAGGTGTCCGGGTCATAGCCCTGCGACCAGTCGCGGAAGATCGCGTTGCGTCCGTCCGTCATCCGCAGCGGAGCCCTCACTCCGATCTGCTCGCGGATGCTCTCGCGCCACGCGCCCGGGGTGTCCAGGTGACTGCTCAGAGGCCTTCCCGAGACCACCGAGAGCAGGTGGGTCCAGGCGCGCGGCACCACGTCGACGACCGCGTAGCCGCCTCCACCCAGCGCCACCCAGCGACCCGAGGCCACCTCGTGCGCCAGGTCGTGCAGCGCCAGGTAGCTCGCGCGCTGACCGTCGATGCTGAGCGCCAGGTGCGCCAACGGGTCGTCGCGGTGGGAGTCGCACCCCTGCTGGGTGACCAGCACGTCGGGGGCGAACTCGCGCAGCAGAGGTGGGACCACGGCATGGAAGGCACGCAGCCAGCCGGCATCGGAGGTCCCCGGTGGCAGCGCCACGTTGACCGCCGAGCCGACTGCCTCGGGGCCCCCGGAGTCGGCCGGGAAGCCGGTGCCGGGGAACAGCATCTGCCCGGTCTCGTGCAGGGAGATGGTCAGCACCCGGGGGTCGTTGTAGAAGATGGTCTCGACACCGTCCCCGTGGTGCACGTCGACATCGACGTAGGCGACCCTCCGAGCCCCGTTCGCCAGCAGCCAGCGGATCGCCACGGCGACGTCGTTGTAGACGCAGAAGCCGCTGACCCGGCCGGGCATCGCATGGTGCAGGCCACCGGCGATGTTCGCCGCGTGGTCCACCTGACCGGTCCAGACCCGTCGGGCCGCCTCCAGGCTGGCCCCCACCACGTGGCGGGAGGCCTGGTGCATGTTGGCGAAGGTCGGGTTGTCCTCGCTGCCGAGCCCGAAGGTGAGGTCGCCGCGGGACGGGTCGGTGCTCGCCGCCATCACCGCCTCGATCAGCGCGGGGTCGTGCACCGTCTCCAGCTCGTCCTCGGTCGCGTCCGGTGCCGGCACCGTCTCCAGGTGCTCGAGGACGCCGAGGTGCCTGGAGAGCGAGACGGTCAGATCGACCCGGATCGGGTTCATCGGATGGGTGGGCCCGAAGTCATAGGAGGTCAGCGACTCGTCGTAGACCACGCAGCCACGGCAGCCCGACGTCGTCGCGTCGTCGGTGGTGACTTGGCCGGCGGTCCCGTGCTCCATGCGCGGACGCTACCTCCCGCTGGTCCGTCGGGCCACGACGACGCCCTCGACCTCGGTCACCACGGTGAACTCGCCCGAGTCCAGCAGCGCGGCGAACCCGCGCCAGGCAGGAGTGGGCGGCAGGTACCAGCGCTGGTCGAAGGCGATCCACTCCACCTCGCCGAACTCCGAGGCCGGCAGCGGCGGGCCGTCGGGAGCGATCGTGTCCCCGACCAGGTAGAGCTCGGTGCGCAGCGCGATCCGAGCACCGAGGTCGTCGGATGCCGCGACGCGACTCCCGGTCGGGATCCGGTCGAGCGCCGCGTCGATCGCGGCCACCCGCGCCGGCGTACGCCAGAAGTCCGCCTGCCACACCTGGGAGAGCGCCTGCTGGGGCACCAGCAGCAGGGTGCCGGCCACGGCCAGGGTCAGGCCGACCTGCCGGACAGGCCTCTGCAGCAGGCGGGCGCCCTCGATCATGGCGGCCACGGCGATCGGGACCAGGATCGCGTCGTACTGGTAGTACGGCTCCCAGTAGGTCGCCTTCTCGGAGAGGAAGCGCCATCCGAACGTGGGTACGGCGACCACCAGCAGCAGCGGTGAGCGGAGCGCCAGCATGCCGGTAGGGAGCAGCAGGAACAGCAGGGTGCGCACCTTGGCCGGCACGCCCTCGGCCAGGATCCGGAGGGCGTCCGCGGGTCCCGAGGGGGCGTACTTGTCGGCGAACCCGCCGGTGTCGCCGTTGAGAGCGGGCAGCACCCACCACTGGATCGCGGCGAAGGCGACCACGCCGACCCCGACGGCGATCGCGCCCCACCGCCGCGAGCCGCGGAGGAGGACGACCGCACCCAGGGCGATCACCGTCAGGCCGAGGTCCTCCTTGACCAGGATCAGCGGAAGCGCCCAGCACACGGCCGCTCGATGGTCCGCGCGCAGCATCGCGGCCATGCTCAACGACATCAGCGGAACACCGAGGGCGACCTCGTGGAAGTCGAAGCCGATCAGGGCGGCGAACCCCGGCGCCAAGCCGTAGCTCACCGCGGTCACCCAGGGCAGCGCCCCGGTGCCGGCGGCCCGCATGAGCGGGACCACGCCGACGGCCACCGCGACGGCCTGCGCGAACAGCAGCGTCAGCGGCGAGGAGACGACCAGCACCAGGGGGGCCAGCAGCGCGAGGGCGGGGCTGAAGTGCAGCGCCGCCGTCGTGGTGTCGGTCAGCGGGAGGGTGGGCAGGCGACCTTGGGAGTACTCCCGGACGACGGACTCGAAGAAGCCCAGGTCGAAGATGAAGGAGTCCATCCGGCGGTACTGCTGGAAGGAGACGGCCGAGTACAGCGTCGCCAGCACGAGGGCGGTGAGCCACGCCTGCCAGGCAGGGACCCTGGTCTTGATCGCGGACCCGCTGTCGTGAGGCCCTTCAGTCATCGCTGTTGGCGAGAGCGACCGACCGGTCGCGTGCGGCCTCCATGGCCTCGATGAACGCCGCCCGCACCTTGTGGTTCTCCAGCTGGCGGATCGCCGCGGCCGTCGTACCTCCGGGCGAGGTGACGCGTTCGCGCAGCACCGTCGGGTGCTCCCCGGTCTCGCGCAGCAGCTTGGCCGAGCCGACCACGGTCTGGACGACGAGCTCGGTGGAGGTGCTGCGCGGGAGCCCGAGGTGGACCCCGGCCTCGATCATCGACTCGACCACGAAGAACAGGTAGGCCGGGCCGGACCCGGAGATCGCGGTCACCGCGTCCTGCTGCTTCTCCGGCACGCGCACCACCCGGCCGGTGACCGCGAGCATCTGCTCGGCCAGCGCGAGGTGCTCCTCGTCGCAGTGCCTTCCGGCCGAGATCGCGGCCATCCCCTCGTCTACCAGGGCGGGGGTGTTGGGCATCACCCGGATGACGGCGATGCCGTCGGGGATGTGCCCTTCGATGTAGGCCGTGGTGATGCCGGCGGCGAGACTGATCAGCACCTGGCCCGCGCGCAGGTGCGGAGCGATCTCGGTGAGCACCTCACCCATGTCCTGGGGCTTGACGACGAGGGCGACGGTCTCGGCCCGGGCGGCGGCCTCGGTGTTGGCCACCACCTGCACGGCGTACTTCTCCCGGAAGCTCGGTGGCCCGCTCGGGCCGCTTCTCGCCGATCACCAGGTCGGCCACGTCGTGACCACCTCGGATCAACCCCGAGAGGAGTGCCTCGCCCATCACTCCGGCGCCGATGATCGCGACGGTCATCGTGGTCCCTTCTGCACAGCGGGTGGAAGCGTCCGGTCGAGGACTACTTCTGGGAGACGAGTGAACGCAGGAAGAATGTCAGGTTCTGCGGGCGTTCGGCGAGCCTTCTCATCAGGTAGCCGTACCACTCCTGCCCGTAGGGCAGGTAGACCCGCACCTTCTCCCCGGCCTCGGCCAGGCGCTTCTGCTCCTCGCTGCGGATGCCGAAGAGCATCTGGAACTCATAGGTGCCGGGCATCCGGCCGTAGCGGGTGGCCAGGGCGGAGGCGATCTTGACCATCCGCGGGTCGTGGGTGGCCACCATCGGGTAGCCCTCCCCTGCCATCAGCACCTTCAGGCAGCGCACGTAGGACTTGTCCACGTCGTGACGGTCCTGGTAGGCGACGTCCTCGGGCTCCTTGTACGCGCCCTTGCACAGCCGCACCCGGCTGCCCTCGCGGGCGAGCGCACGACAGTCCTGCTCGGTGCGGTACAGGTAGGCCTGGACGACCGCGCCGGTCTCGGGGAAGTCCTTGCGGAGCTCGTGCAGCGTCGCCAGCGTGCTGTCGGTGGTGGTGTGGTCCTCCATGTCGAGGGTGACCGTGGTGCCGGCGTTGCGCGCCGCCCGGCAGATCCTGCGGGCGTTCTCCGTGGCGAGCTTGGGGCCGATCGTCGGCAGCGCCTGACCGATCGCGGAGAGCTTCACGCTGACCTCCGCGTTTCGGGCCAGCCCGGCCTGGCTCAGGCGCTGAAGGAGGTCGACGTACGCCGCGACCGTCGCCTCCGCCTGCGACTCCTCGAGGGTGTCCTCGCCGAGGAAGTCGAGGGTGACGTGCAGCCCGTCCTCGATCAGCGTGCGGCTTGCCTCCACCGCCTGCTGGTTCTCCTCGCCGGGCACGTAGCGGTTCACGATCCCGCTGCTGACCGGCATACGGGTGACGATTTCCTTGATCCGGCGGCTACTGGCCAGCTTCAGCAGAACGTGTCGCAGCAAGGGTTCCTCCGGACTAGGCGCGTCCGGGTCACGTTACCCGCAGCGAGAAGCCGCGATGAAATCGATGCTCGGAGCCGGGGCCGGCTGGTCGCTGGTCTCTGGTCGGCGTCAGTCCGACTGGCGACGCAGCGTGAGCGCGCCCAGGGCGAGTCCGGCCACGACGTACGCCGAGACCAGCGCGATGTTGCGCCAGACCTCGCCAGTCTCCGACGAGGTGGCCACGATCTGCATCGCGTCGACCGCGTAGGACAGGGGGAGCACGTCGGAGATCAGCTCGAGCAAGCGCGGCAGCGCGTCGCGGGGGACGAACAGTCCGCACAGCAGGATCTGGGGGATCACCACGGCGGGCATGAACTGGACCGCCTGGAACTCGGTGCGGGCGAAGGCCGAGACGAGCAGACCGAGCGCCGTGCCGAGGATGGCGTCGATGATGGCGACCACCATCAGCAGCCACACGGCACCGGTGACGGCCAGGTCGAGCAGCCAGACGCTGACCGCCACCGCCAGCGCCGACTGGACCGCCGCGACCAGGCCGAAGGCGATCGCGTAGCCGAGCAGGAAGTCGAGCTTGCCCATGGGCAGGGCCAGGAGCCGCTCGAGGGTGCCGGAGGTCCGCTCGCGCAACGTGGTCACCGAGGTGACCAGGAACATCACGATGAACGGGATCAGGGCAAGCAGCGCCGGTCCGAGACGGGAGAAGCCCTCGCCCGGCAGCCCGTCGAACATCCACCACAGCAACGACATCAGCGCGAACGGCAGCACCAGCAGCATCGCCAGCGTCCGGTGGTCGCGGCGAAGCTGGATCAGCACCCGGGTGGTCACGGCCGCGGTCGATCTCGCCGAGACGACGCTCATGACGCCTCCTGCTCTCGGACCAGCGACAGGAAGGCGCTCTCGATGTCCTCGGTCCCGGTGCTCTCCAGCAGGCCGCCAGGCGTGTCATCGGCGATCAGCCGGCCGGCACGCATGAGGAGCAGCCGGTCGCATCGAGACGCCTCGTCCATCACGTGGCTGGAGACGAACACGGCGGCACCGTTGTCGGCCAGGCGGTGGAAGGCGGTCCAGAGCTCGGCCCGCAGCACCGGGTCGAGCCCGACCGTGGGCTCGTCCAGGACCAGGAGCGGTGGGCTCCCGAGCAGCGCGACCGCGAGCGAGACCCGCGACCACTGCCCCCCTGAGAGCCGGCCGACCACCTGATTGGCCTGACCTTGGAGCGCCACCAGCTCGATGCACTCAGCGACCCGCTGGTCCGAGGCCCCGAGGATGCGCGCGAAGAAGCGCAGGTTCTCCCGGACAGTGAGGTCCTCGTAGACGCTCGGCTGCTGGGTGACATAGCCGATCTCGGAGCGCAGCGCTGTCGCACCGGCGTGGTCTCCCAGCACCTCGACGAAGCCGGAGGAAATCCGCTGCACGCCGACCAGCGTGCGCATCAACGTGGTCTTTCCGCATCCCGACGGTCCCAGCAGTCCGGTGACCTCCCCGGCCGCCACCTCGAAGTCGAGACCGCGCAGGATCGCGACCCCGGCTCGTTGTACCTCGAGCCCGTGCACCCGAACGGCGTTTTTCATCATGTGTTGAATTATCCTCCGGTCGGCGCTGACGTCAAGACTTTCGAACGACGGAATGGCTTGCTGAACGGCTGGGCATCGCGGGTTGCAAACCTTCTCTCCAGTCTTTTGATTCCTCTTGATTCGAACAGATATTCGTAGGACAATGGGGGCATGACTTCGGCACCCACTGCCTCGACCCACCGGGTGCTGGCGCGGGTGGAGGCCAACCTGGTCGCGGTGCGGGCCGCGGAGTTCGAGCGGCTGGTGCTGGCCCGGGAGTGGGCGCTGGCCCACGTGGTCACCGACCCTGAGGTGCTCGCTGATCCGCGTCGTCGCCCGACCCTGTTGGGGGCGGTCGGGCTCCCGGTCGATGAGTACGCCGGTGCGGAGTTCGCCGCCGCGCTCGCGCTGCATCCGCTGGCGGGGCGTCGCTGGCTGGCCGATGCGGTCGACATCCACGACCGGCTGCCCTGCCTGTGGGCGAGCCTGGCGGCGGGGCGGGTCGAGGTGTGGGTGGCCCGCAAGATCGCCGCCGCGACCGCCGACCTGACCGACGACCAGGCCCGGTGGGTCGACGCCGCGGTCGCCGAGGTGGTCGCCACCCTGCCCCCGGCGCGGCTGCTGGCCCTGGTCGCGGCCCGGGTGGTCCAGGCCGACCAGGCCCTGGCCGAGCGCAAGGCCGAGCAGGCCGCCTGCGCGCGGATGGTGTGGACCAGCCGAGCGCGACGAGCACGGCACCCGGGTCCTGGTCGTCACGCGGCACCAGCCCCGGCATCCACCAACTCGCCGCCACCATCGACCACCTCGCCCACCTGCTGGCCGAGCACGGCGACCCGGCCCAACGCGCCCAGCCGATGGACTGCCTACGAGCCGACGCCGCCGAACTGCTCGCCAACCCACTGGCCGCGTTGAAGCTGATGGTCGGCGCGCATGAGAGCACCTGCGACGCAGCGGTGGCGGAGGCGATCCGCACCGCCGGGCCGGCGGCGACGCGACCGCCGGGCGGTCCTCTACCTGCACCTGACCCGCTCAGCGTTGCTCGGTGGTGGGGTGGCCCGGGCCGAGGAGCTCGGGGCGCTGACCCGCCAGCAGCTCATCGACGTGCTGGGCCACCACCAGGTCAGCCTCCGCCCGGTGATCGACCTCAACACCGGGATGGCGGCCGACTGCTACGAGGTCCCCGCCGCGATCGACGAACGCCTCCAGCTGTCCAAGCCGGCCGATGTGTTCCCCTACGCCACCTCCACCAGCCGATGGCTCGACCGTGACCACACCGCCGCCTACGACCCCCACGGGCCACCGGGCCAGACCAGCGAGGCCAACCTCGGCAAACTGAGCCGACACCACCACCGCATCAAGACCCACGCCGGCTGGACCCTCACCCAGCACGAGGGGCGGTTCACCTGGACCACCCCCCACGGCCGGACCTACACCACCGACAGAAACGGCACCCACCGCACCCACCGGGCC
>CAWEUP010000023.1:0-23815 GCA_963812235.1 uncultured Actinomycetota bacterium | reverse complement strand
CGCCGACCAACCGGGTCGAGGACGACGCTTTCGCCCACGTGCTCGTCGACGAGGCCCAGGACCTCACCCCGATGCAGTGGCGGATGGTCGGTCGTCGCGGACGCGGAGCCACGTGGACCATCGTCGGCGACCTGGCACAGTCGTCCTGGCCGGTGCCGGCGGAGTCGGCGGCTGCTCGGGCGCAGGCGCTGGGCGACAAGCCCCGTCACGACTTCCACCTCTCGACGAACTACCGCAACTCCGCTGAGATCTACGACTTCGCCGCGGACTATGCGCGGCGCGTGGGCCTGGACGCCGACCTGCCCGACGCGGTCCGCACGACCGGGGTCTCCCCGGCCGAGCTGCGGGTCGAGGACCTCGAGTCGGCCCTGCACGAGCAGCTCGCCGAGCTCGCCGAGTCCCTGGCGGGCACCATCGGCATCGTGGTGCCGACCGCCCGCCGCGGCGAGGTGAGCCGCTGGGTCTCCTCCTGGAGCGAGTTCGCCGAGCAGACCGGAACCCCGGAGTCCCGCATCGTCGTGCTCGCCGGCCTGGACACGAAGGGGCTCGAGTTCGACGGCATCATCGTCGTGGCCCCCCAGGAGATCGAGGACGAGGCCCCGACCGGGAAGGCCACCCTGTACGTCGTCTACACCAGGGCAACCCAGCGGATGGTCACCCTCACCCACTAGCCGCGTTCAGCTCGACGGCGCCCGGCGTGCCTTCGGGACCGGGGTCGGTGGGTCCTCCTGGAGCAGCATCACCGGGTTGCTGAAAGCCACTCGGCGTCCGCTCGCGTCCACCACGTTGAGCCGAACGAAGCACGAGGTGCCGGCATCGATGCCGGCACGCGCCTGCCCCGCCTTGAAGGCGGTGGCGGGGAGCACCTCGACCACCGAGGTGCCCGGGTCGAGACTGTTGCTGTAGTCGACCGGACCACGCACGACCTCGACCGAGCTGCCGGCGGGAAGCCCGTCGGCGATGGCGCTCAGCTCGAGGGTGCCCGACCCCGGCCGGACCGAGACCGAGCCCATCGGGCTGCCCTCGACACCGAGGTCGAGCCGGCCGTCGAAGCCTCCGAGCTCACCCACGAAGACCGCCCCCGCCCGCAGTGAACCCAGCAGCCCCTGGTCGGAGGCCGAGGTCGCCCACAAGGTGGTGTAGAAGCGGTTGGGCTCCTTGCTCCACGAGCCGGTCATCCCGATGTGGTTGTCGTTGACGCCGGTGGCCGTCACCCAGTAGCCACTTCGGATGAAGGTGTCGAAGAGGTCGAGGTTGGTCTCGAGGTCCACGCCACCGCGTTCGCGGTAGCCCGCCTCGACGATGTCGACCCCTCCGAGCTTGCGGTCCAGGAACTTCTGGGCCGCGGCCCGCCGAGCCGTGGCCCGCTTCAGTCGGGTCGACGAGGAGTCCCCGGAGGAGTTGCCGAAGGGGTGGTTGAGCGAGGCCAGCCCTCCGGTGCGGTGGATCAGCTCGGCCGCGTAGGCGATCAGGTCGGTGGGCTGGGTGGTGGCGTAGTCGGTGAGGTGCTGCTCGCCACCGAACCAGTTCGCGTGCTCGGCCGGCCCGGAGACCTCGAGCCCCTGGCGCAGGGTCAGGGTGGGGTAGCGCTTGGAGTACTCCTCCAGCATCTCGGCCTGGACCTCCAGGGGCCGGTCCCCGGCGGTCTCGGTCCGCAGGAAGCGCAGGTTCGCGAAGTACGCGCGAGCCGGCACCTGCAGGTCGCTCTGGACCCCGAGCTCGAGGTCCATCAGGACGTTGTCCCCGGCGACCAGGTCCGGCCACAGCGCGGCGGCGTCGGCCACGGGATCGAGGGTGACCGTCTCGAACCTCCCGATGGGCCGTTGGATGGTCACGGTGCCGCGCAGGCCGTCCGACCTACGACTGGCCGGCACGGTGCCGACCCGGTAGGACATCTCGTAGGTGCCGGCCGGGCGACCGGCCGTCGCCGGGCGGTAGGACATCGTGATGCGGACCTCGGCCCAGGCGTGGGGGCCGACGAGCGCAGGCAGGATGTCGACCTGGACCGTCTGCCCGACGAGGTTCGTGCGATGGCTCTGGTTCGAGGCGCTGCCGTCCATCAGGTAACGGCGAGAGCACGCGGTGCTGCCGGCGCTGGTCACGTCGACCCGCAGCGACCCCTTCTTCGAGGCTTCGTCGAAGGGGCTCAGGGGATCGGTCACGATGCCGCCGCCCGCGGAGGCCACGTCGCCGGTGGTCACCGGCTTCCAGGTGTAGGTCTGGCCCTCGACCTCCTCCTTGGTCCCGGTGAAGTGGAAGGTGGTGGGCGCCTGGTAGTTGCTCATGCGCCAGTCGTGGTCCGTGGGCCAGAACACGTCGAAGCCGTTCTGGGAGGCCTCCTCGAGCTGGCTGTGCAGGCTTCCGCCGCCCTCGCTGAAGCTGGTGTGCACGTGCATGGCGCTGCGCAGCGGGGTCAGGTCGGGTGTCTCGGTGCTGGAGGTGCGGCTCGGTGAGGACGAGCAGCCGCCGACCGCCATCAGCCCGGAAGCCCCCAGGGCGCTGAGGAACGCGCGTCGCGAGAGCTCGAGAGCGTTCTGGTCCACCACTGCCCCCGCGCCTAGGAAATGCGTCGTCTGCGAGCGACACATGAGGCCGACCTCGCGGGCTGCGCCCTGGCTCACGTCGTCTGCAGGCTGGGAAAAGGCTAGGCCCCCGCCCGGACAGTGTCCACACGCGGGTCGCGGACGGGGCCCGAGCAGTCGGATCCGCGGTCGCGCTGGTGGGCGGGGGGTGCGGTCCGGGGTCTAGTAGCGTTCCGGGCATGCCCGACGTCCCCGCAGCACTGGCTGCCCTCGAGGAGCTGAGGGGGCACGAGGCGTGGGCGGTGATCCGGCTGCGGGAGAGTGCGACCGTCACCCTCGTGGGCGGGTCACTGAGCCGACTGGACAACCTCGCGGACATTCCTCTGGAGGAGGGACCGCCCGAGGCCGGGCGACGGTTCGACCGGCTGGTGGCCGTTCCGTTCCGGCAGGTGACCGAGCGTGGGTTCGTCGCCCACGACGACTCCACCCCGTTGGCGGTGGTGAACATCGAGACCGAGCGCGAGCTGCCGCTCGAGGAGCTGCTGGCGGCTCTCCCCGACGAGGAGGTGGCCTTCGAGGACGCCGGAGGCTTCGACACCTCCGACGAGGACTACGCGGCGGTCGTGGCGCAGATCATCCGCGAGGAGATCGGCAACGGGGAGGGTGCCAACCTCGTCATCGGTCGTCACTACCGCGCCCAGCTGCGCGAGTGGAGCGCCGCGAAGGCGCTGACCGTCCTGCGCCGGCTGCTCACCAGCGAGCGCGGCGCCTACTGGACCTACTGCTTCTGGACCGGCGACCGGTTCCTGATCGGCGCCTCGCCGGAACGGCACGTGAGCGTGCACGGCGGCGACGTGCGGATGAACCCGATCTCCGGCACGTTCCGGCTGCGCGGGCTCGAGCCGGACGAGCGCAAGGCGCGGCTGCTGGACTTCCTCGCCGACGAGAAGGAGATCTTCGAGCTCTTCATGGTGGTGGACGAAGAGCTGAAGATGATGTGCGACATCTGTCATGAGGGGGGCCAGGTCCTGGGTCCCTTCCTCAAGCCGATGACCCACCTGGTGCACACCGAGTACCTCCTGGCCGGTCGCACCCGCGCCGACGTGCGCGACGTACTGCGGGACACGATGTTCGCCGCGACCGTCACCGGTGCCCCGGTGGAGAACGCGTGCCGGCTGATCCGCGAGTACGAGTCGGAGGGGCGCGGCTACTACGCGGGCGCGCTGGCCCTGATCGGCCGCGACGCACACGGTGCTCCGACCGCGGACTCCCCGATCGTCATCCGCACAGCGGACGTGTCGCCGGACGGGGCGATGCGGGTGACCGCGGGCGCCACCCTGGTCCGTGACTCCGAGCCTGACTACGAGGTGGCCGAGACCCTCGCCAAGGCGGGCGGGATCCTCTCGGCGTTCGGGCTGGTGCCCGGTGCCACGGGCTCATCCTCCGATCTGGCCGAGCTGATGCAGGACGAGGACGTCCTGATCGCGCTGAACTCGAGGAACCGAAGGCTGGCGAAGTTCTGGCTCACCGACCAGGAGGGCTCACCACCGGCGCCCTCGCTCGTCGGCAGGACGGTCGCGATCGTGCACGGCGAGGACGACTTCGTGAACATGCTCGCCCACGTCTTCTCCGTGCTCGGGATGGAGTCGCGAGTGATCCGCCACGAGGCCCTGCTGGCGGAGCAGGACGTCGAGCGAGCCTTCAAGGACGTCGACCTGGTCGTGGTCGGTCCCGGGCCGGGGGATCCCCGCGACCACGCACATCCCAAGATCGCCGCCTACGTGCGTGCCATCGACAGCCTGCTCGCCTCGGAGAAGCCGTTCCTGGCCGTATGCCTGGGACACCAGGTGCTGTGCGACCGGCTGGGGATCGCGCTCGACTACAAGGACATCGTCTTCCAGGGCACCCAGTCGACGGTGCAGATCGACGGTCGCCAGGAGCCGGTCGGGTTCTACAACACGTTCGTGGGCCGACTCGACGGCAGCGACCTGCCCCCAGGTGTGAGCGTCGAGGCGGACCCGGCCACGGGTGACATCCACGTGCTGGCGGGTCCGAGCTTCCGCGGGGTGCAGTTCCACGCCGAGTCCATCCTCACCGAGAACGGCTTCGCGCTGCTTCGCCAGCTGCTGCTGGAGCTGTTGGGCTGATCGATGACCGTGGCTGCGCCTGTCGAGACCGCGAGGGTCCTGGTCATCGACCACTACGACTCCTACACCTGGAACCTCGTCCATCTCGTCGGCGAGGTCACCGGAGTCCTTCCCGATGTGGTGGAGCACGACGTGGACGGTGTCCTCGCCCGGGCGCACGCCTACACCCACCTGGTGCTCTCACCCGGGCCGGGCCACCCGGCCGACCCGGTCGACTTCGCCCTCGGACGCGAGATCTTCGAGCTCGGCCGACCGGTGCTGGGGGTGTGCCTGGGCATGCAGGCCCTGGTGACGGCGTACGGCGGAAGGGTCGAGCGGGTGCAGCCCGCGCACGGTGAGGTGGCGCTGGTCACCCACGATCGGGAGGGGATCTTCCGGGGCGTCCCCGACCCGTTCGAGGCCGTGCGCTACCACTCGCTGGCCGCCGTCGCGCTGCCGACCGAGCTGCGGCAGACAGCCGTCGAGGACCACAGCGGCGTCACCATGGCCGTCGCTCACCGGACCCTGCCGCTCGTCGGCGTGCAGTTCCACCCCGAGTCGATCCTGTCCCGCCATGGAGCCGCTCTCGTGCGCAACTTCCTGGACGAGCGCCGTGGCTGAGCCGGTCATCGAAGCCGTCCGGGCCGGCTTCGCGAGAAGCGACCGGGCGTTCTGGCTCGACGGAGGGGGCGCCCGGGACTGGTCCGGGCGGCGGTCCCTGGTCGGGGTGCTCGGTCCCGACGACGTGTCGCTCTCCTTCGACGCCGGCCGTCGAGAGGTCACCAGGCACCGGGGAGGCAAGGACGAGGTCGTCGGCACCGACGTGTTCGAGGTGCTGGAGTCGGAGATCGCCCGGGACCGGGGGGATCCGGACGTGCACTGGGTCGGCTGCCTGGGGTACGCCGCGCGACCCGACCTGCCGGCACGCCCCTGGGGGTCGGGCCCCGACGCCTTCTGGATGCGCAGCCGACAGGTGCAGTTCTTCGACCACGAGCCGCTGGCTGCCACCCACGTGCCGAGCCGGGTGGTGCCGGTGTCGGCGGCGACCGCCCCCGGCTGGTACGTCGAGGCGTTCGCCGAGGTGCAGGAGCAGCTGCACGCCGGGAACTCCTACGAGATCAACCTCACCTACCGCGACGAGCTCGGCCCGGTCGTCGATCCCGTGGCGACCTATCTGCGACTCCGGGCCAGCAACCCGGCGCCGTACGCCGGCCTGCTGCGGCACCTCGGCACGCACCTGCTCAGCAGCTCGCCGGAGCGCTACGCGATGATCGACCCACAGCGATGGCTGGAGACCAAGCCGATCAAGGGCACCACTGCCCGGGGCGCCACCGCTGGCGAGGACGAGCGGCTGCGGCAGGCGCTGGCGACCGACCCCCGGTTCCGGGCCGAGAACCTGATGATCGTCGACCTGCTGCGCAACGACCTGTCGATGGTGTGCGAGCTCGGCACCGTCAGCGTGCCGAGCCTGATGGCGGTGGAGTCCTACGCCAGCGTGCATCAGCTCGTCTCCACCGTGCGCGGACGGCTGCGGGCGGAGGTCTCCACCGTCGGGGCGCTGCGCTCGCTGTTCCCGGCCGGCTCGATGACCGGCGCCCCCAAGCTGCGCACGATGAGCATCATCGACGAGGTGGAGATGGCACCCCGGGGGCTCTACGCCGGCGCCCTGGGCTGGATCTGCGCCGACGGCCGCGCCGACCTGGGCGTGGTGATCCGCTCGCTGTACTCCGGGCCCGACCAGATCTGGCGCCTGGGCACCGGGGGAGGGGTCACCGTCCGCTCCGACAGCGAGGGCGAGTGGGCCGAGACCCTGTGGAAGGCCCAGCGCCTCCGTGCCGCAGCGGGCGGCGTCGACCGGGACTAGATGCCGGTCATCCTCAGCCGTCGGAGCTGGAGAACCACGGCTGATGCAGGTCGAGGTACTTGACCTCCTGCATCGCGCTCAGCTCCTCCTCGTAGGCCTGACGCACCTCGGACGGCATCTCCTTGTGCTCGCCCTCGCGTGCGGCCTCCTCGCTGCTGAAGCACATCGTCTGGGTGAACCAGCCGTCAGGCTCCAGCGCGATCGTGCCTCCGATGAGGTCCGGCCGAGCCTCCTGCAGCGCATCCATCGGCTGCTCCATGAAGTGCCGGAACTTCTCCGGGTCGCTCACCCGGCCCTGGATGATCTGCACGAAGCCGGCCTCGTCCGAGCCGCCACCGAGGAACACCATCGCGTTGTCGCAGTCGTGGAAGCTGACTTCGCCGTCGAAGCAGGCCTGCATCTGCTGCCACCACTCGCCCTGCTCCGGCTTCTCCGAGTTCGCCACAGCCGCTTCGCGCGACTCGAACCGGACGACCGCCACGAACTCGTCGTCGTCGGTGACGCCGTAGGTCCCGCCGAGCCAGCCGTCGGCCGTGGCGCCGATCGTGTCGCGCCACTCGTCGATGAGCCGGTGGATCCGGTCCGCGTCGCGGCACCGGCCCTGAATGATCTGGATGAACATTGCGAGCTCCTCTCCCGAGACGCCGCTCCGCACTGAAGCGGTACCCCGACGTTACGCCGACCCGTCCGGACTGTCACCGAGCTCGCAGCGGTTCCGGGCGGGGGCCCAGGAACGAGATGCGGGACGGGTGTTCCTGGGGTGATATTTCCGTTTTTCAGGACGAAGTGCTTGAACCACCCATATCGTGAAACGGACGACGATGTTCGGTGCAGGAAGGCGTGCGGTGGCGATCAGCGAGAGTGTGGTCGCTCCTGCGGTGGCGCGGAGGACGCCGCCGGTGCGCCGGCGGCCGCCTTCACCGCCTCGCACGATGCTGTTCGCGACGACGGCCTTCATCGGAGCGGGCCTGCTCTTCGTGGTCCAGCCCCTGGTGGCGAAGCTGATCCTGCCCTCCTACGGCGGCTCGGCGACGGTGTGGAGCACCAGCTCGCTGTTCTTCCAGGTGCTGCTGCTGGCTGCGTACGCGTACGCGCACGCGTCCACCTCACGTCTGGGCGCCAGGTGGCAGCCGAAGGCGCACGTGGTCGTGCTGCTGCTGCCGCTGGTGGCGCTCCCGCTGGCTGTTCCCGGTGATGCGGCACCGCCCCTCGACAGCTCGCCCGTGCTCTGGCTGCTGCGGACCCTGGTCCTGGTCATCGGCCTCCCGTTCGCGGTGATCGCGACGACCGGCCCACTGCTCCAGCGGTGGTACTCCTGGGGGGACCATGCCAGGTCCGACGACCCGTACTTCCTGTTCGCCGCCAGCAACCTCGGCAGCTTCGGTGGGCTGCTGGCCTATCCCCTGCTGATCGAGCCGCACCTGACCCTGGCCTCCCAACGGACCTGGTGGTCGGGCGGGTTCCTGGTCTTCGTGGTGCTGACCGCGACGTGCGCGCTCTCGGTGCGTAGCGGACGGGTGCCGGCCGCCCGGGGTATGCGCCTTCCGGTGACCGCGCGCCCGAACCGCAAGCAGGTCCTCACCTGGAGCGCGCTGGCCTTCCTTCCCTCCTCGCTGATGCTCGGGGTCACCTCGCACATCACCACCGACGTGGCGGCGATCCCGTTGTTGTGGGTGGTGCCGCTGGCGATCTACCTGGCGACCTTCGTGCTGGCCTTCAGCAAGGCCTCGCGGACTCCGCCCCGACGGGCGACGCGGTGGGCGGTGGCGGCGGCGTTCGCGATCGCGATCACCTCGGTCGGCCTGAACGTGGCGGTGACGCTGACCATCGTGGTGAACCTCGCGATGCTCGTGCTGGTGGCCTACGCCGCGCATGCGCGGCTGGCCGCGGAGCGTCCCGCGGCGGAGCATCTGACCAGCTTCTATCTCGTGGTCGCGACCGGCGGAGCGCTGGGCGGGCTGCTGAACGGCCTCGCGGCTCCGCTGGTCTTCGACCGCGTGCTCGAGTTCTCGCTGGTGCTGGTCGTGGTTCCGCTCCTTCTCGTGGGGGTGCCGAGGCGTCGGGTCACCGACGTGCGCGACGGCGACCTCGTCCCCGCAGCGCGTCGCACGCGGCTGCTGATGCTCGGCCTGGGCGTGATGCTCGTCCCGGTCGCGCTGCGCCTGCTGATCTGGGCGGCGCCGCCGAGTCCGGGCCTGCTGGTGGTGCTGCTCGTCCTGGGTCTCGTGGTCGGCTGGTGGATGGCGCACCTCCCGCGGGTGATGTCGCTCGCCGTCGTCGCGTTCTTCGTGCTGTCGGCGGTGGGTGAGAACCAGGCCGTGATCGAGCGCAGCCGCACCTTCTTCGGCAGCTACACGGTGCTCGAGGCAGGCGACCGGCACGAGCTGGTGCACGGGACCACCACCCACGGGACCCAGTTCCGCGATCCGGGGAGGCGAGACGTGGCCACGACGTACTACTCCCGCTCCGGACCCCTGGGCGGGGTGTTCGCGGGTCCGACACTGCAGCGGGTGGCGGTCGTGGGGCTCGGGGCGGGCACCATCGCGGCGTACGGCGAACCGGGGCAGGAGCTGACCTTCTTCGAGATCGACCCGGAGATCATCCGGATCGCTCGTGATCCGGCCCTGTTCAGCTTCCTCGGCGACAGCCCCGCCACGATCAGGACCGTGGCAGGCGACGGTCGTCTCGGGGTCGCGGCCGCGCCTCGCGGTGCGTTCGACGCGATCCTGCTCGACGCCTTCAGCTCCGACTCGATCCCGGTGCACCTGCTCACCGAGGAGGCGATCAGGACCTACGTCGACCGGCTCGCACCACAGGGGCTGCTCGTGGTGCACATCAGCAACCGGATGTTCGACCTGGCTCCGGTGCTCGCCAGCGCCGCTGAGGAGCTCGGCCTCTCCGCGACGGTCGGACGCGGCGACGCGGGTCCCGACGGAGCCTCGGCCAGCCGGTGGGTCGCGCTCAGTCGCGACCGGGCGGCGGTGGCTCGGCTCGAGGAGCGCCCGGGCTGGAGCCCGTTGGGCACCCGCAAGGTGCGGTGGACCGACGACTACTCATCGATCCTGTCGGTGCTGAAGTAGCAGTCATCCCCGGTACGTACACAGGGGCGGCGCGGGCCGCGGGATCGGAGTGGACGCGCGGCGGGCCTCTGCCAACTAAGCGCCCCCCGGCTGAACAGAGGGCCCGCTCGCGCGTCGTGATCGCACTCATAGTTATCCGTCGGCGCGCCGACCACAAGGCTTCCGCCCGAAGTCCGTCCCCGGGGACTAGACCGCCGCCGTAGTACCGCCGCGATGGTCCGGTCACGGCGCTCGGATCAGGGAGCCGAGGTCTCCTGGTCCGAGCCGAGGTCAGCCGTGGTGGTGCGGCTGTCTCCGTCGCGCAGATAGGTGATCTGCACGTCGTCCCCGGGCCGGTGGCCGCGGATGGTGGCGATCAGCGACTCCGAGTCCTCGATGACCTGGTCGTCGACCTTGATGATCACGTCGCCCTTCGCGAGTCCGGCCTTGTCCGCCGCACCACCCCGCTCCACCGACTGGATCTGGGCCCCCTGGGTCATGGGGTCGGCGGCGACGCTGGCGACGGTCACCGCCAGACGAGCGTGCGTCGGCTCCTCGCCGGCGCTGATCTGGTTGACGATCGGCAGGACCTCGTCGATCGGGATCGCGAAGCCCAGGCCGATGGAGCCGCCCGGCTCGGAGGTCAGCCCGCCGCTGCTCGACGAGGTGCGGATGGAGGAGTTGATCCCCACCACGCGCCCGGACAGATCGACCAGGGCGCCACCGGAGTTGCCCGGGTTGATCGCGGCGTCGGTCTGGATGGCCGGATAGGTGGTGCTGCTGTTGCGACCCGGCTGTCGGGGTGACTGATCGTTGGAGACCGACACCGGCCGGTTCAGGGCACTGACGATCCCCGAGGTGACCGTGGCGTTGAGCCCGTACGGCGACCCCACCGCGACCACCGTCTGGCCGACTCGCAGGCTGCCGGACTTGCCGAGCGCGGCCGGCTGGAGGTCCGACGCGCCGTCCACCTTGATGACGGCGATGTCGGTCATCGGGTCGGCGCCCACCAGGGTCGCCTTGCGGGTGGTGCCGTCGTTGAAGCTCACCGAGATCGCCCCGTCGTTGCCCACGCCTGCGACCACGTGGTTGTTGGTGAGGATCTCGCCGTCCTCGCTGAGGACGATGCCCGAGCCCGAGCCGGAGCCGGTCTGGCCGTTCACGTTGATCTTGACCACCGAGGGCAGCACGGCGTTGGCGACCTTCTCCACCGTCCCGCTCTCCAGGACGGCCGTCTTGGTGGCCTGGTAGTCGCTCTGGTCCCCGGAGTCGGTGGTGGAGGTGGTGGAGTCCTGGTTGAACTCGTTGAACGCGGCTGCGCCGCCGACGCCGGCGGCGCCGCCGAGGACCAGGGCGCCGACGAGGACCGCAGCGCTGAGACCGCGGGTCCTCGGGGCGGGTGGCGCCTGCGTCGCGGTGGCGGCCCCCCACGGGGAGGAGCCGTAGAACGGGCCCACCATCGGCGGGTAGGTGTCGGCGTCGGCCGAGGACTCGTCTCGCGGGATCGGGCGGGTGTGATCGAAGGAGTCGGGGTCGCCGGAGGGTCCGTCAGGGCTCTGGTCGGGGTATCGGTTCTGCTCGTCCATGGTCCCAGTGTCCAGCGTCTACCTGAGAGCGCGCTTTGGATTGACTACGACCGGGCCAAGACCTCAGGTGGGGCCATGCTCCCGGGCACGTGGAACCAGAAGGCGGCGCCGCCCCCCGCTGCCGTCCCCGCCCGGGTCTCGCCACCGTGCCTGTCGGCGACCGCCTTGACGATCGAGAGGCCCAGGCCCGAGCCGGGCATCCCCCGTGACTCGGTGGAGCGGTAGAACCTGTCGAAGACGTGGGGCAGGTCCTGGGCGGAGATGCCGCGCCCCTGGTCGGAGACGCACACGGTGCCGTGGGTGAGCTCCACGGTGACCTGGCCGCCCTCGGGGCTCCACTTGGCGGCGTTGTCCAGCAGGTTGGTGATGGCGCGCTCGAGAGCGGCCGCGTCACCGTGGACCCACCAGGGCTCGGTGCGGACCACGAACTCCACGAGCGGGGCCCGGCGTCGCACGCGCGTGACCGCCTGGGAGACCACGGCTGCGAGCTCCACGGGCTCGACGGACGGGGTCGCCGAAGGATCCTCGCGCGCCAGCTCGACCAGGTCCCCGATCAGCGTGGTCATCTCGGAGATCTGGGCCCGCACATCGTCGAGGAGCTCCCTGCGCGACGCGGCGGAGAGCTTGGTGGAGGTGTCTGCCTGGGCGAGCAGGTCGAGGTTGGTGCGCAGCGAGGTGAGCGGCGTGCGCAGCTCGTGCCCGGCGTCGGCGACCAGCTGGCGCTGGCGCGCCTGCGAGGCCGACAGGGACGCGAGCATCGCGTTGAAGGCGGTGGAGAGCCGGGCCACCTCGTCGCGTCCCTCGACCGGGATCGGATCCAGCCGCTCGGTGCGCGCGATCTCCTCCACAGCGGTGGTGAGCCGGCGTACGGGTCGCAGGCCGTTGTGGGCGACCCCCCACCCGGCGAGCCCGGCGCTGATCATGCCGGCGAGCCCGAACAGGAGCATCACCAGACCCAGACGGTCCAGCATCTCGTCGTTGGCCTTCAGAGACTGGGCGAGGATCAACGCCTCGCCCGGAACGGCCTGGACGGCCACCAGGCGGTAGCGCTGACCGCCCATCCACACCGTGCGAGCAGACCAGTCGCGTTGACCCGTCGCCACCTGGTACTCCACCCCGCCGATCTTCTCGCGGGCCTCCAGGCTGTCCGGCTGGATCGACTTGTTCGGGGCGTTGAGGAGCATGATCTTGACGTCGAGCGCACCCAGGGCCCAGGACGGGATCTCCTCGCGCGGCAGGTTGTTCAGGGTCTCCGCACCGGCGGCCTGAACGGCCCGGGAGCGCAGCGAGGCGTCCAGGCTGTTGATGCTCTGCATCCGCACCGTGGCGTACGCCGCGAAGGCGACCCCGGTCACCGCGATGCCCACGGCCAGCGTGGTCAGCAAGGTGACCCGGCTGGCCAAGGACCTCCGGTAGTGCAGGGGACCCCACAGCGTACGAGCGCTCACGGCGGCGTGCCTCCTGCCGCGGGGCCGCTTCCGACGCTCATCAGGGGGCCTCGCGAAGGACGTAGCCCACGCCGCGCACGGTGTGGATCAGCCGGGACTCCTCGGCGGCCTCGGTCTTGCGCCGCAGGTAGCCGACGTAGACCTCCAGGCTGTTGGCGGTCGTGGGGAAGTCGAAGCCCCAGACCTCCTCGAGGATGAACGAGCGCTCGAGCACCCGGCGCGGCCTGCGCAGGAACAGCTCCAGCAGGTTGAACTCGGTCCGGGTCAGCTCCATCAGCCGCTCGCCGCGGCGCACCTCGCGTGAGGCCAGGTCCATCGTCAGGTCCGCGAAGCCGAGCTGCTCCTCCGCGTCGGCAGCCCCCGGGACAGCGCGTCGGAGCAGCGCGCGCAGGCGGGCGAGCAGCTCCTCGAGCGCGAACGGCTTGCTGAGGTAGTCGTCGGCGCCGGCGTCGAGCCCCTCCACCCGGTCGCCGACGGCGTCTCGCGCCGTGAGCACCAGGATGGGCACGCTGTTGCCGACCTTGCGCAGCGCGCGCGTGGTCTCCAGTCCGTCGAGTCGCGGCATCATCACGTCCATCACGACCGCATCGGGGTTGATGCCGCTGATGCCGGCGAGCGCCTCCGCACCGTCTGAGGCGGTGGAGACCTGGTAGCCGTTGAACTCCAGCGAGCGCCGCAGCGACTCCCGGACGGCGCGGTCATCCTCGACGACGAGGATGTGCTGCCTGGCAGCGGAGGAGTCGACGGTCACGTCCCTAGCGTGCCACCCAGCCCTGAGCAATCCCTGAGACGGCGGCGCCCGCCGACTCGGAGGCGTGAGGCGTCGCCAGGAACCGTTCGTGCCGCGGTGCCGAGACGCCTCACAGGCGCCGCGCGGCAGCGCCCGCGCGCTCGCCGTAGTGGCCACCGAACATGGCTGCGTGCACGAGGAGTGGGAACAGCTGGTGCAGGGGCTGGCGCTCCTGCCACCCTTCGGCGAGCGGGCTCTCCTCCTGGTAGGCGTCCAGGAGCCGCTGCAGGTGGGGCAGGCCGAAGAGCGCCAGCATCGCCAGGTCGGTCTCGCGGTGCCCGCCGTGGGCGGCGGGGTCGATCAGGGTTCCCCGATCGGCCGACCAGACCACGTTGCCCGACCACAGATCGCCGTGGATCCGTGCAGGTGGCTCCGCGGGCCCGGCCAGCTCGGTCATCCGCCCGACGAGGCGTTCCACGGCGGCCGCGTCGGTCCTCGAGATGTGCTCCCGGTCCGTCGCGAGCTTGAGGTAGGGGAGGACTCGCCGGACCGCGAAGAACTCCGGCCAGGTGGGTGCCGGACGGTTCGGCAGGGGCAGCGCACCGATGAAGCCCTCGCGCTCGGCACCGAAGGTCGGGGCGCCACTGTGGTGCAGCCGGGCAAGGGCCCTCCCGAGCCTCGCGGCACTCTCCGGTGTGGCGCGGGCGGGCTCGATCCAGCGCAGGACCAGGCAGTCGGCCGCTACCGCGATCACCTCGGCCACGTCGACGTCGCCGGGTTCTGCGAGCCAGCCGAGACCCCGCGCCTCCACCTCGAAGAAGTCCGGTGGAGCGCCCTGCCGAGTCTTCACGAAGGCCGAGCCGCCGTCGCTGAGCCGCACCCGCGTCGCCGTGCAGATGTCGCCACCGGCGACCGGGGTGGTGGCCACCACAGCCTGGTCGAGCAGCTGCTCGACCAGTGCCGCGATCCCAGGCATCCGTGCCATTGCTCCACCCTGCCGGTCGCGGAGCCTGGACGCCAGGGTCGCTGCCGGCAACGCTGAGCCTCACCTCAGGCCGCGCGCCGCCCGAGGTGTGCCAGCAGGCGGGTGCTCGCCGAGGCCGAAGGGTGCACGGGGACGCTCGGCGCGAAGCGCCGACGACGCTCGTCGGGGGTCACCACCAGGCGCGCCACCTGGTGGAGCCTCTCGGCCAGGTCGGCGGGCAGCCCGACCGGCCGACCGGCGGCGGCGGCGACGTCCCAGCCGTGCACCGCGATCTCCAGGGCGCCGACCCCGGCGATCGTGTCCCGGCCCAGAGGCAGGTCGCCCACCCATACCGGGGCGGAGGTCACCCGGCGCTGCCACCCCGCGCGGGTGCGCCAGGCCCGCTGCACGATGCGGTCGACGAGCAGGTCGACCTCGCGCCCCTCGAGAGGCGGGTCCAATCGGACCCGGCCCAGCTCTGCGGCTTCCCCGAGGGCGGCCACGGACTCGTCCAGGTGCACGAGCAGCTGACCGAGGTCCCAGTCGCGGCAGGGCGTGACCACCCCCGACGAGCAGGTCCGGGCGAGCTGGAGGCAGTCGCAGGCCCACACCAGGGCGCCGTCCAGCAGCCCCACCGCGCCTGGTGGCGAGCCGGTCGACATCTCAGACCATCGAGTACGTCGCGGGCAGCGTCGCCGGCAGCCCGAACTTCTCGAACAGCGCGCTCCCGAAGAACGCGGTCACGTGCTGCACCCGGCCGTCGACGAGGAGCAGCACCTGGAGCTGGAAGGGCTCGAAGTGCCCCTGCGGCTGGCGCATGTAGAGGCCGAAGGCGGGCTGGCCGTTCGCCGCGGTGCGGATCATCGGCATGTCGCGGCTGCCGCCCGGGCACTGGTTCTCGATCAGGTCGGCGATGTTCCGGGCGCCGGCGTACCACCCGGTGAACGGGGGCATCTCCCACACGGCGTCGTGGGCCAGCATCGTGGCCAGCGCCTCGACGTCCTTGTCCCAGAACGCCTGCACGTAGCGCTCGAGCATGGCCTCGAGGTCGGGGGTGAGGTCGTCCTCGACGTCGCCTCGGCTCAGCTGCTTGTCGCCGAGCTGGGCGTGGGCACGCTGGAGTGCGCTGTTCACGGCGGCGGGAGTCGTCCCCAGGGCGGCGGCGGTCTCCTTGGCGGACCAGCGCAGGACGTCGCGCAGGATCAGGACGGCGCGTTGGCGAGGCGGAAGGTGCTGGAGTGCCGCGACGAAGGCGAGCCTGATGGAGTCGCGGTTGGCGACGACCTGGCCGGGGTCGACATTGCTGATGTCCACCATCACGTCGGGGACGGGTTGCAGCCAGGGGATCTCGGCTGCTTCGACGAGCTCGTCGGAGGCCTGGGCGCCGGGAGTGCCCAGCCCGGTCGGGAGCGGGCGCCGCGCCTTGTTCTCCAGACCGGTCAGGCACACGTTGGTGGCGATCCGGTAGAGCCAGGTGCGCACCGACGAGCGGCCCTCGAAGTCGTCGAAGGCCCGCCACGCGCGCAGGTAGGTCTCCTGGACCATGTCCTCGGCGTCGTAGACCGAACCGGTCATGCGGTAGCAGTGCGCGGTGAGCTCCCGGCGGTACTGGTCGGCGACCTGCGGGAAGTCCGTCGACGACGGCACTCGGGAGGTCGCCTCCTTCGTCGAAGACTCGGGGGATGGCGAGACCAGTGGCGTCATGCGAGCTCCTTTCGAGGATCCGGCTCACGGCAGGGAGGCTGACCGGTGGTCGCGGGGAAACTCATCGCCCGACCGCCGAGACGTGTCCACCGAGTCCTGCCGAGCACCTCACAGACGCAGGCCCTCGATCTCCCGGAGCAGCTCGCGACACGTGCGCTCGACGATCGCGTGCACCTCGGCGAAGCCGTCGTCCTCGCCGAACCAGGGGTCGGGGACGTCGAGCTCCTCGGCGGAGGCGCCGTCCGGGACGAGCGGGTCGAAGGACCGGAACATCCGCACCCGGGCGTCGCTGCCCCGTCCCTCGGTGATCGTGGCGAGGTTCGTCGCGTCCATCGCGAGCAGCAGGTCCTTCTCCAGCCAGCTCGCGTCGAACCCCTTCGCGCGATGGGTGGACGTGTCGTAGCCCCTGGCCTCCAGCTCAGCCGCTGCCCGGGGGTCCATCGGATGGCCGATGTGCCAGTCGCCGGTGCCACAGCTGGTGACCTCGACCCGTCCGTCGAGACCAGCGCCGGCGACGAGCTCGGAGAGGATCACGTCGGCCATGGGGGAGCGGCAGATGTTGCCCAGGCACACGAAGCCGATGCGGTACGGCGAAGCGGTGGGTGCGGGAAGGGTCATGCGCGACGTCGCTCTCTGGTCGGGGAGATCGCCTCGAGGAACATCGAGGCGATCGAGATCACGATCGAGCCCAGCAGCGCGACCCAGAAGCCCTCGACGCGGAAGCCGAGCGACAGCAGGCCGGCGATCTCGCTGGTCAGCAGCAGCATCAGGGCGTTGATGACCAGGAGCATCAGGCCGAGGGTGAGCACGATCAGGGGCAGGGAGAGGAACTTCACGACGGGGCGGACGATCGAGGTGATCAGCCCGAACACTGCCCCGACGGCGACCAGCTTCACGAGCCGGTCGGTGTCGCTGGTGCCTTCGAGGGTGATGCCCTTGAAGAGCGCCACGGCTGCACCGAGCGCGAGCGTGTTCACCACCAGCCACCCCAGCAACTTCATGAGCGCCAGCGTAGTGGCGTCACCCCGTCGTCCGAACTCCCCGGCCGACCGGGCACTCGCGCTCGCCTGGAGGACGCCGACCGGGCACTCGCGCTCGCCTGGAGGACGCCGACCGGGCACTGGCGTTCGCGTGGAGGACGCCGACCGGGCACTCGCGTTCGCGTGCAGGACGCCGACCGGGCACTGGCGTTGATCAGGGCGGGCGTGCGGGCGGCGTGCCTCGCCGGTCCGGCGACCCCTCAGCTCTGGGCACCCCTCGGGCGGGGTCCCGCCAGGCCCCCGTCCCACTAGGGTGACCCGGTGACCAGCCAGCCGCCCCGCCCGCGCGACACGATCGCCTCGATCCCCGCCTACGTGGCCGGCCGACCGCCCGCGGCGCGTCCCGGCCAGCAGGTCTTCAAGCTGTCCTCGAACGAGAACCCCTACCCTCCACTGCCGGGCGTGGTGCAGGCCGCGCACGAGGCGGTGGCGCGGATGAACCGCTACCCCGACATGGGCAACACCGCGCTGTACGACGCGCTGGCCGATCGGCTCGGCGTACCCCCAGAGCGGCTGGCCGCGGGAACCGGCTCGGTGGCGGTGCTCTACCACCTGCTTCAGGCCTACTGCGACACCGGCGACGAGGTCGTCTACGCGTGGCGGTCCTTCGAGGCCTATCCGATCGCGGTGTCCGCGGCCGGCGCGACGTCGGTGCAGGTGCCCCTCGATGCGGCCGGTCGCCACGACCTCGCCGCGATGGCGGCAGCGGTCACCGACCGCACCAAGGTGGTGATCGTGTGCACGCCGAACAACCCGACCGGACCGTCGGTGAGCGACTCCGAGCTGCGGGCGTTCGTGGCCGAGGTGCGCGACGACGTGCTGATCGTCGTCGACGAGGCCTACCGGGAGTTCGTCCGCGAGGACGACCCGGTCGACGGGTTGGCACTCGCCTCCGCGCACGCGAACGTGGCCGTGATGCGCACCTTCGCCAAGGCCTACGGACTGGCCGGCTTCCGCGTCGGCTACCTGCTGGCGCACGCCGACGTCGCGGCAGCCGTGCGCGCCTGTGCGCTGCCGTTCGGAGTCTCCAGCGTCGCCCAGGCGGCTGCGGTGGCCAGCCTGGACGCGGAGTCGGCCCTGATGGAGCGTGTCGACGCGCTCGTGGTCGAGCGCGACCGGGTGCTCGCCGGACTCCGGGAGCAGGGCTGGACGGTTCCGTCCCCGCAGGGCAACTTCGTCTGGCTGCCGCTCGGCGACCGGACTCCCCTTCTCGTCGCGGCGGCGACCGAGGCGGGGATCTCGGTGCGTCCCTTCGCCGGCGAAGGGGTGCGGATCAGCATCGGGGAGCCCGAGGGGAACGACCTGCTCCTGCGCGTGGCCGGGCAGGTCGGCCCCGCTTGAGGCTAAATGATTGAAACTTGTCCTAGTGGGGGATGATGTGGTCATGGAGCAGCGAGAGACGACCTATGTCGAGCAGGGCAAGTCCTTCGAGAGGGACATGACCTACCTCTCCGACCGGATCACCCGGGACAGCGAGCAGTGGCCGGTCGAGCCGGGCCGCTACCGCCTGGTCGCCGCGAAGGCGTGCCCGTGGGCCAACCGGACGATCATCGTGCGCAACCTGCTGGGACTCCAGGACGTGATCTCGCTGGGGCTGACCGGCCCGGTGCACGACCAGGACAGCTGGACCTTCGACCTCGACCCCGGCGGGGTGGACCCGGTGCTCGGCATCCCGCGGCTCAAGGACGCCTTCCTCGCGCGGGACGGGAGCTACTCCCGGGGCATCACCGTTCCCGCCATCGTGGACATCCCCACCGGCCAGGTGGTGACCAACAACTTCCCCCAGATCACCCACGACCTGTTCTTCGAGTGGCGCGAGCACCACAGCCCGGACGCACCCGACCTGTGGCCGGACGAGGTCCGGGAGGAGATGGAGGCGGTGATGGAGCGGGTCTTCACCGAGCTGAACAACGGTGTCTACCGCTGCGGCTTCGCCGGCTCGCAGAAGGCGTACGACGACGCCTACGACCGGCTCTGGGCCACGATGGACTGGCTCGAGGAGCGACTGGCCGACCGGCGCTTCCTGATGGGCTCGACCGTCACCGAGGCCGACGTGCGCCTGTTCACGACCTTGGCCCGCTTCGACGCGGTCTATCACGGCCACTTCAAGTGCAACCGCGACAAGCTGGCCGAGATGCCGAACCTGTGGGGCTATGCCCGTGACCTCTTCCAGACTCCGGGCTTCGGCGAGACCATCGACTTCGACCAGATCAAGCAGCACTACTACGTCGTGCACACCGACGTGAACCCGTCAGGCATCGTGCCGAAGGGCCCCGACGCGAGCGCCTGGCTCGAGCCGCACGAGCGCAAGCGGCTCGGCTGAGTCGGGGGTTCGCGGCGACGCGCACCCTGGTCACTTCGGCCTTCAGGCCCTCTCGATCTCGCTTCGCAGCTTGAGCACGACGGTGCCGTCCTCCTGCTCGATCACGTACGCCGGGTCCTCGGCGGAGCCGTGACGGGTGATCTCGCTGCCCTTGGAGCTGCGAGTGACGCTCGAGTGGTGCACCTCGGTGACCTTGCCGGACGCACTCGAGCCGCCCCACTTCCAGGTGACCTCGGTGCCCTTGCGGACGCTCACACTGCGGCCTCGTTCGCGTCGGCCTCCGCGGCTGCCTTCAGCTTGGCCAGCGTGCCGGCGATGCCCTCGCGGTTGCGCGCGGGGAAGCCGGCCAGCTCGATGACCATCCTCCCGAACAGGGGGTACCTGCTGTAGTCGAAGGACTCGGTCACCGTCGTACCCCTGGGGGAGGGCTCCAGGACGTAGCGCCAGCGGTGGCCGCCGAAGTGTCGCCACGCGATCCGGCGACCCTCCTCGAACTCCACCACGTGGTTGCGGATCTTGTACGGCAGCCCGAACAGCTTCATGTCCATCCCGAAGGTGTCGCCCTTCGCGAGGCGCTCGGGCCCGTGGAGCATGTCCTGGACCGAGCCTGACCCGTCGATCCGGCTGTGCTGGCGGGGGTCCGCCAGGATCGCGAAGACGACCTCCGCGGGGGCGGTCACCTCGATGGACTCGCTGATCACGCGGGGATTCCCGGGGTCGTCGCTCATGACCAGAGTCAACCAGACAGCCGGTGGTCCGCTAGCGTCGCGGGAGTCCGCCTCGAGCGGCTCGGGAGGCAGGAGAGGACTGGTCATGGGCGGTGCGCCACCACGCGGGTCCACCGCACGCCACCTGCCCCTCGTCCCGGCGGCGGGCTTCGTGCTGGTGTGGTCCTCGGGCTACATCGCCGGTCCGTACGGCGTCCAGGCGGTCTCGCCGCTGACGCTGGTCGCCGGCCGGTTCGTGCTGGCCACGCTGCTGGTGGCAGTGCTGGCCAGGGTGCTGCGCGGACCGCTGCGAGTCTCGCGCGCGGACGCCGTCCGGATCGCGCTGGCTGGGTTCGTGCTCAACGCCGTGCAGTTCGCAGCGATGTACCTCGCCTTCGACGCCGGGCTCGGGGCCACGCTGGCCGCCCTGATGCACTCGCTGAGCCCGGTGCTCACCGCGGTGCTCGCGGCGGTGTTCCTGCGTGAGCGGCTCTCCCGCATCCAGCTGATCGGGTTCGTGGTGGGGGTGACCGGGGTGCTGATCGTGCTCGGCCCCGACATCGACCAGGCCGGTGGGGCTGCGGGTGTGGTGTTCGCGGTGGTCAGCGTCCTGGGCCTGAGCCTGGGCACGCTGGGCCAGCGCTGGATCGGGCACGCACCCGACCCGCTGTGGTCGGCCACCATCCAGTTCGGCGTCTCCGCGCCGCCACTGCTCGTGCTGGCCCTCCTCGTCGAGGGGACCGACGTGGTCCGCGATCCCGTGGCCGGCGGCATCGCGCTGGTCTACCTCGCGGTGGTCAACTCGATCCTGGGGCTCGGTCTGCTGGGGATCCTGGTGCGTGCCCGAGGTGCGGGTGCCGCCGCCAGCGTCTTCTTCCTGATGCCACCGGTGACCGCGGTGCTGGCGTGGGTGCTGCTGGGCGAGTCGCTGGGAGCGCGTGAGATCGCCGGCCTGGTGATCACCGTCGTCGGTGTCGCCGCGGCGACGCGCGCGACCAGGCAGCCGGCGCGGCTCGCTCCCGAGGCGCTGCGGAGCTGACCGTGGCCGCGCCGCTCACCCCCCGGCAACGTCACCGGCAACGTCATCGGCCACGTCATCGGCCACGTCGCCGGCTACGTCACCGGCTAGGCCGGGTGGGAGGTGGCCGGCCTCCACGAGCCAGCGGACCGTGTCGGTGAGCGTCTGGTGCAGCGGCCGGGCGCTGACGCCGAGGTCACGGGTGGTCAACGTGGAGTCCACCGAGTTGGCGCAACCGGTGATCCTGGCTCCCTCCAGGGCGCCCGGCAGGCGGCTCCATCCACTGAGGTAGCCGGGCGTCGTGGCGATCTCCGCGAGCCGCGGAGGAACGAGCAGCACCGGCAGCCTGCGGCCGGTGATCTCCCGGAGCGGCGCGTGCAGGCTGGTCACGCCGACCCCGGGCACCAGGTAGTGGGCGCCGGGCTGGTGGTCCACCGCCGCGGCCAGCACCGCAGCCGTGTCCCGGACGTCGACGTAGTGCAGCTGGCCCCGGGGGTAGACCGGCATCCTGCCCCGCAGGATCTGGAGGATCAGGTCGTTGCTCTCGCCGAGGTAGGGGTCGTAGGGGCCGATCACGCCGCCCGGGTTGACGATCGTGACCGGCGCGCCGGCCGCGCGCAGCTCGCGCGCCACGTTCTCGGAGGCGACCTTGCTCTCGCTGTAGGGCCCGTGCCCCGGGCCGAGGGGAGACCGCGCGTCCAGGACGGCACCCCCGGGGCGCGCCAGGGCCACGGTGGAGGAGACGTGCACCAGCCTGCCGCACCCGGCGGCATGCCCGGCCTCGAGCACGATCCGGGTGCCGAGGGTGTTGTCGTGTCCCATCGCCTCCCGGTCGCGGCGCTTGAAGGAGTACGTCGCCGCCGCGTGCACCACCGCGTCGCAGCCTGCCACCGCGTCCGCGACGGCGGAGGCGTCGGTCATGTCTCCCCGCACGACCTCGATCCGGTCGTCGCCCACGTGGTGGCCGAGTGGTCGCAGGGCCTGGTCCAGGCGCGCCGGAGTGCGCACGTACGCGCGGACGCGGTGGCCGTTCTCGAGCAGGCGCGAAACGGTGTGGGCACCCAGGAATCCGGATGCTCCGGTGAGGAGGACGAGTGACATGACGTCATTGTGACCGAGGTCGTCCCCGGAGCAGCCGAGCGCGCAGATCCGTATGGTGCAGAGAAGGCCCGCCCGTCGACGTGCGCGAGCACGGGGACGGAGAACCCAGGAGACGCGATGACCCTGCCCCAGCTCGATGCCGACCTGTTCCTCACCGACGGCGGCCTGGAGACGACGTTGGTCTTCCACCACCGGCTCGATCTGCCGGACTTCGCGGCCTTCCCGCTGCTGGAGACCGACGAGGGCCGGGACGTGCTCGCGGCGTACTACCGGCCCTACCTGGACCTCGCCGAGCGACTCGGGCGGGGGATCGTGCTGGACACCCCGACGTGGCGGGCGAACCCGGACTGGGGTGCCCGGCTGGGCTACGACCAGCCGGCCCTGGCCGACCTCAATCGCGACTCGGTCGACTTCGTGCGCAGCATCGCGGGCCACCGTCCGGGCCTGACCGCGGTCCTGGACGGCGTCGTCGGACCCCGTGGTGACGGCTACGTGGTCGGCGAGACGATGACCGAGGAGGAGGCCGAGCGGTACCACTCGCTGCAGATCCAGGCGTTCGCCGAGGCCGGAGCCGACCTGGTGACCGCGGTGACGATGACCTACGCCGCGGAGGCGATCGGCATCGTCCGGGCCGCCCAGGCCGCCGGGCTCCCGGCGGTGGTCTCCTTCACCACCGAGACCGACGGCCGGCTGCCCTCCCAGAGCACCCTGGCCGAGGCGGTCAGCGAGGTCGACGACGCCACCGGCGCAGCCGCGGCGTACTTCATGGTCAACTGCGCCCACCCCACCCACTTCGCGGACGCCCTCGACCCGGACGCGCCGTGGACGTCGCCGGATCAAGGGGATCCGGGCGAACGCCTCGACGCTGAGCCACGAGGAGCTCGACGCAGCGCCACAGCTCGACCGCGGCGACGTGGACGCCCTCGCCGGGCATTACCTGGCGCTGCGCGAGCTGCTGCCCGACCTGCGCGTGGTCGGCGGCTGCTGCGGGACCGACCACGAGCACATCACCGCGATCGCCGAGCGGCTGGGAGCAGCGAGGTGACCGCGAGGTCCCCCGACCCCCGACGGTCGAGCAGCCGACCCCCGCTGGCCGAGCAGCGAGCAGCGAGCGATCAGTCGAGACCACCGGAGCCCAGAGACAGGTGCGGAACACCCCAGCACGCCAGCCCGTGCGCCGGCCGCCAGCACACGATTGGGTGCACGGACCCTCTGTCGGCTACCTTTTTGTCCAAGGCCTGTGGCGTGCGTCACAGGATCGATCCCCGAGCTGTCAGGCTGCGCCACCCCTGCGGTCCGCAGCTCGGGTTGCCTGCCACGCGAACGCGGAGATCCCGCATGAGCCCGGACACTGGGAGTGAACATGCCCGAATTTGGCCCTGACCTCGTCGAGGCTTTCGGCCCCTCGCAAGCCGACGGGGGCCCTGAGCTCGTCCAGCTCCTCACGCCAGAGGGCGAGCGTGTCCATCACGCCGAGTTCGACATGGACTTCAGTGCGGAGCAGCTGCGCGGGTTCTACCGCGACATGGTGCTCACCCGGCGGATCGACACCGAGGCCACCGCCCTGCAGCGGCACGGAGAGCTCGGCATCGGGCCCAGCTCCTGGGCCAGGAGGCCGCCCAG
>CAWEUP010000022.1:0-129672 GCA_963812235.1 uncultured Actinomycetota bacterium | reverse complement strand
TGGCTCAACCGTCCTCGTTCACACCGGCGGACTCCTGGGCCGACTCCTGGGCGGCCTCGGCCTGGCGGGTGCCCGCCCGCTTCCGGACAGCCCAGCCCTCGATGTTGCGCTGGGGACCGGCGCTCAGGCCGAGCGCGCCCGGCGGGACGTCCTCGCGGATGACGCTCCCTGCCCCGGTCCCGGCGCCGTCACCGAGGCGTACCGGCGCCACGAAGGTGTTGTTGCTCGCCGTACGGGCGTGCCGGCCGACGACCGTGCGGTGCTTGGCGACCCCGTCGTAGTTGGCGAAGATCGTGCCGGCGCCGATGTTGGTGCCCTCGCCGATCTCGGCGTCGCCGACGTAGGACAGGTGCGGGACCTTGGCGCCGTCGCCGATCTGGGCGTTCTTGGTCTCGACGAACGCGCCGATCTTGCCGCCGGCGCCGAGCTCGGTGCCGGGACGAAGGTACGAGAACGGCCCGACGGTGGCGCCCGCACCGATGACCGCCAGCTCGCCGTGGGTGCGCACGACACGCGCGCCGGCGCCGACCTCGACGTCCTTGAGCGTCGAGTCCGGCCCGATGACCGCGTCCTCGGCGACCACGGTGGCGCCGAGGAGCTGGACGCCGGGCAGGATCGTCACGTCGGTCTCGAGCCGTCACGTCCACGTCGATCCAGGTCGTGTCCGGATCGATGATCGTCACGCCCGTCGCTCATCCAGCGACTCAGGATCCTGCGGTTCATCTCCTTGGCGAGCGTCGCGAGCTGGGCGCGGTCGTTGGCCCCCTCGGTCTGGAGCACGTCCGCGATCGGGTAGGCCCCGACGACCAGGCCGTCCTCCCGCGCGAGCTTCACCGTGTCGGTCAGGTAGTACTCGCCGTTGGCGTTGGTGTTGCCCAGGCGCGGCAGCGCCGGTCGAGGAACTCGGCGTCGAAGGCCAGGATCCCGCTGTTGATCTCGGCGACCGCTGCCTGCTCGGGAGTCGCGTCCTTCTGCTCGACGATCCCGACGACCTCACCCTCGGCGTCCCGCACCACCCGCCCGTAGCCGTGCGGATCGCGGACCACCCCGGAGAGGATGCTCACGCCCCGACCCGCAGCCGCGTGGTCCTCGGCGAAGGCCGCAGGCTCTCCCCCTCGAGCAGTGGCGTGTCGCCGTACGCGACCAGCACGGTGCCGGCTCGCTCGGCCGGGTCCAGCGCCTCCCAGGCGACGCGTACGGCGTGACCGGTGCCGTCCTGGCTCTCCTGCACCGCGAGCACGCACGCCCAGGAACAGCTCCTGGATGTGCGGTCCCACCTGCTCGCGCTGGTTGCCGACGACCGCGACGACCCGGCGCGGCTCGAGCGCCGCCACGGCCTCGAGCACGTGCCCGATCATGCTGCGTCCCGCGATCGGGTGCAGGCACCTTCATGGTCTTGGACTTCATCCGGGTGCCGCCACCGGCCGCGAGGACGATGACGGTGAGGGAATTGCTCGGTGTGCTCACGCTCCCCGGGTAGGAGTCGAACCTACGTCGCCAGCGGTGCTGCACACCTCGGGCCACTGTCCGCAGCGGGGATTCGAAAAGGCTATCCCCCGCGCCGACGCGAGTCCGGCGTGGCTCGGTTGTCCGGCTCGGGCTGGGGAGGACCAGCCTGGTTGAGGTGACGGCCACGCTGCCCCTTGAGACCTGGCCGGTCGATCACCTGTGCCGCGAGGCTCGTGGCAACGGCCGGCTGAGCTCAAGTTGGCCCACAACAGCGCATCGACCTCTTGACTCGAACAGATGTTCGTATGACAATGAACTATGACTTCGGCACCCACTGCCTCGACCCACCGGGTGCTGGCGCGGGTGGAGGCCAACCTGGTCGCGGTGCGTCGGGCGGAGTTCGAGCGGCTGGTGCTGGCGCGGGAGTGGGCGCTGGCCCACGTGGTCACCGACCCTGAGGTGCTCGCTGATCCGCGTCGCCGCCCGACCCTGTTGGGCGCGGTCGGGCTCCCGGTCGATGAGTACGCCGGCGCCGAGTTCGCCGCCGCGCTCGCGCTGCACCCGCTGGCGGGTCGTCGCTGGCTGGCCGATGCCGTGGACATCTACAACCGACTGCCCTCACTGTGGGCGACACTGGCGGCCGGGCGGGTCGAGGTGTGGGTGGCCCGCAAGATCGCCGCCGCGACCGCCGACCTCACCGACGACCAGGCCCAGTGGGTCGACGCCGCGGTCGCCGAGGTGGTCGGCACCCTGCCCCCGGCGCGGCTGCTTGCCCTGGTCGCTGCCCGGGTGGTCCAGGCCGACCAGGCCCTGGCCGAGCGCAAGGCCGAGCAGGCCGCCTGCGCGCGGATGGTGTGGACCAGCCGACCGCGACGAGCACGGCACCCGGGTCCTGGTCGTCAAGGGCACCAGCCCCGGCATCCACCAACTCGCCGCCACCATCGACCACCTCGCCCACCTGCTGGCCGAGCACGGCGACCCGGCCCAACGCTCCCAGCCGATGGACTGCCTCCGCGCCGACGCCGCCGAGCTCCTCGCGAACCCACTGGCCGCGCTGAAGCTGATGGTCGGGGCGCATGAGAGCACCTGCGACCAGCACGTGGCGGAGGCGATCCGCACCGCTGGCCCGGCGGCGATGCGTCCGCGGGCGGTCCTCTACCTGCACCTGACCCCCGCCGCCCTGCTCGGCGGTGGGGTGACCCGGGCCGAGCAGCTCGGCGCGTTGACCCGCCAGCAGCTCATCGACGTGCTGGGCCACTGCCAGGTCAGCCTGCGACCGGTGATCGACCTCAACACGGGGATGGCGGCCGACTGCTACGAGGTCCCCGCCGCGATCGACGAACGCACTCCAGATCAGCAAGCCGGCCGATGTGTTCCCCTACGCCACCTCCACCAGCCGAAGGCTCGACCGCGACCACACCGCCGCCTACCACCCCCACGGGCCACCGGGCCAGACCTGCGAGGCCAACCTCGGCAAGCTGAGCCGACACCACCACCGCATCAAGACCCACGCCGGCTGGACCGTCACCCAGCACGAGGGCCGGTTCACCTGGACCACCCCCCACGGCCGGACCTACACCACCGACAGGAACGGCACCCACCGCGTCGACCTCATCTGGGCACCCGCCGCCTGACCTGCTGGAACCTGCTCCCCGGGTAGGAGTCGAACCTACGTCGCTAGTCCTGATTCAAAGTCAGGCGGGCCCTGCCGGCAGACCAACCGGGGATAGTAGGGCAAAGGCTACTGGCCCTCGGTCCGGTCACGACGGGACGGTCTGGCTGGCCCCGGCCACGCCGCGACGAAGCAAGACAGCACGGGTGTCGCTCCTGCATCATGGCCTCGAGGTGGGGAGTTCGCATGGAGAGTGTCGAGCTGCGGGTGCACGGCGTACACGGCACGTCTCCCGGAGCGATGCTGGGTGTGCCCGACAGCGACGTGGGCCAGGTGGCCGGAGACCGGCTCACCGGCGTCTACCGGGCGAAGAAGGGCCCCCTCCCCTACCGCGACCTCGACGGAACGGACGTCAGTGTCGAGGCCTACTCCTGGGGCGCGCTCACCTCGGGGGTCCAGGGTTTTCTGGGCTGGGTCAAGCGTGCCCTGTGGTTGCTGCTGCTGCCGTTCGCCCTCGTGAACCTGGCCTACTGGGCCCGCACCCAGCTCGGCGGCAGCGATCCCCAGGCGCGGTGGGGTGCGCGGGCGGTGCGCCTCTCGGGCCTGCTGCTCACGGTCTTCTTCGTGCTCACCCCCTGTTTCCTGGCCATCGACCTGGCCGCCTGGCAGTGCTTCCGGTACGGCGTGCCGGGATGTGCGCGGATCCCCGAGCAGCTGAGCTTCCTGGCCGGCTGGTCGCCCGGACAGCGGCTGGCGGCCGCCACGGTGCTGCCGATGCTGGCCATCGGGGTCCTGTGGCTGCTGTCGAAGACCTCGATGACCAGGTACGAGAACGTCGATGACCTGCTCGACTCGCCGCCCGTGCTCTCGACCCGGCACGTCCTGCTGCACCCTCACCTGTGGAGCGGGACGGTCAGGACCCAACGACTGCAGCGACTGCACCTGACCGCCGCGATCGCGACCGTGATCGCCTTCTCCGGCATCCACATGCTGAACGCCACCCGGCTGCCTCGCCCGGGCGGCTGGGCCCTGCTGCTGTGGATCACCGTCCTGCTGGCCGGACTGCTGCTGGCCCTGACCGCAGCACTGGTGACGGTGACCCACGAGGACGACGTGGAGCCGGTCGTGGTGAGCACCTACGGTGGCGGGCTGCCCCCAGTCCTGCTGCGGGGCAGGGCCCTGACCCCCCTGTTCGACACCCTCCTGCTCGGCGCGGCGGGCGCGGTCTACGTCCTGCACCTGGGTGCGCTGGCCCTGGCCCAGCCGACTCAGCGAGCCGGCGCCCCGACGATCACGGTGAACGAGGCACTGGACTTCACCGGACGCAACGTGTGGCTGATCGCGCTGTTCGTCGGTCTCACGCTGCTGCATCTCAGCGTCTTCACCGGGGGGCGGATGCGGCCGCGATCGGCCGTTCTCATCGTGCTCTCGACGCTCGCCGGCGTGCTCGCGATCATCGTGCTCCGCGCAGTGGGCCACTACGACGCCGCCCACGCCTGGCCGGTGTTCGGTGCGGCGGTCATCGCCGTCGTGTTCTGGCTCGGCCTCGCGCACTGGCAGTACGTGCGCTCCCCCGCGACCCACCGCGAGGAGGCCTGGCGCGGAGCCGGGGCGTCGGTGATGCTCGCCGCCGCTGCGTGGATCGCGCTGCTGTTCACCTCCGGCACGGTGATCGCCTCAGCCAACTACCTCAACGGTGGCTCGCACGGGGTGGGGGACCTGGTCAGCAAGGTCGAGGGGCGCAAGGTGGCGCCTACGACGCTCTCGCTCGGCAACGAGGCCAGCACCCGGAGGTTCGTTGCCACCGGCGAGGTCACCCTGCGTCGTGCCCGCATCGTCGTCTCCGGAGACCGGGCCGAGGTCACCTCGGGCACCATCGAGATGGAGGGCCTCTCGCTCGCCGTCGATCGCAGCCGCGTCCGCGACGACGCGTTCACCGAAGGTCGTGGGCGCACGATCCTCGACAAGACCTCGAGCCTGGCGCTGCCCACCCGCGTGCTCGTCCTCGCCGACACCTGCCTGCGCACCGGCCGTGCTCGCTGCACCGCGGAGGAGTCACAGTTCCACTCCGCCGGCGTACTGACCCTCCCGGAGCCGGACACCGGGGACACCCCGGCCATCCTGACCGTGTCGAAGGGAGTCACCCTTGCGCCGAGCAACGCCCCCGAGGTGCCGCTCGCGGTGCCCCAGGTGCTGATCTGGACGACGATCGGGCAGCTGGTGTGGGTGCTGCTGGTCGCCGTCGGCCTGCTCGTCTGCCTGGTCCTGTTCAAGCGGAAGGTCAGTCCGCAGCTCTCGGCGACCTTCGACAGCGGCCGGGCCCCCGATGACCAGGTGGTCGGGCGCGACCGAGCTCGCTGCCTCAAGGCGCGCCAGAGCGCTGCGCTGGCCCACCGCGCGGAGACGCTCCTCGACGTCGTGGGTGCGATCACCTCACCGGTGGCCCTGGTCGTCGTGGTGGCCTCCATGTCGGGTTCACCGCCTTGGGAGCTGCAGCTGCCGTTCGTGGGCTGGACGCGTGAGGTGGCCACCGCCTCGATGTTCCTGGTGGTCGCCATGTCAGCGGGCCTGGTGATGCTCGGCTCGCAGATCCGTCGCTCGGAGACCACCCGCAAGGCCGTCGGGGTGCTCTGGGACCTGACCACCTTCTGGCCGCGGGCCGCGCATCCGCTCGGGCCGCCGTGCTACGCGGAGCGGGTCGTCCCCGAGCTGCACATCCGCACCCGGTGGGCGCTGGACAAGCCGCGCGCCATGCCCAACCAGGTGATCGTCTCCGGCCACAGCCAGGGCTCCCTGATCGTGCTGGCGATGGTGAGTCGGCTGAACCCGGTCCACCTGAGCCGGATCCGGATGATCACCTACGGCAGTCAGATCCGCGCGCTGTACGGCCGGGTGTTCCCCCGCGTGTTCGGTCCGGAGGAGATCGGATACGAGCCGACCAGCGGCCAGCCCTCGCTCCTCGACGCCTTCCCCGACGTACCTCGTCCGACCGGCACCGTCCCCGGCCCGCCCCCCTTGATGCCGGACACGTTCCGCTATCGGCTGCGCACTGCGGGCGGCGAGTGGATCAACCTGTTCCGACGTACCGACCCGCTGGGATGGCGGGTGTTCTCCGACGTCGACAGCGACCTGGACCTTCCGGTCCCCGAGGTTCCGGCGGACGAGGTCGGCGACCCGGGTCCCGCGGTGATGGGGCACAGCGGCTACCAGCACACGCAGACCTACCGCCGCGTCGTGGCCGGCTGGACACGGGAGCAGTTCGTCCCGCCGCCGACCGGCACCACCGACCTCCCGACGATGCCACCGCTCTGAGGGCTCACCCCCGCGACGACGCCAGACGCTGCTTGAACTCGGCCTCGAAGGCCAGCGCCTAAGGTCTACCACGTGGAGCGCGACGAGGTGGACGAGCTGGTCGAGGCCTGGGGCCGCGAACGCGGCGACCTGGACCTCGCGCCGGTCGAGGTGTTCAGCCGGATCGGTCGGCTCGCCCGACTGCTGGACCGGGCCCGTCGCGAGGCCTTCAGCACCCACGAGATCGAGACCTGGGAGTTCGACGTGCTCGCGGCGCTGCGGCGCGCAGGCAGGCCGTACCAGCTCTCGCCGGGCGCACTCGTGCGCCAGACCATGGTCACGAGCGGCACCATGACCAACCGGGTGGACCGGCTCGCGCGCCGGGGTCTGGTGGAGCGCTCGCCGGATCCCAGCGACCGGCGCGGCGTGCTCGTGCGCCTGACGACACCGGGCATGACCGCCGTGGACGGTGCGTTCGAGACGCTGCTCGACAACGAGCGCGCGCTCCTCAGCGGTCTGCCCGACGGCGACCGCGCGCTCCTCGCCGACCTGCTCAAGCAGCTGATGGTGCCGCTCCGCTGACCGGGGCGCTACTCCAGCAGGGTCACTGCCTCGAGCCACTCGGCCTCCAGCAGGGTCCGCTCCTCGGCCAGGGAGCGCGTCTCGGCGGCGAGGGCGGCCAGCTTCTCGTGATCGCCCTGGATCGCCATCTCGTCGTGGAGCTCGAGCTCTCGCGCGGTGATCCGCTTGAGCTGCTTGTCGATCCGGGCCACGGTCTTGCGCGCGGCGCGCTCCTGGGCGCCGCCGACCTTGGCCTTCCCCGCGACCTGCGCCTGCGTGACGACCGGGGACGGGTCAGCAGCGGCAGCCGTCCGGTCAGCGCTGTCTGCTGAGCGCTTCCTCGAGTCGAGGTACTGGTCCACCCCGTTCGGCAGCATCGAGATCTGGCCGTCGCCCATCAGAGCCCAGACCGAGTCGGTCACCCGCTCGAGGAAGTACCGGTCGTGGGAGACCACGATCAGGGTGCCCGGCCAGCCGTCGAGGAAGTCCTCCAGCACGTTGAGGGTGTCGATGTCGAGGTCGTTGGTGGGCTCGTCCAGCAGCAGCACGTTGGGTTCGGCGAGGAGCAGCTTGAGCAGCTGGAAGCGCCGGCGCTCGCCGCCGGAGAGGTCGCCGATGCGGGCGGTGAGCTTGTCGCCGGTGAAGCCGAACCGCTCCAGCATCGAGCTCGCCGACACCTCCTGGCCGGTGGCGGTGCGGGTGACCCGACGGATGTCCTCGATGCTGGGCAGCACCCGCGCGTCCGGGTCCTCCGCAGGCACCTGTTGGAAGAGGTGGGCCAGTGCGATGGTCTTCCCGTGCCTGACCCGGCCCCGGTCGGGCTCCAGCGAGCCGCCCACCAGCTGCAGCACCGAGCTCTTGCCGGCGCCGTTGACCCCGACGATCCCGACCCGGTCGCCGGGACCCAGTCGCCAGGTGGCGTGGTCCAGCAGTCGCTTGTCCCCTCGGGTGAGATCCACGTCCTCGAGGTCGACCACCTGCTTGCCCAGGCGCTGGGTGGCGAAGCGCTGCAGCTCGATGCGGTCGCGTGGCGGCGGCACGTCCTCGATCAGGGTGTTCGCGGCCTCGATGCGGAACTTCGGCTTCGCGGTCCGCGCGGGAGCGCCGCGACGCAGCCAGGCCAGCTCCTTGCGCAGCAGGTTCTGCCGGCGCGACTCCGAGGCGGAGGCCTGGCGGTTGCGTTCCGCGCGGGCGAGCACGAACGCGGCGTAGCCACCCTCGTAGGAGTCGACGACGCCAGCGCCCTGCGGCCCGGGGTGGACCTCCCAGGTCCGCTCGCACACGGCGTCCAGGAACCACCGGTCGTGGGTGACCACCACCAGCGCGGAGGTACGCCGGACCAGGTGATCGGCCAGCCAGGCCACCGCCTCGACGTCGAGGTGGTTGGTCGGCTCGTCCAGGATGATCAGGTCCACGTCGTCGAGCAGCAACCGGGCCAGCGAGCAGCGTCGCCGCTCGCCGCCGGAGAGCCCGTGCACCGGCCGGTCGAGCGCGACGTCGGCCAGCAGGACCTCGACCACCTCGCGGGTGCGGGCATCACCGGCCCACTCGTGGTCGTCCTTGCCGGCCAGCACCACCTCGCGCACCGAGTGGGTGTCGTCGAGGAGGTCGCGCTGGTCGAGGTAGCCGATGTGCAGTCCGCGGTTCAGCGAGACCCGGCCCTCGTCGGGCGTCTCCCGGCCCGCCATCAGGTTCAGCAGGGTGGTCTTCCCGTCCCCGTTTCGCCCGACGATGCCGATGCGCTCGCCCGCGCCCACGCCCAGGCTCACCTCGTCCAGGAGGATCCGGACGCCGTAGGACTTCGTGACCTTCTCGAGGTTCAACAAGTTTGCCATCAGGCGTACTCCACCACGTGCGACCCGGCGACCGGTCCGAGGGCCACGAAGACGCGGTGCTGACCGCCTTCGAGGAGGGTGGTGCGGACGCGGTCCGCCGCGCCGCGGTCCGCGCACAGGAACAGGCACGTCGGTCCGGAGCCCGAGACGATGCCACGCAGTGCGCCGGCGCCCTCCCCGGCCGCGATCAGCTCGCCGAGCTCGGGGCGCAGGTCGAGGGCGGCCGGCTCCAGGTCGTTGCGCAGCGCCGCCGCCAGCACCCGGCTGTCCGGATCCTGGAGCGCCGCGAGGAGGCTCTCGGGCACCTCGACCTGCTCGGGGGCGTCGGGACGGAGCCGGTCGAAGTGGCGGTAGACCTGAGGGGTCGAGAGCCCGGTGCGTGCGGGCACCACCACCCACCAACGCGTCCCCTCGTCCAGCAGCGGCATGACCACCTCGCCCCGGCCCAGGCCGAGCGCGGTGCCACCCAGGAGCGCGAACGGGACGTCGCTGCCCAGCTGGGCGGCCAGGGCGAGGAGGTCCTCGTCGCTGGTCTCCAGGTTCCACAGTCGGTCCAGGGCCACCAGCGCGGCCGCCGCGTTGGCACTCCCGCCCGCGAGGCCGCCGGCGATCGGGATGGACTTGCGCACCCTGACGGTGGCGGCGCGCGCCTCGCGGTGATGGGTCGCGAGCAGGCGCCCGGCCTGCACCACGATGTTGTCCTCCCCCAGGGGGAAGCCGTCGCGGTCGATGTCGTCCTCACAGACGAGCTCGACGCTCCACTCCGCGCTGGTCGTCACCGTCACGTCGTCGTGCAGGCTGAGCGTCTGGTAGACGGTCGCCAGCGGGTGGTACCCGTCGGGCCGGGGACGTCCCACGCCGAGATGGAGATTGACCTTCGCCGCCGCCCGCACGGTCACGTGGTCGTTCACCGCAGCGCCTCGGCGATCCGCACGAACTCCGGCAGCCGCAGCTGCTCCCCCCGCGTCATCGGGTCGATGCCCGCCGCCAGGAGCGCCCGCTCGGACGCTTCGGCCGACCCGGCCAGCTCACGAAGCGACGGCCTCAGCGCCTTGCGACGGTGCGCGAAGGCCGCATCGATCACCGCGAACACCTGCTCGCGAGTCACCGGGGTCTCCGGCGGCTCCCTGCGGGTCCAGGCGACCAGGCCTGAGTCGACGTTCGGCGCCGGCCAGAACACGTTGCGCCCGATCGCCCCGGCGCGGCGTACGTCGGCGAACCACGCAGCCTTGACCGACGGGATGCCGTAGACCTTCGAGCCCGGCTGCGCGGCCAGCCGGTCGGCGACCTCCGACTGCACCATCACCAGCCCGCGCTCGAGCGAGGGCAGCAGGGCCAGCAGGTGCAGCAGCACGGGGACCGAGACGTTGTAGGGCAGGTTGGCGACCAACGCTGTGGGCGCCGGCCCGGGCACGCCGGTCACCCGCATGGCGTCGGCGGTGACCACCTCGAGGCGATCGACACTCCCCGGGGCCCGGTCGGCGATCGTGCCGGGCAGGGCGCCCGCGAGGTCCGGATCGATCTCGATGGCGACCACGCGCGCGGCGACGTCGAGCAGCCCGAGTGTCAGCGATCCCAGGCCGGGGCCGACCTCCAGCACGACGTCGGTCGCGCCGACGCCGGAGTCGCGCACGATGCGACGCACGGTGTTCGGGTCGATCACGAAGTTCTGCCCGCGCTGCTTGGTCGGGTGCAGGTCGAGCGCCGCTGCCAGTGAACGCACCTCTGCCGGACCGAGAAGTCTCGATCCGGCAGAAGATAGGTCGCTCACGGCATGAGCGTATGTGTCGGTCCTAGGAGCCGCACGAGGGCCATGCGCCGTAGCCGCCCGATGCTGCCGCGACCCGCTCGGCGACGGCGATCTGCTGCTCGCGGCTGTTCTGGTGCGGCATGCCCGTTCCGCCGTAGGCGCGCCAGGTGTTCAGGTTGAACTGGAGGCCGCCGTAGTAGCCGTTGCCGGTGTTGATCGCCCAGTTGCCGCCGGACTCGCACGCGGCGATCCGGTCCCAGACCGTGCCGCCGCCGGAGAAGTTCGGGGCAGGCGCGGTCATGGTGCCGATCTTGACGATCTTGGCCACGGGACGCTTGAGCAGACGCTGCTTGACGATCGCTCGCTTGACCACCTCGCCGTTGCGGAGGCGAAGCTTGTAGGTGACGTCGCGCGCGCCGTCGGAGCCGGCGCGAACCGTGGTGGTCTCACCCTCCGGCAGCGAGTCGTCCTTCTGCTCGGTGACCGGAGCCGGAATGACCTCACGGGCAACGCGCTTGTTGCGCACGCCGATCTTGGTGACCACGACGCGGGTTCCGTTCGTGAGCTCGGCACTGCGGGAGGGGCGCACGATGTCGTTGCGGTCGACGCCGGCGTCCAGCGTCGAGAGCAGCTCGCCGACCGTCGCGGCGGGCACGTTGTGCCGCTTCACCTTGTTGTCGGCGATCTTGACAGCGACACGCTTCGGCGTGATCAGCTCGACGGCCATCCCCGAACGATCGATGGTCGCGCTACGGCTGACCGAGAGGGCGGCGCTCTCGAAGCGCACCCCGAGCTGGTCGAGCGCGGTGGACACCTTGGTCGCGGTCGTCCAGAGCGTGCGCTCGCGACCGTCGATGCTCAGGGCGAGCGGCCGGCCGATGCGTACAGCGATCTCGGAGCCGTCGTTGACGGCCGCGTCGACGGACGGGACGACCGAGTCGTGTGAGGCGGGCTTGATGCCCTGGCTGGCGAGCACCTCTCCGACGTTGTCGCCGAAGGTGCTGACCGTGGAGGACTTGCCGTCGACCGAGATGGTGACGGTCTTGCTGAGGGCGGCGTAGCCGGCGGTGCCGACCAGCGCGAGGACGATGGCGGAGACCAGTCCGAGAAGGACGGCCTTGTGGCGGACGAGGTGCGTGAGCGAGGCGCGCACGATGCTCCGATGTTCGGGGGTTCCGGGCCGCGGGGTGGCGATGCCTGACCGCCCCGACCACGAGGGTCGCAGTGCGGCCCCCCCGAGGGCGCATACCGGAGGTGTAGAGTCCCGCTCCCGGCCAACAGCCCTCGACACTAGGTAGCCGGCTGCCGCAAGGCAAACTGACGCACCTCGGTGTGGCGCGTCTCACACCGCTATTTCCGGCGTGTCGCGGGTCCCCAGGCGCCTCCGAATGCCCGGTCGGTGTTCGCCTCGATGGCGCGACAGAGGCTCGGTCAGGTCGACGCCTCTGGTGAGCGCCATCGCGCGCACCGTGAGCGGGAGCAGGTACGCCGCGTTGGGCCGTCCGCGATGTGGCGCCGGGGTCAGGAAGGGCGCGTCGGTCTCCGCCAGGATCCGGTCCAGCGGCGTGACGAGGAGCGCCGCCCGCAGGTCGCCCGCGTTCTTGAACGTGACCGTGCCGGCGAAGGAGAGGTAGGCGCCCCGCTCCAGGCACTCGCGGGCGAAGCCGGCATCGCCGGAGAAGCAGTGCATCACCCAGCGCTCCGGCGCGCCCACCTCGTCGAGCACGCGGATGACGTCCTCGTGGGCATCCCGGTCGTGGATCACCAGTGTCTTGTCGAGCCGGCTCGCCAGCTCGATGTGCGCCCGGAAGGACTGGTGCTGGGCCGCCCGCCCCTCGGGACCGGTGCGGAAGTAGTCCAGACCGGTCTCACCGATCGCCCGGACCCGGTCGCTGCTGCGAGCCAGCCGCTCGATCTCGGCCAAGGCCTCGTCCAGCCTGCCCTCGGAGGCGAGCCTCGGCGCCTCGTTGGGATGCAGCGCCACCCCCGCAACGACGCCCACATGCTTCTCGGCGGTCTCCACAGCCCAGCGGGCGCCGTCCAGGTCACAGCCGATCTGCACCACGCGGGGAACCCCCACGGAGGCGGCCAGCGCAAGCGCCTCCTCGACACTCACCACGGTGTCGTCGCCACGGGCGATGTCGAGGTGGCAGTGGTTGTCCACGACCGGGTGCGGCAGCGCCTCGGGCGCCTCGGGCAGGCCGGCGCTCACGTCCGGTGCACCGCCTCGTAGACGAGTCGCTTGGGCACCGCACAGCGCCGGGCCACGTCGAGGATCGCCTCCCTGCGGGTGGCGCCGATCGCCTCCTCGTCGGCGACGAGCTCGGCCAGCGTCCCGGGGTCGGTGATCGCCTCGGGAACGGCCGCTCCCTCCAACACGATGGTCACCTCCCCTCGCACGCCCGACGCGGCCCAGACGGCCAGGTCGGCCAGCCCGCCGCGGCGTACCTCCTCATGCGTCTTGGTCAGCTCGCGACACACGGCGGCTCGGCGCTCGGCGCCGAAGACCTCGGCCATCGCCTGGAGCGTCGCCTGCGTCCGGTGGGGCGCCTCGAAGAACACCAGCGTGCGCTGCTCCTCCCGGAGGGCGTCCAGTCGGCGCGAGCGCTCGCCCGGCTTGCGCGGGAGGAAGCCCTCGAAGCAGAACCGGTCCACCGGCAGGCCCGAGACCGCGAGCGCGGTGAGCACCGCCGACGGGCCGGGGATGCTGGTGACCGTGACGTCGTGCTCGACCGCGGCGGCGACGAGGCGGTACCCGGGGTCCGAGACGCTCGGCATCCCGGCATCGGTGACGAGCACGACCCGGTCGCCCGCGAGCAGCGAGTCGAGCAGCGTCTGGGTGCGGAAGTGCTCGTTGCCCTCGAAGTAGGACACCACTCGTCCGGGGATCTCGATGTCGAGGTCGTTGGCCAGCCGCCTCAGCCGCCGGGTGTCCTCGGCCGCGACCACGTCGGCGCCGCGGAGCTCCGCGGCGAGGCGCGGTGATGCGTCGTCGGGACGACCGATGGGAGTCGCAGCCAGCACGAGTACGCCGGGAGCGTCGCTCCCTGCCGGTTGTGTCATGGCCCGATCATCGCAGCCGTAGCCTGTGCGTCGTGAGCATGTCTGCGCAGCGCGAGCGCGTCGTCGCACTCTCGCGCACCGCGGAGGGCCTCGAGGTGCCCACGGCGTCCGTACGAGCCCGGCTGCGCGCCACCGACCAGGACCCGGTCCTCGCCTGGCTCGGCACGATCGCGGTCACGCTGCTCGCCGCGTTCCTCCGGCTGTGGGACCTCGGGAGGCCGCGCGCCTTCGAGTTCGACGAGACGTACTACGCCAAGGACGCGTGGTCGTTGATCCACCACGGCTACGCACGGGAGTACGTCGAGAAGGCCAACGCGCAGATCCTCGCCGGGAACACCTCCGACCTGTGGACCCAGACGCCCAACATGGTGGTGCATCCCGAGGTCGGGAAATGGATCATCGGCCTGGGCGAGATGGTCTTCGGAATGACCCCGTTCGGTTGGCGGGTCTCCTCGGCCGTCGTCGGTGCGCTGATGGTGATGGTGATGATCCGGCTCGCTCGCCGGGTGACCCGCTCGACGCTGCTCGGGCTGGTGGCGGGCCTGTTCATGTGCTTCGACGGACTGCAGCTGGTGCTGTCGCGGATGGCGCTGCTCGACGTGTTCGCCGCGTTCTTCCTGCTCTGCGCGATCAGCTGCATGGTCGCCGACCGCGACTGGGTGCGCACGAGGATGGCCGCGATGGTGCCGGCCGGCACCCGACTCGCCCCGAGCGCCTGGGGGCCGATGCTGTGGTGGCGTCCGTGGCGGCTGGCCACCGGCGTCTGCTGGGGGCTGGCGATCGGCACCAAGTGGTCGGCGGTGTTCCCGCTGGCGGCGTTCGGGCTGTTGCTGTGGCTCTGGGACGCCGGGGCCCGCCGCTCCTTCGGGGTGCGGGGAGCGCTGTGGAAGTCGGCCCTGGTCGACGCCGTGCCGGCCGTCGGCTACGTGGTCGTCGTCCCGGTGCTGGTGTACGTCGCCAGCTGGACCGGATGGCTGCTGCACGCGGACGTCTTCGAGCAGGCGCTGTCCGACACCCAGTACGGGCCGTACTGGGGCAGCTATCTCGAGAAGGACGCTCGGGGCTTCTTCCCCGAGCTGTGGCAGTCGCTGCAGTCGCTGTGGCACTACCACCACGACGTCTACTCCTTCCACACCGGATTCCTCAACACCAGCACGCACTTCTACGAGTCCAACCCCTGGGGCTGGCTGGTGCTCAACCGACCCGTCGGTGTGGATGCGCAGCTGAAGATCCAGCCCGGAGAGCAGGGCTGCCAGGCGCTGGCGGGGTCGGACTGCCTGCGACAGGTGCTCCTGCTGGGCAACCCGGTGGTGTGGTGGTTCGGCACGATCGCGGCCGTCTGGGCGGTCGTCGTGTGGATCGGGCGACGCGACTGGCGCTACGGACTGGTGGTCGTGGGCATCGCCGTGACCTGGCTGCCGTGGCTGCGGTACGACGACCGGCCGATCTTCAGCTACTACGCCGTGATGATCCTGCCGTTCCTGGTGCTCGGTGCCACCCTGCTGATCGGGGACATCCTCGGCAGCGGGGGCTCGCGCGTGCGGCGCGCCGTGGGGGCGACGGCCTCGGGAGGCATCCTGGTGCTGGTGCTGCTGGCGTTCGCGTGGTTCTGGCCGATCTGGACCGATCAGCTGCTGACCAACCGCGAATGGGTGGCCCGGATGTGGTTCCGGCGCTGGATCTAGGTCAGGACCCGGTCCGGGCGAACTCGCGCCGGATGGGCTCGCGGAAGGCCGGACGCTGGACCCTGCGCTCCAGGACGGTGATCCGAGCCACGGCGAAGGCGACGACGAACATGCCGAAGATGCCGATCAACATCACGGAAGCCGGTGCAATGGACAACATGGGCGTCCCTCCTCAGTAATCTGGACTAGACCGACAAGATATCTATTAACTCCCAAAAGCGACATAGAGGACCTCAACTGGTCTATTTGCTGCTGCGTGTGCTCGCCACCCACCCTGTTCCTATGCCCACCAGGGCGATTCCTAGTGCTCCCCAGGGCCAGAAAATGTGGTCGAGGTGCACCAGCAGCGCACCCGGCACCAGCACCAGTCCGGGCACGGCGCGAGTGCCGGACCGCACCAGCGCGTCGACCGAGACGACCACGGCGGCCACGATCAGCGCCCACGAGCCGACCTCCCCCAAGGGCGAGCCGATGGCGAACAGCGAGCGCACCTCGTCGGGCCGAGGAGCCGACGCCTCCAGCCGCCAGGTCACGAAGCCGGCACCGATCCCGTTGAGCACGTCGAGCGCGCTGTAGGCGGTGGCGTAGACGAAGGCGGCCAGCGCGCCCAGGAGGGCGACGACGTCGCGGCGGCCGGCGAACAGCGCCATCAGCGCCACCCCCACCAGCGGAAAGGCGAACAGCCCGGCGACGTGCAGGGCCCACCAGGTGTACGCGCTCGCCTGGGTCAGCTGCTGGGGGTGGAAGAAGCCGGCGGCCGCGAGCACCAGCCCGGGGAGGGCCCACACGGCTGCGGGGAGCGACGAGCGGGTGGGGGTCCCTGCGTGCTCCATGCGCTCGACACTACGTCCCGGCCCCTCCGGTCACCTGGACTCCTGGTGAACGACTCGCAGCCATCTGGTGACACCTCGCTCCGGCGTCACGCCGCGACCCTCGAGGAGAGTCACTCGCGCTGTCGGAGGTTCTCCACCACCAGTCGGGGAACGGCCTCCTGGGGCGGGAGCTCGAAGCCCAGCACCTGCGCATAGAAGGAGAGCTCGGCCTCGAGCGAGTCCTTGATGTTCTCCGCCTGGCGGAACCCGTGCTGCTCGCCGCGGTAGAGCCGGTAGGCGACGGGCAGGCCCTTGGCGCGCAGCGCCGCGACGATCAGCTCCGACTGGGCCGGCGGGACCACGCGATCCTCGTCGCCCTGGAAGACGACCAGGGGCGAGGACAGCGAGTCGAGGTGGGAGAGCGGCGAGCGCTGGGTGTAGACCTCGCGCCCCTCCGGGTAGGGCGCGATCAGGCCGTCGAGGTAGCGGGACTCGAACTTGTGCGTCTCCAGTGCGAGCGCCTCGACGTCAGCGACTCCGAAGTAGTCGGCTCCGGCGGCGAAGGCGTCGGAGACCGCGAGTGCCATCAGCACCGTGAACCCGCCCGCCGAGCCTCCGCGGATGACGGCCCGGGCAGGGTCGATCCAGCGCTGCTCGGCCAGCCAGTGCACCACCGCGACGCAGTCGCCGACGTCGAGGATCCCCCACTCGCCCTGCAGCCGGTTGCGGTAGGCCCGGCCGTAGCCCGTGGAGCCGCCGTAGTCGACGTCGACCACCGCGAAGCCGCGGCTGGTCCAGAACTGCGTGCTCAACGCGAGCGTGCTCACGGCGTTGGACGTCGGTCCCCCGTGGAGCATCACGATCACCGGGGGGAGCTCTCCCTCGAGCGGCTGGGCACCGGGGTTGGTCGGGCGGTAGAAGTTCGCAAAGGTCGCACGACCGTCGCCCCCCGGGAACTCGATGTGCTCGGGGCTGCTGATCCACTCCTCGGTGAGGCCGAGGTCGCGTACGTCGCTCAGCGTCCGGACCTGCTCCGGAGCCGTCACGTCGAAGCTCCGCACCGCCGGGGCCGATCTCCCCGACGAGCCGATCAGCACGACCGTGCTGTCCGACGCCGCCAGGTCCGTCACGCTCGTGCAGCCGATCGCCAGCTCGCTGACGGTCCCGTCGCGCCCGAGCAGGCAGACCGCGTCGAGGCCCTCGTGGAGCACGGCGAGCACCACCCGGCCGTCGGCGAGGAAGGCGAACCGTCTCGGGCCGAAGACCCACTTCGGGGCTCCCACGTCTCCGGGGCGGTGCAGCATCTGCTCCACGCCGCCCTCGGGAGTCCAGCGGTACAGCGACCACCAGTCGGCGCGATCGGTGCAGAACCACAACGAGCCGTCAGGAGCCCACTGGGGCTGGCACACGCCCTGGTCGGGCTCGCCCGGGCCTCCCGCAACGGTCACCACGTTCCCCTGGTGGCTCACCTTGAGTCGTGAGGCATCCCACGGCATCGCGGGATGGTCCCACTCGACCCAGGCCAGGGCGGAGCCGTCCGGTGACCATCGCGGGTCGGAGACGAAGTCAGGCCCGGACACGACTGTCTGCTGCCCACCCTCGGCGTCGAGCACCACGATCTCGTTGACCACGTCGATCGCACCTCGTCCGCCGACCGGGTGCGTCTCGCGGACCACTGCCACCCGGCCGTCGGTGGGATGGACGTCGCCATCGGCCCATCGCACCGAGCCGCCCTCCGGCGCTGGCGGCGTCACCACGACCGGCGCGCCACCGGCCTCGATCCGGCGCAGCCGCTGGTCGGACCAGTCGACGTACCAGACGGTGCCCGCCCTGACCCACCACGCACCGCCGCCGTACTCGTGCACGGCCGTGCGCGCGTTGCCGTCGGCGGGCAGCACCTCGGTCGCGGGCGCGCCGGGCTCCTGGCGGACGATCTTGACGCGACCGCCCTCGTGCGGGCGGAGCTCGGACCAGTAGACGACCTCGCCGTCGAGGGCCAGCCGCTCCAGCCTGCTCGCCTGGCCCGCCACGAGGGCCGCCCCGATCGGCGTGGGCCATGATCCGGACGCGAGCGGGGTCGGTGACGGCATGGATCCGACCCTAGTCAGCGGCGTCGAGCGGGCTGACGCCGGAGCAGGCTGACCAGGGTGAGCGTGGGTCCGATCGCCAGGACCGCGGCCAGGGTGGCGTAGCCGTAGCTGAGCGCCGCGATCGACCCGACCCCCGCCACCAGCAGCGGTCCTCCCGCGTCACCGAGCTCTCGGCCCACCTCAGCGGACCCCATGGTCTGACCGAGCCGCTCCGGAGGGGTGGAGGACGCGAGGGCCGCGAAGGCCAAGGGCGTGATCAGCCCGGTTCCGAGACCGAGGAGGACCGCCGCCAGCAGCACGCCTAGGAGTCCGGACAGTGCCGCACACCCCAGGCCCAGAGCAGCCAGGAGCAGGCCCGTCGTGATGCCCGCGCGGGCGCTCAGTCGTCCCGCGTCCAGTGCTCGGCCGGCCCAGGGCTGGACCAGGGCCGCCGTCGCCGCCAGCAGCGAGACGGCGGCGCCGGTCGTGATCGTGCCCATGCCTGCGGCGGCACCGGTCACCGGCAGGAAGCCGACCCCGACCGACAGTGCCGCGGTCGCTCCGGCCAGCGACATGGTGGGCCTGAGGAACAGCGGGTCGGAGAGCCGGCGACCCAGGTCGAGCACGGTCTGCCGGGCCCGCGGCAGGGGCGGGACGACAGGCACCGCGAGCACCGCCCACACCGCGACCGTCAGACCGAGAACCGCGGTCGCGGCGAACAACAGCCGGAACCCGCCGATCCACACCAGGGCGCCACCGAGCAGCGGGCCGAGGGTGTAGCCGAGGCTCTTGTAGAACCCGTAGCTGCCGAAGGCCCGCCCGTGCTTGGCAGTCGGGTTGAGCCGGGCCACCATCGCGGACGCTGCCGGGGAGAACGCCGAGGCGGCGGCGCCCTGCCCCAGCCGGGCCACCCACAGCCAGCCAGGGCTGTCGGCCACCACATAGGTCGCGGAGGCGATCGCGAAGCCGAGCAGTCCCGCCAGCAGCACCGGCCGGGCACCGATGCGGTCCGCGATGGTCCCGAACAGCGGTTTGAGCAGCACCTCGGCACCGTCGTAGACGGCAAGCAGCAGCCCGAGCGTCAGCAGCGACGTCACCGCGTCCTCGGAGAACCCACCCAGGTTCGCCGCCACGGAGTGGGCGCCGAACGCCGTGGTGAAGCCCGCGGCGTACAGCGGCCACATCCGCCGATCCGCGGTGGTGCGCGCTTCCCGGTCAGCCCCTTGCCTCACAGGGCGCAAGGTAACCCCACGCGCACCCCGCGCTGCCGTCAGGACACGACGACAGGTGCGACCGACGGCCGACGGCGCAGGAGCCAGCTCACGGCCGGGTAGCCGGTGACGAGGCCGACGACGACTCCCAGCTGCATCAGGAACCAGAAGGAGCCGTCGGTCACCGGCGGCATCAGGTTGTTGAAGTGGAGCAGCAGCATCCAGCCCACCATGCCGATGTCGAACGCAGCGACGGTGATGAACGCGGCCATCAGCGCCGCCCCCACCGAGATGCCGCGGTCGTGGCCGAACTGCCGGCTGGCTACCCGCTCGTAGACGGCCAGCATGACGACCGCGAGGACCGCGATGACGAGCATCATCGGCCACATCGCCATACCTGCGATCGTCCAGCCCACCGCCACCACCAGCGGCACGGCCACCAGGTGGGCCACGGCGGACGCGCTTCCGCCGGGGAGCACGGCGACGGCCGGCCCGTCGGCAGCGTCCTCGGCGTGGCCGGTTCTACCGGTCGAGGAGGCGGGGTTGGCTCGCCCGCGACGCAGGTAGGCGATGACGCCGAACGGTCCGAGGTAGAGCGCAGAAGTGATCCACACCAGCTCTGAGGCGACACCGCGATGACGGCGCCGGAGCAGGTAGATGTCGACGGCGATGATGACGGAGCTGAGCAACGACAGGGTGATGTAGGTCCAGGCGACCGGAGTGAGCCAGTCGGGAACGGCGGAGCGCATGGTCATGTCCATGAGGTGGTGGTCCTTGTGTGAGAGAGGGAGGTGGGGTGCAGGGGGCTCGGCTCGGAGAGGTCCGAGCGGCCGCTCACACCCGCAGCACGCACAAGGAGAAGGGCGAGAGCAGCGACCATGGCCGCTGGCGTCTTCGTGGGAGCGCACGGGAGCGTGCGCGCGCCAGCAGACCGGTGAAGGTGTTCCGGCGAGAAGTCAGCACCAGCCCCAGCAGGGTGATCACTGCCAGAGCGGCGGCGCAGGCTGCGCCCATCTCGGTGAGGCAGATCCCCTCGCAGCTCGAGCCCGCGGAAGGCGCCGCCTCCCAGGCGGACGGAGTGGCCGCGTGGGCGACCGCAGTCGCGGGGGTGGCAGTCGCCACGACCATCGAGGACTCAGCCATGCCGGGCATGCCGGCCATCGGTGCCGTGTGTGCGGTCGCACCGGCTCCGAGAACCACGCACATCAGGCTCAACGCCAGCGCGAGCGTCCAGCAGAGGCCCTGCCGCGACCAGCGGACGACCGAGACGACGACGGACCGGTGCACGCCGGAACCCTAGCCTCCGGGACCACACGCCGCCGAGGAGTTGGGGCTACGGTCGATGCATGGAGGTCACCTTGCTGTACTTCGACGGCTGCCCGAGCTGGAGGATCGCCGACGAGCGGCTGACCGCCATCGCCGCCGAGCGCGCGGACCTGACGGTGTCGCGACAGCGGGTCGAGACGCCGGATGAGGCTGAGCGGATGAGCTTCCACGGCTCACCGAGCATCCTGTTGGACGGCGTCGACGTCTTCGCCGAGCCCGGTGACGGGGTCGGGCTGTCGTGCCGGGTCTACCGCACCCCGGAGGGCCCAGCAGGTGCGCCGACGATGGACCAGCTCCGAGCCGTGCTCAGCGCAGGAGAAGCAGCCGTGCCTCACGCCTGATCCCGCGTGACAACAGACCAGAGCGCGAACCGACGACAGCCTCCGCTTCAGCAGACGGACCTCAACCGGGGAAGGCGCCGGCTCGCAGCAACGCCCCCGGCAGCTGTTTGCCCAGTCGCTGCTCGAGCCACGCCGTAGTCGCCGTGACGGAGGCCAGGTCGAGCCCGGTGGTGATCCCCATCCGATCGAAGAGGTAGACCAGATCTTCGGTGGCCACGTTGCCGGTCGCGCTGGGGGCGAAGGGGCAGCCACCTGCGCCGCCGATGCTCGCGTCGAGCGTGGTCACGCCTGCCTGGACCGCCGCGACCGCGTTGGCCACCCCCGTGTGTCGGGTGTCGTGCAGATGCAGGCGCAGCGGCATCGCGGCCCCGGCGAGCTCCCTGGCCAGGATGAGCCGGTCAGAGACCTCGGAAGGTACGGCGACCCCGATCGTGTCGGCGAGGGCGAGCTCGTCCGGCCCGGCGTCGACGACCTGCGCCAGCACCTCACGCAGAAGGTCGATCGGCACCTCGCCCTCGAAGGGACAGCCGAACGACGCCCCGACCGTGATCGTCGTGAAGACGCCGGCTGCCCGGGCTTCCTGCACGAGCTCAGCAGCGGTCGCACACGCCTGGGCTGAGGTCATTCCCTGGTTGCGGTCGCAGAAGGTGTCCGTGGCGACCACCACCACGTCGATCTCGTCGACCCGCGCCGCCATCGCCCGCTCGAGGCCACGGTGGTTCATCACGAGGCCCGCATAGCTGACCCCCTCATGACGCGGCAGGGCAGCCATCAACTCGTCCGCGTCGGCCATCTGCGGCACCCTGGAAGGATTGACGAAGCTGGTCACCTCGATCCGTCTGGCGCCCGCACTCACCGCGCGCTCGACCAGCTCGATCTTGTCCTCGGTCGAGAGGACCACGGACTCGTTCTGCAGACCATCCCGCGGCGAGACCTCGACGATGTCGACGCTGGTGTTCACTGTTGCTCCTCGAGGTAGCCCAACGCCGTGGCCTCGTCGACCACCTCGGCGTACTTCGCCTGCAGGTCGTAGAGATTCGCCTCGTGCGGCCCCTGATCCCGGTCGCCGACAGCGTCCCGGACCACCAGGGGGATGAACCCGTGCTGGATGGCGTCGACCGCGGTAGCCCGCACACACCCGCTGGTGCTCACCCCCACGATGACCACCGTGTCGACGCCTTGTGCGCGAAGCGTGGAGGCCAAGGAGGTTCCGAAGAACGCGCTGGCGTACTGCTTGACCAGGACCAGCTCGTCCTCGGTCGGCGCCACCTCGGGCATCAGCTCGCTCATCGGCCCCTCGCCGATCAGGTTGCTCAGCGCCGTCACCTTGCGGACGAAGACACCCCCGTCGACTCCCCCGGGCCCGTAGACCACCCGGGTGTGCACCACGGGCACGTGGTGCTCCCTGGCCGACACCAGGATCCTTCCGGCGGACCGCAGGCAGTCCGTGGACGGCAGGCAGAACGGGCTGGTCGGGTCGAAGTACGCCCGCATCAGGTCGATGGCGAGCACGGCCGGGCGGGCGCCGGGTCGCAGCTCACCGCCGAACCCCTGGTCGATCCGCGCGGCCACCGGCTTACCAGGCGACCGGCGCCTGGGGTGCCGGCAGACCCGGTCTCCTCCAGGCATCGCTCGAGGATCGTGGCCAGGGGCGGACCCATGTCGAAGGTCGGCAGCGGCTCATCGCGTCCGCGACCGAGCTCCTCCCGGAGGTCGGCACTCGCAGTCGTGTCGACGCTGCCCGTCTCGTCGCACACCACGCCGTAGCGACGGGCTCCTTCGGCCGTCACCAGGCCGCGACGCACCTCGAGACCGACGATCTCGGGGTCGCGGGCGAGCGGGTCTCCCCAGCCGCCGCCACCCCAGGTCACGAAGTGGAGCAGGTCGCCGGGCGAGACGGGGACGTCGTGGACCTTGCTTCCGAGCATCTCGGTGCTTCCATCCGTCCGTTCGAGCCACTTCCGGCTACGGGCCCCGGGCTCGCCTCCGTTGACGCCCCAGGGATAGGTCAGCCAGCGGTCGTCGTGGATCGCGATGGTGCCGGCCTCCAGGAAGCGATAGGCGACGTCGACCGCGTTGCCGCCACGGTGCAGGCCTGCGCCGCCGCTGTCGGAGACGGTCTCCCAGCGCTCGATCCGCAGCGGGTAGTAGGACTCGAGGTACTCGCACGGGATGTTCACGAAGGAGGGCCACAGCGAGTGCCCGTCAGGGCCGTCGCCGATCGGGCGGCCGGGGATGCCGCCGAACCCGATCGAGTAGAGCTGGAACCACTCGCCCTTGCGGTCACCCTCGCCGTAGTTGCCCGAGTACATGAAGTGTGGCGAGGACGAGAACCCCGCCGGCGTTGAGCAGGTCGGGGTTCGTCTGCCCCAGCAGACCACCGAAGAGGTCGAAGACCCGTCCGATGCCGTGGTTGCGGGCGTTGAGGGCGGCGGGGTACTTCGGCTTCCAGAAGGAGTCGTCGGGGATCTCGACGTCCACGAGTGGGTAGAACCCGTCGTTCCAGAGGATCTGCGGGTCCGCGACGGTGATCATGTAGATCCCGAAGAACATCCGGACCAGGTTCTCGTTGATGTAGTAGTTGATCGGTCCCTGCGCCTGCGCACTGCTGCCGGTGAAGTCCAGCAGGACCTTGTCGCCGGTCCGGGTGAGGCTGAGCTTGAGCTCGTAGGGTCCGTAACCGAGGCCGTCGTCGCAGATGTAGTCGGTGAACGAGAGCGTCTCGCCCTCCTTGAAGACCATCGCCAGCAGGGTCTTCATGGCTCGGTAGTTGCGGTCGAGCAGCAGGTCGAGGGCGGAGTTGTAGGTGTCCACCCCGAACCGGGCGCACAGCTCCTGGACCCTGCGTCCAGCGGTGCGGCAAGCCGCGACGATGCCGTTGAGGTCGGCCCGGTTCCAGTCGGGCTTGCGGACCTGGTTGAGGATGATCCGCAGTGCGTCGTCGTCGAGCACGCCCTTCTTGTAGAGGCGGAAGGGCGGGATGATCACGCCCTCCTCGAAGATCGTGCGGGCATCGGTGGGCATCGAGGCCGGCGACTTGCCGCCGACGTCGGACATGTGGCCGAACATCGCCGACCACCCGACGATGCGCCCCTCGAAGAAGATCGGCATCACCACCAGCCAGTCGTTGGCGTGACTGATCGCCGCGCCGCAGGAGTACGGATCGGAGGTGAGCAGGACGTCGCCCTCCTCGATGGTGCCGTCGAAGTTCTCGAGGAAGTCGGGGATGGAGAGGCCGAACTGGCCGACCATCATCTTCCCCTCGGAGTTGGCGATCAGCGGGAACTCGTCGTGCTGCTCGCGGATGCCCGGTGACAGCGCGGTGCGGAAGAGCACTTCGTCCATCTCGTAGCGGGCGTTGCGCAGCGCGTTCTCGACGAGGTCGAGGGTGACCACGTCGACATCGACAGTGCGCAGTGGTTCGGTTGCGGTCTGGATCAGGCGTGCCATGGTCAGTTCTCCGTGTTCGGCTCGACGGGGCGGATGAGGAGGCTGCCGCTCGGGTGCACGGTGGCGGCGTGACCCGGAAGGACGAGCGTGGTGGAATCCATCTCGGTGACGATCGCGGGACCCGTCACGACGTTGCCCGCACGCAGAAGCGCACGGTCGTAGACCGCAGCCTCCACCTCGGCGCCCTCGACCCAGATGTCGTGACGGTCTCGCAACGCGTCTCCCGGGTCGACGTCGCCCTGTTCGAGCTCCGGCGCCGCCACATCAGGTTTGGGCCCGTTCGCGGTCGCTCGAACCGTGACGATCTCGTGCTCGGCATCGAGGACGAAGGAGAAGAGCCTCTGGTGTTCGACGTCGAAGGCGGCCCGCAGTGCGGAAATGCCGCCACCGTTGCCGTCGAAGGTGTCGATGTCGATCGTCACGGGGATCTCGAAGCCCTGACCGTGGTAGCGAAGGTCAGCGGAGTAGACGACCTGCTGGTCGGACTCGGCCACCCCTTCCTGGGTCAGGGTGGCCCGGGAAGTCGTGGCGAGCTCGGCGAGGATCGCGTGCAGGCTGTCGTCGGTGAAGTCGTCGAAGCGTCGCACGAGCGTCCGGACCGACTCGTCGCGCAGGTTCGTGGTCGCATCCCCGTAGGCGCACAGGACGCCGGGCGAAGGCGGGATGATGACTGGCCACGCACCGGTCAGCCTGCCGAGAGCGTTGGCGTGCAGCGGACCCGCACCTCCGAAGGCGACCAGGGCGAAGTCGCGGGGATCGAAACCCTGCTGGATGGAGACCAGCCGCAGCGCGCCGAACATGTTCTCGTTGACGATGTCGATGATCCCGGCCGCAGCCGCCTCGATCGTCTCCAGGCTGGTGGCGTCCGCGATCGACTTCACCGAGGCGCGGGCGGCCTCACGGTCGAGGGTGATCTCACCACCGGCAAGGTCGCTGGGCAGGTAGCCGAGCACGACGTTGGCGTCGGTGACCGTCGGGTCCTCGCCGCCTGCGGCGTACGCCGCAGGGCCGGGAGAGGCTCCGGCGGACTGCGGGCCGACCCGCAGTGCCTGGGTGAGCGGGGGGACGTGGGCGATCGAGCCGCCACCCGCGCCGACCGTGCGCACGTCGACCGAGGTGGCGCGCACCTTGAGGTCGCCCACAGTCGTTTCGCGACCCACTCGTGGGGTGAGGTCCTGGACCAGGGCGACGTCGGTGGACGTCCCGCCCATGTCGAAGGTGAGGAAGTCCCGGAAACCGGCCTGCTCGGCCACCCAGGTCGCACCCGTGACACCGCCGGCGGGGCCGGAGAGCAGCAGGTTGACGGGGTTGTCCGCGGCGACCGAGGCCGAGACCAGGCCGCCGTCGCTGCGCAGGATGTACAGCTTTCCGTCGACCCCGGACTCGCGCAGCTGCGACTCGAGGTTGGCCACGTAGCGGGCCACCTGCGGCTGCACGGCGGCGTTCGCGACCGTGGTGATGGTCCGCTCGTACTCCCGCAGCTCCGGGAGCACCGAGGAGGAGAGCGAGACAGCCACGCCGGGCAGCTCCTCCGCGGCCAGCTCCCCGAGGCGGCGCTCGTGGTCGGGGTTGGCGTAGGAGTTGATCAGGCTGATGCTGAGCGCCTCGATGCCCTGATCCTTGAGGACTCTCAGCTTGGCGCGCGCGTCGTCCTCGTCGAGCTCGGTGACGACCCCTCCGTCGCTACCGATGCGCCCGCGTACCTCGACGGTGTCCTCGAGCGCGGCCAGCGGCTCCGGCTTGGGCCAGATGATCCACCCTGCGAGGCCGCCGGGCACGAACGAGCGCGCGATCTGGAGGACCTGGCGGAAGCCATCCGTGGTGACCAGGCCGACCCTGGCGCCCTTGCCCTCCAAGATGGCGTTGGTCGCCACCGTCGTGCCGTGGAAGACCTCACTGATCTCGGTCATGGTGACCCCGGCGACACCGCAGGCACGCTCGATGCCCCGCAGTACGCCGACGGACTGGTCCTCCGGGGTGGACGCGGTCTTCGCCCGGTGGGTCGCCCCGGTCTCCTCGTTGATCAGCAGGATGTCGGTGAAGGTGCCGCCGACATCGACGCCAAGCCGGTAAGTCATGTCTTCTCCTCAGATGACGCCGGCGGAGCGCAGCGACGACATCATGTCGTCGTCAAGGCCCAGCAGGTCACGGTAGATTTCTTCGTTGTGCTCACCAAGCGTCGGGCCGACGTGGCGGACCCTTCCGGGGGTCTCGGAGAGCTTGGGAACGACGTTGTGCATCGCGAACTCCCCCAGCTCGGGATGGGTCAATCGAACGATCGCCTCGCGGGCAGCGAAGTGAGCGTCCTCGAACATGTCCTTGGCCCGGAAGATCCGCCCGGCCGGGACACCCTCGGCGTGCAACCGCTCCAAGAGCTCGTCCGCCTCCAACGTCGAGCTCCACTCGGCGATCACGCCGTCCAGCTGTTCCATCCACTGGCCTCGGGCCCCGTGTGTGGCGTAGCGCTCGTCGGTGGCGAGCTCGGGTCGACCCATCACGGTGGTGAGCCTTCGGAAGACGGTGTCCTGGTTGGCCGCGATCAACACCATCTCGCCGTCCACGGTCGGGTAGACGTTGCTGGGCGACACGTTCGGCAGCGTGGTGCCGGTGCGCTCACGCTGGTAGCCCGCGACCTGGTACTCGGGCACCAGGGACTCCATCATCGCCAGCACGGCTTCGTAGATGGCCGAGTCGACGACCTGCCCGCGACCGGTGCGGTCCCGCTGGTGCAGCGCCACCAACGTGCCCAGGCAGGCGAAGGTCGCTGCCAGCGAGTCGCCCAACGAGATGCCGGCGCGTGCGGGAGGACGGTCGGGGTCCCCGGTGACGTAGCGGATGCCGCCCATCGCCTCTCCGATCGAGCCGTAGCCGGCGCGCGAGGAGTACGGGCCACTCTGGCCGAAGCCGGTCACCCTGGTGATCACCAGGCCGGGGTTGAGCTCCCACAGCTGCTCCGGGGCGAGACCCCACCGCTCGAGCGTTCCCGGACGGAAGTTCTCGATCAACACGTCCGCCGTGGCGATCAGACGCCGGACGAGGTCCTGGCCCTGCGCGGTCCGCAAGTCCGCAGTGATCGACTTCTTGTTCCGCGCGACCACCGGCCACCACAGCGACTGCCCGTAGGGCTTCTCACGGCCCCACTGCCGCATCGGGTCCCCACTCCCCGGGTCCTCGACCTTGACCACCTCGGCGCCGAAGTCTCCCAGCAGCTGACCGCAGAACGGCCCCGCGAGAAGCTGACCCAGCTCCACCACTCGGACGTCGTCCAGAGGAAGCGCACCATGCATCGTCACTCGCGATAACTCCCAATGTGTATACAGTTTCAGACCTTTAGTGACGCCCGTCACGCGCCTCTCCCGAAAACCTAGGCTGCCACCCCAACCTCCGTCAAGATCTGTCGAACAACTTGCATACAGTTCCTGGTCGCGCCTCTCCCGCGCTGTTACCTTGAGCGACACGATGAACACACAGACCGCCGACTTCGACGCCGGAGATGCGGCCGAGCACACGCTACCGGTCCATCCGCGACCAGATCCTCTCCGGGGAACGCGCCGGCGGCGAGTGGTTGCGCGAGGTCGAGCTCGCTGCGGAGGCCGGCGTCAGCCGGACCCCCGTCCGGGAGGCCCTCCGCCGTCTCGCCGCAGAGGGACTGGTGCGCCACGAGCGGAACCGCGGCGTGCGCGTCGCGGTCTGGAGCGAGCACGACCTCGATGAGATCTTCAGCATCCGTTCGGTGCTCGAGCCCTGGGGCAGTGCGCTCGCCGCCGAGTCCGGACGTGCCGACCTCGACCTGTTGGGCCAGCTGGCCGACCAGATGGACCAGGCCGCACGTCGCGCCCAGCCGGACCTCGTCGAGGTGACCAGGCTGAACAACCAGTTCCACCGGACGGTGCTGGAGGCGTCCGGGAACAGCCGCCTGGTGAACCTGGTGTCGTCGGTCGTCGAGGTGCCGCTCGTCTGGCGGACCTTCTCGCACTACTCACCGGAAGCGATGCGCCGCAGCCTCGCCCACCATCACGAGCTGGTCGGCGCCCTCCGATCGCAGGATCCAGCCTGGGCTGAGTCCGTGATGCGCTCCCACGTGCGCGCCGCCTGGAGCTCGCTGCGCGACGAGAGCACAGGGCCAGGGGTCACCTCACCGCCTCCCGCGGATGGTGCCTGACGACACCCGACAGATCCGGTCTCGCTTTCCCACCCAGGATGATTGCGGCAGTGCTCCCCCGGACCGTAGTTTCGCGAGTGACGCACCCGCCGACCGGAGGTCCCCTTGATGGCCGTTCCCCAGCAGATGAGCCGACTGAGCCGCGCCCTGTACCTCGACGGCAAGCTCCGAGAGAGCCATGGCGAGCCGTGGACGGTCTACGACCCGGCCACGGAGGAGGTGCTCGGCGAGGTGGCCGACGCCACCGACGAGGAGGTCGATGAGGCCCTCGCCGTCGCGAACGGCGCCTGGCCGGCCTGGTGGCGACTCTCAGCCCTGGAGCGGGCCGAACGGCTCCACGGCGTCGCCCAGACGCTGCGGGGGATGCGCACCGAGCTGGCCGAGCTGATGACCCGCGAGATGGGCAAGACCTACAAGGAGAGCGCCGACGAGGTCGACTGGTCGATCACGGCCATCGACTACTACGCCGAGATCGGAAGGCACGACACCGGCCACGTGCTCGGACCGGCTGTGGCCGGCCAGATGCACTACACCCTGAAGGAGCCGATGGGCGTGGTGGCCGTCATCCTGCCCTTCAACTTCCCCTTCGTGCTGCTCTGCTGGGAGGCGGCGGCGGCGCTCGCCTCCGGCAACTCCGTGGTCGTCAAGCCGTCGGAGTACACCAGCCTGAGCACGCTCCGGTTCGTCGAGGCCTTCGAGGAGCTCGGTCCCGGGATCGTGCAGTGCGTCACCGGACGAGGCCGGGTCGGCGCCCGTCTGGTCGAGAGCCGCAACTCCCACATGGTCGCCTTCACCGGCAGCGTTCCCACCGGGCGCGCGGTGGCTCGCGCCTGCGCGGAGACCTTCAAGCCCCACCTCATCGAGACCTCGGGCAACGACCCGTTCCTGGTGATGCCCTCGGCCCCGCTCGACGTAGCCGCCCGCGGCGCCGCCTTCGCGGCGTACCTCAACTGCGGTCAGGTCTGCACGTCGGCCGAGCGCTTCTACGTGCACACCGACGTGTACGACGACTTCGCCGCCCGGCTCGTCGAGGAGGCTCGGGCCATCCGCGTCGGGAACGGTCTCGACAAGGTGGACATGGGGCCGATGGTCAACCAGGCGGAGTACCAGCGCTTCACCGGGATCGTCGACCGGGCGGTCGAACAGGGCGCCACCGTCGCGTGCGGCGGAGGTCGGCCCCAGGGGTTGGAGACCGGCTGGTTCTACGAGCCCACCGTGCTCCTCGACGTCACCCCCGAGATGGAGATCATGCACACCGAGAGCTTCGGTCCGGTCGCGCCTCTCGTCCGGGTCGAGAGCTTCGAGGAGGCGATGCGGCTCGCCAACGACTCCGACTACGGCCTCGGGGCGACGCTGTACTCCCGCGACCTTCTCGAGGTGTCCCAGGCGACCAACGGACTCGAGTCGGGGATGGTGTGGGTGAACGCGCCGCTGCTGGACAACGACGCCGGTCCCTTCGGAGGACGCAAGCTGTCCGGCACCGGGCGCCAGCTCGGCGCCGAGGGCCTCGACCAGTTCCGGCACACCAAGCTCGTGATGGTGGACCCCGCGGCCAACGCCCAGGACTTCTGGTGGTTCCCCTACGCCGACGAGGAGTGCTACCCCGGCAGCGCCGAATGAGGCCATCGCAGCCTCAAGAGACGCGGGAGAGCGTGCCGCGGCGTGCCCAGGTGGTGGTCGTCGGCGGGGGGATCGTCGGTTGCAGCGTGGCCTACCACCTGACCAAGCGCGGGGTGGCCGACGTGCTGCTCCTGGAGCAGAACACGCTCACCTCCGGCACCACCTGGCATGCCGCCGGGCTGGTCACCCAGGCCAGGCCCACGGCGGGTACTCGGGAGGTCGTCCGGCGCAGCCTGGAGGTCTTCCGCACCCTCGAGGCCGAGACCGGCCTGTCCACCGGCTACCAGCAGACCGGGACGATGCACCTGGCCTTCACCGAGGCCAGGCGAGAGGAGCTGGTGCGGCAGGCGTCGACGTCGCGCGGCAGCGACATCCGGGTGGAGCTGCTCGGTCCCGAGGACACCGTCGCACGGTTTCCGCTGCTGTCGCCCGACGGGCTGCTGTGCTCGCTGTACTACCCGGACGAGGGGCGGGCCACCGCCACCGACATCACCATGTCGCTCGCGCGCGGGGCACGGCTCGGAGGTGCGCGTCTCCTCGAGGGCGTGAAGGTCACCGACATCGTGGTCCACGACACCAACGCAGTCGGAGTGCGGACGTCGGCCGGAGACGTGGAGGCCGACTTCGTCGTCAACTGCACCGGCATGTGGGGCCGCGAGACCGGCGCCCTGGCCGGCGTACCCCACCCGCTGCAGGCGCTCGCGCACTACTACGTCGTGACCGACAAGATCGACGGCCTGCCCGAGCAGATGCCGACCCTGAAGAGCGCGGACGACTACTCCTACGTCAAGGACGACGCCGGGTCGCTGATGGTCGGCTTCTTCGAGCCCGGCAGCTATGCCTGGGCCTCGCGCGGGATCCCGGACAGCACCGGCTTCATCCATCTGCCCGAGGACTGGGACCACCTCGGACCGTTCTACGAGCGGATGACCGAGCGCATACCGGCGCTGGCGGACGCGGGCGTACGCCTCTTCTTCGGAGGTCCGGAGAGCTTCACCCCCGACGGGCTCTACCACCTCGGTGAGGTCCTGGGCGTGCGGAACTACCTGGTCGCAGCAGGGTTCAACTCCGTCGGCATGCTGAGCGGCCCCGGCGCCGGCTCGGTGCTGGCCGACTGGCTGGTGGACGGTCACCCCTCGGTGGACCTGCCGGAGGTCGACCCGCGGAGGAGCATGCCGCACGAGACCAACCGCAGGTTCCTCGAGGAGCGGGTCGTGGAGACCCTCGACCTCGCCTACTCCGTGCACTGGCCCTTCGAGCAGCGCCGCAGCGCACGGCCTCTGCGCCTGAGCCTCCTGCACGCCTCGACCGAGCGGGCCGGGGCCGTCTTCGGAGAGCTCAAGGGGTGGGAGCGACCGAACTGGTACGCCCTGCCCGGCGATGACCACCACGAGCAGCCGACCTGGGGGCGTCCGTCCTGGTTCGCCCGCTCGGCCGAGGAGCACACGGCGGTGCGCTCGGGGGTCGGCATGTTCGACCTGTCGACGTACGGGAAGCTCCTGGTCCAGGGGCCGGAGGCCACCGCGGCGCTGCAACGAGTCTGCGCGGGCGACATCGACGTGGCCGAAGGGCGGATCGTCTACACCCAGTGGCTCAACGACCGCGGCGGGATCGAGGCGGACGTCACCGTCACCCGCACCGGGGCGAACGAGTACCTCGTGCTCACCTCGCCGGCCTCGACGTACCGGGACCTGGACTGGTTGCGCAAGTCGCTCCCCGGAGCCGCCACCGTCGCTGACGTGTCCGGCACGATGGCCCTGATCGCAGTGATGGGGCCGCGGTCACGCGACCTACTCCAGCCGCTGACCGACGCCGACCTCTCCCCCGACGCCTTCGGGTTCGGCGCCTCCCGTGAGATCGACCTGGGGCTCGGCTTCGTCCGCGCCACCCGGATCAGCTACGTCGGCGAGCTCGGCTGGGAGCTGCTGGTGCCCTACGACCTCGCCGCCCACGTCTGGGACACGCTGCACCGAGCAGGGCAGGCCCACGGCCTGCGGCCCGCCGGCTACTACGCGCTCAACTCGCTGCGCCTGGAGAAGGCCTACCGCAGCTGGGGTCACGACATCTCGGCCGGCGACACCCCGCTCGAGGCCGGTCTGGGCTTCGCAGTCGCCTGGGACAAATCGGGAGGGTTCCGCGGTCGCGAGGCGCTCCTGGCTCAGCGGCAGGCCGGCGTCCGGCGCAGGCTGCTCCATCTCGCCCTCGAGGATGAGACTTCCCTGCTCCTGCACGACGAGCCCGTCTACCGCGACGGCATCCTCGTCGGCCGGGTCGCGTCCGCGGCGTACGGCCACACGCTGGGGCGCTCGGTCGCGCTGGGCTACGTCAACGCGCCGGAGGCGGGGGCTCCGCGCGCCTGGTACGAGAGCGGCAGCTATGAGATCGAGGTCGCGAACCGACGGCTCCCCGCCCGGGCCAGCCTGCGGCCGAGGTACGACCTGAGGGTCTGACGGTCGCTTGACCCTGCGTCGCGTCGCTTGCTACACAGGCGGTACGGAGCCCGTTCGTGCACGTAGCAGCCGAGGAGCAGGACATTGGTCGACATGACGGCTGAGGACCAGGTCACGGTCGAGCGCCGGTTGCCGGCCGCGATCGTCACGTTGAACCTCCCCGACCAGCGCAACCCGCTGTCCCTCGCCCTGATGAGTGCGCTGAGCCACGAGCTCAAGGTCCTCGCCAAGGACGAGGAGATCCGCGTCGTCGTGATCAGGGGCGCGGGCAAGATCTTCTCCTCGGGTCACAACCTCCGCGAGATGACCGACCGCGCACTCGAGGAGCAGCGCGAGATCTTCGAGGTCTGCACCGAGATGATGCAGACCGTCCAGCAGATCCCCCAACCGGTCATCGCTCAGGTCCACGGTGTGGCGGCGGCAGCCGGCTGCCAGCTGGTCGCCACCTGTGATCTCGCGGTGGCGTCGGACTCCACGATGTTCCTGACCCCCGGTGTGCGCATCGGCCTGTTCTGCTCGACTCCGATGGTGGCGCTCAGTCGCAACGTGGGCCGCAAGCGTGCGCTGGAGATGCTGCTGACCGGTGAGCCGATCGACGCCGCGACCGCGGTCGACTGGGGTCTGATCAACCGTGCCGTCCCCGCGGATCAGCTCGAGGCCGAGGTCTGGAACCTCGTCGAGAAGCTGGCGGCGTCGAGCCCGCTGACCATGGGGATCGGCAAACAGGCCTTCTACGAGCAGATCGACGTCCCCCAGGCTCAGGCCTACAGCCTGATGTCCGAGACGATGGCGAGCAATGCGATCGCCTGCGACGCCCAGGAGGGCATCGACGCGTTCCTCACCAAGCGCGAGCCGCGCTGGCAGGGCAGGTAGCCGGTCTCTCGGCCGAGGGCTCGGGCCCCTCCCGCGAGGCCCGAGCCGTCTGTGGCGATCAACGCGCCAGCGGCTGCTGCGATCGACCTGCAGGCATGGGTGTGCTGGCCCGGCTTCCCCTCCGCACCGCGTCGACGCCGAGCAGCGCGAGTCCGAAGTGCAGCGCCGTCTCGAGGTACGCCGGGTGAGCCCAGTCCCTGGCCACGAACGCCAGCAGGAGGGTGACCCCGAGGACAGGGACCATCGCCGTGAGCACCCGGGCGCCGGTGCGCAGGCCCGGGGCACGCAGCAGCAGCGGGCCGAGGATCAGGCTGCCCAGGATCATCCCGATGAAGCCGACGCTCATCAGCACAACGAGGATCTCGCCGACGGTCCCCGCGGTCTCGGGGGACTCGAGGAACGGCGCGACGAAGAGGAAGCCGGCCGCGAGCAGCGCCAGGCTGCCGACGAGGATCCAGCGCAGCACCGCCTGGACCCGGCCGGCGGCGGAGATCAACGTGGCCTCCCGCACCAGCACGACGCAGAGCGCGACGTAGGCGAGTCCGTGGGCGAGCGACCCGAACACCTGCGCCGGGCGGACCCCCGAGTCGTCGGCGAACCACGAGTAGCCGCCGGTCAGGCCATGGGTCGCGGCGTCGAACAGGGCGATGCAGGACGTCAGGGCGGCGGCCGGCAGCGCGATCTTGTGGTGGGTGGACAGATGCATGACTTCCTCCTCGGTCGGGGCCGTCGCGGTCGACGACGGTCCGACGCTAGGAGCGACCCGGCCCGCGGCGCGTCGTACGCGGACCACCGTCCTGGGACGCCGCCCGGATGACGTCGGGTCGTCCTCACGGACGACGCCCGCCATGCGTGAGCGGCTCTATCGTGAAGCCATGACGCGGTTGTCCCGCATCGATGCGGCCTTCGTGGCAGCCACCTTCGGGGGGTGGCTGGGCCTGGCGCTGTGGACGTCGCGACCAGTGATCGACCGCGTCTTCGCCGCGGTGCTGTTGACCTGCCTGCTCTACCTGCTGCGGCTCGGCGCCGTGGCCTGGCTGGGCGCGCGTCACGCACAGCGGCGGGCGGCCGGCGTACGGCGGTTGCGGCCGGAGGAGGTCGCGCAGGCAGCCGTGGTGGAGGAGCGCGCTCGGCTCTCGACCGACATCGCCCGGTGCCTGCGTGAGTCGCTGGCCTCGGTGCACGCCGACGCGCTGGCGGCGGGCCGTGCCGCCGACCCGGTGCCTGCCCTGCTGCGGATCCAGGCGCACACCCAGCGGGCCACCAGCGAGCTGCGGCGCCAGCTCGGACTGATGCGTGATCACGACAGCGACGGCGAGGCGGACCCAGTGCCGGTCGTCGAGACCGGCGCCTCCAGCCACCCCTCCCGCAGGGAGCTGCTGTTCGCCGCCGGCATCGCCACCCTGGCGCTGGTCGAGGTGCCGGCCTACCTCATCAGCGAGGGGTACGGAGACGGCGCTGGCTCGACGATCACCCTCGTCGGCAGCGCTGTCCTGTCGGGGCTGGCTGCTGCGAGCATCGTGCTGCGGCGTACCGCACCGGTGGCGGCCTCGCTGTGGTGCGCCGCGGTCTTCGGACTCGGCACGCTCCTCGGCGCGCCGGTCGGTGGCGGCTTCTGGGCGATCGCGACCGTCGGCTCTCTCTCCTGGGCGCTCGCCGCCACGGCACCGGGCCGCACGGTCACGCCCCTGACGTGGGCGACGCTCGTCGGTCTGATCATGCACAGCCGGCTGGTCGACGATCCGGAGAACGCCTTCATGTTCGGGCTGATCATCGGGGTCGCGACCGCGCTCGGTCTCGCCGTACGCCTCAACCGCGTCCGCGGGCACCGCGCCACCGCCAGCGCCCGGACGCACGAGCGCACCCTGCGAGAGTCGGCACAGCTGGCGGTGACCGAGGAGCGCCACGCGTTCGCCCGCGAGATCCACGACGTCGTCTCGCACGCGGTGGGGCTGATCGCGATGCAGGCGGGGGCCGCGGAGCTGTCCTGGCCGCGCGACCCCGACGCCACCCGTCGCTGTGTCGAGATCATCGAGTCCACCGCCGCGGCAACGCTGTCTGAGATCGACCGGCTGCTCCCCGGAGAGGCGACGGGTGAGGGGTCGAGCCTTGAGGACCTCGTCGAGCGGATCCGTGCCACCGGCACCACGGTCCGCCTGGAGCGGGAGGGCTCTCTCGATCCCGCACTGGCCGCGCTGACCTATCGCATCGTGCAGGAGGGGCTGACGAACGCTGTACGCCACGCTCCGGGAGCCGCGGTGTCCGTCCTGGTGCGGTCACACCGCGAGGGTCTCGAGCTCGTCGTCGCCGACGACGGGCCGGGGCCCGACGCACGCCACCAGCCTGGCTACGGCCTGATCGGGGTCGACGAGCGGGTGTCGCAGGCCGGTGGCTCGCTCAGCGCCGGACCCGGGCCCGGTGGCCATGGATTCCGGCTGCAGGCGCGGGTTCCGGCCAGGGCCGTGCAGGCGACGCCATGACGGTGCGGGTGGTCGTCGTCGACGACAACGAGCTGTTGCGAGCGGGGCTGGTGACGGTGCTGACCAGCGACCCCGACGTCGAGATCGTCGGCGAGGCGGTCGATGGGCCCCACGCGGTCTCGCTCTGCCGGGAGACCAGGCCCGACGTGGTGCTGATGGACGTCGAGATGCCCGGCGGCGACGGGCTGGCCGCCACCGAGTCGCTGCGCATGCATGCGCCCGAAGTACGCGTGCTGATCCTGACCATGTTCGACCTCGACGACTACGTGGTCGACGCGCTGCGGGCGGGTGCCGCCGGCTTCCTCCTCAAGACGACGCCGCCGCGGGAGCTGGTGGCGGCGGTGAAGGCCTGCGCCCAGGGCGAGACCCGGCTGGGGCCGAGCGTGATCACGCGCCTGGTCGACAACTACGTCAACCGCCCCCGCGAGCCGGTGGCGGAGATCGCCGACCTCACCGAGCGCGAGCTCGACGTGCTTCGCGCGATGGCGCGCGGGCTCTCCAACAGCGAGATCAGCCGCGAGCTCTACCTTGCCGAGACGACGGTCAAGACCCACGTGGCGCGCATCCTCAGCAAGCTCGGCGTCCGCGACCGGGTGCAGGCAGTAGTGCTCGCCCACCGCAGCGGCCTGGCGCTGGACTAGCGCCCGCAGGCTCGACAGACCGGGCAGCGACAGAGCCGATGGCCTCGGGTTCCACCTACTTGTCCGTGGACGGTTGTCGTCGGGGGTCTGCGGGTGCGGCCCGGGAGGCGAGCAGGCGGAGGCCGATCCACCCGTCCCGCTGGGCACGTCTGGTTCGTCGGGGCTCCCACGACGGACGACTCGACGGCGCTGCCGGGTGTCTCAGTGGTCGGGTGGCGGTCGTGCGTCGGGGTGTCGTCGGGCGCCGCGGTGGTGGGTGGAAGGCGAAGTCGGCCGGGTCCGGTTCTTCGGATGGTCCAGGGTGCGGCGTGGATGAGGCGGTGGTGGTGGCCGCAGACCAAGATCAGGTTCTCCAGCGACGTCGGGCCGCCCTTGATCCAGTGCTCGAGGTGGTGGGCGTGGCACATCAGCGGCGGCCGGGTGCAGTGCGGGAACCGGCAGTGCTGGTCCCGGGCGACCAGTGCCTTCCAGATCGCTGGGGTGACCAGGCGGCGTAGGCGGCCGACGTCGAGGACCTCGGACCTGCCACCGAGGACGCCGGGGATGACCTCGGCGTCACAGCACAACCGTCGCACCGCACTCGGTGAAAGCTGCTCCCCGGTCTCGGTGGTCGCGACCCCAGAACGCTCTTGCAGATCGGTCAGGCCCATCAGCAGGGTCAGCCGTGGGACCGCGCCGTGGGAGGTGGGCAGCAGGTCTGCGGTCTGCAGCCGGTCGGCAGCCCTCGACCAGGGCGTCGAGCATCCGGGTGCCGTGGTCACGGGGGTCGCGTCCGTCGTGACAGCAGCCTGGCAGGTCACACGTGGCCGGGTCGCAGGGTCTCGACTGTCCGCTCGCTGCGCTCGCTGCTCGACCACCGGGGTGGGCCGCGGGATGGGGTGCGGCCAGCGGGATCAGGGTGGCCTTGATCAGGGCCGCGTCCTCGCTGCTGCAGCGGCCTTTGATCCAGGCACCGCCGCACTGGTCCTCGGTGACGGTCAGGTGCCGGCCCAGGTGGGCGGCGCGTTCGAGGCGGTCCAGCTCGCGCTCGGCGCGACGGTCGTCCCCGTCGGGATCGACGATGGTCAGGAGTCGGTGGGTGAGCTTGCGCAGCTCGGTCGCATCCAGCGCCTTGGCCTGATCGAGCAGGACCGTCACCGCGCGGGCGCGGACGTCGGGGTCACCGGGCAGGGTGTCGATGGCCCGTTCGATCACGTGCGCCTTGGTCGTGGAGAGCCAGCCGTCGCCCAGGGCCTCGGCGACCGGGGCCGAGCAGCGGGGTCTCCAACGCGGCCGAGAGTCGGACCGCTGCGGGTCCGGTGCCTTTGTGGCCACCGGCGACCGAGGTGACGAAGTCCTGGGTCGAGGCCCACCCCACCGCCTTGACCGCGTGCGTCGCGTCGAGCTCACGGACCATGGCGAGCTCGACCGACTCCAGCGTTGCCTTGAGGGTCTCGATCGCGGCGACGCCGTCCATCAGCTCGTCACGACCCCGCGCTGCCCACAGCGTCTGACCCAGCTCACGGACCTCGCCCCGCAGGCGCTCCAACACCGCCGGAACACCATGCTGGCGGTGCTCGTGGGAGTCGATCGGCTGGCTGCTCATAGATCCATCCAAGCACCGACCACCGACAAGTCCTCGGGCCCAATTCAGCCTCTGTGGAAGGGAAAACCGATTGCGTCGTACGCGGATACTTGAGACTTCTCCCACGGCATCAGCCCGGCCAGGCTGTTGTCGAGGTGTCCGACGGGTCGCTCTCTATCGCGGCTTCCCAGCCTCTGGTTGTGGCTCTTTTTCGGACTGCGTTCTCGTCGGGCACCGTGGTGAAGGCGTGGCCCAAGAGGAGATTGCCCCGCTGAAGTAGCTCTGCCGATCGTCGAGGCCCACCGGTGTGTCGAGACCGTGCAGAAGATCGGCAACTTCGTGATCGAGGTCGCGCGGTCGCGGTAGCCCGAACGACGAGCCTCTGCGGGCACGGTCCGGCAGTCCGTGATGGGCTTCCTGGTGACCCAGAGGCGGATCGGCGCACTCCAGGGGCGACGCCACGGAGCGCTCTACGCCGCATGCGAGCGACCGCAGCACGATGACGCAGGACGACATGGCCAGCGGTCGGCTCATCTGCGAGATCGGGATCGCTCCGGTCAAGCCTGCGGAGTTCGTGATCTTCCGCATCCAGCACCGGACCCTCGAGACCGTGACGGCCTGACCGGTCACCAAGGAGTTCCGCCATGCCCACCGTGATCAGCAACGACCCTGCCCGTGTCACACCTTCCAGGCCGCCGTGACCGGCGTGAGTGACCACGACAGCGCCGTTGGCGGCGCCTTCAGGCAGATCAGCGGGCTCGTGGTCGCTATCGAGGCCAGCCTGTGCGCATCGGGAACGCGGACCTCACGGGTCCTCAAGATCCCGGACCCGGCGACCAGGCGCGTGGGGTTCTGGAACTGGGTCAGGCGGGCGCTCGACGTACAGGTCGAGCGCACGGGTCGACAGTTAACGCTGCCAGCAACCAGATCGCCATGGGACCCTGAAGATCTGCGTCGACGCGCTGGCCCCTGGACGTCTGACATGACCATGGCCGCCATGCCCCGGATACCGGGTCGCCGACGCGGCGAAGTCCGCTCCCGAGTCCAGCTGCGCAACCACGTCGAGGCCGTGGTGGGAGCGACGTGGTCGGGAAGAGTCGGGACTTACGCTGGTTGGGTCAGCTCGGCCGAACAGGTCATACGGTCCAGGAACGAGGGGGTGCCCATGCGGCTTCGAAATCGGGCCCGAAAGGCCAAGCCCTCACCCCTGCCGGATCATGTGCCGCCAACCAAGACACCATCGGCCGCGATAGCCGACCAAGTGGGAGGCTTCGCAGTCCAGGACTACATAGTCACAGAACTCAATGAGGAACGGGCTCGACGTGTGCGGATCGATGCCCAAGGCGCAAGCCTCATCACCGGGTCAACTGCTCTGTCTGTGCTGGCCTTTGCCGGCACGTCCCTCGTGACCACCCAGGAAGGCTTCGACCTGCCATTTCTCAGTCTCATCGCCTTGGCAGTGACTTTCCTGTCCTTCATGCTCGCCGCATTCTGCGGCCTCAAAGGAGGGGGACAGCCTCACGAGAACCAGACAGTGGAGAATCGCAAGTTGGAGGAGTGGCGCACCTCCGACGACATGTGGCTGGGAAGCCGATCCGGCGCGAGCCGTGAACACTTGGGCTACATCATCATTTATCTGGAGCGGATCCGTCAGTTCAATCATGAAAGGGCCACCTGGATCGTCTGGGGCTCGCGGTCGCAAATCGTCGCCCTGTTTGGCTTGGTGATTGCTGTCGGGTGGATTCTGATCGTGGAAATGTTCTCGTGACGGCGTGTTCCAACGTTCGCGCGCGCTTCACACCCCGAATGGTCAGGCGTGATCGCGGACATGTCCTCTGTTGGTACCCACGTGCCAGGGGCCGGAGCCAACCCGCAATGGGACGTGACCCACAGGCGGTGGAAAGTCGCGGGGTCCGAGGTTCGGGTGGTTCGCCCGGGAAGGACGCAGAACGTCAGTACCTGAGTTCGGTTCCCAAGCTGGATCTGTCTGGCGCAACCCCAGAGCATGCGCTCCTGACGCATTGAAGATGCCGCCTCTGACCATGAGATCGACGGCTCGCGAAGGTGAGACCAGACGCGGCAGGGCGTAGCTGCACCCCACGTCGGCCGGCGGTATCCGCGTGCGTGGTGGGGCGTTTCATGCGGTCTCTACGCAGAGTCATGGCGCAGAGTGGATTCATGATCGATGGGGTCGAGACTGGGCAAGTGCTCTGGGCTGTCGGCGTTTTCGCGTTGGCGCTGATGCTGGCCGCCGTTGTGCGTCGGGTGCTTGTCCAGGTGGTCGACCGCGGTGACTCCGACCGGCAGACGGGAAAGATGCTGGGCCGCCTGGTGGGGGTCGTGATCGTTCTCAGCGGCCTCGTCTACGCCCTTGAGATTGCAGGCGTACGGGTGGGCCCGATGCTCGGCGCACTGGGGATCGGCGGGATCGCTCTCGCGTTCGCTGCCCAGGACATGCTGTCGAACTTCATCGCCGGCGTGCTGCTTCAGGTCAGCCGACCCTTCCACGCCGGGGACGAGATCAAGAGCGGTGACTACGAGGGCCGGGTGATCGACGTCAACCTCCGCACGGTGCGGATGAGGACCTATGACGGACTCACGGTCTATCTGCCGAACGCCGAGGTGTTGCAGACCCCGATCGTCAACTTCACCAGGACCCCGTTGAACCGGACGTCCATCACCGTCGGCGTCGCATACGACTCCGACCTCGAGCGAGTGCGCGACCTGCTGCTGAGGGCTTGCGGTGATGCCGAGGGAGTCAGCGCGACCCCCGAGCCGGAGGCGTGGGTGCAGGAGTTCGGAGACTCCTCGATCAACATCGAGGTCCGCTATTGGCACGCCTCTGACATCGCCAGCAGATGGCGGACGCGCAATGCAGTCGCGATAGCTGTGAAGACGGCCTTCGACGGAGCCGGTGTCGTCATCCCCTTCCCTCAGCGCACGCTGTGGTTCGGCCCGGGCTCGTCGACGCTTCGGATCGACCCAGGTCGCGCCGACTCGTCGAACGAGCAGTCGTCCGGAGTCGCGAACACGCGCTAGCAGTGCGCGCACTCTGCCAGGGACCAAGTCGCAGGTTCCCCTGCTCAACGGAACAGGGCCCCTGATCCCAAAAGTGCCCTTCTGGGTCGAGTCGACGCAGACGCACCGCCCTCGAGGTGAATAGAGGTAGGCGGGAGGAAGTGGACGCCGTGGCGATCGAGGTTGCCCGGGCGCGGTCGTAGTTCTCATTCGTTTCGTGGGCCGCCATATCGAGCGAGACTCCCGCCCCGAGGGCGTTGGTGATCGCAGCATGCCTCATCGAGTTAGGAATGATGTGAGGGGAACCCCCAGGAATGATGCGCGCGCCTCGGACGATGCGCCAACTGCCGCGGTCACCGAGCGCGGCGGAGGCAGGTCCTAGTGACCTCGCCGGACCTCAGAACCGTCAGCGGTCTAGACGTTCGTGACGACCGGGAAAAGTTTCACCGTTAGGCTTGAAAGGCACTCCTGAGATCACACTTGGGACTGGTCATGGGTCTCTTCGATCGCACGCCCCGCAAGTCTCAAGCGAAGGCGCGTCGCGCGTCGCCGTCTCCTAGAGCAGTCCCGAGCGTCGAACGCAGGGCAGTTCCGTTGCCTGTCACAGGCGGTGGAATGGGGCAAGGTCCCGCCAAGCCAGTTGCTGCAGTGCCGTCAGAATGAGACCTCGGCGGCCCCACGCGCCCCTGGTCTTCAAGCGAGTCAAGGGATGAGCGAGATGTCTGTCAGGCGACGTCGACGAGGCGTCGGACCTTCAGCAGTCGTGCGCAGGCCGCGGGGTCGGCGGGGACGAGGCCGTCGATGTGGCCGAACCGGAAGAGCCAGCGGACGCCGTAGATCATCTGTTGGTCGAGGACGCCATTGTTCTGCCTAGGAACGAGACCGGAGCCAGTGGTGCGTTGGTATGGACATCGGCACGAACGGCAGGAATTGGCTCGGGGTTGGAGGTGGAGCAACTGGGGAACGAGGCAGCGTGCACATGTCGCTCTCACCGCCGACACGACAAGGCACTGGGAGTCTTGACGCTAGCCCGAGCGACCACGCTCGGCAGGCGGCAGCGTGTGGCAGGCCTGCGAACGCGCGACCAGGCATCTTCGTGAGATTGGCAAGGAGGGTGCTGGGCCTGCCCGTCACGGGTCTTTGTCCGCATCGAACGAGAGGCTTTAACACTGATAGAGCCAGCTCGTCCGGCCGCATAAATGCGACTCGCCCTGGGTAGGTCGCATCCTTGACGAACACTTCCCTGTCGGTTTGACTTGCCCCGCTATGGCTATCAACTCGCTACCGGCTTGCAGTAAATAGCGGAGGGGGCACTAATGTCAGCGGTTCTCGGGTGCGGCGTTCAAGTTCCATGCGCGCCGTGGAATTGGTGCAAGGGTCGCCACGGCTCCGCTCCCAGCTGTTGAGTAGCCGTCGCTATGTATCTGGCGTCGCCGCAGCGCGCAATCACTTGGGCCTGGGGCCGTGACACGCCATCACCTTGGCGCTCCGGGCACGCGCCGGAGCTCATGTCGGCGTCGAGGCTAACAGCGATTCCACCAGCACACCTTCAAGTCAAGTGAGGTAGGGATGAAGACATACATTCGAGGACTCAGCCGTCGCAGTGTGGTGACCACCTTCGTGGCCGTGTACGCCGCCGCGCTCGCAATGGCGGTCTTCCCCCCGTTCTACCTTGCGGCGAGTGGCGTTTCCACGGAAGTTCTGGGAATACCGTTCAGCATTCTTTATTGGATCATCAACCTGCTGATACTCGCGTCTGCCCTGTGGGCTCTCTACATCGTGGAAGACATCCGCGGCGAGCTTGAAGAGGCTCTGCCAGACGGCCAACCGGGGGGGAACTGAACATGCTCATCATGCTGGGGATGCTGACGGTCTTCTACGCAGCGGTTATCTATATCCTCCACCGGACCAAGCAGACCGACAAACCCACCTTCAACGAGTACTCGGTAGGTGGGCGCCGGTACGGGCCGTGGTTCGTAGCGATGTGCTACGTCAACTCGTGGTGGCCAGGGGCGGTGTTCATCGCCTTCTTCGGCCTCTCAGCCGGCGCGGGTGTATTCGGCTTCTACGGGCTAGCCTACTCGACGCTCGGCGTCGCGATGATGTACTTCCTGGCGTCTCGCTCGTGGCGTTGGGGGGCCTACTACGACCTTCGGTCGCAGCCGGACCTGATCGGACTTCGATACGACTCACGAGCTGTGAAGATCGCCGCAAGCACCATCGGGATCATCTCCATCTTCCCGTGGGTAGTCCTGGGAATGCAGTCCTTCGGTGAGGTCTTCATCCAAGCGAGTCGCGGCACCTGGTCGGTCACCACCTGCTTGACCGTGGGCCTCATCGCCATCGTCGTCCGCCAGTACTGGACGGTTCAGATGGGCATGCGCGGACTGATCATGACCGATGCCTTCCAGGGGTTCATCGCCTACGTCGTGTCTGCGCTCGTATGTCTTGTTCTGCTGTCGGGAGTCGCGGGGCCACCCGTCAGCTTCGCTGCTCTCGCCGACGTGCCGCAGAGCTACCTCCGTGTTCCGGGTGATGGGGACGGGTATGGCCCGCTTTATCTGTTCAGCCTGATCATCACCGGGGTCATCGGCAGTTTGTGCTGGCCCATGAGCTTCCAGCGAATCTACACCGCGTCCGGCGTCCGGGTCGTCAAGCAGGCCACGCTCCGCACGGTGTTGATCCTCGGCGGCTTCTACACGCTGCTCACGCTCTTTGGCATCGCGGCATCAGCCATCCCGGAGGTGGCCGCAGATCCGCAACAGGGGTGGTTCACCGCGCTCGAGGCATACGGCGGCACGTGGCTGCTGGGCTTGGGCATCGTGATGGTCTTCGCTGCCTCGATGGGCCACATCGATGGAAGCGTTCAGGTGTCGGGGCTCCAGATCGCTAACGACCTGATCGACTCCGACAAGCGCAAGCTGAGCGACTCCCAACTCACCAAGATCGCCAAGATCAGCATGGTCGCCTACATGGCGCTAGCAGGTGTCGTCGCCTACGCGACGTTCGACTACGCGAGGCTGCAGCTGCTGGCCCAGATCTCCTACCAAGGCATCATTCAGCTCTCGGTGCCCTTGTTCCTCGGCATCTTTTGGCGCGGAGGGAACAAGGTCGGGGCGCTCTCGGGGATGATCGTCGGGTTCGTCGTCGCTGCAGTCCTCACCTTCATCTACCCCGACGACATGTCGCAACTCGGCAGCCTCACCGGAGGGATCCTCGGTCTGATCCTGAACCTGATCGTGTTCCTCGTAGTGTCGAAGGTCCTGCCGCAGTCCGCCGCGGAACGGGCTCGGGTGGAGGAGATGTTCGAAGTCGCCAAGAATCCGGTCTTCGTCAAGGAGGCGATCAGCCTCGAGGAGTCAGGTGACCGGCGACGCGTGGAGATCGGCGGGAGGGACTGACCCACAGCTATGTCCATGAAAGCCGCGGGCATGGTGCCCCGCGTTGAAGAGATAGTTCCCAAGGAGTTGTGATGCCCAGACTGTCCCCGGTCCCCGACTTCGAGTGCTTCGTCCAGGCCTGGGCCGAGCTCTCCGAAGTCGGAGCGATGCCATCCGGCGGGGCGGATCGAGTAGAGGGAACGGTCGCGAACGGGGAAGCGCGTGACTGGATGAAGGCGTGGCTGGAGAGCCGTGACTTCGATGTTCGAGTGGACCCGATCGGCAATGTCTTCGGTGTGCTCACGTGGTCGCCGGGAGCGCCTTACGTCCTCGCCGGCTCGCACCTGGACAGCCAACCCACCGCCGGCCGGTTCGACGGGGCCTACGGAGTGGTCGCGGCCATGGTGGCGGCGGACTCGATCCGGAAACGAGTTGCCGCGTCGGAGGAGGCTCCGCCCTACAACCTGGCGGTGGTGTCGTGGACCAACGAGGAAGGGGCGCGGTTCCAGCCGAGCCTACTCGGCAGCTCGGTCTACGCCGGCAGCTTGCCACTCGAGGTCGCGCTGGGCGTGCGAGACGAGCAGGGAACGTCCGTGAAGGACGCGCTCGCCGAGATGGGTTACCTCGGCTCGGATGAGCCCCCGGTGCCGGCTGCTGCCGTTACCGAGATCCACGTAGAACAAGGACACCTGCTCGAGAACGCCGACCTCAACGTAGGTGTCCTGACGCACAACTGGGCGGCTCACAAGTTCGAGGTCGAGTTCATCGGCTCCCAGGCGCACACGGGTCCCACGATGATGGCCGAGCGCCAGGACGCACTCCTGGCCGCGGCACGAGTGATCGTGAAGGTCAGAGACCTCGTCGAGGAGACGGGTCCGGGAGAGCACGACTCCCGGCTCCACACTTCGGTGGGGCGACTGCAGGTGTCGCCGAACTCGCCGAACGTCGTCGCCGGTCGTTGTGTGGCCTTCGTCGAGCTCCGATCCCTCGACGCCGAGCTGCTGAAGAGGGCCGAGCAGTCGCTCGTCGACGAGATGGGCCGGATATCACGAGAGACAAATGTCGAGATCTCGTTCCGCAAGGAGTCGCGACGCGACGTCCGCTACTTCGACGCAGCAGGCGTTGTCGTGGCGCACGATGCGGCCGATGCTGTCGGGCAGCCCTACGTCGACCTGGGCACCGTGGCGGGGCACGACTCGGTGGCGGTGAACGCCGTCGCTCCCGCTGTCATGCTCTTCACCCCCTCAGCCGATGGTGTCGCACACAACGAGCACGAGTTCACCAGCGAGGAGTCACTGCTGGCCGGACTCGACACCTACTCCGAGCTGATCTGGCGGCTGTGTCACAAGGCGCTCGATGATGCTGAGGCGGCGAACGACAGCGTTCACGATGAGGCTCCTGCATGAAGGCGCCCGGAAACCCAGCGAATCCAGTCGAGGAGCGGCTCGAAGAGGCGCTCCTCGCCTCTGAGTCCCTGACTCGAGCACCGGCCACCTACGAGGTCGCTACGAGCCCCGTGGCCTCGCCGACAAGGCGAGCGGTTGAGCACGACTGCGCTCGCGTCTGCGTCGACGGCGCCGACTACTTCTTAAGCCGCCGAACCGAGGACGCTGCCGACTTCGTCGATGTACCTGACTCTGTCCACGCGGCCCGTCAGGCGGCTGCCGCCGGGGTGGCCCCGGCGGTGATCGAGGAGTTGGCCGAAGTCGACTCGGTCGTCTACGAGCATCTGCCCGAGGGCGTCCGATGGGCCCGCAACGACGACCTGGCGCAGGTGGACCTGCTCGCGCGGGTGATCGCAGCCAAGAAGCTCTTGCACGATGGCCCATCCATGGGTCGACGACGCAATGTCTTCGGCGAGATCGAGAGCCTCGCCCAGCTCGCCGCACGTGACCTTCCTCCGCATATGGTGCCCGGCTCCACGCTGTGGCTGCGTGACTGTGCCGCTCATTGCGGTGCCGCGTTGCAGGCAAGCGGAGTCGACATCGTTCCTGCCCATGGCGACGGAGTGTCGAGCAACGTGATGGTGAGTGAGGACGGTTCACAGGTCTGGCTCGTCGACTACGACGTCGCCGCGGACATCGACCCCTTCCACGACTTCGGGTCGCTCCTGGTGGAGAGCTGTCGATCGGACGATGACTGGCGCACCGGTGTAGAGCTGGCGCTGGGGACCGCCGACGAGGCCAACCATGCTCGGTGTCGCCTCTACGGGTTCGGCGATGACCTCCGCTGGGGCCTGTGGGGCATCGTCATGGGGCACCTCAGCGACCGGCCGGGGATCGAGTTCTACAAGTACGGGCAGTGGCGCCTCCTGCGCGCTCACTACACTGCCAGCGATCGTCGGTTCGAGTCATGGTTGAGGGGGGTCTGAGCATGGCAACGCTGGCGCGGACCCTCGGCGCAGCGGTCAATCAGGGCGAACGAAAACTGGAGAGTGTCCTCGCGGATATAGGCGAATGGCAGGGGCGGGGCATCAGTTACGCGCCAGTCTCCGGAGGCATCACCAACAGCAACTGGCGGGTTCGTGTCGAAGGCAAGGACACCGACTTCTTTGTCAAGGTTCCGGGCGCAGGAACAGAGGCTTTCATCGACCGGGAGCATGCCGCGCGGGCGAGTCGAAGCGCGGCCGACTGTGGGTGCGGTGCGACGGTGAGCCACTTTCTGCCGCAGCACGGCGTCGAGGTCTTCGAGTTCCTGCACGGCTTCCGGGCGGCCGACAACCGCGATTTTTCCGATCCGCAGGTCCAGGACAACGCGCTCAGGGCCTTACGCACCTTCAACTCTCAAGACGCGCTCGGCAACCGCAAAACGGTCTTCGACATGATCGAGGAGCACCTCGCCCAGATCACCTCTCTTGAGATCACCGTGCCTGCGGACATGCCGTGGCTTCTCTGCCAATACCGGTTGGCCCGGGAAGCGATCGAGTCGTCGGGGATCGATTTCGTCCCCTGCCTCAACGACAACCTGGCAGCGAACTTCATGCTCGATCAGAACAACGAGGTCCGCCTCGTCGACTTCGAATATGCCTCGGACAACGACGCGCACTTCGAGCTGGGCCTCTGGTTCGGGGAGATGTTCTTTCCCGTCGATGTCGAGCGTCGCCTGATCGAGGAGTACTTCGGCACCTGCACCGACCAGGCCTTCGGACGCGTTCAGATCTACAAGGCCCTGGCTGACATCAAATGGTCCGCCTGGGCCATGGTCCAACGCGAGATATCCGAGCTCGAGTTCGACTTCGCCAAGTACGGGTGGTGGAAGGAACTGCGCGCACGCAGCATCGTCAATCACCCTGACTGGGCAAGCTGGCTGCGAGCCGCGTAACCTCACCGAATCGCAGGGCTAGAGCCGTGCGTGGCCGGCCTTCCCCATTCCATGCGGAGGGCTTTCACAGCAGAGCGATCAGCTCTGGCCCGAGCTGCTCGACGGTGTGCACGCCTTCGTCGGCGAGGGTGGCCGCATCGTGAGTGCCGATGACGCCGACGCAACGCATCTCAGCCGCTTGGGCGGCTCGAATGCCGACGACTGAGTCCTCGAAAACCAGAATATCGGTGGGCTTGATCCCGAGCAGTTGCGCACCGCGCAAAAAGCCTTCGGGGTGTGGCTTGCCGGGCTGCACGTCCTCCTCGGTGACCACACCCTTGAAGTGCTGCCCGACATTGCTTCGGGAGAGCACGAAGTCGACGTCGGCGCGCTGCGCGCCAGTAACGATCGCCATCGGGCAGTTGGCGTCGGCAAGAGCGTGGACGAGCTGCTGTGACCGATCGCGAATCGGGCACTCCTCGTCCACAAGCTGCAGGTACCGCTCTCGTCGCGCCGCGAGCAGTTGGCTCACAAGCTCCGGGTGGTGTGCAGCCCGCCCGATGCGCTGTGTCACTGCAAGCTCGATGATCTCCCGATCGCTATGGCCGGCCAGACGCTCGAAATAGTCCACTGTCGACAACCGCCACCCGAGATGCTCCTCGAAGAGCTCGGTGAAGACCTGGAGAAGCACTGGTTCGTCGTCCGACAAGGTGCCATTGAAATCGAAAATGACGGCTTGCGTGCGAGATTCATCCTTCACAGCGCACACCATATCTTTCGAAAAGAAAGGGGCTCTTCACATTTGAGGGTGTAGAGCGGGTCGGCGCGTCGATCGCTGGATAGACGTCGAGGCCTTCCGACGATGGAAGTTCTCACACTGCCCATCTGGAAGATCTCGACGTGGCTGACGCTACCTTCGCTTGCCCTGACCTGACCACGTTCTGCGGCCTCGGTGAGCTCGGGTTGGAGGTCGGGGGGCCAACGACTCAAGCCCGACCGGGCGGTTCTGGCCTGCCGGGTCGTGGAGTCGGATGCTAGGGTTCGCCTCGCGACAGCGTTCTGCGGCGTCTGGCCCACGAATCGCTGGGATGGCGGCCCACGACGCTCGAGGTCCACGTCCGCCGCTACCGGTGCACCGACGCGTTTCGCCAAGACACCACCCTGGCCGCTGAGCCCCGAGCGAAGCTCTCACGCCGTCGGCTGCGCTGGGCGCTGGAGGGGATCGTGCGTCAGCACCTGACCGTGGCCCGGGTCGCTGAGGGACTCGCAGTGGCGTGGAACACCGCCAACGACGCGGTCCTGGCCGAAGGCAAGCGGGTCCTGATCGAGGACCCGACCCGTCTCGACGGGGTATGGCGATCGGCGTGGACGAGCACGTGTGGAGACACACCAGGCGCGGCGACAAGTACGTCACCGTGATCATCGACCTCACCGCAATCCGAGACGGCAATGGCCCAGCACGCCTGTTGGACATGGTCGAGGGACATTCCCAGCAGGCGTTCAAGACCTGGCTCGCCGACCGGCCGCAAGCCTGGCGTGACGCCCTCGAGGTCGTCGCGATGGACGGGTTCACCGGCTTCAAGACCGCCGCAGCCAAAGAGCTCCCCGACGCTGTCGCAGTGATGGATCCCTTCCACGTCGTGCGCCTAGCGGGCGATGCGTTGGACCAGTGCCGACGACGGATCCAACAGATCACCCACGGCCACCGCGGCTACAAGGACGACCCGCTCTACTCTGCGCGACGCACCCCGCACACCGGCGCCGAGCTCCTCACCGACAAACAAGCCCAACGACTTCGCGACCTCTTCGCTGCCGACGAGCACGTCGCAGTCGAGGCGACCTGGGGGATCTACCAACGGATGATCGCCGCCTACCGACACCCCGACGCAAGGCCGGACGAGAACTGATGACCAAGCTGATCGCCTCCCTCAGCCACGGCGTCCCCGCTGCGCTCGGTGAGCTCGTCACACTCGGCCGGACTCTGAAGAAGCGAGCCGACGACGTGCTCGCCTACTTCGACCGACCAGGCACATCCAACGGACCAAGCGAAGCGATCAACCGACGACTCGAGCACCTCCGCGGCTCCGCCCCCGGGTTCCGCAACCTCACCAACTACATCGCCAGATCACTGCTCGAGTCCGGAGGGTTCAGACCGCGACTACACCCCGGATCGTGAAGAGCCAAGAATGGTGCTCGTCGCCGTAACCGGCGCTTGCATGATCTGCTTCTTCTGCGCGCTGGGCTCCCGGGAGTCCGCACCTAGGTGTACTGACCACACACGTTGGTGACGGTCTGGACATGGATGAAGACCTCCGGGTGAGGTGTGAAGCAACCACGCATTCTCACAACCCCGGAGGTCTTCATGTCCCACGCTAACGCCTGCCTGACCCCGAAGGGGCTCAAACTCGCTCGCTGCGTCGTGGAGGACGGCTGTGTCAACGACGGTCGAAAACTGACCCCCTGGAACCCGCCCGGCGATACAGGGTCAGTTTTCAGGCGTCGTCGACATTGCTGCGCCAAGCCACCATCCGACCATCAATCACAAGGCGACCGCCATGCTGTCGCGAGGTCCCTCGCGTCGCTCGATGTGATGGGACCGCTGGGTGGCGCCCGGCCAAGATCGGGCGACGCACGTCATTCTGGGTGAAGTGCAGCGGTCCCGTGGACGACCAAGGTCGGTCAGATCGTGAACGAGTCCAGCCCAAGGGAACCCACCTCGTTCTGCAAGACACCATGGGCACTCGTAACCGATTCGTCCCTGAGCCCTCAGACTGCGGCGAGCTTCTTCACGACATGCTGGTGGAGGCTCATCCCGTCCTCCGCGGCTTGCATCGCCAGGTTGCGGTGCAGGTGCTCACCAACGCGCACGTCGAGCGTCCCAGAGAACTGTCGGTCGGACAGCGGCTCGGGGATGTGGCCGCCCTCGGTGGGCCGAGGTGGCGACCGGAGCTCCCCGAGGGCGCGAGACGGGGATGACAACCAGAGAACCCCGCACCCACTGCGACGTTCCTGCAGGTGAGGCGGGGTCCTCGGATGGTGGAGCTGAGGGGATTCGAACCCCTGACCTTCTCATTGCGAAGGCTTGGCCCGTCTGGTTGGGCTGGTCTGACGCGGTGCATTCGCTGCGACCGCTGCTTGTCACGCAACCTCGGGGGTGCGTCGGGGGTGCGCGAGATGGGACTACCGGAAGGATGCCAGCGACCCGATAGCCAGCCCGCCTGCACGGTGGTGCCTGGGGTCAAGGGTGGCCGGAGGCCATCGCGCAGCGACGCTGAGCGCCCTTGATGCCGGGCGCCGGCGCGCAGATCGTTCGAGATCGGGTCGGAGGCTCGATGGTGAGTGTCGTTGAGGGTGATGAGTCGACGTGGCAGATCGTCGCACGCTCGCTGTGACGAGGGACGCACCTCGTCGTATCTGTCGCCTGGTTGACGCATGAGGACGGCGCGCCAGCGCCGCCCGCAGCGCGTCGCGCCGAAGGCGCGCTTGAGCCAGTAAGGAAACTCATAACCGATTCGCCCTCAGCCCTCAGCCCTCAGCCGGCGGCGAGCTTCTTCACGATGTACTGGTTGAGGCTCATCCCGTCCTCCGCGGCGTGCATCGCCAGGTTGCGGTGCAGGTGCTCACCGACGCGCACGTTGAACTTCCCGGAGAACTGCCGGTCGGACAGCGGCTCGGGGATGAGGTCGCCCTGAGCATGCATATCCGCCACTACGTCACGCACTACGGCCTCGAGGCCTTGTAGGGCATCGACCTGCGAAGCAGCCAGCCACGACAGCGAGGGGAAGCTCCAGGCAGGTGGCCACGAACTCGCCGTCCTCGGCCGACCATGCAACGCGGTAGGTGTAGTGGGAGACGTCCACTCGGGTTTCGGTCTGCATCACATGGCCTCCTTCTTCTCGATCGCTTTGAGTACCTGGCGCACTTGGTATGCCTTGGCCTTGCCCTTGTCGTTCTGGATGTTCACGCGTGGGTCACCCGGCCACGGGGTCTTGAACACCGCGTGCGATCCGCCTGTCTGGCGCGGTTCGCCGAAGTAGTGCTCGCACACCTTGTGGAGGTCGCCAAACCTGATGCTCTGCGGGCTCGCACGCATCGCTTCGAGGATCTTGGCTATGGATGCCATCCTGATAGATGGTACTACGGGCGGTACCGTTCATCCAAGTGCTGCGCGCCAGATCCCGCGCGCGGATCGCGGCAGATCCGCGCGCGCTGACGCGCACGCTATGCGGCAGATGCGGGCGTCTTGCTGACGGTCGAGGTTCGCCCTGCTAGCCGGTCCGACTCGGGGACTCGGTGCCTGGTGATCCAGTTGAAGGTAGCGATGGCGATGAGAACGATCGCCGACAGCAGATACCCCCAAGGCAAAACGCCAGAGCCAGTAAGAGCGCCTCGATCCCGTTGCGGCGTGTTCCGCCGTGGGGCCTCGAGAGGGTGACGAACTCGTACAGGGCGGAGCGCCTGGATTTCGAAACCTTCACTTGTCGAGTATGACGACTTGACCGGTGAAGGTGCGGCCTTCGGCGGAACGTCCGATCATCGGCAGATACGAACGTTTTTCCAGGGTGGCGTCGGCGCGCCTTACCCACTTGTTGTCGGTGGTCGGTGTAATGGTTGTTGGCGAGGACAACTCCAGACCTGACATGACTTGAACTGATGGGGCACATTCCCCGGGGGTCGGCTCCCCACCATGGCCAGAGGCCAGACACGCAGCGCCGCACACACGAAACGAACTTTCGTCCTCGAACCTCTGATTCGTTGTGTCCCGGCTGCAGGCGATCCCGCGTCGAGACATCGTTGCTGCAGTTGGTCACTGCGGACCTCCCGAGCCGGGTGTGTCACGTGGCGGGATCGCACTTAGCCGCGTGGCACACCCTTTGGGGTGGTGGGGCCGATGAGCACACGGACCCGATCAGCTGTCGCCTCGACGCTGCCCTATGTGTTCCCCGAGGTGTTCCCCGGGCTCACCGCCGCGGCAGCCGAAGACCTCCCGCCGGTGACCGACCGGACCCGGCAGCAGGTCAGCGATCTGATCGCCTCCCCGACCTACGACGCCTGGACCGAGGCCCTGGTCCGGGTCGGGAACTGCGCCCAACCGATCCGGCTCCGTGGCCGCTCCCAGAGCGTCGATGCCGTCACCGGGGAGATCGTGTCGACCTACAGCAGCGAGCAGGAGCCCCTCGGGGTCACCCACATCCGCTGCGGCAACCGCCGCGCGACCCAGTGCCCGTCCTGCTCGCGCCTCTACGCCGCGGACATGTTCCAGCTGATCCGGGCCGGAGTCTCCGGCGGCAAGACCGTGCCCGCCTCGGTCGCGGAGAACCCGCTGGTCTTCGCCACCCTCACCGCCCCCTCGTTCGGGCCCGTGCACGGTCGGCGCGATGGTGGCCGCCGCTGCCACCCGCGCCCAGGCCGCGACTCGGCCTGCGCACACGGCCGGCCACGGATCTGTCTGGCCCACCACGGCGAGGACGACCCCGCGCTCGGGCAGCCCATCTGCGGCGACTGCTACGACTACTCCTCCCACCTGGTGTGGCAGTGGTGGGCACCGGACCTGTGGCGCCGGTTCACCATCGCGCTGCACCGGCTCCTGGCCAAGACCCTGCAGCGTGCCCGCAACCCGGTTGGCCGAGTCGGCGACGGTGCAGTACGCCAAGGTCGCTGAGTACCAGCTGCGCGGCGTGGTCCACTTCCACGCCCTGGTGCGTCTCGACGGACCCCGCACCCCCGACGGGTTCGCCCCCGCCCCCACCGGGATCGACGCCGCGCAGCTCGCCCAGCTCGTTCGGGCTGCCGCGGCCTCGGTGCGGTTGAGGGTCCCCGGTGTCGACGCAGCCGACCCGCCACGGGTCCTGGTCTTCGGTCGCCAGCTCGACGCCCGCCCGGTCCGACCCAACCGCCGTACCGACGACCCCGACCGGGCCCTGTCCCCGGGCAGGTCGCCGGCTACCTGGCGAAGTACGCCACCAAGTCGGCCACCGACACCGGCGCCAGCAACACCGCTCACCACCGCAGGCTCCGGACCACCGCACGCGCCCTCGCAGCCCGCGCCGACACCGCCGGGGAGAACTCCTATGAGCTGCTCGGCAAGTGGACCCACATGCTCGGCTTCCGCGGTCACTTCGCCTCCAAGTCCCGCCGCTACTCGATCACGCTCGGTGCGCTGCGACGTGCTCGTCGACGTGCCCAGGCCCTCATCAGCCAGTCACGAGCCGAGGGCCGCCCCCTGGACCTGGCCGCCCTCGAGGCCGACCTCCTCGCCGACGACGACACCGACACCACCCTGGTCATCGGCAGCTGGCACTACGTCGGCTCCGGATGGGACACCGAAGCAGAACGCGTCCTCGCGATCGCCGCAGCCGCACGAGCCCGCGAGTACGACCAGTGGCAGGCCGAGCAACGCAAGACAACAACACGGGAACGGCACTAGACGACTGTGAGGAGAAGATGATGGGAAACGACAGAAAACGGGCCGACACGGTCCGGCTCCCGAAGATGCTGAACTCGACGCAGGTGGCCGAGGCGCTGGGGGTGAACCGATCAACACTGTGTCGATGGCGCGCCCAAGGCGTCGGTCCCCGCGTCTACTGGCTCGGCAAGTCCAGTCCTCGCTACCGCGAGCAGGACGTGCTGGAGTGGCTCGAACGGAACGCCGCATGAGCGTGCGCAAAACACCCGCCGGACGGTGGCGCGGCGTCGTGAAGTCAGGGCGTCAGCAGGTGGCGAGCAGGACGTTCGACACCCGGCGTCAAGCCGCTGCTTGGGTCGAGCGGGAGCGGGCGGCGCTGGCTGGTGGCGTGGATCCTCGAGCGGGTCGGCGTACCGTCCGGGTGCTGTTGCCGGAGTGGTTGGAGGAGCGCGAGCACTCGGTGGCGCGCAAGACGTTCGTCTCCGACGCCGCGCTGGTTCGCCTGGTCCCACCGGCGCTGGCCACTCTGCAGATCGCCGCGGTGACCGATCGCGAGGTCACGCGGGCGCTGGTCGCGCTCAACCAGTCGGGGCTGGCCGAGTCGTCGGTCAAACGGTTCCGGGCGTCATTGTCGTCGTTCTTCGCCTGGGCTGTGCGAGAGCGGCTGATCACATCGAATCCGGTGATCCGGACACGGGTGCCCAAGGGTCGCGGGATGCGCACCGAGATCCGGCCGTTCGCTGAGGACGAGCTGGAGTCCTTCCACATGACGGTCGCTGCCCGCGACGAGCACTTGGCGGATGTCCTGCTGGTGGCTGCGTGGACCGGGTTGCGTTGGTCGGAGCTCCGCGAGGCGCGAGTCCGCGACTTCGTCCGGGTGCCGATGCCGGTGGTGCTGGTCAGCCGAGCCGCTCCCGAGGGAGTCGAGGCGAAGGTGACGAAGTCCGGCACGAGCCGCCGTGTGCCCGTGGCGAACCGTGTCCTGCCGTTGGTCCTGCGCTGCGCCGAGGGCAAGGGTCCCGACGAGCTGCTCCTGACGACCAGGACGGGTCACCGGCTCCACGCCTCGGCGGTGAAGCGGTCGGTCGGCTGGTCGACGGCGGCGCCGGGTCGTCGGATCCACGACCTGCGACACACGGCGGCGTGCCTGTGGCTGGCGCGCGGGGTCGATCCGGTGACCGTGCAGGCCTGGCTCGGGCATGCCTCGATCGCCACCACGAACATCTACCTGCATCACCTGGGCTCGTCTGCGGACCGGGCGGGACTGGACCGTCTGAACACCCCGGGGGGCGCGGGGGGTGCGCGCGAGACGGGGAGCGGGGAATGACAACGAGAGAACCCCGCACCCACTGCGACGTTCCTGCAGGTGAGACGGGGTCCTCGGATGGTGGAGCTGAGGGGATTCGAACCCCTGACCTTCTCATTGCGAACGAGACGCGCTACCAACTGCGCCACAGCCCCATGCGCCCGTGAGCGCGAGGGAAAAGTTACCACCGCCAGGGCGCTGGTCCGAATCGTGTCAGGCTCCGGCGACCCGGCGCTGCCCGGTCTCGGGCTCCTTGGCGGCCTCCGCGGACTGGGCGGCCTCCTGCGCGAGGGTGCTGTCGGCCTCGTCGTGGCCTGAGCTGTTGATGCCGGTCAGCTCGATCGTGCGGACCGTACGCCGCGCACGCGCCTTGTTGACGTAGGTGGGCAGGGTCATCGGCAGCGGGTCCCACAGGGAGCCCTCCTCGGCCAGCGCCGCCTCGATCTCGCTGCCGAGGGACGCCGATCGTGTCCTCGGCGAGCAGGTCGACCAGGTCCTGTGAGACGAGCGGCACCACGACCTCGGGAACGGCGGGCGACGCAGCCGGGGCTGCAGGAGCGACCGGCTCGGCGGCGACCACCGCGACGGGGGTGGCGACCTGAGCGGTGCGTGCGGCCAGCTTGCGGACCGAGAGCCGGGCGAGCACCAGCCAACCCAGCGCGAGCGCCCCGGGCACGGCCGGCGCCCAGATCGGCAGGTAGGCGAACCAGGTGAGGCCCCAGACCACGGCAAGCGCCAGCACCAGCAGTCCCAGGACCCGGCGGCGACGACGAGCGGCCTTGCGGGCCGCGGCGCGGGTCACCAGGGGCCGCAGCGGCAGCGCGGGCTCCGCGACGATGCTCGGCTCGGGCTCCGCCACCGGCTCCCCCACCGGGATCGCCGTCACCTCCTCGACGACCTCGGTCGTGCGCGTGCGGGTCCGCGAGAGGATGCGCACCTTGTCGGAATGACCCTCGACCAGCCGATCGCTGGCCATCTCGTCGTGGTGCTTGAGCGCCTTGGGGATCAGATAGACGGCCCACGCAAGCGCGAGCACCACGAAGATGATTGCTGACAGGTCCACGTGGACGACGATACGAGCGGTCGGCGGTCGGGCTCGGCAGGTGGGGCGGTGTGTCGGGTGTTCACTCCTGTGACTGGTGTGAATTCCCTTGGCTGGCCGCGGATTCGAGCCGTTCCAGCAGTCCTCTCGGCACTTCCTCGCGCGTGATCGCGAACAGCCGATGGTCGCGCCAGGCGCCGTCGATGTGCAGGAATCGTGGGGCGAAGCCCACCTCCTGGATCCCGAGCTTCTCGACCACCCGCAGCGACGAGGTGTTCTCGGGGCGGATCGCCACCTCGATCCGATGCAGGCCCACGGGGCCGAAGCAGTGGTCGATCGCCATCGCCACGGCCCGCGGGATGATCCCGCGTCCGGCGTACGCCTCGTCGACCCAGTAGCCGATCGACGCGAACTGCGCGGACCCCCGGACGATGTTGCTGACCGTGACCTGGCCGACGAAGTCGTCCTGGTACTCGACCGCGAACGGCAGCTGCCGACCGGCCCGGGCCTCGTTCCGCATCTGCCGCACCATCGAGGCGAAGCTGCGCGGCTGGACGTGGGCGGTCGTGGGCGCGGTCGCGTCCCACCGGCTGAGCCAGGCCGCGTTCGCCTGCCGCACGCGCCGCCACACGTGGCGGTCCTTCTGGTTCAGCGGCCGCAGCCGCACCTCACCGGACTCGAGGACGACCGGCCAGCCCACGTTCAATGGTCGCTCCCCACGATCTGCTCCACCGCGTGCCGCAGCAGGGGTACGACGACAGCAAGGCCGTCCTTGACTCCGCCGCGGGATCCGGGGAGGTTCACCACCAGCGCCTGACCGACCGTGCCGGCGACCCCGCGGGAGAGCGCGGCGGTGGGGACACCCTTGCTGACCCCGTGAGCACGGACCGCCTCGGCGATGCCTGGGACCTCGCGATCCAGCAGGGCCCGGGTCACCTCGGGCGTGAGGTCGGTGGGGGTCAGGCCGGTGCCGCCGGTGGTCAGCACCGCACGGGCCCCGGCGGCCACGGCAGCGGAGATGGCCAGCCCCACCGGCTCTCCGTCTGGTACGACGACCGGCTCGCCGACCTGCCATCCGTCAGCCCGCAACGCCTCGACGATGAGCGGGCCGGTCGTGTCCTCGTAGACCCCGGCTGCGGCGCGGTTCGACGCCACCACCACGGCCGCGGGAAAGTCGCTCACCGCGAGTCCCGGCGATAGGTGCCGCTCTTGCCGCCGGTCTTCTCCTCCACACGCACGTCGGTGATCACCGCACCCTTGTCGATCGACTTCACCATGTCGACCACGGTCAGTGCGGCGACGCTGACCGCGGTCAGCGCCTCCATCTCCACCCCGGTGCGGTCGTTGGTCCGGACGGTGGCGGTGATGCTCACGGCGTCGTCGCCGACCTCCAGGTCGAGGGTGACCCCGGAGATCGAGAGCGGATGGCACAGCGGCACCAGATCGGGCGTGCGCTTGGCCGCCATGATCCCGGCGACCCTGGCGACCGCGAGGGCATCCCCCTTGGGCACCCCCGCTCCGCGCAGCGCCTCCACCACGGCCGGCGACACCAGCACCCGGCCGGTCGCGGTGGCCGAGCGCGCCGTGACGACCTTGCCGGAGACGTCCACCATGCGCGCGCTGCCCGACTCGTCGAGGTGGGTGAAACTGTCCATCTGCATCCCCTTCAGTTCGCCGGCCGGTCGAGCAGCAGCACCGGGACCTGGTCGCCTTGATCGACGTGGGTGACCCCCTCGGCCAGCACGATCAGCGCGTCCGCCTGAGCCAGCCCGGCGATCAGGTGCGAGCCGACGCCGCCCACCGGCGTGACCCGCACACCGTCGGCGCCCAGGTGGACGCTGGCGCGCACCAGCTGCTGCTTGCCCCGCATGGAGCGCAGCGGCGTCTGCAGGGTCGCGGTCCGCAGCACGGGTGGCACCGGGTCGCGGCCGGTGAGCTTGTGCAGTGCGGGGGCCACGAACATCTCGAAGGAGACGTACGCCGAGACCGGGTTGCCCGGCAGCGTGAAGATGGGCGTCTCGTCCTCGCCGACCACCCCGAAGCCCTGCGGCTTGCCGGGCTGCATCGCCACCTCGACGAAGTCCACCGTGCCCAGGCCGCTGAGCACCTCCTTGACCACGTCGTGGGTCCCCTTGCTGACCCCACCGCTGGTGACCACCAGGTCGGCGCGGACGAGCTGGTCGCTGAGGGTGTCGGCGAACTCGGCCGGGTCGTCGGAGGTGGCGACCACCCGGTAGGCGATCCCGCCGTGCGCGCGTACGGCGGCGGCGAGCAGGTAGCTGTTGGAGTCATAGATGCTGTCGCGGCTCAGGGGCTTGCCCGGCTCCACGCAGCTCGGACCCGGTCGAGATCACCACCACCCGCGGCCTCGGCGACGTCGGCACCCGGCCCAGCCCCACGGCGGCGAGCAGCCCCACCTGTCGGGTCCCGATCACCTCCCCGCGGCGCATCAGCAGGTCGCCCTTGCGCACCTCCTCGCCGGCGAAGCGGATGTGCTGGCCCTTCTCGGGGGCGCGCCGGACGAGGACCTCGCGCTCGTTCTCCTCGGCCCACTCGAACGGCACCACCGCGGTGCAGCCCTCCGGTGTCGGCGCGCCGGTCATGATGCGTACGGCGGTCCCCGGGGTCAGCGCGAAGATCGTCGCCTGACCGGCCGCGATCTCGCCGACCACCGGCAGGTGGGCCGGCCGCTCCTCGGTGGCGTCGGCCACGTCGCGGAAGGACACGGCGTACCCGTCCATGCCGGAGTTGTCGAACAGCGGCAGCGAGACCGGTGCGTGCAGGTCCTCGGCCACCGGCAGCCCGATCGCATCCATCAGCGGATGCTCGAACGGCGCCATCGGCTCGATCCGTTCCAGCACCCGCTCCAGGTAGTCCTCGACGGGCAGCAGTCCCGGCTGGGGGGGCAAGGGCGGAAGGGAGGGCATGGAGCGGAGCCTAATCCGCAGCAGCGTCCTCGCCGAGGACCGCGCCTTCCTCGACCCGGCCGTGGTCGCCCTCGAGGCGGGCGGCACCCACGACGCGAACGTTCTTGCCGAAGGTCCAGTCACCTGAGACGACCAGCGACTCGGCGTCCTTGAGCGACGGGACCCCGGTGGGGAAGCGCTTGTCGAAGTCGTCGATGACCTTGTAGTGCTCGTCGAGGTCGATGAAGGGCAACGAGGACGCGACCTGGTCGAGCACGAAGTCGGTGCCGAGCTCGTAGGCGTCCGAGCGCAGCACCAGCAGGTCGTTGGTGGTCTTCACCGGCACGAACCGGTCCCGGCCGACCTCGATCGTCAGGGAGTCGGGGAAGACCTCGATCGCAGCGCCCATGGCGGTCTCGATCTGGATCACCTCGGGGCTCTTCAGGTTGTTCGGGTCGACGTGCTTCTGGTTGCGGATCAGGGGCAGGCCGAGGATGCCGTCGCGACGCCGCATCTCGTGGCGCATCCGCTCCAGGTCGAACCACAGGTTGTTGGTGGAGCAGAAGCGGTGCCGGTCCAGGTCCTCGAGGGCCTTGAGGTCGTCCTTGGCCGTCTGGGCGGTCTCGCGCAGGACGATCCGTCCGTCGGCCTTGCGGCGCGCGAAGTGACCGCCCTTGCGATCTCCCTTCGTGCGGCGAACGGCCTCGATCGCGAACGGGGCGCCGGACTCCGCGAACCAGCCGGCCACGCGTGCGTCCGGCACGGCACCGAGGTTGTCGGAGTTCGAGACGAACGCGTAGCGGTAGCCGGCGTCGATCAGCTGGTCCATCAGGCCGGTGGCGATCAGCGACGGGTAGAGGTCGCCGTGGCCGGGCGGACACCACTCCATGGAGGGGTCCCGAGTCCAGCCGACCGGCTTGAGGTCCTCGACGCGCAGCTTCGGCTCCTTGCTCTGCAGGAACTCCAGCGGCAGCCCCTCGACCGCGAGGTCGTCGTAGCGCGCCAGCGCGGCGAGGGTGTCGGCCGAGGTGCGGAAGCTGTTCATGAAGATCAGCGGAAGGGTGGCGCCGTACTCGCGGCGCAGGTGCAGCACCTGGCGGGCGATCACGTCGAGGAACGAGAGGCCTCGACGCACGCACAGCAGCGACTTGGCGCGCTCCATCCCCATCGAGGTCCCCAGACCGCCGTTGAGCTTGATCACGACGGTGGCCCCGATGGCGTCGGAGGCGGCCTCCGCGCTCACCTCGACGTCGGCGAGCGAGTCCATGTCGAGCGGCTCGATCGAGGCCTCGGGGATCATCCCGGTCTCGCCGTGCTCGATCTGGCGGTAGTAGTGCGCGAAGACCTGGATGGCCTGGTCGTTCACGCCCGCGGCCTGCATCTTCTCGGTCGCCTGACGCAGTCCCTTCGATGTCATGCATCGATCGTAGGCTGAGCAGGTGCCTGAGTTCATAGCGACCACCAAGCTCGCTCTGCGCGACCAGCTGCTCGCCGCACGCCGACACCTTCCGCTCACCGTCCTGGGCGAGCGCGCGCGGGCGACGGCCGAGCACCTGATGCAGACCCCCGAGGTCCAGCGCGCAGCCACCGTCGCGGCCTACGTCTCGGTCTCCAGCGAGCCCGGCACCGGACCGCTCCTGGACCGGCTGAGGTCCGCCGGCAAGCGGGTCATCCTGCCGCTGCTGCAGTCGGACAACGACCTCGACTGGGCGACGTACGACGGGCCGGAGGACCTGCGCTCCGCGGGTCGGGGTCTGCTCGAGCCGGCGACGCCGCCACTGGGGCCTGCCGCGCTGGCCACGGCGGACGTGGTGCTCGTCCCGGGGCTGGCGGCCGATCGCGACGGCACTCGACTGGGCCGGGGAGGTGGCTCCTACGACCGCGCCCTGGCGCGGGTGCCCGAGGGGACCTTCGTCTGTGTGCTGCTCAACTCCGAGGAGGTCCTCGACGCGGTGCCGTCCGACGAGCACGACCGGCGGGTGGGAGCGGTGGCCACCGAGCTCGCGGTGACCCGGCTGGGAGGCCGACCGAGCTGAGCCGGCCCTGCCCGGACCGGCTCCGCGGGCCCGGATCTGCGCCCTGGCATCGTGCCGTAGCATTGGCAGTCGACGACGACGAGTGCCAATCCCTTGTCCGTGAGATCACCGGAGGACAGAAGAGCGTGCCCACGTACCAGTACTCCTGCACCGAATGCGGCCACTTCTTCGAGGCCTTCCAGAGCTTCTCCGACGACTCCCTGACGATGTGCCCCGAGTGCGAGGGCAGGCTGCGCAAGGTGTTCAACGCGGTCGGTGTGGTGTTCAAGGGCTCGGGCTTCTACCGCAACGACAGCCGTGAGCAGAAGTCCGGCGCCACGGCTGGATCCTCCTCGAGCAACGGGTCCGGCAACGGGTCTGGCGGCTCCGGTGAGGCCGGGGGCGCGAAGAGCACGGAGAAGAAGTCCGAGAGCTCCACCAAGGGCTCGGAGAAGTCCTCCAGCAGCGCCGCCTCCACCCCCACCCCGGCCTGACCGCATCCTCTCCGTCCACGCCCTGTGGATGACGCGCACGGCGCGCGGCTGATCGTCCTACCTTCGGGCGTCATGAGACCACTGCGCACCTTCCTCCGCCCGCTGCACCGGCTGCGCCGCCGGGTGCTGCTGCACCGACGTCCGCTGGCCGCCCTCACCGCCGCAGGCGCGGTGCTCGCCGCGCTGCCCGTGCTGTCGCCGCCTCCGCCCCGGACAGTCGCGGTGTGGACCGCCCGACACGACCTGCCCAGTGGAACCGTTCTGGAGCAGGCCGACCTGACCCGGGTCTGGTTCGCTCCGGGCACGGTCCCCCGACACGTGGTCCGGAGCCCCCGCGAGCTGGTGGGCCGGGCGCTCGCGGCCCCGATGGCGGGCGGTGAGCCGGTGACCCGGCTGCGGCTGGTGGCGAGCGGGCTGATGCGCGGCTACCCCGGCAGGACGGCGGTGCCGCTCCGCGTCACCGACGCTGCCGTGGCCGAGCTGCTGCGGGTCGGCGATCGCGCCAGCTTCGTCGTCGCCGATCCCGAGGGCCGCACTGCACCGCGGGTGCTGCTCGAGGACGCACCCGTCGTCGCCGTCCCGGCCGCCGCCGAGGGTCTGGACACCGGCGTCCCAGGACGCATCGTGGTGGTCGCAGTGCCCCGACAGGACGCCGGCGCGGTGGCAGCTTCGGCCGCCACCTCCATCCTGATCCCGGTGTGGGACCGATAACTTTGCGGAATGAGCGGTTTTCGTAACTTCATCCTTCGGGGAAACCTGGTCGACCTCGCCGTCGCCGTCATCATCGGCACCGCGTTCGGGTCCGTCGTCAAGACCTTCACCGAGTGGCTGACCGGGCTGATGCCGAGCGACACCCAGTCCTACTTCAGCACCGAGAGTCAGTCGTTCGGCAACTTCGTCAACGCCACGATCTCGTTCCTGCTGCTGGCTGCGGTCGTGTACTTCTTCGTGGTGATCCCCTACACCCGGGCGCGGGACAAGTTCTTCCCGCCCGAGCCCCCCGGCACGCCCGCGGACGTGGCGCTGCTCCGTGAGATCCGAGACCTGTTGGCGAGCCGACAGGGACAGCCCTGAGCCGTCACCCGTGGTGAGGCGGCACCTGCTGCCGCAGCCATTCCTCGCCCGCGTCCTCGCCGCCACCTGATCGGGCCTCGGGTTCGGGACGGTCGTCACCGGTCTGCTCCGGCAGCACCTCGCCGAAGATCTCGGCGAGACGACGACGCCGCTCCCGCTCCTCGGGGGTCGGTGGGGCGGTCATCGGCTCGCGACGCGCAGGCGAGCCTGGTCCAGCCAGCCGGCCTCGAACTTGGGCCTGGTGGCGCGCCAACCCGTCTGGGCGGCGAAGTGGTCCGAGCTGACCCGCAGCGAGCGGGCCAGCGGCTCCAGGCGAGGTCCGGTCAACCAGCGGCCCCAGGCTCCCAGGAACGCTCCCGACTCGACCTTCGCCGCGTCGGCGTAGCCCTGCACCAGGTCGTGTCGCTGCACCGGCTCGGCGCCGACGTTGTAGACCCCCGTGGGCGCGACCAGAGCACACAGCACCGCGCAGCCGAGGTCGTCGGTGTGCACGACGTGGGCCCAGTCGGCCGGATGCCCGATCCCCACGGCCCGGCCGCTGGCGACGTTGGAGAGCCAGAAGCGGGTCTGCGGGTCGTCTCCGACGATCGTGCCGAACCGCAGCACCACCCCGGTCCGGGAGCCGCACGAGTAGTCCTGGACCAGCGACTCCCCCACGGCGGCAGGCTCGGTCATCGGGCTGATGTGCACCGGGCTCTGCTCGGTGATCCACTCGTCGGCCTGGGCGGCGTACAGGACGCTGACGCTCTCCTGGACCACGCGGCGGACACCGGCCTGACGGGCCGCCTCGACCACGTTGGCCACCCCCGTCGTGTGCAGCCGGTCGTTGCGTCGCCACGCCCCTGGCAGCAGCGCATAGTGACCGACCGGCATCTTCGTGGCCAGGTTGATGACGGCGTCAGCACCCTGGTAGGCGGAGATCAGGCTGTCCACGTCGAGCACGTTGCCGCGCACGGAGGTCGCGCCGAGGTTCTCGACGGTGAGCGCGGCGGCCGCAGATCGGGTGACGACCGCGACGTCGTGTCCGGCAGCGAGAAGAGCCGACACCGAGGCGCGGCCGAGCACGCCGCTGCCACCGGTCAGGACAGTCCTCACGTTTGCCATACTCCGATAACGCAACGAGAACGGCAAGTCGGACGCGCACTGGACCTCACGTGCACAGTCCAGCCTCGGCGGCCGCCTGGCGACGCTGCTCCTCGGCGCGGCTGTCGCTCGGCGAGGGCCCCTCGGACGCCGACGGCGATTCGGAGGAGGCCGAGTCCGGCTTCGCACCCGGCGTCTCTCCTGGCTTGCGCCCCGCCGTCACCGCCCCGGCCGCGAGCCGACCCAGCGGCTTGTCGAAGCGGATCTTGCGCCACACGATCTCGGCGTCGGGCGCGAACTCGAGCCGGTTCGGGTCCGGCGGATAGGGCTGGTTGGGGACGGTGATGAACTGGACGTTGTCGAGCCCGATGTCCTTCAAGGAGTTGCCCAGCGAGGCGAGCTCCTTGAGGTTCGCGAAGCCGGAGTCGGTCGTGAGCGACTTGGTGGCCGCGTCCAGGAACCGGTAGAGCCGCGGCAGGTTGGCCAGCGTCCCCTTGGAGACGACCTTCTCCACCATCGCCGCGATGAACGACTGCTGGCGCTTCATCCGTCCGATGTCGCCGTTCGGGGCGCCGAGGTCGTTGCGGACCCGGACGTAGTCCAGCGCCTGGTTGCCGTTGACCTTGTACGTCCCCGCGGGCAGGTAGATCTTGCCGATGTCGTCGTTGACCTCCTTGGGCAGGCAGACGGTGACCCCGTTGATCGCGTTGACCATGTCCTTGAAGCCGGCGAAGTTGATCACCACGAAGTGGTCGATCCGGATGTCGGTCAGCTTCTCGACCGTCTTGATCGTGCACGCGGGGCCACCCACCGCGTAGGCGGCGTTGAACTGGGTCAGCCCTCCAGGCACCGTCTTCTTGCCGTTCTTGGTCCGGCAGACCGGACGCTCCACCATCGCATCGCGCGGCAGGCTGACGCCGTAGGCGCGCTTCCGGTCCGCGGAGAGGTGCAGCAGGATCGTGGTGTCGGACAGACCCGGGGTGTCACCGCCGATGTTGGTGCCGTCGCGGTTGTCCGAGCCGAGCAGCAGCACGTTGAGCGGAGCCTTGGGACCCTCGATCTTCGGCTGGGAGGGGCGATCCTCGCCGACGTCGATCGTCACGGCGTTGATGTTGCCCTCGAGCTTCTTCCACGACGATGAAGAAGCCCCGGCCACGACCAGCAGCAGCACCAGCACCCCGATGCCCACGCGACGAAGGATCGTACGCGCCGGCGGGTCTGCTTGTCCGGGGTGCGCGGCTCATCGGCGCGCGGCTCTTCTTCGGACAACGTTGACCTTCGATCTCGGACAGTGACCCCCCATTGTGATCATGTGACCCGGGTCGCCCCAAATCATGGCACGTGCCCGGTACCGCGACCGGGGATTCCTCCGTGCCAAGATGTACGCCGACCACGGTCACGCCCCAGTAGCTCAGTGGATAGAGCAGCCGCCTCCTAAGCGAAAGGTCGCCAGTTCGACTCTGGCCTGGGGCACCCCGCCATGTCGCTGCCCTAGACCAGCGCTGAGCGTGAAACCCCGGTTTTCGCGGCCGCTTTTCACCCGCTCGTGGCACCACTTTTCCGCCGTTTGTCTCCGAACGGGCAAAAGGGTTTGTTTCCCCCCTATGCTCACATTGAACTTCTTGGGGGAGGAGAAAGCATGAAGATGCAACCAATGGCGGTCGACCAACTACTGACGCCGGCTGAAGTGGCCGCGATCCTGTTCGTCGATCCGAAGACCGTGACCCGATGGGCCCGTGCGGGGAAGCTCGATGCGATCCGCACGCCAGGAGGACATCGGCGCTACCTGCGCTCTGATGTCCTCGCCATCATGACCGGCGAGCACGAGAGCCAGCACCCGGAGCGCGCTTCGGTGGAGGAAGGCGAGGACGACCCGTCGTCCGGAACGAGGTCGCTCACCGTGAGCGCCGAGTCCCACGCCTGGCCCGACACCGAGGAGGCGAGCGGGGTGAGCTCCACGGAGTCGATGGCGGTCGCCCTGGAGGCCGAGGCCGATCAGGCTGCCGCAGCGGTGATCACGACCGCTGCTGCGGTCACGGCCGCGGCCCAGAAGGCGGCCGCGACCGCTGCCCGAGCACGGACGGCCCGGGCGCTGGCCTCGGCCGAGGCCGAGCGCCGGGCGGCTGATCGGGCCGTGCGCGACGCCCTGGGGCAGAGCGCGGCGTCGGCACCGTGGGCGGCGTCCGGGTCCGGGTCGCCGACCTCGGGCGGCGAGGTCGGCTCCACCTCGGAGCACGCGACCCGCGCCGGGGGTGTGGCGACGACCTCGCGGCAGAGCGACGCCCAGGTTCCGACCCAGCGGGGCTCCTAGGCCGAGACGTCGGCGGTCCGGTCAGAGGCTCTCGAACCGCATGCCTGCCCGCTGCAGGCGTGCGGTCAGCTTCTCGGCCATCGCGGTGGCCGGAGTCACCTGACCGGCCGTCGACGGATTCTCGTCGAACGCCAGGCACAGGGCCGACTCGGCCAGCATCTTCGCGGTCTCGTCGTAGCCCGGATCGCCACCCGAGACCCGGGTGCGCGCCGTACGGCCGCCGCTCTCGCCGACGAAGTCGACGGTGAACCAGGACTTCTCGCGTCGCCTCTGCGAGGGGCCCTGTCCCTGGGGGACCTTGGCCTTGAGGAGGTTCCGGACCGGTCTGATCTGGGCCGCCACCAGCAGCCCGGACACCGCCGCCGCACCTCCGACGGTGTAGCGCAGCGTCTTGAGCCCCGCGTAGTGGCTGTAGCGGAACTCCGGCCCGTAGGAGTCCAGCGCGGCTCCCGACCGGGCCACCACGGCCGGGTCGATGGTCGGCAGCGGAAGCAGCCACAGCCCGAGAGTGCGGTCGCGGTGCGGCTTGCCGGCGACGGCCCGCGACGAGCGGCCGACCGGTCGGCCCTCCTTGGCGCGCCGGGCAGCTCATCGCCTGACGCATCTGCTCCGGCCCTGCTCATCGCGCCCATCGCCGAGTGGAAGGTCCCTCCTGAGGCGACGCCGCTGGCCCGCACCACGCCGCGCAGGGTGATCGGGTCGCTGGAGCCGAGCTGCTGGACGGTGAACCAGGCGCCGAGGTCGTGCGGGATCGAGTCGAAGCCGCAGGTGTGCACGATCCTGGCTCCCGAGGCCACCGCCGCGTCGTGGTGCGCGAGGTACATCCGGTCGACGAACTCAGGCTCGCCGGTGAGGTCGACATAGTCGGTTCCCGCCGCCGCGCAGGCCGCGACCAACGGCTCTCCGTGCTCGAGGTAGGGCCCGACGGTGGTGATCACGACCCGGGCGGACTCCGCGATCGCGGTCAGGGACGCCGCGTCCGAGCTGTCCGCGGTCAGCAGCGGCAGCTCCGAGAGTGCCGGGTCGATCTGGGCGAGCCGCGAGCGGACAGCCTCGAGCTTGGCCGGGTTGCGGCCCGCGAGCGCCCAACGCAGGCCCGTCGGTGCGTGCTCGGCCAGATAGGCAGCCGTCAGCTCACCGGTGAAGCCGGTGGCGCCGAAGACCACGATGTCGTGGTCGCGTGCAGATGTGTCCACGGGTGTGAGCCTCTTCCTGGGGGTGCGGTGGAGGACTCATCCTGCCTTGTGGCCCACGACGTACTCTCGACGCATGTGCCGAAACATCCGCACCCTGCACAACTTCGAGCCACCTGCCACCGGTGACGAGGTCCACGCCGCCGCCGTGCAGTACGTCCGGAAGATCAGCGGCGCCACCAAGCCGTCGCTGGCCAACCAGCCGGTCTTCGACCAGGCCGTGGCGGAGGTCGAGCTCGCCACCCGGCGACTGCTGGAGGGGCTGAGCACCCACGCCCCACCCAAGAACCGCGAGGAGGAGGCCGCCAAGGCCAGGGCCCGCGCCGAGGTGCGGTACGCACGTGGATGAGCTGCCCCTGAGGCTGCTCAGTGGCCGGGTGGTCGCGCTGACCGGCGCCGGGCTGAGCACCGACTCGGGCATCCCCGACTACCGCGGTCCCGGCGCACCGGCTCGCACACCGATGACGTTCCAGGAGTTCCTCGCCACTCCCGAGAGCAGGCGCCGCTACTGGGCTCGTGCGCACGTCGGCTGGTCGCGCATGGGCACCGCCGAGCCGAACCGAGGTCACCGCGCTCTCGCCCGGCTCGAGACCGACGGCCGGGTCTCGTTCCTGATCACCCAGAACGTCGACGGACTCCACGAACGCGCCGGCCACCGGCAGATGGTGGCCCTGCACGGACGCGTCAGCGAGGTGCTGTGCCTGGACTGCGGCGCGCGCACGGACCGGGTGCTCATGCAGCGCCTCGCTCAGCGAGGCCAACCCCGGGTGGCTGGGGCAGCACCCCCTCGTGGCGGATCGTCCGGACGGCGACGTCGATCTCGAGGAGACGCGGGGGTTCGTCGTACCCGACTGCACCGCGTGCGGCGGGCGGCTCAAACCGCACGTGGTCTTCTTCGGCGAGAACGTGCCCAAGGATCGGGTCGAGCGCTGCTACGCCGCACTCGAGAGTGCCGACGCCCTGCTGGTCGCCGGCTCCTCGTTGAGCGTGATGTCGGGCCTGCGGTTCGTGCGGTACGCCGCGAAGGCCGGCCTGCCGGTGGTGATCGTCAACCGCGGAGCCACCCGAGGTGACCCCCTGGCGACGGTGAAGGTCGAGGCCGGCTGCAGCGAATGGCTCAGCAGCTGGTCAGGCCAGCGTGACGAAGATGTGCTCCGCAGCCTCGAGCACGATCTCGGCCGTCTCGCCTGAGCTCCCGAGGAGCACCCCCTCCTCGGTGGCGACCGCCGCGATCACCGCGCCCGGCAGGGCGCCGGCTCGACGCAGCGCACCCATCAGGACCTCGTCCTTCTGCATCTCCTCGCTGATCCGGCGTACGCGCACCCGTCGCGACTCCGGGCCGACCACCTTGTGCAGCGCCTCGAGTCCCTCCAGGAACGGCTCCCCCACGTGCTGCTCACCGAGCTCGGCCAGCCCGGGGATCGGGTTGCCGTACGGCGACTCCGTGGGATGGTCGAGCAGCTCGAGCAGCCGACGCTCGACGGTCTCGCTGATCACGTGCTCCCAGCGGCAGGCCTCCGCGTGCACGAGCTCCCAGTCCAGCCCGATGACGTCGGTCAGCAACCGCTCCGCGAGCCGGTGCTTGCGCATCACTCGCGTCGCCAGGTTGTTGCCCTCGTCCGTCAGCTGCAGCTGGCGGTCCCCCTCGACCGTGACCAGTCCGTCGCGCTCCATCCGGGCGACCGTCTGGCTCACGGTGGGGCCGCTCTGGTGCAGCCGCTCGGCGATCCGCGCGCGCAGCGGCACGATGCCTTCCTCCACCAGCTCGTAGATGGTCCGGAGATACATCTCGGTCGTGTCGATCAGGTCGCTCATGGTGCACATTGTCGCCCACCGGAGAAGCACGGATCGCCCGGCTCCCGCCGGCGGTGCGCCTGAGGCGAGCCGAAATCCGCGGAACGCCCACATCGCGGGCCGAACCGGGCTACAACTTGGACGTGCCCTCCTCCCAGACCCTGCGTGCCTACGTGGTCGAGGACCACGAGCTCATCCGAGCGGGCATCAAGGCGGTGCTGCAGTCCTCGGGGACGATCACCGTGGTCGGCGAGTCGAGCGACCACGCCCGGAGCGTCGACGAGATCACCTCCCTGGCCCCGGACATCGCCCTGATCGGAGTCCGTCTCGACGACGAGCGGGGGCTGGAGAGCTGTCGCCGGATCCGCGCCTCGAGCCCCTCGGTCAAGACGCTGGTCCTGACCTCGCTCTCCGGCCAGGAGGCGCTGCGGTCCGCTGTCCTGGCCGGCGCCAGCGGCGTGCTCCCGAAGTCCATCACCGCCAGCCTCCTGGTGAAGTCGGTGACGGACGTGGCCCAGGGGGCCACGCTGTACGACGCCCGCCAGGTGCTCGACCTGATGGGCCGCGAGCCCGATCTCGAGGATCTGGTGGCCGATCTCAGCACGCGTGAGCGGGACCTGCTCGCGCTGGTCGGCCAGGGAATGAGCAACCAGGAGATCGCCGAGCGGCTGTTCCTGGTGGAGAAGACCGTGCGCAACCAGGTGACCCGGCTGCTCGCCAAGCTGCGGGTGCGCAGCCGGACCCAGGCCGCACTGATCGCGGCGAAGGTGCTGCGCTAGCCGGGTTCGCTCAGTCCGCGAGCTTGCGGAGCGCGTTGCGCAGCGAGTGCACCGCGTCCTCGCTGGGCGAGGCAGCCTCCTTGTTGCTGCGCTTGAGCTCCTCGAGCAGCTCGGCCCGGTGCACGGCCACCGAGCGCGGCGCAGCGATGCCGATCCGAATCACGTCACCCCGGGCTTCGAGCACGGTGACCACGACGTCGTCGCCAATGGCGACGCTCTCACCAACTCGACGACTCAGAACCAGCATGCGGCAAAACTACACGCCCGCGGTCGGTCGCGAACGAATTCACGCAGCTGTGAGAGGTTCTGAGATCGAGAGCGTCGGGTCGTCGAGGATGACCTGCTTGGCCTGACGGGTGACCAGGTTGATCAGAACCGGTGCCGCGAGGTTGGCGGTGGTGTCGTCCAGGGAGGCTCCGGCGTTCAGGACGACCAGCATCAGCACGTCGTCGACAGAGCCGATCTCCAGCTCCGCGACGACGGCGTCGTCGACGACCGGCGCATAGTCGGGGAAGAAGGCCATCGGCGGCACCACCAGGAAGCGCAGGTCCGGGTCGTCGAGGGACCGCAGGGCACACAGGAGCCCGTCGTCGCCGAGCTGGACGAGCGCGAACCGCTGGTCGGCGAATCCGGGCATCGGCTGTACGAACTCGATGACCGGGATCTGTGGAGGCATGCCGTCCCTGTTCCGTTCGTCGACGTCGCTCGGCCGTGGCGGTGCTTCGGTGATCATCGCAGAAAGTCCATCAGGCTCGGCTGTGTGACACGGGCAGTGGCACCGAGGGCGGCCTGGTAGGCGACCTCCTGCATCTTCAGGTCGACCACCACCTTGGCCAGGTCGGCGTTCTCGACGTCGGAGAGCGAGGTCCGCAGTCGTAGCTCGGAGTCGACACCGGTCTGCAGTGCCGCTTCGATCCGGTTGTAGGCACTGCCGGCCTGCGCGCGCGTGGTCGAGACGCGGTCGAAGGCGGTCGCCAGCTGGTTCAGGCCGGTCCTGATCGCGGGCTGGTCACCCGAGCGCACAGCCGCGGACAAGGCTGTCAGGTGGTCGAAGACCGAGTCGCCGGCAGCGCCGAACGCTGCCTGCCCGTCGACGTCGACGCGCACCTTGACTCCGTCACCCACAGTGCGGTTGACCTCGCCCGGCGAGCCCACGTAGGCGCCAGAGGGGTCGTACGCCGTGCTGCCGGACGTGATCCCGCCGAAGATCGGGCGACCGAGATAGCTGGTGTTGGCCGTGGAGACCAGGCTCTCCCTGAGCTGGTCGATCTCCACCGCCAGCGCCTCGCGGGCCGCGCCCCCGTTCACGGAGTTGGCGGCACTCAGCGCCAGCTCCCGAGCGCGCTGGACCGTGTTGGAGGCGGTGCCCAGCGCGGAGTCGACCTGCGACAGCCAGGCCTTGCCGTCCTCGGCGTTGCGCTGGAACTGCTGGGTCGAGGAGATCGAGTTGCGCAGCCGCATCGCGGACGCGGTGTCGCTCGGCGAGTCGGAGGGCCGGTTCAGGACCCGTCCGCTCGAGAGCTGCTCCTGCAGCTTCGACATCCTGCCGAGGTTGGTCTGGAGCGACTCCACCGAGCGGTCGGCGATCATGCGCTGGGTCATCCGGGTGATCGCCATCAGCGCAGGCCCGTCCGGTTGATCAGCGTGTCCATCACCGAGTCGAGCGTCGTGAGCACCCTCGCGGCTGCTTCGTAGGCGCGCTGCGCACTCATCATGTTCACCATCTCCTCGTCCAGGTTGACTCCCGCCAGCTGCTCGCGGGCATTGTCGAACTGGTTGGTCAGGGCCTGCTGGTTGGCCGAGGCGCGCCGTGCGCTCTGCACGGTCGTTCCGAAGCCACTCACCAGCTGCTGGTAGCGGCCCTCCGCCGATCCCGCGGCCGCCAGCAGGTCGGCGTTCCCGGAGTCACGACCACCGCCTGCCACGGACGAGGCGGCCACCCGATCCGGATCGGTCAGCGCCACGCTGAGCGAGCTCGCCGCAGCCGTGGGGTCGTAGGCGAAGAAGTCGGTGCCGGGGTTCCCGGCCGCGTCGAAGCCCGAGCCGTGCTGGGCGTTCACCGCGTCCGCCAGATCACGCGCCACGGCGTCGAGATCGTTGCGGTAGCCGGGCAGGGTGGTGTTGAGCAGCTCGATCACCCCGCCGCCCTGACCGCCGATGGGGCCGGACAGGCCCGAGGAGACGCCACCGTTCACCACGGCGAGACTGACCGGGCTGCCGTCGGCCTGGCCGTCGGGGGTCACGCCCGAGGTGATCGTCAACGTCCCCGCGTCCTTGCCGCTGACCAGGGAGACGCCACCCAGCATCACGTCCGCGCCGCCGTCGGAGCGGACCGTCGCGGTGGCGCCGGTGAGCTGCGAGAGGCGCAGGGCCAGCTGGTCACGGCTGTCGAGCAGCACGCCCACGTCGTTGCCGTTGAGGTTGCCGGCGGCGATGGCCCGGTTGGTGTCGGCGAGCCCGGAGGCCACCGAGTTCACCTCGCTCACGACGGAGAGGAGCTGGAAGCGCTGGTCTCCCGCCTCGGCGTCGATGTTGCGGCTCTGGGCCGCGAACGCGCTGGCCAGGGTCGCGGCGCGAGCGAGCACCTGGCTCCGGGCAGCGTCGTTCGAGGGGTTGTTGGCCAGGTCGTGCCACGACGACCGGAACTGTGCCAGTGCGGCGGAGACCCCGTCGTCACCAGGCTCGCCGATGCCCTGCTCCACCCGCTCGAGCACCGTGCGGCGTACGTCGAAGTAGCTGCTGGTTGCCGTGCTCGGCGCGCACCCGGGCGTCGAGCAGCACGTCGGTCATCCGCTGGATCCCGTGGACGGTGACACCGTCACCCGCGCCGTCGTAGCGCGACCACATGGCGACCTGGGCCGGGGCGCCCACGGATGCCCCGTCGACGCGTCGGCGTGCGTAGCCGTCGGTCGCGACGTTGGCGATGTTCCCGCTGGCGACGTCCATCGCGACCCGGTTGTAGCGCATCGCGCTCAACGCCGTGTTCAGGGAGGAGAACGTCCCGCTCATCTCACAGGCTCCGATCGACCAGTCGGCGCTGGGAGGGGTTGACCACCACGGCACCGGCGGGGTTGTAGCCCGCGGCCCCGTCGTCGAGGTTCATCAGCGTCTCGCGCGCCGAGCTCAGCCCGGCGGTGAGCAGCTCGCGGTTGGTGTCGGCGAGCGCGCTGATCTCCTGGCTCACCCGCCAGAAGGCCTCCCGGTGGTCCATCATGATCGACTGCCAGGGCTCCTCGATCGCCTCCGCGAGCGACCGCAGGCTCGGGTTGTGCTGGAGTCCGATGGACGCAGCGACGTCGTCGGAGGCCACTGCGCGCAGCACCTCGGTCTCGCGGAGGGTGTGCAGCACCACCTCGACGTCCTCCGCGGCGCGCATCAGCCAGCGGGTCCTGCCTGCGCTCAGTACGAGCTGTTCGATCTCGAGCTTGAACAACAGGGTCTCGAGCAGCTCGCGCTCACGCCACAAGATCTGGCTCAGCTTCTCCATCACGTCCTCACTCCTTCCGCGGTTTGGAGAGGTCGTGGTCAAGGACACCGTTCGGCAGGCTGGCCCGGGAACTTAGCAATCCTTCGTACAGACCCCCCAACATGACCCGTTCGGACTACTCGGCTGGGGACAATCGTCACCATTCCCTCCGGTATACCCATCAAGTCGGACAAAAGGCTCACATCACCAACAAGGGTGATCAAGGGTAAGGCACGTGCCCGAGACCACAGTGCGTACAGACCAAGCGCGTGAAGCGCTGATCACCCAGCAGATGCCGTTGGTGGGACACATCGTCCGAGAGACCATGGGTCGGGTACCTGGGCACGTCAGCCGCGAGGACCTCACCTCAGCCGGCCTGATGGCGCTGGTGCTCGCCGCCCGAGGATTCGACGCCGAGCGCGGAGTCCCGTTCGCCAAGTACGCCGCCAACCGGATCCGTGGCGCCATCCTGGACGAGCTGCGCAGCGTGGACTGGGCCTCCCGCTCCGTCCGTCGCAAGGCCCGCGACCTCGACGAGACCCGGAACCGCCTGGCCGTCACGCTCGGCCGCGTTCCGTCCAACAGTGAGGTCGCCTCAGCCCTGGGGCTGCCCGTCGAGGATGTGGTCCGCAACGGCGACGACATCAACCGCGCGCAGGTGATGTCGCTGCAGGGCACCGAGGAGAGCGACGGCGAGCTGCTGCTGCCCCCCTCCTCCGACGCCTCCCCCCTCGACATCGTCGAGCACCGGGAACGCCTCACCTACCTGATGGAGGCCATCGCCGAGCTGCCCGAGCGGCTCCGCGCAGTGGTCCAGCAGTACTTCCTCGAGGAGCGCCCCATGGCCGAGATCGCGGCCGAGCTCGGCGTCACGGAGTCCCGGGTCTCACAGCTGCGCGCTGAGGCCCTGGTGCTGCTCCGCGGCGTCCTGCACCGCGAGCTGGAGCCTGACCTGGCGCCGGCCGCGGGCACCGACCGTCCCGGTGGGTGCGTGGCGCGGCGTCGTGAGTCCTACTACGCAGCCGTCGCGACCCGGCACGCCATGGGCGTACGCCGCCCCGCACAGGCGCCGCGCCTCAACGAGATTGCCTGACTGTCCGATTTATCCGGTAAAAACTCTCAGGCCCCTCGGCAACCCGCCGATAGGACCTGTGGAGCCCAAGGACGGGCTCCAGTTCGTGACTCACACCCATGGAAGGAACCATCATGAGTCTTCGCATCAACCAGAACATCGACGCCTTCAACAGCTACCGCAACCTGTCGGTGACCCAGGGCCAGATGTCCAAGTCGCTGGAGAAGCTGTCCAGCGGATTCCGCATCAACCGCGCTGCAGACGACGCAGCCGGCCTCGCGATCTCCGAGGGCCTGCGCTCGCAGGTCGGCGGCCTCAAGGTCGGTGTCCGCAACGCTCAGGACGGCATCTCGGTCGCGCAGACCGCTGAAGGCGCCCTGACCGAGGTGCACAGCATGCTGCAGCGCATGAACGAGCTGTCCGTGCAGTACGCCAACGGTACCCAGAGCACCGAGTCGCAGGACGCCCTGGGCGCCGAGTTCGACCAGCTCCAGACGGAGATCACCCGGATCACCGACAACACCAAGTTCAACGGAGTCACCCTCTTCGGTGGCGCCGCGCTGCAGTTCCAGGTGGGCTCGGACTCCGCTGACACCATCGAGGTCTCGGCCACCGCCCTGGCGGCCGTCGACACCAGCGCCGCCGTGATCACGGACAGCAACACGGTCCAGACCGCCATCACGGGGATCTCCACGCAGCGCGCCGAGCTCGGTGCGGTGCAGAACCGGTTCGAGCACACCATCAACTCGGTGAACGTCGCCATCGAGAACCTGTCCGCGTCGGAGTCCCGGATCCGCGACACCGACATGGCCTCCGAGATGGTCAACTTCACCCGCTCGAACATCCTGTCCCAGGCCGGCACGGCGATGCTGGCCCAGGCGAACCAGGCGCCCCAGGGTGTCCTGCAGCTGCTCCGCTGATCGAACGCCACTGATCAGCACCAGCTGAGCACAGCATGACGCTGCGGCGGGGAGTGAAGTTCCGACTCGCTCCCCGCCGTAGCGCATCTCGGCCACCGTCACGAGACTTGGAGGAAACTGATGGCCACCGCCAGCGTCAGCGGCCTCGTCAGCGGCCTGGACACCGCCAGCATCGTCAAACAGCTCATGCAGCTCGAGGCGACCTCGCAGAACCGGCTCAAGGCACGGGTGAGCAGCGAGCAGTCGGTGCTCAAGGTCCTCCAGAACCTGAACTCCAAGTTCGCCGCGATGGCCACCCAGGCCAAGGATCTCGTCAAGCCCGGCGCCTGGTCCCCGATCACCGCCACCAGCTCCGACAAGGGCGTCACGGTGAGCACCACCTCGGGCACCTCGGTGGGCAACCTGTCCTTCCAGGTGGACGCGGTCGCGGTGGCCGGCCGGCTGACCTTCGGCTCCACCGCTGCGCTCAGCGACGTCGTGGTCCCCCTCGACGGCAACGGCCAGCGCACCGTGACCCTGACCCTCGGCGGTACGTCGACACAGATCGACGCCGGTGACGGCACGTTGGGCGCCCTGGTGGGCGCCCTCAATGCCGGCGGGACCGGCGTGTCCGCTGCGACCCTGAAGCTCGACGGAGGCGCGTACCGCCTGATGGTCCAGTCGACCACGACCGGCGCGGCGAGCAGCGTGGCCCTGACCGCCAGTGACGGCAGCGACCTGCTGGGCGGCGCGAGCGCCGTGGCCGGCAGCGACGCCGCCATCACCATCGGCGGCGACACCGTGCACTCGGCCACCAACACCTTCGCCGACCTGCTCCCCGGCGTCAGCGTCACCGTGTCAGCGGCGGCCGTCGCCACCACGGTCGAGGTGACCGTGTCCCGGGACGCGAGCCAGGCGCTGGGCAAGGCCAAGGCGCTGGTCGAGACGCATCAACGCGGCCCTGAGCGACATCGACACCCAGACCAAGTACAACGCCGTCAGCAAGTCCGCCGGAGCGCTCACCGGCGAGTCCGCCGTACGCGACCTGCGCACCGCACTGCTGCAGACCGTCTACCCCGGTGACGGAAGCACCCTGTCCGGCATCGGCATCCAGACCGACCGCTACGGCAAGCTGGTGCTCGACGAGGCCGCGTTCTCCGCGGCGTACGCCACCGACGCCGCGGCCGTCACCGAGAAGCTCGGTGGAAGCACCGGCCTGGCCGGCCGCGTGGCGACCCTGGCGACCAGCGCCAGCGACCCCATCAACGGGACGCTGACCTCGGCAGCGACAGGCCGCAGCACGGGCATCGAGCGGCTCAACGACAGCATCGAGAAGTGGGACCTGCGGCTGGAGCTGCGCCAGACCACCCTCACACGCCAGTTCAGCCGCTCTGGAGACCGCACTGAACAAGATGAACAGCCAGTCCTCGTGGCTCTCGGGCCAGATCAACTCCCTGTCCGGATCGCGTTAGAGAAGGCACCCATCATGATGATGTCCAACGCACGCGCCGCCTACATGGAGGCCTCGGTGGCCACGGCCGACCCGGCCCGGCTGCTGGTCATGCTGTGCAACCGGATGGTGCTCGACGTGCAGCGCGGGCTCAGCGCCCAGGAGGCGGGCGACCGCCAAGAGGCCCACGCACCAGCTGATCCACGCCCAGGCGATCGTCTCGGAGCTGCGCAACAGCCTCAAGACCGACGGCTTCGACGGCGGCGAGCAGCTCGGCGCCCTCTACGACCACCTCTTCCAGAAGCTGGTAGCGGCCAACGTCAACCAGGACAGCGAGACCACCCGCCACTGCCTCACCGTGGCCGAGGGCATCGCCGAGACCTGGCGCCAGGCCGTGCTTCAGCTCACCCACGCCCCCGCCCCCGCCCCCGCCCTCTCGGCGTGACCGCGATGGACGAGCGCGAGCGGTGCCTCGCCTGGGAGCGGGAGCTGGACCGGCTCGAGCTGGAGCTCCAGCGGTACGCGGGCCTGCTCGACGTGGTGGAGCCGGTCGAGGAGACCGAGTGGTCGGTCCCCGCCGTGGACGGCACCCTGCCCGAACACCTGCTCGCGCGCGCCCAAGACATCCGCAGCGTCAGAGTGCCCTGATGACCGCGCTCAGCGGCGCTCTCCAGCGCCGCGCACGCGAGCGCAGCTTCGTCACGCAGGTGGACCACGCCACGGGCGAGATCGCGGCCCCGGCGTACCTGGACCTGAGCGCCTGACCCGGTCGCGGCGCGAGCCGTGACCGACTGGACTACTCATTCCAGAAGATTCTTCTCGTTCTTCTCAAGTCGGACATTCATCGGCCGATAGGCCACCTGAGCAAGGAATGCTCAACCCCGCCGAAGGACCGGCACCTCATCGCATCAGCGGAGGAGAGCCCGTGTCCTTGGTCGCCCTGGACTCTGTCAGTCGAGTGCTCAGCTCGGCGCTGGACGGAGTCTCCCTACGTCAGCGCGTGATCGCTGACAACATCGCCAACGTCGACACCCCCGAGTTCCGTGCGACCAGCGTGGACTTCGAGGGTGCCCTGCGCTCCGCCATCGCCGACGGCGAGTTCGAAGGCGGGGCCACCGCCCCCATCGCGGCCAGCACGCAGGCGACGAACACCCCGGTGGGTGCCAACGGCAACAACGTCGACCTGCGCAAGGAGACCGTGGCCGCGGTCCAGTCGCAGTTCCAGTACCAGCTGCTGACCCGCGCGGCGAACGACCACTACCAGATCATCCGCGACTCGGTCAGTGGCTGCGTGATGGCCGCCTTCGACATGCTTCGCATCGCCAGCTCCAGCATGGGCATGCACCAGACCTGGCTGGACTCGCTCGCCAACAACATCGCCAACGTCAACACCGTCAAGCGCACCAACGAGACCGCCTTCCAGGCGCAGATGGTGGAGTCCCGGCCGCTGGCCGGCGGCGGGGTCGGGGTCTCCCGCATCGTCCTGGGTGACCCGGTGGGCCGGCTGGTGCACTCACCGGACAACCCGCTGGCCGACGCCGACGGCATGGTCCGCGCCCCCGAGGTCGACATGTCCAGCCAGATGACCCAGCTCGTGATGGCCCAGCGTGGGTTCCAGGCCTCCGTGCAGGTCACCAAGAACGCCCAGGAGACCTACACCTCCGCACTCGGAATCGGACGCGGCTGATGAGCATCTCCGGCATCGAGGCGACCGGCTTCACGCCGTACGTCGCCCCCCAGGTCTCCACGCCGACCATCGGAGCGGGTTCGGGCCTGAGCACCGGCGCCACCGCCGGGGTCGCCGAGCCCGGTCGCGAGTTCGGCAACATGGTGCTCGACGGCATCGACCGGCTCCAGTCCGTCCAGGGCAAGAGCGAGGGTCTCGCGGTCCAGGCCGCCACCGGCGACCTGAACGCGATCCACCAGTACACGATCGCGGCCACCGAGGCCTCCGTGACCACCCAGCTCTCGGTCGCCGTGCGTAACAAGGCCCTCGAGGCGTTCAACGACATCATGAGGATGCCGGTCGGATGAAGGACAGCATGCTTCGGGCCGGACGGCGCTACCAGCGCACGTTCCTGGCCTTCACCGCAGGCCAGAAGATGGTGGCCATCATCGGCAGCGTCGCGCTGCTGCTGGCAGCCGGCATGGTCTTCCGCTGGGCGTCCGCGCCGAACTACGCGCCGCTGTTCAGCAACCTCTCGGGCGCGGACGCCTCGGCCGTCATCGACGAGCTGGACGCCAAGGGCATCCCCTACGAGATCACCAACAACGGCGGCACGGTCATGGTGCCCAGCGACAAGGTCTACAAGACCCGCATCTCGCTGAGCGGTGACGGCCTCCCGAGCGGCAGCGACGGCGGCTACTCGATCCTGGACAACCAGGACCTGTCCACCTCGCAGTTCAAGGAGCAGACCGACTTCAAGCGGGCCATGGAGGGCGAGCTCTCCAAGACCGTCGGGGCCCTGGACGGCGTCGGCAGCGCCGTCGTCCACCTCGCGCTGCCGACCAAGCAGGTCTTCGCCGACAAGCAGGACCCGGCCACGGCCTCGGTGCTGCTGGCCACCACCCCCGGCACCAGCCTCGACCCAGGCCAGGTGCAGGCCGTGGTCCACCTCGTCGCCTCCAGCATCGACGGACTGGCACCGGACAAGGTGACCGTGGCCGACTCCACCGGCAAGCTGCTCTCCAGCAGCGAGGGCGGCGTGGGCTCGGGGATGGGCGACCGCAACCAGGAGGTCAACGACTTCCAGAGCTCGATCATCACTCGGGTCCAGAACATGCTGGACCGGGTCGTCGGGTCCGGGCAACTCGAGCGTCCAGGTCACCGCCGACCTGAACTTCGACAAGTCCGTCAAGGAGCTGCGCAGCTTCAAGAAGGCCGACCCCAAGGGCCTGGCGCTCTCCAGCGCCACCACCAGCGAGGTCTACAGCGGCCCCGCAGGCGGTGCCGGCGGAGGCGCCGGCGGAGTCGTCGGCCCCGACGGCCAGATGGACCCCGCCACCGGAGCCGCCGGCGACGACGCCTCCAGCTACACCAAGAAGTCCAAGCGCGTCGACGACGCCCTCGACTCCACCACCGAACGACGCGAGGTCGCCCCCGGCGGCGTCGACGCCCTGCACATCGGCATGGTCATCGACCGGACGGCCGCCGCGGGCACCAACCCGCAGGAGATCGAGCAGATGGTGGCCTCGGCGATCGGCATCGACCCCAAGCGCGGCGACACCTCGCGCCTCTCGGTCCTGCCCTTCGACCGCACGGTCGAGAAGGAGGCCGCGAAGGCGCTCAAGGCGGATGCAGCCGCTGCCAAGCGGGAGCGCGAGATGACCTACATCCGCAACACCGTCCTCGGCGTCCTGCTGCTCGGAGCCCTGGGCATCGCCTGGCTGCGGGGCCGCAAGCGCACCAAGCAGCGCCAGGAGGCGACCACCTACGTGGTGGAGCAGCTGCGCGAGGACGCGACCGCTCGAGCCCTGGCGGACGAGCGCCGCACCCAGGCGATCTCGCCGGCCAGCGCACTGCTCGGGCTGGAGGGTGGCGCGCGCACCGGTGAGCAGGACGCCATCAACGCCGAGCTCGCCGCGCTGGTCGAGAGCCAGCCCGAGGACGTCGCCGCCCTGCTGCGCGGATGGCTGGTGGAGCGTCCATGACGACCACGACGCTCGGGATGCTCGGCATCCGCAAGGCAGCCATCCTGCTGCTCCAGATGGGCGGAGAGCGCGCCGCCGCCATCCTGGACCGGCTCAGCGAGGCCGAGGTGGAGGCGATCTCCACCGAGATCGCCCGACTGGAGTCGGTCAACGCCGACACAGTCCGCCGAGGTCGTCTCCGAGTTCCGCGACCTCATGCTCGCCCGGGGACACACCGCCCAGGGCGGCCTCGGGGTCGCCCAGCAGCTCCTCGAGCGGTCGCTCGGCAGCGAGCGTGCCGGAGCCGTGATGGAGCGGCTCAAGGCCGCCGGGGTCAAGACGCCGTTCCAGTTCCTCGAGACCGTCGAGCCCACGCAGCTGCTGTCCTTCATCGGTGACGAGCACCCCCAGGTGATCGCCCTGGTGATGGCACACCTCTCCCCCGACAACGCCTCGGTGCTGCTCTCGGCGCTCCCGCCCAGCCAGCAGGCGCTGGTGGCCCACCGGATCGCCGTGATGGACCGGACGGCGCCCGACATCGTCCGCGCGATCGAGAGCACCCTCGAGAGGAAGATGGCCTCGATGCTCCAGCCGACCGAGATGTCGCGGGTCGGCGGCGTGGACCCCCTGGTCACGATCATCAACCGCTCCGACCGAGCCACCGAGCGGCACATCGTCGAGGGCCTCGAGGCCCTGGACGCAGCGCTCGCCGACGAGGTCAAGAGCCGGATGTTCATGTTCGAGGACATCGTCGACGTCGAGGACCGCTCCGTGCAGCTGGTGCTGCGCGAGGTCGACACGAACGACCTGGCGATGGCGCTCAAGGGCGTCTCGGAGATCGTCCGCGACAAGATCACCGCCAACCTCTCCGAGCGCGCTGCAGAGAACCTGCTGGAGGAGGTCGAGATCCTCGGCGCCGTCAGGCTCGCCCAGGTCGAGGAGGCCCAGCAGAAGATCATCCGGACCATCCGCACCCTGGAGGAGTCCGGCCAGGTAGTCATCCGGCGAGGAGGCGACGATGACTTCATCGTCTGAGGCACGCGCGGTGCGCGCGGACGCCACCGCGACGGTGACGCCGCTGCGCACCCCCGATCTGCGATACGGCGCCTGGACGCGTCTCGGCGACAAGCGCGTGCTCGGCGATGCGCCGGCGGAGACGGTGTTCGACGAGCTCGCCGAGCGCGCCTGGACGGCGGCCCGGTCCCAGGGGTACGCCGTGGGCTACTCCGACGGGCGCCGCAAGGCCGCGGCCGGCGGCGGCCGCGACGTCTCGCGAGGTCAAGGCGGCTCGCGCCATCGAGGACACGCGCACGCCAGGCGGAGCACGAAGCCGCGCTCGCCGCCCTGAGCACGGCCACCCACCGCCTCCTCGAGCTGGCCGCAGAGACCTGCGCCACGCTCGAGGGCCAGGCCTCCGGCCTGGCCGCCGCGATCACCGAGGAGCTGATCGGACACGCGCTGCGTGACGACACCACCGAGGACGTCGTACGCCGGGTGCTGCGGGTGCTCCCGGCCAGCGACCTCAGCGCCGCCGTCGTGCGGATGCACCCCGCGACCATGGACTGCATCGGCGGCGCCGCGGCCATCCAGGAGCTGGCCGCGACCGGTGTCCGGATCCTGTCCGACGCGACCCTGGACCCCCACGACGCCGTGGTCGAGCTGACCGACCGGGTCCTGCGGCTCGACGTCGCCGGCGCGCTCCACCGGGTGCGCGAGGTGCTCGCATGAGTGCGCTGACCCTGCCGATGACCGACCGGGCGCTCGCCGCGGCCGGACCCCTGACCATGGGCCGCGTCGTGGAGCTGCTCGGCCTGCAGCTGCGGGTCAGGGGGACTCGCGGCCGCCGTGGGCGACCTGCTCGAGATCGAGGGCGAGCACCCCGGTGCTGGCCGAGGTCGCCGCCAGCGGCCCCAGCGGACTGATCTGCCTCCCCCTGGCCGCCACCAGCGGCCTGACCATCGGCGCAGCCGTCCGGCACACGGGCGGCCCGCTGCAGATCCACGTCGGCGACGCACTGCGTGGCCGCGTGCTCGACGGCCTCGGTCGGCCGATCGACGGCGGACCCAGCCTGGAGTCGCTGCCGCTGACCCCGGTCGAGCACCGGGCGCCCGGAGCCCTGACCCGCCCGCGCATCAACACAGCAGTCGGTCTCGGCGTACGCGCCCTCGATGCGCTGACGCCCACCGGTCGCGGCCAGCGGATCGGCGTGATGGCCGGCTCCGGCGTCGGCAAGTCGAGCCTGCTGTCGATGATCGCCCGCGGCTCCGACGCGGACGTCTCCGTGATCGCGCTGATCGGCGAGCGCGGTCGTGAGGTCCGGGAGTTCATCGAGCAGGACCTCGGCCCCGAAGGCCTGGCCCGCTCGGTCGTCGTCGTGGCGACCTCCGACGCACCGCCCGTCGAGCGCCTGCGCGCCGCCTTCGTGGCGACCCGCATCGCCGAGTCCTTCCGCGACAGCGGTCGCAACGTCGTGCTGATGATGGACAGCCTCACCCGGGTGGCCATGGCCCAGCGCGAGATCGGCCTCTCCGCCGGCGAGCCGCCCGCGACCCGCGGCTACCCGCCCAGCGTGTTCACGCTGCTGCCTCGCCTGCTGGAGCGCGCGGGAACCAGCCAGCTCGGCAGCATCACCGGCATCTACACGGTGCTGGTCGAGGGCGACGACATGCAGGACCCGATCGGCGACACCGCACGATCCATCCTCGACGGGCACATCGTGCTCAGCCGCCGCCTGGCCACCGCCGGTCACTTCCCGGCCATCGACGTGCTCGAGTCGATCTCGCGGCTCACCAACGCGGTGACCACCCCCGAGCACCGGGTCGACGCGATCCGGCTGCGTCGTCTGCTGGCCGCGCACCGCAACGTCCGCGAGCTCGTCGAGATCGGCGCCTACGTCTCCGGGGCCGACCCCGACGCCGACGCCGCCCTCACGCTGATGCCGCAGATCGAGCAGTTCCTGCGCCAGGACATGGACGAGTCCACTCCGCTCGCCGAGACCTGGGCCCGACTCCGTCAGCTGGTGGCCTGATGAGCGCCGCGAGCTCCGCCGGCCTCCGCGCCGTCGCCAAGGTGCGCTCCATCCGCGAGCAGGACAGCCGCTTCGGCCTGCAGCAGGCCATGCTGGAGGCACGGGCGCACCGCCACCGGGTGGACGAGCTCGACGGGCGCCTCGGCAGCATGGCCGACGCCGCCCGCTCGAACACCAGCGCCTTCCTGGCCGCTCGCTCCTCGATGCTCGCCCTGGGCGCCACGCTCGTGGTCGCCCGCGAGACGGCGAGCTCGTCGGAGACGCTCGCGACGGGCGCCCTGACCCACTGGCAGCACGACAAGGTGCAGCTCCGGGCGATCGAGCTCCTGCAGGAGCGACGCGCCCTGGAGTTCCGCGACGAAGAGGCCCGCCGCGAGGCCCGGGACCTCGACGAGACCGCCACCCAGCTGTGGCGCCGCAACCAGGAAAGAGTAGTGCGATGAGCATCGCCGAGGTCGCCTCGCGCATCCAGCAGCTGCAGTCACAGCTCGCCATGATGGCTCCCCCGCCGGCCACGACCGGCCCCGGTGGCACCACCTTCGCCGACGCGCTCGGACAGGCGACCGACGTCCAGGACGGCGCCACCTCCGGGGGCGGGGCGAACGGCTCAGAACAGGCCGTGGTCGCCGAGGCACGCAAGTTCATCGGCCTGCCCTACGTCTGGGGCGGCACCGACCGGAACAAGGGCGTGGACTGCTCGGGCCTGGTCCAGCTGGTCTACAAGGAGTTCGGCTACGACCTCCCCCGCGTCTCCAACCAGCAGGCCCAGGCCGGACGCCCGGTCGCCAGCATGGCCGAGGCCAGGCCGGGCGACCTGATCGCCTGGGACAACTCCAGCCGCAACAACGGCGTCGACCACATCGCCATCTACATCGGCGGCGGCAAGATGATCGAGGCGCCGCGCACCGGCCTCGACGTCCGGGTCATCGACGTCCCCACGAAGCCCGACGTGATCCGTCGCATCCTGCCCGACGGCGCGGCCCAGGGGGTCACCGCTGCCGGAGCAGCCGGACGCGTGCAGGCCGGAAGCGCCGCCCCCGTGAGCGGCGTACCGTTCGCCAACCTCTTCAACAACGCCGGCAACAAGTACGGCGTCAGCCCGGCGCTGCTCTCCGCGGTCGCCAAGCAGGAGTCCGGCTTCAACCCCCAGGCCGTCAGCCCCGCCGGCGCGCGGGGGCTGATGCAGCTGATGCCCGCCACGGCGCGCGGCCTCGGCGTGGCCAACTCCTTCGACCCGACGCAGTCGGTCGACGGTGCGGCGAAGATGCTCCGGGGGCTGCTCGACAGCTTCGGCCGGACCGACCTCGCCCTGGCTGCCTACAACGCGGGACCGGGAGCGGTGCGCAAGTACGACGGCATCCCGCCCTACCCCGAGACCCGCAACTACGTGCGCAACATCATGACCAACCTGAGGGCAGCATGATGACCGCGGGCCCGATGCTGGCCCCCGGCCCGTCGGCCGCGACCCTCGCGGAGGTGGCGGGCTCCGGTGCCGCGGCCCCCGCGGCGAGTGGCGCCTCGACCGTCGAGGGCGGCCCGGCGAAGCCCCTGGACAGCTTCGCCGCCGTGATCGCCCGACTCCTGCACCCCCGCCGGCGGCGGCCACGAGCGTCAACAACGTGGGGCAGCCCGAGATCGGGCCCGAAGGCCGGACCCAGGACGAGCAGACCGCCACCGACGCCTGCTTCCCGGCGACGGCCCGGTCACGGGGTCGACTCCGGACCAGCTCGCCGGCCCCACCCCGGCGTTGCTCTCGGCCCTGATGGTCGGGGCGATGCTCCGCACCACCGCGGGCGTCGACGCCCACCCTGCGACCGCTGCCACCCCGGTGCCGCCGACCGGGGAGACCCTCGCCACTGTCGACCCCGCGACCACCGGGAGCCCGGCTGCGGTCCCCGCCGCCGAGGGCACTGCCATCGCCGCCGGTCGAGCGTCGCCGCCCCGACCACGACCCCGACCACGACCCCGACCGACCGACCCCGCCCCGACCACCGACTCGACCGCCGCCTCGACCGCCGCCTCGACCGCCGCCTCGACTGCGGTCACGACGGCCGGACCAACCGCCGACCCGACGCCGGTCCCACCACGGCCTGTCCACGGGCCCGGCCACCGGCCCTGCATCCGCTCCGGGCGTCGCAGCCCCCGCCGGACCGCCCGTCGACCCGACCGCCACCTCCCCGACCGGATCGACCACCGACCCGGCCACCGGATCCGCCACGGAGGCGGGCACGAAGCCGGCTGTCGAGACGGGCACCGAGGCGAACCCTGCCCCGGCCGCTGCCGGCCGCACGGACCCGGGCGCGAACGCGGGCCAGGCAACGGTCACCGGTGCCACCCAGGTCGCCGCCGCCACGGGCGCCGCGTCCGTCGCCGCGGGTCCACCGTCGACCCTCGACCGGGTCAGCGCGCAGATCTTCCCTGAGATCACCCGGCTGGTCACGACCGGCGACGGCGTGCACCGGGTCACCCTGCACCTCAACCCCCGGGCGCTCGGCGAGGTCCGCGTGGTGCTGACCCTGCGCGACGGTGTCGCGCACGTCCGCATCGCCGCCGGCGACGCTGCCCGGACCCAGCTGCTGCAGTCCTCCCCCGAGCTGCAGCGGATGCTCGAGCAAGCCGGAGCCCCCCACGCGCGGATCGACGTGCGGGAACTGGCGGGCGCCTCGGCGCAGACGAGCACCACGAGCGCGACCCGGGACTCGTTCCCGGGCGGCGAGGGCTCCTATGAGACGAACCACCAGCAGAACCAGGACCAGCATCACCCAGGGATGGGTGATGGCCACTTCGCCAGGGACGGCGCCGACACCAGGACAGGGACCACTCGGTCCCATTCCGGCCAACCGTTCAACCGCGCCCCCGACTCGGGCGTGGACCTGACGATGTGAGGAGAGAGCATGACCGTCTCAGCTATTGAGGCAACGCCCACGGGGATGTTCGGCGCCCCGGTGACCAGCGCCACGAACGGCGCCGGCACCACCGGGACGCCTGCGAAGCCGGGCGACAAGGAGATGTTCCTTCAGCTCCTCGTCGCACAGCTGCGCTACCAGGACCCGAGCAACCCCACGGACTCCAGCCAGTTCCTGGCACAGTCCGCGCAGTTCACGGCACTGGAGAAGATGCAGGACGTGGCCGACCAGACCAAGGAGCTGGTCTCGACCCAGATGGCCTTCGGTGCCAGCGGCCTGGTGGGTCGCACCGTGGCCTGGACCGACAGCTCCGGGATGTCCCAGAAGGGCCTGGTCAACGGGGTCACCTTCGGGTCCACCGGACCGGTCCTGTCCGTGAACGGCACCACCGTGCCGGTCTCCCAGGTCCAGTCGGTGACGACGGCACCTAGCCCGCCGCTCGCCTCCCAGCACCATCCGGAACTCCCCACCCCATCCGCGCCGGCGTCCACCACAGGACGCCGCACCCGAAAGGAAACACCCATGCTTCGCTCACTCTTCGCCGGCATCAGCGGCCTCCGCGTCAACCAGACCGCACTCGACGTGACCGGCAACAACATCGCCAACGCCAACACCGCCGGCTTCAAGTCCAGCACCACCGTCTTCCAGGACACGCTGAGCCAGATGCTCACCGGTGCGTCAGCGGCCTCGGCCGTGCGCGGTGGCACCAACGCCGTCCAGATCGGTCTCGGCGTGCAGGTCTCCACCACCAGCACCAACTTCAACCAGGGGTCGGCCCAGACCACCGGGCGCGTCACCGACCTGATGATCCAGGGCGACGGTCTGTTCGTCATCAAGAAGGGCACCGAGGAGCTCTACACCCGAGCCGGCTCGTTCACCTTCGACAACACCGGCACCCTGGTGACGCCGTCGGGCTCCCGAGTGCAGGGCTACGCCCTGGACGCGGCAGGGGCACCGACGGGCGCCCTGGTCGACGTCACCCTCGACACGAGCACCGCGAACCCGCCCGTCCCCGCCGGCGTGGAGCTCACGTCGTACAACATCGGCAGCGACGGCAAGCTGCGCGGCATGTTCTCCGACAACGTGCAGCGCGACATGGCTCAGATCGCCCTGGCCGACTTCGCCAACCCGATGGGCCTGGACAAGGTCGGCGAGACGGCCTTCCGGGCGTCCGCGAACTCCGGTGTGGCCCAGCTCGGGGTGGCCGGCGAGGGTCGGCGGGGGACCTTGATCGGCGGAGCGGTGGAGATGTCCAACGTGGACCTCGCCGCCGAGTTCACCAACCTGATCCTCGCCCAGCGCGGCTTCCAGGCCAGCTCGCGCGTGATCACGACCTCGGACCAGGTGCTCGAGGAGCTCGTCAACATCAAGCGCTGACGGTAGTCAGATCCCGGGTCCACCCCGGTTCAGTGCGGCGGGCCCGTCGGAGCATCTCCGGCGGGCCCGCATCCACTCCAGCAACGCCCGTTTTGCCCATATTTCCCACTCGCGAACACTCAGGTCCGACGCTCACAGGCCGATGGACTACCTGAGCGGCCAAGGATGGCCCTCGCAGGACAGTGCCACCAGGAAGGTGCGACATGATCACGCTCACCCGCATCTCAGGTTCGGTGTTCGTGCTCAACGCGGACCTCATCGAGCGCATCGACTCGACCCCTGACACCGTCATCTCCCTCGTCGACGGCAAGAAGTACGTCGTCCTGGAGTCGCCGGACGTGGTCACCCGCGCCGTGCGCGACTTCCGCAGCGAGATCCTCTCGCACAGCTACCTCCCGGTCGGCGAGAGCGCCCAGCACCACGACTCGTTCGAGCCGCGCCACGCCGCGAGCTCCCACCTGGCCACCGTCGCACCGATCCGTGAGGAGTCCTGATGGACCTGGCTCCTGCGATCGGCATCGGCGGCGGCTTCGCCGTCGTCATCGCCGCCAACGTGATGGAGGGCGGCAACCCGATGAGTCTGGTGCTGCTCCCGCCGATGATGCTCGTCTTCGGCACCACCGTGCTGATCACGATGGCCGGCGGCACCATGGACGACGCCAAGAAGGCCGTCGGCTCGCTCAAGCGGGCCTTCACCGGCGGAGTGCCGCCGTCCGCCGACCTCGTGCCCACCGTCGTCTCCCTCGCCGAGCGTGCGCGCCGCGAGGGGCTGCTCGCGTTGGAGGACGCGGTCAAGGACGTGGAGGACCCCTTCCTGACGCGTGGGATCAACCTGGCCATCGACGGCACCGACCCCGACGAGGTCCGCGAGATCATGGAGTCCGAGGTCTACACGAAGCGTGCAGCGGACAAGCAGGCGGCCAAGTTCTTCGCCGACGCCGGCGCCTACGCCCCGACCGTCGGGATCATCGGGACCGTGATGGGCCTGGTGCACGTGCTGGAGAACCTCGCCAAGCCCGAGGAGCTCGGCCACCTGATCGCCGCGGCCTTCGTGGCCACCCTGTGGGGCGTCACCTCGGCGAACGTGATCTTCCTGCCGCTGGGCAACCGGCTCAAGCGCCTCGGCGAGATCGAGGTGGCCCGGATGGAGATCATCATCGAGGGCGTCGCCGCGATCCAAGCCGGCTCGAACCCCCGCGTCGTCGCGCAGAAGCTCCGCTCCCTGATGGCGAGCGACGACAAGCAGAGGCAGCCTGATGTCCGGCCGGAAACGCGGCGGTCACGAGGAGGAGCACGAGAACCACGAGCGCTGGCTGGTGACGTACGCCGACATGGTCACCCTGCTGATGGTGCTGTTCATCGTGATGTTCGCGATGAGCGCGGTCGACCAGAAGAAGTTCAACGCCCTCAAGACGGGCCTGGCGGCCGGCTTCGGCCAGTCCACCTCGATCCTGGACGGCTCCGACAACATCCTCGACCAGCCCGGGCTGGCGATCGCCGCCCCGGTCGCTCCGAGCATGACCACCAAGCTCCCCCCGGGCGAGCAGACCAAGGTCGGACGCCGCAGTGGCCGAGAGCGAGCGCGAGGGCCAGGCGCGTCGGCGCGCAGCCGCGACCGCGGAGGTGGACCGGCTCGAGGAGATCTGGAAGAAGATCCGCGTGGCGCTTGCCAAGAAGGGGCTCACCTCCGACGTGAACGCGGTCATCGACGAGCGCGGGCTGGCGCTCAGCCTGGTCTCGCGGCACGTGGTCTTCGAGAACGACGTGGCGGACCTCTCGCCACGCGGCCGCCGGGTCGTGCTCACGCTGGCGCCGGTCCTGGCCGAGATCACCGAGTCCATGTCGATCGACGGTCACACCAACCAGGTCAAGGTGAAGCCGAAGTACTACCCCACCGACTGGGAGCTCTCCGCGGCACGCGCCGTGCGGGTGCTGCGCGTCCTCGACGAGACGGGCGGTGTCGCGAGTGCCCGGATGACCGCCTCCGCGTACGGGAACCAGCGTCCGCTGATCAACCCCGCTCGCGCCGGTTCCCAGGAGATCAACAAGCGCGTCGACATCGTCGTACGCACCGAGCTGCCCGAAGAGACCCGCAAGCTGATGGGCCCGATCAAACTCGACGCTTCGAAGGAGCTGTGAAGCAGTGAACGTCACCGCCGTACCCTCGCCTCCCGCGGTCGCCGAGCCCTCGGCTCCGACCGCCCCGGCGAAGGGCAAGAAGGGCAAGAAGGGCGCGGAAGGCGCTGAGGAGGGCAAGAAGGGCGGCAAGAAGAAGCTGATCCTGATCGTCCTGGTCGTGGCCGCGATCGCCGGCGGCGCCTTCTTCTTCCTCAAGGGGCCCAGCGAGCCGAAGGCCCCCGTGCCCGGAGAGGTGGTCACCCTGGACCCGATCCAGATCAACCTCGCCGACGCGCACTACCTGCGGATCGGGATCGCGATGCAGATGACCGACGCGGCGCACGAGGTCGACGGGAGCAAGGCCCTGGACGCCACGATCGCGGAGTTCAGCGGCAAGGAGATCGCCGAGCTGAACCAGCCGAAGGTGCGGCGAGAGCTCAAGAAGAACCTGCTGCACGAGCTCGAGGAGAGGTACCACCACGAGGTGATGGAGGTCTACTTTACGGAATTCGTTACGCAATGACCGATTTCTTCTCAGGTTTCGCCGTCGGAAGTCGATACCTCATGACGTGACCCCCGCTGCCCCCGAGATGACCCCGCGCGTCCGACGCGCTGCGGGCCGCCGTGGCGTGCGCATGCGCACGGCGGAGGCCTACGACTTCCGCCGTCCGATCCAGCTCTCCCGCGACCACTCCCGCATCCTGCAGCTGGCGTTCGACAGCTTCGCCCGTCAGGCGACGACGATGTTCACCTCGTCGCTGCGCACCGTGTGCCAGGTGACGCTCGCCTCCATCGACCAGCGCAGCTACGCCGAGTACGTCGACGAGCTGGATGCGCTGACCTACCTCTCCATCTTCACCGCCGAGCCCATCGCCGGGCAGTGCGTGCTGGAGATCCCGCTGCCCGCGACGATGGCCGCCATCGACCACATGCTGGGCGGCCCCGGCTCCGCCGAGCAGCCGCGGCGCCCCCTGACCGAGATCGAGAGCGGCGTCGTCTCCGGCTTCGTCAACCGACTCCTCGGCGAGATGCGCTACGCGCTGGCCGGCACCCTGTCCATCGAGCCCGAGGTCGTCGGGGTCGAGTACAGCCCCCAGTTCGCCCAGGTCGCCGGTGCCACCGACGTGATGGTGGTGGCGACCTTCGACCTGAAGGTGCACAACCAGTCCGACCGGATGACGCTGTGCCTGCCCTTCAACGGCCTGGTGCCCCACCTGGTGCTGGCGGCGGCCCCGGCCCCGGTCTCCGACCGGGAGCGCCTGATCCGGATGCGCTCCGCCGAGTCCCTGCGCGAGCGGTTCCAGTCCGTCCCGGTCGACGTGGCCGTGCGCTTCCGCGCCGACGCCCGTCTCACCCGACACCTTCGCCGACCTCGCCGTCGGTGACGTGCTCCGGCTGACCCACCCCGCCGCCGCCCCGCTCCAGGTCTCCGTCGACGAGACCACCTTCGCCCACGCCACCCCGGGAGCCAAGGGCCCCCGCCTCGCCGCCCTGATCGTCGGCACACCTCAGCAGGAGACAACATGACCAACTACACCCGCCTCCAGGTCGACCCCGCCTCCGTGACCACCCCGGCCACCAGAGCCGCCGCAGCTGCGGCAGAGGTCCTCCCCTCGGTCACCCCCCTGACCGTGGGACAGGCCGAGCCCGGCAACCCGGAGGCCCTGCGCGGCTACGTGACCGGCTGCGTCGCGAGGCTTCCTGCCCTCGGCGGCGACATCGCGATCCTGGTGGGCGAGGAGCTCGTCTCCGTGCTGGAGTCGAGCCCGCTGCAGGGTCTCGACCTCGGGGCCACGCTGCAGCCGGCCCTGGACGCCGCTGCTGCGGTGCTGGACTCCAACACCGAGGCGGCGCGCCAGATGTCGCTGGACCTGATCTTCGCCGCCCTCGGCTCCCCCTTCACCGTGGTGAAGCTGATCGGCACCGGCTTCGCCGGCGCGCTCCTGATCCCCGACCGTCTGCTCACCGAGCGTGAACCCGCCCCCGACACCGACCCCAACGCCTTCACGCCGGCACCCGGTGTCCTCAACCCGCTGGAGATCCCGGAGCTGAACCCCCGCCGCGGCATCGAGATGCTGCACGGCGTGGACATGGAGCTCACCGTCGAGCTCGGCCGTGCCCGGATGACGGTGCGCGAGCTGCTGGCGCTGTCCCCCGGCGCCGTCATCGAGCTGGACCGTTCCGCCGGCAGCCCCGCCGACCTGCTGGTCAACGGACGCCTGATCGCCCGGGGCGAGGTGGTGGTCGTGGATGAGGACTTCGGACTCCGCATCACCGAGATCATCGACACCCCCGCGGCCTGATCCATGCTCGAGCTGACCATCCGACTGATCGCCTCGCTGGCGATCGTGATCGGGCTCCTCCTGCTCCTGGCGCGGCTCGGCGCCCGCCGCTTCAACGGCTCCGCCAAGGCCGTGGTGCACGTGATGCACCGACAGCAGCTGAGCAAGGGCTCCTCGGTGGCCGTGGTCTCCGTCGGCAGCCGCGTCCTCGTGCTGGGCACGACCGAGCACCAGGTCAGCGTCCTGGCCGAGCTGGACCCCGACGAGCTCGACGTGGCGCTCGCCCTCGAAGACGCCGTCGCGGACCCCGCTGAGGAGTCCGTGGTCGCGCCGGTCTCGGAGATCGCTCCCCAGATCGTGCCCGAGATCGCGTCTGTGGTCACGCCTGAGGAGCTGCCCGGCCTCGCGGCCACCACCCGGGGCAGCCGCCCCGGTGCCCGCCGCGGGACCCTCACCGCGGTCCCCACCGAGCGCCGTACGGTGGGCAAGCACGCCCTCGACGTACCCCCGAGCACCGGTCCCCTGGCCGGGTCGATCCTCTCCCCCCAGACCTGGCGAGACGCGCTCGTCGCAGCCACGCGGGGCGCCTGATGAGGACACTGCGCCGTGGCCTGCTGCTGGTCGGCGTCGTGTTCGCACTGTGGTGCCTCACCGCTCCGGCCGCCTCGGCAGCGGCTCCGGCGCCGTCCGTGCGCCTCCGCCTGCGTCGCCGTCGCCGCACCGACCGGGCAGTGGTTCGCAGCGCCCGGTGACCCCGGCGGACCGGTCGGGCCCGTGGGTCCCGTCGGACCGAAGGGCGCCGACTCCGACTCCGTCACCGTCGACCTCGGAGGCCTGACCGACAAGCCCAGCACCTCGGTGTCGGTGATCATCGCGGTGACGCTGCTCTCGCTGCTGCCGGCGCTGCTGCTCACCTGCACCAGCTTCACCAAGATCCTGGTCGTGCTGGGGCTCACCCGCAACGCGCTGGGTCTCCAGCAGACCCCGCCCAACCAGGTGCTCACCGGACTCGCCCTGTTCCTGAGCCTGTTCATCATGGGCCCGGTGCTGTCCAGCGTGAACGACGACGGCCTCAAGCCCTACATGGACGGCACCAAGACCTCCGCCGAGGCCTGGGACGACGGCAGCGCCCCGATCAAGGCCTTCATGCTCGACCACACCGACGACAGCGAGCTCGAGCTGCTCACCAACGTCGCCAAGCGCGAGCTGCCCGAGAAGCGCGCCGACGTCGGCCTGGCCACCCTGATTCCCGCCTTCGTGCTCAGCGAGCTCAAGGAGGCCTTCATCATCGGGTTCATCATCTTCATCCCCTTCCTGGTGATCGACATCGTGGTGAGCGGGGCGCTGATGGCACTGGGCATGATGATGATGCCGCCGGTGATGGTCTCGCTCCCGTTCAAGCTGCTGCTGTTCGTGCTCGTCGACGGGTGGGGCCTGGTGATCAAGTCCCTGGTATCCAGCTATGGGTAGCGGCGCATGACCGACGCGACGGTGATCGACATCGCGATGCGCACCATGATGGTGGCGCTCAAGCTCTCGGCACCCATCCTGGTGACCGCCCTGGTGATCGGCTTCACGGTCTCGGTGTTCCAGTCGATGACCCAGATCCAGGAGTTCACCCTCGCCTTCGTGCCCAAGCTCATCGGTGTCGGCCTGGCCCTGCTGATCTGCGGCAACTGGATGCTGCACACGCTGATGACCTTCACCATCGACCTGTTCGAGTCACTCCCCGGCATGTTGGGCTGAGCCCGGATGACCCTGTCCATCGGCGCTGAGCCCCTGGTCGGCTACCTGCTGGCGTCGGTACGGATCGTGGCCTGGATGGCGATCGTGCCCCCCTTCTCCGCTCGGGTGATGCCGGTGACGGCCAAGGTGGTGCTCTCGCTGGGCCTCGCGCTCGCGGCGGCACCCACGGCAGCCTCCGCGGCGTCCACGGTCCCCACGACGTCGCTCGCCCTGGTGATCTCGGTGATCACCCAGGTGGCGATCGGCGGCCGGCATGGGCTTCGTGACCTACCTCCTGCTCAGCGCGATCGCCGCGGCCGGCAGCATGATCGACCTGTTCGGCGGCTTCTCCATCGCCCAGGGCTTCGACCCGCTGGGCATGAACACCAACAGCGTCTTCGGCAAGTTCCACCAGATGCTGGCCTCGGTGCTGCTCTTCGCCAGCCACGGCCACCTGATGATCATCGGCGGCCTGCTCAGCACCTTCCAGTTCCTGCCCGTGGGCCAGTCGCCGGACGTCACCAACGGCACCACGATCCTGACCACGGCGTTCAAGCTGATGTTCGTCACGGCGGTCCAGATCGCGCTGCCGATGATCGCGGTGCTGTTCCTGGCAGACCTCGGCCTGGCACTGCTGACCAAGGTCGCGCCCCAGCTCAACGCCATCAACGTGATGTTCCCGGCCAAGATCGGGCTGACGCTGCTGCTGCTGGGACTGTCCTTCCCGGTGCTGCCGATCGCGCTGAGCCGCCTGGTGGACCTCGCGCTGGAGGCCATGTCGGGGATCTCGGGAGGGGGGTGAGATGAGCGGGGAGAAGACCGAGAAGCCCACTCCGAAGAAGCACAAGCAGAACCGCAAGGAGGGTCAGGTCCCGCGCACCCAGGAGCTGGGTGGCTGGGCCTCGATGATGCTCCTCGGCCTGGCCCTGCCCATGCTGCTCGCCCGCGAGCTCGGCAACCTCCGCGACCTGATGATCGGCGCGATGACCTGGCAGGGCGAGACCTCGGTCTTCGACGCCCTCGCGGCGCTGCGCGAAGGTGCCGGGCACGTGTTCATCACGCTGATCGTGCTCAGCAGCGGCGTGATGGTCGTCGGCGTCGCGTCCGCGCTCGCCCAGGGCGGCTTCTACCTGGCCACCAAGCAGATCAAGCCCACCTTCAACAAGCTGGACCCGATCAAGGGCGCCAAGCGGATCTTCGGTCCGAACGTGCTGTGGGAGGGGGCCAAGATGCTGCTCAAGAGCTCGGTCGTCGGGCTCCTGGTCTACGCCTCGATCAAGGGCCTGATGCCGCTGATCGGCGGGATGGTGCCGATCAGCGTGGTCCTGGACGCGGTCAACGCGAGCGCCATGAGCCTGATCCGCAACGTCGCCATCGCCGGTCTCGTGCTCGGCGCGGCGGACTACGCGATGCAGCGCCGGCGCATCGGCAAGCAGACGCGGATGACCAAGGAAGAGGTCAAGACCGAGTACAAGCAGACCGAGGGCGACCCGCTGCTCAAGAGCGCCATCCGCTCACGGCAGCTGGCCAACGCCCGGAACCGGATGATGGCGGACGTCCCTCTTGCCGACGTCGTGCTGGTGAACCCCACCCACGTGGCCGTCGCGCTGCGCTACGAGGCCGGTATCGGTGCCCCTCGCGTGGTCGCCCGTGGCGCCGGGGCGGTGGCCGCGAGCATCCGCGCGCGCGCGGCCGAGGCGCGGATCCCGCTGGTGCAGGACATCCCCCTGGCTCGATCGCTGTACTCCTCGACCACCGTGGGGCAGTCGATCCCGCCGGAGCTCTTCGCGGCCGTCGCCTCGGTCCTCGCCTTCGTGATCAGCCGCCGGAGCCAGGGTCAGTACGGCGGCGAGCACCGCTCTCCTCGCACCGAGGCGGACCTGCCCGCCGTGCCCGCGCCCGGACGCCGTCGCCGAAACCCCTCAGGTCCGGTGGCACTCAGCCGATCGTAGTCACGAGGCCAGGGAAGGCGTCTGTCGTGCCAGGAAGGCACACCGGCTCCGCGCATCCGTGTGAAAGGCAATTCCCTTGGACATCAAGCGACTCACGCAACTCGGTGTCCCTGTGGGCATCGTCTTCATCGTGGTCATGCTCGTGGTGCCGCTTCCGGCCCTGGTGCTGGACATCCTCATCGCCATCAACATCACTGTCGCGCTGCTCGTGCTGCTCACCGCGATGTTCGTGCACGGCCCACTGGAGTTCGCCGCCTTCCCTGCGGTGATCCTGGTGCTGACCCTGTTCCGCCTGGCCCTGAACGTCAGCGCCACCCGGCTGGTCCTCCTCGACGGGTACGCCGGCAAGGTGATCGAGACCTTCGGCCACTTCGTGGTCGGCGGATCGCTGATCGTCGGGCTGATCGTCTTCGCGATCCTGCTGGTGATCCAGTTCGTCGTCATCACCAACGGTGCCGGCCGGGTCGCCGAGGTGGGCGCGCGCTTCACCCTGGACGCCATGCCCGGCAAGCAGATGGCCATCGACGCCGACCTGAACTCCGGACTGATCGACGAGGACACCGCCCGACGCCGCCGCGCCGACGTGCACGCCGAGGCCGACTTCTACGGCGCCATGGACGGATCGTCGAAGTTCGTCAAGGGCGACGCGATCGCCGCGGTGATCATCACCCTGGTCAACCTGATCGGCGGCTTCGCGATCGGCGTCGCCCAGAACGGCATGACCTTCGGCGACGCCATCGCGACCTACAGCCTGCTGACGGTCGGTGACGGCCTGGTCTCGCAGATCCCCGCCCTGCTGATCTCGGTGGCCACCGGCCTGATCGTCACCCGGTCCACGGGCACCGAGGACATGGGCTCCGACATCCTGCGTCAGCTGACCGCCCGGCAGGTGCCCCTGCGGGTCGCGGGCGGGGCCGCGCTGGGCCTGTGCCTGATCCCCGGCCTTCCGAAGATCCCGTTCATCCTGGCGGGCGGCCTGATGCTGCTGGCCTCGACGAGGGCCAAGTCGGAGGAGGAGATCGTCGAGATCGAAGCCCTCCCGCCCGTCGGACCGGCCCCCGACTCCCCCGAGGAGCTGGCCTACGAGATCCAGATCGACCCCCTCGGCCTCGACCTGTCCGCCGACATCATCGACCTGGTCGACCCCGAGGTGGGCGGCGACCTGCTGCCCCGGGTCAAGGCGCTGCGCCGCAAGATCGCGAACGACATCGGCATCGTGATCCCGCCGCTGCGCACCCGCGACAACCTCGACCTGCCCGCTGAGCACCTACGCGATCAAGCTGTTCGGGATCGAGGTCGCTCGCGGAGAGGCTCCTCGCGGTCAGGTCCTGGCCATCGGCGACTTCCTCGGCACCCTCCCGGGCACGCTCACCCAGGAGCCCGTCTTCGGGCTCGAGGCCAAGTGGATCGCCGCCGAGCTGCGCCACCAGGCCGAGCTCAACGGCGCCACCGTGGTGGACCGCACCTCGGTGATCACCACGCACATCGCCGACGTCGTGAACACCCACGCCGCCCGGCTGCTCGGTCGCGAGGACGTCCGCCTGCTCACCGACGTCGTCAAGCGCACCCACCCCGTCGTCGTGGAGGAGCTCACCCCCACCCAGCTGAGCCTGGGCGAGGTCCAGCGCGTGCTGCAGTCACTGCTGGAGGAGGGCGTCTCCATCCGCGACCTCGTCCGGATCTTCGAGGCGATCTCGATGCGCGCGCAGTCCTCCAAGGACCTCGACGGTCTGGTCGACTCCGCCCGCACCGCCCTCGGGCCGGCGATCGTCTCGACCCATCTCCAGGGCGACACCGTGCACGTGATCAGCCTCGACCCCCGGCTCGAGCAGCGGATGCTGGAGTCCCTGCGTCCCACCGAGATGGGACTCACGCTGGCGGTCGACCCCGAGCTCGGCCAGTCCGTGCTCAACCAGCTGGCGACGCTGAGCCGTCAGGCCGAGGACCAGAACCTGCGACCGGTGCTGGTGTGCGCCCCCCAGGTGCGCAGCGCCGTACGTCGCATGATCCGACCCAGCCTGCCCGCACTGCCGGTGCTCGCCTACCAAGAGCTGCTCGGCACCGCACAGGTGCGATCGGTGGGCGTCGTCAGTGAGGCCGCGATGGCGATCCAGTCGTGAGCGCGCTCTCGGGGCCCGTGCTGTTGGCCAGCGCCGTGATGTCGGCACCCGCCGCGTGGATGGTCTTCCAGGGCACGATGACGCTCACCGAGGGTCTCGAGCGGACGCTGATCGTGATCCTGATCTGCTGGGCGGCGATCTCACTGGTGGAGGCCTTCGTCTTTCCGTCGGCTCGTCCGCGGCCTCCTGAGGAGGAGTCCCCCGGGGCCCTCACCGCAGGCTCGGCCGACACCGCCGACTGATCCGGGCGGCCCGGTTTTGCCGTCATCGCCCTCTCACGGCAGGCTGGGCCGATGAGCACCAGCACCCTGATCATCCCCGAGCGCTACCGCGGTCCCGCCAAGTCAGGCAACGGTGGGTACGTCGCCGGGGCGCTGGCCCACGAGCTCGGCGAGCACCGAGGGCCGCGCCGTGACGGTCACCCTGCGACAGCCACCGCCCCTGGACGCCACCATGCGGGTGACGCACGACCGGCGACGGGCTCGAGCTGACCTTCGGCGGTGCCCTGGTGGCCGAGGCCTCGTTCGACGACCGGCCCGTGGACCCCGTGGAGGCGGTCAGCTGGGAGGACGCGGTGGCGGCGAGCGCGTCCTATCCCGGTCACGTCTCGCACCCGTTCCCCACCTGCTTCGCCTGCGGTACCGAGGCGCCCGACGGCCTGCGGATCTTCCCCGGTCAGGTCCCCTCGGCCAGTGCGGGCAGGACCCGGGTGGCGGCGCCGTGGGTGCCGGACGCGCACGGTCGGGGCCGACTACCACGAGTACGACGACCCCACGGCCCGCACCTGTCTGGCGGCGACCTGGTCGGCCCTCGACTGCGTCGGCGGCTGGGCCGGCGACCTCACCGAGCGGCTGATGGTGCTCGGGCAGATGACCGCGATCGTCGACGACCTCCCGGTGCAGGGTGAGCGTCACGTGGTCACCGGTGAGCACCGCGGCACCGAGGGACGCAAGACGTTCACCGCCACCACGCTGCACGACGCCGACGGCCGGATCGTGGGGCGCGCGGAGCACGTGTGGCTGGCCGTCGACCCGGCGCACTTCACCGGCTGACCGGTCACTCCAGGGCGGCGTTGAAGCGACCCATGGCGCGCACGAAGTCCCCGAGCTCCTCGTCGCGCCAGCCCTCGAGCCGCTCGTCGAGCTCGAGGCGGCGAGCTGTGCGAGATGCTCGCGAGCCAGCGATCGCCCTCGTCGGTGATCGCCAGCGCCATCGCGCGACGGTCCTCGGGGTCCGGCGACCGCTCGATCAGCCCGAGCTCGAGAAGCGTCTGGACCTGCCTGCTGACGGCGCCCTTGTCGATGGAGAAGATCTCCACCAGGTCACTCGCCCGGTGTGCCACGCCGTCGTTGAGCGCCATCAGCATCGAGTAGGCGACGGCCGACAGGTCGGGGTGGTGCTGCCGGGCCCGCTCCGCGGTCCGGCGGCGGATGCGGCGTACCAGCACGATCATCTCGTGCTCGAGTGCGCGCAGGGTCTCGTCGTCGGCCACGCCCCCAGCCTACAAATCCCGGAGGCGGTCTCGCGCACACGACAGCAGCGACCCGCAGGCGTGGCTAGCGGAAGCCTCTCCGGCGGACGTGGCCGGAGCACCTGCGGGTCGGGTGACTGCTGTGGAGTCGCCAGCACACTCGTGCGGCTGGCCGGCGGGCTGCTAGCGAGCAGCCACCTCACGCGTCCCTGAAGAGCTCATTCCTCGGACCACCTCCTTTCCCGTGTCCCTCCACGGTAGAGCGTGCGCAGGCGTGACTCAATGAGTTTTCGGGTACGCCGGAACCATGAGCGAACAGCAGTCCGACGAGGACAACACCGATTCCACCGATTCCCGCCAGTCGCACGACTCCGGCCACGAGCAGCAGGGATCGGTCAGCGACGACCAGCTCCCCGAGGACCTCCAACCCACCGAGGACAACCCGCTGGCGCGCCATCCCGGGCAGACCGGTGACGACGACGACAGGATCGGCGCGGACACCGAGAGCGGCAACGCGGACAGCCCCTCGGCCAACATGAGCTACGGCAACGACCCGGACGGTGACGGCAACGCCCCGGGCCAGTCGCAGAACGCCGAGGTCAAGGCCGAGGAGGACGACGGGTCGGCGTCGTTGGACAACGGGGGTGGAGGCGCGGGCTGAGCCGGGCGCAGCTCTCCTCAGGGAGCCAGGCGGAGGGTGCTCCAGCGACCGTGCTCGTCGCGGCGGTAGGCCAGCCGGTCGTGCATCCGGCCCTTGCGGCCCTGCCAGAACTCGACGACCTCGGGCTCGACGCGGAAGCCGCCCCACTGCGGCGGCAACGGGACCTCGTCGGCGAAGCGCTCCTCCGCCTGGCGCAGCCGCTCCTCGAGCTGGTCCCGGGACGACACCTCCTCGGACTGCGGTGAGGCCCACGCCCCGAGCTGGGAGTCGCGGGGACGCGCGGCGAAGTACGCCTCGCTCTCCTCCTGGCTCACCCGGGTGACCACCCCCTCGACCCGCACCTGGCGCTGCAGGTCGTGCCAGGGGAACAGCAGCGCCGCGGCGGGGTTGGCGTCGAGCTCGGCGCCCTTGCGGGACTCGTAGTTGGTGTAGAAGACGAAGCCGCGCTCGTCGAAGCCCTTGAGCAGCACCAGTCGCGCCGAGGGGCGGCCCTGTCCGGAGACCGTGGTGACCACCATCGCGTTGGGCTCGTGCAGGCCGGACGCCACCGTCTCGTCGAACCAGGTGCCGAACATCTCCATCGGCTCCGGCGCCAGGTCCGGCAGGTCGAGTCCACGGTCGCCGTACTCCCGCCGGAGCGCGGCGAGGTTCCGGGCGGTTTCCTTCTCACTCATGCGCCGAACCTAGCCTCCTGCGTGACGTGCGGCCCTCGAGTGGGCATGATGTGCGTGGTCCGCACCCGTGCCGGACGTGAAATCGAGGGAGTCATCATGGCCGAGGTCCACCATGGTCTGGAGGGTGTCGTCGCCTTCGAGACCCAGATCGCCGAGCCCGACAAGGAGGGGTCGGCGCTGCGATACCGGGGTGTCGACATCGAGGAGATCGTCGGCCGGATCCCGTTCGAGAAGGTCTGGGGCCTCCTCATCGACGGCGAGTACGAGCCCGGGCTGCCTCCCGCGGAGCCGGTGAACATCCCCATCCACACCGGAGACGTGCGAGCCGACGTCCAGGCCGGGGTCGCGATGCTGGCGCCGATGCTGGGCATGCGGCAGACCTACGACATCACCGATGACGAAGCCCGCACCGACCTGAGCCGGGTCGCGGTGATGGTGCTGTCCTACGCCGCGCAGGCAGCCCGCGGTCTGGGGCTGCCGATCGTGCCTCAGCGCGAGGTGGACAAGGGCGACAGCCTCGCGGAGAAGTTCCTGATCCGCTGGAAGGGCGAAGCGGACCCGAGCCACGTCAAGGCGATCGACGCCTACTGGAGCTCGGCGGCCGAGCACGGGATGAACGCGTCCACGTTCACCGCCCGGGTGATCACCTCCACGGGCGCAGACGTCGCCGCCGCCTTCTCCGGCGCCATCGGGGCGATGAGCGGCCCGCTGCACGGCGGGGCCCCCTCCCGTGTGCTCGGGATGATCCAGGACGTGGAGAAGTCCGGCGACGCCCGGGCCTACGTGAAGAAGCTGCTCGACGACGGTGAGCGCCTGATGGGCTTCGGGCACCGCGTCTACCGTGCCGAGGACCCCCGGGCCCGGGTCCTGCGACGCACCGCCAAGGAGCTCGGCGCTCCCCGCTACGCGGTCGCCCAGGAGCTCGAGAAGGCCGCTCTGGCCGAGCTGAAGGAGCGTCGCCCCGACCGCGTGCTGGAGACGAACGTCGAGTTCTGGGCGGCCATCGTCCTGGACTACGCCGAGGTGCCGGCCAAGATGTTCACCTCGATGTTCACCTGCGCCCGCACCGGTGGCTGGTCGGCGCACATCCTGGAGCAGAAGCGCACCGGACGACTGATCCGGCCCTCCGCCATCTACACCGGCCCCGGTGAGCGCGCGGCCAGCCAGATCAAGGGCTGGAACGACAGCTGGGGTGACACCGACGCCTCGGAGGCGCCGGTCGGCTGACCCCGAGCACGCACGCTGGGGCCACGCGATCCGGCCAGGCGATCCGGCTAGGCGATCAGGCTCGGCGTCGCTGTCGTCGGGCTGCGCCGGTCCCGGACCACCGCGACCCGGTGCATCACCCGGCGGTGCGGCAGGTAGTCCGCCACCGCGTAGTGCTGGGTCCCGCGGTTGTCCCAGATGACCATGGTGCCGGGCTGCCACCGCAGCCGCATGTGGTGGTCGGGCCGGTTGATCAGGTCGAAGAGCTGGGTCAGCAGCCGACCGCTCTCCGGGGCGGAGAGGCCGATCACGAAGCGGGTGAACGACTCGCTGACGTTCACGTAGGGGCGTCCGGTGGCGGGGTGGTGCTCGATCACCGGGTGCACGGCCGAGCCGGCGTCGGCCAGAGCGGCCGCCATCCCCTCGTTGCCGGCAGCGCGATAGGCACCGGTGCGGAACGCCCCCATGTCATGCACCGCCTCGAGCTGCTCCAGATCGCGCCGCAGCCCCGGGTCGAGCGCATCGTGGACCGCGAACATGCTCGCCCAGAGCGTGTCGCCACCCACGGGAGGCACCTCGACCGCCTGCAGGATCGAGGCGAACGGCGGCTCGGGCCGATAGGTCATGTCCGCGTGCCACTCCGCGGCGTCGGGCTTCTGGTCCCCCTCCCAGCTGAGCACCACCACGTCCGGGGAGTCCGGATGGGACTGGTAGGAGTGGTGACGCATGCCCAGCGTGCCCAAGGCCGCGCCCAGCCCGACCAGGTCGGTGGGCGCGAACCCGGCCTCGGGGAACACCAGGACCGAGTGCTCCACGAGCGCCTCGTGGATCGCGTCGGCGAGCTCCTCGTCGATCCCTCGCACTCCCCGGGGCAGTGTCACGGTGGCGCCGAGGGCCGGGGTGAGTCGGGCGCAGGTCATCGTCATGCCGTGATGCTAGGGCCCGAGACGGACCGGGCACACCGACCGAACGGTTACCCTGGCATAACCACAGGTTGGGGTGGTCAGCGATCGGAGGGACGTCGTGCGCCTCGTGCTCCAGCGCGTGCGGCAGCTGCAGCGCCTCGCCGTCTTCGAGGCGGTCGGCCGGCTGGGCAGCTTCACGGCCGCGGCCGCCGAGCTCGGGATGTCGCAGCCCGCCGTGTCCAAGCAGATGAAGGCGCTCGAGGGCTCGCTGGGCATACCTCTGGTGGACCGCCGCACCAACCGGCGCAGCCTCACCCCCGACGGCAGCACCCTGCACCAGGCCGTCGCCGAGGCCTTCGACGTGCTGGAGGACCGGCTGACCAGGCTGCGCAGGGATCGGGGGCAGCTGCGGGTCGCCGTCCAGCCCTCGGTGGCCGAGAGCTGGTTCGCTCCGCGCCTGGGTGACCTGCGAGCGGCGATGGCTCCCGCTGTGGTCCAGCTCATCATCTACGACCACGACCGCGAGCTGGCCGACATCGAGCACAACGTGAGCATCCGCTTCGGGGACGGCCAGGTGCCTCGCCTGCAGTCCGAGCAGCTGGTCGTGGAGTCGGTCGCCCCCGTCGCGTCCCCCGACCTCGCCCAGCGCCTCGGACTCGAGCCCACCTCCCCCGCCGAGGCGCTGCTCGCTGCTCCGCTGGTGCACGTCCAGCGGGCTGACCGGACCTGGCAGGGCTGGTCCGACTGGTTCACCGCCCACGGTCTGGAGTACGGCGAGCCGCCCGACCAGGTCGCCTACCCGACGTACGGCAGCGTCGTGCCCCTCGCGATCAGCGGCAACGGCGTCATCCTGAGCTGGCGGACCCTCACCGGCGACCTGCTCTCCCGAGGGCTGCTGCTCGAGGTCGGGCCCGTCGTCACCGTGGCCGAGCGCGGCTACTTCCTGCACTGGCCGCCGGCACTGAGCCGGGACCCGACCTTCGGGCTCTTCCGCGACTGGCTGCACGCCACCATCGAAGGACTCGCCTGACCCACCAGGGCACGTCTCGAGCGAGAGCGAGCAGCCGGGGTTTGGCTGCGCTTGCCGGGACAGGGCATGCTCGGTTCCATGACCCAGACTGTTGACGCCCTCGTCACCTCCGGCCCCGGCAAGCCCTTCGAGCGCAGCACCGTCGAGCGACGTGACCCTCGCCCGCATGATGTCGTGATCGACATCCGCTTCGCCGGCATCTGCCACTCCGACATCCACCAGGCGCGTGAGGAGTGGGGCGAGGCCCTGTTCCCGATGGTCCCGGGGCACGAGATCGCCGGCGTGGTCAGCGAGGTGGGCGCCGAGGTCACCAGGTACGCCGTCGGCGACCGGGTCGGCGTCGGCTGCTTCGTCGACTCGTGCCGGGAGTGTGAGAACTGCCAGGCGGGCGAGGAGCAGTACTGCCTCAAGGGCGAGGTGGCGACCTACAACGGCAAGCACTACGACGGCGAGCTCACCTTCGGCGGCTACAGCCGCTCGGTGGTCGTCGACGAGAACTACGTCCTCGGCATCCCGGAGGGAGTCGAGCTGGACGTGGCGGCGCCGCTGCTGTGCGCCGGCATCACCCTGTACTCCCCCCTCAAGCACTGGGGTGCCGGACCCGGCGTGAAGGTCGCCATCGTCGGCATGGGCGGCCTGGGCCACATGGGCGTCAAGATCGCACACGCCCTGGGGGCCGAGGTCACGGTGTTGAGCCAGACGCTGTCCAAGGAGGAGGACGGCAAGCGGCTCGGCGCGGACCACTACTACGCGACCAGCGACCGGCAGACCTTCAGGGACCTGCGGGGCTCCTTCGACCTGATCGTCAACACGGTCGCGGCCAACCTGCCGGTCGACCGCTATCTCTCCCTGCTGCGCCTGAACGGGACCATGGTCAACGTGGGCCTCCCCGACAGCCCGGACACCTTCCACGCCTTCGCGCTCGCGGGGATGCGACGCAGCATGGCGGGCTCCAAGATCGGCGGCATCCGGGAGACCCAGGAGATGCTGGACTTCTGTGCCGAGCACGGGCTCGGCGCCGAGATCGAGACCATCGGGGTCGACGAGGTCGACGGAGCCTGGGAGCGGGTCATCGCCAGCGACGTGCGCTACCGCTTCGTGATCGACATCGACACCTTCGGCGCGGACCACTAGGCCCAGATCGGGCCCACTGGTGGGTAGGCCGAGGTCAGCGACGCCCGGAGCTGGGCCAGCCGCGGGGTGGAGTCACCGCTGGGGTTGACCTCGAAGCTGGTGTCCAGCACCATCCGGCGTCCCCACGCGATCACCGGCTCGAGGTTCGGGTCGGCCGGGTCGGCAGCCAGCGAGCCCACCCAGTCCTGGCGACCGTAGGCCACGTCGCCGCCGATCATCACCAGCTCGACGTCCGCCGGTGTGGAGGCGCAGACCGACTCATAGGCGATCGCGGTCCTGGGGGGCGAGCACCACCAGGTCCGCTGCGCGCCCGGTCTCCAGCCGCCCCAGCCTCTCTCCCAGGCCGGCGACCTCGGCGGCGCCCGAGGTGATCATCGTGACCAGCTGCCTCGCGGTCAGCGGATGCTCCTGCTCCAGCAGCTCGTTGCGGGCGACCTTGAGCTCGGCGAGCAGGCTCATCGACCCCGAGGGCAGCCAGTCGGCGCCGAGGGCGACCGGAAGCCCCACGTCGAGGGCGTCGGCGATCCGCGTGGTCTCGCCGTACAGCCGCAGGTTCGACTGGGGCGACCACACCAGCCGGGCGCCCGCGTCCGCGGCGGCGCCGAGCTGGTCCCGCGTCATCGCCGTGCCGTGGATGATCACCGTGGCCCGGGTGAGTCCGCCGAGATCGTCGACGAGGTGGTCGAACTCGTTGCGCGATCGCTCGTTGTCACGGCGGCCCTCCGCGAGGTGGAGGTAGTGCGCGTCGATCTCGCCGCGGCCGATGGCCTCGATGATCTTCTTGAACTCCGGCCCGCCCCTCGCCCGCGGCTCCAGGCTCGCCGGCAGGTCGATCACCGCGCGGGCGCGATGCTCACCGAAGACCATCCCGTCCACGTTGCGCACCATCGACTCCCGGGACCCCTGGGTGCTCCGGCTGGCGCCCTGGACGGCGGTGACGCCGCCGACCAGGGCCCGGATCTCGGCGTACCTGAGCTGGGTGCCCCGCGGCAGTGCCGCCATCAAGGTGTTCTGCGGCGTCCGGACGAGCTCCCGGTAGGGCTTGCTGGCCCGCCACGAGTACCTGTTCACGTAGGTCTTCGGCGGCTCCCAGGGCGCGAACACGTTGAACTCGGGATGACCGTGCAGATCCAGCAGTCCCGGCAGGATCACCCCCCCGGTCTCGATGGTGATCGCGTCCCGCGGCCGGCGCGGGCTGATCGCCGCGATCCTGCTGCCCTCGATCCGCACCCAGCCTCGGCGGGCGCCCTCGGCGGTGACCACCCGGCCGCCCAGCGCGACAGCCTCGCGGGGCGCGGTCCGGGGCCTGGGCCCATCGGAGCCGGGTACGCCCTCCAGCGAGTCGGGCATGCCCTCGAGATACGCGCGTGAGAACTCGTCCGAGGACCTCGTGTCGGTGGCCACGCTCCCGTCCTACCCGCACCTCGGGTTCCACGACAAGGGCTGCACTAGACAGGCGCTCGACAACTCGGCACGCCCGGAGCACAGTGGATCGTTGACCGAGGGGGTGCCGCGATGGCGAGTTTCGACAAGGGGCCACCCGCTCCCCTCGCCCGCCACTTCGCTGCCGTGCCCGACATCCCAGAGGACCTGCGCCGTCACTTCTGGTACGACTGGGGTCCGGTCTTCTACCGCGGCCGGCTCAGTGGCAGCGCGCGCGTGCTCGGCATCGCCTCGGACCCCGGGCCCACCGAGAGGCTGGTGTGCCGGACCCTGGTCGGCGACGCCGGCCAGCGGGTCCAGGGCTTCCTCACCCGGCTCGGCCTGACCCGCAGCTACGTCCTGCTGAACGCCTTCCCGGTGGCGGTGCACCCCAAGAGCGTCTTCTCGGCCCGGCCGATGCTCTCCGACCCCGAGCACCTGGCCTGGCGCAACCGGCTCTGCGACCTGGTCACCGGCCCGGCCCTGCAGGCGGTCGTCGCCTTCGGAAGCAACGCGGCCCTGGCGCTGGACCAGTGGACGAACCGGCCGGACGTGCCCACCTTCAAGGTGCCGCACCCCTCGCACCCGGACGAGCAGGTGCTGCTCGAGGCGTGGCGTACGGCGATCCCCGACCTGCGTGCGGTCGGTCACCCCCGACGACGACGGAACGGCGAGCGGGCCCAACTACGGCTCGACGTTCTCCGAGCACGACTACCAGGCCATCCCGCGCGCGGACCTCCCCTTCGGCTACCCGGCCTGGGTCGGCGACGACGCCTGGGGGCGGCGGGCGTCACCACGGCACAACAACTGCGTGAAGCGGCCCAAGGCCGCGGACGGAGGTCCCGACGACCACCGCCTGGTGTGGCAGGCACCGACTCCCGAGGAGCTCACCCTCCCCTGACCTCGACCTGCTCCTCGTCGTGGTCCCCTGCCCCGAGGCGTTTGGCGAAGCACCTCGAGATCGCGGAGTCCCGGTAGAACCCGAAGCCGGGCACCGGCGTGTAGCCCACCGACTCGTAGAGCGTGATCGCCTCCGGCTGCCGGATCCCGGTCTCCAGCACCATCACCTCCGCCCCGGAGGCGAGGGCGGTCTCCTCCAGGTGGGTCAGCATCGAGCGGGCGAGCCCGAGCCGGCGAGCGCCGGAGGCGACGTACATCCGCTTGATCTCGGCGGTCTGCCGGGTGCGGTCGACGAGAACGTCGGTGCGCCTGCGCCAGGCACCGGTCGCCACGGGCCGGTCCGCGAGGTAGCCCAGGAAGAAGGCTCCCAAGGGGGCCTCGAAGTAGCTCGGGTCGATCGGCGTCTCGTCCCGTCCGCCGTAGCGACGGACGTACTCCTCCTGCACGTCCTCGACCAGCCTGGCCGCGTCCGGATGAGTGATCGACACCCGCTCCACCCGCCACCCGGGCACGTCTCCCATGGCTGACAGAATAGGGACGTGACCCACATCGCCATCCCCGCCGACCTGTTGCCCGCCGACGGCCGCTTCGGGGCCGGACCGAGCAAGATCCCGGTCGCCGCCCTCGACGCCCTCGCCGCCACCGGCACCTCGCTGATGGGCACCTCGCACCGACAGGCGCCGGTACGCCAGACGGTCGGCCGGGTGCGCGAAGGCCTCCGCGAGCTGTTCAGCCTGCCGGAGGGCTACGAGGTCGTCCTGGGCAACGGCGGCGCCACCGCCTTCTGGGACATCGCCACCTTCGGCCTGATCCGGACCAAGAGCCAGCACCTGGCCTTCGGTGAGTTCTCGGCCAAGTTCGCCAAGGCGGCGGCGCAGGCGCCCTTTCTCGCGGACCCGACCGTCATCGCGAGCGAGCCCGGATCGCTGCCGGTCGCGGTCGCCGAGGAGGGCGTGGACGTCTACGCCTGGGCGCACAACGAGACCTCCACCGCGGTGATGGCACCCGTCCGACGTCCGGAGCGACTCGGGGCCGACGACGACTCGCTCGTCCTGGTCGACGCGACCTCGGGCGCCGGTGGCCTGCCGGTCGACCTCGGCCGAGGTCGATGCCTACTACTTCGCCCCGCAGAAGTCCTTCGCCTCCGACGGAGGGCTCTGGATCTCGCTGATGTCCCCTGCGGCGCTGGACCGGGCGGCAGCGATCGCGGCGAGCGACCGCTGGATCCCGGCGTTCTTCGACCTGCCCACCGCGATCGAGAACTCCGCCAAGAACCAGACCTACAACACCCCGTCGGTCGCGACCCTGTTCCTGATGGCCGAGCAGCTGGACGCGATGATCCACGCGGGTGGCCTGGAGGCGATGGTCAAGCGCACGACCGCGTCCGCCGACGCGCTCTACGGGTGGGCGGAGCGCACCGACTACACCACGCCGTACGTGCCGGAGCCCGCACACCGGTCGCTGGTGATCGGCACCATCGACTTCGACGAGTCGATCTCGGCCGACGCCGTGGCCGCCCACCTGCGCGCCAACGGGCTCGTCGACACCGAGCCGTACCGCAAGCTCGGCCGCAACCAGCTGCGCATCGCGATGTACCCCGCCATCGACCCGGCCGACGTCGCGGCGCTCACCGAGTGCATCGACTTCGTCGTCGCCAAGCTCTAGAGACCGGCCGCCAGCAGCGCGTAGCGTCGTCTCGTCGAACGCCACCAGCCGAGCCTGCTCGACCTGGGTCGTGGTCTGGCGCAGGGTCTCGATCGCCGCCGCGACCGCGTCGTCCTTGGGCCACCCGTAGACGCCGGCCGAGACCAGCGGGAAGGCCACCGTCCGGGCGCCCAGCTCGTCGGCGACGGCCAGCGCTCCGCTGTAGCAGGAGACGAGCAGACCGCGGTCGCGCTCCCCGGCCCTGAAGTTCGGGGCCGACGACGTGGATCACCCAGCGGGCCTCTCAGCTCCCCGGCCGTCGTCCAGCCGGCCCGCCCGGTCGCGAGACCGTCGGGGAAGCGCCGGTGGCAGTCCTCCAGGACGGCCGGGCCGCCCGCCCGGTGGATGGCTCCGTCCACGCCACCGCCTCCGCGCATCCCCCGGTTGGCGGCGTTGACGACCGCCTCCACATCCTGGTCGGTGATGTCTCCGCGGACGACGTCGAGCCTCATTCGGACCTCCTTCGCAGCCCCAGACCGATGCCGACCGCGCCCAGGACGATGACCGCCGGGATCGACCAGCGGAGCCAGGACAGGCCCGTGCGCGTCGGGATCCGGCTTCCTCGCGCCGGTCCGGGGACTCGACGTGACCGAGGGCGACGGTGACTGGGACGACGGCGACTGGGACTGGGACTGGAGCGGCGACGCGGAGGAGGACGGCGCGGGCGTCACCGTCTGGCTCGCAGGCTCCATCCGCTTCCTGATGCTGGTCGGGAGCGAGATCTCCAGCACCGCAGAGCGGGCCCCCTCGCTGCTCAGCCGGATCCGGCCGCCCGGCCCCACCGAGACTCCCTCGCCCTGGCGTTGGCGGGGCAGCGCGAAGCCGCCGAGGAGCTGCAGCTGCGGAAAGGTGTAGACGTGCGCCCGCCCCGGACCCCGGACCAGGAGGTGGCGTCGGCCGGGCAGCATGGCCGCGTCGGTGGCGTAGTCGCGCACCCGGCCGATCCGCGCGAGCCGGTTGACCCGGTCGGCCCGAAGCCGCAGGGGTGCCTCGAAGACGGTCCCGCCCTTGATGGACTTCGTGACCAGGTGCAGCCGACCGCGACGATCGAAGAACATGGACTCCGCGTTGCGGGCCCCGCGCGGATAGGCCAGCCGGTACCGCACCGCGCCGACCTTGCGCTTCCCGGTGCCGACCTTGACGCGGTAGACGCTGACCGACGAGCGCTCGGCCCGGTTGTCCCCGATGTCGCCCACCCAGACCGAGCGTCCGCCCGCGGAGGCCAGGGCCTCCACGTCGACGGTGCGCGCCCGGTAGTCGGTCACGCCCACCGTCCGGCCCGTGCTCTGGCTGACCACGTACAGCCTGGAGCCGCTGCCCGAGTCGTTGCTGGTGACCATCACGGCACCGAGGTCGACCAGCCCGCTCGACTCGGTGATCCGAGGGTCCCGGAACGAGAGCACCCGCTCGCCGTCGGCTGCGACCGCAGACCCCGGAACCATGCAGACCCCCGTCAGCAGCGCGACAGTGATGGCGCGACCGATCAATGCGGATCCCCCTTGTTGAGCAGCTCCGCCAGCTGCGGTTGCAGATGCCACGTGGACACCAGACCGTCGTACTCCTCCTGGTCCTCCCTGGGCGGGGAGGACCCGGTGCGCACCGCTCGCAACAGCGTGTTGCGCGGGGTGTGCACGCTTTCCACGAACTCGACGACATCGACGCGGTATCCGACCTGACGCAGAATCGCTGCCCGCAGAGCGTCGGTCAAGGTATCGGCCAGCCGTTCCCGCAAAATCCCGTCTCGGGTCAAACTGGTGTAGCCCACAGGAGTCGGAACTTTACGCATTTGTGCCGATATGTCGTGATGACAGCAGGGTGCCGCCAGCACCAGCTCGGCACCCCAGTTCACCGCCCGCGCCAACGCCTCGTCGGTCGCCGTGTCGCACGCGTGCAGGGCGAGTACGACGTCCGGGTGCTCCTCGAGGACGACCTCGGAGATGCTCGCCGTGAGGAAGCTGAGCTCCTCGCCCACTCCGAGCTGCTCGGCGATCTCGACGTTGTGCCGGCGGGACTGCTCCTTGACGTCCACCCCGATCAGCCGCACCGGCATCTGCTCGCTCAGCCAGGCGTGCGCCGCGAAGGTCAGGTAGGCGTTGCCGCAGCCGAGGTCGACGACCCGCAGCGGCTCGTCCGCGGTCGGGCTGCGCAGCTTGCCGGCGCGGGTCGCATCGGCGATCGCGACGGAGAGCGCGCGCAGGAACTCCTCGACCTGCCGGTACTTGGCCTGGCGCGACGGCTTCAGCCGGCCCTGGGCGTCGGAGATGCCGAGGGCGCGCAGCACCGGATGGTCAGCGGGCAGCAGCCGCTGCTTGGTCTGGTCGTGCCCGCGCTGCGGAGTCGCCGCTTCGGCGAGCTCGCGGGAGTGCAGCAGCGCCTGCCCCTTCTTGGTGACCCGCAGCTGATGGGTGTGCGAGCTGGTCTCGACGTGCCAGTTCGCGAACGGCTCGGCGAGCAGCTCGTCGAGGATCTCGCCGGGATGGGCGTGGTTGGTGACGTGGGCCTGGGTGTCGTCGTAGGCCGTCAGCTGCAGCCGACGACCGGCCTTGAGGTCGACGTAGCGGAGCTCGATGCGCCGCCACGTCGGCTCGGGGTGCCCGCGTCGACGACCGGAGGCCAGTGCACGGACGAGGTGCTCGTCGTCGAGGATCGCGGTGCGCAGCTGAGCGAGGGCATGCGTGAGCTGGTCGTCCATCGGGAGGGTCCTACTCGACCAGCGCCGCGACCACGACGATCAGGATCAGCCCGGCGAGCGCGATCGGGATGACGAGTCGGCGCAGGCGGGGGTTCATGCGGGCGACTCTATGCGCTGGGGAGGCGACTCCTCGCCGACCGTCACCTGCCGCTCGAGCAGCCGCCGACCTCGGGAGAACACCGCCATCGCGGCGAGCACGCCGAGGATGGTCAGCCCTCCCCCGCTGATCAGCGTCCAGCGGGCACCGAACTCCTCACCGATCCAGCCGATGAAGGGCGAGCCGAGCGGCGTACCGCCCATGAACACCATCAGGTAGAGCGCCATCACCCGGCCGCGGAGACGGGGCGCGGTGGCCAGCTGCATGATGGTGTTCGCCGCGGTGATCATCGTCAGCGCCGTGAAGCCGAGCAGCGGCACGATCAGCATGAAGGTCAGGTACGTCGGCGCCAGCCCCGCCACGATCTCCACGGCGCCGAACAGCAGCGCGGCACCGGCCACCAGCCGCAGCCGGATGCGGGTACGCCGCGCGGCCAGCAGCGCTCCGATCAGGGACCCGACCGCCATCGCCGAGCCCAGCAGGCCGTACTCGGTGGCGCCCTTGTGGAAGACCTGGGTCGCCATCAGCGCCGAGGTCAGCTGGAAGTTCAGGCCGAAGGTGCCGGCGAAGAACACCACGCTGAGGACCAGCATCAGGTCGGGACGGCCGCGCAGGTAGCGCACGGCGTCGAGGATCATCCCCTTGTGACGCGCCTCGCGCGGGGCGGCGTGCAGGTCTGCCACCACCATCCTGCGCAGCGCGAGCACCACCGCCGCATAGCTCAGCCCGTTGAGCAGGATCACCCAGCCGGTCGCCTCGGACGCCGCCGCCCAGCGCGCCGATCAGCAGCCCCGCAAGGGCCGGTCCGGCCACGCGGGCGGCGTTGAAGGACGCGGAGTTGAGACCGACCGCGTTCGAGAGGTCCTCGGGGTCGACCATCTCGCTGACGAAGCTCTGCCGCGCCGGGGCGTCGAAGGCCGAGCCCGTTCCGAAGACGAACGCCAGCACGTAGACGTGCCAGACCTCGACGACCCCGGTCACCGCGAGCAGACCGAGGAGGAGCGCGGTCGTGGCCATCACGATCTGGGTCACCTGCAGCAGGCGGTGCTTGGGGAAGCGGTCGGCGATCAGGCCGGCGTACGGCGAGAGCAGCAGCGCGGGGAGGAACTGGAGCCCGGTGGTGATGCCGAGGGCGATCCCGTCGTTGACGGCGAGCACGACGACCAGCCAGTCCTGGGCGACCCGCTGCATCCAGGTGCCCGTGTTCGACACGACGCCACCGGTGGCATAGAGGCGGTAGTTGTAGTTGTGCAGGGAGCGGAACGTCGGACTCAAGCAGTGGCCAATCTCTGGATCAGGGGCGCGGCCTCGCGCAGCACGGCGCGCTGCTCCGGAGTGAGCTCGCGCAGGCGCTGGGCCAGCCAGGCGTCCCGGCGCCGTCGGTCGGCGAGCAGGGTCTCCCGCCCCTGCTCGGTCAGGTCCACCAGGACCTGACGACCGTCGGACTCGTGCGGCCGGCGTACGGCGTAGCCCTCGTCGACGAGGCAGTTGACGGTGCGGGTCATCGACGGCGGCTGCACGCGCTCGTGGGCCGCCAGGACACCGACCGTGCACTCGCCCTCGCGGAACAGGATGCCGAGAGCACTCAGCGCCGCGACACTCAGCGGGTTGCCGGGCTCGCGCTCGTTGCGCAGCCGCCGGGACAGCCGGGCGACCGAGAACCGCAGCTCGCTGGCCAGACCGGTGTCGCTTCGTGAGGCCGAGTGGACGGTGGGAGGCATGTAGTTAGCATAACTCATTACCTCGGCTAAGTAGTTGCCGGTCTCAGGTGAGCAGCCTGGTCAACGGGTTGATCGCGAAGTAGAGGACGAACAGAGCGCTGATCACCCACATCAGCGGGTGGATCGCACCGAACCTGCCGCGCACCACCTTGATCAGCACGAAGCACAGGAACCCGGCTCCGATGCCGACGGTGATCGAGTAGGTGAACGGCATCAGCACGATCGTCAGGAACGCGGGGATCGCGATCTCGAGGTCGTCCCAGTCGATGTTCTTGACCTGCTGCATCATCAAGAAGCCCACCAGCACCAGCGCCGGCACCGCGGCCTCGCTCGGGATCACGTCGACCACGGTCGAGAGGGGAAGCGCCAACAGGAACAGGAGGCCGGTCACCACCGAGGCCAACCCGGTGCGGGCGCCCTCACCCACACCGGAGGCGGACTCGATGTAGGAGGTGTTCGACGAGACCGCGGCCGCACCTCCGGCCACCGCGGCCAACGAGTCGACCAGCAGGATGCGCTGCGTGTGGGGCGGAATGCCTTCCTCGTCGAGCAGGCCTGCTTCGGCCCCGATGGCCGTCATCGTGCCCATGGTGTCGAAGAAGTCGGCCAGCAGAAGCGTGAAGACCAGCAGGATCGCCGCCACCGCACCCACCGACTGGAAGGATCCGAAGAGGCTGAACTGGCCGAGGGTCCCGAAGTCGGGCTTGGACAGCACGGTGTCGGGGAGCTTGGGGACGTTCAGCCCCCAGCCGACGGGGTTGAACTTCTCGCCGAACATCGGACCGACGTCGGCGACGGCCTCGATGACGATGGCCAGGGCCGTGGTGACCAGGATCGAGATCAGGATCGCTCCCTTGACCTTCCTGACCCACAGGCCGATCACCAGCACCAGGCCGATCGCGAAGACCAGCACCGGCCAGCCGGCCAGGGTGCCGCTCGGACCGAGCTGCACCGGGACCGTGGTGTTGCTCGCATCGGGGATCCGCCGCACCAGGCCGGCGTCCACGAAGCCGATCAAGGTGATGAACAGCCCGATTCCCACCGAGATGGCGACCTTGAGCTGCGCCGGCACCGCGTGGAACACCGCGGTCCGGAAGCCGGTGAGCACCAGGCCCAGGATGATCAGGCCCTCGAGCACGACCAGCCCCATCGCGTCCGCCCAGGTCATCTGCTGGGCGACGGTGAAGGCCACGAAGGCGTTCAGCCCCAGGCCGGTCGCCAGCGCCAGCGGGTAGTTGGCCACGACTCCCATCAGGATCGTGAGCAGTCCCGCGACCAGCGCGGTCCCCGCGGCGATCATCGCGAAGTTGTTCTCGGTCCCACCGAGGAAGCCACCGGACTTGTCGGGGACCCCGCTCAGGATGATCGGGTTGAGCACGATGATGTAGGCCATCGTGAAGAAGGTGACCACACCTCCGCGCACTTCCCGGCCGACGGTCGATCCACGTTCGGTGATCTTGAAGTACCTGTCCACGGCGGAATCCAACCACGGTGCCGCGGCGCTCGCCCCCGCCGGGTACGCGGACGCAAGCGCTCCGAAACGGCGGTGGGGCTAGGTTGGGCTCATGCAGCACGACGACCAGCCGATGGTGCACGAGATCGGCAACCGCACCTACATCGTGGCCGACGTGGACCCGCTCGACCTCGACGGCGTCCGGACGATGCAGGTCGGCACCGCCCTGTGGGCGGTCGCCCTGATCCTCCTGCTGCCCGTTCTACGGCCGGCTGCAGGCCGACGGGCGCCTGTGGTGGCTGTGGACGTGCGTCGCCGGCTTCGGTCTCGGCCTGGTCGGTTGGGACCACTGCCGCAGGCGGCGCAAGGCGCGCCAGGAGCGGCGATGACCCGCACGACCTACTACACCGCGACGACGCTCGACGGCTTCATCGCCGACGAGCACGACTCGCTGGCCTGGCTCTTCGAGCAGCAGATCGACGAGGGCGGTGCGGGCGACTACTCGCAGTTCATCGCCGACATCGGCGCGATCGTGATGGGCGCGACGACGTACGCCTGGCTCGGCGCGCACCAGCGGGCCACCGGTGAGTCCTGGGCCTACGACGTCCCGTGCTGGGTCTTCAGCCACCGGGAGCACGAGCCGCTCGGGGACGGGATCCACTTCGTGGCCGGCGACCTGAGCGACCTGCACCCGGCGATCGTCGAGTCCGCGGGCGGGAGGGACCTCTGGGTGGTCGGCGGCGGTGACCTGGCGGGGCAGTTCGCCGACCTCGGTCTGCTGGACCGCGTGGTGGTCTCGATCGCGCCCGTCACGTTGGGAGCCGGACGCCCGCTGTTCCCGCGCCGTCACGACCTCAAGCTGGTCGACCTGGGGCGCAACGGCGACTTCGCCGTGGCGACCTACGACGTGCTCGGCCGGCGGAGCGACTGAACCCTCAGAAGTCCTCGTGGTCGTCGAGGCTGAGCGAGTCGAAGACGTGGTCGGCGAGCGGAGGCGGCAGCTGCTTCTTGCGCAGCTGGGCCTCGGAGTGGGCGCCGCACCCGTGCTCGAGCGCGACCACCCGGCCGTCGTCGTTGGCGAACTCGTTGGCGCACACGCCGAACGTCAGCGAGAGCGGACCCGCGAGCCGGACCAGGAAGCCGCACCCTCGGCAGCGACCGGGTGCGGACTGGGCGATCGAGGAGTCCGGCCCCTGCTCGCCGTCGTACCAGCGCTCGGTGGCCAGCTCGCGACCCTCGATCGAGAGCACGCGCGCACGCCCGAGCCCGATCTCGTCGACGACCGCGCGGTCCCAGTCGCCGAACTGGTCGCCGGCGAAGTACGTCGGCACCAGGCGCGGGTCGTCCTCGTCGGTGGGGAGCAGGTCGCCGGGCGAGAGGTCACCGGGCTGGATCCGGTCGCGCCACGGGACCCACACGGGCGCGATGATCGCGTCCTCGCCGGGCAGCAGCACGATCTCGTCGATGGTGACGCTCTCGGCGCCCGCGGCGTGGGCGACGGTCACGGCCCAGGCCCACCCGGGGTAGCCCGGCTGGTGGGAGGCGAAGCTGTGGGTCACCACCCCCTCGTCCTCGGCGGTGGCGGCGAGGTGCTCGCCGACGAGGTCGGCCCCCACCTGCTCGACGAGCGCAGCGCGGGCAACGTCGACTGCCTCGAGGGCGACCGGGTCAGCAGTGGTCATCACCCAGCGATTGTCCCCCATCGGCATGGGCGCTGTCTGCGGGGGCCACCGGGTTGACAGGATGAGGCCATGGAGGACGAGCGCCCCCCCGGGCGCGCACGGCGTGTGGTCGGCTCCACCGGCCGCGGAATCAAGCGCGCCGGCACGGCGACCGGCTCGGCTGCGTCGTACACCTTCAGGCAGGCGCGGCGTGCCTCGCACGCCGAGGGCGCCGGCGACTCCGGTCTGTACCGGCTGATCGAGCTGCACGCGTTCAACGCCGCCGGCGACGCCGCCGTGGCCATCTCCCTGGCCGGGACGCTGTTCTTCGCCCAGCCGGGCGAGGCGCGCGGCCAGGTCGCGCTGTTCCTGTTCCTCACGATGCTGCCGTTCGCCGTGGTCGCCCCGCTGCTGGGACCGTTCCTCGACCGGTTCAGCCACGGTCGCCGCTGGGCCATCGGCGGCACGATGGCCATCCGGGCGTTCCTGTGCTGGCTGATGGCCGACGCCGTCGCCTCGCAGTCCATCGCGATGTTCCCCACCGCGCTCGGCGTGCTCGTCTCCTCCAAGGCGTACGGCGTGGCCCGAGCCGCCACGGTCCCCCGGCTCCAGCCGACCGGCCTCACCCTGGTCAAGGCCAACAGCCGGATCTCGCTCGCGGGTGTGGTCGGGGCCGCGGTCGCGGCTCCGCTCGCCGGGGCCGCCTCGACCTTCGGCGCGCAGTGGTCGCTGCGCTTCGCCTTCGTGATCTTCGCGGCAGCGACCATCCTCTCGATCCTGCTGCCCGCGAAGGCGGACGCTCACGCCGGCGAGCTGCCGGTGAGCCTCACCGGGGACAGCAAGAAGTTCCGAGTGCCGGTCGAGGTGATCTTCGCGCTCCGCTGCAACGCCGGGCTGCGGATGCTGTCGGGATTCCTGACGATGTACATGGCCTTCTTGCTGCGCAACCACCCGCTGCCCGGCTGGGAGCACCGCACCACCTTGCTGCTGGCCCTGGTGATCGGCGCCGCGGGGCTCGGCAACACGATCGGCATCGGGCTCGGCTCGGTGCTGCGCAAGGTGACACCGGCCGTCACCGTGGTCGTCGCGCTGCTCGCGGACGCCACGGCTGCGGTGATCGCGGCGGTGTTCTACGGGCTGATCGCCGCCGATCGCGCTCGGACTGACCGCGGGGGTCGCACAGGCCATGGGCAAGCTGGTGCTCGACGCCACCGTCCAGCGCGACGTGCCCGAGCGCCACCGCACCTCCGCGTTCGCACGCTCGGAGACCCTGCTGCAGCTGTCCTGGGTGCTCGGCGGCTTCATCGGGATCGCCCTGCCGCTGGAGATCGGCAACAGGGTGGTTCCCGAGCTCGGCCTCGGTGTCCTGGCCGCGCTGATCGTCGCCTGGACCGCCTTCGTGCTGAACCAGCGCTCCGGACAGACCCCTCCGCGCACTCCCGCGGCCACGTAGGGGTCGGTGCCGGCCGACCGCCGGGCGGTGGGACCTACAGCTCGAGCTCGTCGGCGAGGCCGCGCAGCAGCTTGGCCGTGGGCTTGGCCGTCTTCGCCTCCGGGTGGCGTCCGGCGCGGTAGCCGAGCTCGACGCCCTCGAGCAGCCGGATCAGGTCCTCGACGATGCTGACCATCTCCTCGGGCTTCTTGCGCTGCGCGCGCGCCGGTTCTGGGTGACCGACGCGGGTGCGTCGAGGACCTGCACCTGGTGGGCCTGCTCACCCTTGCGCCCGGAGAGGATGCCGAACTCGACCCTGGTCCCGGCCTTGAGCGTGCTGATGCCCTCCGGCAGGGAGGAGGAGCGCACGTAGACGTCGTCGCCGTCCTCGCGCGAGAGGAAGCCGAAGCCCTTCTCCGCGTCGTACCACTTGACCTTTCCGGTGGGCACGGCACTGCCTTTCTGATCGAGGGTGCGCGCGGTGACAGGGTGTGCGCCGCAGCGACTGCACAGCGTACGCGGATGCCGGGCACGCCCGCCAACGAGTTCCCGCACTGCTCAGCGGTACTTCTCCGGGTCTGCCAGGAGCTCGTTCATCGAGCCGGAGCGGAAACCCAGAGGATCGACCTCGACCTCGGTGAAACCGGCGGAGCGCACGACGTCCAGGTGCTCCTCGACCGCGGCGACGAGCTCGCGGTCGACCTCGACGCGCGCGTGCTCGCCGAGGTCGCGCACCCTCAGGTCGCGCACGCGGTGGCCGGCCTCGGTCAGCGACGCGCCGCAGCTCCGCCTCGGCTCGCTCGACGCGGGCCAGCCGCAGCGGGGTGATCTCGACGCCGAAGACGACCCTCGAGCTGAGGCAGGCTGCCGCCGGCTTGTCCCAGGTCGAGAGTCCCCAGGCCCGCGAGGCTGCCCGGATCTGGTCCTTGGTCAGTCCGGCGTCCAGCAGGGGGGTGACCGCTCCGCGGGCGGAGGCGGCCGCGATCCCGGGCCGGAAGCCGCCGGTGGCGTCATCGGCGTTGGTGCCGGTCGCGACGGCCGGTAGCCGTCGCTGGGCGGCCAGCGGGCCGAGCACCTCGAGCAGCTCGGACTTGCAGAAGGCGCACCGGTCGCCCTCGTTGGCGCGGTAGCCCTCCCGCTCCATCTCGGCCGTGCGCGGCGTGAGCACCTCCACCCCGAGCGAGCGGGCGAACGCCATCGCCGGCTCGCGCTCGGACGAGCGGCAACGAGTCGGAGTACGCCGTGGCGGCCGCGACGTGGTCGGCTCCGAGCGCGCGCACCGCGGCTGCCAGCAGGAAGGCGCTGTCCGCTCCTCCGCTGAAGGCGACCAGCAGCCGCTCGTGGCGGCGCAGCAGCTCGTCCAGCGCGTCGAGGCGTCGCTGCCAGGACGAAGCCGTCCAGCCAGCCCGGGAACTCCGCGAGGTCGTCGAGCACCACGTCGGTGCCGGCAGCCGCCAGCTCCTCGCGGGTGCAGCCGCCGGTGAGCACGGAGACGCTGACGACGCCGGCCGCGCGGGCCCCGTCGACGTCGTGGACGTGGTCGCCGACGAAGACGTCCGCCTCGTGCCGGCGCAGCACCTCCCCCTTGCCCACGCCCCAGACCCGTCCCTCGACGACGTCGACGTCGAGCGCGAGGTGGTCGACGTGCAGCTGGGCGTTGGGCGTGTGCTTGCCCGTGACCAGGACGACCCGCCCGCCGTGACGGCGTACGGCGGCCAGCGCCGCGGCGGCGCCCGAGAAGGCCGGCGTCAGCCCGATCGCGATGTCCGGGTAGAGCTCGCGGAACCGGTCGACCGCGGCCTCGATCTCGTCGGCCGGCAGGTGCGGCTCGAGGAGCAGGTCGAGCGGCGGTCCGAGCTTGGAGGACATCTCCACGACCGGCAGCTCCACCCCCAGCTCCGCGGCGAGCGCGTCGAGGGTGGCGGTGAAGCCGACGACGGTGTCGATCAGCGTCATGTCCAGGTCGAATCCGACCACCAGGTCCTCGTGTCACCGGTTCAGCGTACGAGGCCCCCAGGCCGCGCCGGCACCGCTAACCTCGTCACGTGCTGATCACCAACCACGTCCTGGGCGGCGCCCTCGTCGGCCTGGCCAGTCCCGGTCCCGTGGCGGCGTTCGGCCTCGGCGTGCTCTCGCACCTGGCGATGGACGTCACGCCGCACTGGGGCGACCCCGACCAGTCGGTGTTCCTCCGGGTCGCGGTGGTCGACGGCCTGGTCGGCCTGGCGACGATGGCCGTGGTCGCTCGGCTGACCCCCGCCTCGCCGGCGTGCCACGGTGGTCGCGGGCATGTGGGGCGCCTGCCTCCCGGATGCCGACAAGCCGAGCGACCTGTTCTTCGGCCGCTCCCCGTTCCCCGCGGCGGTGGACAGGTTCCACGTCGCGATCCAGCGCGAGTCCCCCAGGCGGATGCCGCAGGAGGTCGTGGTCGCCGGCCTCCAGTTCCTGGCCTTCCGCAGGCTCGTCTCCCGGTAGGCCCTCAGCCGAGCAGGCCGGCCCCGAGGGCGGCCGCCAGGGTGGGAGCGAGAGGCAGTCGCGGGATCAGCGTGGCCTGGAAGGCGTGGTAGGTGTCGGGCTTGCCTGCCCAGGTGAGCGCGTCGGCTCCAGGTCCGGCGAGAGCTCGTGGTGCCACGAGCCGCGCGTCCGGATCGCGGAAGCACCGGTCGATGTGCTCCCACCACGCGGAGTACTGCTCGAGGTAGGACGCCTCGCCCGTGGCGGCGTGCAGGGCGGCCGCCGTCGCGGTCGCCTCTGCCGCGACCCAGTGCATCCGGCTCCGTACGACGGGACGGCCGCTCCAGTCGACGGTGTAGACGAAGCCGTCGGCGCCGTCGACCGCCCAGCCCTCGCGGACCGAGACCTCGAACAACGACCTGGCGTCGTCGAGCAGCCACTCCGGGGCGTCCTCGCCGAGGCCGGCGCGCAGGTGCAGTGCCAGGCGGGACCACTCCAGGGAGTGCCCGATGGTGGCGCCGTAGGGCCGGAAGGGATGCGCCGGCTCGTCGACGTTGTACTCCAGGTCCGGCGACCAGGTCGCGTCGAAGTGCTCGGGGATGCGCCAGGAGTTGCCCGCTGCCAGGTCGTGCACGACCCGGGTCAGGATGCGCTGCGCCTTGCTCCTGAGCGAGGCGTCGTCCAGCACGTCCGCGGCCGAGAGCAGCGCCTCGACCGTGTGCATGTTGGCGTTCACCCCGCGGTAGTCGTCCAGCACCGACCAGCTCGCGTCCCACTTCTCCACGACCATGCCGAACTCGTCGTCCCAGAAATGCTCCAGCAGCACCGAGATCGCGTCGTCGAGGAGCTCCCGCCCACCCGGGCGACCGGCCACCGTCGCACTCGCGGCCGCCAGCACCACGAACGCGTGCTCGTAGGCGGTCTTGTCGCTGACCGTCGGACCCGAGGAGCCGACCTGGGCGAACCAGCCGCCGTGGTCCTCGTCCTCGAACCGCTCCCGCAGTGCGGCGATCCCGTGGTCGACCAGCTCGGCGCAGCCGGGTCGCCCCATCAGGTGACCGAGCGCGTAGACGTGGGTCATCCGACAGTTGATCCACAGCTCCAGTGGCCGCGTCGAGCTCGGGCGACCCGTCGTCGTCGAGCCAGGCGAACCCGCCGTCGGGGTGCCTCGCGGCCCGACCGAAGTCGAGCAGGCGGTCACCCTCGGCCTCGAGCCAGCGGTCGTGGGCGGGGTTGCCGAGAGCGAGCTCCGAAGGATCCACCGTCACAGGATGTCACCGTAGGTCGCGCCGACCTTGTAGGTCGCCACCCCCAGCGTCGAGTCGCTCTGCCCGTAGTAGGCGAACCAGGTGTCCTTGAAGTGCACGAGACCCTCGACGAAGGTCACGTTGGAGACCAGGCCGTGCTGGTCCTCGTGCGTGGTCGGCTCGAGCCACGGGTAGTTCATCTGCGCCATGATCTCGGTCGGCCGCTGGGGATCGAAGAGCAGCTGGCCGCAGGAGTAGCGGACGGTGCCGTCGTCGTACTTCACCGCGGCGTTGTGCAGCAGCAGGATCAGGCCGTTGTTGGTCAGGATCGGCTGCGGACCGACCTCGACGAGGAACTCACCGAACGTGCCGGGAGGGGTCGGCACCATCAGCGGCTCGTCCTGCGGACCGGGGGTCCAGTGGATCAGGTCCTCGGACCAGGCGTAGTAGATGGAGCCCTCGCCGAAGTACATCAGGTAGCGGCCGTCGATCGGGGTCGCCAGGATGCCGCCGGCCTTGCTCCAGGGGCCCGGAACGCCGTTGCCCTGCGGCAGGAAGGTGTTGAAGTCCGGGAACATCGGCCCGTGCTTCTCCCAGGTGAACAGGTCCGTGGACGTCGCCAGGCAGAGCCGGGCGTTCTTGCGGTCCCAGGCGGTGTAGGTGAGGTAGTAGGTGCCGTCGATCTCGGTGACCCGGGGGTCCTCGCAGCCGAACTCCTCGTAGGGCTCGGTCGGTGAGATCACCGGCTCCGGGTGCCGCTCGAAGTTGATGCCGTCGTCGCTGGTCGCGAGTCCGACGTGGGAGATGATGTCGTCGGCGTGGGCGCGGTAGAGCAGCACCACCTGGTCGTCCTTGACGACGGCGGCCGGGTTGTAGACGTTGCCGGACTCCCAGCCGTCACCCTGCGGTCGCAGGATCGGGTTGGCTTCGTAGGGCGTGAACGGGCCGAGCGGAAACTCGGCGTGCGCGGTGTTGGTCATGGCTCCTCGTTCGGTTTTCGGGTGGTCGAGATCGGGGTGGTGGGCGGTGGTGTCAGCGGCGGACAAGGGTGAACCCCCCTGGCGAGACGGCCACCGGGACCGTGGTGGCGGTGGAGGTGCGGTGACTGAGCAGGGCGCCCCGGCCGTCGTAGGACCACACGTGCGCCGTCCCTTCGCCAGGGACCGTGACCCGCTGCCGCAGGGTCGTGCTCGCGGCGCTCCGGAGCAGTGCGGTGCCGTGGTCGTCGCCGCCGAGGACCAGCCGCGAGATGAGCGGCTGGAACATCAGGGCATCGAGCCGGGTCGCGTCACCGCGGCGCGCCGTGGTGGTGGCGGTGACCGCGTCGTCCCCGGCCGGCAGCACCTTGGACAGCGTCAGTGGCAGCAGCGCTCCGGGCGCGGGCGAGTCGCCCTGAGCGCCGACGGCGCCCGCTCGGACGGACCCGAGGCGTCGCGACCCGGTCGCGACGGTGGTGACCGCGCCGCTGCCGGGCCGGAGCTCGACGACCGGCAGCACCAGGCCCGCGGGGTGCCGGCCGAGGTCGAAGGTGGCGGTGCTGCCGTCTCCGAGCGAGGCGTAGCCGGTGCCCGAGTAGCTCGCCTCTCCGGTCCAGCGGTTCTCGAGCCGCACCGGCGACGCGCCTGCGCTCAGGGTGGCGTCCTCGGCCTCGAAGGTCTGCGGACCCACCACCTCGCGCACCGTCGCCGACCGCGCGATCCGGGCCGTCTCAGGGTGGGCGTCCAGAGCGAGCATCGTGAGCAGGCCGTGGATGGTGGACTCGGCTCCCGAGTTCTGGTTCACCTGGCCGTCACCGGAGATTCCGTCGATGGTGACGCCGGTCTCGGGGTCATAGGCCGGCTCCTGGGCAGCGTTGGCTCCGAAGAACCAGGCGGCCGTGACGCCCGGCGAGCTGCCGCCCGGCGACCGAGCCGCCTGCCAGCAGCGACTGGACCCGTGAGTCCACGCCGTAGGCGATCTGGGTGGCGTCGGTCCGCGACGGCATCCGGCCGTTGTCCGCGCCACCTGAGGTGAGCAGCCACGGATCGAAGGTGAAGGAGTCGAGGTCGGCGACGCGAGCGAGCCGCCTGTCGCCGAGGGCGACGGAGGCCCGGGTGAGAGCCGCAGGCATCTGGGAGGCCCAGGCGTGCCACACCGACTGCGAGAGGGCCCACGGCCGCACGGCGCCGAAGGGCCAGCGCTGGGCGTTCCCGCCCGACATCCTCGCGATTCCCTCGCTCAGCTCGGCGAGCACGCGGCGTGCTCGAGGCGTGCCGCCGGCGTCGACGTACGCCGCCAGACCCAGCACGGCCTCGGCCGTCGCGTCGGCACCGTTGACGATCAGCCAGGCGGGCGTACGTCGCCCGTCGATGTCGAGGTAGCGGCCGTACTCGGTGAGCACCTGCCGGTCGAGGGCGCGGACTCCGAGGTCCATCCGCTTCTTGAGGAACCGCGCGAAGGCCGGGTCCGCGTCCTTGAACAGCGGGTAGGCCTCGCCGAGGGCCCACACGGTGCGCGCCAGCCAGTAGGAGGCCTCGCTGTCCGACGGGTCCGGCTCCTCGCGCGGCTCCGCGCTCGGGTGCAAGGTGCCGTCGGGCTGCATCCACAGCACCACGTTGCCGGCGTTCGGGCCGGAGACGGTCTGCAGGTAGGTCAGGCCACGCAGCATCTCGTAGGCCTTGCGCTTGCTGGAGCTGTCACCGGTCTGCTTCCAGTGCCGCAGGTAGACGACCGCCGCGCGGGCGATGTCGTCGGCGTTGAAGGCGCCCTGCGTGTAGGTGTCGGTGGCGGGGTCGTAGTCCCCTCCGCCGACCCGGCGGAAGCTGCCGTCGGCCTCGTGCTCGGCGTAGGTCCAGAGCACTCCGATGCTCGGATCCCGATCCAGTCGGTACGTCGTGTGCCGGGCCTGGGCGCGGGGAGACACCGTGTCACCGAGGAAGTCGAGGTGATCCAGGTTCGTCAGCCGCGTCGAGTGACGGGCCTCGCTTGCGGTGCTCGCCGCTGGGGTGGTGGTCGCTGGGGTGGCCGCGGCCGTCACCAGCTGGGCGTCGCCGCCAGGACCGCGAGCGCGGTCGCTGTCACTGCGACGGTGAGGTGGAGGGACTTCATCGGAGTTCTCCCGTGTCTTGGTGGGTGAGTGGTGGTGGTCATCCCTTGACCCCGGAGCCGAGGTCGGATGAGGTGAAGTGCCGCTGGAACACGGCGAAGAGCAGGACCGCCGGCGCGGCGAGCACGACCGCACCCGCGAGGATGGCGCCGTACGGGTTGGCCGCCCGTCCGGCGACGTTGCTGATGTAGTTCGCCAGCGCGACCGCGAGGGGTTGCAGGTCGGCCTGCTTGGTGACCAGGAACGGCCACAGGAACTCGTTCCACGGACCGATGAAGGTGAGCAACGCGGCGGTGATCACCGCGGGCCTCACCAGCGGCAGCGCGATCGACCACAGGATGCGCATCTCGCTGGCACCGTCGAGCCGGGCCGCGGAGAAGAGCTCCTCAGGAAGCTGCATGAAGAACTGCCGGAAGATGAAGACGGCCGTCGAGTTGATCGCGAACGGCAGGATCATCCCCAGGTAGCTGTCAGCCAGCCCGTAGGAGCGCACGATCATCACGTAGATCGGGATGATCAGCAGCTGGAACGGGATGATCTGCACCAGCAGCATCACCGCGAACAGCGTGCCCTGGCCGCGGAAGTGCAGCCGAGCCAGGGCGTAGCCGGCCAGCACCCCGAAGATCACGGTGCCCAGGACGACTCCGCCGGTGAAGATGCCGGAGTTGACCAGGGAGCGGAACAGGTCGACCCGCTCGTTGATCTGCGCATAGTTCTCGAACGTCAGCCCGCCAGTGGGAAAGGCGCCACGGACCGACGTGTCCGGATCGGTCTGCAGGGAGCCGATCACCATGTAGTAGAAGGGAAACAGGAACGCCAGGGCCCCCAGGGTCAGGACGGTCCCTCCCAGCCAGCGGCGCCGCGGCTTGCGCGTGGGACCCGGACGCACCTTCGTCGTCGGCGACGTCGAGCTCTGCTCGGTCACGGGCATGTCAGTCCCTCTCCAGGAGGCGTCGGTTGACCAGGGAGACCAGCAGGACGCCGATCACGAGAAGGACGCCGATCGCCGAGGCGGTGTCGGGGTTCCCCTGCTCGATGCCCTTCTGGTACATCACGAACACCGGTGAGCTGGACGCTCCGTCGGGTCCACCGCCGTTGGTCAGCAGGTAGGGCTCGGTGAACAGGTTGGCACCGGTGATCGTCGCGAGGATGACCACCAGCGTGGTGGCCGAACGGACACCTGGAACGGTGACGTTCATGAAGGCCCGGAACCGGCTGGCACCGTCGACCGAGGCCGACTCGTAGAGCTCCTTGGGCACGTTCTGCAGCGCCGCCAGATAGAGCAGGATGAAGAAGCCGAGCTGCTTCCAGGTGACGAACAGCGCGATCACGGGCATCGCCAGGCCGCCATTGACCAGCCAGGACGGGTCCGGCGCCCAGGAGCCGAGGATCTGGTTGACCATCCCGCTCCGGCTGAAGAGGAAGAGCCAGACCGCCACCAAGGACACGCTGGCGGTGATGTAGGGGACGAAGTAGGCCACTCGCAGGAATCCACGCGCACGGACGACGTGGTTGAGCAGCGTCGCCAGCACCAGGGACAGCACGACCGTCAGCGGCACGTTGATCACGAGGAACTCGAGCACGTTGAGGAAGGACCGCCGTACCGCCGGGTCCGCCAACACCTCGCGGTAGTTGTCGAGACCGACGAAGGGACGGGCCACGTCGGCCCCGGGAGCCGCGAAGAAGTAGTCGTGGAAGCTGATCCACACCGCCAGCCCGAGCGGGTACGCGAAGACGGCGGCGAGGAACACGGCGTAGGGCGCCACGAACAGCAGCCCCACCGGCTGCCGGCCGAGGATGTTCCTCAGCCGGCCTCCGGGTCCACCGGCTCGCGCTGGCCCGGTGGCGATAGCGGTGGCGGTGGACATCAGTGACTCAGGACTGACCGGCGAGGTCGTCGGCCTTCGCCGCGGCCTTGGTCAGCGCATCCTCGATCGAGCTCTTGCCGAAGATCACCGAGGCGGCGTACGCATCGCGGAACTGCTGCCAGATCTCCACCGAGTTGGGCACGTTGGGGATCTCGACGGTCCGTGCGGCCTGGTCGGCGAACAGCTTGTACTCGGGGTGCTCCTCGAAGTAGTCGGCGTAGGTGGTCGGCAGGTCCTGTCGGATCGGCATCTGGCCCGTGGTCTCGAGCAGCTTGCCGTCCTGCTCCTCCCCCGTGGCGAACTCGAGCACCTTCCAGGCGGTCTCCTGGTTCTTGCACGCGGAGTACAGCCCGATGTTCTTGGCGTCGCTGAACGAGAAGGTCTCCTCCGGCGCCATCCCGTCCTTGGTCGGGACCGGGGCCACGCCCCAGTTGACCTTGTCGCCATAGGCCGCGATGGCCCACGGGCCGACGACCGACATCGCCGACTTGCCGTCCGCGAAGGCGTCCCCGTTGTACTTCTCCTTGGGCGAGTAGCCGTCGGTGTACATCTGCGACCAGAAGTTCATGACGTCCTTGCCGGCCTGGTCGTCGAAGGTCGCCTTTCCGTCCTCGAGGAGCTGCTTGCCGCCCGACTGCGCGGCATAGAGCGGGTAGAAGTCGAACCAGGACTGGAAGAACTCGCTGCTGGGCGCCGGCCAGATGGCGGCCTGCGCGGCACCGCTGTCGACCAGCTTCTTGCTGGTGGCGAGGAACTCGTCGTAGGTCTTCAGCGGCGGGTTCTCGGCGTCCAGTCCGGCCTTCTTGAACACGTCCTTGTTGTAGAAGATCATCACCGGGTTCTGCTTCCACGGGATCTGGTAGAACTTCCCGTCCGTCGACTTGTACTGCTCGGCCGACTCACCCGAGCGCTCCTCGATGTGCTCAGTGGCACCGGAGAACGAGTCCAGGGCCACCAGGCCGCCCTGCTTCTCGAACTGGGGTACGGCGGCCGGGCTGGTGTTGAACACCAGGCACGGCGCGTTGCCCGCGGTGATGGCGGCACCGATGACCTCCTCGGAGGTCTTGCCGGCGGGGATCTCCTGCGCGCTGATCTTCTGGTCGGCGTTCGCGGCGTTCCACTCATCGACCATCGCCTTGCCCCAGGCGATCTCCTCGGGGTTGTTGGAGAGCCACACCTTGATCGGCCCCGTGGAGCTCGCGGACTCGCCGGCTTCGCCGCCGCCGCTGCTGCTGCCGCAGGCTGCGGTGACGCCGAGGGCGAGGACGGCGACGGAGGTGGTCAGGAAGGTGCGTTTCATGGGTTCTCCAGTTTCTTGGGGTGGTGCGATTTCTTGGGGTGGTGCTCAGTGCGGTGCGGTGCCGGTCGAGGAGCGCACGACGAGTCGTGCCTCCGGGAGGTCGGCGGGGGTGAGCTCGGCGGGGGTGTCTGAGCCGGCGTCGATCAGCTCGAGGAGGCGGGTCGCCGCGCCGCGTCCCCAGGCCACGACGTCGGTGTGCACGGTGGTCAGCGAGGGCCGCAGGTGCGCGGCGATCTCGATGTCGTCGAAGCCGGTGATCGACATTTCGCCGGGGACCGCGACGCCGCGCGAGAGGGCCACCGACAGCCCCGCCATGGCCATCAGGTCGTTGGCGAAGACCACGGCGGTCGGAGGGGTGGCGAGGTCGAGCAGGGTCGTCATGGCGCGCGCACCCGACTCTGCAGAGAAGTCGGCCTCGATGCACAGGTCCGGCGTCAGGCCGGCGTCGCTCATGGCCTGGCTCCAGGCCTGACGACGCGAACGCCCGTGCACCATGTGCAACGGCCCGGACACGTGCGCGATGCGGCGGTGACCGAGGCTCACCAGGTGCTCGACTGCGGCCCGGATGCCGGGAGCGTCGTCCACGCCGAGGGCCGACTGTCGTGCACGGCACTGCTCCGCCGACGTGGGGGCCGATGATCACGGCCGGCAGGCCGAGCTCCTCGAGGAGTGCCGGGCGCTGGTCCTCGATCTGGAGGTCGGTGACGAACACCCCGTCGACCCGGCCCTCCTGGGAGAGCCGACGGTAGGCGGTGAGGTCGTCTCGCTCCGCCACGTGCAGCAGCAGGGCGTGGCCGCGGGGGGACAAGACCGTCTCCAGTCCCGCGATGAAGGACGGGAAGAACGCGTCGGCGCGGAAGACGTCCGGCGGGCGAGCGACCACGAGCCCCACGGCGAGGGCACGGGAGACCGAGAGTGCCCGGGCGCGCGAGCTCGGGGACCAGCCGAGACGCTCCGCGGTCTCGAGGATGCGCCGACGGGTCTCCTCGGAGATGCCGGGACGACCGTTCAGGGCGAACGAGACCGCGCCCTTCGACACACCAGCGGCACTGGCTACGTCGTTGATCGTCGGTTTCGGCATCCCGGTTACTAAACCGGTTTAGCGCGCCGGTGTCAAGACCCCCTTCGCGCCATCACCGCCTACACCTCGGCCCGAGGTCGACGCTGCCTGCCGCTCCCGACCG
>CAWEUP010000021.1:0-142188 GCA_963812235.1 uncultured Actinomycetota bacterium | reverse complement strand
GAGCGCCCTCGCGCCAACAGCACGTACACCAGCGCGGTAGCGAACAGGAACGGGAGCGCGAGCACATCGAGGGTCTTCATCACCTCTGCGGCACCCGGCTCGCGCGCCGCCCAGGCCACCAGGTCCTCGGTGCTGTCGAAGGTCGGCGAGTACACGTGCGAGGCGAGTGGGACGGCGGCGGCCAGAAGAACGACTCCAGCCGCAGCCAACCGCTGGGCCGAGGACCACGCGCTGGTTGCACTCAGAGCCAGGCGATCATCGAGAGCCGAGTCGAAGCTCATGACTCATGAACTAACACACACCAGGACCCTCGATCAATCCCCAAAATCAGCCGCAGGACGGCAGCCTGCGCCGAGGGGCGCGACCCTAGCCGTGCGCGTCCGCCGAGTGCTACGTTCCGCTTCCGCGTCAGCCGACTCACACCGGTCGCGCAGGACCCACCCCACGCTGCTCAGCAAGGAGCACCCATGTCGGATGTCCGCCCGCGACGCAACCGGTGGCGCATCGCCGTCGCCCTCTCGGCGGGGGCGTTGACGACGGCTCTGCTGCCCGGCGCCGTCGAGGCACACACGCCTCCCGGTGGGGAGGTGTCGAACGCCGCGATCACCAGCCGGCAGCTGCTGACCGGTGCGGTCGCCGACGGACTGACCCGCAACCACCGCTTCGCGCCCGGCGCGGACGCGCGGCGTGCGCGGCAGGGCCTCACCGGAACGCTTCGTCTGCGTGGCAGCACGATGCAAGTCCTCAGCGACGCCGCCGGCGGCGGCATCTCCACCCCCGTGATGGGCAAGGACACGACCTTCTTCCCCGATGTCTCGCTCTCGTTCTTCACCACGCGCGGACAGCTGGTGCCGACCACCCAGGACGTCATTCGCAACGGGGTGCTGCCGAAGACCCGCAGCTTCTGGGATGTCATCGTGCAGCCCGGTCGCGTCTGGTCCGAGCCCGGTGACCGCGGCTGGAACCGCGCCTCCTTCCCGTTCGCCCTGGTGAACTCCATCGAGGGAGAGACACACACCGGGATCGCGATGTTCATGTACAAGGGCAAGCGGGTCTCCCCCGTGCGCTACCAGGTCGTGCAGATGACCTCGCCGTACTACGTCCCGGAGTACTTCACGGCGTGGGGCACGACCAGGGCCGCGTTCCGCCCAGGAGGCATCGACCGCCTGCGGCGTCGCGTCGCGGACCATCGCGCCGAGATGCGCGCCCGGCTGCCGCAGCGTCCCTGGTCGGACCTCGAGCGCGTGGTCGACCGCGGGACGCTCGACGACTTCGTCACCTACCCCGACTTCGTCCGTGCCGGCGTCGTGCGCAACGGCACCCTGTACGGCACCGAGTGCCCGACCGCGGCCGGAGCGTTCCCGTACTGCGAGCAGGTCCGCTACGGAGTCTGGTCGGTCACCAAGTCCGCGATGCTGAACGCCGCGATGCTGCGGCTGGCGCAGAAGTACGGCCCCCGTTTCGTCGACCGGCCCATCGCCCGGTACGTTCCGCGGGCGGACGTGCCCGGCTGGGACGACGTCACCTTTCGCGACCTGGCGATGATGGCCTCGGGCCACGGACCCGAGGGTGACCCCACGTGCTACCTGTGCGACTACGACCGCTGGTACATCGCGCCCTCGGAGGCCGAGAAGACCCGCGAGGCGCTGGACTATCCGGCCGCCTTCGAGCCCGGCACGGTGCTCAACTACCGCGACCAGGACACCTACCTGCTGGGCGTCGCGCTCGACGCCCTGGTGAAGCGGATGGACGGCCCCCGGGCGTCGGTCTGGGAGGTGCTGCGGCGTGAGGTCTACCGCCCGCTGGGCATCCACCACGCCCCGACGAACGCCACCGTGGAGCGCGGGCGATCCCCCGGGCAGCCGCTGATGTCCTACGGCTACTACCCGACCTTCGACGACCTCGCCAAGATCGCGCTGCTCTACCAGAACGGCGGATCGTGGAAGGGCCGGCAGATCCTGGCCCCGGCGCTCACGCGGCAGATCGCGCCGAGTCCCCGTCCGACCCCGCCCACCGGCGCGCTGCGCTCCGCCGACGACGGCTCGGAGTACTACTTCCTCAACTGGTGGTTCTACCGCCTCGAGTCCACCGAGGGTTGCTCCACCTACCTCCCGGAGATGTCCGGCTACGGCGGGAACACGGTCACGCTCGCGCCGGACCGCACAGTGGTGCTCAGGATGCGCAACGACTGGAACGGGGCGCCGAACCCGCAGGCGTCGATCAACGCCCTGGCCGACGCGCTCACCCGGAACTGCTCCTAGCCCAGGGTCGTCTCGCTGGGGAATCCGGGCCGCCACCGCTTCGCGTCATCGGGTCCCGGTCCGCCGGGGACCGCGGCTGCCCACACCGCTGGTCGAGGCTCACGACTCGATCAGGGTGGCCACCCCCCGGAGGATGTCGGCGATCGCCTGCTCTCGGGTGGTGACGCCCGCAGGCGAGTCCGACGCCGCGAGCGGCGGGACTGGCGGTGGCGGACCATCGGGTGGACCGGCCGGCGACACGTCGGGGTCGCCGCTCTTCGCGGACTCCGAGACCGGGGCCAGGAAGGTCTGGCCGGTCAGCCCGGGCGGAAGCAGGACGGGGGTCTGCTTCCTCGAGTCCCCGAAGGCGGCGAGGACAGCCTCGAAGTACTCCCGGTTGGTCAGGGTCAGGAACTCGCGGAGGCGAGGCAGTGCGATCCGCGTGAAGTCGCCCTGACCGTTGCTCTCGTAGGCGAGCTCGCTCGCCTGGCAGGCACCGAAGAAGACCGAACGCTCCGTGTCGAGCGACCTCGTCGCCCGCTGCAGGCCTCCACGCCGGTGCTTGTAGGCCTCCACGTTCTCCGTCGTCATCCGCACCAGGCGGGCCTTCCTGGCGGGACCGCCGGAGTCCGGTTCCAGGATCTTGCGCTGGCCACCACCGGAGTGGCACGAGTCGAAGAAGACCGTCAGGTTCACCTCGTCCGGCAACAGGTCCCACAGCTCACCGAGGTCGTCGTCGATCAGCAGCTCACCGGCGCGGAAGTCCACCGGGCAGAGCGCCTCGTCCTTGGTCTCACCGGTGCGTTTCGCCTCCTCCAGCTCGTCGCCGTCGAGGTCCTCGACGGTGGTGCCGTGCCCGGAGTACTGCAGCACCAGCACGTCCCCAGCCTGGCTCTTGACGATCAGGTCCTGGATGCCCTCGACGATGTTCTGCCGGGTGGCGTCCTCGTCCTCGAGGATGGCGACGGTGAAGCCGGCATGTTGGAGCTCCTGCTTCCATGCACGCGCGTCCGCCACACACCCGCCCAGCTGGTCCTCCACGGAGGGGTACAGGTCGATCCCGATGCACAGCGCCCGCTTGCGGCCCGACTGCGGCTCCGCTGCCTGTCGCGAGGCGATGTAGTCGCGCACGTACTCCTCCGAGTGCCACGGCGACACGTCCTCGGCGAGACCACGGGCTCCGGGCAGGGTCCCGAACCCGGCGGTGAGCCGGTCGTCGTCGATCACCCGTCGCGCCAGGCTGTTCATCGTCGCGGCGTCGTTGTCGAACCCGCCGTGAGTCCTCGAGAGGCTGCTGGTCCGCGGTCCGCCGCCCACGGTCTGGGACCACATCACCTCGCCCTTCGCGCCGGATCCTGCCTTGCCGAGAAGCACGTCGAGCGCCCGGTCACGCTTGAGGCACTCCTGCAGGCCGAGGATCTCGGCCCCCGACTCGTCCTCGAGGGCGCCGCGGATCAGGTAGAGCAGCGACTTCTTGTAGATCCCGATGCAGGTGTCGTCCTTCTCGAAGGCCTCCGTCATCGTGAACATCGTCAGCTTCTTGATCTTGTCGAAGACCGACTTCTTCATGATCCGCTGCTTGAACTCATCGACCCGGATCGCGGGCGCGAGCAGGTTGAGGGACGCGATCTCCGGTATGCCGGCCGACAGCAGCTCGGGGATCAGGTGGGAGTGGAAGATCGACCCGGCACTGTGGCCCGCGGCATGCACGGTGACGCTGCCGGGGTTGGCCTTGTGGAACTCGGCCAGCTTCTGCGCGAAGTACCAGGCCCCACCCTTGTCCTTCTCGCTCGCGAGCCTCGCCGTCGTCTTCATGGCGCCCCAGGTGTCCTTGCCGCGGGCGGCGCGCACCGCGGCCTCGATGAGACGGTCGGTGATGTCGTCGAACCCTCGGGTCCGTCCGGGCAACCGGTCCTTGACGGCGTCCCACAGCGACTCGGCGAGACCGGTGCGCCACACGAAGTGCACGGGGAACACGCCGTTGGCCTGCCACCAGGCCACCTGGGTGTGGGCCACTCGCAGTCCGGCGGCCTTGTCGACCAGACCGCCGTGGGCCCACAGCATCATCGGCACCGGCTTGCCGTGCATCTTGATGAAGTCCGGCAGCCGGGTCGCGAAGAGCTCGTCGATGTCGGCCTTGACGGTCACGAAGTCGTCCACCCCGGTGGGCAGCGTGGACGCGCCCTCCGCCAGCTTGCCGTCCTCGAGGCAGACCACGAACGGATGGAGCGCCTGCAGCTCCGCACGGGTGAGGGCCGGGGCCTTGCGGGCTGCTTCGGTGGTGGTGGTCATGACCGTGCCTTTCGAGGAGGGGTTCGGTTCCGGTGTGGGCAGGGGGCGGTCGGCGAGCCGGGCGTCGGGGTGGGCGTAGACGGTGTACGCGAGCCACGAGATGTCGCCGGCCTCGCGGGCCGCCGTCCGCCCGGCGAGGGTTGCCCGCGTGATCGTGTGGCCGGCGTCGAGCGCGCTGTAGAACGCCGCGACGAACTCCCTGGCGGGTTGGTCACCGACCGACCACAGGCAGCCGACGAAGGCGCCGGCGCCGCCTCGCAGGAAGGTCTCGGCGAACCCGCCCACCTCGGAGCGGGTCGAGGGCGCCTGGCCGATCCGGCAGGCGTTGAGGAAGACCAGCGGACCAGGCTCGGAGAATCGCAGCGGAGGGCTGTCGGGCAGGGAACGGCGCAGGTCCTCGAGGCTGAAGGCGATGCGCGACCGGTCGACCCCGGTCACCGACGGGGTGTCGAGCCGGTAGTCCGCGAGGGCCATCTCCCGCACGGGCGGTTCGTCGGCGTCGTTGCTGAACCCGTGGCCGGCGAAGTGGAGCAGGTCGACCTCGCCACTGGTGAGCAGCCGGGCGATGCCGGCGGCGTCAGGTGGATCGATGGCCGTGGCGCCGAAGGGCTGCAGGTAGGTCGGCTCCAGCTGCGCCTGCTCGAGCACCAGCGCCGGGTCGGCGTACTCGGGGATCAGGTAGTGGCCCCGGCCCGTACGGACCGAGAGATCGGTGGGATGCGCGGTGTTGTAGACCCAGCGGACCAGACCCGTGCGGCCCAGGAAGCCGCGTCCTTCGGGATCCTCGCCGGCATCGGGGTCCCGCACGTGGACCAGCTCCCACGGGATGTCGGTCTCCCCGCTCGTGATCACCGCGAGCTCGTCGATGTCGTCGAGGTGGCCACGCAGGTAGTCCAGAAGCTCGGGAGGAAGCACCTGGAGCGCGAGCTGTGACCCCAGTCCTCGCAGCCTCTCCTGGAAGCTCCGCCCGCGGACCAGCGGGTCCGCCACCGGAGCGAGGTCGCGCCAGGCGGAGTCGAGCCGGCGGAAGGCCTCCTTCAGCACCGCCGTCTTGTCCGGGACGAGCTGGGTGAACCGGCGCCGATAGCCGGGCAGCACGAGATCGAAGGACAGCTCGGAGACGACTCCCACGAGATTCTCGTCGATGACCAGGGTCTGCGGGTTCGCGAACGGCGTGACCGCCCCGCTGAACCGCCTGCCCGCCACCGGAGCCCGTTGCGCTTGCGCAGCCTCCGCGGTCGCCCGGTCCCGGGGCACCTCCGAGCGGGGCAGCACGGTCGCAGTGAGGCGAAGCATGGCCAACGGCTGCGGATCGTCCTGGCGCACGACGACCTGAACGTCGCCCTCCCCCTCCTGGGCGGCCCTCAGCCAGAACACGACCCGCATCGCCGGCTCGCCCCGTCCGGGCAGCGACAGGCTGCGCCGACCCGTCTCCCGCGGCAGCTCACGGTCGTCGAGGTCGAACCCCCGCCGCAGCAGGACGACCTCCAGCGGCCGTGCGGGGTCCATCACGATCACCTGCTCGTCGTGGGAGGTGCCGGCGAAGACAGTGACCTCCTCGCGGCTGAGCAGCACCTCGACCGGCACCGTGTCCTCCAGGTGCACCTCGCTCGGCATGTTCGCACCGACCTCGGCGAACACCGCCTCGACGGCTTCCGACGGAGCACCCGACTGAGCTTCCGCCATGGCTTCCGCCATGGCTTCCGGCGGGGCATCCACCTGGGTTTCCGCGGGGCATCCGCCTGGGCTTCCGCTGGGGCATCCGCCTGGGCATCCTCCTGGGCTACTGTCATCTCGTCGCGGGAGAACCCGGCCTCCTCGGGAGCCTCCGAGGCGTGCCGGTAGCGGCCACGCATGTCGGGGGCCGCTGCCTCGAACTCACCTGCGGCCCCGACCGTCAGATCGCGCGTGCGCGCCGGCCTCGCCCGCGTCCGTGCGTGGGGGGCGACCGGAGGCGGCCTGACGGGATCAGAGATCCAGAAGTACTCCGGCTCAGGCAGGAGACCGGGGAGGTCCTCGGGGGCGAGGCCGGATGGGTGCTCGACGACGACCAGGCGCCGGTCCACGCCCGGGGGGATCTCCAGCGTGAACGTCCGCTCGCGCCCCTCCTCCGCTGCTCGGTCGATGAGGGCGTACCGGTCCTCGACGCCCACCAGCGCCGTGAGGACCCGGTTGCCCCGAGCCCTGGTCGTGATGATCAGCCGTCCGCCGCCGTGGGACGACGACACCGCCAGGGCGTACTGGACCTCGACGCGGCGGCGACCTGCCGAGAGCAGGGTGCCCGGCTGCTCGACGAGGACCGTGAGACCCGGAGAGTGCGCCACGCGTACCCGGCCGTCGTCCAACGCGACCGTCTCGTCATCGAGCACGTCCCCACCCCCCGGATCCGCCTCGTCTCGGCCGCATCGCTGAAGAACTGCTTCTACCTATGTCCCTCAACAGCCGAAACGTCAAGACTTCGCCGTGGCGATAACCCGCCATCCACATCGTTCCGTGACGAAAGCGACAGTGGCTGTCTAGTCGGGTGAAACACCGTCAGGTGGCAGCAACGCTCGCAGCCGGGTGAGAGTCGGTCGACCCGTCGTCAGCGACCGAGGAGTGGGCTCAGCCAGCCGACGACGCCTTCGACGGGGCGACGACCGCGACGGTCTCGACGCGGGTTGGGCGGATCAGCCTCGCTGCTCGCGCTGTCCCACCACGACGCTGACCAGGTCCTTGCGGACGAAGCGCGTGCCGCAGGCAGGGCTGAAACCAGCAGCGGTGACGGCGACCGAATAGCTGCCCGGGAGCCGGGTGTCGGTGAACCGACCCGCCGCGACGCCAGAGATCCAGGGCCGGGCCACGATGCGCGGGTCGAGCATCCCGAGCCCGCTCGCATGAGTCGGCGTGACGGATCCCGGCACCCCGAGCCCACGGAGCACGGCAGCATCCCGTACACCGAAGCGCCCGCTGCCGTGTCCGATCGGCATCCCCGCCACAGGCGACGCCAAGATGTCCTCTCCGGTCTTCGCCAGCAGCTCGTTGCGCAGGAGCACCAGCCGCGTGAGGGCGAGGCGTTGCTTGTCCGGCTTGCCATCGGCGACGTCAGGCAGTCGGACTCCGCGCAGCTGCTCCGCGTACTTCCGCAGCAGGTCGCTGTAGGGCGGCGGGGTCGTCACCGTGCCCCGCGCCTTGACCCTGGACAGGGGGCCCTTCGCGTCGCTGACCACGGCCTTGACGTCGATCGGCTGACCGATCCCGACGAAGACGGGCGCGTCGACCTCCAGCCGCAGCGGACTGCGCACGAACCCACCCACCGTGTACGGCGTGTGCTGCGCCCGGTTGGTCGAGACCTCGACGGTCCACATCCCTGCCTGCGGCTCCTGCAGCGCGAAGCTGACGTAGCCGGCGCCGACGTTGCGCGCGAACTCGGTCGAGGAGTACGACAGCCAGCGGCCACCGGGTGTGCGCAACCGCACCGAGATCTCGTCCTGGGCCTTCGCGGCGCGCGGCACGAACCGCACCGCGGGGTCGTGCCAGGCGACGGTGAACAGCACCGACTGCGCACACCCGTCGACCCAGCCCGACACCGTTGAGGTCGACGCCGCCGACGACTCGTTCACGATCACGCCGTCTCCGGTCACCTGCCCTCGGATGTAGTTGTAGATCTCGAAGAGGTCGTCGATGGTCGGCATGAAGTAGTAGCGACCGTTGGTGCCCTCGGCGAGCTGTCCGAGCAGGGCCTGGTCGGAGGACGGGCCCATCGCGCAGGAGTAGATCGGCAGGTCGGCCGGCAGAGCGGTCGCCGCATCGAGCGCGCTCGGCTTGGCGGGGTTGCCGGAGTCGCAGCCCTTGTTGTCGTAGCCGTCCGAGAGCAGCACGAGCGCACGCCTCGTCCCCGCCCCTCCGAGCATCGCTCCGCCCTGCTGGATGCCGGCGCCCATGTAGGTACAGCCGCCGAAGCCGATGCCGTCGACGGCGATGGTCGCGGCATCCCTGATCGGCTGCCCCGTGATGAGCTGGGGCGCACCTGTGCCGGGATACTCCTCGACGCTGCTGTCGCCGAAGCTCACGACTCCGACCGAGTCGTCGACGGACAGCAGGTCGATGAACTGCCGCGACGTCTGCCGGGTGATGTCGATGTAGCCGTAGAACTGCATGGAGCCCGAGCGGTCGAGCACCGTCACGACACTCACCGGGTCAGCGGCGGGCACCTCCGCGTTGTCGATCACGAGGGCGAAGTCCTGCCACGGGGTGGCGATGTCGGTGCGGGCGGATGCCGTGATGTTCGCCGCCACGACCGAGATCTCGTACACCCCGGCGGGGTTCTGGATGGCGACGACCTCGGTGTTGTTGAGGGCATCGGCCGCGCCGCCCGCGACCGACCAGCCGCCGACGAGGTTGTTGCCGCGGAACAGCCCACCCCCGACCTGCTGCACCTCGAGGTCGAGGTCGTTGACGAGCGTCGGGTTGGCCCCGACCGCGCCGGCCGCGTCGGTCCAGCACAGCGCGACCCGCAACGGCCGAGTCGCGTCGGCGGCAGCGACCCGGATGCGGTACTCCTGACCGGTGGCCGTGAACGCCTGCCGTTGGTCGCTGAAGATCTTCGGGCCACGGTCGCTCGCCGGTCCCTGGAGCAGGGCGTTCTCGAGGGAGACCCTGCCCCACCCGGCGTTGTTGTTCGGCTCGGCGCCCAGGCCGCCAGCGACCCCGGGACCGCCCTGAGCCGACTCCGTGCTCACGACCAGGAGCGCCTTGATCAGGGCTGGGCTCGGGGTCGCTCCCCCACGGCTCTGGCGCCACCAGTCGATCAGCACCGCCGAGGCGCCCGCCACGTGCGGCGAGGCCATCGACGTACCGCTCATCGGTGCGTGCAGCGCGTGCAAGGTGCCGCCCGTGTCGGTGTAGGGGCCGCTGCGGAAGCCCACCGGCGAGTAGGTCGAGATGATGTCGGTGCCGGGGGCCGTCACGTGCGGCAAGGTGCGTCCGTCGTCGGCAGGTCCGCGCGAAGAGCCATTGGCGATCCCACGGATGTCGTCGGCAGCGCCCTCGCCGGGCCGGGAGTTGAGCGAGTTCCCCACCAGGATCGCGTTCTTCGGGTTCTTCGTGACCGTGCTCGCCCCGGGCCCGCTGTTGCCGGCCGAGAAGACGACGACCAGCGGTGTGATGCCGGCCGCACCCGCATCGGCGTCGCGTACGGCAAGGTCGACGGTGCGGTCATTGGCACCGTAGCTCGAGCCGTTCATGGCCCACGAGTTGTTCATCACCTGAGCGCCCTGCTGAGCGGACACCTGGAGTCGCTGCTGCACGGTGCCGTTGAAGAAGACGCCGCCGATCGTCGCTCCGGTGGCGACACCCTGCCCGAGCAGGAAGCCCTGTGGATCCGTGTCGCCCGATGCGCCGTTGCCTCCGGCGATGCCCGCCACGTGGGTGCCGTGGCCGTCGGTATCGGCGCCCGCGATCGCGCCCCCGGTCGCGTTGACGGCGAAGGCGAGGCGCCCGGCGAGGTCGTCGTGCACCGTCGCGCCGTCATTGGTGTCGACGCCGGTGTCGCAGATCGCGATCGTGACGCCGGTGCCGTCGGCCCCGAGGGCCGTGAGGTTGGCGGCGTAGCCGACGTTGGGCGCGGTGTTCGGAGCGGCCACGCCGTTGAGGTCCTCGAAGACGATCTGCGCGCTGCGCTCGTCCTCGAGCACTGGGGCGCGCACCGCGTCGATCCAACGGACGTCGGGGTGGTTCGCCACCGCAGGGATCGCGTCGGCCGGAAGCTGCGCGGTGATGCTGCGGTAGGCGTCGGAGGTCTCGGGCGCGACGATCTGCACGGTGCCGCCGCGGGCCGAGACCAGCGCCTCGACGCCCTCGACGTCGCCGTCGGCGAGCACACCGATGTCGACCGCCTCGATCGGACCGAGGCCCTCGGGCTGAGGGTCAGCGCCGAGCAGCACCGGATTGACCTTGTACGCCGGCTCCAACGGGCCCGCCCAGTCGACGAAGGGCAAGGACACCAGGCTTGCCACGGTCTCGGCGTCGGCGCGCACGAAGTAGGCGAACGGCGACACGGGCTCGACCAGTCGGACACCTCGCTCGGCCAGGGTGACCAGCCAGGACTCCTGCGCCGGCCCGGCCAGCTGGATGAGGTGGTTGATGCCCTGCTCGTCCTGCTCCGTCTGCTGGAGCTCGGGCGGTGTGGGCGGCCGCTCGTCGCTGGCAGTGTCGATCTCGTAGGAGAAGAACCGGATGATGTTCGGGTCCGTGAGCTTCTTGACCCGGAAGCCCTGCTCCTCGAGCGCGGCGGCGACGGCGGGCTCGGCGTCGATCAGCTGCCCCCGGTCGAGCGCCGCGACGACGCGAATGTCCTCGGAGATCGCTGGGTCTGCACCAGCCGTTCGGGAAGTGATGATGTAGCGCTCGGACATGACAGCTCCCTGTTCTCATCGACGCGCGAGTCGGCGAAGACTCGCCTTGCCAAGGAAGAGACCGGTGGTGGGCCGGGTGATACATCGCTCGCCCGTCAACACGAAGGAGGGAGCAGACCGACCAGCGCGGCAATCAGCCGGGCACAGGAGTGAGCCTCGACGCTCACCGGCCGCGACGGGAGATCTTCCCGGTCCTGTCGGGAATCGGCCCGATGCGCCGAGCGCTGTCTGCCGACAGCCTTCGGTCATCAGGCCCGAACTCACGGGCGGACTCGACTCGAGGAGCGCACCATGCACACCATTCCCAGGCGCCTGTGGCAGATCGCAGGCGCCCTAGTCATCACCCACGTCGTCCTGGTTCTATCCGGGATCCTCTCCCAGGACACCCCGCTGTTCAGCCAGGGGCGCACGGGCGTGGAGGCGGAGTACGCCGACGGCGACCTGGCCCGCACCTTCACCGCCGGCCTCGTCGAGGCCTTCGGCTTCCTCCTGCTGGTTCCGGTCATCGTGTTCCTCTCCCGGGCCCTCGGTCGTCGCACGGAGGCTGGGCGATGGGCCGCACAGACCGGCCTCATGTGCGGCCTGGCCTATGTCGCGGTCACCTTCGCCGTCGGCTTCCCGGCCGGAGGCGCTGCGATGTACGGCGTCCAGCACGGCCTCGACATCGACACCGCGTTCGCACTGAACAACGTGCGCATCTTCGGCTACTTCCTCAGCCTGATGCTGCTCGGCGGCGCCACCCTCGGAGTCGCGGTCTCCGCGCTCAGTGACGGCGTGTGCACGGGCTGGATCGGACGGTTCGGCCTGGTCACCGGCGGCGCCCTGCTGATCTCCACCCCGCTCGCCGGGATCGGGCACCAGGACTGGGGAACGTTGCTGTGGATGGTGTGGTTCGTCGGGGTCGGGGTGCTGATGCTGCGTCACCGTCCGCCGACCGGCGTCGACCGGTCGCCCGCAGAGGTTCCCGGCAGCGTGTCCATCCGGCACTCTTGAACCGAGGTGGGTCGATGGGCTGGCTGCGGGTGTCGTCGTCGCTCCTGCTCGGTGGTGTGGCCATCGCGGGCGCGAGCTCCTCGGTGCTGCTCGCCCGTGGGACCCGGAGCGACCTCGACGACGCCGCCATCGTCCTCGTCGTCCTCGCCTACACGCTCGTCGCTCTCGTCATCGTGCTTGCCCGGCCGGGCCATCCGGTCGGGCGGCTGATGCTCGCCGGAGCCTCCGCGTGGGGAGCCGGCGAGGGACTGCTCGCGTTCGGCATCAGGATGCTGGCCGAGACACCCACCAGCTCGGCGGGGGCACTCCTCGGGGTGCTCGGGTCGAGCCTGCGTGGCGTCGGATGGCTGGTCCTGGTGGTGGCCATCCCCCTGGTCTTCCCCGAAGGCCGTGCCATCTCGGTCTGGTGGCTGCGGCTGATGCAGCTGTGCATCGGCGCGTTCGCGATCGCGGCACTGCTCTCCCCCGTGCCGCTGGAGGAACGACTGCTGTCGGCGGACAACCCGCTCGCACTGCCGCCGGCGTGGATGCCGGTCACCGAAGCTCTCGCCCTGGGCGCACTCGCGCTCGCCTCCCTCTGCCTGATCGCAGCCGTCCGCTCGCTCTTCCGCCGATTCCGGGAGGGCGACGAGCTGCTCCGTCAGCAGGTCGTCGTGTTCGGTGCCGCCTTCGCGATGCCGCTGGTGGCGATCGCCTTCGTGGCGACACCGTGGGCGGAGCCCTGGTTGATCTCGTTGGCAGCCTTGCCGCTGCCCGTGGCGCTTGGGGTGGCGCTCCTTCAGCGACGGCTCTATGACGTACAGCTCGCGGTCAGCCGCACTGTCGCCTACGTCTCCCTGTCGGTAGTCCTGGCCGGGGTCTACGCGCTGGTCGTCGGCGGAGTCGGAGCAATGCTCCAGGAGCGGGGTGCCGCGTGGCTCCCCTGGGCTGCGGCCGGCGTGGTGGCGGTGGCCTTCGCGCCGCTGCGCGACTCGCTGCAACGCGCCGCCAACCGCATCGTCTACGGCCGTTGGTCGACCCCCGCCGGCGTGCTCGCCGACACGGGCCGCCGGCTCGCCGACGCCGCCGACGGCCGGGCACTGCTGCAGACGCTCACCGACGAGTTCGTCAACGGGCTCGGCCTTGCGCACGCCGAGATCCGTGACCGCCAGGGACACGTCCTGGCGCGCACGGGCGCAGAGCAGGACACGGCCGAGTTCCTCGACCTCACGGCGTACGGCGCCCGGGTCGGCACGCTGCGCTGGGCCGGCCGAACTCTGCGCGAGGACGACCGGCAGCTGCTGACCGATCTCGGGCACCAGATGGGCGGGGTCGTCCACACGGCCGGACTCGTCGACGCGCTGCGCACCGCCCAGGAGCAGCTGGTGCTGGCGCGCGAGCAGGAACGCCGCAGGCTTCGTCGCGACCTGCACGACGGACTCGGCCCCTCACTGGCTGGTCTCGGCTATCAGGCGGAGACCGTGCAGAACCTGATCGCATCAGGGCAACCCGTCGGCGACCGCCTGGACCAGCTCCGCACCGGACTCCGCGGCACCGTGGCCGAGGTACGCCGCATCGTCGAGGGACTGCGCCCCCCGGCGATCGACGAGCTCGGGCTCTTCGGAGCGGTCGCTGAGATGGGCAGGGAGCTGGCCTCCGGCTCCGGCCTCGAGCTGGCGCTGGAGCTGCCCGCGCAGCGACCCGCGCTGCCGGCGGCCGTGGAGGTCGCGGCGTACCGAGTCGCCCAGGAGGCCCTGACCAACGTGGTCAGGCATGCGCACGCGACGACGTGCCGGGTGGCGGCCACGGTCTCCCCCGAGGTGCTCGTGCTCGAGGTGAGCGACGACGGGTGCGGGATGAACGGCGCACGGCCGGGTGTCGGGTCCGGGACCATGCGCGAGCGCGTCGTCGAGATCGGCGGCAGGCTCGAGCTGCGAGATCTCGCTCACGGGACCGCGCTCACCGTGCGGCTGCCGCTGCGGACCGGGGTCGCGACATGATCCGCGTCCTCGTCGTCGACGACCACCCGCTGTTCCGCGACGGGCTCACCGGCCTGCTCGGGACCGTGGCCGACATCGAGGTGGTCGGCGCTGTGGGAGACGGCACCTCGGCGGTGGAGGTGGCGATCGAGCAGCGCCCCGACGTCGTACTGATGGACCTCAACCTGCCCGGGACCCATGGTCTGGAAGCGACTCGCAGGCTCCTGGCGGCACTCCCCGGCTGCGGAGTCCTGGTGCTCACCATGCTCGCCGACGAGGCCACCGTGGCGGCGGCACTGAGGATGGGCGCACGCGGCTACCTGCTCAAGGAGACCGCCCAGGAGGAGGTGCTCGCGGCCATCCGATCCGTGGCGGCGGGCGGTGCGGTGTACGGCCCGGGGGTCGCCGCCCGACTGCTCGACGTCCATCGACCGGACGACCTCACCTCGCGCGAGGCCGAGGTGCTCACCCTGATCGCACACGGAGCGTCCAATCCCGAGATCGCGCGCGAGCTCGGGCTCAGCCTGAAGACGGTGCAGAACCACGTGTCGCACGTCCTGACCAAGCTGCAGGTCACCGACCGCACCCAGGCCGCCCTGCGGATGCGCGGCCTGTGACCGGCCGTTCTCACGACTGTCTCCGGGTTTCGCTGCGTGGTGTCCACACTGTGACTTCACCCCTTGACTCGAACATGTGTTCGAGCCAGAATAGATGCATGACATCGCTCCTCGACCTGCACCCCGACACCGCACACCCGGTGCTGGTCGGCGCCGTCGAGATCGAGACAGCGCTGGACCGGATGCTCGCCGGTGCCGCTGCCCCGCTGCCCAGTGGTGAGTACGCCGCCGCGTTGCGCAACCTGGAGCGTTTCGGTCGCCGTCTGGAGGCGGTCAAGCTCAAGGTGGTCGCTGCTGCCGACCGGGCAGGTGCCGGCCAGGCTGCCGGGTTCACCGGCACCGAGGCCTGGACCGCCCGGCACACCAACACCACCCGGACCACTGCGGCCCGCGAGGTACGCCTGGCCACCGACTTGCAGGCCGGGCACGACGCCACCGCCCAGGCCCTCGACGCCGGGCTGGTGTCCCCCGCCCACGCGGCAGTGATCCTGCGCGCCGCCGACCAGCTCCCCACCGGGGTCACCGAGGAGCAACGCCAGGTGGTGGAGGCCGCGCTGGTCGACAAGGCCCAGCGCTACGACCCCGACCAGCTCCGCCGCTACGCCCGACGCGCGATCGAGGAGATCGAACCCGACCAGATCGCCGTCGACGCCCACGAGAACCACCTCGTCCACACCGAGGAGCAAGCCGCCCACGACCGGTGCTCGTTGACGTTGCACGACAACCAGGACGGCACCACCACCGGCCACTTCACCATCCCCAGCCTCGCCGCCGCGATCCTCGGCAAGGTCATCGACTCCATGACCGCGCCCCGCCGGATGGGGGTCTCGACCGGGCTCGACCACCGTTCCTTCGACTGGCGGCACCGCCGCGGCCTCGCGTTCGCCGAGCTCCTCGAGCACCTGCCCACCGACCACCTGCACCCCAAGACCGCCGCCACCGTCGTGGTCACCCTCGACCACACCCTCCTCCACGGCGCCCTCAAGACCGCCGGTCTCGACACCGGCCACACCCTCACCGCCGGCGAAGCCCGCCGCCTGGCCTGCGGCGCCGGGATCATCCCCGCCGTCCTCGACAGCCGCTCCGTGACCCTCGACCTCGGCCGCGAAACCAGACTCTTCACCGAACAACAACGCATCGCGATCGGACTCAGCCACCACACCTGCGCCGCCGAGGGCTGCCTACGCCCCTACGCCTGGTGCGAGCTCCACCACCGAGAGCCCTGGCAACCCGCCAAACGCCCCGGCGGCAGTCCCGGCGGCGGGAAGACAGACCTCGACAACGCCCTCCCGCTCTGTCACTACCACCACCAACGCATCCACGACCCCGGCTACCACCACCGCGCACTGCCAGACGGCAGCATCAGCCTGAACCGACGGACCTGAGCCATGCCGCTGAGTTTCCGAGGTCAACCATCCGGATCGCGAAGGTCTAGTCCTGCTCGAAGCGGCCCCGCCCGCAGCCGTTTTGGGACGCGAAAGCCCATTAGCGTGCCTATATGACCACGACCGCGACGGGGGCGTCGAGCGCCTCGACCAGCCCTCCACTCGAGTGCGACCTGGTGATGAAAGGTGGGATCACCAGCGGGGTGGTCTATCCCCTCGCGGTGTGCGAGCTGGCCAAGGTCTACCGACTCAGGTCCGTGGGGGGGTCGTCGGCCGGCGCCATCGCGGCAGCGGCCGCAGCCTGCGCGGAGCTCGGTCGCGCTTCCGGGGGATTCGCTCGGCTGGCCGCTCTCCCCGACGACCTCACCAAGCCGGTCGAGGGGTCGAACAGCCGGCTGTTCACGCTCTTCCAGCCGCAGCCGAAGATGCGCCGGCTCTTCGGCCTGGTCACCGCCGGCCTGGGGCTCACCGGACTGGCGCGGGCGAAGGCCATGGGAGTCGCTGCGATCCGCGCCTGGCTGACGTACGCCGTCCTCGGGTCGCTGCTCGGCGTGGTGATGATCGTCGCCGGGTTCCTGCTCGGTGGCCCCGCCCAGTGGGTCTGCCTCATCGCCGGGCTCCTGCTGGTCGGCGTAGGTCTGGTGATCGGCCTCGCGTGGGGCGTCTATCGCGACGTGGGGCGGATTCCGCAGGCGGGGTTCGGGCTCTCGTCCGGGTTCACCCCGCCCGGGGCGGCGCATCCAGCGCTCACCCCCTGGCTGCACGAGACCTTCCAGCTGCTGGCAGGTCGCTCGCCAGGAGACGCGCCGGTCACCTTCGGCGACCTGGACCGCGCGGGCATCACCCTCCAGCTGATGACCACCAACCTCACCCGCCGCCAGCCGATGGCCATGCCGTGGACCACCGGCGAGTACTGCTTCGATCCTGCGCACTTCCGCACGCTGTTCCCCGAGGACGTGGTCGCGCGCATGGAGCAGGACACACACCCCGAAGCCACCACTGAACGGGCCTGGTTCTCGGCAGTTCGCCGACGCCAGCGCGAGCCGAGGCTGGCCTTCCCCAGCAGGGAGAACCTGCCGATCGTGGTCGCGGTCCGGATGAGCCTGAGCTTCCCTGGCCTGATCTCCGCGGTGCCGCTGCTGTCGGTCGACTACTCGTTGGACCACAACAAGGACGCGCGTTCGGTGGCCCAGGCCTGGCGCAAGGCCAACCCGGACGCGACCGATGAGGCCGCAGCCGCCGCCCTGCCCGCCCTGCACCTGCAGCCGAACTGGTTCTCCGACGGCGGCATCTGCGCCAACCTGCCGCTGCACTTCTTCGACTCGGCACTGCCCCGGCGCCCCACCTTCGCCATCAACCTGGCGCCGTTCCCGCACGACTGGAAGGACCGGTCGACCGAGTTCGACAAGAGCTACCTGCCGATCAACAACGAGGCCGGGCTGGCGCGAGCGCAGTCGGTGTGGGCCGAAAGCGGGGTCGGCGCGCTCAAGCAGTTCGGGTCCTCGATCGTCCAGACCGCCCGCACCTGGGTCGACGAGGGACAGCAGTTCGTGCCCGGCTACCGCGACCGCATCGTCACGGTCTTCCACGACCACACCGAAGGCGGCATGAACCTGAACATGCCCAAGCCGGTGGTGCAGGGCCTGAGCGAGCGCGGCGAAGGAGCCGCCCGCCGGCTGGTGAACGCGTTCGCCGGCGAGGAGCCCGGCCTCACCCCTGCGTGGGGATGGGACAACCACCGCTGGCTTCGCTTCCGTACGGCGATGGCCGCCTTCTCCGAGACGCTCACCTCCTTCCGCGGCGGCTTCACCGAGGTCCCGGCCGGGACGACGCCGTACGCCGCCTGGGTGGGCGTGGACGAGAACGGCAACGAGGCCGACGGGCCGCTGCCCTCCTACAAGGTGGAGGGCTCCCAGCGAGACGCGATCAACCAGCGCACCGAGGGCCTGCTGCAGACCGCGGAGACGTGGCAGACCCCGCCGGCGGACGCGTTCCCCAACGGCGCACCTCGGCCGCTGCCGACCATGCGGCTGGTCCCCTCGGACCGAGAGGGTGAGGCCGGCCAGCTGAACTAGCCGAGGGCCACAGCCGATCGGCAGACATGCCGCAGCTGAGGTGGTGGAGCGTCACCTCGGTTCGACACACGCACAGCGACTCCACCCAGGGAGTCGGACGGAGAGGGAGGGCTCATGACAGAGGAACTAGGTCTCAGCTACTGGCTGGCGCACACCCAGATCGACGTCACGGTGGTGGCGCGACATGAGCTCGAGCACAGTGGCAAGGAGCTGTCGCTACGCGCCGTCGTCGATGTCGCCATCGAGGCAGGAGTGGGGACCGATCCGGCGGGACGACAGCAGCTGGACCTCACCTCCGACCGGCTCCGCGACCTCGCCCTCACGATCCACCTCGACGAGCGCGGGCTGATCGAGTCGGTCAGCACCGACCCCGACCGAGTTGCTCCTCGTGAGCCAAGCGTGGGGGCCAAGGTCGTCAGCCCGTCGGTGGCGATCACCTGCGAGGTCGCCCTCGCCGACCTCCCGCCGCTGACCCTCCAGCAGCAGTGGTCGAGGCACCACGAGCAGCTCGCCGGGCACGCCGCCCAGATCGAGACCAACATCGAGCGACTGCTCAACAACCTGGGTCACTTCGACGCCAACCCGGTCATGATCGCGCAGAGTGGGCAGGCGCTCGAGGTCCTCCAGTCCCAGCTCGGAGCGATCTCGCTCGCCAAGCAGGCATGGATGGAGACCCTGGCGCACGAGCAGGAGCGCGGCGCCTGGCAGCTCTCCACAGCCGACCTGGTCTGGGTCGACGACGACGTGCTTCCGCCCCGCTTCGGGGAGGCCAATCTCTCCACGTCGATGAACGAGATGGCCGAACGTTTCGACCTGCTGGTCGCCATCGCCGACGGCCAGCGGCCCGAGACCCACACCGCGTCCGCCCGGTCGTCCGCCGCGCTGGTGCTGCGGCGCCGCCGGCCGGCGCAGATCGGCGTCTACGTCCGCGCCGAGGGCGGCGACTGGCTCCTCCAGGACGACTCCGTGCTCCCCCTCGACGTCGTCGACGTCTACAGCCAGCTCGACACGATCCCGCTGGACGGGTCCTGGCAACGGGCGACCAGCTTCCATCTGGCCTTCCACGCCGACATGTCGCTGCGGACCTTCGCGATCGCGAACCCGGGGAGGACCACGAGGGCCGCGAGGGCCGCGAGCAACGGCCGCGGGGCCGAGCTCTCTGCGCCGGCCAAGTCGGTGGCCCGCCAGCGCAAGTGAGGCCTGGCTTCGCTAGGTCCAGCTCTTGATGGACAGGGTCTCGGGAAACAGCCGGGTCAGCCGCTGACGCGCCGCTCGCGACGGATTCACCAGCACCTGCTCCTCGGTCACGAGGAGGGTCGGCAGGTCGGCGACCGAGTCGGAGTACATCCGCTGCCACGGGTGCTCGATGCCTGCGGCCTCGAGGGACTGCCGCTTGCGGTGCCCGTAGTTGTGCGGGGACAGCTCCAGGCCGCCGAGACGCTGGGTCAGGTCGGAGGCGAACAGCTCGGCCCGCTCGAGGCCGACGCCGTCGAGCAGAGCCCGAGCCAGGTGGCGCTCGGAGGCGGTCACGACGATGACGCGGTGGCCCTGGTCGAGGTGTCCACGCGCGCTTTCGATGCCGTCGCGGTAGAGCCAGGCAGGTGTCTCCGCGAACTCGCGACCCAGCGCGCCCAGGGCCGCGACGGCCGCGTCGAGCGAGAGGCCCAGGAGGGCGACCCGCACCACGTGCTTGGCCAGCAGTCCTCGGAGGGCGGGCAGCTCACCGGTCGCAGCGAGCGCCGGCAGCGCAGGTGCCGCCAACGGGATCCGCCACGCCCGAGCCCGCAGCTGACGCCTCACGAACACCGTGAAGGTGTCCTGGCGGGCCAGCACGCCGTCGAGGTCGAACAGGATCACGGGGGGTCGCGCAGCGGGCGTCATGGGCAGAGTGTGGTTCAGAACTGGGCGCGGGCCTTCTCCAGGGCCCGGGACAGCATGTCCAGGCCCGTGCGGGCGTCCTCGACGCTGATGTTCAGCGGGGGCACCACGTGGATCCGGTTGAAGTTCGCGAACGGCAGCAGGCCCTCCTCCTTGGCCGCTCCGAGCACCGCGGCCAGCTGCGGACTGCTCCCGCCGTACGGCGCCAACGGCGCGCGGGTCTCCCGGTCGGAGACCAGGTCGAGCGCCCAGAACGCGCCCGTGCCGCGCACCTCCCCGATCCAGTCGTGGCGAGCCGCCAGCTCCTGGAGACCGGGACCGAACACCTCGCGGCCGAGCCGGTCGGCATGCTCGACGATCTGCTCGTCGTGCATCGTCTCGATCGTGGCGACGGCGGCGGCACAGGCGAGCGGGTGCCCGGAGTAGGTGAGTCCGCCGGGATAGGGGCGGTCGGCGAAGGTCTGGTAGATCGGCTCGCTGATCGCCACACCGCCGAGCGGCACGTAGCCGGAGTTGACGCCCTTGGCGAAGGTGACCAGGTCGGGGACGATGCCGTCGAGCTCGAAGCCGAACCAGCGACCGGTGCGACCGAAGCCGGCCATCACCTCGTCGGCGATCAGGATGATGCCGTGCCGGTCGCACAGCTCACGGACACCGGTGAGGTATCCCGGCGGCGGCACCATGATGCCGGCGGTGCCGGGGACGGACTCCAAGATGATCGCCGCGATCGTGTCAGGTCCCTCGAGCGCGATCACCTGCTCGAGGTGGGCCAGGGCACGCTCGCACTCCTGCGCCTCGGTGGTGGCGTGAAACTCGCTGCGGTACAGGAACGGTCCGAAGAAGTGCACCGTTCCGGCGGTGGCGTTGTCGTTCGGCCACCTGCGGGGGTCGCCGGTCAGGTTGATCGCGAGATGGGTGCCACCGTGATAGGAGCGGTAGCGGGAGAGCACCTTGTGACGACCGGTGTGCAGGCGCGCCATCCGGACGGCGTGCTCGTTGGCGTCGGCGCCGCCGTTGGTGAAGAAGATCCGCTCGAGCCCGTCCGGCAGCTGGGCGGTGATCAGTCGGGCCGCCTCCGAGCGCGCGCCGTTCGCGTGTGACGGGGCCACGGTGCACAGTCGCGCCGCCTGCTCCTGGATGGCCGCAACCACCCGGGGGTGCTGGTGGCCGATGTTGGTGAACACCAGCTGAGAGGTGAAGTCGAGGTACTTGCGCCCCGCGCCGTCCCAGACGTGGGAGCCTTCGGCGCGGCTGACCACCATCGGGTCGAGCTTCGCCTGGGCCGACCAGGAGTGGAACACGTGCCGACGGTCGAGGTCGTGGGCGACCTGCGCGTCGGTCTTCCAGGCGTCCTTGCTGCTGGTCTGGTCGGTCATGTCGCTCCTCGTCACGATCAGCCTGTCCTGTTCAGGTGTTCTGGGGGAAGCCGAGCTCGAGCCCACCCTGGGGGCGGGCAGCAGGATCGGCCCACCGAGAGGTGACCACCTTCCCACGGGTGAAGAAGTGCACGCCCTCCATCCCGTGGGCGTGGCTGTCACCGAACAGCGACCGCTTCCAGCCACCGAAGGAGTAGTAGGCCACCGGAACCGGGATCGGCACATTGACGCCGACCATGCCGACCTCGATCTCGTCCTCGAACTTGCGCGCCGCTCCACCGTCGTTGGTGAAGATGGCGGTGCCGTTGCCGTACTGGTTGGAGTTGACCAGCTCGACGGCCTCGTCGTAGCTGCCCACCCGCACCACGCTCAGCACCGGGCCGAAGATCTCCTCGGTGTAGATCGACATGTCGGGGGTGACGTGGTCGAACAGCGTGGGGCCGACCCAGAAGCCGTCGCGTCCACCGCGCGCCTTGACCTCGCGACCGTCGACGACGACCTTGGCTCCGGACTGCTCGCCCTGGGAGATGAAGTCCGCGACCCGGTCGCGGTGCTCCCTGGTGACCAGCGGTCCCATGTCGGCCTCGCGACCGTCGGCCTGCTCGCCGGTGGCCGCGACGGTTCCCTCACCGATGACCAGGGTGTTGGTGCGCTCGGCGATCCTGGCGACCAGGTCGTCGGCGATCGGCTCGACCGCCACCAGGACGCTGATCGCCATGCACCGCTCACCGGCGCTGCCGTAGCCGGCGTTGACCGCGGCGTCGGCGGCGAGGTCGAGGTCGGCGTCGGGCAGGACCACCATGTGGTTCTTCGCCCCGCCCAGTGCCTGGACCCGCTTGCCGTTGCGGCTCGCCTCGGCGTAGACGTACTCCGCGATCGGAGTCGACCCGACGAAGCTGATCGACTTGACCACCGGGTTCGTCAGCAGCGCGTCGACCGCGACCTTGTCTCCCTGGAGGACGTTGAAGACGCCGTCGGGAAGACCGGCCTCCTGCCACAGCCGGGCCATCCACAACGAGGCGGACGGGTCCTTCTCGCTGGGCTTGAGCACCACGGCGTTGCCGGTGGCGATCGCCACCGGGAAGAACCACATCGGCACCATCGCCGGGAAGTTGAACGGGCTGATGATGCCCACGACCCCCAGTGGCTGCCGCAGCGAGTGCACGTCCACCCCGGTGGAGGCGGACTGAGAGTGCGACCCCTTGAGCAGGTGGGCGATGCCACAGGCGAACTCCACCACCTCCTGACCGCGGGAGACCTCGCCGAGGGCGTCGGAGTGCACCTTGCCGTGCTCGGCGGAGATCAGGGAGGCCAGCTCGCCCTTGCGCTCGTTGAGCAGCTCGCGGAACCGGAAGACCACCTGCGTACGCCGAGCGAGCGAGGTGGCGCCCCACTGCTTGGCAGCCCGTCCGGCGGCCTCGATGACGTGCGCAGCGTCGGCCTCGTCGGCGAGGGCGACGTGGCCGCTGACCTCTCCGGTGGCCGGGTTGGTGACCTCGGCGGTGCGGTCGGAGGCTCCGGCGAAGGCGGCTCCATCGACCCAGTGCGAGATGGCGAGCGTCATGGGCAGACTCCTGGTGGGATAGCGGTGGGGAACACCCCTAGTGTGGCCCATCCCAGCGGCACTGGCCTCCGACACTGTGTCGCCCGAAGTCCCCTCCGAGTTACAGTTCGTCGCCACGTCCCGCCTGACGTCGCCAACAAGCGCATCGCGGGCTCGTGCCCGAGCCGACATCCCCGAGCGAGCCGAGAAGAGGACCAGATGGCGCAGCTGACCGTGGCCGACGTGCTGGCGCTGCCGATCATGCGCGCCGCCCGTCCCGAGGTGGTGGCCGGCCACCGACAGCTCGGCAGCCGGATCCGCTGGGTGCACACCACCGAGCTCACCGACATCGCCGACCTGCTGCGCGGCGGTGAGCTGGTGCTCAGCACGGGACTCGCCCTCCCCGAGGACGCCGAGGCGGCCGCCCGGTTCGCGATCAGCCTGGTCGAGGTGCGGGCCGCGGGTCTGGTGATCGAGCTGGGGCGCCGGTGGGAGCAGGCGCTGCCCGAGCCGCTGGTCTCGGCGTTCGAGCAGGCGGGACTGCCCCTGGTCGCGCTGCACGCGCAGGTGCGGTTCGCCGCGGTCGCCCAGGTCGTGGGCGAGCGGATCGTCGACGACCAGCTCTCCGAGCTGCGCCTGGCCGAGAGCATCCACGACACCTTCACGGCGCTCACGCTCTCCGACGCCCTTCCCCTGGAGATCCTGGACGCCACCCAGCGCCTCTCCGGCTCGACGGTGGTGCTCGAGAGCGAGCACCACCGGGTGATCGACTTCGTGGCCGGCAGCGACGGGGACGACTTCCTCGACGACTGGTACGACCGTTCGCGACAGGTCCCGACCGCGGAACGCACCAGCTGGGACCAGCCTCGAGGCTGGCTGATCGCCCGGGTGGGGCTTCCCGACCGGGCGTGGGGGCGGCTGGTGCTGCACCTGACCGAGCAGCCGGCGCACCACCACTACGTGATCGCCGAGAGGGCGGCCGCCGCCCTGGCGTTGCACCGGCTGCACGCCCGTGACCGGAACACCGCTCTGCGGCGTACTCACCAGGAGCTGCTGATGGCACTCCTGGCCAACCCCGAGTCCGCACAGACCCGCCAGCGGTGTCAGCTGGCCGGGGTGACCTTGGAGGGCCGCCAGCTGGTCGGCGTGACGGTCCGCCCGGTGGTCCGCGCGGGCCGGGGCCGGCCTCCGCGGGGTACGACGGCCGAGGAGGTGCTCGCCACCATGCTCGCCGCCACCGAGGAGGCCGGCGTACCCGCTCTGGTCTGCGTCATCGACGGGGACGTCCGGGCGCTGCTCGCCCTGCCGCGCCGAGCCAGGGAGACCTCGGTGGTGGACGGGATCGCAGCGGCCGTGGCCCGTCGTCACGAGGTGATCGTGGGCGCGGGTCGCAGCCTGCTGGACGCGGCCCGGGTGGACCAGACGCTCCAGGAGTCGCAGCACGTGGTGGCCTCCGTCGCCGAGTCGCAGGCCGGCGCCCGGGTGCACCGCCTGGAGGACACCCACGTGCGCGGACTCCTGTCTCTGCTCTCCGACGACAGCCGACTGCAGACGTTCTGGCGGCGCGAGCTCGAGCCGATCGAGGAGCTCCCTGAGCGTGACCGGGAGGCGATGACGCAGACGTTGCGCGCACTCCTGACCCATCCCGGGAGCAAGAGCGACGCCGCCGCCGAGATGCACCTGTCGCGGCCAGCGTTCTACGGCCGACTGGCCAAGCTGGAGCGGGTGCTGCTCCGCGATCTCGACGATGCCGAGACGCGGACCTCCCTCCACCTCGCACTACTGGCGCGCGATCTCGGAGGAGCCGGAGACCCACGCAAGGGAATCACCTAGGGGGTCTAGCCCGGTTCGATGTGTTTTGCCCGGGCGGTCAGACATCCCTTCCCTTCTCACCACGCCACGTCGTACGTTCTGGGTCGCGCCCAGCCGTTGACGCAGCGCGCCGACCGTCGCCTCAGTCCCAGCTCGAGGCGACCTATCTCCAGGGGGAACTCCATGACCACCATCACCAGAACCTCACGTCTCGGCATGGCCGTCGCCGCGAGCACGGCCCTGCTGATCTTCGGAGCGTCCGCTCCCGTCCACGCGGCCGCCGGCGGAGCCAACAAGTCGTGCGGCAACTACTGCCCCACCAACACCGGCGCGCCGTCCGGCAACGGCAAGGCGACCAAGCAGCCGGCTGCCGGCACCAAGGGCAAGGCAGACTCCAAGAACCCCCCCGGCCAGCGCCCCAACGGCTCGGACCGCAACCGTGGCTACGAGTGCGACGGGAACAAGGGCATCGGCCAGGGCAACCCCGCCCACACGGGATGCGTCTACGGCTCCGGCGGCGGCGGCGGCTACGGCGGCTGAGCCTGCAGCGTCAGCAGCAAGGACCCCGTCTGGCCTCACGGCCGGGCGGGGTCGCTGCTATCCGTCCCGGATCGGGTACCTCCAGCCATCCCTACGATGTCCAGGTGACCTCTTCGACTTCCCTGGTCGACCAGGCGGATCCGCCTGAACGATGGTCGGCGCTGCGCCGGCTGGCGCTCGCGATGCTGCTGGCGATGACCACGTGGTTCTCGGCCTCGGCGGTCCTGCCGCAGCTGCGCGCGGAGTGGTCGCTGTCCAGCACCGAGGGTGCGTGGCTGACCATCGCCGTGCAGCTCGGGTTCGTGGTCGGCGCCGTCGCGTCGGCGGTGTCCAACCTCGCCGATCTCGTCCCGGCACGTCGCCTGATCCTGATCGGCGCTGTAGGAGCCGCACTCGCCAACCTGGGACTGGTTCTCGCCCAGGGGCCCGGGCTGGCGCTACCGCTGCGCTTCCTTACCGGGGTGTTCCTGGCCGCCGTCTACCCCCCGGGCCTCAAGGCGATGGCCACCTGGTTCCGCCGGGGCCGGGGCACGGCCCTGGGCGTGATGGTCGGCGCACTGACGCTCGGATCGGCGATGCCGCACCTGGTCAACGGCCTCGGCGGCGTGCAGTGGCAGGTGGTCATCTTCACCACGTCGGTACTCACCGTGGCCGGTGGCCTGATCGCGGAGTACGTCGCGAAGGACGGCCCGTTCCCGTTTCCAGCCGCGCACTTCAGTCCGGGCCAGGCCCGGCTGGCCTTCGCCGACAGAGGCGTCCGGCTCGCGAACATCGGCTACTTCGGGCACATGTGGGAGCTCTACGCCATGTGGGCCTGGTTCGCCGTGTTCTTCGCGGATCGACTCGCCCTCGACGCCGGGGGCGACCCGCGGCGACCGGCCGCCTTCGCCACAGCGCTGGTGATCGGGGTCGGTGCGATCGGCTGCTGGGTCGGCGGTGTCCTAGGAGACCGCTGGGGCCGTACTCGCTCGACGATCCTCGCCATGAGCATCAGCGGCACCTGCGCGGTGCTGATCGGCGTGTTCCGGACCGCGCCGGTCCCCGTCGTCCTGGCCATCGGGGTGGTGTGGGGCTTCTGGGTGATCGCCGACTCCGCCCAGTTCTCAGCGATCGTGACCGAGGTGGCCGACCAGCGCTATGTCGGCACCACGGTCACCCTCCAGCTGGCCGCGGGCTTCGTGCTCACCGTGGTCACCATCTGGCTGATCCCACTCCTCCGCGACGCCTACACCTGGCAGTGGGCCTTCGCCGTCCTCGCTCTGGGCCCGGCCCTCGGCGTGATCGCGATGACCCGGCTGTTGCGCTCCCCGGACGCTGCGCGGATCGCCGGCGGGCGCGGCTAGCGGCATGGCTTCGGCATGGCGCAACCGGGGGTCTGCAGGCTCGGCATACTCCCGGAGAACCGGACACCACTTTCCCCATCCACTCCGTACTGGTCTAGTCCGTAATGGAATGTTTTGGGCGTAAATGCTCCACTGCTAGGGATCATCTCGGAGAAGCGCTATTTTTCCCTCAGGTCCTACAAAACGGATATAACGACCAGATGGGTCGTCCGAGCAGATACTGCTCGGACCCCGGGTCGAGACCAGGGGGGAACATGAACATCATCAACACGGCGTCACGCTTCGGGGTGGCGGCGGCAGCCAGCGTTGTACTGCTGACCTTCGGCATGTCGGCTCCGGGCCACGCGGCCGGAGGCAGCGCCAACAACCAGGACTGCGGCGACTACTGCGCCAACCCGACGCCGTCCCCCTCGGGCAACGGAGTGGGCCGGAACCAGCCGGCTGCGGGCACCAAGGGCAACGCCGACAACAAGAACCCCTACGGCCAGGCCAAGGGTGGCGACGGCAACCGGGGCTACGAGTGCAGCATCAACCAGGGCATCGCCCGGAGCAACCCGGCCCACACCGGATGTGCCACGGACGGCGCCGGCTCAGGTGAGGGCTCAGGTGACGGCTCAGGTGAGGGCTCGGGTGAGGGCTCAGGTGACGGCTCCGGCTCCGGCTCAGTGGACGGCGACGCCGCCGAGCCCGGTTCGGGCTACGGCTACGAGTGCTACCCCAACTGCGGCGACTGAGCGCACCACCCACGTCACACGCGCAACGATCCCGTTCGGCCCCCAGGGCCGGGCGGGGTCGTTGAGGTGCGGGCGCGACCTTTCGGCGTGAAGCCACCCAGAGGATTCAACAACCCTTCTTCGTGACGCGATGCATCGTCGCCGCCGTGTCTCGAGATCGGCGGATGCACGAGTGCGAAGCCGGTGTCACCCGCCGAGACGAAACTGATCCCCATGGGTCTGCACCCGCTCGAGCACGTCCTCGAAGCGCAGGTGCTCCAGGTCGAGCGGGTCGTCGGCGCCGGCCTCGACCTCCTCCCACGTGCGCGGTGCCGCGACCGTCGGGAACTCCCGTCCTCGCAACGAGTACGGCGAGATGGTCGTCTTCGCACCCGTGTTCTGCGACCAGTCGAGGAACACCTTGCCGCCGCGACGGGCCTTGGTCATCTGCGAGACGACCAGCTTGGGGTGGGCCGACTCGAGCTCCTCGGCGACCGCCTTGGCGTAGTCGCGCACCTCCTGGTGGGGGCGGGTGCCGTCGAGACCGGCGTACAGGTGCAGGCCCTTGGAGCCGCTGGTCACCGGCACCGAGTCCAACCCGTCCTGGGCCAGCCGGTCGCGCACGAGCAGGGCCACCTGGGCGCACTCCCCCAGCCCGGCCGGCTCACCCGGGTCGAGGTCGATCACCAGCCGGTTCGGATGACGCACGCGCCCGGTCGCGGTGACCGTCCACTGGTGGACGTGCAGCTCCAGCGCCGCCAGGTTGACCAGCCAGGTCAAGGTGGCCAGTGAGTCGATGATCGGGAAGCGCAGCTCACCGTCCTCACCCGACCTGGTGCGTGACCCGGACGTCGGCACGGTCGCCGTCCGCACCCAGGGGGGCGTGCCGCCCGGCACGTTCTTCTCGAAGAAGGACGCGTCCCCGGTGCCGTGAGGCCACCGGATGCGGGTCACCGCGCGATCGGCGAGGTGCGGCAGCATCACCGGGGCGATCTGGGCGTAGTAGTTGAGCACCTCGCCCTTGGTGGTCCCGGTGCGCGGGTACATCACCTTCTCGAGGTTGACCAGGGTCAGGGTGCGGCCGTCGACCTCGACCGCCACCTCAGTGCGCTTCGCCGCCATCTCAGTCCTCGCCGCCTCGCGTGTCGTCGGGAGCCAGGTCGGTCCGGATCCCGCGGTAGGCGGGCTGCCGCAGGCGTCCATCGGGGGTCAGGGTCAGGTACTGCACATCGATGACCACCTCGGGACGGACCCACACGGTGCCCTCGCGATCGAGCCTCGGGAGCGCCGCGTCGAAGGGGGACTGCTCGGTCACGAGCGGGCGCAGCACCTCGTGCAGCAGCCGGCCCGACTTCCCGGCGATGCCGCTGCCCACCCGTCCCCGGAAGACCAGCCCGGACCCGTCCGGCTGGCCCACCAGGACAGCACCCAGTCGGCTCTGCGAGCCGGTCTCGAAGCGGAACCCGCCGACCACGAAGGAGCCGGTCGGGCGGATAGGGAACTTCAGCCACTCACGGCTGCGCTGTCCGGCCCGGTAGCGCGAGGACAGCCGCTTGCTCACGATGCCTTCCATCCCCTGCTGCTCGGCGGCCGCGAGCAGCATCTCGCCGTCGTCGTAGGTCGGCGGCACCTGCCAGGCCGCTGCGTCGAGCCCGAGCCCCTCGAGCAGCGCTCGCCGTCGCGAGAGGGGCAGGTCGCGCAGGTCCTCCCCGTCCAGCCGCAGCAGGTCGAAGACGATGAGCGTGACCGGGTTGGTGGTCGCCAGGCGGCGCGCGCGGGTCGCGTCCCGCACGTGCATCCGGTCCGAGAGGGCCGCGAACGTCGGAACGCCCTCGCCGAGCGCCACCACCTCCCCGTCGAGGAGGAAGTCACGGTCGAGGTCCGCGAGGTCGTGCAGCTCGGGGAAGGAGACACTCACGTCGTTCTCGTTGCGGGACCAGATCCGGAGGGATCTCGACTGGGCTCGATCACCGGGGAGCACGGCTCGATCACCGGGGAGCACGGCTCGATCACCGGGGAGCACGGCACGACCACCGGGTGCTCGGTCGTGGGAGGTGGCAGCGCCACTGAGCGTGGCGCGACTGCCTGAGGTCACGTCGACCAGCACCCTCATGCCGTCCCACTTCACCTCATGGACCCACCCGTCCCCGGGAACACGGTCGCCCCTGGTGGCGAGCATCGGCAGCACGCCGCCATCTTGGCATCAATGCACTGCCACAGCGGGTCAGAGCACCCCGTCCTGGGGGACGTGGCTGCCGGCGTCGCGCTCCGGGAGATCCTCGGCGAGCACCAGCTCCCCGACGCGCTCACCGAGCAGCTGCTGCGCGGCATCGTCCAGGCCGGGGTCGGAGACGAGCACGTCCGCTTCCCTGAGCTGGGCGAAGGTGGAGACACCCACCACCCCCCACTTGGTGCTGTCGGCCACCACGACCATCCGACGCCCCGCGACCACGAGGGCGCGGTTGGTCTCGGCCTCCATCAGGTTGGGGGTGCTGAACCCCGCCTCGGCATCCATCCCGTGGACTCCCATGAACACGATGTCGAGGTTGAGCGAGCCGAGCGACTTGACCGCCACCGGCCCGACCAGCGCACCGGACACCGTCCGCACCCCACCGGTCAGCACCACCGACTGGTCGCCTCGCGGGCTCTCGTAGAACACCTGCGCCACCTCCACCGAGTTCGTCACGACCGTCAGGCCGGCGATCTCGCGCAGCTCCCGGGCGAGCGTCCAGGTGGTGGAGCCGGCGCTGAGACCGACCGCCGCACCGGGGTCGACGAAGGCGGCCGCCGTCCGGGCGATCGCCAGCTTCTCCCGCCGTTCCTGCAGCTGCTTGGTCTCGAATCCCGGTTCGTTGGTGCTGGAAGTCGCCGTCGCGCCACCGTGCACCTTCTCGATCAGTCCGTGCCTGGCCAGCACGTCGAGGTCGCGGCGGATGGTCATGTCGGAGACGCCGAGGCTCTGGGTCAGCTCGCTGACCCGCACGGCACCGCTCCTGCGCACCTGCGCCAGGATCCGCTCTCGTCGTTGCGCCGCCAACATGGGTCAGTGCACCTGCTCCCGGAGGCAGGCCACTGCGCCCGCCGCGAGCTCGAACGCGCCGTCAGCGGTGGCTCCGCCGATCAGATCAAGTCCGGCCAGCGGCACCAAGGCGGTCTCGTCGGTGTGGTTGATGAGGAAGGCATAGCTGTGGTCCTCCCCCACCCGACGGACCAGCTCGACCCCCGGCGCGAGCCCGCTGCCGCGCACACCGGCCCCCGCCAGCACCCTGCCCATGATCGCGGCCGTGGTGGCGTCGTCGCTCCGGGTGGCGAGATACCACGCCACCCCGGCGCCCGAGCCGTGCCTGGTCAGTGCCGGCGCGCCGGCGACGGGCCCGCCGGTATAGGTCAGCACCGCCTCGGCACCCCGCAGCTCGAGATCCTCCACCCAGGTGTCGGCCTCGCAGTCCGGCCACCCGACGTCGCCCACCCCCGTGAGGACGACGTGGGTGCCGGCAGGCAGGGGGCAGAACTCCTCGACCCGCACGCCGAGCAGCTCACGGAACGCGCCCGGGTATCCGCCGGTGCGGACGTGGTCGTGCTCGTCGACCACACCTGAGAAGTAGGTGACCAGCACGTGGCCGCCCTGTGCGACGTACGCCGCGATGCGCTCGGCGTCGGCATCGGAGACCAGGTGCAGCATCGGCACGACGACCAGCCGGTAGGCGCTGAGGTCCATGGAGGGGTGCCGTACATCCGCGGTCACGCCTGCGTCCCACAGGGCGCCGTAGAGCGCGCGGGCGCGGTCCAGGTAGCTGATCCCGGTCAGCGGCAGCGACTCGCGCTCGACGGCCCACCTCGACTCGTAGTCGAGGAGGAAGGCCACGTCGGCGCTGGTCACCGAGCCGGCAACCTCTCCCAGCCGACTCAGGGTCTCCCCCAGCTCGACGACCTCGCGCCAGACCCGACTGTCGGTGCCGGCGTGCGGCAGCATCGCCGAGTGGTACTTCTCGGCCCCCGCCACGGCGGCGCGCCACTGGAAGAAACCGGCGCTGTCGGCACCGCGTGCCACGTGCTGGAGGGTGTTGCGCCGCATCTGGCCCGGGCGCTTGGCGTAGTTGCGTGGCTGCCAGTTGACCGCACTGGTCGAGTGCTCCATGAGCACCCATGGCTGTCCCCCTGCCAGACCGCGGGTCCAGTCGGCGCACAGAGCGAGCTCGACCTCGGGCCGCTCCAGCCGACCGTCGAGGTAGTGGTCGTTGCTGATCACGTCCTGCTCCGGCGCCCAGCGCCAGTAGTCGAGACCGTCGATGTGGTCGGTCACCATGAAGTTGGTCGTGACCGGCACCTCAGGACTGTGCCTGCGCAGCACGGCGCGTTCTGCACGGTGCTGGTCCAAGAGCTCCTCGGAGCTGAACCGCCGGAAGTCGACGAGCTGGGTCGGGTTCGGGGTGGAGGTGCTGAGACCCGGCGGGCGGACCTCCGGCCAGGCGGCGTAGTGCTGGGACCAGAAGGCGGTGCCCCAGGCGGCGTTGAGGGCCTCGAGGTCTCCGTAGCGATCGGCCAGCCAGCTCCGGAACGCCTCGGCGCTCACCTCGCAGTAGCAGTGCGCATTGTGGCAGCCGAGCTCGTTGGACACGTGCCACATCACCAGCGCAGGGTGTGCGGCATACCGGGCGGCCAGGTCCTCGACCAGCGCGAGGGAGTGACTTCGGTAGACCGGCGAGCTCGGGCACCATGTCTGTCTGCTGCCGTAGGTGAGCCGGTGGCCGGACCTGTCGACCGGCAGCACCTCCGGGTGAGCCGTGGCCAGCCACGCCGGTGGCGACGCGGTCGCGGTGGCCAGGTCAACCGCGATCCCGTGCTCGTGCATCAGGTCCATCACCTCGTCGAGCCACGCGAAGTCGCGCGCGCCGGCCGTCGGCTCGATCCGGGCCCAGGAGAAGACGCCGATCGTCACGAAGGTGACCCCTGCAGCCTGCATCAGGCGGGCGTCCTCACGCCAGACCTCGGGCGCCCACTGCTCGGGGTTGTAGTCGCAGCCGTACCCCAGTCCGGAACCCGTGAGACGCATCAGCGCAGGCAAAGCCATGGCGGTCACTCTCCTCCCGACCCCTCCGACATGTCAACAAAATCCGCCATCGAACACGCCTCCATGTTTGATTTTTCCCGTCATCAATTGTGATGGATATCAGTATTTCGCGTAGAAAATGACCGTCACAGGCGTGCAACAACGTGCCGATCCGGGGTTGACAGTGATCTGGGCCACGGTGGAGAGTGTGGTCAGTTCTGTTCGACTTCGTTCATTCAAGTAGCGAGTGAACCCGCGAGAGGAAATCCCCATGGCTTCGTCCCGATCACGCTCAGAGTTCCCCTCGGGACTGGTCCCCCCGTCCTTCGCAGCGACCCACGCCCTCTCCCGGCGGTCGTTCCTGCGCGGCTCCGCCCTCGGTGCGGGCGCGCTCACCCTGCCGGGCCTGCTCGCGGCCTGCGGGGGCGGCGACTCGGGGGCCAGCACCGACACGGTGACCATCGGCGTCAACGAGGCCGTCGGGTCCGGCCGCGCCTACGACCAGGCCAAGGGTCGCTTCGACGCGTTCGCCGCGCAGGCCAGCAGCAACAAGATCAAGGCCAACTACGTTGACCACAACACCTTCCAGGAAAGCGTCAACAACTACCTGCAGGGCAATCCTGACGACGTGTTCACCTGGTTCGCCGGCTACCGCATGCGCTCGTTCGCCGAGAACGGCCTGATCGGCGACGTGAGCGAGATCTATCCCATCGACGGCATCCCCGACGGCATCGTGGAGGCATCGACCGGCAACGACGGCAAGCAGTACTTCGTGCCCACCAACAACTACCCATGGGCGATGTTCTACTTCAAGAGCCTGTGGAAGGAGAAGGGCTACGAGGTCCCCGAGACGCTGGACGAGCTCGTGGCGCTCAGCAAGCAGATGCAGAAGGACGGCCTGGTCCCGATTGCCTTCGCCGACAAGGACGGCTGGCCCGCGATGGGCACCTTCGACATCCTCAACATGCGGATCAACGGCTACGACTACCACATCAACCTGATGGCCGGGGAGGAGTCGTGGAAGTCCACTGAGGTCAAGAACGTCTTCGACACCTGGCGTGGACTGCTCCCCTACCACCAGCCCGCCGCCCTGGGTCGCACCTACCAGGAAGCCGTCAGCTCGCTGCAGCAGAAGAAGTCCGGGATGTACCTCCTGGGCCTCTTCCTCACCGACTCGCTGCCCGTCGAGCAGCAGGAGGACATCGACTTCTTCACCTTCCCCGAGGTCGACTCCAACATCGGCGCGAAGGCCATCGACGCGCCCATCGACGGCTTCTGCATGTCGGCGAACCCGAAGAACAAGCAGGGCGCCCTGGACCTGCTGAAGTTCCTGGGCTCCGCCGACGGGAACGACGCGCTGAACGAGCAGAAGATCCCGATGATCTCGGTGAACAGCAACGCCGACACCAGCAACTACACGGATCTCCAGCAACGAGCCGCCGACTTCATCGCCGCCCAGGAGAACATCGCCCAGTTCCTGGACCGGGACACCGACCCCGGCTTCGCTCAGACGGTGATGACTCCGGCACTGCAGACGTTCCTCAGCAAGCCCGACGACATCGACGGCCTGGTGAAGAGCATCGAGGAACAGCGGCTGTCCATCTTCTGACCCTGAGCCCGTGTCGACCCAGAGGAAGGGCCAGCAATGAGCGCTGCGACCGAGACCGACCCCACCAACAGCCCGGCGAGACGGCGCAAGAAGCCTGCACGCCCCCCCAGATCCGGCAGCCAGCACAAGCTGCGCGGCGCCGACCGGCTCACCGTCATCTTGATGGTCACCATCCCGACGGTGCTGGTGGTCGGACTGGTGTGGCTGCCTGCCCTGGCGTCGGTCGGCCTCAGCTTCTTCAAGTGGAACGGACTCGGGCCGTTCAGCACGGCCGAGTGGGTGGGGCTGAAGAACTACGACGACATGGTCAACATCTACCCGGCGTTCTGGCCGGCAATGTTGAACAACCTGTACTGGTTGGTGGCCCTGTTCGTCGTACCCACGATCCTGGGCATCTTCCTCGCAGTTCTGCTGGATCGAGAGCTGCGCGGCGGGAAGCTCTACCAGACCGCCCTCTTCCTGCCCGTCGTCCTCTCCCTGGCACTGATCGGCTTCATCTGGCAGCTGATCTACTCCCGCGACCAGGGACTCATCAACGGGCTGACCGGCGGCACCACCGACTGGTACGGCGATCCCGACGTGAACATCTGGGCGGTCATCGTCGCTGCCGGGTGGAGGCACACCGGCTACATCATGCTGCTCTACCTGGCAGGCCTGAAGGGGGTCGATCCCGGGTTGCACGAGGCCGCCAAGATGGACGGAGCCTCGCCGACGCAGACGTTCTTCAAGGTGGTGCTGCCTGTGATGCGGCCGATCAACATCATCATCCTGGTGATCACCGTGATCGAGTCCCTACGCGCCTTCGACCTCGTCTGGGTCATCAACAAGGGCCGCAACGGCCTCGAGCTGATCGGTGCGTTGGTCACCCAGAACATCGTCGGGGAGGCCAGCCGGATCGGGTTCGGCTCCGCCCTGGCCACCGTCATGCTCGTGATCTCGTCGGTCTTCGTCGTGATCTACCTGCGCATCGTGATGAAGGAGGACGCGTGATGAGCGCCGCTGCCACCAAGGCCCCCGCCCCGCCGGCGAAGACCAAGTCGCCAACCACGGGCGGACGCCGTCAGGCGGTCGTCTACGCCATCGTCATCATTGCGTCGCTGGTCTGGCTGTTCCCGGTCTTCTGGGCGGTTCTCACCTCGTTCCGGGACTACGCCTACACCTCGCAGTTCGGGTACGTCTCCCTCGGGGGCTGGACCCTGGAGAACTACAGCAACGCCTGGGAGCGCGGCAACTTCGGGCAGTACTTCCTGAACTCGGCGTACATCACCATCCCGGCGGTGTTCGCCAGCCTGCTGCTCGCCTCGATGGTGGCGTTCGTGCTGGCGCGGTTCACCTACAAGTTCAACCTGGCTCTGCTGGGCCTTTTCACCGCGGCGAACCTGCTGCCCCCGCAGGCGCTGCTGATCCCGGTCTACCGGATGTTCCGGGCGATCCCGATGCCGGAGTACATCAGCACGAGCGGCACGTTGCTGAACAGCTATCTCGGACTCATCCTGGTCAACACCGCCTTCCAGACCGGCTTCTGCACGTTCGTGCTGAGCAACTACATGAAGACCCTGCCCAAGGAGCTCTACGAGTCCGCCCAGGTCGACGGCGCCAGCGTGTTCCGGCAGTTCTGGCAGATCACCCTGCCCCTGTGCCGGGCCCCGCTCGCAGCCCTCACGGTGCTCGAGGTGACCTGGATCTACAACGAGTTCTTCTGGGCGACCGTGCTCCTGCAGGACCCGGGCAAATTCCCGATCACCAGCTCGCTGAACAACCTCCGCGGCCAGTTCTTCACCGACAACAACCTGGTTGCGGCGGCATCGGTGATCATCGCGCTGCCCACCTTGCTGGTGTTCCTGGTGTTGCAGCGCCAGTTCGTGGCCGGCCTCACGCTCGGGGCCACCAAGGGGTGAGCAGCGTCGACATAGCGAGGCAGGGCGAGACCGTCCATCTCCGTGCCGCTGGGGTCTCCGTCCTGCTCAGGCTCACGCCGAACGAGCTCCCCCGGGTCGTGCACTGGGGTTCGGACCTCGGCAACCTCGACGCGGTGACCGCCGCGGCTGCCTCGACCGCGGTGAGCAACCCGGTCTCGCACAGCGGCTTCGACGAGCCGACGTCGGCCGAGCTGCTGCCGCAGGCGGCCCGGGGTCATGCCGGACGAGGCGGTATCTCCGGGAGCCGCAACGGCCTGGCGTGGTCGCCGCTGTTCGCCACGACAGCGGTCTCCCGCACAGGTGAGCACCTGCGGGTCGAGGCGATGGACGAGGAGGCCCGGCTCGCACTGACCACCGAGTTCCTCCTTGAGCCCCAGGGCGTGCTGAAAATGCGGCACACAGTGCGCAACGACGGCAACGAGACCTACGAGCTGGAGTCGCTGCCGGCACAGCTGAGCATTCCAGCTCGCGCGCAGGAGCTCCTCGACCTGACCGGCCGCTGGTCCCGCGAGCGAGTGGCTCAGCGCCACCCCCTGGGTTACGGAGCCTGGGTCCGTGAGGGCCGGCGCGGACGCACCGGCCACGACACACCGTTGCTGCTGGTGGCCGGCACTCCGGGCTTCGGGTTCCGCAGCGGCGAGGTCTGGGGCCTGCACGTCGCCTGGAGCGGAGACAGCAGCATCTGGGCGGAGCGGCTGCCCGAGGGGCGGGTCAGCCTCGGGGGCGGTGAGCTCCTCCGAGCCGGCGAGGTCCGGCTGGAGCCCGGAGCGGCCTACACCTCTCCGTGGGTGTACGCCGTGCACTCCGCCGAGGGGCTCGACGGCCTGACCCACCGGCTGCACGACTGGGTACGCGACCGACCCCAGCACCCGAGCAGCGTCCGACCGGTGGTGCTGAACACCTGGGAGGCCGTCTACTTCGATCACGACCTGCCTCGGCTGCTGACTCTGGCCGAGAACGCCGCCGAGCTCGGTGTCGAGCGCTTCGTCCTCGACGACGGCTGGTTCGGGGGACGTCGCTCCGACCGGACCAGCCTCGGGGACTGGACGGTCTCGGAGGAGGCCTGGCCCACGGGGCTGGCTCCACTCATCGAGAGGGTCACCGGGCTGGGGATGGACTTCGGACTCTGGGTCGAGCCGGAGATGGTCAACCTCGACTCCGACCTGGCCCGAGCGCACCCCGACTGGCTGCTCGCACCCCCGGGCCGCACTCCCCCGGCGTGGCGCCACCAGCACGTCCTCGACCTGGCCAATGCCGCTGCCTGGCGGCACATCCTGGACCGGTTGGACGCGCTGCTGTCCGAGCACGCGATCGCCTACCTGAAATGGGACCACAACCGCGACCTCACCGACGCCGAGCACGACGGAGCCCCGGGGTACCGCCCCCAGACCCTGGCCTTCTACGCCCTGCTCGACGAGCTGCGCACCCGGCATCCCGGCGTGGAGATCGAGTCCTGCGCTTCGGGTGGCGGGCGGGTCGACCTGGGAGTCCTCGAGCGCACCGACCGGATCTGGGCCAGTGACTGCACCGACGCGCTCGAGCGCCAGGAAATCCAGCGCTGGACGGGTCTGCTGGTCCCCCCGGAGCTCGTCGGCGCCCACGTGAGTGCTCCGCGCAACCACCAGACCGGCCGAATCCTCGACCTGGCCTTCCGGGCCGGCACGGCGATGTTCGGCCACTTCGGCATCGAGTGGGACCTCACCGCTGCCTCCCCCGAGGAACAGGCCGAGCTGGCGGCATGGATCTCCTCCTACAAGTCCCTGCGCCCGCTGCTGCACACCGGTGACGTGGTGCGCGCCGACCACACCGAGGACGGCTGCGAGCTGCACGGAGTGGTGGCCCGCGACCGCGGGGACGCCGTGTACGCGCTCGTCCAGCTCCGCACGCTGGCCGGCTCGATCCCCGCCCGAGTGACGCTGCCGGGGCTTGACCCGCACCGGACCTACCGCGTGCGCGCCCAGGAGCCTGGCCACCGGCCGTTCACGATGCAGATCGCACCCCCGGCCTGGGTGACGGAAGGCGAGATCGAGCTGCCCGGCGCGGTCCTGGGCGGTCTCGGCGTCGCGGTGCCGATCCTGGCGCCCGCGCAGCTGCTTCTGCTCCGTGCCACTGCCGTGGACTGAGCCTCCTTCTTGCTGGGACCGAGCGGCGCGGGTGGCGCGCACCCCCGCCGTGCAGGCATCCTGATCACATGCGTGCAATCTGGAAAGGCGCCGTGTCCTTCGGCCTGGTCAGTGTCCCGGTGAAGCTCTACTCGGCCACCGAGAGCAAGGACGTCTCGTTCCGGCAGGTCCACGCCAAGGACGGTGGGCGGATCAAGTACCAGCGGGTCTGCAGCCTCGACGGCGAGGAGGTCGAGTACGCCGACATCGCCAAGGGCTACGAGACCGAGGACGGCGAGATGGTCATCCTCACCGACGAGGACATGGAGCAGCTCCCCGCGAACAGCAGCAGGGAGATCAGCGTCGAGAAGTTCGTGCCCAGCGACCAGATCGACCCGATGCTGTTCGAGAAGTCGTACTACCTCGAGCCCGAGAAGACCGGCGCCAAGCCCTATGCGCTGCTGCGCGAGGCGCTCGAGGCTGCCGACCGGATGGCCCTGGTGACGGTCTCGCTGCGCAACCGGGTCTCGCTCGCGGTGCTGCGGGTGCGCGACGACGTCATCGTGATGCAGACGATGATGTGGCCCGACGAGATCCGGGCGGCCGACTTCGGCTCGGTCGACACCAGCGAGGCCAAGCCCGCCGAGGTCAAGATGGCGAAGATGCTGGTCGAGACGCTGGCCGGCGACTTCGACCCCGCGGAGTACGAGGACGACTACCGCGGCGCTGTCGAGGCAGTGGTGCGCGCCAAGATCGAGGGCGGGGAGGTCCAACGCACCCCCGAGGCCAAGAAGTCCTCCGGAGAGGTCGTCGACCTCCTGGCCGCACTCCAGCGCAGCGTGGACGCCGCCAAGGCGGCGCGCGGGGAGCAGGCCGACTCCGAGGCGGAGAAGTCCACCACCGAGAAGCCGGCCGCGAAGAAGTCAGCCAAGAAGCCGGCCAAGAAGGCCACGGCCAAGAAGGCCACGGCGAAGAAGCAGGCCAAGAAGGCCAGCTGAGCCGGTCGTCACCGCGCGGCCGCATCGGCCCGATCATCCGCCGGCCTCAGGGCATCGACCAGGGCCGGGCGGACTCGATCTGCGCGGAGAGGCTGAGCAGCGTGGTCTCGTCGTTGTGGCGACCGACCAGCTGGACGGCCAGCGGCAGCCCGTCGGCCCCGGTCCCGGCCGGCACCGAAGCAGCCGGGTTGCCGGTCACGTTCCACAGCGAGGTGAAGGCGATCATGGGCTGCGACCTCAGCGCAGCCGTCACCGTGCCGCCCCTGTTCAGGGCGCCGACCTTGCGAGGGCGGTGCGCGATGGTCGGGGTGAGCAGCACGTCCACCTCGTCGAAGACGCGGTTGGCGCTCGCGTCCACCTTGTCCCCGGCCCGCAGGGCACGCTCCATCAGGTGCGGTCGCAGCCAGCCCCCCAGTCGATAGGTCTCCCGGGTTCGCCTCTCCAACCGGTCGTAGTGCTCGACCGCGTCGCTCTCGGTGCGCACGCCACCGAGGAACTGGGGGACGAAGGCCAAGGTGGCGTCGGGATAGCGAGGGTTGATCTCGACCACGTCATGGCCGAGGTCGGTGAGCAGCCGCGCCGTCTGCCTGACTGCCAGCGCGTGGCTCTCGTGGGCGCGCAGGCCCTTGATCGGTGAGCGGGTCGACCAGCCGATCCGCAGTCGTCCCGGCACGGCGCGCGCCGCCTCGGTGAAGGACGTCGACGGCGCCGGAGCCTCGAACATGTCCCCCTCGGCAGGACCGCGGATCACGTCGTAGACGATCGACGAGTCGAGCACCGTGCGGCTGAGCGGGCCGGTCGTCCCCAGCGCCCACCACAGGTGCTCCATCGGCGACGGCGTGACCCGTCCGCGCTCCGGCTTGAGTCCGAACAGGCCGCAGCAGGCCGCAGGGATGCGGATCGAGCCACCGCCGTCGCCACCGATCCCGATCGGGACCATGCCGGCGGCCACCGCGGCGGCCGTGCCCCCGCTGGACCCACCGGGAGTGTGCGCGGGGTTCCACGGGTTGCGGGTGATCCCTCCGTCGACCGACTCCGTGAAGGGCCACTGGCCGAACTCCGGCATCCGCGTCTTGCCGATGATCACCGCCCCGGCAGCCCGCAGGCGGCGTACCACCTCCCCGTCCTCGGCGGCCGGGGTCGAGTTCGCGCGACCGCCGAAGGTCGTCACGCACCCCGCGACGTCGATCTCCTCCTTGATCGCGACCGGAACTCCGTGAAGCGTCCCCAGCACCTCGCCCGCCGACAGGGCGCGGTCGCGTTCGGACGCCTCGGTCCGAGCCTGCTCGGCGAGGACCACCGAGAAGGCGTTCAGCGCGGGGTCGCGCTCGGCGATCCGACCCAGGCACGCCTCGGTCACCGCCAGGGCGCTGACCTCGCCGTGCGTGGTCCGTCGGACCAGCTCGGCGACGGTCAGGTCGGCCAGGTGAGAGCGGTCCACCTCGGGCTGCGAGTGCGTCATGGCGGACAGGCTAGCGGGCGCCCGGCAACCCCGGACGCGCCCTTTGACCTGACCTCAGAGCAGCGATCGCACCACCCTCAGGGCGACCGAGAGCCGGGCCAGGTCGGTGTCGTCGTCGGAGAGGATCTCCTGCAGCGTCCGGACCGCCTGAGCGGTGTCCTTCTCCGGCGGCGGGTTGCCGGCGAGCGCTTGAGCGGTCAGCTGCGCGTGCACGGCATGCAGGTCGTCGCGCAGGGCCGCGCGGGCCATCGTCTGCCAGCGGTCCTCGCGCGGCAGCGCGAGGATGTGCGAGACGAGTAGGGACAGGCCCAGACGCTCCCCGACCTCGAAGTGCATCTTGGCGACCTTCACGGGGTCGCGGTCGTCGCGGGCCGCGGTCTCGACCACGCCGAGGAGCATGTACGCCGGCGCGCACACCGCCACCCGGACGGCCAGCTCCTGCGGCACCCCCTGCTCCAACAGCTTGTCGCGTCGCGCCTCGAAGGCCTCGAGCTCGCGCCCCACCAGCAACGAGGGCAGCTCGGCCATCACCTTCTCCACCACGACCTCGAAGGCCGTGACGAGCGACTCGGTGGGCTCCGCGCTTCGTCGACTGTTCAGCAGCCAGCGGGAGGCGCGCTCGACCAGGGTGCGGCTCTCCAGGCGCATGTTCGTCTGGACGGTGGCGCTGAGCTCGTTGTCCAGGGCGGCGATCTGCACCTGGAGTCGGTCTGCTCCGAAGATCTCGCGGGCCACGAAGTTGGCCCGGGTCAGCTCCGCCGCCGAGGCCGAGGTCTCCCCCGCGAGCCGGTGGAAGTAGGTGATGCCTGCGTTGTTCACCAGCTGGTTGACGATCTGGGTGACCACGATCTCGCGCCGCAGCTGGTGCTGCTCCATCGAGGCGCGGTAGCCCTGCCGCATCTTGGCGGGGAAGTAGGAGAACAGCTCCGCGCGGAAGAACGGGTCGTCGGGCAGGTCACTGGTGATCAGGTCGTCGGCCAGCACGATCTTCGTGTAGGACATCAGCACTGAGAGCTCGGGAGCACTCAGGCCCTGCTTGTGGTCGGCCAGGCGAGCCACCTCCCGTCGGGTCGGCAGCGCCTCGAGGTCGCGGTTGAGCACCCCGGCGCGCTCGAGAGCTCGCATCCAGTCCTCGTGCACGTGCAGCAGGGCGGGCGAGATGATCTCGGCGTTCGCCAGTGCGAGGTTCTGGTCGTAGTTGTCGGCGAGCACGAGGTCGGCGACCTCGTCGGTCATCGAGGCGAGCAGCTCGTTGCGCTGCTTGCCGGTGAGGTCGCCGTCGGCGATGACCCGGTCGAGCAGGATCTTGATGTTGACCTCGTGGTCCGAGGTGTCCACCCCGGCCGAGTTGTCGATGAAGTCGGTGTTCAGCCGCCCACCTCTGCCGTCGCAGCCGATCCGGGCGTACTCGATCCGGCCACGCTGGGTGAGACCGAGGTTCCCTCCCTCGCCGACGCACCTGGCCCGCAGCTCACGGCCGTTGACGCGGATCGCGTCGTTGGTCTTGTCACCCGCCTCCGGGTGGGTCTCGGCCGAGCCCTTGACGTAGACGCCGATGCCGCCGTTCCACAGCAGGTCCACGGGCGCGAGCAGGATGGCGTGCATCAGCTCGTCGGGGGTCATCGACCGGGTGTCCTTGCCCAGGTCGTCCAGTCCGAGCGCCTCCCGCATCTCGGCGCTGACCGGGATGGACTTCGCGCTCCTCGGCCAGACGCCACCCCCCTCGGAGATCAGCGAGGTGTCGTAGTCCTGCCACGACGACCTGGGCAGGTCGAAGAGCCGCCTGCGTTCGGCATAGGAGGAGGCGGCGTCGGGGGACGGGTCCACGAAGATGTCGCGGTGGTCGAAGGCCGCCACCAACCGCGTGTGCTCCGAGCACAGCATCCCGTTGCCGAACACGTCGCCGGACATGTCCCCCACCCCGACGCAGGTGAAGTCCTCGTTCTGGCAGTCGACACCCATCTCCCGGAAGTGGCGACGTACCGAGACCCACGCGCCGCGGGCGGTGATGCCCATCGCCTTGTGGTCGTAGCCGACCGAGCCGCCTGATGCGAACGCGTCGCCGAGCCAGAAGCCGTAGTCGGCGGAGATCCGGTTGGCGATGTCGCTGAACGTCGCGGTGCCCTTGTCGGCGGCGACCACCAGGTAGGTGTCGTCGCCGTCATGGCGTACGACGTCCGCCGGCGGCTTCACCGTGGGGTGACCGTCGGGGCCGTCCACGAGGTTGTCGGTGATGTCGAGCAGCCCGGAGATGAAGGTCGTGTAGCAGGCGATCCCCTCGCTCATCCACGCGTCGCGGTCCGAGGGGTCGGGCAGCTGCTTGCAGAAGAACCCGCCCTTGGCGCCCACCGGCACGATCACGGTGTTCTTCACCATCTGCGCCTTGACCAGACCGAGGATCTCGGTGCGGAAGTCATCGCGGCGGTCCGACCACCTCAGCCCTCCGCGGGCCACCGCCCCGAAGCGCAGGTGCACGCCCTCGACCCGGGGCGAGTAGACGAAGATCTCGAACTTCGGCCGGGGTGCCGGCAGCTCGGGGATCGCCGACGGGTCGACCTTCAGGGCGAGTCGCGCCAGCGGCTGCCCGTCCGCGTCGGACTGGAAGAAGCTGGTGCGCAGAGTCGCCCTGATGTTGGTCAGGTAGGAGCGCAGGATGCGGTCGTGGTCGAGGCTGGAGACGTCGTCGAGCGCGCGCACGATGCGCTGCTCGAGATCGGCGCACTTGGCCATCCGGCTCTCGCTGTCGGCGGGGATGGCGCCCCCCTCGCGGCCGGGGCGGCCCGGGTCGAACCGGGCCTCGAAGAGCTGCACGAGGTAGCGGGTGATGTCGACGTTGTTGCGCAGCGCGCCCTCGATGTAGTCCTGCGCGAAGGGGGTGCCCCCCTGCCGCATGTACTTGGCGTAGGCGCGCAGCACCAGGGCCTGGCGCCAGGTGAGGCCGGCCGCGAGCACCAGCGCGTTGAAGCCGTCGCTCTCGTTCTGGCCGTTCCACACCGCGGCGATGGTGTCCTGGAACAGCTCGCGCCCGTGGTCGGGCATGGCGCGGTGGTAGCGCAGGCCGAAGTCGTAGATGTAGGACTCCCGCTCCAGCCCCTCGAGCTGGTAGGGCCGCTCATCGACGACCTCGACGCCGGTGGTCGAGAGGATCGGCAGCACCTCGGAGAGCGAGAGGGGCGGTCCGATCCGGTAGACCTTGAGCCGGGCCTCTCCGGGCGGTGCGGCGACGTCCTCGTAGAGCGAGAGCGCGAAGCCATCCTCGCCCTCGATCTCCTCGAGCCGGCCGAGGTCGACCGCGCCCGTCTGGGGGGCGTAGTCCTCCTTGTACGCCTCGGGGAAGCACCCCGCGTAGTGCCGGACCAGGCGACTGCCGTGCTCCTCGCCGTAGGAGGTGATCACGGCGCTGGTGAAGTCGTCCTGCCACGAGCGCGCCGCCTCGGCGCAGCGCCTCTCGAGGTCGGGTACGTCGGGCTCGCCGATCTGCTCCCCGGGTCCGGGGCGTACGACGAAGTGCAGCCGCGCCGCGAACGACTCGCCCACGTGGGCGGTGTACTCGATGCTGTCCGCGCCGAGCTGGTGCTTGAGGATCGCGGAGATCCGCTCGCGCACGGTGGTGTTGTACCGGTCCCGGGGCAGGTACACCAGGCAGGACAGGAACCGGCCGTAGATGTCCCGGCGCACGAACAGCTTCAGCTGCCGCCGCTCGCGGGTGTACATCACCTGGGAGGCGATCGGGACGAGCTCCTCGACGGAGGTCTGGAAGAGCTCGTCGCGGGGGTAGGTCTCGAGCACGTCCATCAGGGCCTTGCCCGCGTGGCTCATCGGGTCGAGGCCGACGGTGTCGATCACCCGTGCGGCCTTCTCCCGCAGCACCGGGATGCGGCGCACGGACTCGGTGTAGGCCGCCGAGGAGAGCAGCCCGAGGAAGCGTCGCTCCCCGACGACGTCGCCGTTCTCGTCGAACTTCTTCACGCCCACGTAGTCGAGGTAGACCGGGCGGTGCACCGTGGCCCGCGAGTTCGCCTTGGCGAGCACCAGCAGGTGCTTGTCGCGTGCTCGGGAGGCGACCGCTTCCGGCAGCACCCGGGGCGCGGACTGGTCGGCGCGCAGGATCCCGAAGCCGGTGCCCGGGACCGCGATCAGCGCCTCACCCTCGGCTCGTGCCTCCAGGGCGTACTCGCGGTAGCCCAGGAAGGTGAAGTGGTCCTCGGCCAGCCAGCGCAGCAGCGCGGTCCCCTGCGCGACCTCCTCGGCCGGCAGCGGCGGCGGGTTCTCCTCGAGGTCCTCCACGATGCGCTCGATCTGGGTGTGCATCCGCTGCCAGTCCTCGACCGCGTCGCGGACGTCGGTGAGCACCTTGTTCAGCTGCTCGGTGATCACCTCGAGCTCGTCGTCAGGAACCCGGTCGATCTCGATGTGCATCCAGGACTCCCGAGCCACGTCGTGCGAGCCCGTCGCGGCGTTCTCGTCGAGCACCTCGAGCAGCTGGCCGGACAGGTCCCGGCGGATGACGAACTGAGGGTGGATCACCAGGTGGATGTCGTGTTGGGTCTCGACCAGCCCCATGGAGACCGAGTCGACCAGGAACGGCATGTCGTCGGTGATCACCTCGACGACCGTGTGGCCTCCGGCCGACCAGCCGTTCGTCGACACGGTCGGAGTGAACACGCGCACCCCCGCGGTGCCCTGCGGCCGTTCCGCTGCGAGCCGCAGCTGCGCCATCAGCGCACCGTAGAGGTCGGCGGCATCACGCTCGAGGAGGTCCTCCGGGGCGACGTGGCGGTAGAACGCCTTGAGCACCGCGGTGACGTCCACCCCTTCGACGGCCTTGCTGGATCTCGAGTCGGCGTACTCGCACACCTTGGTCAGGAGCTCGGATTTGCTTTGTTCCAGGGCCGTCACACTTTCGACGCTATGCCCGCGCGCCTCTGGCGACAACTTCCCGCGTCGACGGAGTCGTCGCGAAGTCGAGAATCCGCTTCCCCGCCGGCTTCACCAGGCGGGTGGATTCAGCCCCGAGCAGCCACGCGACCAGGGCGCCCCACTCACAGCGCCGAGCGCAGGTCCCACAGCAGCGGGTAGTACTTCAGCTCCAGCCGACTCCGGAGGTAGGTCGAGCCGGTCGAACCACCTGTCCCGGTCTTCGCACCGATCATCCGCTCCACCATCACGACGTGCCGGCCTCGCCAGGCGGCCGCGAGCTCGTCGTGCAGGATCAGCGCCTCCGCCATCGCCCAGAGGTCGCCGTGGGAGGCGCGATCGTGAGCGATCTGTCGCAGAGACGCGGTCAGAGCCTCGTCCGAGGACGTGTCCAGGCCTCGTTGGTCGAGCAAGCCGGTGAACGCGTCCCACAGCGACGGCTCCTCGAGCCGCCGGACCAGGCGCTGCTTCTCCTCGTCCGTCAGTCCGCGGAACCGCTGCACGTAGCCCGCGTCCTTGGCCCCGGAGAGGAACTCCAGCTCTCGGAACTGCACCGACTGGAACCCACTGGCGGGCGCCAGTCGCTGCCGGAACTCCAAGAAGTCCTGCGGCGTCATCGTCTCCAGCACGTCGATCTGCTGCACCAGCACGCGCTCGATCACGTGCACCCGGTTCATCAGGTGGCGCGCCCACCACAGCCGGTCTCCCCCACCGGGCCGCTCGGGGGTCGCGAGCATCGCGTCGCGCACCGCCCCCACCTCGTGCAGCAGCTGCTGGAACCACAGCTCGTAGACCTGGTGGATGGTGATGAACAGCAGCTCGTCGTGGGCCGGAGGATCTGACTCGAGGTGCTGGGCGTCGAGCAGCTGGGGCAGCCGGAGGTAGCTGCCGTAGGTCAGCAGCGCACCCTCCTCGCCGAAGGACACGAAGTTCTGTTCCTGCATGTGCTCAACCTAGGTGAGCACCGCTTGTGCGCGGCGCCGGGGCATGCAGCATGATGCAGCAGGTGCTCCCTCCGACCGGTGGTGGCATGCGCCGCGTGGCAGTCCTCCGGGGCGACCGTGGCATCGACGTGGGTCACCTGGTGCGTGGCCTGGATGGAGGGACGATGAAGAAGGTCTCCGAGGAGCTCCGCTATGACGGTGCCACGCTCGAGCAGGTGCACGAGATGCTCGCTGACGCCAGCTTCCGCGAGGCGGTGTGCGACTCCCAGCACGTGCTGCGGCGCACCGTGGAGATCGACCGGGACGGCAGCGGGATGAGCGTCTCGATCGACCAGGTCCAGGCGGCCCGGGGGCTCCCGGGCTTCGCCAAGAAGTTCGTCGGCGAGGAGATCAACATCCTGCAGACCGAGGACTGGACCTCACCGGAGAAGGGCAACATCCAGATCGCCATCCCGGGGAAGCCCGGAGAGATGTCCGGCACCGCCCTGCTGACCGAGGACCCGGACGGCACCACCGAGACGGTCAACCTCTCGGTGCGGGTGAACATCCCGCTGGTCGGCGGCAAGATCGAGGGCCTGGTGGCCGACATGCTGACCAAGGCGCTGCGCGCCGAGCACAAGGTCGGCGTGACCTGGCTGGCCGGAGCCCGCTAGCTCACCCCATGTGCGGGTAGCGGTGGTCCTTGGGCGGGTCGAAGGTCTCCTTGATCGACCTCGGCGAGACCCAGCGCAGCAGGTTGACGGCTGCACCGGCCTTGTCGTTCGTGCCGGAGCCGCGGGCGCCTCCGAACGGCTGCTGCCCGACGACGGCTCCGGTGGGCTTGTCGTTGATGTAGAAGTTGCCGGCCGCGAACCGCAGGCGCTCCATGGCCCAGGCGACGGCCTGGCGGTCCTGGGCGATGATGGCCCCGGTCAGGGCGTACGGCGCGAACGACTCCATCTGGTCCACGACGCTCTCGAACCGGTCGTCGTCGTAGACGTGCACCGCGAGGATCGGTCCGAAGTACTCCTCCTTGAACATCTGGTCGGTGGGGTCGCTGGACTCCACGATCGTGGGCCGCACGAAGTAGCCGATCGAGTCGTCCACCTGACCGCCGGCGAGCACCTCGAGCTTCGGCGAGCGCTTCGCCCGCGCGATCGCCTTCTTGTGCTTGGCGAAGGCGCGGTCGTCGATCACCGCGCCCATGAAGTTGGACAGGTCGGTGACGTTGCCCATGGTGAGGTTCTCGGTCTCTGCGAGCAGCTGGTCCTTGAGCTTCTTCCACACCGAGCGCGGGACGTAGGCGCGCGAGGCGGCCGAGCACTTCTGGCCCTGGAACTCGAAGGCACCACGCATCATCGCCACCCGCAGCACGTCCACGTCGGCCGAGGGGTGCGCGACGATGAAGTCCTTGCCGCCGGTCTCGCCGACGATGCGCGGGTAGGAGCGGTACGACGAGATGTTCTCCCCCACGGCGCCCCAGAGCTTGTGGAAGGTCGGCGTCGATCCCGTGAAGTGGATCCCGGCCAGGTCGGGGTGGTTCAGCACCACGTCCGAGACCTCGAGCCCGTCACCCGGCAGCATGTTGATGACACCGGCTGGCAGCCCAGCCTCCTCGAGCAGCTCCATGATCAGGTGGGCGGCGAGCTGCTGGGTCGGCGACGGCTTCCAGATCACGGTGTTGCCCATCAGGGCAGGCGCGGTCGGCAGGTTCCCCGCGATCGCGGTGAAGTTGAACGGCGTGATCGCGTAGACGAAGCCCTCCAGCGGCCGGTGGTCGGCGCGGTTCCAGATGCCGGGGCTGTTCGCGATCGGCTGCTCGGCCAGGATCTGCCGCGCGAAGTGCACGTTGAAGCGCCAGAAGTCGATCAGCTCACAGGCCGAGTCGATCTCGGCCTGCCAGACCGTCTTGGACTGGCCCAGCATGGTCGCCGCATTGAGGCGCGCACGCCAAGGACCGGCGAGCAGGTCGGCCGCCTTGAGGATGATCGCGGCCCGGTGGTCGAAGGACAGCGCCCGCCAAGCGGGGGCCGCCTCCGTGGCGGCCTGCACCGCCGCCTGCGCGTCGCGCTTGGTGGCGTTCTTGATGACACCGAGGACGCTGGCGTGGTCGTGGGGCTGCACCACCTGGATCTCCGCGCCCCCACCCAGCTTCTTCCGTCCGCCGATGGTGGCCGTCAGGTCGAGCGGGCTCGCGGCCAGGTGGGCGAGCTCTGCCTCGATCGCGGCCCGCTCGGCGCTGCCGGGGGCGTAGTTCAAGGTGGGCTCGTTGACCGGGGCCGGGGGGGTGGTGATCGCGTCCATGTCCGCGATGCTCTCAGACGCGGACACCAGCGGCCAACATCGAGCCGCCGCTCGCGCTGGTCAGCGCCTCCTGACCAGGCGGGTCGCGGAGAGCGACCCGAAGCCGCCTTCGCCTCCGCGGGCGACCACGCGGTAGTAGGTGGACCTCGTCTGCCTCAGGGACCACGTCTTCGTGCCGCTCGCGCCCGTCGTGCCGGAGCTGAGGTTGCGCCACGACCCTCCGGGGAACCTGCGCTGGAGGCCGAGCGCCATGGTGCCGACCGCCGCTGAGGAGTCTCGTTGCGTGACCTTGGCAGTCAGCCTGAAGAGCTTGTTCCGGGCGGCTCGGGACGTGGAGGAGGTCACCACCGTCTTCGTCGGATAGATGCGCACGGTCGCCGGAGGCCCGCTGAGCGCGTCCCCGTTGATCGCCGCGATCGAGACCTCCATGATGTTGCTGCGGTCGAGGCCGTCGAGCTTCGCGGACAGGCTCGCGGCCGGCACCACCTTCTCCTGGCCGTCCGAGCGCGTGACCCGGTAGGACACGACCGCCGCACTTCCCCTGTCGACAGGCGCCCCCCAGGAGATCACGGCGCTGTATGCCGATGTGGTCGCGGCCGGGGCCCGAGGCGTCGAGGGAGCGAGCGGGCCGGAGGGAGCCAGCGCTGCGGTGTCACAGCCGTAGAGCCGGACGTCGTCGATCCACCAGCCGTAGTAGGAGACGCGGCTGTCACCCTCGACCTCGAAGGACACCTGGACTCGATCGCCGGCCAACGAGGAGAGGTCCACCTGGCTGGAGCCGTAGCCGCGGCTGTCTCCGCCGAAGCCGGTGAACCCGGCAGGCGTGCTCCCCTCGATGTGCCTGGTCGGGCCGTTCGTCCACGGCAGACCGGTGACCGGGGTCCACACTCCGTCGACCAGGCGCGAGACCGCCAGCCGCCCACCGTCGAAGTAGCTGCCGGCGTAGTGGTCCATGACGTAGGCGTGGTGGAAGTTCAGATAGGCCCCACCGCTGGCGCTCGGGACCGTGAACGGCGCGCTGGTCAACGATCCCGAGGACGGGTCCCCCAGCTCGGGGTCGGGGTCGAAGGCGAAGAGGGACTCCGATCCGCTGACGGCGTAGGAGGGGACGAAGCCGAACGGCGCGCGACCCCACAGCACCGAGCTCGAGGAGAAGTCGAAGCCGTCGAGGCCGTCGTCGTCCCGAGCGATCACGGTCTGCACGCTGCTCCCGGCGGGGCACGAGACCGGCGCCTCGGCCGCGGCGGCCGTCGCATCCTGCGGAGAGGCGCTGAGCTCGGTGGCCACGACGGCGGCACGGACGGACTCACAGTCACCGGAGGTGAAGCCCCCGGTGCTGGTCGCCGCGAGCTCGGCACAGGTGTTGGTCAGGACGCGGCCGAGGTCGGCGTACTCCGAGCCCGAGGTGAGCCGCGGAATGGTCTCCAGATAGAGGCGGCCGGTCTTCGCCAGGCCCGCGTCGCTCCCGTCGATGCCCTGGACGACCTCGCCGTTGAAGCTTCCGCCCTGGGAGATCAGGTAGGCCGTCTTGTTGCCGACGCCGTTGTTGGCGTGCACTGCTCCGCTGTCCTCCTCCGCGTCCGCGGACACGTACAACGGACTTCCCATCCGGTCCGGCTGACCGGTGAGGGTGGGGTCCTTCATGCTGCGCGTCGCTCCTGGGACGCCGAGGTCCTCGCCCACCGTCCAGGCCGAGTCGTCCTGGGGCGAAGCCGCGTTGCGGTGGTCGACGATCTCCCCGATCGTGTCGGCCAACGACTCGTTGAGAGCTCCGCTCTGGTGCAGCGCGAAGAGATTCGCGGTGCGCTCGACGTAGCCGTGCGTGAGCTCGTGCGCGACGACGTCATCCGCGCCGGCGTACCCGGAGCCGAAGACCATCTGGGTGCCGTCCCAGAACGCGTTGGCGAAGGGGCAGGCGAAGTCGGCGAAGCACCAGCGGACCGTGGACAGCAGGCTCTTGATCCCTGACACCTGGCGTCCGATCAGGTTGGTCAGGTCGATGCCGCCCAGCTGGGCGTAGGCATCGGAGGTGGCACCGAGGTTGGCGAAGGCGAGGTTGACGTCGGGGTTCCCCGAGGCTGCGCCGTTCTCCGTACGCGCCGGGGTGGCGCAGACGGGGACGAGCGAGCTGCTGGAGACGGTGCGGCTGTTGGCGTTGTCGCAGATGCGTCGGTTGAGCTGCGGCGCGTCGTTGAAGTGCAGCGCGATCTCACCCTTCCCGGTGCCGACCAGCACGGTCTCCCGGACCTGGAAGCCGTCGGTGACCTCGAACTCCCACACCGGACGCACCCCCATCGGGTCGAAGGTGTGCACCAGCGCCGGGTCGTAGAGCTGGCGACCCCGATCGGAGACACGCAGCGCGTCGACACCCTCACCGTGGGTCCGAGCGACGACAGCGAGGGCGGTCCTCCTGGCCCTGGCCTCGCTCACCACCGGGGCGGGCACCTGGACGGGCGCGGCGCTGGTGGCGGCATCGATCGACACGACGCCCTGGTTCTCGTCGAGGCTCATCACGATCTGACCGCCGAAGACGGGGAGGTCGTCCATCACCTGCTGCGAGCGCACCACCGAGCCGCCGGTGGCGGAGTCGAAGGTCCGGGTCACCACCGCTCGTGAGGTGCTGCCGTCGAGGCCGAAGGCCGCACCGTGCGTGGCCAGCTGGTCGAGCACGGTGCTCCGCGCGGTGGTGGTGCCCTGCGCGTCGAGCATGGCTCGACCGTTCCTCGAGCTCACCGAGTCGACGGCTCCGTCAGCACCGCGCTGCACCCGCAGCCGGCCGTTCGCGTCCGATCGCAGTCGCTCGAGCCCCTCGTCGGAGCGCGCCTCAGGGGCCGACCGGGTCGAGAAGCCCACCGGATCCTGACGCAGCGACGGAACGCCGGTGGCCGGGGTCGACGCCGACGCCGCCAGTGCGATCGCCAGTGCCCCGAGCAGGACGGTCGCGCGTGGTTTCATCGGCATGCTCCCAAGAAGTCACCGGAAGTCTAGGGCGCGATACCTCGCATATGCCGCGAAACGTCAGGGTTGGTCGGAGTGCTCGTTCGCGAGCAGGTCGGGGATCTCCTGCACGGCGAACCACCCGAGCTCACCGGCGTCCTCCGAGGAGCCGAGATCGAGGTCGGCGGTGTCTGCCTGGACCGCCTGGACCAGCCGCATCGCGATCGGGGCGTCCACGCTCACCGCCGTCGACTCACGGTCCTCGGTGACCCGCTCGACCTCGGCCACCAGCACCACCCGGCGTACCTCGTCGGCCTCGCGCAGCGCCGCGCCGGCGTCGTCCGCGGCCGCCATCAGGGCGGCGTACTCCCACTCGTCCTCCTGCGCCTCGGGCCAGGAGGAGCGCAACCACTCGGTGACGGCGTGGGCACGGACCGGCGAGGGTCCGATGCCGCCGTCCGCTGCATAGCCGGCCAGCTCGGCGAGCGTGCAGGGCACGTAGACGCGCACCCTCATGTGGGCTTGTCCGTGGTGCGCTTGCGTCCTCGTGGAGCGCGCGGCCGACTCTCGCTCGCGGTGTCGACGAGCTCGTCGAGTGCCTCCCGCACACACTGGCCGAGGACGTCGATGTCCGGCAGGGCGTCCCGGTCCGCGCTGATGCCGTAGTAGACCGCACCGTCGTAGGAGGTGACTCCCACCGAGAGCGAGAACCCGGCGAACAGCGGCGGAACCGGGTAGGTCTCCACCATCTCGGCGCCGGCGAGGTACATCGGGAACTGCGGGCCGGGGACGTTGGTGATCACCAGGTTGACGTTGCCGCGAGCCTCCTTGACCGCCACCCGGGAGCCCAGCGAGTGGAAGGTCGTGGGCGCGAAGCCCGCGACGCCGGCGATCCGGTCGGCGGCGACGGCCTTGCCGGTCTCGCTGTGGGCTCGCAGCGCATAGGAGACCTGGTGCAGCCGTACGACGGGCGAGCCCTCGCCGATCGGCAGGTCGACCAGGTGCCCGACCACCTGGGAGCCCAGCGAGGTGGGCTCGAGCTCCTCGTCGATCACGCTCATCGGGACCAGCGCACGCAGCCGGCGACCGGCCCCCACCGGCTCCGACCTCGTCATGAACCAGCTGCGGACCGCGCCGGAGAGGGTGGCCAGGATGACGTCGTTGATCGTGCCCCCGTGCACCCTCCTCACCTTGCGGTAGTCCTTGAGCGAGGTACGCACGCACACGAGCCGGCGCTGGGCCGAGGGCTCGATGTTGAACGGCGAGTCCGGCACCGTTCGTCGGCGGGAGAGCTGGCCCGCGACCGAACCCGCCATGCCGGCGGCCCCGGACAGGGTGCGGCCCAGGGCCTCGGCGTTGCTCCGCATGGTCGCGATCGCCACCCGCGGGTCGCGCGCCGACTCGAGCAGCGCGCTCGCGACCAGGCCGGTGGGGGTGGGCTCGTCACGGGGGCGCCAGCCCTCCAGCACCAGCTGACGCGGTCCCGGGTCGACGTCGAGCAGGACCTGTCCGAGGTCGACCGTGGAGACGCCGTCGACCAGGATCTGGTGGGACTTGGAGAGCAGCGCCACCCGGCCGCCCTCGAGACCCTCGACGAAGTACATCTCCCAGAGCGGACGGTCCGGGTCCAGGCGGCGCGACATGATCCGCGCCGTGAGCTCACGCAGCTGGTCCAGGGTGCCCGGACGGGGCAGCGCGGAGCGGCGTACGTGGTAGGCGAGGTCGAACTTCTCGTCGTCCACCCACACCGGGTTGGCGAGCCTGCCGGGCACCCGGCGGATGTGCTGGCGATAGCGCGGGACGAAGGCGATCCGGTCGTCGATGTGCGCGAGCAGAGCGTCGTAGTCGAAGCCCGAGGCGCCCGGATCGAAGATCTCCAGGGTCGCGTTGTGCATCGGCGTATGCGGCGTCTCCTCGGCCAGGAGCGTGAGATCACTGGCGCGTAGTCGTTCGCTCACGGTGCGAAACCCCAATCGGGAGATAGTCGTCACAACCCGGCCCCGGGCCGGTCGCAGGTGCCGCGACCCGTTTCCAGGGACCGCCCGGCCACATGAGATTCTGACAGAGCCGTGCGGGCGACACACGCCCCGACCACCTTCTGGAGGATCTCGTGCCCCCACCGACCCGAGTGATCGTCGCCCTGATGAGCGCCATCCTGCTGCTTTCGGGGTGTGGCGACACCAGCGCCTCGAGCACGTCGGGGTCCACGTCGGCGACCACCTCGGAGTCCGCCCCCGAGAGCCCGGAGGCGAGCCCGGGCGAGAGCCCGGGCCAGAGCACGTCGTCGGGCAAGGCGAAGAGCCGCTCCGGGACCGATGACGGTGGCACCACCATCGAGATCACCGTGCAGGGCGACACGCTGCGACCGCAGGGGGCCAGCATCAAGGTGGCGGTCGGCAAGCCGATCCGGCTCCGCATCGTCGCTGACCAGCCCGGGGAGCTGCACCTGCACAGCTCCCCCGAGCAGCAGTTCGACTACCCCGCCGGCACCACCACCAAGACGTTCACCATCGACCGACCGGGGGTCGTGGAGCTCGAGTCGCACACCTTGGACCGGCTCGTCGCACAGCTCGAGGTGCGCTGAGTGTCCTTGATCCCCCTGCACGGGCTGGGTGGCGCTCGGGACCTGCCCCTCCCCCTCGGGCTCGCCGTGGCCGGGGCCGTGGCCGCTCTCGTGGTCTCCTTCGTCGTGCTCGGCCTGGCGTGGCGCACCCCCCGCTACCAGGCACCCGGTCCGGGCCGGCCGGTGCCGGCCGCTTTGGCCGGGGTGGTCCAGAGCCCGGCGTTCGGCTGGACCCTGCGGGCGCTCGGCGCACTGTTCTTCGGGTACGTGACGTGGTCCCTGATCTGGGGTCCGGACCTGGTCAACAACCCGGCGTTCGGCACGTTCTACGTCCTGGTCTGGGTGGGGTTGGTGCCCGCATCGCTCCTGCTGGGCCCGGTGGCTCGGGCGTTCAGCCCGGTGCGCACGCTCAACCTGGTGCTGTCCAGGCTCACCGGTGGTGACCCGGCGGTCGGTCTGCTCGAGTACCCGGCGCGCCTCGGCTTCTGGCCGGCGGCCGCCGGGCTCTTCGCGTTCGTCTGGCAGGAGCTGGTGAACCCGCAGAGCGTCTACCTGGGCTCGGTGCAGATCTGGCTGGCGGTGTACCTGGCGGTGATGCTCATCGGCGCCGCGGTGTTCGGCGACGTCTGGTTCGAGCGCGCGGACCCCTTCGAGGTCTACTCCAACCTGCTTGCCAAGCTGTCGGTCTGGGGCAAGGACGGTGACCGTCTGGTCGTGCGCAGCCCGTTGGCCAACCTCGCGACGCTGACTCCCCGTCCGGGTCTGGTGGCCGTGCTCGCCGTGCTGTTCGCGTCCACGGCCTTCGACAGCCTGATGGACACGATCAGCTGGCAGCGGCTGATGATCTACCTGGGCCTCGCGGAGGAGGTCGTGAACTCCGTGGCCCTGCTCGCCGCATGCCTGCTCGTGGGCGCCACCTTCACCATCGCCGCGCGGGCGACCGCCGTCAACCGCACCGGCCCCGACGCCGTACCCCGCCGCGCCCTGCCCACCCTGCTCGCGCACTCGGTGATCCCCATCGTCGTGGGCTACATGACCGCGCACTACTTCAGCTACCTGGTCGAGCAGGGTCAGACCACACTCATCCAGCTCAGCGACCCGATGGTCGCGGGAGCCAACCTCCTGGGCACCGCGAACCTGTCGGTGAACTACTGGCTCTCGCTGCACCCCGCGACGCTGGCGAGCCTCAAGGTCGTGGCGGTAGTGACCGGCCACGTCGTCGGCGTGATCGCCGCTCACGACCGGGCGGTCGGGCTGCTGCCGGCCAGACGTCACCTCACGGGCCAGCTCGGCCTGCTGATCGTGATGGTCGGCTACACCACCACCGGCCTCTACCTCCTGATGGGCGGATTCTGAGGGTCCCGCACCCAGCAGGCCGCGAAGACGGCGTCGTGCACCTCCGCCAGGGCACGGCGAAGTGGCGAGTCGCCCAGCTCGACGACCGCGCGCCCCGCGACCAGGGCCCGGTCGGTGGTCGGCCGGTCCTCCGGCAGGAAGTGCACTCCGGCCGCCCGGACGTAGCCCTCGACCATGCCGACGATGTCGCGCCTGCTCCAGCCGAGCGAGTCGCGCATCCGGTTGACCACGACGGTGACCGGCACCTCGGTGGTGTCGCGCAGGTCCACCAGCGTGCGCGCCAACCGGGCCAGTCCGGTGGGCTCCGCCGAGCCGACCACGACGAGGTGGTCGGCGGCGGCGACGGCGTCCAGGGTGAGCTGGTTCCGCGCGATGTGGCGGCCCGGGTCGGAGTCGTCCTCGAGACTGAAGCCGGTGTCCACGACCACGTCGCCCACCTCCCGCGCTCGGTCGAGCACGGCGTCCAGCACTCCCGGACGGGCCTCCACCCAGCGGTCGGGCCGCGGAAGTCCGGTGAGCACCTCGAGCCCCTGGGAGACCGATCGCCGGCAGCGGGCGAACGCCGCGGCGTCCAGGCGACCGGTGTTGACCAGCCGCGCGGCCGCCAGCAGGCCGGACACCTCGTCGAGCACCCCCAGGTGCTGGGCGACCGCGCCGCCATGGGGGTCGGCGTCGATCAGCACGGTCGGCCGGCCACGATGGGCATGCTCCGCGGCGAGCCCGATCGCGAGCGTCGTACGACCCGGACCGCCTGCGGCCCCGTGCACGGCCAGGATGCGCCCGGAGTGGCCGACGGCGTCGGGCGCAGCCGGCTGCGCGGGCTCCGGGTCGAGAACCAGCGCGCGGTCGCCGATCCTGGTGACCGCGGCCAGCAGCCCGGCCGGGTCGTCCACCGCGACGACGGCGGCCACCCCGATCCGGCCGAGCTCCTCAGGGTCTCCGTCCACCGCGACGCAGCGCACCTCAGCACGCAGCAGCTGCCTGATCGCGTCCGCGTCCAGGCCGGGCAGGTCCGCGGACACGACGGCGACGTCGGCCTGCCCGGTGGCCGCGCTGGCCAGCAGGTCGCTGAGGTCCACGCACCGCTTGAGCACCCAGGTGGTGCCGCCGCTCAACAGCCTCAGCGCGGGCGCCTCCCACGCCTCCCCGGCGGCGGCCAGCAGCACCGCGACGCGCTCCGACATCTGCTCAACCCTTCCTCGCGACGACGACCCGTCCCTCGGACATCACGCCCAGCGCCCTGGAGAGCTCATCGCCCCGCTCGAGGGGTACGCCGACGATGACCTGTCGGGTGGTCTGCGGAGCGAAGCCCTCCGTGGAGCGCGGCACCGCGACCACCACGACGTCGGTGAGCACCGGCACGGCCCTGGCCTTGCCCTCCCCCACCGCAGACACCTTGGGGGTCACCCAGACGTCGACGACCGAGCCCTGCTGGACCGTCGCCGGCAGGTCGTCGGTCACCACGCTGACCGGGACCTCGATCGTGGCGGCGCTGGTGTCCTCGGCGATCGCCGACCGGGGCAGCAGCTCGCCCTCCGAGACCGGACGGTTGAGGGTGGCGGCCGGCGCGGGCGCCTCACCGGCCGGCACGTAGCCGTCGGCGGTCCTCGCATCGGGGAACCGGATCTGTCGGCGTTCCAGGTCCCCTGCCTGCACCGTGGCGCCTGCCGGCAGGTCCCTGACCACGGCCCAGACACCGACGGTGTCATCCGCGGCCGCGAGCAGCCTGGCCCCGAGCACCACGGAGCCGGCCACCAGGACGATGCCCAGCAGGAGTCGTGGGTTGCGCCAGCCCGGACGGCGGCTCCGGGTGGCGTGCGGCACGTTCGCTCCAGGCTGCTCGGCGACCGAACGTCTCATCACGCGCGTCCTGGGGCTGGCGCCCTCATCCACAAGCAGGTCGCGCCGACCGTTCGCAACGGCATCCCAACGGTGGCAGAGTGGGCAGCATGAACTCCGCGCTGAGGTTCCTGCAGCTGGCCGACGTGGCCGAGATCCTCAACATCTCCAACGCCCAGGTCTACGCGCTCGTACGCCGCGGGGAGCTCCGCGCCATCAAGATCGGCGGCCGGGGCCAGTGGCGGGTGGAGGCCAGCGAGCTCGAGGCCTACATCCAGCGGGCCTACGCCGAAGCCGACAGGTTCGTCGGCGACCATCCCTTCGTCGAGGGGTCTGCGGCCAAGGACTGACGCCGGGGACATCATCCCAGGCGCCCCTGAAGCGCCGTCATCGACGCGACCGGGACCACGTGTACGCCGCGACCGCGGTCCGCTCCGACGCCGAGCTCGAAGAAGTCCTTGCCGACGCGGCCGATCCGTCCCTCCAGGCGCTGAGCGTCACTGAAGTGCACCAGACAGGTGTCCCCGACTGCGGATAGCCGGCGCAGCAGTGCGCGGAGCGTCAGGTGGTCCATCACCGACCAGGTGTCCTCGCTCTCCGCCCGAGGCGAGAGCCCGGACATGGCGGTGATGCCGCCGAGACGCACGATCCACTCCGTCGCACTGTCGACGAGCAGGATCCAGTCCCTCCCGAGTCTGGCGAGACGACCGGCGATCTGGTGGCCGCCGACCAGCCGCACGCGCAGGTCGAGGTCCAGCGAGGCGTGCAGCCGGGCCGCCACTGTGACCAGCGAGTACTCGGCGACGCTCAGGTCGGCCACCTCGGCGTCGCGCTCGGCCAGGTGCAGGCCGGCAGCCTGCTGCTCGAGGTCGTCGAACACCGCGAACATCGACTCTTCCCAGCCCATGCCCTGACCAGTGCCCCACGGGAAAACCTCCGAAACCGGCTGTGGACAACTGATTGACACCTGGCCACTCTGAGCGTTGGCTGAGGCAAACACAAGCAAACGAAGGCAAATGACATGTTCGTCTCCTCCTCCGGATCCTTCGCGGACCTGCTGACCGTGCTCGCCAGCTGGCTGCTCGCCGCGTGCGCGGCCTGGCTGGTGCTGCTCGGCGCCGCGGCCCTGATCGAGGCGATCACCGCCGGACGCCTGCGGGCGCTGTCGTGGGTCGGCTGCCCACCGGTGCTGCGCCGGGCCCTGCTGGCCGGGCTGGGAGCGGTCCTGGCCCACGCCCCCGGGTCGGTGGCCGCCACGTCCTCGCGCGAGCCCGCTGAGCCGACCGGCCTGCTGGCGGCCCCCGCACGGACGCTCGGCCCCTCGGCGCCGACGAGTCGGTTGCTCGTGCGTCCTGGCGACACCTTGTGGCGGCTGTCCGCGGAGCGGCTGCCGACCCGGGCCTCGGCCGCCGAGGTGTGTCTGGCCGTGCAACGGCTGCACCACCGCAACCGTGGCGTCATCGGCCCCGATCCCGACCTGCTCCTCCCCGGCCAGCGCCTGGTCGTGCCCCCGAGCCCCGGACGTTGAGCATCGTCCCCCTCCCGCCAGCCAGCACTCCCCACCCGCCACCCGCCACCCGCCACCCGCCACCCGCCACCCGGAGGAGAAACCATGACCGTGCAGCTCCATCGCGTCTTCCACACCCCAGAGCCCGTCGCGCTGGCCAGCATCCAGGGGACGCTCGCCCTCGACTACGGCAGCGACACGGTCCGGACCACACCGGCTCCTGACCTGCGCGTCCTGTCCGGAGCGCGAGCGGAGCTCGAGGTGTTCGCGCACCGGTTCGCCAGTGCGGTGGTGGAGGTGGTCGGTGGGGACCGTGGGCCGGGGCAGCTGTTGCGCTGGACGAGCGAGCCGGTCTACCAGGAGCTGCAGCGGCGATGCGCCCTGCTCGCCCAGACCACACCGGGTGACCGGCGGGTGCGCCGGCTGCGCGGTCAGGTGCGCAGCGTGCACGTCTGCTGCCCCTCAGCGCACGCGGCCGAGCTCAGCATCCACGTCCGTCAGGGTGAGCGATCACGCGCCATCGCGGCGAGGATCGAGCTGCGCGAGGGCCGCTGGTGCTGCACCGTCCTCCAGTTCGGCTGAGGACTCCACCGGCGTCTGGGTCCGCGGGCGGCTTCAGGGCACGGGCTCGAGATCGGTGGCCGGGAGCCAGCGATCGATCGTGGCCCAGCCCACGGCGTCCAGCCACGCGACGCTGACGACCCGGCCCTCCCAACCCTGCGGACCGCGGCGCCACTCGACGAGGAGACCGGGCTGTCCATCGACCCGGCAGTGCCTCGCAGGAGACTCGGGGCCGGCAGGCGCGGTGGGGTTCGCCTGATCAGTTCGATGCCGCTCGGCGAGCGAACCGTGCTGACTCGAGCCGTAGCCGCCGCGCATGGGTCTGCCTCACTCCACTGGTTGCGACCCCCGGCAAGCATATCGGCACCAGGCCGGCACCCGCCGACCCGAGTCAACCGCTCAGGAGAAGGCTCAGCCGTTGACTCGCGTGGTGAGACCGGTCGGGCCGCCAGGTGCTCCGTGGCACTTCTTGTACTTCTTGCCCGAGCCGCAGGGGCACTCCGCATTGCGACTCGCGCCGCTGTAGGGATCGGTGGCGACCGCTGCACCCTCGCTGCGGACCTCGGCCTCCCCGTCCTCGCTCGGCGCGGTGTAGGTCAGGTTCTGCGGCGCCTTGGGGGTCTGCAGGCCCTTCGCGCGGATGTGCGGATGGTGGGCGTGCGCGTGGTCCTCGTGCACATGGACCCTGGGCTCCGCGCCGCCGCCGACCGGCTCGAGGTCCTCGACCAGCTCCTCCTCGACCTCCTCGTCCTCCTCCACCTGAACCTCCAGGTTGAACAGGAAGCCGACGGTCTCCTCGCGGATGCCTTCCTTCATGGCGTTGAACATGTCGAAGCCCTCGCGCTGGTACTCCACGAGCGGGTCGCGCTGGGAGTAGGCGCGCAGGCCGATGCCCTCGCGGAGGTAGTCCATCTCGTAGAGGTGCTCACGCCACTTGCGGTCGAGCACCGAGAGCATCACCTGACGCTCGAGCTCGCGCATCACCTCGGAGCCGACCTCGGCCTCGCGTGCCTGATAGGCCTTCTGGGCGTCGGCCTGGAGGTCCGCGAGAAGGGTGTCGCGGTCGAGGCCGTCTCGCCCGCCCGCCTCCCGTTCGAGCTCCTGGTAGCGCAGCGAGAGCGGGTAGATCGTCTTGATGGCCGTCCACAGTGCGTCGAGGTCCCACTCCTCCGGGAAGCTCTCGGTGGCCGCGGTGACGTAGGTGGCGATGGTGTCGTCGATCATGGTGCGCACCTGGTCCTGCAGGTCGGCACCCTCGAGCACGGCACGTCGCTCGCCGTAGATCACCTCACGCTGGCGGCTCATCACGTCGTCGTACTTCAGGACGTTCTTGCGCGAGTCGAAGTTCATCGCCTCGACCTGCGACTGCGCGGACTGGATCGACTTGGTCACCGACTTGTTCTCGATCGGCACGTCGTCGGGGACCTTCAGGGCGAGCAGCACCCGCTCGACCCAGTCGGACTTGAACAGCCGCATCAGGTCGTCGCCCAGGGAGAGGTAGAAGCGCGACTCCCCCGGGTCGCCCTGACGGCCGGAACGACCTCGGAGCTGGTTGTCGATGCGGCGGGACTCGTGCCGCTCGGTGCCGAGGACGTAGAGCCCGCCGGCGTCCTTGACCGCGTCGTGCTCGGCCTTGACCTGCTCAGTGATGCGCTCGAGGGTGGTGGGCCACGCCGCGTTGTACTCCTCGGCGTTCTCACTCGGGTCCAGGCCACCGGCCCGCAGCTCCTGGTCGGCCAGGAACTCCGTCGAGCCACCGAGCATGATGTCGGTGCCTCGACCGGCCATGTTGGTGGCCACGGTGACCGCACCCTTGTGCCCCGCCAGCGCCACGACCTTGGCCTCGTCGGCGTGCATCTTGGCGTTCAGCACCGAGTGCGGAACGCCCTTGGCCGTGAGCAGTCTGGAGAGCAGCTCGGACTTCTGCACCGAGGTCGTGCCCACCAGGACGGGCTGTCCCTTGGTGTGCCGCTCGGCGATGTCCTCGACCACGGCCTCGAACTTGGAGTCCTCGGTGCGGTAGACGAGGTCCTTCTGGTCGAGCCGAGCCATCGGCTGGTTGGTCGGGATCGGCACCACGCCCAGCTTGTAGATCTTGCTGAACTCCGAGGCCTCGGTCATCGCCGTGCCGGTCATGCCCGAGAGCTTCTCGTAGAGCCGGAAGTAGTTCTGCAGAGTGATCGTGGCCAGGGTCTGGTACTCCTCGCGCACGGTCACCCCCTCCTTGGCCTCGATCGCCTGGTGCAGGCCGTCGTTGTAGCGGCGGCCCGACAGGATGCGCCCGGTGTGCTCGTCGACGATGAGGACCTCGTCGTCGAGGACGACGTACTCCTTGTCGTTGCGGAAGAGCTCCTTGGCCTTGATCGAGTTGTTCAGGAAGGAGATCAGGGGCGTGTTGGCCGACTCGTAGAGGTTCTCGATGCCGAGGTAGTCCTCCACCTTGGTGATGCCGGGCTCGAGGATCGAGATCGTGCGCTTCTTCTCGTCCACCTCGTAGTCGGTGTCCTTGGTCAGCCGGGCGGCGACCTTGGCGAACTCGGCGTACCACGCGACCTCGTCCTGGGTGGGTCCCGAGATGATCAGGGGGGTCCGGGCCTCGTCGATCAGGATCGAGTCGACCTCGTCGACGATCGCGAAGTGCGGCGCCCGCTGCACGCAGTCGTCCAGCGCGTTGGCCATGTTGTCGCGCAGGTAGTCGAAGCCGAGCTCGTTGTTGGTGGCGTAGGTGATGTCCGCGTTGTAGGCCTCACGGCGCTCGTCGGGACGCATGTCGGGCAGGATCACCCCGACGGTGAGACCCAGGAACTGGTGCACGCGTCCCATCCACTCCGCGTGATACCTCGCGAGGTAGTCGTTGACCGTGACGACGTGGACGCCCTTGCCGGTCAGCGCGTTGAGGTAGGCCGGCAGCGTGGAGACCAGCGTCTTGCCCTCACCGGTCTTCATCTCCGAGATGTTGCCGAGGTGCAGCGCCGCGCCACCCATGATCTGGACGTCGAAGTGACGCTGTCCCAGCACCCGCTTGGCAGCCTCGCGGACGGTGGCGAACGCCTCCGGCATCAAGGCGTCGAGGTCCTCGCCGTCGGCGAGACGTTGCTTGAACTCGACCGTCAGGCCGCGCAGCTCTTCGTCGGACATCGAGACGAAGTCGTCCTCGATGGCATTGACTGCCTTGGCGATGGCCTCGAGCTGACGAAGGATCTTGCCCTCGCCGATGCGCAGGACCTTGTCGATGAGCGACACGCGGATGACTCCCTGGGTGGACACAGTGTGGGGGACGGGGGGCCGAAATGCCTTCTGGGCCCTCAAACATCGTAACGGTCGAGGTGGCGGCGCAGTTTCACACCAGCAGATCGACTGTTCTCAGACAAGCACGGCGCGCCCGCGGATCGCCGCCGACTGCGGCCCGCGCGCGCCCTGGGGAAAGGTGAGCCGGTCGAGCTCGGTGAACCGGAAGCCGGCTTCCTCGATGGCTGCGGCCGTGTCGCGGCTGGTGTGGCACCCGCCGAACAAGCGCGGCCACACCGTGGCGTCCAGACCCCGCTGCAGGTGACGGATCAGGCCGGGCTCGGGCGCACGCACGTGCTCGAGGAAGCGCAGCTCACCACCGGGTCGCAGCACCCGGCGCGCCTCGGCCAGGGCGGCCTCCTGCGGCACCGAGCAGAGTACGAGCATGAACACCACCGCGTCGGCCTCCCCGTCAGCCACCGGAAGGGCGTCGGCCACGGCGTCGCGGAGCTCGACCCGCTCGTCCGAGCGCAGCGCGGCCCGCTCGCGCAGGTAGCCCTCGGGCTCCACGGCCACGATCCGCCGGACCTCGTCGGGATAGAGCCCGAAGTTCACTCCGTCACCCGCCCCGACCTCGACCACGGTGCCGCTGAGCCCGGCGAGGGTGCGCCGGCGTAGGTCCTCGGCGCCGCTGCGCTCCATCGCGGGAACGACCATGCGGCTGTACACCCGCGCGAACAGCGGGTGCCTGACCCCCGCCTCGGCGGCGTTCTTCGACCCCAACCCGATCACCTCCTCCTCCTCGAGCGCCCCTGACGATAGGCCGAGGCGATGACTCTCAGGCCAGGACGCCGCTCAGGACACCGCTCAGGACACCGGCGAGGTCACCGCGGGGTCGCACCACGATCTGGTCGAGACCCAACCAGGTGGCCAGGTCCTGGAGCTCCGCGGCGAGCTCGGGGGCGGTCTCGGTCGGTGCCGCGGCTTCGGCGTAGGCCGCCTGCACCAGGAGCGCACCGGCTCTGCGGTCGGCCTTGAGGTCGACCCGCGCCACGATCCGGTCCCCGAGCAGGAACGGCAGCACGTAGTAGCCGTACTCCCGCTTGGCCTCGGGGACGTAGATCTCGATCCGGTAGCGGAAGCCGAAGATCCTCTCGGTCCGCTCACGCTCCCAGACCAGCGGGTCGAACGGGCTCAGCAGCGCACGCGCCGCGACCTTGCGCGGTGCGCGCACGTCCCGGTGCAGCCACGCGGGCCGGTTCCAGCCCTCGATCGAGACCGGCAGCAGCTCCCCGTCCTCGGCCAGGCTGCGTACGGCGGCGCGGGTGGCGTCGGCGGGCATCCGGTAGTAGTCGGCGAGGCAGCGCTCGGTCGCGACCCCGTGCGAGCGGGCAGCCCGGCGTACGAGCTCGCGGTCGGCCTCCTCGGGCGATGGCGCCGCCGCCTCGAGGTGCTCGACCGGGATCACCCGCTCGGGCAGGTCGTAGAGCGGCTCGAACTGCGCGTTGCGCCCCGCGATCGCGAGGTCACCGACCATGAACAGGTGGTTGAGCACCTCGCGGGTGTCGCTCCAGTTCCAGCCCCAGTGCTCCTTCGCCCGCGGCAGCCCGTCGTCGAGGTGCCGCGCGGTCGCCGCACCCACCTCGCGGATCTCCGCCAGCAGCGAGGGCGCCAGGCCGGGCTTCTCGCTCAGCACCCGCCACTGGTCACGACGACCGCGCCACCGTTCCATCCGGTGGCGCATCACCGGCCAGAGCTCGACGGGCATGAACGCCTGCACGTGCGCCCAGTACTCCACGACCCGCCGAGGCCGCACCTCGGAGGCACGCTGGAGCATGCCGGGGTCGTAGGGACCCATGCGCGAGAACAGCGGCATGTAGTGCGCCCGCTGCAGCACGTTGACGGAGTCCACCTGGAGCACTCCGGTGCGCGCGAGCGTCCTGGCGAAGGTGCGCATCGTGGGCACGGTGTGGCGGGGGTCCCGGAACCCCTGGGCGACGAGAGCGATCCGGCGGGCCTGCGGCTGGGAGATCCCCGTCACGGAATGTCGAGGAGCTTCTCGCGGACGGCATACATGACGGCCTCCATCCGTGAGTGCAGCTGGAGCTTCTCCAAGATGTTGCGCACGTGGTTCTTGACGGTGTTCTCGCTGATGAAGAGCTCCCGGGCCGCGTCCCGGTTGTTCATGCCCCGCGCCACGAGGCGCAGCACTTCGAGCTCGCGCTCGGTGAGCCGCGGAGTCATCACCTGCTCGCGGTCGGTGCGGGCCATCTGCTTGAACTCGTCGATCAGCTTGACCGCCATCGAGGGACTGATCAGCGACTGCCCCTCGGCCACCACCCGGACGGCCTGAGCCACCTCCTCGATCGAGGAGTCCTTGAGCAGGTAGCCCGACGCGCCGTTCTTCACCGACTCATAGAGGTCACCCTCCTCGTCGCTGACGGTGAGCATGATGATCTTGACGCTGGGAGCGAGCTCCTTGATCTGGATGCAGGCCTGCAGCCCGGAGCGCTTCGGCATCCGCACATCGAGCAGCACGACGTCGGGTGCCACCGAGACGATCAGGTCGGTGGCGCTGATGCCGTCACCGGCCTCACCGACCACCTCGATGCCGGGCTCCACGCCGAGAAGCATGGTCAGACCGCGCCTGAACAGCTCTTGGTCGTCGACGACCACCACACGAACGGGTTCGTCAGCAATCGCGTTGCCTGCATCCACCATTGCGCAACTATGGCAGAGGAACACCCCCAAAGTGCACGGATGGGCCACTTGGGAGTGGTCCTTTGTGAGCACTCCCCCGATCCCGGAGTAGCCCGATCAGCTCACGTCGAGCGCGATCACGCCGTAGTCGTAGCCTCGGCGCCGGTAGACCACCGACGGCCGCTCGCTCGCCTTGTCCACGAAGAGATAGAAGTCGTGACCGACCAGCTCCATCTCGTAGAGCGCCTGCTCCAACGTCATGGGGCTGGCGGCGTGCGTCTTCTCGCGGACGACGAGAGGACCGTCTCCGGTCACCGTCACGGGCCCGACCTTGCGCTCGACGACGGTGTCCTCGGGGTCGGTGGCGGCGGGCGGAGCGCTGCGCGCCATCGCCTGGGCCACCGACTCGGGGGTGTGGTGGCCGCGATGCACCTTGCGGCGGTCGGCGGCGCGGCGCATCTGGGAGGCCATCTTGTCCAGGGCGAGGTCGAGCGCGGCCATCTTGTCCTCGGCGGACGCCTCCGCACGCACGATGGGCCCTCGAGACTTCGCGGTCAGCTCGACGCGGATGGCCCTCTCCGGCTCGCGGGGTCGGGCCTCCTTCTCCAGGAGAACATCGACCCGGATGATCCGATGATCGTGCTTCTCGAGCCGAGCGAGCTTCTCCTCGACATGTTCCCGGAAACGCTCCGACACCTCACAGTGCCGACTGCTGACCACAACATCCACCGCGGACCTCCTGATGTTCGACGAGTCGAGCGTATGACGGACCAACCTGAGCCAGCGGGCAATGTGGAGACGGCTACTCCGGGACCGGCGGCCACGGCATCGGCCTGATGGCAGACACCGCCCCAACGGACCGGGTCACCCCGCTGCCAGGTGGATCCGGGTGCGCTCCATACCTAGACGCTAGACCGCGGATCCCGAAAGCGGTAGGCCGGGGCTGCAGGTGACACAAGCGACGTCTCCGGCAAATTGCGCCTGCGGGTCGCCGCGACCGTCACCACGGCCCGCACGGGGAGTCCGGAGGCCTCGAGCGCGCGCTGGGCCTCGCGAGCGGTGGCGCCGGTGGTCAGGACGTCGTCACAGACCAGCACCGAGACCGGGGCGCGGGTCCGCGCCAGCGCGGCGCGCCCGGTGGCACTCACCGACATGGTGCCGGCCAGGTTGACCGCTCGCTGGCCCGCCGTCAGCCCCGCCTGGTCCTGTCGGGCAGCGCGCTGCTCCAGCACCCGGTGCACCTGCACCCGGTGACCGCACTGCCGCAGCCGGCGAGCGGCCGCCCGGCACATCCTGAGCACCGGGTCGTGGCCTCGTGCGCGCACCACCTCGGGTCGCGACGGCACGGGGACCAGCACGGTGACCGCGGCCGGGTGCGGTTCGGGGTCCGGGGTCAGGTCCAGGTCCAGGTCCAGGTCTGGGTCTGGGTCTGGGTCTGGGTCCAGGTTTGGGTCCAGGTCCAGGGCGCACAGCACTGCGGCGAGGAGCGCATCGCCCAGGGGGCGGGCCAGCGAGAACGTCCCCTGCTCCTTGTGCGCGAGGATCATGGCGCGCAGGAGGTCTGAGTAGTCCCCCGCAGCGAAGCAGGCGACCAGCCCCTCCGGGCACGGCGTCGGACGGACCGGGACTCCCCGGGCAGGCACCCGGCACGCGCAGTCGCGGCACAGCGAGCGTCCCGGTGCGGGACAGCCCACGCAGCCGACGCCGTGCACGAGGTCCAGCCACCAGTCCAGCATCTCGGCACCCTGCCCGGACGGCGACGGCCCGGCGAGCGTCTGGCGTCCTGGTGTGCGAACCGTGGCTGCGGCTGTGTCTGTGGAGGCGAGCAGGTCACCTGGTGTAGGTGGCCGCCGTCACCTTGGAGCCGGTCCGAGGCCAGGTGCCGACGTCGTTGAGGGTGTAGAGCTGCTGGTCGGCGGTGATCAACCGCAGCGGCGTGACACCGTCGGGCGCGACCATCATGGCCTGGGCCACTCCCCGGAACAGGCTGGGCTTGACCAGGTCTCGCGAGATCGGGGAACCGTCGGAGGAGAGGTAGTGCACCTGGCTGGTCTCGGGGGTCGGCCTGCTCAGCACGGCCACGGTCGCGGGGTCCCGCCAGCCCAGGTCGACGATGGACGCCTCGTCGGCGAGGCCCGCCGAGAACGTCCGCGAGCGGCCGGCTCCGAAGACGATCCCCTCGTCGGTGCGCAGGATGTCGATGATCCTGACGGGCTTGGGTCGGGTCCCGGCGTACGCCACGGCCAGGCGACTGCCGTCATGGGACACCGACAGCGCGGAGATCTTCTCGCCGCTGACCCCCGGGATCGCCAGCCGCCGCAGCCCGCCGCGGCTCAACACGGAGACCCGGGCACCTTGCCGGGTCCGGTCGAGCAGCCACAGGTCGCCGAACATGTCGAAGGACGGAGGCAGCATGTCCGTGGCGTCGGTGACCGCCCGCGTCACCTCTGGGTCGGAGGACCCTGCGGCGGGCTTCGAGACGAAGACCGCGCTGCCGCTGCCCGACACGGCGGCGACGCGCTGCGGCGAGACCATGGCCGCCAGGCTGCGCATCGAGTAGCCGCTGCGTCCGAGCGGACCTTGCGCGGGCCGCTCCACCGGCTTGGCACCCTTGGGCGCGGGCGAGATGTCGGTCACCCGGCCGCCGCGCAGGGCCCAGAGCCGTGGCTCGCTCGTGCCGCCGGCGTCCAGCTGGGGTCCTGAGGTGACCGGCGCATCCACGCGGCCACTGGGCAGCGGGACCGAGGCGCCGCCCACGGTGATCCGCACCCTGGTGACACCGGGCACCTGGCGCAGGGTCCAGGCGAGCTGGTCCACGGCACGCGAGAGCTCGCTCGGCGAGGCCCGCAGCACCTCTCGGGACAGCGGCACCTCGGCGACGCCGTTCTCGGTGACCACCACGGACAGGTCCAGGTCGGTGCGCGAGGGCAGCGCGGAGCGGGTGATCTCCTCGAGCGCCGGGCCGGGGCCTCCCAGCAGGCCACGGACCAGGTTGGTGGCGGTCTGCTCTCCTCGCGGGACGAAGACGGGATCGGGAAGCAGGACCCGTCCGGTCGCGTCGTAGAAGTACAGCAGGTAGCGGGCGAAGCTCCGGTCGAAGAACGACGTGGGGATCACCAGGGCGTCGACCGGGTTGTCGATCCGCCACTGCCCCCGCTCGGAGACGAGCTTGAGGTCCAGCGTCTTCGAGCTGCCCGGAGAACCTCCCCGCCAGCCGCCTCGGGCGTCGAGGCGTCGGGTGTCGGCCAGCCGGACGCGGGCACCTGCCCGAGAGGGGAACACCGAGAACGCCTCGTAGACGATCGTGCCCTGGTTGGGCATCCAGGTGCTGCGAGCCCGCTCGGTGAGGAACTTGCGGGCGACCGACGTCGACAGCGGGTTGGCCTGCATGGCGACGAGGAAGCCGGACACGATGGCCGCGGGAGTGCTGTCCTCCGCGGGGCCTGGCGGGTTGAAGTAGGGCGCGTCCTGGGGCCGCGTCGGACGGTCAGCGGCCTGGCGGTGGATGCTGCCCGACTCGGGCAGGGTCGAGCATCCCGCGGACCCCGCACCGACCGCGACCAGCAGCGCCGCCAGCACCGGGCCGAGGCGTCTCCGCGCGTTCACGTGACCACCTCGCGAATGTCCTCGGGCACGAGCGGGAGGGGGCTGTGGGTGAGCGGGTCACCGGCGCGACGGGGCAGCGTCAGCCGGAACTGGGCGCCGTCCCCGGGGATGCCCCAGGCCTGCAGCCAGCCGCCGTGCAGTCGCGCGTCCTCCAGGGCGATCGCCAACCCCAGGCCGGTGCCTCCGGTGGTCCGAGCACGGGCGGGGTCGCCACGCCAGAACCGGTTGAAGACCATGGAGGACTGTCCGGGCTGCAGACCGATCCCGTGCTCGCGCACGGTCAGTGCGGTGGCGCTCCCGTCGGCGCACAGGCGCAGCGTCACCCCGCTCGGGTCGGCGTGGTCGATCGCGTTGGTGACCAGGTTGCGCACGATCCTCTCCACCCGGCGCGAATCGGCCTCCACCATGAAGACACCGTCGTCGACGATGCGCACGCTGACGCCCCGCTTTGCGGCCATCGGGGCGGTCGCGGCGACCACGCGGTGGGCGACGTCGCCCAGGTTCGTGTCCTCGAGGTCGAGCACTGCCGCGCCGGCGTCGAAGCGGCTGATCTCCAACAGGTCGGCCAGCAGGTTCTCGAAGCGGTCGAGCTCGGTCTGCAGGAGCTCGGCAGCACGCGCGGTGACCGGGTCGAAGGTGGCGCGCGCGTCATGCAGCACGTCACCGGCCATTCGCACGGTGGTGAGCGGCGTACGCAGCTCGTGCGAGACGTCGGAGACGAACGTGCGCTGCACCCGGGAGAGCTCCACCAGCTTGCGGATCTGGGACTGCAGCGCCTCCGCCATCTGGTTGAACGACATCGCCAGCCGGGCGATGTCGTCCTCACCGGCCACGTGCATCCGCTCCTCGAGCCGGCCCGAGGCGATCCGCTCGGCCACCCGGCGGGCCAGGCGCACCGGGGTGATCACCTGTCGGGTCACGAGCAGGGCCACGCCGGCCACCAGGACCAGCAACAGCAGCCCGGCGGTCAGCAGCACCCGACGCAGCAGCAGCAGCGTCTGCCTCTCCTCCTCCATCGGGAACAGGTAGTACAGCGCGTAGCTGCCACCGTCGGAGGGCAGCACCACCGTGGAGCCGACGGCCACTCCCGGCTGCGAGGTGGCCGGTGCGCTGCCGTCCGCTCGGGCGTTGTAGTCGATCCGGGTGAAGGTCCAGGCCAGCCCGTCCTGCCCGCCTTCGACCGAGCTGCGGAGCCGGGCCGGCACGCTGGCCTGGTCGACGGCCGGTGTGGTGCGCACACCGCCGGTGGCGCTGCCGTCACCGACCGGTCCGAGCACCACCACACCGAAGCCCTTCACCTCGCCGCGGGCCACCAGCGTCTCCACGAGCAGCCGCAGCTGGGTGTCCGGGTCGAACTCGTTGCCTCCTGCGGACCCGAGCCGCTCCCGGGCGGTGGCCGTCTCGGTGCGTGCCTCGGCCACGGAGGCGGCGACCCTGCTGTTGACCAGGCCGTCGGTGATCTGTCGCGTCACCATCCAGCCGACCGACCCCACGACCACAGCGCAGAGGACGACGATGGCGGTGACCACGCGGGTGCGCAGCGACCTGCGCCAGAAGCTGAGCATGCTCCTCGGAAGGCCGCTCAGCTGGGCCGGCAGCGACCTCAGCCGGTCAGCTGAGAGGCGACGGCTCATCGGCTGTGCCCGCCTTGTAGCCCACCCCGCGCACGGTCAGGACGATGGTGGGGTTCTCCGGATCCACCTCGATCTTCGCGCGCAGCCGCTGCACGTGCACGTTGACCAGCCGCGTGTCCGCGGCATGCCGGTAGCCCCACACCTGCTCCAGGAGCACCTCGCGGCTGAACACCTTGCGAGGGTTCTGAGCCAGGCAGGCCAGCAGGTCGAACTCGAGGGGGGTGAGGGCGATCGGGCTTCCGTTGCGGCTCACGGAGTGGCCCGCGACGTCGATCACCAGGTCACCGATGCTCAGGTCCTCGGGCGTGGGCACCTCGAAGCGGCGCACCCGGGCACGGATGCGGGCGATCAGCTCCTTGGGCTTGAACGGCTTGGCGACGTAGTCGTCGGCCCCGGACTCGAGGCCGACGACCACGTCGACGGTGTCACTGCGCGCCGTCAGCATCACGATCGGCACCCCGGACTCCGCCCGGATCTCACGGCAGACGTCCACGCCGTCGCGTCCCGGCAGCATCAGGTCGAGCAGCACCACATCGGGCCGGAACGCGCGGAACGCAGCCATGGCGTGGTCCCCGCGAGTGACGATCTCGCTCAGGAAGCCCTCGTTGCGCAAGACCAGCGCCAACATCTCCGCCAGTGCGGCGTCGTCGTCGACCACCAGGATCCGAGGCCGATCGACACCTTCAGACTGCGCCACGCGTGCTCCCGTCAGTAGCGATAGTGCTCAGACTTGAAGGGGCCCTCGGCGGGGATGCCGAGATAGCTGGCCTGCTCGTCGGTGAGCGTCGTCAGGTTGACCCCGAGGGCGCCGAGGTGCAGGCGAGCGACCTCCTCGTCGAGGTGCTTGGGCAGCACGTAGACGCCGACCGGGTAGTCCTCGGTCTTGGTGAAGATCTCGATCTGGGCGAGCACCTGGTTGGTGAACGAGTTCGACATCACGAAGGACGGGTGGCCGGTGGCGTTGCCGAGGTTCATCAGGCGACCCTCGGACAGGATGATCACGGCCTTGCCGCTGGGGAACGTCCACAGGTCCACCTGGGGCTTGACGTTCTTGCGCTCCGCGACACCCTCGGCCTCGAGGCCAGCCATGTCGATCTCGTTGTCGAAGTGGCCGATGTTGCCGACGATCGCGTTGTGCTTCATCGACATCATGTGCTCGATCGTCACGACGTTCTTGTTGCCGGTCGAGGTGATGATGATGTCGGCGGAGGCCAGCGTGTTCTCGAGCGTGTCGACCTGGTAGCCGTCCATCGCCGCCTGCAGCGCGCAGATCGGGTCGATCTCGGTGACGATGACGCGGGCTCCCTGGCCACGGAGCGACTCCGCGCAGCCCTTGCCGACGTCGCCGTACCCGCAGACGACAGCGACCTTGCCGCCGATGAGCACGTCGGTCGCCCGGTTGATGCCGTCGATGAGCGAGTGCCGGCAGCCGTACTTGTTGTCGAACTTGGACTTGGTCACCGAGTCGTTGACGTTGATCGCGGGGAAGAGCAGCAGCCCGTCGCGCAGCATCTCGTAGAGACGGTGCACGCCGGTGGTGGTCTCCTCGGTCACGCCCTTGATCGAGTTGGCGATCGGGCCCCAGTGGTCGGAGCTCTTGGCGAGCTGGGCGTTGAGCACCTCGAAGACGATCCGCTGCTCGGTGCTGCCGGCGCTCGCCGGGTCGGGTGCCTGGCCGGTCTTCTCAGCCTGCACGCCCAGGTGCAGGAGCATGGTCGCGTCGCCACCGTCGTCGAGGATCATGTTGGGACCCTCGCCGGGCCAGTCGAGGATCTGCTGGGTGCACTCCCAGTACTCCTCCAGGGTCTCGCCCTTCCAGGCGAACACCGGAGCGCCCTGGGGGTTCTCGGGGGTGCCGTTCGGGCCCACCACGACCGCCGCCGCGGCGTGGTCCTGGGTGGAGAAGATGTTGCAGGAGGCCCAGCGCACCTCGGCACCGAGGGCGACGAGCGTCTCGATCAGCACCGCGGTCTGGATGGTCATGTGGAGCGAGCCGGCGATGCGGGCGCCGGAGAGCGGCTTGTCCTTGCCGTAGCGCTCGCGCATGGCCATCAGGCCCGGCATCTCGTGCTCTGCGAGCTCGATCTCGGTGCGGCCGTAGTCGGCCAGGGTCAGGTCGGCAACCTTGAAGTCCATGGTGATGTCCTTGCTTGCGTGGGGTCGTTGGTCAGCGCACGACTAGGTGCGGTGGCGTCTGACCACGATCTCGTGCGAAAGGCGCAACCCGAGTGTACTGCCCGGTGGTTGCACCGACTCAACCCTCAGCTGCCACAGCCGCCGTGCCCGACGACCCGCTCATTCCTTCTCGGCGTGCGCGGCGGCGGGCTGCTTCCCGTGCCCGATCGGCAGCAGCTGCATCACGGTGACGGCGACCGCGCCCACCAGCAGCCCCACCAGGGCTGAGGCGGCGGTGTTGACCAGCCATCCGAGCACGCCGCCGACGACCGCCACAGCGTCGTGGGCGGCCTCCTCCAGGTGGTGCACGATGTCGTAGGGCGCGTGCCAGCCGAGGTCGTCGGCGCCGACGAGCAGGATGTGGCCACCGACCCAGATCATCGCGGCGATCCCGACGATCGAGACGGTCGTCAGCAGTCGCGGCATCCCGCGGACCATGCCCAGGCCGATCTTCTGCGCGAGCGCCGAGGACCGCTGGCTGAGCATCAGGCCGGCGTCGTCCATCTTCACGATCAGGCCGACGATGCCGTAGACCAGAGCGGTGATGCCGATGGCCACCACCACCAGGATCAGTGCCCGCGCGACGAACGGCTCGTCGGCCACGTCGTTGAGGGCGATCACCATGATCTCGGTGGAGAGGATGAAGTCCGTGCGGATCGCCCCGCTGACCACGGTCTTCTCCGCCTCCGGCCCCTGGATGGCGGCCGGCTTGCCGTGGTCCTCGTGGCCGCGCAGCGAACCCCAGACCTTCTCCGCGCCCTCGTAGCACAGGTACGTCGCGCCGAGCATCAGCAGCGGCGTGATCAGCCAGGGAGCGAACTGGCTCATCACCAGGGCCGCCGGGAGGATGAACAGCAGCTTGTTGCGCAGGGAGCCGATCGCGATCCGCTTCACGATCGGGATCTCGCGCTCGGCGGCGACCCCGTGGACGTACTGCGGCGTGACCGCGGTGTCGTCGACGACCACCCCGGCTGACTTCAGCCCGGCTCGGCCGGCTGCCGCTCCGATGTCGTCGACCGAGGCAGCGGCGAGGCGGGCGAGGGCGGCGACGTCATCGAGCAGGCCGAACAGACCGGCGCTCATCGGGGGCCCACGAGGAGGAGGGAGGTTGGTTGCACGAGGCTGAGGCTACCGGCGTGGCCGGAAAAGTCAGGCGTCGACGCCCATCTGCAGGTACGCCGCGAGGTACATCCCGGTGGAGAGCATGGCGGCGTACCGGGCGACGTGCCCGTCGGCCTCCGAGACGATCCTCTCGACGCGTACGCCGTGGGCCAGCGCGCTCTCCTCGAGGAGGTCACGGGTCTCCAGCACGGCGGGGTCGGCAGAGCCGTCGTCGAGCAGGACCAGCGCCGGGCGGCGCTCGAGACTGCCGTCGGCGAACGGGTCCGCGAAGACGTCAGCGGGGGCGGTGGCGGCCAGGACCGGCAGGAGGTGCTCGGCGTCGGCGGCCAGGGCCGCGCGGCCGGTGGCTCGGCGGATGGACTCGGCGATCCTGCGACCGGCCCGTGCGGCGAGCACGGTGCCGCCCCACAGGATCGGGTTCGAGTCGGCGATGCCGATGGCCAGGATCTTCGCCGGGTTGACGGCGATGTCGCGGTGCGGGCCGCAGCTGACGGCGACCTCGTCGAGCGCCGCGGCGATCACGTCGGGGTCGGTCTCCGGGCCAAGGTGGACACGGTCGAGCAGGTCGAGCACGACCACGGCCACGGCCAGCTGGTCACCGGTCTGGGTGGGCAGCACCGTGGCGTAGCGGCCCTGCGCGTGACTGGCCACCAAGGAGCCCTCGGGCGCCGCCACGACGAGCTGGCACCCGCGCCGAACCGCCTCGGCGACGGCGCTGGCCGTGGCCGGGTCGTCCCCCTCGGGCGCCAGGACGACCACCAGGTCGAGGCTGCCCGCCCATCCGGGCAGGCCGAGGCCGGGCCAGGCGACGAAGGGCACCGGGCAGACCGGCTCGAGGACGGCGCGCAGCAGCCGCGAGTCCGGACCGGCGGCCACCACCGCGCGCGGGCGGGGCTCGGAGAGCCGCTCGACCGTCTGGGCGAGCACGTCCTGTGCCGCGACCGCCTCGCGGCGTACCCGCGCGCCGCCCTCGGCGAGGTAGCGCAGCCGTACGTCGGCGCGAAGGAGCGCGACCTCGTCGTCGAGCCGACCGTCGTCGAAGGTCACCTCGACCTCACCTCCGGTCGTGTTCTGCGCGCAGCCGCTCCGCCGCCGGGTGCAGCGAGCCGGCGCGCGGTGTCGGTGGGTACGGCGGTCATTGCGGCTTGCGCGCCTCGTCGACCAGGAGCACGGGGATGTCGTCGCGCACCGGGTAGGCCAGGCCGCAGCCGACGCAGACCAGCTCCGAGGCTGCGTCGTCGACGGCCAGCGTCTGGCGACAGGCCGGGCAGACGACCACGTCGAGGAGGTGCCGGTCCAGGTTCATCGAGGACTCCTTCTGATCACTGTCAAGATGTCGTCGCGGACCCGCACCATGGTGGCTGCGTCCCTGCCCTCGGCGTTCAGCCTCAGCAGTGGTTCGGTGTTCGACGCGCGAACATTGAACCACCAGTCCGCGTGGATGACCGAGAGGCCGTCGAGGTGGTCGGTCTCGACGTCCGGATGGGAGGCCCAGGTCTCCTCGAGCTCGGCGAGCACCGCCACCTGGTCACTGACGTCGGAGTTGATCTCCCCGCTGGCGACGTGGCGCGAGTACGGCGCGAGCACCTCCGAGAGCGGCCGGTCCGACTCGGCGAGCGCGGCGAGGGCATGGAGCGCGGCCAGCATCCCGGAGTCCGCGCGCCAGAAGTCACGGAAGTAGAAGTGACCGGAGTGCTCACCGCCGAAGACGGCGTCGGTCTCCCCCATCTGCGCCTTGATGTAGGAGTGCCCGACGCGGGTCCGCACCGGGTGGCCGCCGAGCTCGCGGACGATCTCGGGCACGCCCCGGGAGGTGATCAGGTTGTGGATCACCGTCGCTCCGGGGTGCTTGACCAGCTCCCGTGCGGCGATGAGTGCGGTGAGCACGCTGGGGTCGACCAGCTGCCCGAGCTCGTCGACCAGGAAGCAGCGGTCGGCGTCGCCGTCGAAGGCGAGCCCGATGTCAGCCCCCGAGCTCAGCACCTCGGCCTGCAGGTCCACCAGGTTGGCGGGCTCGATCGGGTTCGCCTCGTGGTGGGGGAAGGACCCGTCCAGCTCGAAGTACAGCTCGACGAGGTCGGCATCGACCTTGCCGAGCACCGCCGGTGCGGTCAGGCCGGCCATCCCGTTGCCGGCGTCGACCGCCACGGTGAGCCGGCGTCCGGTCACCGGCGCGAGCTCCAGCAGGTACTGCGCGTAGGCCTCCAGCAGGTCCAGCTCGGTGATCGACCCCCGCACCTCGGCGGCGACGCGCTGCCCGCTCGCCACCACGTCGCGGATCTCGTGGAGGCCGGTCTCCCGGCCGATGGGCGAGGCGAACGCGCGGCACAGCTTGATGCCGTTGTACCGGGCCGGGTTGTGGCTGGCGGTGAACATCGCGCCGGGCTGCCCCAGCGTGCCCGAGGCGAAGTAGAGCTGGTCGGTCGAGGCGAGCCCGATCAGCGTGACGTCGGCCCCGGCGAGCGCGGCGCCCTCTGCGAAGGCCCGCGACATGGCCGGTGAGGACGGCCGCATGTCGTGGCCGACCACGATCCGCTCGGCGCCGGTCACCACGACGAAGGCGTTCCCGACCCGCAGGGCGAGCTCGTCGTCGAGCTGGTCGGGGACCGTGCCGCGAACGTCGTAGGCCTTGAAGATCGCCTCCAGGTTGGCAGGGTCCAGGGTCGTCGACATGCCCTGACCCTAGCGATGCCGGCGGCGCCGGCCCTCAGTCGTCGGAGCGAAGGGCGTGCAGGTGGCCACGCCGGGTGCCAGACGCAGGTCTCACCGGGTGGATCGGCACCTCGGCCGGCCGCGGCTGGGCCGCCTCACGGACGGCATCCGCCAGGGCCAGCAGGTCGTCCGAGGTCGGTCCCTGGCGGTCGTCGTTGGCGAGCCGGAGGACCTCCCAGCCTCGCGGCGCGGAGAGCCGCTCGCTGTGCCGGTCGCACAGGTCGTAGGCGTGCGGCTCCGCGTAGGTCGCCAGCGGCCCGACCACGGCGGTCTGGTCGGCGTAGACGTAGGTGAGCGTGGTGATGGCGGGGCGCCCGCAAGCGGTGCGCGAACAGCGACGGAGGAGACCCACGCCCGCGACGCTACAACTCCAGGGCCGGTTGTCCCCGTAGGCTCGCGGTCGTGAACGACCCCACCCAGGACCCGGTCCCCGGACTCGCGGACCACGCCGGGAGGGCAGCCCTGTCCGGATCCGTCGCGCCTGCGGCCGCACCCCGGACGCGCGACCGGCGCGGGCGCGGGATGCGCGGGCCGGCGTACGGCACCGACGCCCCGCAGGGTCGGGTGCCGGCCCACCACACCGCACGCGAGCGCTTCGACCGGGTGGCGGTCGAGGTGGTGAGCGACGTGGAGTCCCGGTGGAGCGAGGAGCTGGCCTCGGTGGAGCTCGCCGTCGAGGACATCCCGGTGCTCCCGAGGACCTGGGTGGCGCCGCGTGTTCCGCTCGCCTCGCTGGTGCCGGCCACCGCCTCGACACCACCGCGCCTGGTGCTCTTCCGCCGGCCGATCGAGCACCGAGCCGAGACCCAGGCGGACCTCGAGGCGCTGGTGCTCACCGTCGTGGTGGAGCAGCTGGCGGACTATCTCGGAGTCCCGGCCGAGGACGTGCATCCCGACTACGAGCCCTGAGCCGGTTCGAGCCAGACCCCAGCCAGACCCCAGCCGGCCCCAGCAGCCCGAGCGAGCCCGAACGCAGCCCGGGTCGCCCAGCAACCTCAGACGGCGCGCTTCTTCAGCTTGCGGCGCTCACGCTCGGAGAGCCCACCCCAGATGCCGAAGCGCTCGTCGTTCTCCAGCGCGTACTCCAGGCAGTCCTGGCGCACGTCGCAGGTGAGGCAGACCTTCTTGGCCTCCCTGGTGGAGCCACCCTTTTCGGGGAAGAACGCCTCTGGGTCGGTTTGCGCACAAAGTCCGCGCTCCTGCCACCCAGCATCTTCCGCTTCACCCTCGAGTAGATACAGTTCGCGCACGGTGTTTGCCCCTATTCGACCCTTCGGTCCTAACGGACCGAGTTGCTAATCACACTGGTGTGATTACATGCCTGTCGTACCTCTGAAGTCAAGCGAAAGTCTGGTATTGGCCCACACTGGTCCACACTTGCGTCCATGTCCGATTCACCGGTAAAGCCCCCAGAAGCCCCCTCCCGGCTGCCTGCTCGCATCACCGTTCTCTCCGGTGGCGTGGGTGGAGCACGGTTCCTCCAAGGCCTGCTCAGGCTGGTCGAAAGGGTCAAAACAGCCAAACAGCAAGGCCCGACCGTGACCGTGATCGCCAACACCGCGGACGACCTCTGGGTGCACGGCCTCAAGGTCTGCCCGGACCTGGACACGGTGATGTACACCCTGGGCCACGGCATCGACACCGACCGGGGCTGGGGCCGCAAGGAGGAGACCTGGCAGGTCAAGGACGAGCTGGCGGCGTACGGCGTCGAGCCCACCTGGTTCGGCCTGGGCGACCGCGACATCGCCACGCACCTGGTCCGCACCCAGATGCTCGAGGCCGGGTTCGCGCTCAGTGCCGTGACCGCCGCCCTGTGCCGGCGCTGGCAGCCTGGGGTCCAGCTGCTGCCGATGACCGACGACCGCGTCGAGACCCACGTGGTCATCGACGACCCGGAGACGGGCGAGCGTCGCGCGGTGCACTTCCAGGAGTACTGGATCCGCCACCGCGCCGCCGTGACCGCCCATGCCGTGGTGCCGATCGGCCTCGACGAGGCCACGCCGGCTCCGGGGGTCCTGGAGGAGATCGAGGCCTCCGACCTGATCCTGATCCCCCCGTCGAACCCGGTGGTCTCGGTCGGCACGATCCTCGGCGTTCCGGGCATCCGGGATGCCCTGGCGACGGCCAAGGCGCCGGTCGTCGGAGTCTCGGGCATCATCGGCGAGGACCACGTCCACGGCATGGCCCGCCAGCTTCTCGGGGTGATCGGGGTCGAGGTGTCGGCGGCCGCAGTGGCCGAGCACTACGGGTCCCGTGGCTCCGGTGGGATCCTGGACGCCTGGCTCGTCGACGAGACCGACCAGGCGATGGTGGAGCGCGTCGAGCGGGCCGGCATCCGCTGCCGCTCGGTGCCGCTGTGGATGAGCAGCCCGGACGCGACCGCGGACATGGCGCTGGCCGCGATCGACCTCAGCCGATGACCCCCACCGACCGACCAGCCAGCGAACCAGGCGCACCAAGCGACCCGCCCGCTGGTCGAGCAGCGAGCGACCAGTCGAGACCCTTGGGTCGAGCAGCGAGCGCAGCGAGCCACCAGTCGAGACCCTTGGGTCGAGCAGCGAGCGCAGCGAGCCCGTCGAGACCCTTGGGTCGAGCAGCGAGCGACCAGTCGAGACCCTTGGGTCGAGCAGCGAGCGCAGCGAGCGACCAGTCGAGACCACCCCACCCGACCCCCGGAGGCCGGCTCGAGGCGTGGGCCATCGACGGCCTGGGCGAGGTGGCTGAGGGAGCCGACCTCGACGCGCTGCTGTGCGGCCTCGACCTCGTCTCGGGCGACGTCGTGCTCGTGACCAGCAAGATCATCAGCAAGGCGGAGGGTCGGGTCCGTCGGGGAGATCGCGAGGACACCATCCGCGAGGAGACCGTCAGGGTGGTCGCTCAGCGCGGAGCGACCCAGATCGTGGAGAACCGCCTGGGGTTGGTGATGGCTGCGGCCGGAGTCGATGCCTCGAACGTGGCCGCGGGGGATCTCGTGGTGCTCCCGCTGGATCCCGACGCCTCGGCGCGAGCGCTGACGGGAGCAGGTCCAGCGGCACACCGGGGCGAACATCGCCGTGATCGTCACCGACACCGCCGGGCGCGCCTGGCGCACCGGACAGACCGACCTGGCCATCGGGGTCGCCGGGATCGAGCCGCTCGACGACCACGCGGGCAGGGTCGACCCGTACGGCAACCCGCTGGCGGTCACGGCACCTGCCGTCGCGGACGAGCTCGCGTCCGTGGCCGAGCTCGTCACGGGCAAGCTGGGCGGGCGCCCGCTCTCGGTCGTACGCGGGCTCGGCCACCTGGTGCTGGCGCCGGGCGAGCACGGTCCCGGCGCGCGAGCCCTGATCCGCCGCCGCGAGGAGGACATGTTCGCGCTCGGGGCGCGCGAGGCCGTGGTCGCTGCTGTGCTGGACCGCTCCGCGGACTGCTTCGGTACGCCGGTCGAGCCCGCCGCGCTGCTCGGCGTCCTCGAGTCGTGCGCGCTCGCCGGGACCCTCCACGCCGGCACGGTGCGCGTGTCGGTCCCCGACCTCGGCGGTCGCGACGGTGCCCTCGCAGCCGAACGCGTCCGACTGCTGGCACACGCCCACGGCTGGACTTGTGATGTCACGACTTCCCACGACGCGACTTCCCACGACGGCGATCGGGCGACGCACGGCGGTGGGGATCACGTCACGCTCTCCCCCAGGCATCCGTAGACTCACTGCGCAAGCCCCCTACCGAAGGCAGATGAGTGGCTAAGAAGAGCGTGCGCGACGACCGTCGCGCGATTGCCGAGCAGATGCGCAAGGAGCAGGCCCGCAAGGAACGCCGGCGCAGTGTGCTGATCCTCGGCGGCAGCGTCGTGGTGGTCCTGGGGCTCCTCGCCGCCGCGGTGATCCCGTACATGAAGAACGTCCGGGAGGAGCGCCAGGCCGCCGGCACTCCCCTGTCCGACCTGGGCGTCTCGACCGCGGCCGCGAAGTGCGCCGACGTGGAGAAGAAGCCGGCGACCGGGAACAACAACCACATCGACGTCGGCCAGAAGATCCCCTACCCCGACGCGCCTCCCGCGTCCGGACCCCACTGGGGCAACTTCCTCCAGGGCTCAGAGCTCCGCCCCTTCTTCACTCCCGACGACCGACCGCCGGTCGAGCGGCTGGTGCACAGCCTCGAGCACGGGCACACGATCCTCTGGTACGACGACACGGTGACCAAGGGCTCGAAGGCCTACCAGGACCTCGAGGCGATCTCGGACAAGCTCGGCACCGAGGAGTACTTCATGGTGGCTCCGTGGTCCGCAGCGGACGGCGGAGAGTTCCCCGAGGGCATGCACGTCGCGCTCACCCACTGGACCGGCCCCCAGAAGCAGGAGGGTGTGACCCAGTACTGCGCGGCCCCCAGCGGCGCGGTGGTCAAGACCTTCACCGACGACTACACCGCCGAGAACACCCCCGAGCCCGGGGCAGCCTGACCTCGGGCCGGCCGCGCACCACTAGGTCAGGTCAGCGCGGCCGGCTCCCTTGAGGGCTTCCACGATGGCCTTGACGTCCTGGGCATGCGCGTAGTCGGTCACCAGCAGGGCGTCGCCGGTGTCCACCACCACGATGTCCTGGAGTCCGACGACCGCGACCGTGCGCCCGCCGGCGGGCACCACCAGGCCGGTGGCCGCGTGGGAGAGCACCAGTGACCGGTCGCCGAGGACCTTGACACCCGAGGGGTCAGAAGCGTCGGCCGCGGGGCCGGTCAGGGGGCCGCTCAGAGGGCCGGTCAGGGCGGCCAGCGCCGCATAGTCGCCCACGTCCTCCCAGCCGAAGGGTCCGGGCACCATCGCGACCCGCCCGGCCGCGGCAGCCGGCTCGGCGACCGCGTGGTCGATGGCGATCCTGGTCAGCCCGGGCCAGCGCTCCGCCAGCGAGGACGGGTCCTCGGCGATCATCCGAAGTCCCGCCGCCAGCTCGGGGTGCTCCTCGGCCAGCAGGTCGAGCAGGACGCTCGCGCGGGCGACGAACATGCCGGCGTTCCAGCGGTAGTCCCCGCTGCGGACATAGCTCTCGGCGCGCGCAACGTCGGGCTTCTCCACGAACTCGGTGACCACGCGCGCGGTCGGGAAGCCGGACAGGGCCTCGCCTCCCCGCACGTAGCCGAACCCGGTGGCCGCGCAGGTCGGCTCGATGCCGATGGTCACCAGCAGACCGTCGTCGGCCACCTCCGCGGCCTCGCGCACGCAGGCCTCGAACGCGGCCTGGTCGGTGATCACGTGGTCCGCGGCGAACGAGGCCACCAGCGCGTCGGGGTCCAGCCGCTCCAGCTGGGCGGCGGCGAGCCCGATCGCTGCCATCGAGTCCCGAGGCGACGGCTCGGCGAGCACGCGGGCGACCTGAGGGAGCTGCCGGCGTACCTCCTGCTCGTGCACCGCACCCGTGACCACCACCACCCGCTCGCCCACGAGGGGCTCGAGCCGGTCGACGGTGGACTGGATCAGCGTGCGGCCGCTCGCGCTGAGGTCGAGCAGGAACTTGGGTGACGAGGCTCTGGAGAGCGGCCACAGCCTGGTTCCGGCTCCTCCCGCCGGGACCACGGCCCAGAGCCGATCCGGTGCCGAACGAGCAGCTGTCGCGTCAGTCATGGCGCGCATCCTGCCACTACCGGGACCGCAGGCTCGGCGGGCTACGGTGCTCAGGTGACCACCCCACAGACCTTTCCCCAGCTCCTCACCGAGCGGCTGCGGAACGACCCGGGACAGCCACTGGTCACGGCGTACGACGACAGCAGCGGCGAGCGCACCGAGCTCTCGGTGACCACCTACGCCAACTGGGTGAACAAGACGGCGAACCTGCTGGTCGACGAGCTCGGCCTGGAGGCCGACGACACCCTCCTGCTCGATCTGCCGGCCCACTGGCTGGTGCCGGTGTTCCTGGGCGCCGCGTGGACCGCGGGACTGGCGGTGACCGAGGACCCCCTGGTGGCGCACCAGGTCGCCGTCTGCGGGCCGGACAGCGTCGCGGACCACGAGGACGCGCAGGAGGTGGTGGCGTGCTCGCTACGACCCTTCGCCGTGCGTTTCAACGATCCTCTGCCGCCGGGGGTGCACGACTACGGGCTGCTGTGGCCCGGGCAGAGCGATCTGTTCCTGGGGCTGGAGCCTCCGCACCCCGACACCGTCGCCTGGCGCTCGGCCGAGGGGTCGCGGACCCAGGCGGACCTGCTCGGAGCCGCCGCCGCCGCGGAGCACGACCTGGGAGTGCGGCTGCTCACCGACCTCAGCCTCGCCGCGTCGGCGGGCGTCCCGGCCTTCCTCGCCCCCCTCGTGCACGGGGGGTCGGTCGTGCTGCTCGGCAACCCGGCCGAGTCGAGCTGGTCGGCGCGTCTCGAGCAGGAGCGGGCGACGGCGCAGCTGCGGTCGTCGGGTCAGCCGATCAGCGAGTAGCCCGCGTAGCCCCCGGTCAGGAACCGGCGCTCACCGAAGCCTCGGGTGGTTCCGGGCAGCAGCCACAACGTCCCCTCGGCGTCGCGCGCGACCATGTCGGCGACCTCGTTGCCGGAGACCTCGCCCGGACCGATCACCAGGTCGTACTCCGCCGGGTCCGTGCCGCTGGTCCCGCTGTACGGCACGAACGACCCGTCCGAGCTGCGGTAGGAGGATCCCGGCATGTCGCCGGGCTTCCACGGTCCGCTGCCGATCTGGTTGAACGTGCGCAGCGAGGACGGCGCGAGCACCGGTGCCGAGAAGCCGCTCTTGCCGTTCCCGGGGAAGATCGTCATCGGGCCGCTGGTCTTCTTGCCGACCAGATCGGGGAACCCGTCACCGGTCACGTCGCCCACCGCGGCAAGGCGGGTCAGACTGGTCCAACCGGCCCCCATCACGACGCGCTCGCCGAAGGTCCCGTCGCCGTGCCCGGGACGGAACACAAGCACGTCGCCCCCCGACTGCCGGGTGATGATGTCGCCCTTGCCGTCCCTGTTCCAGTCACCGACGTTGAGCAGCTGCGTGGCGTCCGGAACCCGGAGGCCCGAGGAGATCCTCTTGTAGGCGTTGACCTCGCCGTTGCTCGGCAGCACGATCAGCCGCGAACCGGTCGCGTCGGTACCGACCACGTCGGGCTGCTCCCCGCCCATCATCTGGGCCGCGGACAGGTTCGAGTACCCCTCGGGGCTCGGGAACGACCCCAGGGTGGGTCCGAAGGTGGCGTTGGACCTGCCCACCAGGATGTTCAGTCGTTGCGTGGCCGTCGAGCGCAGGATCAGGTCACCCGTGGAGTCGCCGTTGAGGTCGTGCGCGCCGCCCAGGACGGCGTCGTACGCCGTGCCGAGTGTGTGGCTCTGCAGCGGTGTTCCCAGCGCTCCGGAGGCGGTGTTCGGGAAGACGTGGACCAAGCCGGCGCGGACGGCGACGATGTCGGGTCGACCGTCGCGGGTCAGGTCGCCGGCCACGGCCGTGGAGGTGTAGCCCGACCAGCCGGCGCTGAGGCGCACCGGCGCTCCGAACCCGCCTCCGCCCGTGCCCGGGACGAGGTGGAGCGCGCCCTTGGACTTGTCGCGCATCAGCACGTCGGGCAGGTCGTCGCCGTTCCAGTCGCCCGCTGAGGTGATCATGTCGGCGTCCTGGAAGCGGGTGGTCACATAGACCCCGGTCGTCCTGACCTCGCCGAGGCCGTTGCCGCGGTAGACCCTGGTCGTTCCGTCCTCGGCGCGTCGGGCCAGGACGTCGCCCTGGCCGTCCCCGCTCACGTCACCGGCGCCGGCGATCAGGTCCATCGCGGCCCAGTTGCCCGGAGTGGAGACCGATCGGTCGAACCCCGTCTGTCCGCCCGTGGCCAGCACGCGGATCTCACCGGTGCTGCGCACCTTGAGCACCAGGTCCGGCCGCGGCGTTCCTGCCAGGTTCCGGGCCTCGGGCAGCGCGATGTCGGCAGGCTGGGCGACGGCCGGCTGCGGGGTCTGCGTCGGTGAGGTGAAGACCGGGTCCTTGGGCTCCTCGGGGACCGCGGGCGGGGGCGGCGGGGGCGCCGGTGTCCCCGACTGTGCCTTGTCCTGGAGTCGTTTGGCAGCCACCCGGATGCTCGACAGCTTGGAGTAGAGGTAGCGACCCGGGCAGGCGGTCTGGCCGGTGTCGCGGTGACCGTTGATGGCGGCGAGGTAGCGGTTCTTCACGTAGAGCCGGGTGGCGTCCGCGCGGATGTCGTGCAGCGACAGCTTCCAGGCGAACAGCCGCGCGTAGGCGTCGGAGACCGCCTGCGGAGGGCTGGCGACGTCGAAGTTGCCGATCGCCGACATGGCGAAGCTGACCTCGTTGTAGCCCGCGGTGTGCGCACCGACCACGCTGCGGTCGACACCGCCCCATCGTCCTTCCCAGATCCGGCCGAAGCGATCGACCAGGAAGTTGTAGCCGACGTCACGCCACCCCTTGGACTGGGTGTGGTACGCGTAGATCCCGCGGAGCAGGGACGGCACCTGGCTGGAGCTGTAGCTGTTGGCATTGACCGTGTGGTGGATGAAGCCGGCCTTGACCGTGCCGTAGTAGGGCGAGGACTGGTCCCGCAGCCTCTCGTTGGCCCCCCACTGGGCCCGCGAGTAGATGTAGGGCTTCGGAGCGACCTTCATCGCCGACAGCGAGGCGTCGTCCTCCGGCGTGGTGGTCTGCGGATCGGCGGCCGCTTCGGAGAACGAGGCCGACGACAGGGCAGCCTGGTCCGTGCCCGTGGTGGCCTGCCCGAGCTCCGCGGTGTCGATCGCCGGTGCCTGGCTCCGGAGCTGCCCGGTTCCCGGGTCGATCACGGCAAGCAGCAGGTCGCGGGGCACGGAGCCGTCAGTCGTCGACAGTCGCATCTGCACCCGGTCGACCTCGCCGATGATCAGCGGGTCGGTCCCCGGCCGAACGGCCTCGCCGGAACCGTCCTTGCCCTGGCCCGGACCCTCCTCGGGGTTGTACTGAGCGGAGGTCCACGGGGTCCAGGAGCTGTCCTTCTCGGTCCTGATCTGCACGTCCAGCTGGTTCGCGGCGTACGTCGAACGCGGCGCCCAGGTCACTCCGACGGTGGCGTACCCGCGCACGACCTGGGGCCGGCTGATCGCCACCCGTCGCATCGCCCGCTTCGCTGAGGTGCTGTGGTCGTGGTCGTGGCCGGCGGCGTCCTTCTCGGAGTCCGCACGACCACCCGCCGCGACGGGGGCCCGCCGGGCGGCTCGGTCGGGGCCCGCGACCACGGAGTCGGGCTCGAGTGCGGGCACCTTGATCTCGCGGACCCGTGGAGTCACCGGAGCGGTCTCCACCGGGGTGCGCGACGGCCGGGTGCGCTGCGCGACCGTCCCCGGACCCATGGGCGCCGAGGAGCCGGCCCCGGGCTGCTGCGAGAGCCGTGAGGGAGCCGGCACGATGTCCAGCGTGCGTACGCCCGCAGCGGACACGCCGACCACCAGGACGACAGCCGTCACCAGGGACTGCTGGCACAGGGTGATGTAACGGGTCCGGCTAAATCGCATTAAAGGCACTCCATGCGCGCGGGGATAAGTTCACACGAGTACCAAGTGTCACACCAGTTACAACGGTGTTGACAGGGATTTGCCTGAATTACAAACCTGTATTTAGCTAATTACACGAGTGTATTTCAAAGGAATGCACCGATGCATTTCAGCGTCGTCGGGTCGCCGAGGTGCGGGGCCGGTGGCGGAACCGGCTCAGACGTCGGCTCAGACGTCGCTCCCAGACGTCGGCTCCGAGCTCGTCGTCGGTGTTGATCTCGTCGCTCTTGTCGTCGTCGTACTGGAGGTAGTGGATGCCCCCCTCGACGGAGCCCCCCGGGACGGTCTTCGAGTCGTAGGCGAGGTGGCCGGACTCCAGCACGAGGACCCGGTCGCACATGTTGCGCACCGACGCCGTGGCGTGGCTGACGTAGAAGATCGTGGTCCCCTCTCGCCGGATCTCCTGCATCTTGGCCATGCACTTCTTCTTGAACGGACGGTCCCCCACGGCCAGGACCTCGTCGGCCAAGAAGATGTCGGCGTCGACGTGGATCGCGACCGAGAAACCCAGGCGCGCGTACATTCCCGAGGAATAGTGCGAGACCGGAGTGTCCATGAACTTGCCGATGTCGGCGAACTCCACGATCTCGTCGAACTTGCGCTTGGTCTCGGCCTCGCTCATGCCCATGATCGCGGCATTGAGGAACAGGTTCTCCCGACCGGTCAGCTGCGGGTGGAACCCGGCTCCGGTCGCGATCAGCCCGGCGATCCGCCCGCGGGTGCGGACCCTGCCCTCGTCGGGACGCATGACCCCGTTGATCACCTTGAGCAGGGTGCTCTTGCCGGACCCGTTGAGCCCCATCAGTCCGACCGACTCGCCCTGCTCGACCGTGAAGGACACGTCGTTGACCGCGGTGAACCTCTCGTGCAGCGGCAGCCGCCGGGCGGTGGCCACGGCCATCTGCTTGAGCGTGCGGTGGTACTGCATCGTGAAGTGCTTGGTCACGTGCTCGACCTCGATCGAGACCGTCATGGCTACAGCCTCTCCGGGAACTTGTTCTCCATGCGGGAGAAGAACTTCTGCGCCAGCCACAGCAGCAGCACGCACAGCGCCAGGGTGATGAAGCCGCGCTCGTACATGTCCGGCGGGAAGTGCACCTCGGCCTTCTGCTCGGTCTCGTTCATCAACGGGTACCAGAACAGCCGCTGCAGCAGCATCACCGCCTGGGCGATCGGGTTGGCGTTGTAGATCTGGTAGAGGATCGGGTGCCGCTCGTGCATGTCGTAGATCCGCTGGAACGGGTAGATCATCGGCACCAGGAAGTGCATGAACTGCATGATGGTCTGCACGATGTTCTGGAAGTCGCGGAAGAACACGTTGACCGCGGAGAAGATCAGGGCCATGGCCAGCGCGAACGTGATCAGGATGGCCGCTCCGAGCGCACCGGCCCCTACGGCCACCCAGCCCAACGACCAGCCGGTGACGAGGCAGGCCACCACGAGCACGAGCAGCTGCGGCAGCGTGTGGTAGGCAGCCACCACCATGGAGGCGACCGGGAAGATCTCCCGCGGCATCCGCATCTTCTTGACCAGTGCCTTGTTCTGCCAGATCGAGCGGGTGCCGCCGCTCCAGGTCTCCCCGAAGTAGTGCACCACCACGATCCCGGTGAACAGGTGGATGGCGAAGTAGGGGGTGCCCTCGTGCAGGTTGAACACGAAGCCGATGACCACGTAGTAGACGGCGAACCGCAGCGCCGGCTGCACGTAGGACCAGAGCAGGCCGAGAAGCGAGGCGGCGTACATCGCCGCCAGCTGGCGCGAGACGATCAGGCGCAGGAGGTACGGCTGCTGGAAGACCTCGACGAGGCCGCCGCGAGGTGACGGCTCCACCAGCTCGGCGTCCACGACACGGATCTGCCGGGGGCCGTCCGCCGGCGCGACCACCGGCATTGCGTTCGCCTGCTTCGCGGCCTGGCGACGCGCCCGCTTGGCGGCGTTCTTGCGCCGCTTGTCCGCAGAGCCGGGGCTGTCCTTGGAGGCCTTGTTGGCCGCTCTCATCTCCGGCTCTCCATCGAGGCGGCGAAGGTCTTCTCCCACCGCTCAACGAAGTGATCTCACCGAGCTGGCTGCGATAGAGCTCCGCCAGGCGCGGCCACTCCAGGTGGAGTCGCTTGTGGATCTCGATGGTGCGGCGAAGCAGGTCGCGGAACTCCTCGCGGTCGCGGTGCAGCCAGGCGGCGCTGCTGCCGTCGGGCATCGAGACCACCACCGAGTCGAACTGCGCGATCATCCACCACTTGGCGTCCAACGCCGCGAGCTCGGCCTCAGGGTGCTGGTCGGCCAGCGGCCGCTTCGGCATCACCTGACGGACCGCCGAGGTGGCCGCGGTGAGCAGCTGGCCGACCGCCCCCTTGGGCAGGGTCGGGTCCTGACCCTTCTTCGGCGGCTTCTTGCGTCGCACGGGCGGGAACGCGTCCGGGTCCGCCTCGGCCCGGGCGTCGGCGTAGCGCGATCGCACCTCGCGCAGCTGGGGCAGCTTCGTCGCCAGCTCCTCATGGAGCCGCTCGGGGCCTGCCAGGACGTCCTCGAGCGCAAGATGGCGCAGCTCCGCGGTCGAGTACTGCAACGAGAAGAGGTGCTTGATCTGGTGGTTGAGGCTCTCGCGCACCATCCGTCCACCGTGCTCGTAGGGCGAGTGCAGCAACGCCGCGATGAACCGGTTGCGCTGGTGGAAGTAGGACTGCCAGTCCAGCGCGTCGTTCTTGTCCGACCACGGGATGTGCCAGACCGCCGTACCCGGCAGGCTCACTGTGGGGAAGCCGGCCGCCGAGGCGCGTACGCCGAACTCCGAGTCGTCCCACTTGATGAACAGCGGCAGGCTCAGCCCGATGGTGCGCAGCACCTCGGTCGGGATCAGGCACATGAACCAGCCGTTGAAGTCCACGTCGATCCGGCGGTGAAGCCAGCGCGAGGACCGCAGGTTGCGCTCGGAGAAGTCCCAGTCGGGCTGGACCGTCTGCGGCGACTGCCACCAGAAGCGGTACCTGTTGATGATCTCGCCGAAGCTGTGCAGCCGGGACTTCGCGTAGAGACTGAACATGTGACCACCGACGATCGTCGGCCGCCGGCACAGGTCGCCGAAGGTCACCGCGCGGATGATGCTCTCCGGCTCGCAGACGACGTCGTCGTCCATGCACATCATGTAGGTCGAACGGCCGGCCTCGAGCGTCTCGAGCTGGGCTCGGGCGTAGCCGCCGGACCCGCCCATGTTGGCTTGCACGATCACCCGGAGCTTGTCACCCAGCGCCGCCTCGCGCCGCGGCGAAGCCCGGGTCGTCGCTGACGAGCTTGGTGCCCTGCTCGGCGACCACGACCTCGTCGAGGATCGCGTGCACGTCGGCGTCGGAGCCGATCTGGGTGAGCAGGTCGGCACAGAAGTCAGGTCGGTTCATCGTCGTGATGCCGATGGTGACCGTGCCCGCCTCGGCACGGTCGGCGGGCACCTCGGCGACCCAGGAGGCCTCCTCGAGCACAGCGCCGTCCGGGCCGGCGACGATGTCGAACCAGTACCAGCCGCCGTCGGCGAAGGTGGCCAGCGACAGCTCGAAAGCGACGTCCTGGGCGTCGGCGCCCGTGATGGCGCCGTCATCGACCCGCTGAGCGCGTCCGTCGGGCATCGAGCGGTAGACGATCACCGAGGCGCCGTCGCCGACGACGCGGACGTTCAGCGTCACCTCGGACACGACGGTCCAGCGGCGCCAGTAGCTGGCCGGGAAGGCGTTGAAGTAGGTCGCGAACGAGATCCGGTCGTTCGGCTGCAGTCGGTAGCTTCGTCGACCCAGGACGGCGTGCGGGTCCGGCTCGACCTCCGCATTGGGCATCGCAGGTGGGATCCGGCCGCGCTGCTTCAAGGTCAGCCCGAGAGTGTTGAGGTCGAGCTGCGCGCGGTCCGGGTCGACGTACAACGGCAGCACGTCGGTGTCACGCGATGTCGGAAGCACGACGCGTTGGAGGACGCGGCGGACCGTGGCCACACTCCCGTCGGTGGTGGGGATGGTCTCGGTCGTCGTCATTCGTCGACTCCTCCGCTCTGCAGGTCCGAGCCGGTCTCGTAGTGCGGCTTGAGCTTGTTCTCGTACATCGACAGCGCCGACCCGATCGCCATGTGCATGTCGAGGTACTTGTAGGTGCCGAGGCGACCGCCGAAGAGCACCATCGGCTCCTTGCGCGCGAGGTCGCGGTACTTCAGCAGCTTCTCGCGGTCCTCGGCGGTGTTGATCGGGTAGTAGGGCTCGTCGCCCTCCTCGGCCGAGCGCGAGTACTCGTGCACGATCACCGACTTGCCGGGACGGTAGTTGCGCTCGGGGTGGAAGTGCTTGAACTCCAGGATGCGCGTGTACGGGCACCTCCTGGTCGTTGTAGTTCATCACCGAGGTGCCCTGGAAGTCGTCCACGTCGACGACCTCGCGCTCGAGGTCGACGGTGCGCCACGACAGCCGACCTTCGGAGTTGCCGAAGTACTCGTCGACCGGGCCGGTGTAGACGATCGGGACCTTGCCCTTGAACTCCTCCACCCAGGCGTTGGCCGGGTCCAGGAAGTCGGTGTTCAGCCGGACCTCGATGTTCGGGTGGTCGGCCATCCGCTCCAGCCACGCGGTGTAGCCGTCGACCGGAAGCCCCTCGAACTTGTCGTTGAAGTAGCGGTTCTCGAAGTTGTAGCGCACCGGCAGCCTGCTGATGATGTCCGCGGAGAGCTCGGTGGGGTCGGTCTGCCACTGCTTCGCGGTGTAGCCCTTGACGAACGCCTCGTAGAGGGGTCGCCCGATCAGGCTGATCCCCTTCTCCTCCAGGTTCTTCGCCTCGGCCGTGTCGATCTCGCTGGCCTGCTCGGCGATCAGGGCCCGGGCCTCGTCGGGCGTGTGACTCTTGCCGAAGAACTGGTTGATCAGGCCCAGGTTCATCGGGAAGGAGTAGACCTGTCCCTGGTACTTGGCGAAGACCCGGTGCTGGTAGCCGGTGAAGTCGGTGAAGCGGTTGACGTACTCCCACACCTTCTCGTTGGAGGTGTGGAACAGGTGGGCTCCATAGACGTGCACCTCGATCCCGGTCTCGGGCTCGGCCTCGCTGTAGGCGTTGCCTCCCAGGTGGTGTCGACGCTCGAGGACGAGCACCTTGAGTCCGAGCTCACGGGCGCAGCGTTCGGCGACGGTGAGACCGAAGAATCCGGAACCGACGACGACCAGGTCGGGCGCGTGCTCGACGTTCAAGGGCAACTCTCTCCTCTTGGACCGCTCTCGCTGGTGCGGCGCAGGGTGTCCGCAGCGCTCTGCGGGTGGGCAGGCCGCGGCTTCGGGCGCCGGGCCCGCGTCAGTCTAGCCTCGCGCCGTTCCGGTTCGGTTGGCCAACAGGCGGCGGTAGGCGACCTTTCTCACAGCCTGGGGCACGAGCCGGTAGCCGCCTCGAACGGCGACGTTGCGCACGTACTGGCGACGCGTGGTCAGCCCCAGCGCGCGAAACCTGGCCTGCAGGGCGAGCTCGGACCGCAGCAGCGCGAGGCCCCCCCGACGCGCATAGGCGCCGTCCCCGACGCGGTAGTTCACCAGCGGCTCGGCCAGGTTGGCCGGCACCGCTCCGGCGGCGACCATCCGGGTGAACAGGAGGTAGTCCTCCATCAGGGCCATGTCGGAGTAGCCGCCGGCAGCCAGCACCGCGCCCCTGCGATAGACCACGGTGGGGTGGTTGAACGGGTCCCTGAACCTGATGACGCGTCGGATCTCGTCCGGGTCGGTGGGGGGCGTACGACGGCCGACCACGTCGGCGGTCGACTCCCCGAACTCCCACAGCCCCGAGCCGACGATGTCGGCCCCGGCCTCGATCAGCGGGAGCTGCTTCTCGAAGCGGTCGGGGGCGCTCACGTCGTCGGCGTCCATCCGGGCCACGATCTCGTGCTCGCTCGCTCGGAGCCCGGCGTCCAGGGCGGGGCCGAGCCCCACGTTGTCCTGCATCTCGACGTGGCTCACCGGCACTGGGCTGGTCTCGATGAGGTGCCTGATCTCGGCGGCCAGCTCACCGGGCACGGGGCCGTCCTGGACGAGCACGACCTGCGCAGGGCGACGGGTCTGGTCCTGGACCGAGGAGACGAACGCCTCCCGCAGGTAGTCGGGGCGGTCGCCGCGCCAGGTGCTCATCAGGAGCGAGAACGGCTGGCCGGCAGCGAGCTCGACGGAGTCGGTGCCCGGGATCTCTGGGACCAGCCAGCCCGCCTCCTGCAGCACCGTGGCATTCGGCCGGGGCCCCGACCTCAGTCCCGTTCGCAGCCCGCGGCCCAGCGCTCGCCGCAGGGTCGCGCGGTCCTCGGACCCGGCGAACGTGCGCCCCCAGCGGCGCAGGGTCGATGCTCCGTAGAGCACCTTCTCCGAGGGACGCAGTCCCCGCGAACGGGTGAAGAGCCACACCTTGTTGCGGACCTCGAAGAAGAACCGCTCCCCCGGATCGGCGTCGGTGGACCCGAAGACCTTGGTCTTGTGCACCACCACGCTGTCGGGGCAGTAGAGGCCGGTGCCACCGCGGATCAGCCGCGTGGAGTACTCGAAGTCGTCGTTCCACAAGAAGTAGTCGGCGATCGGCAGCCCCCGGTCGCGCACCACCCCCGCGTCGCACATGATCGAGACGAACGACGCGGACCGGATGGGGACCGCGCCGACCCTGCCCGCCGCCGCGAGCTCGCGCGAGCTCGCTCCGGGCTTGCGACGCGGCGTGTTCATCGGGTGGTCGCGGCCGTCGGTCCACACGACCTTGCTCGCGAGCACCGCCGGGCGGTGGCCGGTCTGCTCGGCGTACCGCTCCCAGGCGCGGACCAGCCCGTGCGCGGCCTCGGGGGTGGGCACGGTGTCGTCGTCGAGCAGCCACAGCAGGTCCGGCTCGTGACCCATCGCCCGCTCGAGCCCGACCGCGAAGCCCCCCGCGCCACCGGTGTTCGTCGCGAGGTGCACGACATCCACGTCGCCGCGAGCCTCCAGGAGCGCGTGGGTGCCGTCGGTCGAGGCGTTGTCCACGACCACGACCGCACTCAGGGCGTGGGTCTGGGCCTGCAGCGCGTCGAGCGCCTCGACCAGCAGGTCGCGCCGGTTCCAGGTGACCACGACGGCGACCACGCGAGTCGGGTCAGTGGGGAGGGACACGCGGGCACCCTACGGTGGTTTCGACGCGCGCACCCACCGGAGACGGCTCGGCTCAGCAGGCCGAGGACAGGTCGGCGGTCTGGTTGGCGGCGTAGCCCTCCTTGAGGCTGCCGATCGAGCCGCCCGTGGTGCCGCGGTCTGTCTGGGCCGCGCCGGACTGGGCGGGAGCAGGCTTCTTCTTGGGCGCCTTGCCCTCGGAGCGGTTGATCGCCTTGTCGACGACGGCGTGGATCTTGGGGATGTCGGGGTTGCCGGTGGCGATCATCGGCGGGACGAAGGACACCGTGCGCACCGGACGGCTGCGAGCCTTCAGGGCCAGCTCCATGAACCGGTCGACCTCGTCCTGGGGGACGTCGGTGGTGATCAGCGCCTCGCTCGCCGTGGCGATCCGCTTGAAGTTGAAGACGACCGTCTGCGGGCTCAGCTGCTGCAGCATGGCGTTCATCACGCACTTCTGCCGAGCCATCCGGGAGTAGTCGTCCGCGGCGACCCTGGAGCGGGCGAACCACAGCGTCTCGAAGCCGTTGAGCTTGCGCTTGCCGGCCTTGATGTGGCCAGTCACCTTGGAGCCGATGCCGCCGATCGGGATGGGGTCCCGGACGTTGAGGGTGACTCCCCCCACGGCGTCGACCAGTCGGCGGAAGCCCTGCAGGTTGACCATCGCGTAGTAGTTGATCTTGAGTCCGGTGATGCCCTCGACGCCCTGCTTGGTGGCCTCGACGCCCGGGTTGGCGAAGCCCTTGAACAGGCTCTTGTGGTCGGCCGCCCACGTCGCCAGCGAGTTCAGCTCGCAGGGCCCGCCGCACTCGCCGCCGTTGTACCCGTCGGGGAACTGCTCGGCCATGATCGAGCCCTTGGGGAAGGGGAAGTCGAGCATGTTGCGCGGCAGCCCGAAGAGCACGGTCTCGCCGGTCTCGGCGTCGATGCTGGCCACCGAGAGGCTGTCGGGGCGCAGGCCCCACCGGTCGGCGCCGGAGTCGCCGCCGAGGAGGAGCACGTTGTAGCGGCCGGCGTGCGCGACCGTGGCGGGACCGTTGGTGAACATCGCGCTGATGAACTGCTTCTGGACTCCGACGACGTGCGAGACGAACAGCAGCGACCCCGCGACGCTCAGGCACAGCACCCCGTTGAGCGCGACCATGGCGAGCCGCTGCTTCTGCCTCAGCGCGAGCGGGTCGCCGAGGCGCCAGGCGTCTACGAACAGGTAGGCCCAGCCGATGGCCATCACCATCAGGACGATGCGGATGGTGCCGAGCACGACGGTGTTGCTGAGCAGCCAGAAGACGAAGGAGCCGAAGACCAGCCCGAGCCCGAACAGCACCAGCAGCAGCGCGAGCACACCGAACCAGATCCGCAGGGCGAGTCGACCGGTCTGCTTGCGACCGACGGCCAGCTGGGCCGACCCGGGAAGCACCAGCGTCATCAGCATCAGGACCACCGCGCGGCGGAACTTCACGCCGCTGGCTCGGGGACCCGGCGTGCGCTCGCGCGGAACGGCGTCGGTCAGGGCATGCGCCATGAAGGAAAGACCTCTCGGTCTCGAGGGTGGGCCAGGCTGTCGGCCAAGTATCACCAGCCACATGCGTCACGGGCGTGACGGCGCGCCGAGTGGGTCAGTCCGAGCGTCCGGCCTCGATCTCGGTCTTGCGGGCGAGCCGATGCGCACGCCGGATCTCCGCCTCCCGCAGCCGCCGTACCTCCAGGGCGTTCTCGGCGCGCAGAGCCGGGATCTCCCGTGGCCGGCCGTGGGTGTCGATCGCGACGAAGACCAGATACGCCGAGGCGACGTGCACCGGACTGGTTCCGGCCTGGTTCCAGGGCTCGGACTCGACGCGCACCCCTACCTCCATGGAGGTACGCCCCGCCCAGTTGACCTGCGCCGTGGCGCGCAGGATGTCGCCCACGTGCACGGGAGCGAGGAAGGCCATCTCGTCCATGGCCGCGGTGACCGCCGGACCACCGCTGTGTCGCTGGGCGACCGCGCCGGCGGTGGAGTCGACCAGACGCATCACCTCGCCGCCGTGCACGTTGCCCAGCAGGTTGACGTGGATCTGGCCCGCGAGGAGCGAAAGGCTCACCCGGCCGAAGGAGGGTGGCAGCGGGTCCATGCGGTGCACGGTAGCGTCTGCGCCATGCCAGAGAGCGGGAGAAGCGGCGGGTCCGGCAGCGGGTCCGGCGAGGGCCCCGAGTACGGCTGGCTCTACGGGGGCAAGTCCGGTGCTCCGCGACCACCCGGCCCGGGTCGCGGGTCCCAGGACCCCGAACCCACCCAGGTGCTCCCACAGATCGACCGGGCCAAGGCGGCGACGCCCTACTCGCGCCCCTCGACCGGTGGTGGCGGCGGCGCCCCTCCCCGTTCGCCGGCGCGGAACGCCTCCTCGGGGCACACACCCGCCGCGCCACGCAAGAAGCGCTCCATCGGGTCGCTGATCCTGCTGGTCCTGGTCGCCTGGCTCGCCTTCTTGATCGCGGTCCCGCTCTGGGCGGTGAACGCGATCGACAAGGTCGACATCACCCCGGCCGGGGCTCGGCCGGCCGACCAGCCGGGTACGACGTACCTCCTCGTGGGCTCCGACAGCCGCAAGGGCCTGACCCCCAAGGAGAACCGGCGACTCGGCACCGGGGGCGTCTCCGACGTCGGCCAGCGCACCGACACGATCATGCTGCTGCACACCGGGAACGGTCCCAGTCTGCTGCTGTCCATCCCCCGCGACTCACTGGTGGACGTCCCCGGGCGCGGCCGGACGAAGATCAACTCGGCCTTCGCCTTCGGTGGACCCAAGCTGCTGGTCAGGACCATCGAGCAGAACACGGGGGTCCGGATCGACGACTACGTCGAGATCGGCTTCGGCGGGTTCGTGAACTCGGTGGACGCGGTCGGCGGGATCACGATCTGCCCCAAGGAGCGGATGGTCGACCCTCAGGCGAGCCTGAAGATCAGCCGGGGCTGCCAGGAGGTCGACGGCGTGACGGCGCTCGGCTACGCCCGGTCGCGCAAGGTCAGCAAGTACGGCGACATCGACCGCGCACGCCACCAGCGCGAGGTGGTCAGCGCGATCGGTGCCGAGGTGAAGTCACCCTGGACCTTCCTCAACCCGGTGCGCTACTTCCGCGTGAACCAGGCGGCCACCTCCTCGCTCCGGATCAGCGAGGGGACCGGACCGATCGCGCTCGGGAGGTTCGGCCTCGCGATGACTCGGGTCAACGGCACCGACGGCCTCACCTGCGGGATGCCGATCGCGGACCAGGCCATCAACTGGGACCGGCAGCGGGCCTTGGCCCTGCTGGCCTTCATCAAGGAAGACCGCACGGGGGAGATCCCCAAGCGCCTGTGCACCGCGACCGGACTTCCGGGGGTGACGGATTGAGCTCCTTCGACTACGAGACCCTGAGCTGCTCGGTGGACGCGGACGGGATCGCCGTCCTGACCCTCGACCGGCCTGAGGCGATGAACGCCTTCACCGTCACCATGGCCCGAGAGCTGGAGCGGTTCTTCCGGGTGGACGCCCTGGAAGATGAGATCTCGGCGGTGGTGGTCACCGGCGCCGGCCGAGCGTTCTGCGCCGGGATGGACCTCTCGCGCGAGGGCAATGTCTTCGGGCTCGACGAGAGCCTCTCCCCCACCCCGGCCGACCTCCGCGACCGGCTCGAGTCGCCGGAGATCGACGACGGCGTCCGGGACACCGGCGGCAAGGTGACCCTGGCCATCCACGACCTGCCCAAGCCGGTGATCGCCGCGATCAACGGCGCGGCGGTCGGCATCGGGGCCACCATGACCCTGGCGATGGACATCCGGATGGCCTCGACCAACGCGCGCATCGGCTTCGTCTTCGGGCGGCTCGGCATCGTCCCCGAGGCTGCCTCGACCTGGTTCCTCCCACGGCTCGTGGGCCTCCAGCAGGCCCTGGAGTGGGTCTACTCCGCTGACCTGCTCACCGCCGAGCAGGCACTCGCCGGTCGCCTCCTCCGCTCGGTGCACGAGCCCGACCAGCTGCTCGCGGACGCCGTCGGGCTGGCCCGCCGCTTCGTCGTGCACCGCTCACCGGTCGCCCTGGGACTGGCCAAGCAGCTGCTCTACCGCAACGGAGCGGTCGACCACCCGATCGAGGCTCACCGGGCCGACAGCCTGGCGATGTTCCACACCAGCCTCGCCGACGGCAAGGAGGGCGTCGCGGCCTTCCTGGAGAAGCGGGACCCCGACTTCGTCGGCAGGGCGAGCGCGCTCCCCGAGATCTTCCCGGGGCCGCATACCTCGCCGTGAGCACAACTCTCGGTGCAGGATGTATCCAGGGCCGGTCACCGAGCTCTAGGGAGGTGTGCACACCATGTCCGAGGTACCCACCGAGTCACTGTCGGTGTGGGAGACCGCCGCCAACCACTTCGAGGGCTGGCGTGCAGGCACGCCCGGCGCGCTGGACGACCTGGTCCGCCTGCTGAGCCCGATGCTGTGGCAGCTCGCCCGGGCCAGCGGTCTCGACCGCGAGCAGGCCGAGGACGTCGTACAGACGACATGGTTGGCACTGGTGCGCGCGGGTGAGTCGATCACCGAGTCGCGCGCCGTCGCCGGCTGGCTGTGCACGACTGCCCGCCGTGAGGCCTGGCGCGTCTCCAAGAAGTCCGCACGCCAGCAGCCGTCCGACGACGAGACCATCGTGCGCAGGCTCCCCCCTGAGCCCGCACCCGAGGAGCAGGTCGTGCTCGACGACGACAGCGCGCGGCTGTGGCAGTGCCTGGGCCGACTACCCGATCGATGCCAACGTCTGCTGCGCATCGTGGCGGCGGAGGCGCGGCCGGACTACTCGCTGATCGCCTCTCAGCTCGGCATGCCGGTGGGGAGCATCGGACCGACTCGGGGACGCTGCTTGGAGAAGCTGCGTCACGAGCTGACGCTGGCGGGAGGACGTTGAGATGAGCGAGACCGACGAACACATGATGGGCCCCGACGACCTGACGCTGCTCGCGGCGGTCTCCGACCTCTGGCAGCAGCTCGATCCGCCGCCGGTCGACCTGGCTGACGGCGTCCTCGCACGGATCGCCGCGGAGGACCTCGAGTTCGACCTGCTGACACTGGTGGAGTCGGCCTCGCTGGCGGGAGTGCGCTCCTCCGAGGACGCGGCAGTGGAGGACGACCTCGACGTCGACCCCGGGCTCCCCGGCTACCACCCCGGAGGCTCCTGGCAGCTGGAGTACGCCGGCCTCGACTTCACCGTCTACCTGCAGCTGACCAGGATCGAGCACCACGCGCGGATCGACGGGTGGGTGGTGCCGGCCCGCCCGCTCACGGTGCAGCTGCTGGGCTCGGAGCAGGAGGAGCCGCTGAGCGCACCGGTCGACCAGTTCGGGCGCTTCGAGGTCCCCGTGGCTCCGTCGGGCCTGGCGCGCCTGGTCTTCCTTGATGCGACCTCCTCCGCGGGTCGGCCGCGGATCACACCCCCCTTCTGGATCTGAGGCGACATGACGTCCTACTCCCCGCACGAGTCACGACCAGACTCCACCCGCCAGTCCGCGCTCTCCACCCAGCGCGAGCCCTTCGTCCCCCCGACCCGGGTGCTGGACCAGGTCAACGGCCGCGTGCTCGACCCGGGCACCGCGCTCTCGGTCAAGGGGGTGCGTCCCCGCAGCACCGTGTACGTCGGCCCTCGCCTGCTCGTGGCGCGAGGACCAGAGACCGACCAGGTCGTCGCGCGCCTGCAGAGCGTGGCCGAGACGCTCGGCTGGGAGGGGACGGTCAACCTCGACGACCAGACGCCCGACCAAGGACAGCCGGGACGACCGCCCCAGGAGCCGACGCGCGCCGCCATCGGGGTGGTGCGACTGGACCTGAGCGTGAGAGACGAGCGCGCCACCATCGCACCCGACGGATGGGTGCTGCTGCAGCACGCGCGTGCCGCCTACGGCATCGAGGCGATGAGCCGGGTCGGGCTGGACCACATCGTGCTCGTGCGCTCGGAGGTCGGCGCCAACCCGTTCCACAGCACGAACCCGTTCCACAGCACCAACCCCTTCCACAGCACCAACCCCTTCGGCGGATCGGGCTCCTCGGCCATCTCCTCCTACGGGCTCGCCGGCTCGGGCGGACGCCAGCCGATGGCGTACGCAGGCCCCGTCCCCGTGCGCCGGCCGGACGACGCGCTCGTGGGGAGGCGGCCGGTGGTCGCCACGCTGGACACCGGGTGCGGCACGCACGACTGGCTGGTCAGCGTGGTCAAGCCCGGACCGACCCTCGACGGCCGTTCGATCGGCTATGTCGACGACGAGACGGACCCGGAGAAGTGGTTCGACCAGGTGGGCGCTCTCGACGGCTCGATCGACCCGCTCGCCGGACACGGCACCTTCATCGCGGGCCTGATCCACCAGGCGTGTCCGGACGCCGACATCGTGGCCTGGCGCATCGTCGGATCCGACGGTCCCGTCGTCGAGAGCGACCTGGTCCAGGCGCTCGCCGACATCGCCGAGCTGGCGCGCCGCCACCGCGACGGCGAGCCCGGCGGGCACCCGATCGACGTGCTGACCCTGTCGATGGGGTACTACCACGAGACCCCCGAGGACCTGCTCTTCGACCCGACGCTCTACGAGATCCTGAGGCTGCTCGGCGAGTGCGGGGTCAGTGTGATCTGCTCGGCAGGCAACGACGCGACCGCCCGACCGATGTACCCGGCTGCGTTCGCCCCCTGGGAGGACGGCAGGGGCCCGCACAAGCCCGTCGCCGACGTCGTGCCGGTGATCTCGGTCGGAGCCTCGAACCCCAACGGGACCGACGCGCTGTTCAGCAACGCCGGGCCCTGGGTCCGTGCCTACGCCCCCGGCGCCGCGGTGATGAGCACCCTCCCGCCGTTCCAGGGGGGCCTGGAGCCCGCTGCTCGGTCAGAGGCCTGGCGGCGGCCCCGGGAGGCGATCGACCCCGACGACTACACCGGGTCGTTCGCCCTGTGGAGCGGCACCTCGTTCGCGGCCCCGCTCTTCGCCGGACGCGTGGCCGCAAACCTCCTCGACGGCATCGATGAGAGCGAGGACGGTCGCGCTCCGGCCGTACGCCGCGCCTGGGAGGCCTTGACCGCGCTGACGAAGATCACGCCATCATGAGGGCATGTCCCGAGCCGAAGTGCTCCATGAGCGCGCCAAGGCGGCGCTGAACCGCGGCGCCTTCGGCAGCGCAGCCAGCGATCTCGCCCGTGCGGGGGAAGCCACCCGCGACGCCGACCTGGGCGCCCGGATCGAGCTCACCCGGGCCTATCTCGAGGTCGAGACCGGACGCGCCGAGACCGGTCGCAGCCGCTGCTCCGCCCTGCTCGAAAGCACCGGCCTGACCGCCGAGACCTACGGCATGATCTGGTCCCAGCTCGGGCTGCTGGACATGCGGGCCGGCAACAGCGACGGAGCCATGCGCGCCTTCGCCCGTGCCGAGGAGCTGCTCGCGGAGCACGGCGAGCACGTGGCCCGGGTCCTGCTGAACCGGGGCAACGTGCACCTGCAACGAGGCGACGCGGCGGCAGCGGTGGCGGACTTCACCGCTGCCCGAGAGCGCTTCGCCCAGGTGGGTGACCTGGTCGAGCAGGCCAAGGCGGAGCACAACCTCGGCTACGCCCGCCTGCTGACCGGTGACCTCGTCGGTGCGATCTCGATGATCGAGCAGGCGGCGCCGGTCCTGAGTCCGCTCTCGGCGGTCTACCGGGCCGTCGTCGAGCAGGACCGGGCCGAGATCCTCACCGCCGCCGGTCGTCCCCGGGAAGCCATCGTGGCGCTCCACGCGGCGGCCGCCGACTACGGCTCGCGGCGACTGCGCACCTCGCAGGCCGAGTGCGAGCTGACCCTGGCCTGGACCTTGCTGCGCGAGGACCCCGCCCGGGCACGCGTGGTCGCTCGGCGGGCCGCACGGAGGTTCCGTGGGCAGACCAGCCCCGCGCGGGCGCTGCAGGCCGACGCCGCCGCGCTGGTCGCGGAGATCTCGGACGGCGCCACCACCGCGGGGGTGCTGGCGCGCGCCGACCTCCTCGCCACCGAGCTCCAGGCCCTGGGACAGCGCAACGACGCGACCGTCCTGATGCTCCAGGCGGCCCGGGTCAGTGTGGCCCGGGGCGACCTCGCGGAGACGCGGGCACGGCTGCGACGAGTGCGCGTCGACGCCCGCTCACCGGTGACCACGCGCCTGCTCTGGCGTGAGGTCCGGGCGGAGCTCGCGCAGGCACGCAGCGACGGGCACAACGCCCGGCGACACGTGCGTGCCGGGCTGGCCGAGCTGCACACCTGGCAGTCCTCGTTCGGCAGCCTCGACCTGCAGAGCACGCTGGTGGGACACGGTCGCGACCTGGCCCGGAGAGGCCTGATCCTCGCGGTGGACGACGGCGCCCCCGCCCTGGTCTTCGAGTGGTCCGAGCGAGCCAGGGCGCTGGTCGGTCGGGTCGCCCCGGTGCGGCCTCCGGCCGACGACCAGGTCTCCCGCGACCTGACCGAGCTGCGGTTGCTGCGGGGCCACCCGCCGGGTCGGCGTACCGCCGAGGCGAGGAGGGTCGAGGAGCTGCGCCAGCGGGTGCGCCAGCGGCGATGGTTCGGCGAGGGCGCCGGCACCGTCGGAGAGCCTGCCTCGCTCCCCGAGCTCCAGGAGGCCCTGCGAGCCGACGACGCAGCCCTGGTCGCGCATGTCGCGGTCAAGGACCGGGTCACCGCCCTGGTGGTCACCCCGGAGACCGCGCAGGTCGTCGACGTCGGAGCCCTGGGGCCACTGCGCGAGCGTCTCGACGGCCTCACCTCGGACCTGACGATGGCAGCGACGCATCGTCACGACGCCCTGGCCGCGCCGCTGCGGGTCGCCCTGCACCAGCGGCTGGGCCAGGTGGCCGACCAGCTGGTTCGGCCCTGCCTGCGGCTGCTGGGCGAGCGACGGGTGGTGCTGACCCCGTCGGGAGCTCTGGCCGGCACGCCGTGGTCGCTGCTGCCCGGGTTCCTCGGCAGACCACTGACCATCCCGCTCTCGGCCACCCGGTGGCTGCAGCTGCGCGTCGCCGGGACCGGCCAGCCGCGCCGGGTCGGGCTGGTGGCGGGACCGAAGGTGGCCCGCGCGCAGGAGGAGGTCACGCGTGCGGCCACGGCGTGGCCGCACGCCCAGGTGCTCTGCGCCGAGGAGGCGACCGCAGGCCGGGTCGCCGAGCTCGCCGCCGACGTGCAGGTGCTGCACCTGGCCGGGCACGGTCGGCACACCGGCGAGAACCCGCTGTTCTCGGCGGTCGAGCTCTTCGACGGCCCGTGGTTCGGCTACGACATCGACCTGCTCCCGCGGACCCCGGAGACGGTGGTCCTCTCGGCCTGCGAGCTCGGCCGGGTCTCGGTCCGCTCCGGCGAGGAGGCCATCGGCATGAGCGCAGCCTGGCTGCATGCGGGGGCCCGCACCGTGCTGTCCTCCCCGGTCGTGATCGCCGACGACCTCGCCTGCGAGACGCTGGCCCGCTGGCACGCCCTGGTCGCCCGCGGCGCGGCGCCTGCGGACGCGCTGGCCGAGGTCTCGGCGGACGCCGACGACCTCGTGCCGCTCCTCAGCTTCGGTGCCGGGTGGTGACCGCTCGGGGACGCGCCCGGTCTCTCACAGGGCTCTCTGGTCGCTGATCCGCTTGGCCTTCCCCAGTGAGCGTTCCAGCTCGTGCGGCTCCAGCACCTCGACCCGGGCAGTGACCCCGATGCGGTGCTTGACCCGGAAGCTCAGCGCTGCGCCCAGGGCATCCGGGTCGTGCACGCCGACCGGCAGGCGGGGGGCGCGCTCGACCTGGATCACCAGCTCATCGAGGTTGCCCGGACGCGTCAGGACGCAGCGGTAGTGCGGTGAGAGGCCCTCGATGGCGAGCACCTGCTCCTCGATCTGCGAGGGGAAGACGTTCACTCCCCGCACGATCATCATGTCGTCGGTGCGCCCGGTCACCTTCTGCATCCGACGGAAGGCCGGGTACGCCGTACCGGGTAGCAGCCTGGTCAGGTCGCGGGTGCGATAGCGCACGACCGGCATCGCCTGCTTGGTCAAGGAGGTGAACACGAGCTCACCCTGCTCGCCGTCGGGCAGCACCTCGAGCGTCACCGGGTCGATCACCTCGGCCAGGAAGTGGTCCTCCCAGACGTGCAGCCCGTCCTGGGTCTCCCCCGCCTCCTGGCTGACGCCGGGGCCCATCACCTCCGAGAGGCCGTAGATGTCCACGGCCCTGATCCCGCTGCGCTCCTCGACGCGGAGACGCATCTCGTCGGTCCACGGCTCGGCACCGAAGATCCCGATCTCGAGGCTGGTACTGCGCGGGTCGACGCCCGCCGCCTCGAGCTCGTCGAGCACGCTGAGGAAGTACGACGGGGTCACCATGATGATGCGCGGCTCGAAGTCCAGGATCAGCTGGACCTGGCGCTCGGTCATCCCACCGCTGACCGGGACCACCGTGCAGCCGAGCCGTTCAGCGCCGTAGTGGGCGCCCAGCCCACCGGTGAACAGCCCGTAGCCGTAGGCGATGTGGCACAGGTCCCCCGGCCGGCCACCCGCCGCCCTGATCGAGCGGGCCATCAGCTCCGCCCAGGTGTCGAGATCGGCCCGGGTGTAGCCGACCACCGTCGGCTTGCCGGTGGTGCCGCTCGAGGCGTGCACCCGGGCGACCTCCTTGCGGGGCACCGCGAACATCCCGAAGGGGTAGTTCTCCCGCAGGTCGGCCTTGGTGGTGAACGGGAAGCGGGCGAGGTCCGCGAGCACCTTCAGGTCATCAGGACCGACACCGGCCGCGTCGAAGGCCCGCCGGTAGTGCGGCACCCGTTCGTAGGCCTGTCGCAGGGTCGCCCGCAGCCGGTCGAGCTGGAGGTCCTCCAGCTCGCTGCGGGTCAGTGCAGGAATCTCGCCAGCCACGGAGACAGCCTGTCACCACGACGAGTCTGGTGCACCGATATCCCAGCGGGCGACCCACCAGGCCACGCCGTACGGCGCGTCGGCATAGCTGACGTCGGTGACCACGCTCCGGCCGCGGGCCACCTCACCCAGGACCCGGAACCCGGGAACGCCCTCGCACCACAGCTCCTCACCCGCGGCGAGCTCGAGGGTGGCCAGCGTCTCCGCGTCGCCCGCGCGAAGTGCCTGCTCGATCCGCTCGTCGAAGGCCGCCGCGCCCGGGTGCAGATGCCCCGGAGCCTTCTCGCCGCGGCGAGCGGACCCGTCGGCCATCACCAGCAGGGTGGTCGGCTGTGCTCCCCCGCGGAGCCTCTCGGCGGCGTCCGGGAGCGCGGTCAAGGGCTCGAAGCCGGTGCCGCCGAGCAGGTGGGCGGCGACCCGGTGCCCGAGCGGCTCGGTGACTCCCCGGGCGCGGTTGGCCTCGCCCACGGGCGAGGCGAGCACCACGATCCGGTCCTCGGCCGGCAAGGCCGCGAGGGCGGAGGCACAGGCGTGCCGAAGCGGGCCGACCGGGTCGGAGGCGGTACGTCGCGGCAGCAGGGCGGGAGGACTGGGCAGCACCAGGACCGTGCTGATCATGGCGGCGGACTCATGCCAGCCCCCGGATCGTGCGAGCCGGCGGACGCCGTCCCCAGATCACGTCGACCATGTCGACCACCTGCCTGGTCTCGGTCACCTCGTGGACCCGGAAGATGCGGGCACCGTGCAGCGCGGCGATCGCGGAGGCCGCGAGCGTGCCCATCAGCCGCTCCCCGACCGGCTGGTCGAGCGACTCGCCCACGAAGTCCTTGTTCGAGAGCGAGACCAGCACCGGCCATCCGGTGGCGACGAGCTCGTCGAGCCGTCGGGTGAGGTCCAGGGAGTCCTGCGTCGACTTGCCGAAGTCGTGGGCCGGGTCGATCACGATGCTCTCTCGGGCCACGCCGGCGGCCAGCGCCCTGGCGGCGTACGCCGTGGTGTCGGCGATCGCGCTCGCCACGACGTCGGCGTACTCGATGCGGTGCGGGCGGGTGCGCGGCACCACTCCGCCGGTGTGGGTGCAGACGAGGGCTGCGTCGAACTCCGCGGCCACGTCGACCAGCCCGGGGTCCGCACCGCCCCAGGCGTCGTTGAGCACGTCGGCCCCCGCCTCGCAGACCGCCCGCGCGACCGGGGACCGCCAGGTGTCGACGCTGATCACGACGTCGGGGTGGGCCGCTCGGACCCGCTCCACCAGGCGGACGGTGCGTCGCAGCTCCTCCTGGACGTCCACCTCCTCGCCGGGGGCGGCCTTGATGCCACCGATGTCGACGATCTCGGCGCCCTCCGCGATCACCCGGCCGACCCGGTCCAGGGCCTTGTCCTCAGCCCACGTCGCGCCCTGGTCGTAGAAGGAGTCGGGGGTGCGGTTCACGATCGCCATCATCAGCCTGGCGTCGTCGGCGAAGGACCGCCTGCCGAGACGGAGGGTCATGCCTGAATCCCTGACACCTCGCCGGTCACCTCGCCGGTCACCTCGCCCGTCACCTCGCCGGTCACCTCGACAGCGGGCGGGCGCTCCACCAGGAGGATCTCGCGTCGCAGGGCCTCCGGGGCGAGACCCGTCCGCAGCGGCTGCTCCAGCGTCACGTGGTCCGGAGCCGCACCGGTGGACCGACGCGTGCACGCCGCCATGATCTGGGTGGCCATCGACCCCAGGTCGCTGAGCGCCTGGTGGCGATGCGCGCGGTGCCCCAGGTCCACCTGCGCGATGGACTGCGGACCGAGCAGACCAAGCGTGTCGATCAGCGCGGCCAGCTCGACGGCGTACCCCGTGGGCACGGCGAGCCGGGAGAACAGGTCGCGGCGTACGGACCACTCGCCGGCCAGCGGCTGCACCAGCCAGCTCAGCTCGGGCCACTCCAGCGCGATCAGCGGGCGCGCCACCAGCTCGGTGACCCGCCCTCCCTCGAGGGTGGCCCCTCCGGTCGAGTCGTCGCCCTGGGTGCGCTCGTAGAATCCCTTCACCAGCGCGACGCCCGTCTCGGCGCCCTCGAGGAGGGGGCCGAGCAGACCGGTGACGAAATGGGTGTCCCAGTCGAGCAGGTCGGCGTCCATGAACACGATCAGGTCGCCGCTCGTGACGAAGAGCGACTTCCACATCGCCTCGCCCTTGCCCGGGTGGGAGCCGAGATCGGGCCTGATCTCGTGCGAGCGATGCACCACCGCGCCCGCGGCCCGCGCGACGGCGAGGGTGTCGTCCTGGGAGTCGGAGTCGATGACGACGATCTCGTCGAGCAGGCCCGTGGCCTCCATCAGGTCAGCGCGCACGCGTGCGACGACCTGGCCGACGGTGGCCGCCTCGTTGCGGGCCGGCACGACCAGGCTCGTGGTCAGCCCGGTCTGCTGCTTGAGCTCGAGCAGGGTGTCCAGGTCCCAGTCCTGCCAGCGTCGGGTGCCGCTGGGGCGCAGGTCGGGGTTCATTCTGCAAACCTAGACGTGGCCTCAGCATCCGCCGCCGGGCGGTCGGGTGGGCTGGGCCGGTCGGGTGGGCTGGCCGGTCGGGCCAACCACCGGCTTGGCATCATTGACCCATGTCCTACTACGTGGGCCGAGAAGAGCAGTCCTGGACCAAGCGCCTGCCGGGCGCCTTGACGATGGTGGCCGTGACGCTGGCCCTGCTCTGGACCATCGAGGTCGTGGACGCGACGATGAGCGGACGACTGGACGCCTACGGCATCCGACCCCGCAGCCTGGACGGACTCGAGGGGATCGCGTTCGCCCCGTTCCTGCACGTGGGCTTCGGGCACCTGCTCTCGAACTCGCTGGCGTTCGTGGTCCTCGGCGTGATCGCGTACGCCGCGGTCACCCAGCGACGGTTCGTCGGCCTCATCGTGATCACCGCACTGAGCAGCGGCCTGGGCGCCTGGCTCTTCGGTGAGCCCCGGACGGTGGTCATCGGTGCGAGCGGAGTGATCTTCGGGCTGCTGGGCTTCCTGCTCCTCCGCGGCTTCACCGAGCGCAGCGCGGGAGCCATCACGGTCAGCATCATGATGCTGATGATCTACGGGGGGATGATCTCCGGTGTCCTCCCGGGCGTGCCCTACGTGTCCTGGCAGGCGCACCTGTTCGGCTTCCTCGGTGGCATCGGTGCGGCGTTCCTGATGAGGAACCGGTCGTCCGCAAGGTCGTCGCTCAGACGTCGGTGACCCGGACGCCCGCATGCGCCTTGTAGCGCCGGTTGACGCTGATCAGGTTGGCGGTGAGCGCCTCGACCTGGTGCGCGTTGCGCAACCGTCCGCCGTAGATCCCCCGCGCCCCCGGGATCGTTCCCGCAAGCTCGATGACCAGGTCGGTCGCCTCGCGCACGTCGCCCAGCACGAGGACGTCGGTCTCGACCGAGTCCACCTCCGGATCCTCGAGCTTGACCGCACTGACGTTGTGGAACGCGCCGACCACGGTGCTGTCGGGCAGTAGTGCCTCCGCCTGCTGGGTGGCGGAGCCCTCCGCGACGGGCAGTGCGTAGGCGCCCTGCTTGTCGAACCCCAGCGGGTTGACGCAGTCGACGACGATCTTTCCGCGCAGTGCCTGCTCGAGGTCGCGCAGCAGGTCGCCGTGACCGTCCCACGGCACCGCCACGATCACGATGTCCCCGGCCTCGGCCGCGCCGGCGTTGTCGGCCCCGCTGACCCGGCCACCGGTGGCCGTGCTCAGGGCGTGGGCGGTCTCGTCGGCGCGGTCGGCGCTGCGGCTCCCGATCACCACCGGCAGGCCTGCCGCAGCGAACCGGCGGGCCAAGCCACGCCCCTGGGGTCCGGTGCCTCCGAGCACGGCGACGGTGGTGCTGGTCAGTGAATCAGGCAGGCTCATGGGTCTCCTTCGGTGGAACTACATCCTTCACCCTGGCTCGTGCGGCGTGCGCCCGGGGCTCGCGGACGACTGCGACGCCCCCCGCGCACAACGGCGCCGACCACGGCGCCCACACCGGCGCCCACACACCCGCGCCGTCCATCGAGGTCGCCTCAGTCCATCCGGTCGACGTAGGCCACCATCCGGTTGAACAGTGCCGTGACCGCGGCCAGGTCAGGGGTGTGCGGCCTGGACAGCAGCGAGCCGGTCTCCGGAGCGGCACCGCTTCCGGGGCCGTACGTGGCGGCCACCGAGGCACAGACCCGGGCGGCGTCGTGGACCGCGGGCCCGTCGACCGTCCACATCGACTCGAAGAGCCGCATCGGCTCCGGGACATCCGACTGACCGGGGAGCTCCCACGCCGTCAGTGCGACCGGGAGGTCCCGGGCGTCGCAGACCACGGCCCACTCCCGCCGCATCGGAGCGTCGTCGGGCAGCGCCACCTGCACCGGGGCGGCCGTCGGGTCGGGGTCGGCGAAGTCCGCGAAGACCGTGGCTCCTGCGGAGACCCGGGCGATCTCGGTCCACCGGGCCTCGGCGAGCCGGAAGTAGCGCTCCTTCTGGAACGAGCCGTAGAGCGTGGCGCGATCGGCCTTGGCGCAGAACTCGTCCTCGATGGCCCACGACAGCGCCATCAACGTCGACTTCTTCAGGCGGTGCACGCCGAGCTGCGGGTGTCGCCGCCGCAGGTAGGCGTAGACAGACGGCGCCGCAGGCTCGGCGTCCGCCATCGCCTGGGCGATCGCGAGCTCGAGTCGGGTGCCGGCGTCCTTGTGGCGTACGACGGCCAGGATCGCCTCGACGTCCTCCTCGCCGTAGCGACGGTGGCCGCTGTCCAGCCGGTGAGGCACCGGGAAACCGTGGCGCGACTCCCACATGCGGAGGGTGGCGGGGCTCAGCCCCGTGCGCTCGGCCAGGTCCCCGATGGAGAGCGGCGCCGCGTCGGTGGCGGGACCGGCGATCCCCGCCGTCTCTGCCTCGGGGACTTGCGCATTGACATTTCGTGAGTTCATGAGGAGACTATAAACCTCAACAACCTGTTGAAGTCAATGTGAACACGAGGAGTAATCATGAGCAGCATGAGCAGCCAGTCAGTGGACGGCAAGTCGGATGAGATCGTGGACTGGTCAGACCTGGGCCAGCGGATGTGGAGCTTCCTGACCGGGCGCGAGGCCGCGATCAACTACACCTTCACCGACATGTTCGTCGAGATCCCCCGCGACACCGGCAGCAAGGCTCCCCGGGCGACCTGGAAGATCGACGGCACCCTGACCGTGACCACCCGGGACAACGACACCGCCAAGAGCGCGTCAGCATGATCGACCTTGCTGCCGACCTCTCGGTGGAGCTGTCCTCCTCCGAGGGTCGCGCGGCCACGGGACACCTCAGCGGAGCCCGCGGCCGGCTCACCCTCGACATCGACAACCCCGGCCTGTTCGCCGGCTCCGGTGACGCGGAGATGGTGCGCGGGGCAGCCGAGGAGCTCGCTTCGCGAGGCGTCAGTGTCCGGGTCGTCTCCGACGGTGTGCACCTGGTCACGATCGGCGCGGTCTCGGCACCGTGGTGGCAGCGCCGGGCGACGGGCTCGCGGCGGATCCGGATCGGCAGCTGGCGAGGCGCCTGGACCGCACTGCGCTCGCGCGCTGGTCAGACCAGTGCGGTGCTGCCGACCGTGGAGTCGTTGCCGCCACCCACCCTGTTGCCGCTCGTGCCGACCTTCTCCCGCTACCCGCATCGGCGGGTCACCACGACGAACACCCCCCACGGTGCCGGCTCGCCCCGCCTCGTGCTGAAGAAGCAGGACATGTGGGAGGGCGAGCGTCAGCCGGTCTACTGGCTCAACCAGCCGGTCACCACCATCGGCTCGGACCCGTCCTGCGACATCGTGCTCGCCGGCCTGGCGCCGATGCACGCTCGGGTGACGCAGGACGACGCCGACGAGTTCGTCCTGGAGAACTGCGGCCCCCCGACCAAGGTGCACGGAGCCGTCGTACACGACTCCGTGATCCTGCGCACCGGCGCCCGGGTGGACGTCGGAGCCCACGCGCTTTCCTACTTCCGCGAGGAGTATGCCGACCACGGTCGTCCCTACGGCGGGCGTGAGGGAGGCGAGCTGGGGTACCAGCGCAGCCAGCCGTCCCGCGTCGCCCCGGAGCACCCGGACAGCGAGAGCTGATCACGCGACCGCTGTTTCGGTCCTGTGAGCTCCTCGGTCTCAGGAGACATGAGAGCGTGTGGGCATGAGCACAGTAGTCGTCGTCGGGGGCGTCAACCAGGACCTGACGGTGCACGCGGACACCAGACCCGGCGGCGGAGAGACCGTCGTCGGGAGCGGTCCCGTCGCGACCTCGGGAGGCAAGGGCGCAAACCAGGCCGTCGCCGCGGCCCATGCCGGGGCCTCGGTCCGGCTGTGCGCCGCGGTGGGTGACGACGCCGCCGGCGAGCAGCAGCTCGACCAGCTGCGGCGGGGAGGCGTAGACGTCTCCCGGGTCCGGGTCACCCCCGGTGTGGCCACCGGCACGGCCTTCATCGTGCTCACCCCTGACGGCGAGAACTCCATCGTCGTCGGTGCCGGAGCGAACTCCGAGCTCTCCCCCGCCGACGTCGCCGACTCGATCGATGAGTCCGTCGACGTCGTACTGGCGCAGACCGAGCCGGGCACGGCGCCGGTCGCCGCGGCCGCCGAGCACGCCGACCGGTGCTCGGCCAGGCTCGTGGTCAACGCCGCCCCGGTCGAGGGCCTGGGGCCCGAGGTACTGAGCCGTGCGGACCCGTTGGTCGTCAACGAGCACGAGGCAGCCGACCTGCTCCGCGAGCACGCGATCGAGACCGACGTGCCGGCGGACGGCCTGGCGCGCGTCCTCCGCGAACGCCTCGGCTGTCGCTCGGTCGTCGTCTCCCTCGGAGCCAAGGGTGCGAGCCTCATCGACGCCGAGAACGACGAGACCGTGACCTCCCCCTCGGTCACCGCGGTGGACACGACCGGGGCAGGCGACGTGCTCGTCGGGGTGATCGCCGCAAGGCTGGCCCAGGGCTGGGGACTCGTCCCCGCCACCAAGGACGCCTGCGCGTCAGCTGCCCAGGCGGTCACCAGCCAGGGAGCCCGCGGCTACCTCGACGCCCCCAGCTAGCCGCCCCCCAACCCGACGGTCGAGCAGCGAGCGACCAGCCCGAGACCCGCTGACGTACGCCGACCCGGTCAGGTCATTGCGCGGCGGCTCCCGCGATGTTCACCATCCACTGGATACCGAACCTGTCGGTCAGCTGGCCGTACTCGTCGCCCCACATCTGCATCTCGAGCGGGGTGTCGACCTGGGCTCCGTCGCTCAGCTTGTCCCAGTAGCCGCGGAGCTGCTCGTCGTCGTCGCCGCTGAGGCTGACGGTGATGCTGCTGCCGGTCGGCCGCTGCCAACCCGGCGGCGTGTCTGAGGCCATCAGGGTGAAGCCTGCGGCGGTCTCGAGCGTGGCGTGCATCAGCTTGTCGGCGTCGGGGCCCTCCTCGCCGAACTCGGCGAAGGTGTTCGTCGTCAGCTCGCCACCGAGTGCGGACTGGTAGAACTCCATGGCCTCGCGCGCGTCTCCCCCGAACATGATGTAGGGATTGAGCTTCGAGCTCATGGCGTCGTCCTTCCCACGTGACTGGTTCTCGCAGCGTACGTCCGGCAGGTCGGTGCCGTCGAGGTCACGCGGCGCGCGATGGGGACCCGGGTCCGAGGTCCTCGCTGAGCTGCGGGGTTAACGTGGACCAATGATCTCGACAGGCGAGTTCGTCGCAGCGTTGGTGCTGCTGTTCATCGTGTCCGTGCTGACCGGCCTGGTGATCGCCCTCCGAATCGTGAGCTGAGCAGGCTCGGCGTGCCGCCTTTCGGTCTCGACTGATCGCTCGCTGCTCGACCAGCGGGGCGAGGGTGGCGGGCGGGTCGGGTCAGGGGTCGACCAGCAGCCGATCGGCGAGGAGGCGGGCGACGGCCCAGTCCTGCACGCCGACGCCGACGGACTTGAAGACCGTGCGTCCCACGCCGCCGCGGAGCTGGACGGCTCGTCCGGCCGAGGCTGCCTGTTCCGTCAGGAGCGGCCCGAGCTCGTGCAGGGATGCCAGCGTGATCGCTCCGGAGGCCAGGGCATCGATCACCTCGCCTGACTCCTCGATCACCGCCGGTATCTCGTCGACCACCAGGAACGAGTCCGCGAGGAGGTCGAGGGGCAGCTCGTGCATGACGGGCCGGAAGGACCCGATGGCATTGACGTGCGCGGTGCGCGCCAGCGACGACGACTCGAACAGGGCGACCTGTGCCGGGGTGGCGCAGCACACCAGGTCGCGGCCCTCGACCGCAGTGCCGGGGTCGTTGCTGGTGGCGATGCTGACCCCGGGGAGCTCCTCGACCAGCGCGGCGGCCAGTCGGTCGGCGCGCGCCAGGTCGCGCGAGACGATGGTCAGCTCACTGAGCGGACGCACCGCCTGCATCGCCCGGACCTGGTCGGCGGCCTGTCCCCCAGCGCCGATCACGGTGCAGGTCGAGGCCTCGGGGTCGGCCAGGAGGTCGGTGGCCACGCCGGAGACGGCGCCGGTGCGCAGGGCGGTGACGCTGACCGCGTCCGCGACGACGTGGTCGCTGCGCTCGAGGTCGTTCCAGGTCACGGTCCCGGTGATGGCCGGCTCCCGACCCGCGAAGTTCAGGCTCAGCGTCTTGACCATCGCGGTGCCCGAGGGGCGGTGGTGCGCCGACATCACCAGGAACTGCCCGTCGCGCAACGCGGTTCGGGTCGGCATCTCGAACTCGCCGGCTGCCAGGGCCACGAAGGCAGCGCGTACGGCGTCGATGGCCGCACCCATCGGGACCAGTGCCCGGACCTCGTCGGCCGCCACGGTCCGGAGCTGGTCGCGGGCGCTCACCGGAGCACGAACCCGGGAGTGAGGTCGTCGTCAGGGTCGACGACGAAGAGATGCTCGCCGGTCTGGTACGAGGTCCCGGTGACCATCGGCGTCACGGTGGGTCGCCCTTCGAGGTCGCCGCGTTCCACGATCCTGCCGACGAACGTCGAGCCGACGATGGAGTGGTGCACCAGGCACTGGTCGTCCGCGAGACGGCCGTGGGCCGCCAGGGTGGCGATGCGGGAGCAGGTGCCGGAGCCGCAGGGCGACCGATCCACCTCGCCGTCGGCGAAGACGGTGACGTTGCGCTGCACCAGGTCTCCGGCGTCGTCGCGACCGAGGTCCTCGAAGAAGATCACGCCGTAGATGTCGCTGAGCCGTGGGTCGGTCGGATGCTCGGCGTACGCGGTGCCGTGCAGCGCCGCCTTGATCTCCCGGGCGAGCCCGATCAGCGCCGGCAGGTCCTCCGGGACCACGGAGAGACCCACAGTGGGCGCCTCCACCTGGGCGTAGATCGCACCTCCGAAGCTGATCGTCGAGGTGATCGCCCCCAGCGTGGTGGGGGTCTTGACGTCCTCGTGCAGCACGTAGCTGGCCACGTTCAGGAAGTCGACCGAGGAGACCCGCCCCTCCGGTCCGGTCCGCACGCGTGCCGTGACCCGCCCCGAGGGCACGTCGATGACGACGTCGGTGACCCCGTCCGGCGACGCCGCGACCCGCCCGGTGTTGACGGCCCACGCACCGAGGGCGATCGTGCCGTGGCCGCAGGCGGTGGAGAAGCCGTCCTTGTGCCAGAACAGGACCCCGAAGTGGGCCCCCGGGTCGTCCGGCTCGGTGATGAAGCCGCCGTACATGTCGGCGTGACCGCGTGGTTCGGAGCACAGCAGCTTGCGCAGGCCGTCCACCGCAGGATCGCTCAGCGCCTGCACCCGCTTCTCAGCGACCGTGGGCGCGGTCAGCGGCGGGAGGTCGGTGACGATCCGAAACGGCTCTCCGCCGGTGTGGTAGTCGACCGTGCGAACGGTGGTCAGGTTCATTCGAGAGAACCTATCGCCTGGCCGGGTCGGGCCCGGACGGCCTCACCGGTAGGTCTATTGCGCCCCGCAGGCGCCCTTCTTGGCGGCCTTCGCGTCGCAGTAGTTGGTCTTCAGGTAGGGCGGGCTGATCACGCCCTCGCGCAGGCTGATCGTGCCGGCGTCGCCCACCGCGGGGAGCCGTCCGCTCACCTGCTTGCGGTTGCCGACCTTGACCGCGGTGATCGTGGCCTTGGCGTTGGTCACGCCGTCCTTGCTGATCGGGCTGTCGAGCTGGTAGGTCAGCTGGATCACCACCGAGGCGCGGCCGTCCCGGACCTTCTCGGTGACCAGTCCTGCGTCGCTGACCGAGAGCTGGCGGTTGCTCCCGGACCAGCCGCCCACCAGCCCGGCGAAGTCCGGGGCGGCACGACTCAGCACGACCTGCTCGCGCTGTCTTGCGGCCTGGGCGGCGAGCATCTTGGCCTGCCGGGCGAGGAAGACCTCGAACGAGGGAGCAGCCACCACAGGAGTCAAGAAGACCGAGGCCGAGCCGAACAGGTCCACCATGGCGGCGTCGGTGAAGCACTGCGCGACGACCGCGTCGACCCCCTGGGTCAGGGACCGGGCGCAGCGCTTCCTGGCGAGCAGCGAGGTGAAGGTCGTGCCTGCCCGTGCCGGGCCGACACCGTAGTCGTTCAACAGCGCCGCAAGTCCTCGACTGCCGGCCTGGAGGACTCGAAGCCCTCTTGTCTCCTCGGTGCTGGCAGCCACCAGCTGCCGCTTCGAGTCGGTCTCGAGCTCGGTCGAGTAGGTGGCCGTCCTGCCGGGCGCAAGGAGGGTGGCGGTGTCCGCGACCACGCGGGACCATGGCGCGTACGCCGCGGCCCTGCCCGGCTCGGCGACGACCTTGAAGTCCTTGTGCTCGACCACCACCGGAGTCGCCCGGCGATTGGTGATCTTGAGGATCGGCGAGCCGTCCAGCAGACCCAGGCACCAGTGCAGCGTCTTGCTCTTGGTGTCGCTCACCGAGTAGCCGGAGGTCTCGGCGAAGTCGGACTCCTCGCAGGTCGGCTTCTCGGTCACCGTCTCGACAGTGGGATAGAGCGCGGACCGCACGGTGTCGCGGAAGCCTGCGAGTGCGCCGGGCACGTCGAGGGCGAGCACGCCCACCTCGGTCAGCGAAGTGGTGCTGAACTCGACGTGGCGCAGATCGTCGGTCAGCTGTCCGGGCTGGTAGCTCCAGGGTCCGCTCGCGGAGGTGCGGGTGGCCACCAGGAGCGGGGTGGACTCCGGCACGGCGTTGTCCAGTCGCAGGGTGACCGTCGCGGCCGTGTCGAGCGGGCCGACCGGGATCACCGAGTAGACGGGTGAGACGAAGGCGACGTTGTCGCCGTCCTCACTCCCCGGCATGGTGTCGATCAGCTCGAGGTCGAGCCCGTCGGGCATGCCAGTCGCCGCTACCTCCGGGTCCACCGGCGTGGCAACGATCCTGGGCGCCGAACCTTGCGCCGGGGCTGCCCGCTCAGCGCTGCCGCAGGCCGCGACGGCGAGGACGGGGAGGCACGCGACCAGGGCGCGCCACGGCACCGCGCGTCGACGTACTGCCTCACCCATGAGCTCCCCTGCGCTTCTCGTCGCATTTTCTGATGCGCACGTTACGCGGCCAACGCCCCTGTTTGTGCCGGTTTGCAGATACGAGACTGCCCAGTCGTGCCCTCGATCACGAGGACGCAGGACTTCGGCCGGAGACGAACGATCTTCTCGATCGGCTCACCCTGCGAGCAGCAGCGCTCCGACCATGGGCGAAGGTAGGGAGATGGGCACTGAGCAGAGCAGACGACTGACCTTTCCCGGCGCCGGTGGCGACGAGCTGGCCGCTCGGTTGGAGCTCCCTGCGGGCAGACCACGCGCGTGGGCGTTGTTCGCTCACTGCTTCACCTGCACCAAGGACGTCCTGGCTGCCTCGCGGATCGCCTCGGCGCTGGCGGAGTCGGGGATCGCGACGCTGCGGTTCGACTTCACCGGCCTCGGCGGGTCCGGCGGGGACTTCTCCAACACGAACTTCACCTCCAACGTCGACGACCTAGTCGCCGCGGCCGACTTCCTGCGCGACACCGAGGAGGCCCCAGGTCTGCTGATCGGGCACTCGCTCGGCGGCGCTGCGGTGATCGCCGCCGCCGCGAGGATCCCCGAGACCCGCGCTGTCGTCACCATCGGCGCCCCTGCCGGGACCGACCACCTCCGTCATCTCATCGCTGCCAGCACCGAGGAGATCGAGCGCGAGGGTCAGGCCGAGGTCTGCCTGGCCGAGCGACCGTTCGTCATCCGCCGCCAGTTCCTCGACGACATCGCCGACCAGCCTCAGCTGGATCGGCTGGCAGCACTGGACCGCGCCCTGCTGGTGATGCACTCGCCCACCGACGAGACGGTGGGAGTGGACAACGCCCGGAAGATCTTCGACGCCGCCCGGCACCCGAAGTCGTTCGTCGCCCTCGACGGCGCCGACCACCTGCTCTCCCGGAAGCGCGACGCGGTGTTCGCGGCGCGCACCCTCGCCGCCTGGGCGAGCAGGTACGTCGACGACTCGCCTGCTGAGACCGAGCAGGCCCAGGAGCAGCCCACTCCGGACGGTGTCGTCGTCGTCGCGGAGAACGGCGACGGGCCCTACGGCCAGCAGATCACCGCGGGTCGCCACGTCCTCGTGGCCGATGAGCCCGTTCCCACCGGCCACGACACCGGCCCCGCGCCGTACGACCTGCTGCTGGCGGCGCTCGGTGCCTGCACGTCGATGACGCTGCGGATGTACGCCGGCCGCAAGCAGTGGCCGCTCGACCACGTCAAGGTCTCCTTGCGCCACTCGCGGATCCACGCGCGCGACTGCGAGGAGTGCACCACCACGGAAGGGCGCCTCGACCACATCGAACGCACAGTCGAGCTCACCGGCGACCTCTCCGACACGCAGCGCGAGCGCCTGCTCGAGATCGCCGACGCCTGCCCGGTCCACAAGACCCTGCACCGCGAGGTCTCGGTGACCACCGCCCTGACCACCCCAGGCCCGCCCAGCTAGCCACCCCCGATCGCCACCCGATGGTCGAGCAGCGGGTGGCGGATCGGGCGGAAGTTCCTGGTTCTGACCCTCCGGGGAGGGCGGGGGCGGCGAGGGGACTTCGGTCCCGATTCAGGCGGACCTGCGCCTCTCCCGGAGCCGGCGGGGATCTTCGAGGCTGGAAGCATGACGAGCAGCCACGAGATGGGTGGCGCCACGGAAGCGACCTCGGTGCGGTGGCGGCTGTACCGAATTGCCTGGAGCCTCTGCTTCGGCTCCCTGATCCTCGTCGGGATCAGCGTCAGCGCCACCGCCCTCTCCCCGGCAACGTTGGCCGGGCTCGTCCTGGCGATCTCGCTGCCCGCTGCTGCGAGCGTGGCGGCCTGGTCGATGGTGAGCATGGTGCCGCGGTACGTGGCTGTGATGACGGGCGTGTGGGCTCCGGTCCTGCTGCTCACTGCCTACGGTCTCGCGCTGGCCTTCGGCCCGTGGTCGCTGCTGTGGCTGCTCGCGCTGGTGATCGGGTCGCCGACCGCCCTGCGGTTGGCGCGCGTCCTCACGAGAACAGCCCGCCGGTCGCCGGCGGTCTCCGGTGACGCGCGGAACCCGCGCGACCTGAGCTTCGACGACCCGCACGCGCCCCGCCTGCTCGACCCCGAGTGCCCGGAGGCGCGCAGGCCGGTCCTCTCGACGCTCTCCTTCGGCGACCTCGGTGACCTCTGGCGCATGAGCGGGTCCTGGCTGGCTGACGGGCTCGGCACGGAGGAGACCGCGCACCTGGTGAGGCTCCGCGAGTCCTGCCTGGACGAGATGGAGCGACGCGACCCTCAGGGCTTCTGGACCTGGTTCCCGCTCGCGCACCCCGCCGACGCCAAGGACTTCGAGGCGACCGCCCGGAACGACCCGCCGTCACGAGGCGAGGGCGCAACCTGAGCCGGACCGCGGTGCGCGGGGAGCTCGAACGCGGGGCCGCGAGGATGAGTCGATCGTGCGGAGCATCGAGCCTCGCGCACAGCCCGACCCGCTGAGGAACGAGTCAGGGCGCCTGGCGATCAGGTCGAGTCCCGTACTCCCCCGCCTCATCCCGACTGAGAGCCTCCAGCATGTCGGCGGCCACCGTGACGGCCGCGGGCTCCGCGCGCAGCCGCTGACCCAGTGCCTGGGCTGCGGCGACGGTGGGCTCCTCCATGAGCGTCCTGAGTCCCGCTTCCAGACCGGCGGCGTCGAGGTCCGTGAACCGGAGGTGCGCCCCGACTCCGAGCCGCTTGAGCTGGGTGCCCCAGAAGGGCTGGTCGGCGAAGACCGAGCAGATCAGCGTCGGCAGTCCGGCGCTCAGACCCGCGGTCGTCGTACCGATGCCCCCGTGGTGCACGGCGGCGCGGCACCGTGGGAGCAGGGAGTCGTGGTCCACCGCCCCCACCACGAGCACCTCATCGGTGCCTTCGGACTCCGTCAGACGGCTCCATCCGGCGCTGACCACCGCCCGCAGCCCCAGCCGGCCGGTCACCTCGGTGACCATCGCCAGGGTCCTGGCGGGATCTGCGATCGGCATGCTGCCCATGCCGACGTACACCGGAGCCGACCCGGCGCCGAGCCAGTCCTCCAGACGACCGTCGAGGGAGGGGTCACCGAGCTTGCGGCGGAGCTCCGGGTCAGGCACCGGCAGGCCGATCAGAGGACGGTGCGGGCCGTAGTCCCGCAGCGTCGGCAGCAGCGCGGGGCTGTAGGCCTGCAGCTCGAGAACCCCGTCGCGTGCCAGCTTCTTCGCGGTCGGGGTCTTGTCCGGGGGCAGGCCGAGCTGTGCCCGGAAGCCGGCGGTCTCCTCGGCGACGCCCTTCCACCACACCCTGTCGAAGAGCGCTCCGGTGGCGCGGTTGAGCGGCCCCGGGAGCTGGCGCGTGGTGACCAGGAGGTGCGGGAAGGCTCGCGTACGTCGATAGGGCGCGCTGTGGAACGAGGCGTAGGGCACACCCAGGGACTCGGCACTGGGGAGGGCAAGGTCCTCGGCCAGGAGGCCGCCGACGATGAGCTCGGCACCTTCGGTGAGCTCCTGCAGCTCGCGCATGGTGTCGACGATGACACTCCGGGAGATCTCCATCATCTCGTTCATGAACGAGTTGGCGTCGCCGGCACCCAGCCACCGCTGCCCCGCCGGCGACTCCATGAAGGCGAGGGTGTCCGGTCCGAAGGAGCCGGTGCGCAGGCCACAGCGCGTTCCCATGTCCACCAGGTTCGGAGGAACCCCCAGAGTCACGTCGTGACCCCTGCGGGTGAGCTCCACGCCGAGGACCACCAACGGCTGGACGTCCCCACGCGTCCCGCTCGTGACGAGAGTGATCTTCAACTGTCGCTCCATTCGAGTGTCGAGTTGCCGGTCACCGCACTCACCGACACCTGTGCGTCATGATGTGGCGATGCGCAAGATTCTTCTGGTGATCCTCTGCTTCTTCTTCCCCTTCGTCGCCGTACTGCTCGACGACGGGCTGACGATCAAGGTGCTCTGGGCCTTCCTGCTCCAGCTGCTCGGCCACGTCCCCGGGGTGATCTACGGGATCTACCAGGTGCTCAAGGACTAGCGACCCGATCCCGGTCCCGGTCGACGCGGGCAGGACCTCAGCGCAGGCTCAGCGAGCCCGACACGTCGGGCTCCCACGGCAGCGCCGAATGCTCGGCGATCTGCTCGTCCAACGCGGCGGCGACGTCCTCGGGCCACGGCGAGGTACGTCGGGTCTCCATGTCGATGTGCAGGAAGACCTCCTCCATCACGAAGCTCAGCCGGTGGTTCGACTCATCCAGCAGGTACACCAGGGCGTGCGCGGCGCGCTCGGAACGCCCCAGCAGCCGCACCCGCGAGGAGATCCTGGCGCCGGTGAGGAGCTCGGCCAGATAGGTCAGATGCTGCTCGGCGGAGAAGCAGGCGTGCCCGTCGGCCGGCCAGTTCTGCGGGATCCCCAGAGCGACCAGGGACTCGTCGAGCCCCTCGCTGGCGATGCCGGTGTAGTGGCGGACGTTGAGGTGCCCGTTGGCGTCCTCGAAAGGCACCGGAACGGGCTGCTGGGTGTACGCCGGGAGGGCGGCGAGTGCGTCGTACGAGGGATGGGTTCGGCTCACAGGCGATGACGTTACCGCCCTCGTCCAGGATTCCGTGCCCAACGCTGCGCAGCAGGAGGTACGTCGTCGTCCGGGGTCGCGCGGGCGGTCGTGTCCCCGGTGGCCGGACCAGCGGCTGACGCCGGTCAGGCCGTGATCGCGGCCCCTTCGTCGGGGCGGTCGCTGGCCGCGCCGAGCAGCCTGTCGCGCAGGGCCACCACCTCGGAGACCGCCTCGAGGAACCACTTCGTGCTGTCCCCGACCTGGAGGTCGTCGAAGTAGTGGTGGCGCATGGCGAGTCGGGAGAGGTGGTGCTCGTCGTGCTCGAGGCGGGCCACCAGCAGGGCGCTCAGGTCGGCCAGGCTGACCTCGTCGATCACGTCTGAGCAACGACTCACCGGCACCTCCTGGCGCAGCCGTTCACCGTCGGTGTGCCGGTCGGTGAGGAAGATCGGACGGTCGTTGCACAGGTAGAGCCAGTCGAGACCCACCGAGGACACGTCGGTCACGATCGCGTCGCAGTCCGGCATCACCGCCAGGATGTCGCCGGTCAGGATCGGCACGTGCCCGGCCTCCGGATCGCGCTCAGCGGCCTCGGCGAGCAGCCTCAGGATCTCGCGATGGCCCTCCCGGACGGCCGGTGTGAGGCTGGTCGTCACCTTGGGGTGCGCCTTGTACACCAGGCGGGCGCCGGGAACACCCAGGATCGACCGCACGATCTGGGGTCCCATGGTGTCCACGGAGGTGTAGTCGTTGTACTCGGCGTCGCCCTCCCAGGTCGGCGCGTAGAGGATCGTGCGCCGTGTGCTCGGCGGCAGCACGCTCTCCGGGCGCAGGTCCAGCTGCGGTCGCCCGACGCGCACCAGCCGGCTCGTGTCGAACTCCATCAGCGAGGTCTGGTGCCGTTGGACGGCGCACTCCCCGGCGACGAACACCCGGTCGTAGGCCTTGGCGTTGTTGCTCGCCATGCTGAGCTTGTCGCTCTCGCCGTGGTTGATGTGGACGTGCATCGAGCGGACGTCGACGAGCGACTGGAAGTTCAGCATCGAGTTGTTGCAGTACAGCACCGTCTTGGGATCGAGCTCGTCGTACAGCGTGGTGAGGTCGGCGAACGACTCGGCCGTGTGGATCGGCAGGCTCGTCCGCGCCGCCAGCACGGTCGCGCACGCCGGCTCGCGGACCACGATGGCGACCGGGTGCCGCTCGTTCAGGATCCCGAGCACGTCGAGCCACTGGACGAGCTGGTAGGTCCGACTGGGGTCGTCCCCGAAGTAGGCGATGACATGGACCTGGTTCACGGAGAAATCCTAGTTCGCCGAGCCGGGTCGCACGAACCGAACGGGTCAGTGCCGGACCGATCAGCTCGAGGCCGATCAGTGCCGGACCGATCAGTGCCGGACCGATCAGCGGCCCCGACCGCCCGGACGCTCAGACGTGACCACTGAGCTGGGCCAGCCTCACCGCGAGCGCATCGATCATCGCGGCAGCCCTCCTGGTCGAGATCGCCGACTTGCGGTCGCCACCCTGGCTGGACACCGGCAGCACGTCCACCGAGAGCTTCGCCCCGCCGGCCAGCGCCCGCAGCTCGTCGATCTTGTCGCCGAACGGTGAGCCGCTCCCCGGTGAGTAGTAGCGCACCACCTCGTCGAGGTCATCGGCGTACAGGTCGGTCTTGGTCACGGCGATGACGAGCCAGACCGGCTGGTCGCGGCGTACGGCCATCGAGGCGATCCGGTGCGAGGTGATCGCCCAGTCCTCGAGCTCCGCGATGAGCTGCTGCTCACGGGTGGCGGCCCCCTTGCCCGTGGTTCCTGCGGTGCGCCGGGGCGTGGCGTACCCGTTGGCGACCACGTGGATCACCCCGTCGACCGGCTCGTCGTGGAAGACGGTGTCGAGGGCACCGAGCCGCGTCGCCGCGTTGTCGCCGGGCACCACCAGGAAGCGGAACCCGTGCAGTCGAGGTGAGCGACGGGTACGGCGTTCCATCACCGCCGAACCGACCTCGGCGACGCCCTCCCCGGCCGTACGCCGCGCGAGCCGGTCGGCGAGCTGGGTCTTGCCCACCCCGGTCATCCCGGTCACCGCCACGATCGGGAAGCGACGCCGGAACAGCCGAGCCACGCGCTCGGGGGCCGAGGCCAGGCCGGTCAGGACCCCTCCGGCGAGGGTCGCACTCAGTGCGGTGCGGCCTGAGCTGGGCATGACCGACCGGAATCGAGTTGCTGTACGGGACACGGGGCCTCCTCGGCCTGCGGATCAGGAGCCAGCTGGCACGGCCGAGCCTACGTTCCACGCGTGCGCGACTCACGACGGTTCAGCGCCGAGTGTCCTGCATCACCTCCTCCCGGGCGCGGGTGTCGCTACGTCGGCTCTCCCGAAGGCGGTCTCTCCCGGGGGGTGCCGGTGCTTTACTGCTAGATCATCAGGCAGGGCGCGCAGCCGAGTCGGCACGTGAGGGGGGCGATGTGGGTCACGAACCGGTCCGCGAATGGACCTCCTACGACGACGGCCTGCTCAGCACGCTGCACGTGGTGAACAACGTGCTGCGCGACCAAGGCACCCGGCTGCACCACCTCCACCCGCCGTTCGTCACCGACTACGCCGGCGGCGAGCGCGTCTACACCCAGGCCCCGCTCCAGGTGCTCGACTGGGCCGCGCCGGGCGATGGCAGCTATCAGCACAGCTCCTCGTTCTTCCTCGCCACCGGCCGAGGCGGTCTGGCGATGACCGCGGCCGTCGCCGCCTTCCGCTCAGCCGAGAACTCCGACCGGCGAGCGCAGGCCGCCCGGGACGCGATCCCCCGGTGGTTGCCGGTCGACCAGGGAACCGCCTGGATCAGCAACCGTGGGCTGTGGCTCCAGACGATGCGCGGGGTGTTCCTGTGGCCCTGGGAGTCGATGCAGGGCATGCAGGTGCTCGGCCAGGGGCACCTCCAGATCCAGGGGCAGTCCAGTGCCGGACCGATCAACTGGCAGATCGTGAGCCCGGGGGCAGAGCTCGTGTTCGCCCTGTGGGTGCTGGCGCGCCGGGTCCCGCACCCGCAGTGGTTGGACCGCAGCTGGATCCCGACCAACTGGATCCCCTGGGCCACCTCGCTCGGAAGGCCCACGCCCTTCGGCGACCTCGACGAGCTCGGCGACATCGACGCGACCTTCGCCGAGCTCGAAGGCTAGCGGCACCCACCCCACCCCACCCCACCCCGTCCCCCGCCCCGCCCCGCCCCGGAGGCACAGCGAGCGCGCAGGCACTAACTTGGCGCTGGTGAAGGCGAAGCGCTCCGTGCTGCTCATCCACGGCATGTCCTCGAGCCAAGGGACCTGGTGGCGCACCGGGCCGGCGCTCGAGGCTCGGGGGTGGAGGGTCGACACGGTCGACCTGGCCGGCCACGGCGGCCGGCCGATCGGTACGACACGGTCGCTGGCGGCACTCGCCGACGACGTGCTGGCTCAACGACCGGACGGGAGCACGCTGGTCGTCGGACACTCGCTCGGCGCGATCGTCGCGCTCCAGCTGCTCGCCGAGATGCCCGACTACGCGCACGGGGTGCTGCTCGAGGACCCACCCGGACGAGGTGCGCGTCCGCTGACCGAGGAGATGGTCGACGACATCGCCCGTGACGTGCACAGCGCCCGCACCGACCCGGGCGGGGCGATCGCCTCGTTGTTGAAGGGGCACCCGACCTGGAGCCGCCGTGACGCCCGCAGTGTCGTCGCGGGCAGGCTGCTGACCGATCCACGGGTGATGCTGCTCCCCCCTGGCGACCGCACCTGGGAGCTGGCCACGCTCGTCTCGACCTGCCCTGTTCCCGTCGCCCTGGTGGCAGCGGCCGGTGGGTACTCCGCTCTGGTGGACCCGGACCGCGGTGCGGTGATGAAGGCCCTGCCGGCCGAGCGGATCACCGAGCTCCCCGGCAGCCACCACGTGCACCTCGATGCGCCGGGGAGCTGGGTCGACGCCGTCGACGCCTTCGGGTCCTCACTGCTCTGACCCCCGGCTCTCCGCGCGTGGCAGCGAAGGCGCCCAACCGTCGTTTGCGCAGAGGTTCGTCTGCCGAGACATCGTCGCGTTCGACTGGATCAGGCGGCGCGGTCATCCCCCTGCCTCGAGTGCCACGACCCCGACGAGGATGAGTACGAGACCGACTGATTGGCGGCGGCTGAGCTGGTCCCCGAAGAACGCGGCTCCGCCGAGGGCAGCGAAGGCTATCCCCGCCCCGGTCCACAACGAGTACGCGACGCCCAGCGGCATCCCGGCTTCGATCGCCCTGCCCACTGGCAGGATCGAACCGACCAGACCGGCGTACGCGCCCACGGCGAACGTGCGTCGTCGCAGACCGTCTGAGGCTCGTAGCGCCAGGAGACCTGCGCACTGCAAGACGATGCCCGCGGCGATCCACGCTCCGGGGCTCACGAGCGATCCATCTGGAGCAGGACGGCGCCGACCCCGAGCACCAGGATGCCCCCGACCTGTACCAGGCTGAGGTGCTCATCGAAGGCGACCAGGCTCAGCAGGGTGGCCGCCATCAGTCCCGACGCGGTGAGTACTCCGTAGGCCACACCCAGGCCCATTCCACGGTGGAGCACCCTTCCGAAGATCGCGATGCTGCCCCCGTACAAGAGCACGACGCCCACGACGAACACCGGCCGCGTCAGACCCTCCGACAGCCGCAACGACGCGGTGCCCGCCACCTCGCCGACCACAGAGGCCGCGAGCAACAGCGAGGTGGGCACTCTGGTCGCGAGAGAAGGCTGAGGCAGCACCTGGCAACGGTACAGACCAACCGCGTTCCGACGCGGAAACCCGAAGGGCTCCCGATGAAGGGTGGACAGCCGGCGACGCCGCGCTCGCTCGCGGGAGTTGCGCAGCAGGTCGGCGGCCTGGAGACGGCGGCAGGCCTCGCTGAGGGCGTCGAGCATCCGGGTGCCGTGGTCGCGGGTCGCGGTTGCCGTGCTCGCAGCCGGGCAGCTCGGTGTGTGGTCTCGACTGATCGCTCGCCGGGCTAGCTGCTCGACCACGGGTGGGTTCCACAAGGGTTTGAAACACCTCCTAGTGGCGGAACCATCGCATGACGGACTAGTCCGGTTTCCTGGGTTGAGGGCCGTTTTGGTGCTCGACAGTGCTGCCGGTCGTGGAAGGGACGAGGATGCACCCATGGTCAACAACTACGGGTGCCTGGGGGTCGGCCCCGACGCGACAGCGGGCGAGATCCGGACTGCCTTCCGCCGGCTGGTCAAAGAGGCGCACCCCGACATGTTCAGCCCGGGAACCCCGGAGCACGCCGCCGCCGAGGACCGCATCAAGATGCTGAACGCGGCGTACAGCGCCCTCTCACGCCCGGCCAAGCGCGCGGACTACGACAGCCAGCTCCGCCGCAACGCACAGGTACCTCGCGTCCCGCAGCAGCGGACCCGGTCCGGACTGTCGGGGAACACAGCGCCGCGCATCGCCTCAGTGCCCACCGCCCGGGAGTCGGCCACCGCTCGGGGGCCGGCCGAGGCGCGGCAGGCTCGCGAGGAGGCGGCCCAGCACCTGGCGGCCCGACGCGCTCATGATCGCGCCCAGGCTGATCGCGCGCTGCGGCGTCGCAGGCTGCTCGACCCGCAGGACCAGATGCGTCTGGTGCTGAAGTGGGGGGCGGTCAACGTGGCCGCGCGCCGCAGACGCGACGACCAGGCTCTGGCGACGACCGCCGAAGCGCTCAGCACCTGGGCCCGGCACTTCTACGACGCCTCCGCGGGCTCCCGGAGCGAGGGCGAGGCACGCCTTGCGATGTGCCTGGTCGCGGCCTACCGCGAGCTCTTCGCTCGCGGTGGCCACGAGGCGACGGATCTGCGGGACGTCATCATCGAGGCCACCAGGCTGCTCGGGGTCGACGTCGACCTGGAGCCCCGGACCCGGCCGGTATCGGTCCAGGTGCACGCAGCGCGCGGCCGCACGGTGACCTCGTGGCTCTTCCTGGGCCTGTCCTGGGCGGTGCTGCTCCTCGGCATGTGTGCGACGGCCGCAGTCATGTTCATGCGATCACTGCCTGTCGATGCTGATCCGATGACCGACCTGCTCCACGTCGCGCTGACGGTGGCGGCGGGGGCCGCCGTGTTCGGACTGCCGGCGTGGGCGCTGCACGGGCTCAGCCGATCCGGCGAGCCGCGGGACCCCGAGCACCGGACCACCCACGAGCTCGATGACGTCGACCAGCTCCGGCTGGGATCGGCGATGGCACGCTATGACCGCGCACGACCCTAGTGGTCGGTCTGTGAAGACACGCCACTAGCGACGCACGCGGAGGCCAACCGGTCGCGGACCCGCGTCAGGACCCGGCGGCCCCCACGTGGCCAGCGGGCACCGCGACCGCCCTGGACTCCTCCTCGGCGAAGCGAAGGCGCCGGATGACGTCCCAGCGTTTCAGGAGCATCGAGGCGTCGGCCAGCCCGAAGGAGCTCTCCCGCGGCGTCGGCACGAGCTCGACCAACCAGTCCTGGACGCGCCTGCACTCGCCGCTGGGGGTCGGCGAGCTCAGGTCGGAAAGCACCGTGGTCAAGGTCGCATCGTCCGGTGCCAGGTCGAGCGCGGCAGCCAACTGCACGGCGAAGCCCGGCATCGACTGGTGCAGCGCGGCCATGAAGCAGGCAGCGGTCCGCTCGGTCGCGATACCGCTCCCCTCGGTCAACGGCGGCGACATGGCCAGCAGCAGCTTGCAGACGTTGACGAAACGCTTGACCTGACGCGGCGTGCCCGACATCAGCGGGTTCAAGGCCTCGACGAAGCTCAGCTCGTCCGAGGTGATCGTGAACTGCCGGGCGTCCCTGTCGAGCCCGGCACCGTGCACCGCCAGCATCCGGTCAGCGGCGTGCCGCTGGGCGTCACCGACGCTCACGACCGTGCCCGTCGGAGGGGCGCCAGCACTGTCTGGGGCGCGGACGGACGGCAACAGCAGTCCGCGCAGCAGGCGCTTGCGTGCCGACGTGTCCAGCCGTTCCACCCAGAACGGGATCTGGAAGATCTTCTCGAGGTAGTCGGTGGCGGTCGGCGCCGCGACCTCGGTCCCCTGCTCCTCGGTGAGAAGAGGTAGCGCCTGGTGGAGTGCGTTCGTGAGCCATCGGGTGTCCACCGCGACGACGACCACGAAGAGCGGGAAGGCGAGCAGCAGGTGCACCGCCTCGAGCACTTCCACGACCCGTGCCGGCGGGCACCGGTCGAGGTCGTCGATGTAGAGCACGATCCGGTTCGGCGGTCCCTCCGGACCCAGCCCCTCCGGGCTGAGGTTGTACTCAGCCACCAGCCCGGAAAGAGCACGCAGATCCTCACTGACCGTCGACACGACACCGAGTCGCTTGCGATAGTCCTCGGCGGTGTGTCGCCCGGACAGGAAGTCGCCGTACGCCGTGCGGGCGTCGAGGCGGGTGGCCATCTCGTCGAGGTCGACCCGGTGTGCTCCGACCTGCGCCGCCTTGGTCTGCTCGACCTCGATCTCCCCGCGAGTCGCCGCCACCGCTTGCTCCTTGTGCTTCTGTGCGTCCTGCGCCGTGGCGATGAGCTCCGCGAGCTGGTCGTGCACCTTTCTGGTCGCCGCATCCGCCGCCTGCTGCTGCCCCTGCACGAATGACGCGGCCATCCGCAGTACCGGGACGAGCAGAGCCGCGCTGGCTCCCACCGCGGCCGTGGTCGAGGCTGATGAGGCGAATCCCAGGCTGTCGAGGACGACCACGACGGCGGGAGCCACCAGCAGCGCGACGCTCACCCAGACCACCCGGGGCCACGACCAGAACGCACGCTGCCTCCAGACGGCTGCGGTGGCGGCAACCTGGAGCTCCTGCGCGTGCCGGACGCCGTCCCCCACCTCCGGGTCGACCGCCCTGGCGAAGGCGCCCACCAGTCCCGCGGTGGCGGCGGACCGCGCATGGTCCGCGACCGCTCCGCGCACGGCGGCCTCGTGCAGCGCTGAGATCTGCTCCCGGACGTGAGCGGTGTGCTCGGCCGCCGCTGCCGCCTCGGCGGTCTGGGTCTTCTCGACCTGACTCAACCTCGTGAGGGTCGACTCGATCCGCAGCTGCTCACGCAGGTTCTCGTCGCGCTCGGCCCGCAGCTGCTGCTGGCGCCGATTGAGCTCGCTCAGCCTGCTGCGCGCCTCTGGGGAGAGCTCGTCGAAGATGCGCGAGAGCAGTGCCGCCCACAGATCGGTCTCGACGTACTGCCAGGCGTTGAACTCGATGGGCACGACCTTGGGCCAGATCTCGTTCGTCGTCGAGTCTTCGGCAGCCAGAGCGGTCAGCTGTCCGATCCGATGCCTGATCTTGGCCATCAGGAAGCTCTTGCCGCTCCCCCACTCGCCGAACAGGCCCAGTGCCAGCGGCGGGACCAGCGTTCGCGACGCGATCAGGTAGGCGAAGGCGTCCGCCTCCTCGCTGACGCCGACGAAGTCGGCGCCGGGGTCGGGGACGTCGTTGGAGAACGAGGCCATCGTCGCGGGAGTCCGAGGGAATCGCTGCTCCAGCCACGCTCCCAGCTGCGCGCCCGCACGCTCAGCGCCGCGGAGGTCGATCGCCCTCAGGCCCTCGGTGCTGACCTGCTCCGCCACCTCGCGGGCGCTGAGACCGTGACGGCTGAGGCCGGCCTGCAGCCGGTCCTGCCAGGCGGGGAGCATCAACAGCGCGGCCAGGACGTGCACGACCTGGGCGGAGCCACCGGCGTACGACGCGGCTTCGGCGAGCAGCGAGGACACCTCGAGGTCCCACTGGTCGGGGGAGGTGTCGTGGGCACCGGCCGCCGCCCGATCGAGGGCAGCTGCATCGATCACGGGATGGTCATCGGGCAGCAGGTCTCGCGCGGTGAGTCCGAAGTGGGCGAGGAACCGCCAGACCTCGCCCTCATCGTCGGGATGGGTCAGCAGCAGGCCGAGGAAGACGTCCTCGGACCTGAGCATGGCGTTCGCCGACCGAAGGGAGGCGCAGCCGCTGGCCCACCGCAGCGCCGTGCTCACTGACGATGACCACGACGGCTCAGCGGATGCGGACACGGTCACTCCCGACCCAGACGATGACCTCCGACCAATCTGTTCGCAGCCTGAGACCTTGTCAATGCACCTGCTCCTCCCGATGCGGAGGAAGGGGCGATGGGGCGGCATGGCCCGGACCCGACGGCCCCCACGTGGCCGGTGAGCAGCAGGCCCGCGGGCTACAGCTCGGACTGGATCCCGGACAGCAGCTGGCGAGCCATCACGATCCGCTGGACCTGGTTGGTGCCTTCGTAGATCTGGGTGATCTTGGCGTCGCGCATCATCCGCTCGACGGGGTAGTCGCGGGTGTAGCCGTAGCCACCCAGCACCTGGACCGCGTCGGTGGTGACCTCCATCGCCACGTCGGAGGCGAAGCACTTGGCGGCGGCGCCGAAGAAGGTCAGGTCCTTGTCGCCCCGCTCCGAGCGGCCCGCGGCGGCGTAGGTGATCTGCCGGGCGGCCTCCACCTTCATCCCCATGTCCGCGAGCATGAACTGAAGACCTTGGAACTCGGCGATCGCCTTGCCGAACTGCTCGCGCTCCTTGGCGTACTCCAGGGCGTAGTCGAGCGCGCCCTGGGCCACGCCGACGGCCTGGGCCGCGATCGTGACCCGGGTGTGGTCGAGGGTCTTCATCGCGATCGCGAACCCGGTGCCCTCCTCGCCGATCATCCGGTCCGCGGGGATGCGGACCTTGTCGAAGTACACCTCGCGGGTCGGTGAACCCTTGATGCCCAGCTTCTTCTCGGGGGCACCGAAGGACACGCCCTCGTCGGACTTCTCGACCACGAAGGCGGAGATGCCCTTGCTGCGCGCCTCGGGGTCGGTGACCGCCATCACCGTGTAGTACTCCGACTCACCGGCGTTGGTGATCCAGCGCTTCACGCCGTCCAGGACCCAGTGGTCGCCGTCCCTGACCGCCTTGCACTTCATGCTCACCGCGTCCGAGCCCGCGTCGGGCTCGGAGAGGCAGTAGGAGAAGCCGCCCTCGCCTGCCGCCAGCTTGGTGAGGTACTTCTGCTTCAGCTCCTCGGATCCGGAGATCTGCACCGGGAGCGAGCCCAGCTTGTTCACCGCGGGGATCAGCGAGGAGCTCACGCACGCCCGCGCGACCTCCTCGATCACGATCACGGTGGCGAGTGCGTCCGCTCCGGCGCCGCCGTACTCCTCCGGCACGTGCGGGGCATGGAAGTCGGCCGCCAGCAGCGCCTTGGCCGCCTCCTCGGGGAAGCGTGCCTGCTCGTCCACGTCGGCGGCGAACGGAGCGATCTTGGCGTCGGCCACGGCACGGACCGCCTCGCGGATGGCCTGGTGCTCCTCGGACAGCGCGAACAACGGGAAGTCAGTCATCTCCCGATCGTATTCGCACGACCGAAAACCTGCTTCAGCGGCCGGTGCGCCCCGACCTGGTCACGATGCCGGCCTCGATCGCACCCGCCACGGTCGCCCGCAGCGTCTCCATGGCGTCGTACGCCGGCTGCCAGCCGAGTGTCTCCCTGGCACGGGCGGTGTCCATCTCAACCGAGACCCGGGCCGTCTGGATCCACGCCGCCTGCGAGGGCATCGCCGGAAGGCGCCTCACCAGCTCGGCGGTCACCTCCACCGCGAGGTCGGGAACCGGGACGCTGTGCCAGCCGAGCTCACGGGCGAGATCGCCGAAGGTGAAGGTCCCGTCGGCAGCCAGGTTGTAGTAGCCCGGCGTCCCTACCCCCTCCACCGCCTTCACCAGCGCATCGGCCACGTCATCGGCGTGCACGATCTGCATCGCGGTCCCCGGGTCCATGATCACCGGGCCGGGCCGCGGCAGCCGGTCGAGCACCGAGCGCAGCACGGACGGCAGCGCGGCCGGAGTGCCGAGATAGGGCACGTTGGTGACCAGGGCGGGCGACTCCGGACCGCCGACGATCGAGGGACGGAACACGTAGGCCTCGACGCCGCTGCCCTCGAGGGCCTCGACGAGGGTGGCCTCGAGCTCGGCCTTCTGCGCGGAGTAGTAGAAGTCCTCGGTCCCCGCGGGTCCGAGGTCCTCGTGCAGCGGCAGCGGGTTCGAGGCGTGGAAGCCGTACGCCGCCACCGACGACGTGTACACCAGACGCCTGGCTCCAGCCGCCACGGTCGCCTCGAACACGTTGCTCGAGCCGGTCAGGTTGATCTCCCGGCTGTGCTCCGCGTTGCCGAAGATCAGGAACGCCAGGTGCACGACCACGTCGACGTCCTCGACGAGCAGATCGATCGCCGCACGGTCCAGGACGTCGCCCTGGACGTAGGTCGTCTTGGTCAGGCCCTGGGACTGCGGGTCGAACGGTCGCCGCGCCATCCCCCGCACCTCGGTCACCCTCTCCGAGCGCTCCAGCGCCCGCAGGAACGCGACCCCGATCTCACCGGTCGGGCCGGTGACCGCGACCCGAAGACCTGCTCGTGACTCCACCTCGGTCATCGGGTGCTCCTCGCTCGGGATACGGGCTGCCTCGGGGTACGGGACTGCTGGGGACGCGCGTGGGACGGGGGTGAGGCCAACCTAGCGGGCAGGAGGCAGCCGGTGCCCCAGTAGCGTGTCCGTATGGCTGACTGGCAGGACCTCGAGGCGGTCGACTTCATGCTCGACGAGTGCACCACCTGGGCGGTCGTGGGGCTCTCCGGCCGACCCGACCGTACGGCGTACCGCATCGCCTCGCTGCTGCGCGACCGGGGCAAGAAGATCGTGCCCATCCACCCCGACGCGCCGACCGTGCTGGGTGAGCAGGGCTACCCCTCCCTGGCGGAGGTGCCCTTCGGGATCGATGTCGTCGATGTCTTCCGCCGCTCCGAGCACGCCGGTGCGTTCGCCGACCAGGCTGTGGCGGCAGGCGCCCTGGGCGTGTGGTTCCAGCTCGGGGTCGTCGACGAGGCGGCCTTCCAGCGGACGACCGCAGCCGGCGTGCCGATGGTGATGGACACCTGTCCGGCCATCGAGTGGCGAAAGCGCCTCCTCGGTCCTCACTGATGACCAGGCCTCGCGATCCTGGTCCCGGCGGCGACCTCGTCCTGCGGGCTGGACCCGGCATCCCCCATGGCCTGGTGATCCCCGCCGGAGAGCTCCAGGAGCAGTTCTCGCGCTCCTCGGGGCCGGGGGGTCAGTCGGTGAACACCACCGACAGCCGGGTCGAGGTCGCCTTCGACGTGGCCTCCTCGACGGCGCTGAGCGAGCCGATGCGCGAGCGGGCGCTGCGCGGACTCCGGTCGGGCAGGCTGGTCGCCACCGCCTCCGAGCACCGGTCCCAGCACCGGAACCGGGTGGCGGCCCGCGAGCGACTGGCTGACGAGCTCCGGGCCGCGCTGGCGCCGCCACCGCTCTCCCGGGTGCCGACCAAGCCCACGCGAGGCTCGCGCCGTCGGCGGATCGAGGGCAAGAAGCGACGATCCCAGGTCAAGGCCCTGAGAGGCCGCGTCCGCGACTGAGCCGCCCCGCCGACACGTCGTGCGCCTCGCAGCGCTCGAAGAAGGCGCCCCCGCGAACCGCGAAAGGCTCAGAAGCCGGTGCGGCGCGGACCCGACGAGGCGTCCCGGACGGTCGCACCCTTCGCCTGAGCCGAACGGCGCAGCTCAGCCTGGAAGTCGACCATCCGCTGCTGCAGAGCAGGGTCGGCAGCGCCGAGGATGCGTACGGCGAGCAGCCCGGCGTTGCGCGCGTTGCCCACCGCGACCGTGGCCACGGGGACCCCGGCCGGCATCTGCACGATGGAGAGTAGCGAGTCCATGCCGTCGAGATACTTCAACGCGACCGGGACCCCGATCACCGGCAACGGGGTCAACGCAGCCAGCATGCCCGGCAGGTGCGCGGCTCCGCCCGCTCCCGCGATGATCACCCGCAGTCCGCGACCGGCCGCCTCCCTGCCGTAGCTCACCATCTCCTCGGGCATCCGGTGGGCCGAGACGACGTCGGCCTCATAGGCGACGTCGAACTCCTCGCACGCCTCGGCGGCCGCCTTCATCACGGGCCAGTCCGAGTCGGAGCCCATCACGATCCCGACCTGGGGCTGCTGGGTCATTCGCTCTCCTCTCCGAGCTCGCCGGCGAACCACGCGGCGGCATGACGGGCGCGTTCGAGACAGTCCTCGAGATCGTCGCCGTAGGCATTGACGTGGCCGACCTTGCGGCCCGGGCGCAGCTCCTTGCCGTAGAGATGGATCCGCAGCCGCGGGTCGCGTGCCATCGCGTGCGGGTAGCCGTCGAAGAGATGCCCGGTCTGAGCAGGCCCGCCGAGGATGTTGACCATCACCGTCCACGGCGCACGTGCGTCCGGCGCGCCGAGCGGGAGATCGAGGACCGCACGCAGATGGTTCTCGAACTGGCTGGTGACCGAGCCGTCCTGGGTCCAGTGGCCGGTGTTGTGCGGCCGCATCGCGAGCTCGTTCACCATGATCTCGCCCGTCCGCGTCTCGAACAGCTCGACGGCCAGGACACCGGTGACCCCGAGCTCGGCGGCGATCCGCATGGCGAGCTGTTGTGCCTGTACGGCGAGCGCGGGATCGAGGTCGGGCGCCGGAGCGATCACCTCGTGGCAGATCCCGTCGCGCTGTGTGGAGGCGACCACAGGCCACGCCGCGACCTGTCCCGACGGCGATCTGGCGACGAGCGCACAGAGCTCGCGACGGAAGTCCACCCGCTCCTCCGCGAGGATGCTCACACCGGAGGCGAACGCCTCAGCACAGTCCTCGGGACCGTTCACGAACCAGACGCCCTTGCCGTCGTAGCCGCCGCGGGTGGTCTTCAGCACGCACGGCCAACCGCCGGTGGAGTCGGCGAATGCCTCCACCTCGGCGACCGTGGCGACGAGCGCGTTGCGGGGACAGGGCATGCCGAGGGCGGCCAGCCGGGCGCGCATCACGCCCTTGTCCTGGGCGTGCACGAGCGCCTCGGGTCCCGGCCGGACCGCGAGGTCGGACTCGAGCGCGTGCAGGTGGTCGGTGGGCACGTGCTCGTGGTCGAAGGTCACCACGGCGCACCCTCGGGTCACGCTGCGGAGCGTGTCGAGGTCGGTGTAGTCCCCCACCGTCTGGTCCGGGATCACCTGCGCTGCGCTGACGCCCGCAGCCTCGGCCAGCAGCCGGAGGGGGATGCCGAGCGCCGCGGCGGGCTCGGCGAGCATCCGGGCCAGCTGCCCGCCGCCGATCACGGCCACGGTCGGGGCAGGCGCGTCAGTCACGAGGAGACCTTACCCAGCGCCGCACCGGGCATAGTCTGCGACCATGAGCGCCGAGACCGACCGCACCACCTACGTCCTCGTCGACGGCGAGAACATCGACGCCACGCTCGGCGCCTCCATCTTCGGCCGTCGACCGCACCCCAACGAGCGTCCCCGCTGGGAGCGGATCCTGACGTTCGCCCAGAACACGTGGGGACAGCCGGCCAAGGGGCTGTTCTTCCTCGCGGTCAAGGACGAGCTCCCGATGAGCTTCATCCAGGCCCTGACCAGCCTGGGCTACCGACCCATCCCCCTGTCCGGCGGCCCGAACGACAAGGTCGTCGACATCGCCATCCAGCGCACCCTCACCGAGCTCGAGGGGCGCGACGCCGACCTCATGCTGGTGAGCAACGACGGCGACTTCCTGCCACAGATGGAGCGTCTGTTCGACGGTCGCCGGATGGGACTGCTCGCCTTCCGCGAGTTCAAGAACAGTGGCTTCACGGCCCTGATCGACCGTGGATTGGAGTTCTTCGACCTCGAGTACGACGTCGGCGCCTTCAACGAGCGGCTGCCGCGTCTGCGCATCATCCCGATCGACGAGTTCGACCCCAAGGACTTCCTCTGAGGTGGCCTGCCGCCTGAGCGCGAGAGTCGCTCAGCGTGCGGTGGTACGGCGTACCGCCACGGGCTCGAGGTCGCCGAAGCCTCGCAGCGGACGGGCCGGGAGCACCCGGGACTCGTAGAGGTCCGTCGAGAGCTCAGCGGCCGTGGGCCGGTCGGTGATCACCCGGTTGCGGCGGGCCACCGTCACGAGCCGCGCAGCCAGGTTGACCGCCGGACCGTAGACGTCGCCCATCCGCATCACGACCGGTCCGGTGACCAGGCCGACCCTGACGTCGGGGAGCCGCTTGTCCCCCCCGATCACCTTGATGATGTCCCAGGCGATCTCGACCCCTTCCGCGGGCGACGGAGCCAGGAACAGCACCGAGTCGCCCAGGGTCTTCACGACCCGGCCGCGGTGCAGGGAGACCACGTCGTGGCTGCGCCCCTCGAACACCTCGACGAGGTCACCGATCTCGCTCTGGGCGAGCCGGTTGGTGAGGGCGCTGAAGCTGACCAGGTCCGCGAAGCCGACCGTCGCCTGGGTCACCCGCTCGTCCGCGGCACCGTCGATGCTCTCGACGCGCGCGATCGCGGCGACGAGGTGCCGTCGCCACGCATAGGTCAGCATCGCCTCGAAGTTGTGTCCGATCGTGCCGACGAGACGAAGCGCCTCGTCACGGTTGGCCTCGGAGTCCTCGATCTGTGCGACCAGCGTGGCGACCTCCCACTCGGCCAGCCGGTCCATCGTCTGTCCGAGGGCGCGGGTCATCCGAACGATGGTGTCGAAGTCGAGCTCCCCGTCCTCGACGATCGCCGCCACCCGGGCCAGTGCGTCGGCGTCCGCGGTGCTGAACGCGATGCCGCCGTCAGCGAGGGGAAACCCGAGCGCCCGCCACAGCCGCTGCGCCTGGGCGGTCGTGAGCCCGGCGCTGGCGGCGACCTGCTCGCCGGTCAGCTCCGCAACGGCACCGACGATGGCTCGCTCGAGATCCTCAGGAGCCGTCATCGGACCTTGAGGGAGGCGCGTCGGCGCGGTGGTAGAGCTCGTCGCTCACCGTCAGCTGGGCCCGCTCGACCCGGGGGATGTCGCGCAGCTCGACGCGGCCGAGCTCGCTGGCGTCGGAGACCACCAGCGTGCCGCACCCGAACATGCGGTCGATCAGGCTCTTCTCGTAGGAGATGTCGCTGATCCGGTTGAGCGGGATGTCGTGGCCACGCCGGGTGAACACTCCAGTGCGGGTGATCAGCCGCCGGCTGGTGAAGGTGTAGGTGGTGAGCAGCCACTGCAGGAACGGGGTGACCACGAACCAGGCGATCATGATCCCGGCCGCGACCCAGATCACGATCCGCCAGATCCCCGCGTTCGCGCCGTTGGGCAGGCTGGAGAGATAGCCCGCCAGCCCCGCCACGACGAGGAGCACCACGACTGGCAGCAGCAGCGCCTTGACGTGCGTCCGCGTGCTGAGGATGACGTGCTCACCGTCGTTGAGCAGCTTGCGCGAGAGGACCACGAGACGATCATGTCACGTGGCGGGAACTGTCCAGGGCGCTTGCGAGGTCACGTCGGCGGGGCCTCGTCGCGAGGCCGGACATAGATCACGTCACCGGCACCGAGCCTCTCGTCGCCGGTCTCGGTGCGTACGACGAGGCGCCCGTCCTCGTCCACGTCGACTGCGGTGCCGAGGACCTCCCCGCCAGGGACCACGACGCGCACGTCCTGACCGGGAGTGCGGCACAGCTCCAGGTACTCCGCGCGCACCGCCGACCCCGACCGCCAGGCGTCGTACCGCGCGGCCAGCTCCTCGACGAGTGCCGCCAAGAGGGCCGAGCGGTCCACCGGCGCGCCGGTGACCAGGGCGAGCGAGGTGGCCTCGGGCACCGGCAGCTCGTCGGCCTCCTGCGAGCAGTTGATGCCGATGCCCACGATCGCGGCGGCGACACCGTCGTGCTCGACCCGCTCGAGCAGGATGCCGCCGACCTTGAGCCCGTCCGCCAGGACGTCGTTGGGCCACTTCAGCTCGACCTCCACCCCCGTCACACGGCGTACGGCGGCCGCGGTGGCGGTCCCGGTCAGCAACGGGAGCCAGGGCCAGCGGTCCGCGCCCACGTCGCGGGGCACCAGGAGGAACGAGACGGTCAGCGAGCTGCGTGCGGGCGTGACCCACTCTCGTCCCAGGCGGCCACGGCCGGCGGTCTGGTGCTCGGCCAGCAGCACCAGGCCCTCGTCCTCCCCGGCGCGGAACCGAGCGGCCACCTCGGCGTTCGTGGAGGCGGTCTGCTCCATCACCTCCGGCCGCCAGCGCCCGGTGGCGTCCTGACCGGAGGGGGGGTCGATCGGTGGGCGGCTGTCCAAGTGATCGCTCATGCCCACTAGATTGACGCAGGAACGCCTGGCGGTCGAGCGCAGTCGCGACCCCAGCACCTCTCTGACGACCAAGCGCGAGGAGTCGACGACGTGAGCGCACAACCCGGCGAGGGCACCGAGGTCCCCCAGGACATCGACATCCACACGACCGAGGGCAAGCTGGCCGACCTCGACCGGCGCATCGACGAGGCGGTCCATGCCGGATCCGCGAAGGCCGTGGAGAAGCAGCACGCCAAGGGCAAGATGACCGCTCGCGAGCGGATCGAGATGCTCTTCGACGAGGGCTCGTTCATCGAGATCGACGAGCTGGCCCGGCACCGCTCGGTGGCCTTCGGCCTGGAGAAGAACCGTCCCTACGGCGACGGGGTGATCACCGGCTTCGGCACCATCGACGGGCGTCAGACGTGCGTGTTCTCCCAGGACTTCACGGTGTTCGGCGGCTCCCTCGGCGAGGTCTACGGCGAGAAGATCTGCAAGGTGATGGACCTGGCCGTCAAGACCGGCTGCCCGATCATCGGCATCAACGAGGGAGCCGGCGCCCGCATCCAGGAGGGTGTGGTCTCGCTCGGCCTCTACGGCGAGATCTTCAAGCGCAACGTGCACGCGAGCGGAGTCATCCCGCAGATCAGCCTGATCATGGGCTCCTGCGCCGGAGGTCACGTCTACTCCCCCGCGGTCACCGACTTCACGGTCATGGTGGACGGCACCTCGAACATGTTCATCACCGGTCCCGACGTGATCAAGACCGTCACCGGCGAGGACGTCTCCATGGAGGACCTCGGCGGCGCCCGGGCCCACAACACCAAGTCCGGGAACGCGCACTACATGGGCAGCGACGAGGAGGACGCGATCGAGTACGTCAAGGCGCTGCTCTCCTACCTGCCCCAGAACAACATGGACGAGCCTCCGATCTACGCCGAGTACCAGCTCGGCCCGGCTGGGCTGGAGATCAGCGACCTCGACCGAGCGCTGGACACGCTGATCCCCGACGGGGCCAACCAGCCCTACGACATGCACACGGTGATCACCTCGATCCTCGACGACGAGGAGTTCCTCGAGGTGATGCCGCTCTACGCGCCCAACATCGTCATCGGCTACGGGCGGATCGAGGGCAGGTCGGTGGGCGTGGTCGCCAACCAGCCGATGCAGTTCGCCGGCACCCTGGACATCAACGCCTCGGAGAAGGCAGCCCGCTTCGTGCGCACCTGCGACGCGTTCAACATCCCGGTGCTCACCTTCGTCGACGTTCCGGGCTTCCTCCCGGGCACCGACCAGGAGTGGAACGGCATCATCCGCCGCGGCGCCAAGCTGATCTACGCCTACGCCGAGGCGACCGTCCCCCTGGTCACGGTGATCACCCGCAAGGCCTACGGCGGGGCGTACGACGTGATGGGGTCCAAGCACCTGGGCGCCGACATGAACCTCGCGTGGCCGACGGCCCAGATCGCCGTGATGGGCGCCCAGGGCGCCGCCAACATCGTGCACCGCAAGGAGCTGGCCCAGGTCGAGGCGGACGGAGGCGACGTCGAGGCCCGCCGTGCCGAGCTGATCGCCGACTACGAGGACACGCTCGCCAACCCCTACGTGGCGGCCGAGCGCGGCTACGTCGACGCCGTGATCACCCCGCACGAGACCCGCACCGAGATCGTCCGCGCACTGCGCCTGCTGGCCAGCAAGCGCGAGACGCTGCCGCCCAAGAAGCACGGGAACATCCCGCTGTGAGCGCGCAGGGCAGCGGCCCCGCGGGGGGCGGCGACGAGGAGCAGGCGCGACCGATCCTGCGCGTGGTCAAGGGCGACCCGACACCGCAGGAGGTGGCGGCGCTGGTCAGTGTGGTCACGGCACTCGCCTCCGGGTCGCGGACCAGCGAGCCCCCGCGGACCTCGGAGTGGTCCGCCCCGCACCGCAGGGTGCGCGGCACCCACCGTCACGGACCGGGCGCCTGGCGCGCCTCAGCACGCTAGGGCGGGCGCGCAGTGCCCTCCCCGCCACGGCTGGTGCTCGCCTCGGCCTCACCGGCCAGGCTCAAGACCCTCCGCAACGCCGGCCTCTCCCCCGAGGTGGTCGTCAGCGGGGTGGACGAGTCGAAGGTCGAGATGACCACCGCGGCGGAGTACACGCTCAAGCTGGCGCAGCTCAAGGCGGTCGCGGTCGCGGCGACCCAGAAGCGCGCCATCGTGATCGGGTGCGACTCGGTGCTGGCCCTGGACGGTGAGATCCTCGGGAAGCCTGCCAGCGAGGCCGAGGCCGTCGAGCGTTGGCGCAGGATGCGCGGCCGGGCCGGGGTGCTGCACACCGGCCACTGCGTGATCGACACCCACCGGGAGGTCTGGCTGGCCCGCTCCGCAGCCACCCAGGTGCGGTTCGCGCACGTCTCCGACGAGGAGATCGAGGCCTACGTCGCGACCGGGGAGCCCGCCGCGGTGGCCGGAGCCTTCACCCTCGACGGGCTCGGAGGTGCCTTCGTCTCAGGCGTGACCGGCGACCCCCACAACGTCGTCGGGATCAGCCTTCCGCTGCTGCGTCTGCTCTTCGAGGAGCTGGGCTTCGTGTGGACGGAGTTCTGGAGCGGCTGATTCCAGTGCACGGTTGCGCTTGAACACGAAGCGCCGGAACGCCCAGAACCGGAACAGCATGCCGAGGAACGCGCCCACCACGTTGGCCGAGAGGTTGTCGACCAGCGCCGACTGCATCTCCATCAGGTTGCGGGTCGCCCACAGGCACGCCATCGGGATGGTGAACGAGGCGAGGTTCACCACCGTGTAGTTCAGGGCGCCGCCGCCTGGACCCGAGGGACGGCGGTGCTTGAACGCGAACCGCCGGCTGCCGTAGAAGCTGATCGCCATGCCGACGCAGTTCGCCAGGAACCATGCGGTGACCGGCCAGGTGTTCAGCGGTCCCGGGTTGAAGACCATCGGGACGCCGTGTGCCAGCACGTTGAACAGCACCACGGCCACCGCCGTGGCAGCGACGTTGACCGCTGAGAACTTGGCCGCCTCTCCACTGAGACGACGCAGACGAGCTCCCATACCTGCAGGTTACGCACTGAGTCGGCATGATGAGCGCATGCGCGGCATCATCCTCGCCGGTGGAACCGGTTCCAGGCTCCACCCGGTGACCCTCGGGATCAGCAAGCAGCTGGTTCCCGTCTACGACAAGCCGATGATCTACTACCCGCTCAGCACGCTGATGCTGGCCGGCATCCAGGACGTCCTGGTGATCACCACGCCGCACGAGGCGGACGGCTTCCACCGCCTGCTCGGCGACGGCTCCCGCTTCGGCATCTCGATCAGCTATGCGCAGCAGCCCTCCCCCGAGGGTCTCGCCCAGGCCTTCGTGATCGGCGCCGACTTCATCGGGGCCGAGCCCAGCGCCCTGATCCTCGGTGACAACCTGTTCTACGGCCCGGGCTTCGGGCGCAAGCTCGCGCGGTTCGGTCACGTCGACGGCGCTGCGGTGTTCGCCTACCGGGTCTCGGACCCCTCGGCCTACGGCGTGGTCGAGTTCGACGCCGACGGGCGGGCGGTCTCCTTGGAGGAGAAGCCCGAGCAGCCACGCAGCAGCTTCGCGGTGCCCGGCCTGTACTTCTACGACAACGACGTCGTCGAGATCGCGCGCGACCTGTCCCCGTCACCGCGCGGGGAGTACGAGATCACCGACATCAGCCGGCACTACCTGGCTCAGGGCCGGCTCCAGGTGGAGGTGCTCGAGCGCGGATTCGCGTGGCTGGACACCGGCACCTTCAACTCGCTGCACGACGCCGGGAACTTCATCCGCACCCTGGAGCAGCGTCAGGGGCTCAAGGTCGGCGCACCGGAGGAGGTGGCCTGGCGTCAGGGCTTCCTCAGCGACGACGAGCTGCGCGACCGAGCAGAGCCGCTGCTGAAGTCCGGCTACGGCCAGTACCTACTCGGGCTGCTCGAGCCGGAGAACCGCTGAGGCAGCCTGCTGCCACCGCTCCTCCCACGGGCCGATCCCCGCGATCCCGTGAGCCCGGAGCCGGTCGTGGCCGAGCACCGAGTACGCCGGCCGGGGCGCGGGCCGGACGAAGCTAGCGGAGTCGGTGGCGCTGACCACCTCGGGGCGCAGGCCCGCCGACTCCACGACCCGGCGGGCGAACCCGAACCACGAGGTCTCACCGCTCGACGTGGCGTGCCAGGTGCCGGCAGGGGCGTGCGCCACCACCAGCCGCACGACCAGCTCGGCCACGTCGCGGGTCCAGGTCGGCTGCCCGACCTGGTCGTCGACCACGTCCACCGCGCCTCGTTCGGCCGCCAGGGCAGCGATCGTGCGCGGGAAGCAGGCGCCGTGCGCGCCGTAGAGCCAGGCCGTGCGGACGATCAGGTGCGAGTCCGGCAGCGCCTCCCGGACCGCAGCCTCGCCCGCTGCCTTGGTCCTGCCGTACGCCGAGCGGGGAGCGGTCGGCGCCTCCTCGGCGTACGGCGTCCGGGCCGTTCCGTCGAAGACGTAGTCGGTGCTGAGCTGGACCAGGCGTCGTCCGTGCTGCCCGGCGGCCCGGGCCAGCACTGCCGGGGCGACCGCGTTGACCTGGTGCGCCTCCTCCTCGTGGCTCTCCGCGTCGTCGACCGCGGTGAAGGCCGCACAGTTGACGACGACGTCGTGCTCGGAGACCGCCCGGGCGACCGCTCGCTCGTCGAAGAGGTCGAGGTCGCCGCGGTCGACCGCGGTGGAGCGCAGGTCGTGCTGTTCGAGCGTGGTGAGCAGGTCGGTCCCCAACATGCCGTGCGCACCGGTCACCAGCCATCTCACTGCGTGAGGGTAGCGACCCGCTAGCCTGCCGTGCGTGGAGGTGCGCGAGCTCTCGGTCCCCGGCTCCTTCGAGCTGACCCCGGTCCTGCACGGGGATGACCGTGGCATGTTCTGGGAGTGGTTCCGCGAGGACGTCCTCACCGAGCTGACCGGGCACCCGTTCCGGCTCGCCCAGGCGAACTGCTCGGTCTCCCGGACCGGCACGCTGCGCGGGATCCACTTCGCCCAGCTCCCGCCCAGCCAGGCCAAGTTCGTCACCTGCGTCTCGGGAGCGGCGTACGACGTCGTGGTCGACCTGCGCGTCGGGTCACCGGTCTACGGGCGGTGGGACGCGGTGCTGCTCGACGACCGTGACCGCAGGGCGGTCTACCTGCCGGAGGGTGTCGGCCACGCCTTTCTGGCCCTCGAGGACCACACGGTCGTGAGCTACCTGTGCTCGGCGCCCTACACCGCGGACCGGGAGCACGGCATCCATCCCCTCGACCCGGAGATCGGTATCGCGTGGCCGA
>CAWEUP010000020.1:0-239435 GCA_963812235.1 uncultured Actinomycetota bacterium | reverse complement strand
GGCGAAGTCGCCGCGTCCTGCCGTCGCCCCATCGGGGACGTAGTCCGGGAAGCGCGAGCGCTGGGCGTCCCAGGAGCCGTCCTCGCCCGGGTGCTGGACGGCTACGAAGACCGAGCCGTCCCGGTCGTGGATGACCGGTCCGCAGGTCTCGGCGTCGACCGGGACAGCGAGGAACTGTTGGACACGGCCGCGCTCGGGACCGGACACAGGCACCTTGTGCAGGGCGTCCGCGCGCTTCACCGAGCCGTTGGGCGCCCCGTCGGTGGCGAGCCACAGGTTGCCCTGGGAGTCGAAGGCGACGTTGTCGGGGCAGGAGATGGACGAGACCTTGGACCTGTCGGAGTAGCCCCCGAAGTACGTGCCGGCGGTGTCCGGGTGTCCGCAGATCAGGATCAGGTTCCACCCGAACGTCGACGGCAGTGTGGTCCCCGCTGCGAGGACGGATCTCTACCACGTGACCGTCCTTGTTCTCCGTGCGCGGGTTGGGCTCGTTCGGGCCCGGCTTGCCGGGCTTGCCGCGGTTGGCGTTGTTGGTGCAGGCGACGTAGACGAAGCCGTTGTGCCTGCTCGGCTGGACGTCCTCAGGGCGGTCCATCTTGGTCGGCTGCACGGCGTCGGCGGCCAGTCGGGTGAACACCAGCACCTCCTCGGTCGTGAAGCCGGGCACGACCGACTCGCCGTCGACGGTCAGCGGGATCCACTCGCCGCCTCCGTCGCTCACACCGTCGTCGAGACCGTCTCCGTTGAAGCGAGCGACCGAGAGGTCGCCGGCGGACAGCAGCCGGAGATTGTGGCGTCGATCTCTGGGATGTCCGCCGCGGCGGAACCGCTCTCGTGAGACGAACCGGTAGACGTAGTCGAAGCGCTCGTCGTCACCCATGTAGGCGACGACCCGGCCGTCGCGGTTGACGATCACGTTGGCGCCCTCGTGCTTGAAGCGTCCCATCGCGGTGTGCTTGACAGGAGTGGAGTCCGGGTCCTCGGGGTCGATCTCGACGATCCAGCCGAATCGGTTGGGCTCGTTGGCGAAGCCGTCCCGGGTGGCGTCCCAACGGGGGTCGACGCTGCGCCAGTTGCGGGAGTCGCCGCGGGGACCGAGGCCGTAGCGCTTCTCGCGCTCGTCGGTGCCCGACGCCACGAAGTACTGGTTGAAGTTCTCCTCACCCGAGAGCACGGTGCCCCAGGGCGTGGTGCCGCCGGAGCAGTTGTTCAAGGTGCCGCGGACGCGTCGGCCGGTGCCGTCCTCGGCGGTCGTGAGCAGGTCGGAGCCGGCGGCGGGGCCGTCGAAGGTGAACGGAGTCTCCAGGGTGATGCGCCGGTTCCGTCGACCGTCCCTGACGTAGCGCCAGGTGCCGCCCACATGCTTTCGTCGCAGCTGCACCACGGACATGCCGTGTGCGGCCCAAGCGGTCCGGATCAGCTCGGCGGAATCCATCGTGGGCGGAAACATGATGTCCTCGTTGGTGTACTCGTGGTTCGCGACCAGCAGCGCCCTGGTGCGCTTGCGGTTGGTCACGATCACGTCGAGGTAGTCGCAGTTGTAGCCGAACTGCTGGGCCTGAGCGCTCGCGCTCTGGCGCATGGCGTCGAACCGCGGAGCGCCCTTGAGGATCGGGTCTCCCCACCGGATGATCGGGTCCCACTCGTAGCCTCGCGGCACGGTCACGTCGTCGACGGTCGGCGCCACCGGTGCGATCGGGGTGAAGCCCAGTCGGGAGGCCCTGGCGCGCCTCCGGGGACGTCGCGTCACGGCCGCGTCGGCGGGCTGGGCGCCGCCGGAGCCCAGGACCAACGCCGTACCGGTCACCGCAGCGCCTGTGCCCAGGACAGTGCGTCGGGTGAGGGCATGGCTGGCCACATCACGGAAGTAGTCGTTCGACGAGGTGTTCGGGACCTCGCGGGAACAGGCGTCGCCACACCGGAGGTGGCAGGTCACCGCACTGCGGTTGCCGTGCGTGTGGCCGGTCATGGGAAGCAGCGGACGGGGCGAGGTGGTCATCGGGTCTCTTTTCGAGGACGTGGTGCTCACGGTCGGTTGCTCTCAACCAACCGTGCCGTCTTTGACTGGTTTCGACTACCAGATGAACGGTAGGCGAACGCCGCTGGCACCGAGGCCCATTGTCCAGAAGTCCCATCCCCGCCGCCGGTGTCACCTCACCGACCAGCCGACAGCGCAGCGGCCATCTGGGTCATCAGCTCGGTCAGTGCCTTGAACGGGACGCACGAACACGGTGAACTCGGTGAGTCGTCCGTCCTCGGCCCAGCGGAGCATGTCCACGCCGTGCACGACGAAGTCCGTCGAGCTCCGCCTCGAACTCCAGCACGGCGGAGCGTTCGTCCCACCACTCGTGCCGGTAGCGCAACGTCGGTCCGAGAACCGACATCGCCGCCATGAGATAGCCGATCGTCAGCACCCTGCCCTCCTGGGGGCTGTGCACGGCCGGTGACCGGAAGACGCAGTCCTCGGAGATCAGCGCGTGGAGCACCGCGGGGTCGGCGGACTCGACCACCTCGTGCCAGCGGTCCAGGGGTTCGGGGCGTGCGCGCATGTCCCGGACCCTAGAGGCCCCCTGCGTCCGAAGCGAGGACCGCGTCGATCTCGACGTTGATCTGGTCCTGAAGGTCCTGGGGGGCGTACGAGGCGCGCACGGCTGTCCGGGCCAGCTCGGCCACCCCGGCCGCGTCGAGGTCGAGCAGCTCCGCGGCGATCTCGTACTCCCGGTTGAGCGTGGTGCCGAACATCGGCGGGTCGTCGCTGTTGATCGTCACCACGACGCCGGCGTCGCGGAACAGCCGGAGCGGATGCTCCGCCAAGGAGGCGACCGCCTTGGTGGCGATGTTGGAGGAGGGGCACACCTCGAGCGGGATGCCGGTCGCGGCGAGATGTGCGAGCAGCTCGGGGTCTCGTGCCGAGGAGGTTCCGTGACCGATGCGCTCGGCACCCAGCAGCCTGAGCGCGTCCCAGACGGTCTCGGGCCCGGTGGTCTCCCCCGCGTGCGGCACGCTGCGCAGCCCCGCGGCACGGGCTCGGTCGAAGTGCGGCTTGAACTGCGGACGGGGTACGCCGACCTCGGGCCCGCCCAGGCCGAAGCCGATCAGTCCGTCCGCCGGGATGGTTCAGGGCGTAGTCGAGAGTGGCGTCGGCCGCGGGCACCCCCAGCTCGCCGGGAATGTCGTAGATCCAGCGCAGCACGATCCCGAAGTCCCGCTCGGCCGCCACCCGCGCGTCCTCGATCGCCTCGGTGTAGGCCTCGATGGAGATCCCGGTCAGCACCGACGTGTGCGGCGTGCAGGTGAGCTCGGCGTACCGGACCTGCTGGACCTGGGCCATCTCGCGGGCGACCTCGTAGGTCAGCAGCCGGACGTCCTCGGGCGTACGGATCAGGTCGACGACGGCGAGATAGACCTCGATGAAGTGCGCGAAGTCGCGGAACGCGAAGAAGGCGGCGAGCTCCTCCGGGTCGCTGGGCACGGTGCCGGGATGGCGTTCGGCGAGCTCCGCCACGATGCGCGGCGAGGCCGAGCCCACCTGGTGCACGTGCAGCTCGGCCTTCGGGAGTCGGGAGATGAAACCGGCGAGCGCAGACATGGCGCCGATCATGTCAGGCTCGCGACCGGTCCAGGAGCAGCCGTTGGAGCCGGTCCGCCAGCGCCACCGGAGAGGTGGCCGTCAGCGGCTGGCCGTCGACCAGCACGCGGGGCGTCGTCCGCACCCCGGCCGCGGACCCCGCAGCGGACCCCGCAGCGGGTGCCGGGGCGGGTGCCGCGGCCGCGGAAGCCACGGCCTCCAGCAGGGCTGGATCCTCGACCCCGGCCCGCTCAGCCAGCGTGACGAGCTCGCTCGGCGCAGGGTCGTCCGCGGTCGGCGCTCGGTCGAAGAGCAGGTCGTGCAGGGCGCGCGCCTGGGCGGGCGTGCCGCGGTCCGCGACCAGGCGCCAGGTGCCGGCAGCGCTGCGGGAGAGCTCGCTCTCGGACAGCGTGAGCGGGCGGTACTCCACGACGACCCGGCCTCGTGCGGCCTCCTCCCGGAGGAAGTCGCGCGAGGAGATGTCGAAGGTCCGGCTCGCAGGGCTGCCGAAGTCCTCGTAGACCACCACCTCGGTGGCCGCACTCGAGGGACCGACCGTCAGGACCTCGGGATCCGCGCTGAGCGGTGCCACCGGGTCACGCGCAGGCGAGGTCGCGGTGGTGCTGGAGAAGATCACCAGGGCGGCGAACACCGCGGAGACCGCGCCCAGCCCGCCCAGCACCAGGGGCCAGCGCCTGGCGGGACGCTGCGACCTCTCCGGCTCGGATGAGGTCGACTCCGACGCGGCTACGGACATGCGCCCAGGGTAGGAGTGACCTGGCTGACGCCACGCAGAACTGCCACTGGCACTCCCCGCGACGGGTTCGCGGGTACTGTCGGTCTCTGTGACCGACCGACTGGTGTGGATCGACTGCGAGATGACCGGCCTCGACATCGTGGCAGACGCGACGATCGAGGTGGCGGCCCTCGTGACGGACTTCGACCTCAACGTCCTCGGCGACGGTGTGGACATCGTGATCAAGCCGCCGCCCGAGGCCCTGGACCAGATGATCGAGTTCGTGCGCAACATGCACGTCGCCTCCGGCCTGCTCGACGAGCTCGACAGCGGCACCACCCTCGACGACGCCCAGGACCAGGTGCTGACCTACGTCCAGAAGCACTGCCCCGACGGCAGCCGGCCCCCGCTGGCCGGCAACACCGTGGCCACCGACCGGTTGTTCCTGGCCCGCGACATGCCCGCGCTCGAGCAGTTCCTGCACTACCGGATCGTGGACGTCTCCTCGATCAAGGAGCTCTCGAGGCGCTGGTTCCCGCGGGCCTACTACAACGCCCCGTCCAAGGGTGGCAACCATCGCGCCCTGGCCGACATCCGCGAGAGCATCGAGGAGCTGCGGTACTACCGCGAGGCGGTCTTCGTGCGCTCCCCGGGTCCGGACTCGGCGAGCGCCAAGGCGATCGCCGCGCGCCACGGCGGTTCGCTGACCGGTCTCACGACCGATGCTCCCGATGCGGAATCCGGCGCAGGGAACTAGTACACTTTCCGACGGTTCGGCCAGTACGGCGAATCCACGGTGGGTATAGCTCAGCTGGTAGAGCGCCGCCTTGTGGTGGCGGATGTCGCGGGTTCAAGTCCCGTTACTCACCCCAGTCGATGAGAACGGCCCCGGCGAATGCGCCGGGGCCGTTCTTCGCAACGTGTGGGCGAGCCACCTCGCCCGCCCCTCAGTCCTCGGTGCTCGTCAGGGTCGTGGGCGCGCCGTGCACGCTCGGAATCGTGCCGAGCCGGCCCTTCTGGAAGTCCTCGAAGGCGGCCATCACCTCGGCCTTGGTGTTCATCACGAACGGCCCGGCCCAGGCGACCGGCTCACGGATCGGCTGGCCGCCGAGGATCACGACGTCCATCGCCGGCGTACGACTCTCCTGGTGCCCCGAGGCCTGGACCGTGACGAAGTCGCCGGCCCCGAGCACGGCCAGGTTGCCGGTGCGTACGGCGGTCTGCTCGTCGCCGACGCTCCCTCGGCCGCTGAGCACGTAGACGAGCGCGTTGTAGTCCACGTTCCAGGGGAGGTCGAGCCGGGCGCCGGGCTCGATGGTGGCGTGCACCATCGTCATCGGCGTGTACGTCGACCCCGGACCCACGGTGTCGTCCACGTCACCGGCGATCACCCGGACCAGTGCACCCGCATCAGCCGAGGTGGCCAGACCCACCTGGGCACTGCGGATGTCCTGGTAGGCCGGAGCGCTCCACTTGGCCGCACGTGGCAGGTTGACCCAGAGCTGGAGCCCGTGGAACAGCCCACCGCTCTGCACCAGCCACTCCGGCGGTGCCTCGATGTGCAGCAGCCCTGAACCGGCGGTCATCCACTGGGTGTCCCCGTTGGTGATCGTGCCGCCGCCACCGTGGCTGTCGTGGTGGTCGAAGACGCCGTCGATGATGTAGGTGACCGTCTCGAACCCGCGGTGCGGGTGCCACGAGGTGCCCTTGGGCTCGCCCGGCGCGTAGTCCACCTCGCCCATCTGGTCCATGTGGATGAAGGGGTCGAGGTCGCGCAGGTCGACTCCGGCGAAGGCGCGTCGGACCGGGAAGCCCTCACCCTCGTAGCCTTGGGGAGCGTCGATGAGCTGCTTGACCGGGCGCACCGTGTCGCCCAGCCCGGGAGCCTGCACTCGGGCAAGGACGGTCAGGTCGTCCACGGTCACTGCTGGCATCGCGCACCTCCAGGGTGTTTCGAGTATGCCTCCACAACACTGATTGAACGTTCAATGTTCCCACGGGGCTAGCCTCGTGCACACCTACACCTTCGGAGGACCCATGAGCATCACCGTCGTCGCCGTCATCACCGCCAGCCCCGGCTCGGAGGACGCAGTCCGTGAGGCGATGAGGGGGTTGGTGGCTCCGACCAGGGACGAGTCGGGGTGCCTGTCCTACGACCTCTCCGAGTCGGCCGCAGCGCCGGGCACGTTCGTCACGGTGGAGGAGTGGAACGAGTCCTCCGACCTCGACCAGCACCTGCAGACCGCGCACGTCCAGGCCGCGCTCGCCGCGGTCGGACCCCAGCTCGCAGCCGCTCCGGCGATCCATCCGCTGACGCCGCTGGACGTGCGCTGAGCGCACGACTCCCCCGTTTTGGTGGGGTTGCCCTCCCCTTGCTAAGGTTCAGTCGCTTCACGCGCCAGTAGCTCAATTGGCAGAGCAGCTGACTCTTAATCAGCGGGTTCGGGGTTCAAGTCCCTGCTGGCGCACAGGATCCAAGGCCAGGCACCGTCATGGTGCCTGGCCTTGTGCCTACCCGCCGCTGTGCCTATCCCGCCGGTGCGCCCGCCCCGCCGCTGCGCCCGCCGCGCCGTCGTGCCTGGGCCACGACGATCCCCGGACTCGTATCGTGGCCCGGAGCGATCGACGAAGGAGCTACGGAGCGCGATGGTCTCGAGAAGCGACACACCGGTGTCGGCGTCGCACGCCGCTGACAGCCATGACCTGATCCGGGTGCACGGCGCGCGCGTGAACAACCTCAAGGACATCAGCCTCGAGATCCCCAAGCGCAGGCTGACGGTGTTCACCGGCGTCTCCGGGTCCGGCAAGAGCTCGCTGGTGTTCGGGACGATCGCCGCGGAGTCCCAGCGGCTGATCAACGAGACCTACAGCGCGTTCGTGCAGGGCTTCATGCCCTCCCTGCCACGCCCCGACGTGGACGTCCTCGGAGGGCTGACGACTGCGATCATCGTGGACCAGGAGCGCATGGGCGGTGACGCCCGCTCCACGGTCGGCACGGCCACCGACGCGAACGCGATGCTGCGCATCCTGTTCAGCCGGCTGGGCACTCCGCACATCGGACCACCCCAGGCGTTCTCCTTCAACGTCGCCTCGATCAGTGGCGCCGGCGCAGTCACTCTCGTGCGCGGCGGTCGCACCACGAAGGAGCGGCGCAGCTTCAACATCCTCGGCGGCATGTGTCCTCGTTGCGAGGGCCGGGGCGCGGTCAACGACATCAGCCTGGCCGCGCTGTACGACGAGAACCTCTCCCTCAACGACGGCGCGCTGACGATCCCCGGCTACACCATGGAGGGCTGGTACGGGCGGATCTTCAACGGCTGCGGGTTCTTCGACCCGGACAAGCCGATCCGGAAGTTCACCAAGAGGGAGCGCGACGACCTGCTCCACAAGGAGCCCACCAAGATCACCGTCGACGGCATCAACCTGACCTACGAGGGCCTGATCCCGAGGATCCAGAAGTCGATGCTGTCCAAGGACATCGACTCGCTGCAACCGCATGTGCGTGCCTTCGTGGAGCGGGCGGTCACCTTCGACACCTGTCCCGAGTGCGACGGCACCCGGCTGAGCAAGGAGGCTCGATCCTCGAAGATCCGGGGAGCCGACATCGCCGACCTCTGCGCGATGCAGATCAACGACCTCGCCGCCTGGGTGAGCGAGCTGGACGAGGCGTCGGTGGCGCCACTGCTGGAGGTCCTGGGCGCGACCCTCGACTCGTTCGTGCGAATCGGCCTGGGCTACCTCAGCCTCGACCGGACCTCGGGCACGCTGTCGGGTGGCGAGGCGCAGCGCACCAAGATGATCCGCCACCTGGGGTCCTCGCTCACCGACGTCACCTACGTCTTCGACGAGCCCACGATCGGGCTGCACCCCCACGACATCGACCAGATGAACGAGCTCCTCCTCCAGCTCCGCGACAAGGGCAACACGGTCCTGGTCGTCGAGCACAAGCCGAAGACGATCGCGATCGCGGACCACGTCGTCGACCTCGGGCCGCTCGCAGGCAGTGCCGGCGGTGAGGTCGTGTTCGAGGGCACCGTCGACGAGCCTGCGGAGCAGCGACACGCTCACCGGGCGGCACTTCAACGACCGCGCGGCGCTCAAGCCTCAGGTGCGCACGCCGACCGGCAGGCTCGAGGTCCGCGGCGCTGACCTGCACAACCTCCAGCACGTCGACGTCGACGTCCCGCTCGGCGTGCTCGTCGTGGTGACCGGGGTGGCGGGCTCGGGCAAGAGCTCACTGATCCGGGGCTCGGTCACCGGGCAGGAGGGCGTGGTGTCGATCGACCAGGGCGCCATCCGTGGGTCGCGCCGGAGCAACCCGGCGACCTACACCGGGCTGCTCGACCCCATCCGGAAGGCCTTCGCGAAGGCCAACCAGGTGAAGCCCGCCCTGTTCAGCGCCAACTCCGAGGGCGCCTGCCCCAACTGCAACGGAGCCGGGATCATCTTCAGTGACCTGGCGATGATGGCGGGGGTCGCTGCGACCTGCGAGGTGTGCGAGGGCCGCAGGTTCCAGGACGCGGTGCTGGAGCACACCTTCGGCGGCAAGGACATCAGCGAGGTGCTTTCGATGTCGGTGATCGAGGCCGCGGAGTTCTTCGGCGACGCCGAGGCCTCGGTGCCGGCCGCACGCAAGATCCTCGGCCGACTCGCCGACGTCGGGCTCGGCTACCTCAACATCGGCCAGCCCCTCCCGACGTTGTCCGGAGGAGAGCGGCAACGTCTCAAGCTGGCCACCCAGATGGCCGACCGGGGTTCGGTCTACGTCCTGGACGAGCCGACCAGCGGCCTCCATCTCGCCGACGTCGAGAATCTCCTCGCGCTGCTCGACGGCCTCGTGGACTCCGGCAAGTCGGTCATCGTCGTCGAGCACCACCAGGCGGTGATGGCCCACGCGGACTGGCTCATCGACCTCGGGCCCGGCGCGGGCCACGATGGCGGGCGCGTCGTCTTCGAGGGCACCCCAGCGGAGCTGGTCTCCTCACGCGGCACCCTCACCGGGGAGCACCTGGCGTCGTACGTCGGCGACTGAGGCCCTCTCGCTGCGCTCAGCCACCAGTGCACGCAGCCTCTCGACGGTGCGTCCCACCTGGAGGTGCAGGTCGGGGACCAGGTCGTACGCCGCGTCCACGTCGCCCTTCAGGGCCGCCTCCTCCACCGCCTCTGAGACCCGGCCGATCTGCGCGGCGCCCAGGTTCTGGGCGCTGCCCTTGAGGGCGTGAGCAGCCATCACCAGGGCGTCGCTGTCCTTGGCGAGCGCGGCAGCCTCGATGGCGTCCACGTCGGTGGACACCCGGCTCATGAAGGTGGTGGCGAACTGCTGGAAGAAGGACTCTCCATCTGGTCGAAGGTCCTCGAGCATGCGGATCCTGGCCAGATCGAGCACGCCCTCGACAGGTGACGGCTCGGCCGCGACGGGTGCCGGGCTCTGCCACCGATCCACCTCCCCCCGTGTGGATCCAGCCGGCGAGGGTGGACTCGAGCAGCTCGAAGTCGATGGGCTTGAGGATGAAGTCGTCCATGCCGGCGGCCAGGCAGCGCTGGCGCTCACCGACCACCGCGGAGGCGGTCATCGCCAGGATCGGAACCCGGTCCCCCGGCTTCTCGAGCCGGCGGATGGACCTGGTGGCCTCGTAGCCGTCGAGGCGCGGCATCTGGCAGTCCATCAGCACGGCCACGAAGCGGTCCGGCGCCGAGGCGAACGACGCCACGGCTTCGACCCCGTCCTCGGCGAACTGCACGGCGTAGCCGAGTCCTTCGAGCACGCCGCGAGCCACCAGCTGGTTCACCACGTTGTCCTCGGCGACCAGCACCACGCCGAGTGACTCCTCCGGCGCGGAGTCGCCACGCGTGAACGCAGACCATCTGGTGAGCGTCGGGGCCTTTCCGGTGGTGGGTTCAGCGGCGCACAGGAACTCCGCTGTGAACCAGAAGGTGCTGCCCGCGCCCGGCTCGCTGGTGAAGTCGATCTTTCCTCCGAGGGCATGGACGAGTCGTCGCGAGATCGTCAGGCCGAGTCCGGTGCCGCCGTACTCCCGGGTCGTGGATGCGTCCGCCTGGGTGAAGGACTCGAAGACCTCCGCCTGCGCCTTCCGGGCGATGCCGATCCCGGTGTCACTGACCTCGACCCGCAGCAGGTGTGAGTCACCGTCGGACGACTCCTGCCTCAGCTCGATGCGCACCTGGCCGTCCATGGTGAACTTCACCGCGTTGGACACCAGGTTCGTCACCACCTGGCCGAACCTGACCGGGTCCCCGCGCACCGTCCGGGGCGCGTCGGGGGCGCAGGCCACGGTCAGCTTCACGGACCTGGCCCGGGCAGTCTCCGCCATCAGAGCGGCCACCTGCTCGAGGACCGCTGAGGGTTCGAAGTCCACGACCTCCAGCTCGAGCTTGCCGGCCTCGATCTTGGACAGATCGAGGATGTCGTTGATCAGGCCGAGCAGGGTGCTGCCGGCCTGGGCGATCCCGCGGGCGAGAGGCAGCTGCGAGGTGTCCAGGTCGGTGGTCAGCAGCAGCTCGGCGAGACCGATCACGCCGTTGAGCGGAGTCCTGATCTCGTGGCTCATCGTGGCCAGGAACTCCGACTTCATCAGCGAGGCCCGCATCGCCGCGTCCCGCGCCGCCGCGAGCTCCTGGGCGAACAGCATCGAGTCGGTGATCTCCTGAGCGCTGCCGCCCATGCGCAGGGGCCTGCCAGAGTCGTCGCGAGCCACCTGGCCACGGCCCCGGATCCATCCCTCGGTGCCGTTCGACTTGATGATCCGCGCATCGAACTGGAACGGCTCCGCGGCAGTGAAGGCCGAGCTCACCGTCTCCTCGACCAGGGCCCTGTCCTCCGGGTGGACATGGTCCAGGAACCCCGCGTAGCTGGCGGTGAACTCCTGCGGGTCGAGCTCATAGATCCGGTAGAGCTCCTCGGACCAGGTGACGACGTCCTCGCAGAGGTCCCACTCCCAGCTGCCGATCCTCGCCAGCGCCTGCGCCTCGGCGAGCTTGGACTGGCTCCGGGCGATCTCGTCGAGCAGACGCTTGCGCTCGGTGATCTCGGTGACCCGGTGCAGCCAGCCTCGACGTACGCCCTCATCGTCCAGGAGCGGGTTGTGGCTGACCAGCGCCCAGATCCGGGTGCCGTCGCTACGGACGAAGTAGCACTCGAGGTTGTCGCAGCCGGAGTCGCTGTGGGACAGCCTCTCCAGATGTTCGCTGAACTCCTGCTTGCCGGCGTCGTCCAGGGTGTCGGTCACCGCGAGTCCCACCATCTCGCCGGGGTCGCGTCCCAGCATCCGGGCGAGCCGGTCGTTGGCGTAGGTCGTGACACCGTGCTCGTCGAAGATCCAGAAGCCGTCCGACGAGGACCGCATGATGGAGCGGAAGAGCTCGGTGCTCGCTTTCCTGCATGGCTGGCCTCCTTCGGGATCTCGTGACGCGACGCGCCGGCGGGTCTTGGACTTGCGGCTTCGCCCACCGTGTCCGCGGCGTGTGCCACCGCCCTCGAGACGGTGAGCGGGTGTGGCTACTGGCGCCAGGTGGACACGGCTGATGAGTGCGGCCGCATCCGCCAGTCGGCCTCGTTGACGCCGAGCCCGGACTTGTCGGTCTCGAACCAGGTCACGAACTTGGCCTTGGCCGTCTTCGCGGCCGGGATCAGGTCCTTGACGAACTGGTTCACCTTGGCCGGGTCCTTGGCCGCGGTCTCACCGATCGCGAAGTCCAGACCGAACTTGGCCGAGACCGCCGCCGGCTCCTCGACGACCTTCTTGATCGTCAGACCGCCGGTGAGGTAGGAGTCCCAGCACAAGACCTCCAGCCCCTTGGTCACGTAGTTCTGGATCGGCCGCTTGGTGGGCAGCGAGAGGCTGTAGCGCATCAGGATCAGCGTCGGGTGCAGGTTGGCCCGCTTGGGAGCCAACGCGATCAGGTGCTCCCACGCCGCCCGGTACTGCGCGAAGGTGTAGCTGCCCGCCTCGATGTCGTTCTCCGGCTCGTGGAAGTAGCTCCACCACACCTGACGCGAGGACGGGATCGAGTTGAACCACGACCTCATCGTGGCGTCCCACTTGCCCGTGACGACCTCTTGGGGCTTGAACTTGAACGAGACCACCACCGGCGGACCGTAGTCGGCGTTGGAGCCCACGAAGTTGGTGCCCGGAGAGCCCGGGAAGAACATCCGGTACACCTTGGGCGCACCCAGATAGCTCGAGACCCGGTCGTAGTTGGCCCGCGTGCCCTGACCAGCACCCACCCGGTCAGCACCAGCCCAGAAACCGAACAACGTGCTCCCCGCACCACCGCAGCCGGCGTCACCGGCCCGCCCGCCAGCAGGCGGGTTCGGCACCGAGACGCCCTCGCCGGGCGGCGTGAAGGCGACGCGCTGGGCGCGCGACCACGGCCCCCGCGCGTACTTGCGGATCGCACGGACCTGGACGTAGTAGCCCGGTCGCGATGCAGCTCACGGGTGGAGGTGCCCTCCGTGGTCCGGGTGCGCACGACAGCGAGACTCCTGCAGACGCGTCCTGGTGCTGGCCACGCGCATCGCGTAGCGGGTGGCCCCCTTCTTCGCGTTCCACCTGACCACCAGCTTGGCGTTGTCCCAGTCCTGAGCGACCAGAGCGACGCCGGAGACGCGCGAGACTCCGCCCGCCTCGGCTCCGGTGGCGCACAGACCGACCACGAGCGTTGCGGTCAGCGTCGAGACGAGCACTCGAGCAACGGCTGGGAGCATGGGCACATCCATTTCAAGTCACGGAGCAGGCACGCCTGACTTTACGTCCTTTTTGTCCCTTTTACTGGCGTTTATCAGCAGCGCAGCGCCGCGTCCCTCGACAGCCGGCGCACCGGCGCACGACCAGGCCGCCCCGGTGGTGCCTGGCACCGACAGGGCGGCCTGGAAGGTGAGCGGTTGGGCTACTGGCGCCAGGTGGACACGGCTGCGGAGTGCGGTCGCATCCGCCAGTCGGCCTCGTTGACGCCGAGTCCGGACTTGTCGGTCTCGAACCAGGTCACGAACTTGGCCTTGGCCGTCTTCGCGGCCGGGATCAGGTCCTTGACGAACTGGTTCACCTTGGCCGGGTCCTTGGCCGCGGTCTCACCGATCGCGAAGTCCAGACCGAACTTGGCCGAGACCGCCGCCGGCTCCTCGACGACCTTCTTGATCGTCAGACCGCCGGTGAGGTAGGAGTCCCAGCACAAGACCTCCAGACCCTTGGTCACGTAGTTCTGGATCGGCCGCTTGGTGGGCAGCGAGAGGCTGTAGCGCATCAGGATCAGCGTCGGGTGCAGGTTGGCCCGCTTGGGAGCCAACGCGATCAGGTGCTCCCACGCCGCCCGGTACTGCGCGAAGGTGTAGCTGCCCGCCTCGATGTCGTTCTCCGGCTCGTGGAAGTAGCTCCACCACACCTGACGCGAGGACGGGATCGAGCTGAACCACGACCTCATCGTGGCGTCCCACTTTCCCGTGACGACCTCTTGGGGCTTGAACTTGAACGAGACCACCACCGGCGGACCGTAGTCGGCGTTGGAGCCCACGAAGTTGGTGCCCGGAGATCCCGGGAAGAACATCCGGTACACCTTGGGCGCACCCAGGTAGCTCGAGACCCGGTCGTAGTTGGCCCGCGTGCCCTGACCAGCACCCACCCGGTCAGAACCAGCCCAGAAACCGAACAACGTGCTCCCCGCACCACCACCAGGCGGCGTCACCGGACCCGGAGGCGGGTCCACGGGCGCGGGCGGCGGGTCCACCGGACCAGGAGGCGGGTCCACTGGGTCCATCGGGTCCACGGGGTCACCGGGTCCCCGGCGGTCCACGGGGTCAGCGGGGTCGATCGGGTCCACCGGCTCGTTCGGCGGGTTCGGCACCGAGACTCCGTCACTCGGCTGCACGAACGTGACCCGCACCGTCCGCGACCAACGGCCGCGGGAGTGCTTGCGAGCGGCGCGGACCTGGACGTAGTAGGTCCGGTCGCGCCGCAGCTTGCGGGTGTAGGTGCCCTGAGCGGTCCGGGTCCGCACGATGCGGGCCCGCTTGAGCCGAGACTTCTTGCTGGAGACTCGCATGGCGTATCGGGTGGCACCCCGCACGGAGTTCCACGAGATCTCGAGCTTGCCATGATTCCAGTGCTGGCCGACGCGGGTCACACCGGTGACCCGGGAGAGGCCGCGCGCTTCAGCGGTGGTGGTGCACAGACCGAGGATCACCATCGTGGCGATGGCGGTGGCCAGGAATCGCAGGGGAGGGGGGAGCATGGCGGAGTCCGTTTCGGGGTATCGGATCGGGTCCCCACGACCATAAGTCGGTTATGTCCCATTTGCAGGGGAATGCTGTAATCAGGACCCTTTTCAGTGCGCCATTCAGCCTCGGAGGATCCCGTACTGCCACCGGTTTCGACCGCGAGGAGACGGGTACGCGCCGAGGAGGCGCACAGTGCATCCGCCCTCCGCGAATGCACAGAGAGAAGGAGTCGCCATGAATTGGATGATCGTCGTGATCGTGCTGGCCGTACTGCTGGCAGCGGCATTGCTGCTCGTCGCGCTGAGGGGCAAGAAGCAGCAGGCGGGACGTGAACGGGCCAGCGAGCTGCGGTCGGACGCAGCCATCAGCGCGCAGGCCAATCGGGCGCACGAGTCCAGAGTGCGCGAGGTGCAGGCCGAGGCCGACCGCGCCAGGGCCGAGGCCGACAGCCTGGAGGAGCGGGCCAAGGTCGAGCGCACGGCCTACGACATGACCCATGCCCAGCAGGAGGACACCCTGCGCGAGGCGGACCGCCTCGATCCCGACGTCGACCATCGCGCTGCGGAGTACCGACCGGATCTCGACGAGCCCCGGCCCTCCCGGCCTGCCGCGACGAATGCAGCCGATCCGCAGGCCGCCGACCAGACCTTCTCCGACGACCCGCGGCCGGAGCATCGCTAAAAACCGGCAAATCGCCAAACTCGGACGACTTTATGCGATCTGACCACGTCTGCCGGTTTTTGCTGGTCTAGTAATTTCCGGAATGACCCCGCAGGCCGGCGCTGACCGTCCAGCGGGTTCGTCGTGTCCCGCAGCGGGGCACCGGTCGAGTCGGAGGGCACGGTGACCAAGCAACCCCACGTACGCGTGGTCGGGCTGCTGGTGACCCTCGGCGTCGCCGGGTATCTCGCGGTCCTGCTGAGCGTGCCGGGAACGCACGTCGCCGGGATGTGGCCGATCGGGCTCGCCACCGGTCTGCTCGTCCTCGCCACCCGGAGGCTGCTCCCGTGGGTCGGCGGCAGCGATCCTATGCATCGCATTCGCCTCCATGGTCCTCGGCGGCTATCCCGCAGTGGTGGCCGCCGGCTACGCCGTGGGGGTCCTGGTCGAAGGCCTGGTGACCCAACAGGTCCTGGGCGGTGTCTGGGGCGTCCGACACCGTCTCGAGGACAACCTCGGCATCGGTCGCTACACCCTCGCGGCGTCGATGGGGGCTTGCGTCGGTGCGCTCCTGTTCGCCCTGACCTCGGCCGTCACCGGATTCGGCGTCGTCTGGGCGGTCGGGCTGGCTGCCTTCCTCACCCACCTGGTCTCGCAGCTGACCCTGCTCGCCTTCTTCCTCGAAGGGCCGAGCCACCCGGGCATCAGCGGCCGGACGGAGCGCAACCTGCGCTGGGCGCTGGTGCTCGCGGTGACGCTCCTGGCCTTCAGCTTCGCCCAGCTGCCGATCCTGCTCTTCTTCATCCTGCCGCTCCTGGGTTGGACCGCGATGCGGGCGACCATGCGTGAGGCTCTGATCCAGCTGGTCGTGGTCGCGATCATCTCCAACGTCCTGGTCGCCTTCGGCCGTGGACCGCTGATGTCCTTGGAAGTGGCGAACAGCCGACTCGCCGAGCTCTCGGTGATCCCCCTGCAGGCCTTCCTGCTGGGCTGCGCGCTGGTGTGCCTGCCCTTCGCCATGTCGGTGAGCCGCCAGCGCGGCAGTGCCACGGAGGCGGCCAACGAGCGCGAACGTCTGCGGCGCATCGTGGAGAGCGCCACCACGATGGCGATCATCGAGACCGACCGACGAGGGCGGATCACCCTGTTCAATCCCTGGGGCCGAGGCCATCCTCGGTCGCACCGAGGCGGAGGTGCTCGGGCAGGAGGCGGACATCTTCCACTCCCCGGAGGAAATCGGCCGGCATGCCGACTTCCTCGGCGTCCCCGCTGACCTGCTGCACGTGGGAATCGCCCTGTCCCAGGCCGGCGCGGCCCCGCACGACTGGACCTACATCCACAAGAGCGGCGAGCTGCGCTCGGTCTCGATGTCGCTGGCGCCGATCAACGACCACCAGGGCCAGGTGCTCGGCTACCTGATCACCGCCGAGGACATCACCGAGCGTGTCCGGACCCAGGAGGCCCTCACCGCCGCCCTGGCCACGGAGCGACGTGCCGTGGCGAACCTGACCGAGATCGATCGCAGCAAGGACGCGTTCGTCTCCAGCGTGAGCCACGAGCTGCGCACCCCGATCACCAACATCGTCGGCTACCTCGAGCTGCTCCTCGACGGGGCGTACGACGTACCCACCGGCCATCAGGTCGAGGCGCTCGAGCGCATCGACTCCAACAGCCACCGGTTGCTGGAGCTCATCGACGACCTGCTCACGCTTGTCCAGCGTGGAGTCGCTCGACGTCGAGCGGACGCAGCAGCCGGTGGACCTGCGCGAGGTGATCCGCAGGTCGGGTGCACGGGTCCGCTCCGACCTGACCGAGCGCAAGCAGCGCCTCGACGTGCAGCTGCCCAGTGAGCCGGTCGTGGTCCTCGGCGACGAGCGACACCTCGAGCGGATGGTGTCCAACCTGGCCACCAACGCCGTGAAGTTCACGCCGGACGGGGGGACCATCGTGCTGCGAGTCCGGACGGACGCTGACCGCTGTGCGATCGAGGTCCAGGACACGGGGGTGGGCATCCCCCAGGAGGAGCAGACCCAGCTGTTCAACAGGTTCTTCCGCTCCAGCTACGCGCAGAGCGAAGCCGTCAAGGGCAGCGGCCTGGGCCTGTCGATCGCTCGCAGCATCGCCCATCGGCACGGTGCCCGCATCAGCGCCACCTCGACCCCTGGGAGCGGATCGCTGTTCACGGTGACCTTCGAGCGCTCCGAGCGCGGCCCGGTGCCGGTGCCCAGACCGCCGTCCTGACCGGCGCCGCCCAGAACATCAGAACAGAACATCAGAACCGGCCACCAGAACCGGGCCACCAGAACCGGCGATCACCGCCGGGCGATCACGCCGGGCGATCAGGCCGGCGATCAGAGATAGAGCCCGGTGTGGCTGTCGCCGAGCCGCTCGGCGGCCACCGCATGCACGTCACGTTCGCGCAGGACCACGTAGAGCTCTCCGGTGACCTCGACCTCAGCCTTGTCCTCCGGGTCGAAGAGCACGCGGTCGTCGACCTCGACGGCCCGCACGTGCGGTCCGACGGCCACGACGCGACACCAGGCCAGCCTGCGCGCCCCCATCGCCGCCGTGGCGGGGATCAGGATGCCCTCCACTGGACCGACGCTCGCCGGGGTCGAGATCGACGGCGACGAGCACCCGGTCGTGCAGCATGCGGATCGGGGTCTTCTCCCCCGTCGGCTGGGTGACCTCCGCCATGCCGCTACCCCCGGGGTCGGCGCGTGCTCACGTGACGATCTTGCGCACAATCACGAACAGGGCGACCGCACCGACGACACCGCCGGCGACCTTGATGATGTTGTCCTGGCGCGGAGCACCGCTGGGGTCGACGAAGTAGGCCTTCACCGAGGCGATCTCCCGGCGGACGATCGTCTTGGGGCTGACGCGATAGGCAAGCTGGTCGATCGTGGCGCCGAGGCGCTCGCGAGTCTGCTCGATCTCGTTCTCGAGGGACGACACCTGGTCAGACACAGTCTGGGCTCCTTCTCGTCGCATGTGCGGCCGTGCTCAGGGGTGGGGACGGTCGGTCAAGCAGGAAGGCTACCAATGCCACGAGCCCGCACTCATCGAGCCTGAGCCGCTGGGCCGCGATACGGTCGTCGCGCTCCCGACGAGCCTGCTGTGCGGCCAGGCCGGGCCGACGGGTGCGCGCCTGCCCCACCGACGAAGAAGGAGCTCTCGACCGTGAGCCAGACACCGACGGCACCCCCTCGCCTCTCCGCCGGAGACCAGGCCCCGGAGTTCACGCTGCCCACCGACACCGGCGAGGAGGTGACCCTGTCCGGCCTGCGTGGTCGCAAGGTGATCCTCTACTTCTACCCCTCCGCGATGACGCCGGGATGCACCACCCAGGCCTGCGACTTCACCGACTCCCTGGAGTCGCTGCGAGGGGCCGGCTACGAGGTCATCGGCGTCTCGCCGGACAAGCCCGCGAAGCTGGCCGCGTTCCGCGAGCGCGACGCGCTCACCATCGTCCTCGCCTCCGACCAGGACCGAGCCGTGATGACCGCCTACGGGGCGTTCGGCGAGAAGTCGCTCTACGGCAAGGTCGTCCAGGGGGTCATCCGCTCGACCATCGTCATCGACGAGAGCGGTCAGGTCTCCTTGGCGAAGTACAACGTCAAGGCCACCGGCCACGTCGCCAAGCTGCGCCGGGACCTCGGTCTCGACTGACCCCGGACACCTAGACTGGCTGGTGCTGGCCGAAGTGGTGGAATGGCAGACACGCAGGTTTTAGGTACCTGTGCTCTAGGGCGTGGGGGTTCGAGTCCCCCCTTCGGCACCCTCGGTATCCTCTCGGCCCCGGCGTCCGTGAGCAGGGCGACCACCACGGGGGCGATGGCCCGCAGGGACTGGCCCCGGTGGGAGATGGCGTCCTTGGCCTCAGCCGACAGCTCGGCCGAGGTCAGCTCGCCCTCCTGCTCCTCGGGGACGAACAGCACGTCGTAGCCGAAGCCGCCCTCGCCTCGGCGCTCGCGGATCACCCGTCCCGGCATCACGCCGGTCGTGACCTTCTGGGCGCCGTCGGGATGGCAGAACGCCACGGCGCAGCGGAACTCCGCACCGCGTCGCCGGTCGGGTACGTCGGCCAGCTGGTCCAGGAGCAGCGTGTTGTTGCGGTCGTCGTCGCGGGGCAGCCCCGACCACCGCGCCGAGAGCACGCCCGGCATCTGGTTCAGCGCCTCCACGCACAGCCCGCTGTCGTCGGCCAGGGACGGCAGCCCGGTCGCGTCGAGACCGGCGCGCGCCTTGAGCAGGGCGTTGCCCTCGAAGGTCGGCTGGTCCTCGACCGGCTCGTCGTAGGGCGCGACGTCGTCGAGCCCGCACACCTCGATGCCGGGGAGCTGCGCGTCGAGGATCCTGCGCATCTCCTCGATCTTCTTGGCGTTGCGCGAGGCCAGGAAGACCCGGTTGCCGGGGTCAGCCACCCAGCGCCTCGCGCTGGATCCTGGTGAGGTCGGCGCAGCCCTTCTCGGCGAGCACCAGCAGCGCGTCCAGCTCGGCCCGGTCGAAGGCGGCGCCCTCGGCGGTCCCCTGCACCTCCACGAACTTGCCGTCGCCGGTCATCACGACGTTCATGTCGGTCTCGGCGCGCACGTCCTCCTCGTAGGGCAGGTCGAGCCGCGGAACGCCGTCGACGATGCCCACCGACACCGCCGCGATCGACCCGGTGAGCGGGTCGCCCTTGAGCGCGCCCTCGCCGCGCAGGTGCGCGACCGCGTCGGCCAGGGCGACGTAGGCCCCGGTGATCGCGGCGGTCCGGGTGCCGCCGTCGGCCTGGAGCACGTCGCAGTCCAGCACGATGGTGTTCTCCCCCAGCGCCTTGTAGTCGATCACCGCGCGCAGCGACCGCCCGATCAGCCGCGAGATCTCGTGGGTGCGCCCACCGATGCGGCCCTTGACCGACTCGCGGTCGGAGCGGGTGTTCGTCGCGGAGGGCAGCATGGCGTACTCGGCGGTGACCCACCCCAGGTCGGAGCCCTTGCGCCACCGGGGCACCCCGACCGAGGCGGAGGCGGCGCACAGCACCCGGGTGCGGCCGAACTCGACGAGCACCGACCCGGCCGGGTGGTCCTGCCAGTGGCGGGTGACCTTGATGGGGCGCAGCTCGTCGTCGGCGCGGCCGTCGGCTCGTGAGGCAGTCATGCCCGCGACCCTATCGAGGCGCGTCGACCTACTTGACCTCGGCGCGGAGCACCCGCCACATCCCCAGAGCCAGCGGGAGCACCAGCCACACCAGGCCGGAGACGACGAGGTGACCCCAGCCCTTCCCGGTCATCGTGGCGTCGAACAGCGGGGCCTGCGCCAGGTTGAAGTCGATCCAGGGTCGCAGGGTCTCGAACCAGTCCAGGAACACCGCCGCGACCGCGAAGATCGTCGGCAGCAGGAAGCTGTAGGCGAAGTACGCCACGATCGCGGCGGGGGTGTTGAGCAGCAGCGTCGCCAGCGCGAAGCCGATCAGCATCGCGAAGGCCTGCGCGAGCAGGAAGCCCCCCAGCCGGGCAGCGCCGAACTCCCACGACGGCGAGACGCCCTCGAGGGCGGCGTAGAGCAGGTTGGAGACCAGGGCCGCCACCAGGGCGACTGCGGCCACGGCCGCCGCCAACGCCAGCCCGGCGACCAGCTTGGCGACGATCACGCGCCCGCGGTGGGGCTCCAGGGTGAAGGTGACCATCGCGGTGCGCTGGCTCCACTCGCTGGTGACCAGCAGGATCCCCAGCACCGGCAGCAGGAAGGCCGAGGTGTACGCCGTGGTGGCGATGAAGTCGCTGAGGTCCATGCCGACGTCCTGGGTGGTGGTCACGATCAGCGCGATCACCATGGCGATCGTCGTGAACGCCGCGGTCAGGACCAGCAGCCACAGTCCGGCGCGGGTGTCCCAGCTCTTGCGCAGCTCGACCTTCACCAGGGTGCGGAACGGGACCGCGGCGGCTCCCTCGATCACGATCGGGCCGAGCCTGCGGGGCGCGCTGGTCGTGCTCATGCGAGTGCTCCTGTCGGGGTCGCGGGATCACGGGCGTCGTCTGCGGTGAGCTCCAGGAACATCTCCTCCAGTCCGGCCCCCTCGGCTCGGCGCAGCTCGACGAGCACCACGCCTGCGGCGGCGGCGGCGCGGCCGATGTCGACCGGCTCCGCCTCGGAGCGGAAGCCGCCGTCACCCGAGGGCAGGGCCGAGAGCCCGGCGAGCCTGCAACGCGGCCGTGAGCGCAGCCGGGTCGAGCGGCTTCACGTAGGTGCCGGCGGTCTGCAGCAGATCCTCCCGGCTGCCCTGGGCCACGATCTTGCCGCGTCCGATCAGCACCATGTCGTCGGCGATCATCTCGACCTCGTGCAGCAGGTGTGAGGAGAGCAGCACGGTGCCGCCACGACTCGCGAAGTGGCGCAGCAGCCCTCGCATCCAGTGGATGCCGGCCGGGTCGAGGCCGTTGACCGGCTCGTCGAGGATCAGCACGGACGGGTCACCCATCAGCGCGTTGGCGATGCCGAGGCGCTGACGCATCCCCAGGGAGTAGTTGCGCACGCGACGCTTGGGCTCGGTGCCGGAGAGCCCGACCAGCTCGAGCATCTCCTCGGCTCGTCCGCGCTTGAGTCCCATCGTCTCGGCACTCAGCCGCAGCACCTCGCGGCCGGTGCGTCCGGCGTGCTGCGCCGAGGCGTCGAGCAGCACGCCGACGTGTCGGGAGGGATTCGGGATCTCGGCGAAGCGGTGCCCGTCGATCAGGGCGTGGCCTCCGTCCTGCGGAGTCAGGCCGACCATGATCCTCATGCTGGTGGACTTGCCGGCACCGTTGGGTCCGAGGAAGCCGGTGACCCTCCCGGGCCGGGCGACGAAGGAGACGTCGTCGACAGCCGTGAGCTGGCCGTAGCGTTTCGTCACGTGCTCGAGCGTGATCATGTCTCCATCATGGAGGACACCGAGCAGCGCACCGGGCAGCGCACCGGGCTGGCGCAGGGCGTGTCTCAGACGTCGTACGTCGTGCCGGGCTCGGCCAGCTCCACCGGGCCCTGGTAGGCGCCCTGCGCCTCGGCCAGCACCTTCTGGGGGTCGTGCCACGGCGGGATGTGCGTCAGCAGCAGCCGCTGCGCCCCGGCGTCGGTCGCGACCTGCCCGGCCTCCGCGCCGGTCAGGTGCAGGTCCGGCGGGTTCGGCGCTCCCTCGAGGAAGGACGCCTCGCTGAGGAACAGGTCCGCGTCGCGAGCCGTGTCCTCGAGCCCGGGACACACCCCGCTGTCTCCGGAGTAGGCGAGGGTGCGGCCACCTGCCTCGACGCGCAGTGCGTACGCCGTCACCGGATGCACCACCCGCCGCGCGGTCACCACGAACGGCCCGTACACCACCGGCTGCTGCTGGTAGGTGATGAAGTCGAACTCCTCGTTCATCCCCGGGTTCTCGTCGAGGTCGTAGGCCTTGGCCATCCGCAGCGCGGTGTCGTCGGGACCCCACACCGGGATCCGGGGCAGGGCACCGTCCGGGTGGTACTTGCGCATCACGTAGTAGCCGCACAGGTCCAGGCAGTGGTCCGCGTGCAGGTGCGAGAGGAAGACCGCGTCGATCGTGGTGGCGTCGGCGTAGCGCTGCAGCGAGCCCAGCGCCCCGTTGCCGAGGTCGAGCAGCACCTGCCAGGTCCGGTCCTCGTGCTCGGCCTCGAGGAGGTAGCAGCTCGCCGACGAGTGGGGACCCGGATAGGACCCGGAGCTGCCGATGACCGTGAGCCTCATTCAGATCCCCGAGATCGTGGGTGTGGTGTGCCCTGCGTCGATCATCGTGCCCCCAGGGCCCAGGCGCTACCGGCGAACTGCGTCACGGCCTGCAGCTCGGGGCCGAGGAAGCGGCGGCCGATCGCCTCGAACTCCTCGGGCTGCCCGGTGGTGAGGAACCGGTGGCTGGGGCGGTCGCTCAGCCCGTCCTGCGATTCGCGCTCGATCCCGTGACGCACCAGCATCCGGTAGACGTCCTTGGCGCACTCCTCGGCGCTGCTGACCAGCGTGATGGAGTCGCCCATCACCAGCGAGATCACACCGGTGAGCAGGGGGTAGTGGGTGCACCCCAGGATCAGGGTGTCGATCCCGGCCTCGACGAGCGGGTCGAGGTACTCGTGGGCCACGGCCTGCAGCTCCGGCCCCCCGGTGATGCCGCGCTCGACGAACTCCACGAAGCGGGGACACGGCTGGCTGGACAGGACGACCTGCGGCGCCGCCGCGAACGCGTCGTCGTAGGCCATCGACTCGGCGGTCGCTCGGGTGCAGATCACCCCGATCCGGCCGCTGTGCGTCGCAGCGACCGCGCGGCGGGTCGCCGGCAGGATCACCTCGACGACCGGCACGTCGTAGCGCTCGCGGGCGTCGCGCAGCATCGCCGCGCTGGCCGAGTTGCACGCGATCACGAGCGCCTTCACGCCCTGCTCGACCAGATGGTCCAGGCACTCCAGGGCGTACTCACGCACCTCGGAGATGGGCTTGGGACCGTAGGGCTGCCGCGCCGTGTCGCCCAGGTAGACCACGGCCTCGTGGGGGAGCTGGTCCATCACGGCGCGAGCGACGGTGAGCCCACCGAAGCCCGAGTCGAAGATGCCGATGGGCGCGTCTGTCACGGACCCAGGCTAGTGGCCATCCTCGGCGACAGGGCGCATCTGCGACATAGGTCACCTCGAGCCGCACCCTCGTCACCCGCGTCGCCCGGAGAGACGCTCACCTCGCGCGTCCCGCGTCAGCCACCAGAGCCCGACCAGCGGCAGCACCATCGGGACGTAGCCGTAGCCGGCCCCGAAGTCGGACCACACGGTCGCGTCGGGGTAGTCCTCGGGGACCAGCACGCTGGTCAGGCCGACGGCGAGCACGCCCACCAGCTCGATGCCCACGGCGGTGAGCGCGAGCCGGCGGCGTCCGGTCGCCAGGGCGTAGGTCGCCACGAGGTAGACGACGGCCGCGAACGCACTCAAGGAGTAGGGAACCGGCGCCTCGGCGGCGTCGGTGGCCAGCTGGAGACTCGATCGGCCGGTCGCTGCGAAGGCGAAGATGCCGTACACGAAGACCAGGACCCGTCCGAACCCCCGACCGGTGCCGGTGCCGGCGCGGTCAGCCACCCGCGGCCCAGATGTCGGCGAGCCGCACGAACATGAACGGCACCACCAGCAGCGAGACGAGCAGCACCCCGGTGCCACCACGGGTCTTCTCCCCCGAGGACCAGACCACCCCGACCGGCACGATCAGCAGCGTCGCCACCAGGTAGGCGACGTACTCCCAGACCGAGATGCCCGCCGGCGCGTCGAGGACCTTGATGACCCCGAGGACCAGGTGCACCACCAGCAGGCCCTCGAGACCCAGCATCAGGTTGAGCAGGAGGCGCCCGGGCGTGCGGTCGCGCACGATCAGCACCACGAGCCAGAGCGCTCCGACCAGGCAGGCGGCAGTGGCGATGACCTGGACGGTCCTCATGGGTGACTCACGCCCAGAGCTGACCTTCCAGTCGCTCCTCGGCCTCGTCGACGGTGCCCTCGTAGGCTCCCGTGGACAGGTACTTCCAGCCGCCGTCGCACACGACGAAGGCGATCTCGGCGGGCTCGCCTGCCTTGATCGCCTTGGCGGCCTGGCCCAGCGCGGCATGCAGGATCGCGCCGGTCGAGACTCCGGCGAAGATGCCCTCGGCCTCGAGCAGCTCCCTGACCCGGCGTACGGCGTCGCGGGGGCCCACCGAGAAGCGGGAGTCGATGAGGGACTCGTCGTACAGCTCGGGGACGAAGCCCTCGTCCATGTTGCGCAGCCCGTAGACCAGCTCGCCGTACCGCGGCTCGGCGGCGACGATCTTGACCTCCGGCTTGTGCCTGCGGAAGAACCGGCTCACGCCCATCAGGGTGCCGGTGGTGCCGAGGCCGGCGACGAAGTGCGTGATCTCCGGCAGGTCGGCCAGGATCTCGGGACCGGTGCCCTCCTCGTGCGAGAGCGCGTTGGCCTCGTTGCCGTACTGGTAGAGCATCACCCAGTCGGGGTGCTCCTCGGCGATCAGCTTGGCGTTGCGCACCGCCTCGTTGGAGCCGCCGGCTGCCGGGGAGGAGACGATCTCGGCCCCCCACATGCGCAGCAGCTGGCGGCGTTCCTCGGAGGTGTTCTCCGGCATCACGCAGACCAGGCGGTAGCCCTTGAGCTGGGCCGCCATCGCCAGGGAGATGCCGGTGTTGCCGCTGGTCGGCTCCAGGATCGTGCACCCCGGCCGCAGGACGCCGTCCTTCTCGGCCTGCTCGATCATCTTCAGCGCCGGACGGTCCTTGATCGAGCCGGTCGGGTTCCGGTCCTCGAGCTTGGCCCACAGGCGCACGTCCGGGGACGGAGACAGCCTCGGCAGCCCGATCAGCGGGGTGCCGCCGACCGAGTCGAGGAGGTTGTCGAAGCGCATGTGGCTTAGCCGCCCGCGACGGCCGGCAGCACGACGACCTGGTCGCCGTCGGAGAGCTGATGTCTCGAGTCCACCGGTGAAGCGGACGTCCTCGTCGTTGACGTAGAGGTTGACGAAGCGGCGCAGGTCGCCGTCCTCGATCAGCCGCTCCTTGATGCCCGGGTGGTTGGCCTCGAGGTCGTCGATCAGCGCGCTGAGCGTGGCACCCGCCCCCTGCACCGACTTCTCACCGTTGGTGTAGGTGCGCAGGATGGTCGGAATACGGACCTCGATGGCCATGGAAGTCACTCGCTCTCGTTCGTCTGCTGATGGTCTGGGGCTTGGCTCGGATCGTCGGTCACGGCGACCTCTTCCTCGGTCACCTCACCGTTGATGATCCTGTATGACCTGAACTCCACCGGGCCCTCACTATTCCCGTGCTCGCGTGTGCTCACCAGCACATAGTGGGCTCCGGGCTCGCTGGCCAGCCCGATGTCGGTGCGGCTGGGATAGGCCTCGGTCGCGGTGTGCGAGTGGTAGATCACCACCGGCTCCTCGTCGTCGGCCCACATCTGCTTGTAGAGCGCCAGCAGCTCACCGGAGTCGAACTCGTAGAAGGTCGGCGACCCCGCGGCGTTGATCATCTCCACCACTCGCTCGGCCCGGTCACTGCCCTCGGGACCTGCGACGATCCCGCAGGCCTCGTCGGGGTGGTCGCGCTTGGCGTGGGCGATGATCGCGTCGTGGATCGAACGGGGGATGCTCAGCACCGCCCCACCCTACTGGCCCGGCTCAGGCGACCGAGTGCACCAGCGTCTCCTGGAGGTAGCCCAGCCAGTCGTAGATGTCGTGGACCTGCGCCCGGGGGTCGTCGTCGGGCAGCGAGTGCCAGAAGTCCTCGTCACCGTCCTCCACCCCGAGCCTGGTGGCGATCGCCAGCCGCATGTCGGTGAAGGAGCGCATCCAGGTCATCGCCGCGGCCTCGTCGAGCTCGACGTCGATGAAGGTGCCGTCCTCGGGCTCGGCGGTGAGTCCCGCCTCCTCCAGGGCGTCGATGATCGAGGCCGCCGCGTCCGCCTTGCCGTTGCGCAGCGTCGGCTCGGTGAAGCGCCGGAAGTCTCCGGCCGCCTCCTCGTCCTCGGGGTACGCCGTGGGGAACAGTCGCGCGAGCACGGGGTCCTCGGGCTCCGTCGTGGGACCGGAGAAGTCGAGCATCTGCTCCAGCGGGTCGCCGTGCACCCCGGCGGTGGCCGACTCGTTGCGGAGCAGCTCGATCAGCTGACCCGCCAGCGACCGCAGCAGATCGGCCTCGAAGGCGGTGAACGTCGCGATGCTCGCACCGCTGCGCCGGTGGTGCTTGAACCCGCTCACGGCGCGTCCGCCTTCTGCATGGTGGCCCACAGCCCGTACTCGTGCATCGCCTGCACGTCACGCTCCATGTCCTCCCGGGTGCCCGGTGGAGACCACGGAGCGGCCGTCGCGGTGGACCTCCATCATCAGCTTCTCGGCCTTCTTCTTCGCATAGCCGAAGTACTTCTGGAACACGAAGGTGACGTAGGACATCAGGTTGACCGGGTCGTTCCACACGATGGTGACCCAGGGGCTGGCCAGCTGGGAGATCTCGTCGAGCTCGGGCTCGTCGAGCTCGACCGGAGAAGTGGACACACCGACATTGTGCACAGGCTTCATTAAGGTGGCCCGGTGCGCACCCCCACACGGCCCTCGACGGCCCTGCTGACCGACCAGTACGAGCTCACGATGCTCCAGTCAGCGATCCGCTCCGGCACCGCCGGCCGCCGGTCGGTCTTCGAGCTGTTTCCGCGCCGCCTTCCCCCGGGACGGCGCTACGGCGTGGTCGCCGGCGTCGGTCGGGCCCTCGACGCGATCGAGGCGTTCCGCTTCACCGAGGCCGAGATCGACTTCCTCGCGACCGAGCAGATCGTCGACGAGCCGACGCTCGCGTGGCTGGCGGACTACCGCTTCGGCGGGGACATCTGGGGCTACGCCGAGGGCGAGATCTACTTCCCCTACTCCCCCTTGCTGGTCGTCGAGTCGACGTTCGCGGAGGCGGTGGTGCTCGAGACCGTGCTGCTGTCGATCTACAACCACGACGCGGCGATCGCCTCCGCCGCCTCCCGGATGACCTGGGCCGCCGGTGATCGGCCCTGCATCGAGATGGGCTCCAGGCGCACCCACGAGGACGCCGCGGTGGCGTCCGCCCGGGCGGCCTACATCGCCGGGTTCACCGCCACCTCGAACCTGCGCGCGCGTCAGCTCTACGGCGTGCCCAGCGCCGGCACCAGCGCGCACTCGTTCACCCTGCTCCACGACACCGAGGCGGACGCGTTCCGCGGCCAGGTGGAGTCGCTCGGCAAGGACACCACCCTGCTCGTCGACACCTACGACATCACCGAGGCGGTGCGACTCGGAGTCGAGATCGCCGGCCCTGAGCTGGGCGCGGTCCGCATCGACTCCGGCGACCTGGGCGTGCTGGCGGAGCGCGTACGGGCCCAGCTCGACGACCTGGGGGCACGCGACACCCGGATCGTGGTGACCTCCGACCTCGACGAGTTCGCCATCGCGGGGCTCGCCGCGGCTCCGGTCGACGGGTACGGCGTGGGCACCGAGCTGGTCACCGGAAGCGGACACCCGACCTGCGGCTTCGTCTACAAGCTGGTGGCGCGCGAGGACGGGACCGGCAAGCTGAAGGGAGTGGCGAAGAAGAGCAACGACAAGCTCACCGTCGGCGGACGCAAGTACGCCCTGCGCCGCCGCTCCCCCGACGGCGTCGCCCAGGTCGAGGTGGTCGGCATCGGCCGCCCCGCTCTCGACGACGGCGACGACCGCACGCTGCTCGTCCCGCTCGTCCGAGCCGGTGAGGTGGTCGGACGAGAGCCGCTGCAGAGCGCCCGCGAGCGTCATCTGCGCGCGCGGGCCGAGCTGCCGCTGGTTGCGCGTCAGCTCTCCCGGGGGGACCCGGTCATCAACACCGTCTTCGAGACCGGCGCAGCGACACGGGTCGGCCGACGCTGACAGACCCGCCCGCGGTTGAGTAGCCTCCAGTCCATGAAGCGGGCACTGATCGTCGTCGACGTGCAGAACGACTTCTGCGAGGGCGGCTCGCTGCCCGTCGCCGGTGGCGCACGCGTCGCCAGTGACATCGCCGACCTGCTGCACAGCTGGACCCGGCAGGGGCCCCAGGCTCCGTCCTACGACGTGGTCGTGGCCACCAAGGACCACCACATCGATCCCGGCGCGCACTGGTCGAGCAGCCCCGGACTACGTCGACACCTGGCCGGTGCACTGCAAGGTGGGCACCGACGGCGAGGCCTTCCACCCCAACCTGGACCCCCAGCCCTTCGATGCGGTCTTCCTCAAGGGCGAGCACAGGGCCGCCTACTCGGGGTTCGAGGGAGTCGACCACTCCGGCACCGCGTTGGCCGACTGGCTGCGCGGTCGTGACGATCGAGCGGGTGGACGTGTGCGGCATCGCCACCGACCACTGCGTGCGTGCGACCGCGCTGGACGCGGTCGCCCACGGCTTCGACACCAAGCTGCTGGTCGACCTGGTGGCGGGAGTCGCGCCCGAGACCACTGAGTCGGCGCTGGAGGAGATGCGTCAAGCAGGGGTCACCCTGTCGTGAGACGCGGTCCGCACGAGAACGTCGCGACCGTCCTCGTCGATCCGCAGGCGCTCGCCGATCTCGAGCTGGAGCTGATGGCGCTCGACCTGCGGCTGTGGCCGGTCGCCACCGCGCCGATCTGTGCCGACGGTCCGCGCCGGGCGTTCCAGATCCGGCGGGAGCTGCTGCTGCGCCACCGTGGCGACTGGGACCTCGCGGCGACCTGGACTCCGGTGTGGATCGGGTTCGGGACGTCGTGGCGCGACGGAGACGAGCCACTTCCGTGGTCGGCGCACGAGGCGCTGTGGCGCTCGTTGGCGGCGTACGCCGAGCAGGTGCGCTTCCACCGACGGCTCGGCGGCGTCAGCCGGCTGCCGTTGCCGCAGGACGCCTCCCACTGGACCCACCGGCCGGCGCGCTAGCGGCCCTGGAACCTCGCCCGGCGCTTCTCGGCGAAGGCCTCGATGCCCTCGGCGACATCCTCGGTGCGGAGCAGCACCGCCTGCCCGGCACGCTCTCGCGCGAACGCCGCCTCCAGGCCGCCGAGGGTGGCCGCGTTGACCGCCTTCTTGGTCGCGGCGAACGCCAACGGGGCCCCGGCGGAGAGCCGCCGCACGATCCGGCCCAGCTCCTCGGAGTAGGCCTCGTCGGCGAACACGTGCGAGACCAGGCCCGCGGCCTGGGCCTCCCGGGCCGAGATCAGCTCGGACAGCAGCGCGAGGCGCATGGCCGTGGCGCGGCCCACGGCGGCGGCGACCGTGGCCGTGGCTCCTCCGTCGGGCATCAGCCCGAGCCTGGTGAACGCGAGCGTCAGGGCGGCCGACTCGCGGGCGACGACGAGGTCGCACGCGAGAGCCAGCGACATGCCGACCCCGGCAGCGATGCCGTTCAGCCCGCACACGACGGGCTTGTCGAGCTCGATGACTGCCCGCACGAGCTGGTTGGCGGCGTCCACCGAGTCGGCGTCGTACCGTGCCTGCGCGTCGGCCCCACCGAGGTCGGCACCGGCGCAGAAGGCCTCGCCCGCGCCGGTGATCACCACGACCCTGACGTCCTCCCGGGTGGTGGCCTCGCGCAGCAGCTCGATCGCCCCGCGCACGATCTCGCCGGTGAGAGCGTTGAGCTGCTCCGGCCGGTCGATCGTCAGCCACAGCGCTCCGTCCTCGTGCCGCACTCGCAGGGCGCTCATGGGCCTCATCCAAGACGTCGCCAGATTTGCTGTCAACGTCGATATGTGCTCCACGCGCTGGGTGGGTATGGTCGGGAGATGGTTCGGGTACTGGTGATCGCCGACGAGGAGGCGCCGAACCTACGCCCGCGCACCATCCGCGAGATCGAGCCCGACCTGGTGCTCTCAGCGGGCGACCTGCCGTGGCACTACATCGAGTACGTCGCCTCGTGCGTCGACGTGCCCGTCGTCTTCGTGCCGGGCAACCACGACCCCAAGCTCAGCACGCGAGGTCCAGGCCTGCGGGGCGGCGCCTACGACGCCCAGGACGAGGACTGCGACGGGCCGCGCCCCTACGGTGCCCGGTGCGTCGACCAGGACGTCGTCGAGGCCGCCGGGCTGCGGATCGCCGGCCTGGGCGGCTGCGTGCGCTACAACGACGGGCCGCACCAGTACACCCAGCGTCAGTACGTCGGCCGTGCCCGCCGGATGCTGCGCCGCGCCAAGCGGCTCGGCCAGATCGACGTGCTGCTCACGCACGCGCCTCCGCTGGGTCTCGGTGACGCCGAGGACCGGCCGCACCACGGCATCGAGGCCCTGCACGACGTGCTCGAGCGTCTCGAGCCCTCGTGGCACGTGCACGGGCACATCCACCCCTACGGCCAGACGATGCCGGACCGCACCGTCGGCCGCACCGTGGTGGCCAACGTGATCCCGTGGCGAGTGCTGGAGATCACTCCCAAAACGTCCTCGATCAGCCTGTCGTCCCGCTGAGCCGAGGACAATGGACCCGTGGCCTCTCCCAAGATCGACGCCGAGACCGACTTCCAGCGTGTACGCCGCCACCAGACGCTCTCGCGGCTGGCGAGGTTCGTGCGCCAGGAGGACCCGGACCTGCGGGAGTCCCTGTCGTTCTCCGAGGTCCTCGATGCCCTGGGGCGGCGCGGCGAGCGGTCGCTGGGCATCCAGCTGATCCACCTCGACCAGATCGTCGGCTCGGTGGACAAGGTCCGTGACTTCGACCGTCGCTTCCGGCCCACCTCCGACCGGAGCCGGCAGCGCTGGGAGCGGCTGGCCGAGAAGAGCCGGCTCGGCGAGTACCTGCCGCCGATCGAGGTCTACAAGCTCGACAGCCTCTACTTCGTCATCGACGGCCACCACCGCGTCTCGGTCGCTCGGGCGCAGGGGGCGGACGAGATCGATGCCTACGTCACCGAGATCGACACGGTGATCTCCACCGAGGGCATCGGCGGCAAGCGAGACCTCGAGCGGAAGAACTGGGGGCTGCGGTTCCTCCGGCGGGTGCCGCTCACCGGCGAGCGCCGGGCTGAGATCAACTGCACCGACCCCTCCGACTACCACCGGCTCGCCGAGATGGTGGAGGCCTGGGCGTGCCGGCTGATGCACTGCCGAAGGTGCCTACTTCGACGCCTCGACGATGGGCGTGCGCTGGTTCGACGAGGAGTACACCCCGGTGATCGCCCTGATCGACGAGGCCGGCGTGCGCGGTGCGGACGAGACCGGCGCCGACGCCTACATCCGCGTGGCCAAGGAGCGCTACCGCCTGCTGCGCGAGCACGACTGGAACCGCGACGTGCTCACCGCGATCTCCGAGCAGGCCGCCCGGGCACGGCGCAGGCAGAGCCCGGGCGGAGCCGTCAAGGCGTAGGCCTCCGCAACCACACGGCGCTGTCGGTCGGCAGACCGTCCTCGACCCCGTCCCTGGCGCTGCTCACGAGCACCTCGGCCCCGGCAGGCAGGACGACGGTGGCTGCGCCGACGTTGGCGATCACGCGTACGCCGGCACCGGCCTCGGTGAGCACGTCGAAGGCCAGCACGCCCTCGCCCAGGTCGAGCCAGCTGAGCTCTCCGCGGCCCAGTCCGGAGCTCGCGGCGCACCCGCAGCAGCGACCGGTAGAGCTCGAGCGTGGAGCCCGCGCACACCGCGCTGCCGGTCCACGGCGAGCTCGCCGTAGACGGCCGGCTGCGGAAGCCACGACGCCGCGGACGGCCCGAAGCCGTACGACGGCGCGTCGGCCTCCCACGGGATCGGAACCCGGCAGCCGTCCCGGCCGCGTGACGTGCGACCGGACTTCTCCCACGTCGGGTCCTGGCGCAGCTCGTCGGGCAGCTCGGTGGCCTCGGGGAGACCGAGCTCCTCCCCCTGGTAGAGGTAGGCCGAGCCCGGCAGCGCCAGCATCACCGTGGTGGCCGCGCGGGCCCGCCGGAGACCGGCCTCCGCGTCCGGCTGCGGGTCGCCGGCACCGATGCCGCCGACCTGGATCGGGCCTGGGACGGGCGGGAAGCCCAGCCGCGAGGCGTGCCGGACCACGTCGTGGTTGGAGAGCACCCAGGTCTGGGGCGCACCGACCTCCGCCACCGCCTGCAGCGAGCCCTCGATGTTGCGCTGCAGCTCCTCGGCGATCCAGGCGCTCAGCAGGAAGCCGAAGTTGAACGCCTGGTGCAGCTCGTCGGAGCGCACGTAGCGCGCCATCGCCTCCGCGGGGGTCACCCAGGCCTCGGCGCACAGGATCCGGTCGGCGTCCTGGCCCTCGACCGCGTAGGAGTCGGTGAGCTTGCGCCAGCGCCGGTAGATGTCGTGCACGCCGGGCTGGTCCCACATGGGCAGGTCGGAGGTGCGCTCCACGGCCATCTCGTGGGCGACCTCGGTGTCCGGCAGGCCCGGCGCCTTGACCAGAGCGTGCGCGACGTCGATGCGGAACCCGTCGACCCCGCGGTCGAGCCAGAACCGGAGCACCGACTCCATCTCCTCGGCGACCACCGGGTTGGTCCAGTCGAAGTCGGGCTGGGTCACGTCGAAGAGGTGGAGGTACCACTGCCCGGGCGAGCCGTCCGTCTCGGTCACCCTGGTCCACCCCGGCCCGCCGAAGTTGCTGAGCCAGTTGTTGGGAGGCTCGGCCCCGTCCGGGCCCTTGCCGTCCCGGAACACGTAGCGGGCGCGCTCAGGGCTGCCCGGCGCGGCGCTCAGCGCCGCCTGGAACCAGGGGTGCTCGCTGGAGGAGTGGTTCGGCACGATGTCGACCAGCACGCGCAGGCCCAGCTCGTGCGCCCGGTCGATCAGGACGTCGGCGTCCGCCAGCGTGCCGAAGAGCGGGTCGACGTCACGGTAGTCCGCGACGTCGTACCCGGCGTCGTTCTGCGGAGAGGTGTAGAAGGGCGAGAGCCACAGCGCGTCCACGCCCAGGTCGGCGAGGTGCGGAAGCCGCGCCGTGATGCCCGGGAGGTCGCCGATGCCGTCGCCGTCGCCGTCGGCCCAGGACCGGGGGTAGATCTGGTAGATGACGGCGTCGCGCCACCACTGCTGCTCGTTCATGCGCCCCACTTCTCCTTCAGCTTCGTGACCACGGACAGGTTACGGGTGGTGGCGGCCCCGAGATGACGCTCCACCTGCGCGTTGCCGGTGCTCGCCTCGTGGAAGGGCTTCGCGCTCAGCATCAGGTGCACCGCACGGACGCCGACCCGCACCTCCTCGCCGTCCCCGGACCGGGCCTCCAGGGCCCGTGTGCCCTCGGGGGTGGGCGGCGTCGTGAGCAGGCTCAGGTAGTGCCCGGACAACTCGGAGCCCGCGGCGAAGGCCTGCGCCTCGGCGTACACCTGGCTCAGCTCGGCCGGGGTCAGCAGCACCACCACGACCTCGAAGCCCCGGTCCTCGCGCATCGCCTGCTCGAGCGCGGCGACGATCCTCGCCCGGGAGCGCAGCCGCGTGCGGAACCGCACGTTGCCGGTCTGGATGTGCGTCTCGACGTCCTCGAAGCCCGCTGCGCCCAGCGTCGCCCGCAGCTCGGCCATGGGGTAGCTCCGGCCTCCCACGTTGACGGCACGCAGGAAGGCGATGTAGGTCGCCATCACGCCTCAGCTGTTGGAGTAGACGGCCGGGACCGCCGTACGCCGTCCTCAGCGGCCGGCCCGCGACCCGCCCAGGTCCAGGCGTACGCCGGGTCCTCGACCGCGAGACCCCCCTCACCCAGCTCGAGCGGCCGGAAGGTGTCCACCATGACCGCGAGCTCCTCGAAGTACTCCACGCCGATGGAGGCCTCGATCGCACTCGGCTGGGGACCGTGCGCGTGCCCTCCGGGGTGGAGCGAGATCGACCCGATGTCGATGCCTGAGCCCTTGCGCGCCTCGTAGTCGCCACCGACGTAGAACATCACCTCGTCGGAGTCGACGTTCGAGTGGTAGTACGGCACCGGGATCGACTCCGGGTGGTAGTCGACCTTGCGCGGGCAGAAGTTGCAGATCACGAAGTTGGCGCCCTCGAAGACCTGGTGCACCGGAGGCGGCTGGTGGATCTTCCCGGTGATCGGCATGAAGTCCTCGACGTTGAAGGTGTAGGGGTACAGGCACCCGTCCCACCCGACGACATCGAGTGGATGGGTGGCGTAGGTCAGTCGCGAGCCCACGATCCCGGACGAACCACGGTGCTTGACCAGCACCTCGACGTCGGTGCCCTCGAGCACCAGCGGGGAGTCCGGTCCGTGCAGGTCCCGCTCGCAGTACGGCGCGTGCTCGAGCAGCTGGCCGAAGCGCGAGAGGTAGCGCTTCGGCGGCGAGATGTGGCTGTTCGCCTCGATCGCGTAGAGCCGGGAGACCTCGCCGTCACCCTGCAGAGGGGGCGCTGGGCACCCACCGGTGCGTGGTCGCCCGCGGGATCACCACGTAGTCGCCGCTGCGGTAGGAGAGCAGCCCGAAGACGGTCTCGACCGTGCCGGAGCCGCTCTCGACGTAGACGCACTCGTCCCCGACTGCGTTGCGGTAGTACGGCGAGGGGGCGTCGCTCACCACGTAGCTGATCCGGACGTCGCCGTTGCCCATCACGAGCCGGCGCCCGGTCACCGCGTCGCCGCCGACCGCCAGGTCGTGCAGCTTGAGGTGCCGGGGCTTGAGCGGGTGGTTCGGCGTGGTGCGCTGGTCGGGCAGCTCCCAGACCTGGCTGTCGACCACGGCGGAGGGGACCCCCACGTGGTAGAGCAGCGAGGAGTCCGAGGAGAAGCCCTCCTCCCCCATCAGCTCCTCGTAGCGCAGATCGCCCGTGTCGCTCCGGAAGGCGGTGTGTCGGGTCCGCGGGACGGCGCCGACAGATCGGTAGTAAGCCACGCCGCCACCCTGCCTCCCGGTGATCTAGCGTGGCAACTGTGACGCACCCGAACCAGGCACCGACGTCGGTGCCCCGCCTTCCTGCGTGGCCTTCATCGACGACGCCGCGGCGTTCCCCCCGGCGAGCATCCCGCTGACGCAAGCGGTCGAGGAGCACCGCTCGCACCGCACGAGCGACTACGCCGACCTCCTCGGCGGCTTCGTGGTCAGCGACCTGATGGTGGGCGAGCTGGCCGCCGCCGTCGCCTCGACCTCGTCCGAGGTGACCGGCTCGACCCCGCTGCGGGTGAGTCTCGTCGTCACCGGAGGGGCCGGTGCGATCAGCCCGGCCGTCACCTGGGTCGCCCGCACCGAGGGGATCGCGCTGGGCGCGCTCGAGTTCGCGCTGCGCGACGAGGACGACCTCGCCCACAACGCCGGACGGCTCCTGCGTGTCCTCGACTCCGTGGAGGAGGAGCTGGACGACGTCGCCGTGTACGCCGAGCCACCGATGCCGCGAGGGTCCCTGACGCACGGCTGGCTGGCTGCGGTCGACGAGCTGGCGGCACGCGAGATCGCCCTGAAGTTCCGCACCGGCGGGGCGAGCGCCGACCTGTTTCCCAGCCCGGTCGAGCTGGCCTCGTGCATCGAGGCGGCGCTCGATCGCGAGCTGCCGTTCAAGTGCTCCGCCGGGCTGCACCACGCGGTGCGTCACCTGGACGTCGACTCGGGCATCGAGCACCACGGTTTCCTCAACGTCCTCCTGGCCACGCGCGCCAGCCTGGACGGCGAAGGAGACGACGAGGTGGCGCGGCTGCTGGCGGACACCGACGGTGCCGCCCTGGCCGCCAGGCTGTCGACGGATCCGGACCGGGCCGCCCGCACCCGCCGCTGGTTCACCGGCGTTCGGGTCGTGCCGCGTGCTCGAGGCGCGCGACGACCTGGTCGAGCTCCAGCTGATCGGGAGGACCGCATGAGCCCGGATCCACACTCCTGGGTGCCCGGCGCCGCTGGGTCGGCGTACGACGCCGACAACCTGCCCTACGGCGTCTTCTCCGTCGGCGACGCCGAGCCGCGGGTCGGTGCGCGCATCGGCGACCAGGTGCTCGACCTCACCGCGGCACTCGGGGACGCGGTCTTCCACCGGCCCTCGCTCAACGAGTTCATGGCGCTGGGCACCGGCGCCTGGCGCGTGACCCGGCGGCGACTCGTGCAGCTCGTCACCGATCCGACGCATCGCGAGCAGATCACGCCGCTGCTCCACCCGATGGTCGAGGTGACGATGCATCTGCCGTTCGAGGTGGCCGACTACGTCGACTTCTACTGCTCGCTCCAGCACGCCACCAACGCCGGCAAGATCTTCCGGCCCGACGGCGCCTGGCTGCTGCCCAACTGGCGTCACCTGCCCGTCGGCTACCACGGCCGCGCGGGCACCGTGGTGGTCTCGGGCACCGACGTGATCCGACCCTGCGGGCAGTCCAAGCCATCGGGCGCCGAGACGCCGACCTACGGGCCGACCCGTCGACTCGACATCGAGGCCGAGCTGGGCTTCGTGGTCGGTCTGGCCACCCGCAGGGGTGACCGCGTGCCGACGGCGGCGTTCGAGGATCACGTGTTCGGCGTGACCCCGCTCAACGACTGGTCGGCCCGAGACATCCAGGCCTGGGAGTCCGCTCCGCTCGGCCCCTTCCTGGGCAAGTCCTTCGCGACCTCCATCAGTGCCTGGATCACTCCCCTCGAAGCGCTCGGCGCAGCCCGCACCGAGCTGCCCGTCCAGGAGCCGGCGCCGCTGGACTACCTGCAGGTCGAGCAGCAGGCCGGCTACGACATCGAGTTCGAGGTGGAGCTCAACGGCGAGGTGGTGAGCCGTCCGCCGTACGCCTCGATGTACTGGTCGCCCGCGCAGATGCTGGCCCACCTGACCGTCAACGGCGCCTCGCTGCGCACGGGGACCTGTTCGCCAGCGGCACCATCAGCGGGGACCGGCCCGACCAGCTCGGCTCGTTCCTCGAGCTCAGCTGGAACGGCCGCGAGCCCTTCGGCGCCGCGGGACGCACCTTCCTCGACGACGGCGACACGGTGACCCTGCGGGCGAGCGCCCCGGGAGAGCTCGGGGGCCGGATCGCGCTCGGCGAGGTCTCCGCCACGGTGCTGCCGGCCGAGCTCTGAGCCGACCTCCTCAGGAGGCCGGTAGAACCTGAGCGCCCGGCCAGCCGGTCGCGGACCGAGCGTAGGGAGCTGCGCTCGTCCTTGACGTCGAGCAGCAGCAGCAGGAGGGGCAGCGGCGTCGCCACCGGGCCGGCCACGAGCACCAGCCAGGCACTCAGTCCCAGGGTCGTCACCAGGACCAGGCCGCGGAGGCCGAGGACCCCACCTGTGCCTTGCGAGCGCGCCAGGCGGGGTCGGACCGCCTGCTCCAGGAGCAGGAGTGCGACCAGCGCGAGCCCGATCCAGCCGGCAGGGCCGCCGAGCCAGAGGAAGAACACCGCGAGCAGACCGGCGATCGCGAGGTCCCACGTGCGGGCGTCGGCAGAGCGCGCCGGCCGCGTGGGGGCGGTCCGGACACGCCACTGCTCGTAGGACTCGCCCTGGGTGCTCACGCCACCATTCTCGCCCAGCAAGGGCGCCGACGGGGCTACTTCACCCGAACGACGATCGTCGCGATCCCGACCAGCAGGCCGGGCTTCACAGCCTTGGTCTTGAAGGTCTGGTTCAGCAGCCCCGCCGGCGTCGGGAGAGATCTTGACCTCGGTGCCGGTCAGCGTGGCCGTGCTGCCCTTGGTCGTCAGCGGCTCGAGGGTGCGGCCGTCGAGCTGGAACAGGTAGGCGCTCTGCGCGGCGACCTTCCCGTTGACCAACACGTCGCCGTACACCCGCGAGCTGCCGGGGTCGACGTTGAGGTTCCTGAGCCCGACCTTGGTCCCGCCTGCGCTCAGCGACAGGCCGGAGCCGACGTGCTGGATCTGGCCGATGACGTACGGCGAGACCTCACCCGGCTCGAACACGGTGACGTTGCCCCCGGTGATCGGGAAGACGAGCGAGCCCTTCGCGAGCCGGGCCTTGCCGATGGTGCCCGGCTTCAGCTTGAGCTTGGTCAGCGCCGCGGCGAAGCCCTTGTCCAGCTTGATGGAGGTCGACTTCCCGGAGAGCGCCGGCACGGTGGCCACGGCCTCCGGCGCTGACCCGCCGCCCAGGCCGAGGCTGCAGCCCGACAGCGGAAGGGCGAGCAGGGCGGCGGCCACCCCGGTGGCCAGGGACTTGCGGGCGAGCGGGCGAGCAGACATCGGGATCCTCCGGCAACGGCTGGGTCACGACCGAGGATTCCCGGCGCAGTACCCCTTCTTCGTCACCGGCTCCCGATCAGATGGGTGCCGAGCACGGGGTCCGGGTCTCCGCGCTGCTCAGAGGTTGCCGCGGGCGTCCTGCTCGCGCTCGATGGCCTCGAAGAGCGCCTTGAAGTTGCCCTTGCCGAACCCCAGGGAGCCGTGTCGCTCGATGAACTCGAAGAACACCGTGGGTCGATCGCCCATCGGCTTGGTGAAGATCTGCAGCAGGTAGCCGTCCTCGTCGCGGTCGACCAGGATCCTGCGCTTCTTCAGCTCCTCGATCGGCACCCGCACCTTCCCGATCCGCTCGCGCAGCGCGGGGTCGTCGTAGTAGGAGTCCGGGGTGTCCAGGAACTGGATCCCGTTCTCACGCAGGATGTCGACCGAGCGCCGAGGATGTCGTTGGTGGCCAGGGCGATGTGCTGGCAGCCGGCTCCGTCGTAGAACTCGAGGTACTCGTCGATCTGCGACTTCTTCTTCGCGATCGCCGGCTCGTTCAGCGGGAACTTCACTCGGTGGTTGCCGCTCGAGACCACCTTGCTCATCAGCGCGGAGTAGTCGGTGGCGATGTCGTCGCCGATGAACTCGGCCATGTTCGTGAAGCCCATCACCTTGTTGTAGAACGCCACCCACTCGTCCATCCGGCCGAGCTCGACGTTGCCGACGCAGTGGTCGATCGCCTGGAAGAGCCGCTTGGGGTGGTGCGCCGCACGGGTGACGGTGCTCGACCGGGCCACGAAGCCCGGCAGGTAGGGGCCGTCGTAGCGCGAGCGGTCCACCAGGCTGTGCCGGGTCTCGCCGTAGGTGGCGATGGCAGCCATCCGGACGGTCCCGTGCTCGTCGGAGATCTCGTAGGGCTCGTCGAGCACGGTGGCCCCCATCGCCCGCGCGTGCTCGATGCACTTGTCGACGTCGGGCACCTCCAGCGCCAGGTCGACGACCCCGTCACCGTGCGCGCGGTGGTGGTCCAGGACCGGGCTGTCGGGGGTGACGCCGCCGGCGAAGACGAACCTGGCCGAGCCCGAGCGGAGCACGTAGACCTTGGCGTCGCGCAGGCCGGTCTCCGGGCCGCGGTAGGCCTCCAGCTCCATGCCGAGCGCCAGCTGGTAGAAGTTCGCGGTCTGGGTGGCGTTGCCGACCACGAAGCACGACCGCATCCATGCCGATCACCGGGAACGGGTCGCTGCTGGCGTCGTACTCCACCAGGCCGACCAGCTGCTTGAGCTGGTCCAGGGTCAGGTCGGCACGGATCTCTTCGGGGGTCAGCGAGGTCATGGCCCCAGAGTCGCGTGATCTCGGCAAGTTGCGCAACACTGGTCGCGAGGCCTGTACAACATGACCACTTCAGGAGTGTCGCATGGACCAGTTGGACACCACATTGATCCATCTGTTCGCAGCCGAGCCACGCGTGGGGGTGCTCGCGGCGTCACGTCGGCTCGGCGTCGCCCGCGGGACCGTGCAGGCACGGATGGACAAGCTCGCCGACACCGGCGTGATCACCGGCTGGGCCCCGCAGCTGGATCCCGCCGCGCTCGGCTACCCGGTCACCGCCTTCCTCACCCTCGAGATCCGGCAGGGCCAGGGTCATGAGGTCGTGGCCGAGCACCTGGCCGGGATCGCCGAGGTGCTGGAGGCGTTCACGATCACCGGCACCGGCGACATGTGGTGCCGGGTGGTGGCACGCTCCAACGCCGACCTTCAGCGGGTGATCGACGCGGTGCTCTCCGACGCCAGCATCGTGCGCTCCTCCACCGTGATCGCCCTCGCGGAGCAGGTGCCCTACCGGGTGCTGCCGCTGGTGGACGCCTGACCCTCCGGGGGGATCCGAGCTGGGCGTACGGCCCGGCGCACCTGGTCGGTCTCAGCGCACCGTCGAGGTCAGGAGGACTTTCGCTGGGTGGCCCAGTCACGGATCTTGTCGATCCGCCTGGTGAGCTGGTCGGCGCTCGCGGCTGCGGCCGCCGGGCCGCCGCACTCCTTGCGCAGCGCGGCGTGGATGACGCCGTGCGGCTGGCCGGTGCGGTGGTACCACGCCGCGACCAGTCCGTTGAGCTCCCGGCGGATGACCGCCAGCTGCTCGTGGGTGGTCGACGCTCGGGGCGCCTCCGCCTCGCCGACCACCGGTGCCTGACGGCGCGCGCGCTCGCTCTGCCGATGGCGCAGCAGGTCCCGCACCTGGTCGGCCTCGAGCAGGCCCGGGATGCCGAGGAAGTCCATCTCCTCCTCCGAGCCGACGTGCACCTCGCCGGCATGGGCGAACTCCGCGCCGTCGTACAGCACCCGGTCGAAGGTGGCCTGCGAGCCGAGCGCCTCGAAGGGCATCAGCGCCTCCTCGCCGGACGCGCTCTCCGCCTGCTGGGCCTGCTGCATCAGCGCGTCCTCGGCGGCGAAGATGTCGCCCTCCTCGGTGATCTTGCGCTGGAGGGCGTGGTCGCGCTCGACCTCCATCTCGGCGGCGTGGGTGAGGAGCACCGGGACCGACGGCACGAAGATCGAGGCCGTCTCGCCCCGCTTGCGGGCGCGTACGAAGCGGCCGATGGCCTGGGCGAAGAAGAGCTGGGTGGAGGTGGTGGTCGCGTACACCCCGACCGCCAGCCGCGGCACGTCGACGCCCTCGGAGACCATCCGCACCGCGACCATCCAGCGGGAGCCGTCCTCGGCGAAGGCCGAGATCTTCTTCGACGCCGCCTTCTCGTCCGAGAGCACCACGGCCGGCTTCTCGCCCGCGATCTTCGCCAGCACCTGCGCGTAGGCCCGCGCCGAGTCCTGGTCCGTGGCGATCACCAGTCCCCCGGCGTCGGGCACGTGCCGACGGACCTCGGAGAGCCGCCGGTCCGCGGCCTGGAGCACTGAGGGGATCCACGACCCCTTGGGGTCCAGTGCGGTCCGCAGCGCCTGGGCGGTGAGGTCCTTGGTGAGCGGCTCTCCCAGCCTGGCGGCGATCTCGTCGCCCGCGCGGGTCCGCCACTGCAACGTGCCGCCGTAGGCCATGAACAGCACCGGCCGCACGACGTGGTCAGCCAGCGCGTGGGCGTACCCGTAGGTGTAGTCGGCCACCGAGCGCCGCACTCCGTCGGCGTCGGGGGCGTAGCTGACGAACGGGATCGGGTTGATGTCGGAGCGGAACGGCGTCCCGGTGAGCGCCAGCCGGCGCCGGGCGGGCTCGAAGGCCTCGCGCACTGCCTCCCCCCACGACAGGGCGTCACCGGCGTGGTGCACCTCGTCGAGGATCACCAGGGTGTTGAAGCGCTCGGTGCGGATCCGGTGGGCCAGTGGGTTGGCTGCCACACCGGCATAGGTCAGTGCGATTCCGACGAAGTCGCTGCTGGTGCGCCCCTTGCGACCGGAGTACGCCGGATCCAGGGGGATGCCCACCTTGGCGGCCGCCTCGGCCCACTGCGTCTTGAGGTGCTCGGTCGGGGCCACGACCGTGATCCGTTCCACCACCCGACGGGCCAGGAGCTCCGCCGCGACGGTCAGCGCGAAGGTGGTCTTGCCCGCGCCGGGGGTCGCGACCGCGAGGAAGTCGCGCTGGTTGTTCCCGAAGTACGCCGTCAGCGCAGCCGTCTGCCACGCACGCAGCTTCGTGGCCGTGCCCCAGGCGGCGCGGTCGGGATACGCGGGCGGGAGGTCGAGTGGGGCGGGCGGTTCGGGCTGAGGACCAGGCGGGGAGTGTCGGTCAGTCAAGGCCGCTACTGCCGCCAGTTCTCGAAGGCGGCGTCCATGCGGCGTACCTGCCCATTGGTGAGCATGTCCATGCACGAGTCCAGCGAGTAGTCCATGAAGTTGCGCACCGGGTCGAGACCTGGCTCGACGCAGGTGTCCCGCGTCGTCTCGCACTCATAGCTGGGCTCGGCCTCGTCGGGGGTGTCCGCGACCAGGTCCCCCCGGGTGCCACAGCCACCCTCGAAGGTGTGCAGCAGTCCCAGCCAGTGACCGACCTCGTGCACGAGCGTGTCGCCCAGGTTGTAGCCGCGGGCCCGGCCACCGGGGAGCGCGGCCACGTTGACCGTGACCCCGTCGAGGCGAGGCGAGCTGGCGTACTGCCAGGGGAACCGCGACCAGCCGAGCACGGGGTACCCCCGGGGGCCGCCTCCGTTGATGTAGAGGTTCAGGGCGCCCTGGTTGCCGCGGTGCAGCTTGCGCTTCATCCGCTTGTCGCGCGGACCGTGCAGGTAGGCGTGGTACCACCCGTCACGGCGGGTGTAGTCGACCTTCTTCAGGCGGAACCGATAGCGCGCGACCGCGCTGAGCTCGCTCTGGTATCCCGCCAGCGCCTGGTTCAGCGCGGCCAGCTGGCGCCGGATGCGGCGGGGACCGATGCCCTTGCGCTCGCCCCGGTGCTTGCCGACGATGACGTGGGCGTAGACCGGGATCCACACGCGCGCGGCCAGTTCGGGCGCCACCTCGCGCGCCACGAACCTGCGGGTGGTCTCCTGAGCCGGAAGCGCGTCCAGGTCGGCCTCGGTGACCTTGGAGGTGTCTGCACGCTCTCGCCAGTACGGCACCTTGCGGGCGGAGCCGGAGACCTGGGTCGGAGCCTCGTCCTCGACGCACGGGACGACGGCCACAGGAGCGGCGGAAGCGGTCACCGGTGCCAGGGACGTGAGCGTGCCGGTGACCACGACGACCGCCAGGGCGACCGTCGCTCGACGAAGGATGCTCACTCCTTGTCCCCTCCACGCATGCCGTCGAGGATCTCTTTGCACTCCGGGCACACGGGGAACTTCTCCGGGTCGCGACTCGGGATCCACACCTTGCCGCACAGCGCGACCACCGGCGTCCCGTTGATCATGGCGTCCATCAGCTTGTCTTTGGGGACGTAGTGGGAGAGGCGCTCGTGGTCCCCGTTGTCGGTGGGCCGGGTGCGCTCGTCGGTGCGGGTGTCCTCCAGGACGCCTATCCCGAAGCCCGGGGTCTGTGGGCTGCTCATCGACTCATCCTATCCGCCCGGCCCGGCAACATCGCTCACCCAGAGCCCGGGCGCGGCCCGCCGAGTGACTCAACCCCAGGACGGCGATGACAGGAGCCAGGGGGAGGGAGGCTGCTCCGGTCCGACCTGGGGCTGAGTCGGCTCTGTGGTCGGCTCACGCTGACCAGCGACGATCGAGCAGGCGCCCGAACGGGGTCAGGCTCGGCGTTCCCCAGCAGGCGATCACTCACCTGACGCACCCCGACCTCGCCCGACCCTCACGTCGTACCCAGGGTATGTGGAGGCCTACGGGGAGTCCTATTCCCGACACTGTGATGCGACCCACACCAGAGCCCTAGACTGCCCCGGTGACCCGAACGCGCGCCGCGACGTTGCTGACCGGCCTCCCCCAGCTCGCCGCGGGTTCGCGCCGCGCCGAGTACTCCGCGAGCACCAGGAGGGCGCTGGTCGAGGTCGCCACCTCGCTGTTCAGCGAGCGGGGCTACAGCGGCACCAGCCTGGACGCGATCGTCGCCGGGGCGCGAGTGACCAAAGGAGCGCTGTACCACCACTTCAGCGGCAAGCAGGACCTCTTCGAGGCAGTCTTCGCCAAGGTCGAGGAGGAGGCCTCCAGGACCATCCGAGCCGCCCTGCACGACGTGGCCGACCCGTGGGAGAAGGCACGGGCGGGGCTGCGGGCGTGCATGTCGGTCGTCCAGCAGCCCGCCTACCAGCGCGTGGTGATCCAGGACGGTCCGGCGATCCTCGGCTACGCGCGCTTCAGGGAGCAGGAGGAGCGTTCGAGCTTCGGCATCGTCCAGGACATCGTGGGTTCGCTGTTCGAGTCCGCGAGCTACGAGATCTCAGACCCGATGCGGCAGACCTTCAGCCGGATCTTCTTCGGAGCGATCTCGGCCGCGGGTGAGAGCGTGACCACCGCCGAGGATCCGCGCGTGGCCGCGGCTCGGATCGAGGTGGCGATCCTGTTCATCCTCGAGGGGCTGCGCTCGCTGGCAGCGACCGGTGTCTCGCTCGGTGAGCCCACCGAGGCGTGCCCGGCCGCCGGGGTCTGAGCCCTCACTTCGCGAAGCTCACCCGGCCCCCGTTGCGCTGGGTGGGCACCAGCTCGACCCACACCTGGCCGGCCGGCACCTTGACCTCTCCGTCGGCGTTGCTGAGCTGGATCGGAGTGTCGTTGGACTGCTTGCTCCACGTGCCGCTCACCATCTTGCCGCGGTGGAAGAGCAGGAAGCGCCCCCGACCGCGGTAGATCGTCTCCGGCACCTTGTTGCCGGCCGGGTCGAGATACCCGGCGTCACCCAGCCGCACCCGCACCACCAGGATGCTGGTCGGCAGGAACCGGTCTCCCTCAGGAGACAGGGTCTTGTCGTTGCGGTACCTGCCGCCCTGATAGCGCCACGACGTGGTCATCGACCGGCTGAACACCGCGTCGATGGACCGCGCCGGACGATCGCTGGTGAAGTCGGCCTCGGTGCCCCACGGCAGATAGCTGGCCGGCACCACGGCGTCGTCTCGCAGCGTCTTGGCCAGCTTGGGCAGGTTCACCATCAGGTTGTACGGCGAACGGCGGGCGCTGTCGCGGTAGTACCCAGGACCGCCCTCCTCGAAGAAGGTGACGTCGGCGGCCTTGAGTCGACGCAGGGTGGGTGGCGCGCCGCCGCTCGCGACGATGGCGGCAAGGGCCGGTTGACCGATGCCGAGGTCCGAGGCCCGCAGGGACCGGACGGGCCCGACGACAGCGGGGAGGCGACGGTAGAAGAACACCGCGAGCCTGGTCATGCCGCCCTCGACGAGCTGCTCGGTGATCAGGTCGGCCTTCTTCAGCCCCACCTGGGGGCCACCGCTCGGCGTGTTGTCGATCTTGGCGATCAGGACGGGGTGCTTGGGGGTGGCGCCCGTGACGGGCTGGCCGGTCAGGGGCCAGAGGGCGGCGAGCTCGGAGCCCCCCTCGACCGGTTGCGAGTCTGGCTTCTTCGCCTTGTCCTCATCAGCGCCACCGCACGCCGCCAGGGTCAGGCTCAGCGCGAGCGCCGTGAGCGCTGCGACGAGACGAGCCGGACCCTGGGCAGGTCCGCGTTCGGCCGGGGCGGAGGAGGTCATGCTTTCAGCATGACAAGGCGGGCCCCCCGAAAAGGTGAGGCCCGCCCAGTTCGCCACTTTTTTCAGCCGATCTTGTCGCCGCCGTCGACGTACAGGGTCTGGCCGGTGATGTAGGAGGCCTCGTCGCTGCACAGGAACGCTGCGGCGGCCGCGATGTCCTCGGGGTAGCCGACCCGCTTGATCGGGTTCGCCTCGGCGGCCAGCCGGCGGAACTCGTCCACGTCGAGCTTGAGCCGGCGTGCCGTGTGGTCGGTCATGTCGCTGGCGATGAAGCCCGGTGCGATCGCGTTCACGTTGCAGCCGAACTGACCCAGCTCGAGGGCCAGGGTCCGCGTGAACCCCTGGACACCGGCCTTGGCGGCCGAGTAGTTCGCCTGGCCGCGGTTGCCGTTGGCGGAGACGCTGGAGAGGTTGAGGATCTTGCCGTACTTCTGCTCGACGAAGGTCTTCTGGGCGGCCCGGCTCATCAGGAAGGGGCCCCTGAGGTGTACGCCGACCACCGCGTCCCAGTCGTCCTCGGTCATCTTGAAGAGCAGGTTGTCGCGGGTGATGCCGGCGTTGTTGACCAGGATGTGCAGGCCGCCCAGCTCCTCGAGCACGCGGCCGACAGCCGCCTCCACCGAGGGGGCGTCGCTGACGTTGCAGCCGATGCCGACCGCCTTGGCGGTGCCACCGAGACTCGCCGCACTCGCCTGAGCCTGCTCCTCGTCGAGGTCCAGCACGGCGACCGAGGCGCCCTCCTCGGCGAAGCGCTTGGCGATCGCGGCGCCGATTCCGCGGGCAGCGCCCGTGACGACTGCTACGCGTCCGTCATAACGACCCATCTGGCGTGTCCTCTCGTCGACGGCTCCGCCTAGCGCTGCGAGCCAGCGGTCAGCCTAGGTCAGCAGCGAGCGCGTCCTGGATGCGGGCTGCCCACTGCTCCCTCTCCGCGGAGCTGTCGTACTTCGTCCGCGGCCAGAAGAACCCGCGCAGACCGTCCCCCTTGGTGCGGGGCACGATGTGGCAGTGCAGATGCGGCACCGACTGCGACACGGTGTTGTTCATCGCCACGAACGACCCCTGCGCGCCCAGGCCGACCATCGCGGCGGCGAGTCGCTGGGCCGCTGCCAGGAAGGGATCACGCAGCGCGGGCGGCAGCTCGGTCAGGGTCGGAACGTGCTCGGCGGGCACGAGCAGCACATGCCCCTTGAACACGGGCCGGACGTCGAGGAACGCCACGAGTCGCGCGTCGCGCCACACGACCGAGGCCTCGGAGTCCCCGGCCACGATCCGGCAGAACAGGCACTCGCTCACCTCGACGACCGGAGGGGACGGAGCCGGCCGGCCCTCGCGTACAGGTGTCCCCAGGCCCGCCAGGTGAGGTAGCCGACGAGCAGGGAGCCCAGCGTGGCCAGCAGCGGGTGGTCGACCTCCAGGTGCGGGTAGACCTGCCAGTGGGTCAGGTAGACGAACAGCGAGGACCCCGCCAGCGCTGAGACGACCGGTAGCGAGACGCGCGGCAGGTGGAGCTGAGAGACCCAGACCAGCAGCAGCACTCCCCCGGCCACGAGTGCCTCGCGGGCCGGATCCCCGAAGAACCCCCAGCAGGCCACGACGGCGGCGACCGAGGTGATCAGCCGCTGCCGGGTGCTGCGCGATCGGGCCGCCATCCAGCCGAGCGCCACGCTCCACAGCACGGTCGGTACGGCGTACCGCTCGACGGCACCGGCCTCCACCCCGATCAGGGCGTAGCGGAGCAGCAGTGCAGCGGCGAACACCGCGGTCGCGAAGGCGAAGGGCCCCGCCCGCTCGAGCCGGTCGAGCGCTCGTAGTGGCAGCACCACGGCGGCAGCGACCAGCACCCACACGACGACCTCGAGGAACCAGAACTGCCAGCGGTCGTCCCAGCCGTCGGAGCCCACGACGTTGTTGAGCATCAGGGCCGTCGAGGCGTCGTACATCCCGGTCACGAGCGTCACCCCGCCGATCCACAGCGCGGCCGGCAGGGCGACGTTGCGCGCTGCTCGGAGCAGACTCCGGCGACGCTCTGCGGCGGATCCGGCGGAGAGCTGGAACCGGGCGAGGTTGAACCCCGCGACCGCCAGCAGCACGTGCGCCCCGCCCATCACGCTGAGCAGCTCCGCGTGCGAGCCCACGATGAGCACGATCGCCAGCGCCCGCAAGATGATGCCCGTCTCGACGGGGGCCCACCATCCGCGACGCGACGGCGCCTGCGTACGGGTCGCCAGCTCGCGCGCCGAGAGCCGTGACCAGTCGCTCGGAAGGTCACTGACCAGGGCGCTCAGCCGCACAGAGGCCTCGACGTAGGACAGCGAGTCCCCCCCGAGCGCGACGAAGCTGTCGTCCTCCGTGGCATCATGACGGCCCAGCAGCCGGGCGTAGAGGTCGCGCACGGCAGCGGGCGTCGCCTCACCGGCAGCCGCGGCGCCCTGGTCGCGGACCACTGTGGCCGCGTGTGCGCTCAGCGCGGCGCGGTCGGGTTTGCCGGTGGCGGTCAGCGGGAGGGACCGCAGCACGTGCACCTCGGTCACATGAGCGGGCAGCCCGAGCTCATGGCATACCCGATGCGCCGCGGGGATGTCGCTGTGCCGAGTGACGAACGCGTGCAGGCGGCCGTCGTGCTCGACGGCGCGGAGGGTGGCACCTGCCTGGACGGCGAGGCTCTCCACGCGGTCCAGGTCGAGGCGCAGCCCGAAGATCTTCGCGAAGCGGCTGCTGCGACCGACGAGCTCGATCAGGCCGTCGGGATGCCGTCGGGCCAGGTCGCCGGTGCGGAGCTCGTGCACGGTCCGGCCGAGCGCGAGGTCGTCGGGGCCGTGGGCGTAGCCGAGCATCACGTTGGCGCCGGAGTAGATCAGCTCACCGACCTCGCCGGCGCCGTCGATGCGGAAGCTGCCGCCGGGAACGGGGATCCCGATGCACTGCGGCCGGGTCGCAGCCAGGTGTGGCGGCAGGTAGGCCATCCGGGCGGTGGCCTCGGTCTGGCCGTACATCACCACCAGCTCGAAGCCACGCTCGCGCCCGAGGGCGGCGTAGCGGCGTACGGTCGAGGGGTCCATCCGGCCCCCTGCCTGGGTGATCGTGCGCAGCGTGCGCAGCCGCCGCCGCGCGAAGCCCGAGGCGTCGAGCAGGTCGAAGGTGTGCGGCACCCCCGCGAACGAGGTCACCCCCGCTGCCGCGGCGTCGACCCAGAAGCGGTCGTCGACGACTGAGTCCTCGGTGAGCAGCACGCTCGCGCCTGCCAGGAGGTGGCTGTTGAGGACCGAGAGCCCGTAGCAGTACTGGAGCGGGAGCGTGCTGGCGGCGCGGTCCTCGGGGCCCAGGCCCAGGTAGTCGGCGATGCTCGCGGCGTTGCTGCGGAGGTTCTCGCGAGAGAGCCGGACCAGCTTGGGCGAGCCGGTCGACCCCGAGGTGCTGAGAAGCACGGCCAGGTCGGGGTGCAGCTCGGGCCCCGACCCCGGGTGGGCACCGTCGAGGCCGTACGTCGTCAGCAGCTCCTCGCGCGGGCAGTCCGGCCCGACCAGGATCAGGGGGTGCCCGGCCTCCAGGGCGGCGAGATAGGCGACCACCGTCTCGACGGTGTTGCGGCACTCGAGCAGCTGCAGTCGACGCTGGGGACCCAGGGAGGCGGCGCGCCGCTCGACCCGGTCGGCCAGGTCCGCATAGCTGAGCCGCTCCCCACGCGCCAGCAGCGCGGGAGCGTCTCCGTGGCGACGCAACGAGCCGAACGGGCTCAGCGACTCGGTCCCGACGGTCGGGGAGTACAGCCGCTGCCCAGGGGCCTGCGTGTCGAGGTGAGTGATCGTCATCCGAACACCCCTCCGACACCGGTCACGTCCACCCCGACGAGGTCACCCGCCACGGGGACGGCGGAGGGGTCGACCCGGGCCAGCAACATGGTGCCGTCCGGCAGTGAGATCCGGACCGATGCATGCGGCCCGTAGAAGGTGACCTCCTCGACCCGGGCGGCGTCGCCGGGCCCCAGGCGCAGCTGCTCGGGCCGGATCAGGAGCGTGACGATCGACCCCGGGGCCAGGCCCGGCGTCGCGCGGAGTGGGACGGTCCCCAGCGCGCACGAGGCCCCGGCGGCGACGAGCACCCCCGGGAGCAGGTTGGCGTCGCCCACGAAGCTGCCGACGGAGACGTCGACAGGTGCCCCGTAGAGCTCGGTGGGACGGTCGACCTGCTTGATCCGGCCGGCCTCCATCACGGCCACCCGGTCGGCCAGGGACAGCGCCTCGCCCTGGTCGTGGGTGATCAGCAGCGCCGTGGACTTGGTGTGTCGCAGCACTCGGGTGACCTCGCGGCCGGCACTGATCCTCAGTGCTGCGTCCAGGGAGGAGAACGGCTCGTCCATCAGCACCACCCGAGGCCGCGGAGCGAGCGCACGCGCCAGCGCCACCCGCTGCTGCTGACCACCGGAGAGCTCGCGGGGGTAGGAGCCGGCGATCTCGCGCGGGAGCTCGGCCAGCTCGAGCAGCTCGGCCAGCCGGGAGCTGGTGCGCTCCTTGCGGGGCAGGCCGAAGAGGATGTTTCCTCGGACGTCGAGGTGCGGGAACAGGGCGCCTTCCTGCGGCACGTACCCGACCTTCCGCTGCCAGGCGGGCACCGACCCGGAACTGCCCGCCACCGTGGTCGCGTCGAAGTCCACCTGACCGTCGTCGGGCGCCAGGAAGCCCGCCAAAATCCGGAGCAGCGTGGTCTTGCCGCAGCCCGAGGGGCCCAGGACCGCCATGATCTCGCCGTCCTCGACCTCGAGGTCCAGCCCGTCGAGGACGAGCCGGGAGCCGAAGGACTTGGTCAGGCCGCTGACGCTGATGTGGCTCATGTGGTGGCCCCTCCCCGGGAGTGCCGGCTCAGCAGCCAGGTGGCCGGGAGCGAGACCAGGATGAGCAGCAAGGCGTACGGCGCCGCAGCGCCGTAGGCGAGCGAGGAGCTGTTGGACCAGAACTGGGTCGCGAGCGTGGCGGTGCCGATGGGCGCCATCAACAGCGTGGCGGTGAGCTCGGTCGACACGGCGAGGAACACCAGCGCCGCACCGGCGCCGATCCCGTTGCGCAACAGCGGCAAGGTGACCCGCAGGAACACCCGGAAGCGCGGCTGCCCCAGGCTGCGGGCGACGTCCTCCAGCACCGGCTGGGCGTGCTCCAGGCTGCTGCGGATGCTGACGATCGCGCGCGGCAGGAACAAGATGGCGTAGCCCAGCAGGAGCAGCGGCAGCGTCTGGTAGAGGGGCCGCACCGAGCGGATCGAGATCGCCACCAGTGCCAGCGCCACCACGATCCCGGGCAGGGCGTGGGCGGTGAACGCGGCTCGCTCGATCACGTTGCCGATGGTGCCGCGGTAGCGCACCGCCAGCCAGACCACGGGCAGCGCGAGGACGGACGTCGCCGCGGCCGCAGCCAGGGCGAGCCCGGCCGTGGTGAGCGTCGCCGCCAGCAGCTCACCCACCGGGAACGCGGTCGAGGAGCCGACGCGCAGCCAGTGCACCAGGCTGCTCACCGGGACGCCGACCGAGAGCGCCACCACGAGGGCGACGCCCGTCAGCGCAACCGGCCGCAAGGCACCCAGCGGCACCCGGACCACCTCGCGCGCCGCACCCGAGCCCACCCGCCACAGCGCGACATCACCGCGCAGGGAGAGCTCGGCCAGCAGCAGCACCAGGCAGCCGAGCACGAGCACGCTGGCCAGGACGTTCGCCGAGGAGCTGTTGAAGGCCGAGCGGTAGTTGTCGTAGATCGCCGTGGTGAAGGTGGGGAACCTCAGCATCTGGAGCGCACCGAACTCCGCGAGGGCGTGCAGCCCGACCAGGAGGCCGCCGCCGAGGATCGCCGGCCGGATGCCACGCAGTACGACGAGCCGGAACGTCGTCCAGCGTCCGTGACCGAGCGAGTGGGATACCTCCTCGAGCGAGGGGTCCAGGGTGCGCATGGCCGCGACGGTCGGCAGGTAGACCAGGGGGGCGTAGGACAGCGACACCACCAGCACCGCCCCGGCGTAGCTCTGCACCGAGTGGGTGAGCGAGACCCAGCCGTAGCTGTTCACGAACGCGGGGATGGACAGCGGGGCGACGAACAGGACATGCCACACGGCCCGCCCCGGCAGGTCCGAGCGCTCCACCAGCCAGGCGCAGGTCACCCCCAGCAGGCTGCTGAGCGCCACCGCGCCGACGAGCAGGCCGACGGTGTTGCGCAGGAGCTCGGCCACGCGGGGTCGCGCCAGCAGCGACCAGGTCTCGGCCGGCCCGAGAGTCCAGGTGAACCAGGCGACGTACCCGAGTGGCAGCAGCACCAGCGCAGCCACCATCGCGGCCGAGATGACCAGCAGCGCCGGAGGGCGGCTGCTGGTCCTGCCCGACCGGGGCGGGGACGCGAGGATGGTCAGAGGAATCCGGCTTCCTGCATCAGGTCGACGACCTCGGGCCCGTTGAGGTCCGACACGTCGACGTCCGGCGGGTCGAGGTCGGCCAGGCCCTTGACGCCGCGGCCGAGCTCGACGTCGGGGTTGAGCGTGTACTCCAGCGCGTAGCTGTCGGCGATCACCTGCTGCCCCTGCTGGCTGACCAGGAAGTCGACGAACTCGGCGGCGTCGCCCGGGTCGTCGCTGGACTTGAGCACGCCGGCGCCGGAGACGCTGATGAAGGCGCCCGGGTCCTTGTCGCCGAAGAAGTGCAGCTGGGAGCTGTCGCTGTTCTCCCCCGACTCCTCCTGGTCGCGGTACCAGTAGTAGTGGTAGATCACGCCGGTCGCCCGCTGGCCGGAGTTCACCGACTGCAGCACCACGTTGTTGCCGTCGTACACCGTGCCGTTGGCCTTGAGCCCGGCCAGCCACGCCCGCGTCGCCTCGGTCCCCTCGGTGGCGAGCACAGCGCTGACGATGGCCTGGAAGTCGGCTCCGGTCGGGGAGAACGAGACCTTGCCCTTCCACTCCGGCTCCGCCAGGTCGAGGAGCGACTCGGGCAGCTCGTCCTCGTCCAGCATGTCGGTGTTGTAGACCAGTACGGTGGACCGAGCGGCGAAGCCGGTCCACTCTCCGTCGTCGGGTCGGTACGCCGCCGGGACCTTGTCCAGCGTCGACTGGTCCAGCTGGGCGAAGAGTCCCTTGGTGTCGACCAGGGTCATCGCCGGCGAGTTCTCGGTGAGGAAGACGTCAGCCGGCGAGGCCGCCCCCTCCGCGGCGAGCTGGTTGGCGAGCTCGAGGTCCGAGCCGTTGCGCAGCTGGACCTTGATGCCGGTCTCCTTGGTGAACGCCGCGGCGACCTCGTCGATGAGCTCCTCGTGCTGGGCGTTGTAGACCACGAGCGAGGGCTCGTCCTCACCACCGCAGGCGGTGAGCAGGGGCAGGGCGAGGGCCACCGCCGCCACCGCGGCAGACCAACGTCGCAGGGCGCGCATCTCGTACCGTCCTCACATCAGTTTAGGTATGCCTTACCTTAACGGATGTCCTGTGATGCTGGCGATCGGGCCGAGGCGTGGTCTGGGTCGCGGGCCGACCGGCTTGCCGGAGGACGAGGAGGTCGCTCGGCTCCGCGCCCTCGATGCCGGGCGCCGTCAGCCGCTCGCCGTCAGAGTCCGCGCACCTCGGGCAGCACCTGCTCGCCGTAGAAGCCGATCATCTCGCGGTAGTGCGGGCCCATGTTGGCGATGTAGAGCTCGTCGTAGCCGGCGTCGGCGTACTCCTGGATCAGCTCGAGGTGGTCTGCGGAATCGGCGCCGGCGACCACGGACTCGCGCGTCATCTCCTCGGTGACCAGCTGGCTGGCCTGCTCGAAGTGCTCAGGAGTCGGCAGGATCTGTGCCATCTCGCCGGGAAGCCCCGCGTTGGGCCAGAGCCGATGGGCGTGCGCCCACCCCTCCTCCCTCGTCGGGGCGAAAGCGACCTTGACCCCGGCCTGGGCCGGCTTGCCTCCCGAGGCCTCCTTGAACCGCTGCACCATCTCCGCGCTCGGTGAGGTGTTGATGTAGCCGTCCCCGATGCGGGCGGCGAGGTCGATGGCCTTGGGTCCGAACCCGGAGATGTAGATCTCCGGTGGTGTCCTCGGCAGGTTGTAGATCCGCGCGTGGTCGACCTTGTAGTGCTTTCCGGCCGTGGTGACCACCTTGCCGGTCCAGAGCTCACGGATCAGTCCGACCGCCTCCTCGAGCATCTCGAGCCGCTCGCCGGCAGAGGGCCACACGTCGCCCAGGATGTGCTCGTTGAGCGCCTCCCCCGTGCCGACGCCGAAGATGAACCTCCCGTCGAGCATCTCGGCGCACGTGGCCGCAGCCTGCGCGATGATCGCCGGGTGGGTGCGGATCGTCGGGCAGGTGACCGCGGTGGTCACCGGGAGGTCGCACACCTGGCTGAGGGCCCCGATCACGCTCCACACGAAGGGACTGTTGCCCTGTTCGTCGTTCCACGGGTGGAAGTGGTCGCTGATCCACAGTGCCTCGAAGCCCGCGTCCTGCGCGGCCTTGGCCTGCTCGACGAGCTCGGCGGGGGTGTACTCCTCGCACGAAAGGAAGTAGCCGATGCGCATGAGATCCCCCTAGTTGTGGTCGACGTCCTTTCTCGTCGTACCCATCGAGCGAGGATTGATGGCCCCCAAGGAGTGGCCCGGCTCGGACCCGCAGGAGGCGCAGATCCAGGGGTGGTGGTCCCCCTGGGTGGCCTTTCGGAAGTTGCGCAGGTCGCTGACGCACGAGCAGAACGTCACGCGCACATGGGCGGGCGCGCCGTAGCCGACCAGTGCCCACCGCTGCAGCTCGAGGTCGCGGTCACTGTCGGCGAGTGCGTCCAGCACCAGCTGGGGTGGGACGCCGTGGGTGAGGGCATGCTGCTCCACCAGCGACATGCGGCTCGGGGGTGGGACCCGCTTCAGGGTGCCGGCGAACGTGTCGAAGGATCCGGCGGAGGCCCAGGTCTGCGGCCCTGCGGCCAGGGTGTCCAGGCGGCGCCTCTCCGTGGCGCGATGACGTGCGTACACGGCGACGACGAGTACGCCGAGACCGAGCAGGGTCCACTTCCCGTCGCTCAATGGCGAGCTGTCCTCGCAGGCACGCCCGTCTCCGTCGGCGTCCAGCAGGGCCACGTCCGCCGCCGCGTTCTGCAGGTAAGACCGGGCGGCACCTTGGTTCTTCAGGTCCGCGCAGGTGACCGCCGCCGCCGCCGGAGACGCCCCCAGCACCCCAGCGGCGAACCAGCCCGCGACGGCCATCAGCAGCAGCCGGGTCGGGGTCGTTCGCATCGCGGATGATCCTTGCTCTTCAAGCCGTCCGGTCCCGGGCGGATGCTGAAACGTATCGGTGGAGCGGAAGCGGCGAAACCACCGCAAGGCCCACTCCCCAATCCCGCGCCATTTGTCCGTCCCGCAGGCAAAAGCCACCCCGATATGCCCACCCACGGGCGATTTCCACCCCCGACGTGAACTAGACAACCCACACCCGGTGGTCGACGTCGGTGGTCGAGCGGCGACCCACCTCGGTGGTCGAGCAGCCAGCCGCCTCGGTGGTCGAGCGGCGAGCCCTCGGTGGTCGAGCGGCGAGCCCCCGGTGGTCGAGCGGCGAGCCCCCGGTGGTCGAGCAGCGAGCGGACAGCCGAGACCACAAACGCCGTACGCCGACTACGCCGACCACCGGTGTCGAGGAGCGAGCCACCCCGGTGGTCGAGCAGCGAGCGCAGCGAGCGGACAGTCGAGACCACAAACGCCGTACGCCGACGACGCCGACCACCGGTGTTCGAGGAGCGAGCCACCCCGATGGTCGAGCAGCGAGCGAGCGAGCGGACAGCCGAGACCAACCCCCTCACCCGAGGCAGCGCTCCAGGTACGCATTGCTGAACTTCCGGTCCGGGTCGATCTGGTCGCGCAACGCCACGAAGTCGCCCGAGCGCGGGTAGAGCGAGGTCAGTCGTGGCGCCTCGAGGGTGAAGCACTTGCCCCAGTGCGGGCGGAGTTCGAAGGGGTCCAACGCCGCTTCGAGGACCGGCAGTACGGCGTACACCCCTTCCGGGTCGAGGTTCCACGTGAAGTGGAAGGCGACCGCGTCCGCGCCGTAGGAGCCACTGAGCCACAGGTGGTCGGCGGCCACGGTGCGGATCTCACTGGCCTGAAGCAAGGGAGCCAGTTCACCACCGGTCCCACGCAGGGCCAGCGCCGCCTCGGCTGCTCGAGCGCGCGGCACGTAGTACTCACTCTGCAGCTCCGCGCCCCCGCTGGGGGCGAACTCCATCCGGAAGTGCGGCAGCCGTTCGTGCCACGGCCCCGGCTCGCCCAGCTGGGGGGTCAATCCCTCCTCGGGCGCCCCCGGAAGCATGGGGCGGGTGACCCGGGACGGGGTCAGGCCTGGCAGCGCGAGCGAGGTCATGGGGTCCGCGAAGGCTGCGTCCGTGCCCGGCAGCCGGGACTTGACCCACACCTGGGTGCGCTCGTCGGTGTTCCAGTCGGTGACGACGCTGACGCTGTAGGCGCAGTCCAGGATCGCGTCGAGATGGTCGTGCAGGTCCGCCCAGCGCAGCCCGACGTGGATGTCCTGGCGTACGTCGAAGGTGGGCTCGATGTCGAGGGTGAGCGAGGTGACCACTCCCAGAGCGCCCAGCGAGATCACGTGGCCGTCGAAGTCGGGCTCCCCTCGACGACTCGTTCTCGACTCGCCGTCCGGGCCGACCAGCTCGAGCGCGGTCACCGCGCTGGAGAGCGAACCGACGCTCTTGCCAGATCCGTGGGTGCCGGTGGCCACGGCACCCGCCACGGTGATGTGCGGCAGCGACGCCATGGCTCCCAACGCCCAGCCCGCGCGGTGCAGCGCGGTCGCGAGGTGCGCGTAGGTGACTCCCGCCGACACGCGTACGAGCCGCCGTGCGCTGTCGATCTCGACCTCTGCGGGCAGTGCGGCCAAGGAGACGAGTGCTCCGTCAGTGTCAGCCAGATCGGTGAAGGAGTGGCGCGATCCCAGTGCCCTGACCTGCCTGGACCTGCCGACTACCTCGCGCAGCTCCTCGAGCGTCTGCGGGCGCACGAGCTGCTGCGCGCGATAGACGTGATTGCCGGCCCAGTTGGTCTCTAGCTGCTTCATTCGCCTCGCCACCTCCATGCTCGATCCTCGAAATCGTCGCCCCTGGCAGAGCCTAGGAGCCCCCAACGGGCCCGGGGGTGGGGCGGCGACGGCGTACAGCCTTGTGGTCTCGACTGATCGCTCGCTGCGCTCGCTGCTCGACCCAGGGGTCTCGACTGATCACTCGCTGCGCTCGCTGCTCGACCACCGGGGTCGGGTCGGGCTCGGCGGAGCTCGCCGGCAAGGGTCTCGACTGATCACTCGCTGGCGCTCGCTGCTCGACCACCGGGGTCGGGTCGGGCTCGCGGAGCTCGCCGGCAGGGTCTCGACTGATCGCTCGCTGCGCTCGCTGCTCGACCACCGGGGCTGCGCTCGCTGCTCGACCACCGGGGTCGGGTCGGGCTCGGCGGAGCTCGGCTGATCGCTCGCGTCGCTGCTCGACCACGGGCTCGCTCGGCTCGACCGCCGGCGGCTTCGCCGGCTGCTCGACCGCCGGACGCACGTGAGCCGCCCCGACGGTGTCGGGGCGGCTCACGTTCAAGAGGGCGTTCTTGGTGGAGCTGGCGGGAATCGAACCCGCGTCCTGTGGCGCCGTACCAGGTCTTCTCCGGGTGCAGTTCGTGATAGCGATTTTCTCGGCCCCGGCACTCCCACGAACAGTGTGCCGACGGGCCCAGTCAGGATGAAGTCCCGATCAACCCTCCTGACAGGAGGTGATCAGCAAGTCCTCTCAATGAGGCCAGGGTCCGGGACGAGGACGGATGCCCGGTCTGACCCTTCGATCACTGCTCAGGCAGCGAGAGCGAAGTCGTTGCTATTAGATTCGGCAACTATAGGTTCCAACGAACGTTTACGAGATGACGTTGGCTTCTCGACCCGCTTCTCCTGGGACTAACGTCCCCAGTCGAAACCAATCAGCCCCTCTTGAGTTGTTCCTCGTACAGTCTAGTCGGGAACGGCGCGCAACTCATCCCCATTCCCCCGGGGGCTCAGTGGCCGGTCGAACAGGTCCACGCCGTTGTGCCAGCAGACCCTGCCCAGCCACTCGTCGTCCAGCGCGGGGTGGCGGTCTCGGAGCCGGGCGAGACCGGTCAGCTGATCGAGGTAGGGGTAGGGGATCGTCGGGTAGTCGCTGCCGAGGAGCACCCGGTCACCGATGTCGGCCAGCCGGGGCAGCAGGTCGTCGGGGTAGGCCGCCTCGACGTCGAAGAAGTCGGTGAACACCATCGTGGTGTCCAGGTGGGTGTTCGGATAGGTCTCCGCGAGGGTGAGGAACTCGTCGTACTCCGGTGCCCCCATGTGCGCGATCACCGCGGTGAGCCGGGGGTGACGCCGCAGCAGCTGCTCGAGGTGCTCAGGGCCGGTGAAGTCGTTGCCGACCGGGCCCGAGCCCACGTGGATCACCGTCGGCGTTCCGGCATCCTCGATCAGGCCGAAGGCCTCGTCCAGCAGCGGGTCGTCGAGCCGGAACTCCCCCACCTGGGTGTGCAGCTTGAACACCTCGACCCTTGAGTCGAGCAGGTCCCCGACATAGGCCGTGGCCTCGGGCTCGGGATAGAAGGTCGCGGACCGCAGGCACTCCGGCACCTCCTCGGCGAAGCTGCCCGCCCAGTCGTTGAGGTACGTCGCGATGCCCGGGCGGTGGGCGTAGGGCAGCGCCGAGAACCGTCGTACGCCGAAGGAGCGCAGCTGCTCGACACGCTCCTGGTGGCTGCCGCGGTAGCGGATCGGCCACTCGCGACCGATCTTGGGACCGGCTGCGTCGAACTGGGCGTAGACCTTGGCCTGCACGTTGGGGGGCAGGAAGTGCACGTGCACGTCGAAGAGCCCCGGCAGTCCGAGGTCGCGCCAGAAGTGCGTGACCTCCGGCTCGGGACTCGTCGGGGGGCTCACCTCAGAAAGGGTGCCAGCCAGTCCTGGATCGTGGCGAGGTCGACTCGCTGGCTGGAGGAGATTCCGGTGCAGCTGTCGTTGTTGCCGTAGCTGACCACCGCCACGATCGCCCCTGCGTGGAAGACCGGGCCGCCGGAGTCGCCGAAGCAGGGACCCCCGGTCCCCTGCTTCGCGTGGGGGGTGGCCCGGGCCCGCAGCAGGTCCGAGGTCACCTGCTGGCCGGGCATGTCGACGTAGCGACGCAGCAGCGGGTAGCTCATCGGGGTGGGCTTTCCCTGACCCGAGTCCGGCTTGCGAACCTCGGTGCCGTAGCCCACGGCCCGGAACAGCGTCCTGGAGAGGCTGCGCTGCCGGATCTTGTCCAGCGCGCCGAGGCCGGCGATCGGTGCGGGAGTGCGATCCACCGGAGCGGACAGCACCAGCACCCCCACGTCGTAGGGCCGCTTGACGTCGCTGAAGTTGGTGAAGCCCGGGTGCAGGTGGCCCTGGCCGGATGCGTACCCGGCTCCGGTGAGCTCGTCGTCGGTGTAGCCGAGCGAGCCGCGAGCCGCCGCGGGGAAGGGCGACGTCGCCGGCCGCTCCTCGGCGATCGTCGAATCGAAGGTGACCAGGGTCTTTCCCACCACACCGTCGACGCAGTGCGCGGCCGTCAGGATGACGGTGCGGCTGACCAGGGCCCCGCTGCACCGGAACTGGGTGCCGTCGGGGGCGTAGGCGAGCAGCATCGCGACACCGGGGTGGGTCTCACCGTCCGCGGTCCCTCCGGTGCTGGCCAGCGCCGGGCTCGGGGCAGCGAGCAGCACAGAGTGGAGACGAGCAGGGCCAGCGCACGCACGAGCGGTACCTCCGGGGTGGGGGCGCCAGACAATCACGATAGGCCATCATATCGGTCGATTATCCCATTTGTCGCGATTGTTCTACTCGTGGCCCTTCAGCCGCCGGCCCAGCGCCTGCTGCTTCTCGCGGTCGGCCTGGCGCTCGGCGAGCGCGTGCCGCTTGTCGTAGGTCTTCTTGCCGCGCGCGAGCGCGATCTCCACCTTGGCGCGCCCGTCCTTGAAGTAGAGCGAGAGCGGGATCAAGGTGAAGCCCGCGCTCGTTCACCTTGCTCTCCAGCTTGTCGATCTCGTGGCGGTTCAGCAGCAGCTTGCGCACCCGGCGGGGCTCGTGGTTGGTCCAGGTCCCCTGGGTGTACTCCGGGATGTGCACGCCGTGCAGGTAGATCTCGCCACCGTCGATCTCGGCGAACCCGTCGACCAGCGTCGCGCGTCCGGCCCGAAGCGACTTGACCTCGGTGCCGACCAGCACCATCCCGGCCTCGAAGGTGTCGTCGATGTGGAAGTCATAGCGCGCCTTGCGGTTCTGCGCGATGAACTTCTGCCCCTTCTCCTTGACCATGGGCGTCATCCTCTCAGGGACCGCCAGCGGTCAGTGCCCCCGAGGTCACATGTAGTTCATCGGGTCCACCGGCACGCCGTCGAGCATCACGGTGAAGTGCAGGTGGCACGCCGTGGACCATCCGGTGCTGCCGGAGTACCCGATCACCTCGCCGCGCTGCACCCGCGCCCCGGAGGAGACCCGGTAGGAGCTGAGGTGGTTGTAGACCACGGTCATGTTCTTGCCGTTGACCCGGCCGATGTCGAGGTACAGCCGGTTGCCGTACACGTCCGACCAGAACCTCGCGATCACCGTGCCCGAGGCCACGGCGCGGTTCGGTGTGCCGCAGGGGGCGGAGAAGTCGGTGCCGTCGTGCAGTCCCCAGTAGCCGAAGATCGGGTGCCGGCGATAGCCGTACGACGAGGTCACGTAGCCCGGCACCGGCCGCTGGAGGAACCCGCCGGTGCTGCCCGTGAAGCCGCCGCTCTGACGTCGCGCCCGCTCGAGGATCAGCACCCGGATGCGGTCTTCCTGACGCTTGGCAGCCTTCAGCTTGACCAGGTCGGCCTTGCGCGCACGTGCCGCCGACGACCTGGGCCGCCCTGCCGCGGGCGACCATCGTGGCCACCTCCACCTTGGCCTTCTCGGCCGACTGCTCCGTGCCCTGCTTCTTGACCAGGTTGGCGCGCGCGGCCCTGCGCTGTGCGGCCACCGCGGTCTTGGCCACCTCGACCCTGGCCTCCTGCGCGACCATCCGGGAGCGGGCCTGCTTGAGCCGCAGCAGCAGGGTCGTCTGCTTGTCCATCAACGTGTCGACGGTGTTCAGCTGGCTGGTGACCTCGGCCGGGTCCTGCGAGTTCAGCATCACCGCCAGTCCCATCAGGGCCGGGTCGCCGTTGGCGTAGTTGCTGGCCGCGAGCTGACCGATGTCGGCCCGCTGCTCGAGGACGCGCCGCCGCGCGGTGTCGAGCTCCACCCTGGCCACCGCCAGCGCGTGCTCCGCGGCCTGGAGTCGCTCCTGCATCCGCTCGTCGAGACGTGTGGCCGCGTCCACCTGGCCCTGCGCCGCCGCGAGCCGACGCTGGGAGACCGCGAGGGCCGCTCGTGCCCGTGCCAGGCGGCGTCCTGCCGAGGACAGCTCCTTGCTCGACTCATGGAGGTCGCCTTGGGCCGAGCTCACCTGACCGCGGGCTTTGCGCTGCTTGGCGCGCAGGTCGTCGGCGGCAGCCACCGGAACCGCAGCGCCCACGAGCAGGAGCGCGGCGCACGCAGCCACCGTCCGGGACCGCGAGCGGTGGCCCAGCAGACGGGTACGCAATGTTCGGGGAAGGGTGCGGACCACGAGATGCCTGTCCAATGGGGGAAGAGAACGTGCCTGATGACGTTAACCGAACGGTTTCAGACTTTCAGGTATTTGCGGGTCATCACGAGTGTCGGGATGAACGTCAGCAGCAGGCCGAGGATCGCGATCCCGCCGATCGCGGTGTAGGAGTCGCGCCAGTCGACCCACTCCACGATGCGCGACGCAGGTCGCAGCCGGCCGTAGATCACGACGTACATGAAGGCCAGCAGAGCCCCCGCAGACAGACCGATCCCGATCAGCGCCGCCACCAGCGTCTCCATCAGGAACGGCAACGAGATGTAGAGACTGGAGGCGCCCACCAGCCGCATGATGCCGATCTCCTTGCGGCGCGCGAACGCTGCCAGGCGGATGGTGTTGGCCACCTGGAGGATCGCCGCGATCAGCAGGAACACCAGCGACCGCGATCGCTCCCCACTTCATCACCTCGATCCAGAAGTAGATCGGCTTGAGCACCTGGCGCAGGTCACGCACCGCGGCGACCCCTCCGGTCGTGGACAGGGCGGTCTCCACCCCGGTGAACTTGTTCGGATCCTTGAGCCTGACCCAGAACGACTCCTGCATGTCGTCGGCGGTCACCGTCGAGTAGATCTCCTGGTCCGAGGCGTCCTTGGAGATGTAGACCTTCTTCCAGGTCTTGAACGCCTCCGCCTTGCTCTGGTAGTAGAACGACGCCACCTCGGGGCTGGTGTCGATGACCGACTCGATGGTGTCCCGCTGGGTGTCGGTCACCTCACCGGTGCAGTTGGTGCCCTTGCTGTTCTCGTTGCACATGAACACCGTGATCTGGAGCTTGTCGCCCCAGAACCGCTCGGCCTTGTCCGCCTGGGCATTGAGCAACAACCCCATCCCGACCAGGGTGAGGGAGACGAAGATGGTGACGATCAGCGCGACCGACATGGACACGTTGCGCCGCAGACCGGAGCCGGTCTCGGAGAACACGTACCTCAGCTGCATGGAGTGGGTCAGCCCTTCAGTCTTGGTAGCCGTAGACGCCGCGGGCCTGGTCACGCACCACGCGACCGTCCGCGAGCTCGAGGACGCGCTTGCGCATCTGGTCGACGATGCCGGCGTCGTGGGTGGCCATGATCACCGTGGTGCCGGTCCGGTTGATCCGGTCGAGCAGCTTCATGATGCCGACGCTGGTGTTGGGGTCCAGGTTTCCGGTGGGCTCGTCGGCGATCAGGATCAGGGGACGGTTCACGAAGGCCCGCGCGATCGCGACGCGCTGCTGCTCCCCGCCGGAGAGCTCGTCGGGCATCCGGCGCCCCTTGCCCGAGAGGCCGACCAGCTCGAGGGTCTCGGGGACCACCTTGTTGATGTGCGAGCGCGGCTTGCCGATCACCTGGAGCGCGAAGGCGACGTTCTCCGCGACGGTCTTGTTCGACAGCAGCCGGAAGTCCTGGAAGACGGTGCCGATCTGGCGTCGCAGCGCCGGCACCCGCCAGCTGCGCAGCCGGTTGAGCTCCTTGTCGGTCACGAAGACCTTGCCCTGGGTGGCCCGGGTCTCGCGCAGCACCAGCCGGAGGAAGGTGGACTTGCCCGAGCCGGACTCCCCGACCAGGAAGACGAACTCTCCCGCGGCGATGTCGGCGGTGACGTCCTTCAGGGCCGGCCTGGAATGCCCCGGGTAGGTCGCGGAGACGTTCTCGAACCTGATCACGCTGGTCGAGCATAGGTGAGCACGCCTACGGTGGGGCGCATGCTGGATTCGTCGGCCCGTCGCCGCTGGGCGCTCGGCATCACCACGGTCGTGCTCGGGTTGCTGACGACGGCCTGCGGACAGGCAGAGAGGAAGCGCAGACGCCAGAGCCCGACGCCGACCCCCATCGCCGAGCTGGACGCGGTCGCGATGCAGGTGCCCCGGATCGATTTCTGCGGTCTGCTCCCCCGCGCGGCGGTCTCGGACGCACTCGGCGCGAAGGCCGCCACGGCGACGGCGTACGGCAACGGTGACGAGCAGGAGATCGCCGGCGTCGGCAAGGACGTGGTGCACGAGCTCGGCTGCGCCTGGTCCACCACCGCGGGCGACGACCGCGCGAGCGTGGGTCTTCGCGCCGCCGATCGACGCGGCCTTCGCGCGCCGGCTGGTCGCCGCCAGTGCGAAGGCCAAGGGGTGCCGGAGTGCGCGCGAGTCGTCGTTCGGGAAGCCCACCGTCCACCCAGACCTGTCGCCTCGCCGACGGATCACAGCGAGTGCGTCACGCCGGCTTGTTCGGGCAGACCTGGCTCACGTGTGAGATCGAGGCCGGCGCAGGCTCGGCGTCGGCGTTGCGGGAACGCGCCGACGCCTGGTGTGTGGAGGTTGCGAACGCCCTGGACACCGCCCGCTGAGCCCAGACCACCTGTTCCTGCCCTCCCCGGGCTTCTCCCCCGTTCTTGCTTGCCCCGACCTGTCCCGTCCTGCGCCACACGTATGAAGGAGCCCCATGACCGCCTCCCGCCAAGTCCTGCTCGCCCGCCGCCCCGAGGGCGAGCCAGGGGACGACTGCTTCGAGTTCACCGAGCACGAGCTGCCGGAGCTCACGGACGGACAGCTGCTGCTGCGTGTCGTCTACCTGTCGCTGGACCCCTACATGCGCGGGCGGATGAGCGCCGGTCCGTCGTACGCCGCCCCGGTGGAGGTCGGCGGGCTGCTCGTGGGCGGCACCGTCTGCGTCGTCGAGGAGTCCCGAAACGCGAGGTTCGACGTGGGTGAGCTGGTGCTGTCGTACGCCGGCTGGCAGACCCACGCCATCAGCGACGGTCGAGGGCTGCGTCGGCTCGACCCCTCGCTGGTGCCGATCTCCACCGCCCTCGGTGTGCTCGGGATGCCCGGCTTCACGGCGTACGCCGGGCTGCTGGAGATCGGACGCCCCCAGCCGGGCGAGACCGTCGTGGTCGCCGCGGCCACCGGCCCGGTCGGCTCGGCCGTGGGCCAGATCGCGAAGCTGAAGGGCGCCCGCGCGGTCGGCATCGCCGGAGGTGAGGACAAGTGCCGGGCCCTGGTCGAGGAGTTCGGCTTCGACGTCGCGCTCGACCACCGCTCCTCCACCTTCGCCGAGGACCTGAAGGCCGCCGTGCCCGAGGGCATCGACGTCTACTTCGAGAACGTCGGCGGCCACGTGGCGCGTGAGGTGTTCAAGCGGATGAACCTCTACGGTCGCGTGCCGGTGTGCGGCCTGGTCGCGGACTACAACGCGACGTCGGCCCCTGAGGGCCCCAACCGCCTTCCCGCCTTCATGCGGCTGATCCTCACCAAGAGCCTGCTGATCCGAGGTTTCATCCAGAGCGAGTTCACCGAGTCGCACGGCGCCGACTTCGTGCGCGAGATGTCCGGCTGGGTCGGCGACGGCTCGGTGCGCTACCGCGAGGACGTCGTCGAGGGCCTCGACGCAGCGCCCGAGGCGTTCCGCGGGCTGCTCACCGGGCGCAACTTCGGCAAGCTCCTGGTCCGCGTCTCCCCCGACCCGACGCTGTGAGCGGCACTGCCTGGACCCATCGACCTGGGAGCCGTGACGGTCTCGATCGTGCGGCACGTCGCCCCCGAGCACGCCGCCCAGATGATCGCCTGGGTGCGGTCGGGCTCCTCGCTGGCCGAGCGCTTCCCGGGGTTCCTCGGCACCGGCTGGGTCCGACCGACGGCCGACTCCGAGGAGTGGCACATGCTCTACCGGTTCAGCGATCCCGCCTCGCTCGCCGCGTGGGAGTCCTCTCCCCAGCGCAGCTGGTGGCTCGGCTCGGCCCAGGGGATCGTCGGCGAGTCGCTGCTGGAGCGTCGTACAGGCATCGAGGGGTGGTTCGACGAGCCGGCGTCGCGCGACGTACAGGACCTGCGACCGGCACCGGCCGCGCCACCGCGCTGGAAGCAGGGCATCGTGATCTGGCTGACCTTCTTCCCGCTGAGCCTGATCCTGGGCCTGCTGCTGGTGGCCACCGGCGTGGAGATGAACCTGGCCGTGCGCACGCTGATCACCACCCTCGTGGCCACGCCGATCATGATCTACGGGCTGCTGCCGTGGATGACGAAGCGTTTCGAGTGGTTCCTCAAGACGGATCCGGGTAACTGACTCCTGCGAGCGGAGCGACACGAGGAGTCAGTGATGCCGAAGGCCTGGAGCGCCAAGCGCGAGCGTCAGTACGAGCACATCAAGGAGGGCCTCGAGGAGCGGGGCCGCAGCGAGGAGACCGCCGAGGAGATCGCGGCGCGCACCGTGAACAAGGAGCGCGCCCGCGCCGGGGAGTCCGAGGAGAAGAGCCGGACCTCCACCGAGGACATCTCCTCGGGCCGTCGCGGTGGTCTGCGCTCGCACCGGGGCTCGGGCGGACGCACCAAGGCGCAGCTCTACGCCGAGGCGAAGAAGAAGAACATCAAGGGTCGCTCCTCGATGACCAAGGCCGAGCTGGAGAAGGCCGTCGGGCGCTGAGTTCCAGCCGGCCGTCTCAGCCGGTCGGTCACAGCTGGGCGTCGACCCCGACCCGCCACCGGATCCCGGCCTCGAGGAACCCGTCGATGTCGCCGTCGAGCACCGACTGCGGGTTTCCGGACTCGAACTCGGTGCGCAGGTCCTTGACCATCTGGTAGGGGTTCAGCACGTAGTTGCGCATCTGGTCGCCCCAGCTGGCCATCACGTCACCGCGGAGCTCGTCGAGGTGGGCCTTCTCCTCGGCCTTCTTCATCACGAGCAGCTTGGCCTTGAGGATCACCATCGCGGAGGCCTTGTTCTGCAGCTGCGACTTCTCGTTCTGGCACGAGACCACGGTGCCGGTCGGGATGTGCGTGAGGCGTACGGCGGAGTCGGTCGTGTTCACCGACTGGCCGCCGGGGCCGCTGGAGCGGTAGACGTCGACCCGCACGTCCTCGTCGGGCAGGTCGATCTCGTCGGTCTGCTCCAGCACCGGGACCACCTCGACCGCGGCGAAGCTGGTCTGCCGGCGGCCCTGGTTGTCGAACGGGCTGATCCGCACGAGGCGGTGGGTGCCGGCCTCGACGCTGAGCGTGCCGTAGGCGTACGGCGCGTGGATCGCGAACGTGGCCGACTTGAGCCCGGCCTCCTCGGCGTAGGAGGTGTCGAAGACCTCGACGGGGTGGTTGTTGCGCTCGGCCCAGCGGGTGTACATCCGCATCAGCATCTCGGCGAAGTCGGCCGCGTCCACCCCACCGGCGCCGGAGCGGATCGAGATGATCGCCTCCCGTGCGTCGTACTCCCCGGAGAGGAGGGTGCGGACCTCGAGCTGCTCGACCTGCTTGACCAGCTTCTTCAGCTCGGCCTCGGTCTCGGCGGCGGCCTCCGAGTCGTCCTCCTCGGCAGCGAGCTCGACCATCACGCCGAGGTCCTCGAGCCGGCTCTCGAGCGAGACGAACCGGTCGAGCGTCCCCTGGAGCAGCGAGAGGCGCCCGGTCACGCGCTGGGCGTTGGCCTGGTCGTCCCACAGGTCGGGGACCGCGACCTGCTCACCGAGGTCGGCGATCTCGCGCCGCATGCCGTCGACGTCCAGCACGGAGCCGATGGTCTTCATCGTCGCCTGGAGCTGCTTGATCTCGGACTCGAAGTCGGTGGCTGCCACAAGACGTCAGGTTACGTGGCCGGGCGGGGTCGATGCCAAAGGGCACCCTGGCGGGTCAGTCAGGCAGCGAGGACGCCAGCACCCGGAACCCCCAGGCAGGCAGCGTGCAGCCGGTCTCCAGCAGTGACCGAGACACGCGAGCCGTCGAAGATACGTGTCGCCGAGGTGCGGGCCCCGGCCGAGGTCGACGTTCTGTTCGTGGGCGGAGAGTGTCCGCAGCGGCTCCGGGATCCACCGGAGTGGAGCTCGACTGCCTGATCGACAGCGCGGCCCATGTCTCGGACGGCCGCATCCGGATCAGCGCCGACGGTCCCGGCGCGAGCGTCCATCAGGTCGGTGACATCAGGCCTTGACGCCGTACTGGTGCGCGACCAGGACGGCCTGCACCCGATCCCGAGCATCGAGCTTGGCGAGGACGCTGCGCACGTGGGTCTTGACCGTGGCCAGCGACACCACGAGCCGCTCTGCGATCTCACTGTTGGTCAGCCCGACGGCCATGAGCCCGAGGACCTCGCGTTCGCGGGGGCTCAATGACTGCAGTTGCGCCGGCTCCGGTGCGGTCGCTGGACACGCGCTCCAGAAACCGTTCGATCATCCGAGTCAGGACGGGGGGTGCCATGGGCGCCTCGCCGTCGACAGTCCGTTCGATCGCACTCACCAGCTGTGCGGCTGACGCGTCCTTGAGGAGGAAGCCTGCGGCGCCAGCCTGGAGCGCCTCGTAGACGTGCCGGTCGAGGTCGAAGGTGGTCAGAATCAGCACGCGACAGGGCAGGCCTGCATCGACGATGCGCCGGGTTGCCTCGATGCCGCCTGTGCCTGGCATGCGCACGTCCATGAGCACGACGTCCGGCTCCAGCGCGGCTGCCAAGCTGACAGCCTCGGCCCCGTCCCGGGCTTCGCCGACGACGTCGATCCCCGCTAGCTCGAGGATCAGGCGCAGTCCACTGCGCACCAGGTCCTGGTCGTCCGCCAGCAGCACCCGTATCACCGCTGAGTCTCCGCGAGTGCGGGGAGCCACGCGACCACCTCGAATCTCCCACCGACCCGGCCGGCCCTGCAGGTTCCGCCGAGCAGGCGTGCCCTCTCCGCCATGCCTGGAAGCCCGTGTCCCGAGCCGATGAGGTCTGCACCCTGGACAGGATTGGTGACGCGGAGCATCACGACCGCGTCGGACCAGTCCACGTCGACCTCGACCGTCTCTCCTCGAGCGTGCTTGCCCGCATTGGTCAAGGACTCCTGCACGATGCGGTTGACCGCGAGCCAGTGTCGTGGTGCGTCGGTCCACGGGTCGCCGGTGACCCGGAGTCGGGTGGGGATGCCGAGACGGGATGCGCGGTCGACCAGGTCGGCCAGCCCTCGTCCGTCGGGAGCGACCGCGAGCTCGTCGTCGCCGAGGAGGTCGAGGATGGCCCGTAGCTCACGGCTGGCTCGATGGGCGGTCTCCCGAACTGCCGCGATCGGCTGCTCGGCACGGTCCGGTGCATGTGCCAGCGCCTGGGCAGCGGCTTCGGACTGGATCGACAGCAGGGTGACCTCGTGACCGACGACATCGTGCAGCTCACGGACGATGCGAGCTCGCTCCTCCTCGACGGCACTGCGTCGCGCCGCCTCCCGTTCGGCGACGATCCGCTGCTCGGCCTGCCGATTCTGATGGAAGAGAAAGCGGCCGACGGCGTACGGCCCGAGCACGAGAAGCCAGAATCCCAGGATGCCGAGGAGCGCGTCGACTCCCGGCATCCTGAGCTCCGCGACCTGGTCGCGCACGTCGATGTCGAAGAGCAGTCGAACCAGCCGGTCCTCCGCGTGCTCGATGGCGAGCATGCCCGACGTACCGCTGACGATGGCCCATGCGCAGGCCAGGGCTCCCCTCAGCGCGCTGGTGCACCATCGACCCAGCGAGAAGAGAAGGAGCACGACAACGACGTAGCCGAGAATCAGGAACGCGTCGGTGGGGATCCACCACATCGAGCTGCCCACGACCACAGCCGCCACCGGGTGCGTGCGTCTCCACGCCAGCGGCAGCATCGAGACTGCGGCGAGCACCGGGCCGAACCAGTGCGCGTCGGGATACCAGAGCGGGAGGACGGGCTGGACCCAGAGGACCTGGGCGAGGCTGATCATGAGGAACCCACCAGCGAGCAGCACATCCGACCGACCCGCGTGTGCAGGTGGCTCCTCCCCTGTCCCCATGAAGGGAGGGTAGGACCAAGTCCAGGTCAGGGTCCTCAACCCTGGGGATGAGGCGTGCCCAGCCCTGGACCTGATGCGACGGGTGGCTGCCGAAACCTAGCGTTCGGGTAGGCCCGATCGAGAGGAACGCCATGTCATCGACCATCACCCGTCCCACACTCAACGCCCCGCTGGTCGCCGCGCGAGGCATCGCCGCCCTGATGGGCTGCGTCCAGCTGGCCGGTGTGACCTTCTTCTTCCTCATCGCCCCGGAGGAGGGGGTGTGGCTCGGTCCCTGGTTGGACGCGCCGGTCGTGGCCCTCATCTTGTCGAGCGTGTCTCTCAAGCTGGGGCTGGCCTTTCTGCCCGGACTCGCTGTATCCCGGCGGATCGAGATGGGCCTGCTCGCAGTCGCTCTCGGCGTCACGTTCACGTTGCTCAAGATCTCCTTCTACGAAGAGCCGGAGGGAGTGCTCGTACTCGCGGTCGACGCCACGCTTCTCGCCTTCCTGCTCCTTGCGCGACGAGCTGCGAGGCGATGAGCGATCTGATCGGTTGCTCGTGGTCCTCAGTCCGAGACCACCACCACCGACGCCGCCGCGCCCGTGACCCGGACGGCGGTGCCGACGCCGGGGACTCGGAACGGCAGGTCCATCGGCGTGACCACCCGCACCACGACGGTGTTCGCCGTGGTCTCCACGGAGTAGCTCAGTCCCGGGAAGCGGCGGCGGACGCCGCTGGCGGCGAAGTACTCGTCGACGAACCTGCGCGCTGCGACAGGGTCGATCTGGGCGCGTTCGCCGAGCCCCTTGGTGTAGACCTCCTCGCCCTGGATGCCGTCGGTGGCCGCGAGGGCGGCGGCGTCCGCGGCGGAGTTCAGACCCTGGCGCCGCAGGTAGGCCGCGGAGGCGTCCACCACGACGGCCACCAGCAGCACGACCACCACCGCGAAGCCGATGATCAACGGCGTCACCGAGCCCCTCTGGTCTCGGGATCTCCGTGAGCGCGGGTGCCTCATGGTCGGGCCTCGCGGAAGGTGCCGTACGGCGCCTCGTGCTCGGAGTCCACGCTGATCCGCGGAGTGTTCGCCCCGAGCGCGGTCGGCATCAGCGGCAGATCCACCCAGGACCGGATCTGCGCCCGCACCACCGAGCCCGGCGTCAGGCAACGACCCGGATCGGGGCGGCAGCTGATCTGTACGACGGGGGCGGTGTCGATGCCTTGGTCCCGGTAGGCCAGCCGCACCGCTGCCCTCGCTCGCGCATGAGCGCTCGACTGGTCCGGAGCGGTGACGAACGCGCGCCCCGCGGAGCGGGCTGCGGCCGAGGCGGCGTAGGCGGCACGTTGGGTCTCGAACGCCGCGAGGACGATGTACAGCAGCGGCACCAGGAGCAGGATCGCCAGCCAGACGAGCTCGATCAGCGCCGTACCGGACTCGTCGCGGCGTCTCACGGCGCGGTCTCCTGCACCCCGTGACCGGACACCGACAGGTCGACGCCGGGTCCCCACAGTCCCAGGGGCGGCACCTCGGCACGGATGCGCACCACCACGGTCGGCACTCCGTCCACCGACTCCGTGCCCGCGGAGATGTTGTGGGCGAAGCGGTCCGCGATCGCGCCGCGCACCTGCTCACGGCTGCGCGCGGCACCGTCGCTCGGTGTCCGGTCGACGTTGGCGCCGTAGCGCGCGCCCTCGGTCGCCGCCGCGACCAACGTGTTGCGCACGTGCAGCACCAGCCCGACCTGGATCAGCCCGAGCACCAGGGGCACGAGCACCATGCTGACCAGCACGAAGTCGACGACCGCGGCTCCGTGCTCGCCGCGTGGCCGCTCAGCCGACCGACGAGAGTGCCGCACGCAGCATGGAGCCCAGCTGGGAGCCGGCGATGGCCCAGAGCCCCGCCACCAGGCCCGCCGTCATGACCGTGATCAGGACCCAGCCGGGCACGTCACCTCGTTCGTCGCGGCGCCTGGGTCGTTTCAGGTGTCTCATCTCAATCTCCTCTCGGTGCAGCGCATCAGGGAACCACCAGACGTAGGCCGACCAGGCCGGGCCAGAACGCGAAGACCACGACGGTCGGCAGGACCAGGAACACGACCGGGACCATCATCAGGACCTCACGCCGCGCACCGGACTCGATCAGCGCCCGGCGACCGGCCTCGCGGACATCCGCAGCCTGGGCGTGCAGCACCTCGGAGAGCGGGGTGCCGCGCTCGACGGCGATCGCGATGCCCTCGGCGAACCTGGAGACGACCGCGAGGCCGGAGCGCGAGGCCAGCTCGTCGAAGGCGCGCGTGATCGGCGTACCCGTGCGGACCAGCGCGAGCACCCGACCGAGCTCGCCCGAGAGCTCACCGTGGGTGCGGCGTACGACGCGGTCGAGCGCGGCGACCGGGCTCTCACCCGCGGCCACCGCGAGCGCCAGCAGCTCGGCCACGGTGGGGAACTCCTCGAGGATGAGTCGCTCCCGGCGGGTGACCTGAGCGGTGAGCCGGTTCTCGCGCAGCAGGACGCCGAGTGCGAAGGCGATCAGGCAGAAGATGAACAACGGGATCGATCGGTCCGGGGAGGCCACCGCCACCAGCGCCGACGGCACCGCCGCCAGCGCGAACGCGACCAGCCCCCAGATCACCTGCTCGACCCGGAACTGCGTGACGTCGATGTCCAGCCCCGCCCGTTGGAGTCGCCGGCGCACTGAGGCGGTGCCGCCCAGCACGCGCTCGACTCCTTGCCCCGCCGCGGCCAGCGGCGGTCCGAAGACACCGGCGAAGGCGTTGCTGGTGGGAGTTGCCGACGGCAGTGTCTCCGAGCGCGGCAGGTCGCGCAGGTAGGGCAGCACCCGGACCGCCAGCGGAGTACGCCGGGCATCCAGCAACGCGGTCCCCGACCACCAGAGCCCGAGCCCGAGCGCCCCTCCCAGCACCGCCCCCAGCAGCGAGGTCATGACAGGATCCGCCGCTCCGTGGGCAGGCGGCCGATGCGCACCATCGCGCGGTAGGCGATCAGGCACAGGACTGCCCCGCCGACGAGAACGACCACACCGGCACCTGTGGAGTACCGCTGGATCACCTCGGGCTGGAAGCACATCATCAGCAGCACCAGCCACGGCGCCGCCACCGCCAGCCGAGCGCCGTTCACGGTCCAGGCCTGCCGCGCCTCCAGCTCGGAGCGGGTGCGCGCGTCGTCACGGAGAAAGCCGGAGAGGCTGCGCAGCAGTCTGTCCCAGATCGCCGCCTCCGACCTCCCTGGCGACACGGAGGCTCTCCACGACCCGGTCGCCGACAGGATCGGCCAGCCTCTCCTTGAGCCGATCGAGGGCCTCTGCGAACCGGCCGCTGACCTGGTAGTCGAGCGCGAACCCGGCGAAGGCCTCGCGCAACGGCTCCGGTCCCCGATCCGACAGCGCGCCGAGCGCCTCGGGTAGAGACATCCCCGCGCGCACGGCTGAGGTCAGGTTGTCCACCGCCTCGGGCCAGACCTCCGCGAACTCACGTTGGCGACGGCGCGCACGCCCCTTCACCACCGCCACGGGGAGGTAGCCACCCATCGCGGCGAACACCAGTGCCACCGGCACCGTTCGTGAGGCAGCGAGCACCGCGACCCCGGCGACCGCGGCGCACACCGCGCAGACGACGACGAAGCCCACCACGGTGACCTCGGCGAGTCCTGCGCTGACCAGGAGTGGTCGAACGCGCGAGCGCCGAGGCGCTCGGTCAACCGGCGGCTCCTGGAACGCCGTCCACACGAGCAGCAGCCCCAGCCCGAAGACCAGTCCCAGCACCGCGCCCATCAGCCCGTACCCATCAGCCCGCACCCGCCAGGATGCGGTGCACGTCGATCCCCCGGCGCTCGAAGGTGTCGAGCCGGGTCGGCATCCCTCCGGTGTGCACCAGCTCGCCGCCCCGCCGGACGAAGACCGGCTCCGTCTCCACGATGTCGTTCTCCACGCGGCCAGGCACCGCGACGATCTCGTTGACGCGGCGTACGCCCCCGTGGTCGAGCCCGAGGTGCACGACGAGGTCGACGGAGCTGGCCACGGTGGGCACCACGAACCTCGCCGAGATGTTCTCGCCGGCGAGCAGTGGCAGCGTGCACAGCTTCACCAGAGCCTCGCGGGCGCTGTTGGCGTGAATCGTGGCCATGCCGGGAAGCCCCGCGTTGAGCGCAAGCAGCAGATCCAGGCACTCAGCGGCGCGCACCTCTCCGACGATGATGCGCGTCGGCCGCATCCGAAGCGTCTCGCGCACCAGGTCGCGCAGCGACACCTCCCCCGTCCCCTCGAGTCCGGCCTGCCGGGTCTGCATGGGCACCCAGTCCGGATGGGAGAACCGCAGCTCGAAGACCTCTTCGGCCGAGACGATCCGGTCGCCACCGGGGATGGCGGCCGCCAGGCAGTTGAGCATCGTCGTCTTCCCTGCCTGGGTCCCCCCGGCGACCACGATGTTCTGACCGGCGAGCACCGCCGCCTCCAGGAAGCGCGCTGCGGGAGCGGGCAGGGATCCCAGTCGCACCAGGTCGTGAAGCCGCGCCGCCTTGAGCACGAACTTGCGGATGTTGACGGCGGCGAACGCACGGCTGATCCCCTCCAGGACGACGTGCAGTCGATGACCGGCCGGCAGCATCGCGTCCACGAACGGCTGGGACAGGTCGATCCGGCGACCGCTGGACTTCAGCATCCGCTCCACCAGCTCCTCCACGTCCGCGCGCGAGAGGATCACGTTGGTGAGCTCGTGGCGACCGTTGCGCGCGACGAAGACGCGACTCGGCTCGTTGATCCAGATCTCCTCGACCTCGGGGTCATCGAGGAACCGCTGGAGAGCACCGAACCCGGAGACTCTGGCCACGAGCTCGCCGACCACACCGACCGGGTCGTGCACCGGGGTGACGACGCCGGTCAGGCTGCGTTCGTCGTGGGCGCGGATCAGGCCCTCCGCAAGCGCGCGCACCCGCGCGGTGTCGAGCTGCGGGTCGACGCCCTCGCTGCGGACGACCGCACGCAACTGCTGGTCAAGGTCGCCGATCAGGTCGAGCGGCGGACTTCCCGAGAGCTCCACGGACATGGGCGCTGTTTACCCGGGAATTACGGAACGCGAAACAGCCGTGTCCAAGGCTGTGGACAGCGACGCCACACCCGTCCCAGGGTTCACTTACGACGCTCGGGACCTGCTTCAGCCGCCATCACGAGGCCACACACCCGGGTGGTCAACGAGCGCGTTTCGCAGGGGATCAGGTTTGCGGGACATCTCGTCGCCGGCTTGCGAGACCTCGCTCCGGCCTCCGCACCAGGCCTGACCCGGTCCTGACACAGTGGGGACATGACCGACATCCCCGCCACCACCCGCCAGCTTCGCTCCCTCGTCACCGAGGACGGGCAGGTGCACGTCAGTGTGGACAGCGTCGACACCCCTCGCCCGCGGGCCCATCAGGTCCTCGTGCGGGTCGAGGCGGCACCCCTCAACCCTTCAGACCTGGGGTTGCTGCTCGCGATGGCGGACGTTGAGTCGGCGAGCACCGACGAGTCCGACCGTGGCCGCGTCGTCACCGCCAAGGTGCCTAGAGCCGCCATGCGCAGCCTCGCTGCGAGAGTCGGCCGCGCCATGCCGGTCGGCAACGAGGGCGCGGGCATCGTCGTCGCCGCCGGGGACGGACCCGAGGCCCAGGCGCTTCTCGGCAGGATGGTGGGCTTTGCCGGCGACGGCGCCTACGCCGAGCACGCCTTGACCGCAGCCCAGGCCTGCCTTCCCCTGCCGGACGGCGCCACCGCCGCCGACGGCTCCTCGTCGTTCGTCAACCCCTTCACCGCACTCGGGATGGTCGAGACAATGCGCCGCGAGGGACACACGGCCCTCGTGCACACCGCAGCGGCCTCCAACCTCGGCCAGATGCTCAACCGCGTCTGCCTCGCTGACGGAATCGGCCTCGTCAACATCGTGCGCCGTCCGGAGCAGGCCAAGGTTCTCCGCGACCAGGGGGCGACCCATGTGGTGGACTCCAGCGCAGACAGCTACATGGCCGACCTCGTCGCGGCGGTCAAGGACACCGGGGCCACCCTAGGCTTCGACGCCATCGGCGGTGGAACCCCGGCCAGCGACATCCTGAACGCGATGGAGGCTGCCGTCACCGACCCGCAGGCGCCGTACAGCAGGTACGGCACCTCCGTACCCAAGCAGGTCTACGTGTACGGCGCCCTCGACCGTCGTCCGATCGAGCTGCGTCGAGGGTTCGGGTTCGCCTGGGGGGTGGGCGGCTGGTTGTTGTTCCCCTTCCTGACGTCGCTGGCCAAGGAGGACATGGGTCGACTTCGGGAGCGGGTCGCCGCTGAGCTGACGACCACCTTCGCGAGCGGGTTCACGGAGCAGATCTCCCTCGAGGACGCCCTCGACCTCGACGTGATGCGGCGCTACTCACGGATGGCGACCGGCGAGAAGTTCCTCCTCACGCCCTGACCGGGTGAGTGCCTGGGGGTGAAGTGGCACCCGCCGACTCGGCGACCTGTCTGCAGACCTCTACGAAGGCGCGGACGACGTGGGCGGTGGTTCTTGGAGCGGCACCTTGCCGCGGGTGGGAGCTGGCTCGCGGCCGCGGCTGCGAGGCCACCCCGTCAGCCCTGTGAGAAGACACCCTCCGGAAACGCGTCGTTCTCCAACGCCCTCACGACCAGCGGCTGGCAGAGCTCGGCGAGCCGCAACGCTCCAGCGTCGCCCAGATGCACCCATGGCGCGGCACCCATGGCATCGGTCGCAGCCTCCACCTCGCGCCGCAGGTCACGACCGGCGGCGGTGAGCCCACCCTGAGAAGTGAGCAGGCCGCGGTCGACCAGCGAAGCCGTTGCGGCCGCCCACTGCTCGTCGGACCAGCCGCGGATGAGCTGGGCAACAGCAGGGACCATGCCCTTACCGGTTGCGCAGTGCGTCACGAGCGCCTCCAGGCCACTCAGCCCCGCGGCCAGCAACGCCGCGACGTGACCGTCACCGCGGTGCTCGCGCAGCAAGGTCAACGCGTGGAAGAGCACAAGGTGAGATTCAGTAGGCCAAGGCAGGTCCGCATGACCGGCGTACAACGGGCGGCCGGGCGCTGTGCAGCCTTCGCTCGCCCGGCGCGCAAGCACTGCCGCTTCTGCGACCTCAGGAGAGGCAAGTACCTCGGCGCCTAGCAGGCGCTGGTACGACGCGGAGATGCCCCGATAGCGGGCGGCGATAGCGTCCCCGGGGGTTATCTGGTCCCACGCGGCGGGGATGCACTTGGCAACCAGCGCCGGGTTGAAGTTGTAGAACGTCGCGGCGACCACGCCGGGCCCGACTCGGCCCATCGCCGCGGAGCGCGAGGCGAAGTACGCCGTGCGGCCCCTGCGCAGTCCGGCCCCGACCAGCGCCTCCTCGACGTCCGGCGAGAAGTAGCCCAAGGCGTGCAAAGGCTCGAGGGATCGAGCGATACGACCGAAGTCTCGGGGTTCCATGTCCTCTGTCTACCTCAGGAGGCGCTGTCACCCTCGACGACCCGACGGACCGGCCGACCGCCAGCACCGAAAGCTCGCCTCAGTGGCAACGAAGCCGCAGGGCCAGTGTTGCCGGATCCCCGAGACCCGACCAGCAGCACATGGTCTGTCAGTCGAACCAGATCGAGCGCGCACGACACGTTGCGCGTCCTTGGCTCGTCCAACGCGCACACGACAGCGCGCGACGCCTCGACACCCAGGCATCGGACGCCCGCCGATCCGCGATCAGGACCTGCGTCCTTCCGCCGCCAGTCGGCGCGTGCCGTGTACCGGAGCAGATGAGCGGACTACCGACGGTGGCCATTCGGCCGGGCCAAGTGCCTGATGCCGATCCGGTCACCCGTCGATGAGCACAGACGGGGGTATCTACAGAGCACGTCGGAGTTGAACGCGCGTCTGCGCCAGGCGTGCGGATGGATCACGAGAGTCGGCCCGACCGCCTGCACACAGCAATCACTGAGGAGTTTCGCGGTGCCGGACACCACCTGCCACATGTCGATCTCGCTGGACGGCTTCGTCGCCGGCCCGGATCAGGCCCGGGATGATCCTTTCGGTAAGCGGGGGCGGCACGGCTGGCACATCGGCGACCCGCGGGACAATGAGTCCGACAGGATCCACGGGTCCTCATTCGAACCGCGAGTCAGCCTCTGCTCATGACGCATTCTGTGCGCAGCGCAGGGCGCGTCGAACCCCAGCGAGTGCCTCTAGACCGCACCCACCAACGTCCGCACCTCGCACAACTCCGGGTCCCAGCGGCGAAGGACAGTCAGCGACACCTCCACCGAGTTATGGCCGATCGCATCGAGTGCACGCGGGAGGTCGGTCCGCGGCAGCCGGCGCGCCAGGGTCAGGTGCGGCAACCAACCGGGGTGCTGGTGGCCGACGGTGGCGGCCCGCAGGTCGAGGACCGCCCGCGTGATCTCGTCGGCCACGTCGACCGTGCGCACCAGCGTGACTGCTGATCCCCCCAGTACGGCGACCCCGGACGTCACGACGTTGACGGGAAGTAGTCCGCCCAGCAGGTCGACGGCATGTTCCTCGACGAAGGACGAGATGGAGGGGAGGGCGATCATCGTCACGTGCGGGGTGTTGGTGGCTCCCACGTGGTCCAGCATCGAGCGGAGGCCAGCGTCGCGGAGGGCCTGCCAGTCGGCCCGGATCGCTGCCTCGCCGGCAGGATCGGCAACCAGCTCGAGTGAGTGGAGTCGTGGCATGGGAGAAACGGTAGCCATTGCGCTGACGAGAGAGTGCCTGCGATGTTCCGGCAAGCGCCAACCGAGACGCCATCTCCAGGAATGACGACGACCCTGCCCTTGTCCACGGTCGCGTGAGACCTCTGCAATCCGACACGTCAGGGACCAGGGCATGTGCCTGGGGCGGTGAGAGTCTGCCCTGTCACGATGGGACCATAGGCTGTCCTTGTTCGCCGCAATCGCCCACGAGGAGCGCGAAGCCGTTGTCACGATCTCCTCGACCCAGCCGTCGGGCGGTCCGCGCAGTCGGCATGTTGCTCGCGGAGGCCCCGAGGGCAACCCTCGAGCTCGCAGCCACGTCCACCGTCGCTCCCTTGCTGGCTGCCAACCGCAGAGGTGACGGTCATCCGGTGCTGGTGGTGCCGGGCTTCCTGCAACGCGACTCGAGCACGGTCGCCCTGCGCGCCTATCTGCGATGGCTGAACTACTCGGTCTCGGGATGGGAGCTGGGAACAAACCTCGGTTCCACCCAGTCAGTCATCGATGGGTTGCGCAATCGCGTCGCGTCCATGGCCGAGAGCTCCGGCGAGAAGGTCACCATCATCGGGTGGAGTCTGGGAGGCATGTATGTCCACGAGCTGGCTCGCCGGGCACCGGAAAGCGTGCGCCAGATCGTGACCCTGGGCAGTCCCGTACGGACGGGTGGCCGGCACGGCCGTACGGCATCTGCCGCGTTCGATCGCATGGCTGGGCTGCACCTGTCCGCACCATTGCTGGTACGGCCGTGGCGGGAGGCCGGTTCCCTGCGCGTGCCCGCGACCTCGGTCTACTCACGCAGCGATGGGATCGTGCCATGGCAGGCCTGCCGCCTCAGCCCAGGAAAGCATCTCCAGAACATCGAGGTATTCGGTAGCCATCTCGGTCTCGGGCACAACCCGGCTGTGCTGCATCTGCTGGCCGATCGGCTCGCCCAACCCGAGCACGCATGGAAACCGTTCGCTCCCGGTCGGCTGCTCGGTTGCGCCTACCCCTAGCTGGAGCCGCACTAGCTTCACGGTGCCCTGGACTCAACCTGGACCTGGCCGGCGAGATGACCTCGGGCCCGAGCCACTGGTGCGTCCCTGCACCGCGTATGACGTAGTCGGATTTCCCTTCCACAGTGGCCGTTTCGGGCCCGGGGACTTGTCGGTGGTCGATGCTTGGATGGACTCATGAGCAGCCAGTCGATCGACTCCCACGAGCACCGCGAGCGTGGTGTTCCGGCGGTGTTGGAACGGCTGCGCGGCGAGGTTCGTGAGCTGGGTCAGACGCTGTGGGCGGCGCGGGGTCGCGCGGAGCTGATGGACGGTGTCGCCGAGGTCGAGGCGCTCAAAGCAACCCTGGACGCCCTGGAGCTCGCGATGGTCCGAGAGCTCGACGCCACTCACGCCGTCAAGGCCGTGGGGTGGGCCTCGACCCAGGACTTCGTCACCTCGGTCGCCGGTGGTCACAAGGGCACCGGCCCGCAGCCGTGCGGCTCTCGGCCGCCCTGGAGACACCCCTGCTGGCTCCGGTCGCCGAGGCCCTGGGCGACGGCTGGCTCTCCACCACCAAGGCGCACGTGATCGAACGGGCTGTCGACACCCTGCCCGGTGACCCCGACCTGCGCGCCCGCGCGGTGACGGTCCTGCTCAGTGAGGCCAAGGCACTGGATGCGACCGAGCTGCGCAAGCTCACCCACCGGCTCCTGGCCATCGTCGACCCCGACGGCGACGACCGCCGTGCCGAGCGAGAACTGGACCGACTCGAACGCGCCGCCCATCTGGGCCGGCACCTGACCATCACCGACGACCAGTGCGGCGGTGCCTGGATCAAGGGTCGCTGTACTTCGGAGGACGCGGCCCTGATCAAGGCCACCCTGATCCCGCTGGCCGCACCCCAACCCGCCGCCCACGCCGGTGGTCGAGCAGCGAGCGCAGCGCGAGCGACCGTCAGCTGCGAGCGACTCGAGCCTCGGGTCGAGCAGCGAGCGCAGCGAGCGATCAGTCGAGACCATGCGACCTGCCAGAGCTGCGGGCACGACGGTCGCGACCCCGCGTGACCACGGCACCCGGATGCTCGACGCCCTGGTCGAGGGCTGCCGACGACTCCAGACCGCCGACCTGCTGCCCACCTCCCACGGCGCAGTCCCGCGGCTGACGCTGATGATGAGCCTGACCGACCTGCAACAGCGGTCCGGGGTCGCGACCAGCGAGACCGGAGAACAGCTCTCCGCCTCCGCGGTCCGAGTGTTGTGCTGTGACGCCGAGGTCATCCCCGCCGTACTCGGAGGCAGGTCCGAGGTCCTCGACGTCGGACGACTCCGCCGCCTGGTCACCCCAGCGATCTGGAAAGCACTCGTCGCCCGCGACCAGCACTGCCGGTTCCCGCACTGCACCCGCCCGCCGCTGATGTGCCACGCCCACCACCTCCAGCACTGGATCAACGGCGGCCCGACCAGCCTGGACAACCTGATGTTGCTCTGCGGCCACCACCATCGCCTGGTCCACGCCGGTCCGTGGGCCATACGAAGAACGGGCCCCGCCGTCTTCGTCTTCGACCCACCACCCGGGGTGCGCCGGCCTCCCGATGCCCGCCCACCACCCGACGACTGAGAAACCCGGCATCTGCGACGCCAGACCAGCACCCAGTTCCGGACCCACTGCGTGCGCGAGCTGACCCGTGGTGGTCGGAAGGGGCTCACCGACAGCGGCGCGCGCTGCGTCGACGTGTCACTACCCACCTGCGGCTGTCAGGGCTCGACTTGAGCACAGTGCCTTAACCGGGGCCGCGTGACCCGTTCCACCCAGGTGCGCGCCGTCGAGCGCGCCCCACCCGACGTTCGCCCGTGCCCTCTCACCCTCGGACTGTGTCGGGCATGCATCACCCGCCTCACGGTCGCAATCACAACTGGTCACCCGACCTCCGGGGCCGCACCCACCCACCCAGATCGCCGATAGGCCCCCCATGACCCTGGACCCGACCGACCGGCGCCCCGACGCACGTGCCGAGCGCGCGGGGGTATGGCGCTCCGATTGACCCCGTCCACGATTGAGACGGGGGCCGCTTCGGCGGCGAGATTCGCACGCTGCTGACCCCGTGGTGCGAGCCCTCACCGCTCAGGCCGACAACCATTAGGACGCCCTTGGGGAGGTCGACGAGCCGGACCAAGGACACCGGTCCGAGCACGGTGCCGATGTGGCCGCTGGGGAGCCGGAGGCGGGCCGGCCCAGCTCGCCATCACCGCGGGGCTCGCGGTGCCAGCCACGCCGGCCTGCCTGGTGGGGAGTCCTCCCGGTGGTGGTGTCCGGGTGCTCGGCCGGTCACGCTCCCGGCACCGGCTGGGGTGTGGTGACCCTCGCTGCGTGGTCGCTGCCGAGTCAGGGTCAGTCAGGGGTGACCGAGCGGCAGCTCAACGTGTCCTCGTCAGCAGCAGGTCGGTGAGCCTGGCCGAAGGCTGGAGGCCGAGCTCCCGCTCCAGGAGCATGCAGTAGGCGTCGTACTGACGGATGGCGTCACTGATGTTGCCCTCGGCCAGGTAGACCGAGATCAGTGCGGCGTTCGCGGTCTCGCGCAGCGGAGCGGTGTGCACGACCTCCAGGGCGACCTGGAGCGCCAGAGCGAGGTCGCCCTCGGCGAGCAGCAGCCCGGCCGTGCGCTCGAGCGCGTGCAGGCGCAGCTGGCTGAGACGTTCGCGTTCGACGACGACCCAGTCGTCGTACCAGCCAGGGAGCAGACCGCTCGGCCACAGGGAGCGCAGGGCAGCGGCCTCTCGGGCCGGGTCCGCGTGCTCGTGGAGCAACCGGATCGCCAGGAGCTCCTGCTCGTTGCTGTCGACCGTCGTGGTCTCCGTCAACGCCAGGGCACTGCCCCGGATCTCGAGCAGCTCAGGGACAAGCCGGTTCAGCCTCCAGACGCTGGTACGCAGGCTTGCAAGGGAGTGCTCCTCGGGGGCCTCGGGCCACAAGGTGCCCGCGACCAAGGAGCGGTGGCTGGGCCCGCGCAGTGCCAGGAAGGCAAGCAGTCGCTGCTGACCGAGGGGCATGATAACGGGTTGGCCGGCGGACTCGAAGGTGAACCCGGCCAAAAGTCGCAGTCGTCCCTGTTGCATGGCATTTCTCCGCTCGTCACGGATCTAGTCCGGTCGCGGAGCCGCTCGGGCCCCGCCTGAACGAAGCCGTCTGGGTTCCACGACGCACCTCGCAGCCTAGTTGCACCGCGCCAGCGGCGCATGGCGAGAACGGGTCCGGTTGTGAGACCGGAGGAGCCGACTGAGGCTCGCAATGCCGTGACGCTCTCGTGACGGGCAGGTGACGCAGGGACTCCTAGCGTCGAAGCGAAGGAAGTTGGGGGGTTCCCATGATCATCCGGCCGATGCTCGGGTCGTGGGAGCTGCCCTGTGTGGAACGGGTGGAGCTTCTCGAGGCGCGCCGCCTGGCCCGGTTGGCGGTCCCTGGACTGGTCGGCGACCTGCACCAGGACCTGGGCGCCCAGAGCCTCACCGTCGCCGTCACCGGCAGCCTTGCGGGAGATCCGCGTCGGTCGGAACTGCTGACTGCACTGCAGGAGGCGTTCCTCGCCGGCGAACCACTCCCGTTCGTCGCCGACATCACCGAGAGCAGCGAGCTCGAGGATGTCGTGATCGTGAGCTTCAACGTGGTCGAGACCCGTGACCTGGGTGGAGACACGCACTACCGCCTCGTGCTGAGGCAGTACGTCGAGCCGCCGCCACCGCCGAGCGGACTGCCCACATTGCCCGACGACGTGCTCGCCGAGCTCACCGACGTGGCCGGCGCCCTGATGGATGCCATGGACCTGCCCGGTCTGCTGGGCGCCGTGCCGTCGCTGGCGGATCCGACCGTCGCGATCCGGCCCGCCTTGGACGGAGTGAAGGATGCGGTGGGCGCCGTACCAGATCTGCTGAGCGAGCTCGGCGAAGCGCTGGGGGTCGGGACGTGAGCCTCGCGGTGGTCATCGACACGCTGGCCGAACGGCTGTCCGGGAAGCTCCCGGGCGTCACGGTCAGCGACGCTGAGCCGGGCGGAGCCGCCGACCTCCCGGCGGTCACCCTGGCGATCACCGGCGCCACCGCGGAGATCGCCGGCATCGGACGCGTTCCACGAGGTACCCGCACCGGCGCGCTCGAGGTCGCCCTCGACGTCGACCTCGCCAACCCGGTGCTGGACCTCGGTGACGGCGAGTCGCTGCTGCTGGTCCCCGCCGACCGGCGCTCGCTGATACTCCCGAGCGGCCCGCTCGTCCGCGCCGACGGCACCACCGAAGACCCGTTCACCGCCGCCGACGTCGAGGTGCTCGACACCGCGGCCTGGACTGTGGTGGGTACGGTGCCGACCGGCAAGCAGGTCCGGCCCGACGTCGACGCCGGCCTGCTGCGGTTCGGCCAGGCCCTGCCCGCGAGCGGCACCCTGCACGTCGAGCACCACATCGGCCTGTGGGACACCGTGGTCAGCAGGTACCAGGGGCAGCTCGAGGTCCGGGTCGCTGCCCAGGGCGCGGCCCTGAAGGCACTGGTGCGCAACGTCGCGGGCGTGCTCGACGAGCGGCCCCCGGCCTGCGACTGGCCCCGCGCGCATGGGCCGCGGCGCTGCAGCCGGAGACGACGGACTCGCTGCCGAATACGGCCCGCGTGCAGCTGCTGACCTACCGCTTCGACGCCGAGATCGAGCAGCCGCTGCTCACCTCCGGCGGAGGAGTCATCTCCGATGTGGCCGTGACCGCGCGCGCGGACGAGAACGGCCGAACCCGAACAGAGCAGTTCCACATCGTCAGCACCCGTCAGGAGGGCAAGGATGAGTGAGTCCATCGCCGAGATGGTCATCCCCGGCACGTACATCGAGGTTCGTGCCGAGGGGCTGATCGGGGTCGGAGGCATCGTCACCGGCAACGTCGGCATCGTGGGTACGGCGTCGCGGGGTCCCGTGGGTGCGGTTCGCACGGTCAGCTCGCTGGCCGAGGCGACCGACCTCTACGGCCTGCCCGACAGCTTCGCCAGCCCACGGGTCGAGGACGCACCCTGACCCTGGTCAGAGCGCTTCAGCAGGCCTACGAGGGCGGGGCACGCACGGTGCTCGCCGTCCGTGCGGCGAACGGTGACCCGACTCCCGCGAGCCTCGCCGTGCGGGCGACCGGGGGCCTCGCCGGGTTCACGTTGACCGCCAAGGCGCACTACGTCGTCCAGGACGACGAGCCGGTGGCGATCTCCGGGAGCAGCGGCACCTGGGGTCAGGACCTCAAAGTCACCATCGCCCCCGACCCGGCAACGAACCCGCCGACCCATCGGTTGACCGTGTCCTACCGCAAGCGCAGCGAGTCCGTCGAGGGCGCTGACCTCGGTGCGCTGCACGCCGCCCTGAGCACCTCCACACTGGTCGACGTCGGCGCCCTCACCGCGGCCAACGCGGCGTCCGCGCCTGAGCCGTTCGACAAGCAGCCGCTGGCGGGAGGAACCGACGGCGCCGACGCGGCCGTCGCCGACATCGCCGAGGCCCTCGCGCTGCTCGAGGACCAGCCGGTGAACATCCTGCTGGTTGCCGGGTTGGGAGCCAACCAGATCGGCAACGTGGTTCAGGGCCACCTCCAACGCACCCTCAACGAGGGACGCGAGCGGATCGCCGTGCTGGGAGCGCGGGGGTCGGGTACGGCGACGGACGCGGGTGTCGTCGTGCAGGATGCGGACACGCTCGAGAACGAGCGCGTGGTGCTCGTGGCACCCGGGCTCCGCGACGGCGACGACGTGCTGCCGCCGGCGTACCTCGCGGCGGTGGTGGCCGGGAAGCTCTCCACTCTTGCGCCACACGTGAGCCTGACCAACAAGAGCCTGCCGGCGACACCGAGCGTGAGGTACTCCACGGGCACCGTCACCAACCTGCTGGGCAGACAGGTGCTGGTCGTCCGGCAGAAGTACGGCACCCAGGTGGTCCGTGGGATCACCACGTCCGCACCACCGTTCAGCCAGATCAGCGTGCGCCGCACGGTGGACTACGCGAAGGCCGGTGTCCGGCTCGGCTCGGACCCCTACATCGGACGGCTCAACAACCCGCGCGTCCGCGCCGCGTTGCAGGCCACGCTCGACGGCTTCCTGTCGCAGATGGTGCTCGACGAGATGCTCACCGCCTACGAGCTGACCGTCAACGCGACCCGGTCCCAGGAGATCGCCGGCATCTGCTCGGTCGTGATGAACCTCAAGCCGACCTTCTCGATCGACTACATCCGCGTGACCATGAACCTCGAGTGAGCTAGGAGCTCTGATGTCGAACACCAATGTCTTCACCGGCATGGACGGCTCGATCACCGTCGCCGTCGACGACGCCGAGTCGCCTGAAGGCCAGGCGGCCAACGCGGTCGCCGAGGCGTTCGCCCTCTCCCCGATCGGTCGCGCGACCGACGTCAGCGTGCGGGTGACCTCCGAGCTGCGACCGTTCCACGAGGTCGGACAGCGCTACGCAACCGAGCTGCGGCCCGGCAACGTCAACGTCAGCGGCACGATGGGGCGGGCCCACATCAACGGTGCTCTGCTGCGGCTCATGCTCGGCGACGCCGCTGCCGGGACCCGTCCCGGTGGCGCGTTCGTGAGCCCCGGCTTCAACCTCTCCCTGCTGCTCGAGAACCCCGCCAAGCCAGGAGAGCGCTCGACGCTCACCGTGCACGGGGTGAAGCTGGACGGCTGGAGCTACGCGATGCCCGAGGACGACTTCGTGATGGAGAGCGTGTCGTTCAAGGCGCTGTGGATCTCGGTCCAGGACTCGGCCGGCGAATGACGAAGGTCTGATCAGCCATGCCTGTCCTGACCACCGAGGACCTGCTCGCCGGCGCAGCCGTCACTCACCGGGTCGAGGTCCCGGCCCAGCTGCTCTCCCGCGAGCCCCTCGACGACGGGGTAGCGGGTCCCGCTGAGGTGGTTCTACGCCCGCTCGTGCTCGCCGACGTGATGAAGCTGACTCGCGCTGCGGGCGACGACGGCTCCTTGGCCAGCGCGTTGATGGTCCAGCAGGCACTGGTCGAGCCGGCCCTGACGTTGGAGCAGGTGCACCGGCTCCCTGCGGGCCTGGTGGAGTTCCTCCTCGGGGAGGTCAACCGGACCAGTGGCCTGCAGCTCGGCGCCGACGACCTCGCCGAGGCCGTCCACGCGCCACTGGCCCGCGCCTGCTTCGTCCTGTCGCGCCAGTTCGGCTGGACGCCGGACAAGTGTGCGGAGCTCACCGTCGGACAGGTGCTGCTGTATCTGGAGATGCTGGGTCGGGGCGACCGGCCGTGACCGCGTCGTTCTTCCCGGGAAGCATCCGCATGCAGGCATCGACCCGCGGTGGGCACCAGGTCCTGCGCGCAGCCGCATCGGTGGAGAGCGCTTCCCTCGAGCTCGGACGACTGCTTCACCGACCGGTTCTCCGCGTTGCGGGCAACCAACTGTCGGCACTGCGGGCCGGCGTACCCGACCTCAGCCTGCTCGAGGCCGTCCTCGGTCGGCTGACGGCAGGGTCTTCGGACGCTGTGTCGGGAGTGGCGCGGCCCGGTGCGTCCACTCCCGCCCCGACGCGTGCCGGGATCCGCGACCGAGCGGGTGGTCCGGCTCCCGGATCCCGGGCACCGAACCACGTGACCACTAGCGCCGACACTCGGCGGTTCCCGCCCTCCGCCCACGCCGGGACAGCAGCCGGGGTGGGATCGAGGAAGTCGGGTACGGCGTCGTCGGGCGACGCGATCGCCGGTCGGCACGGGGTCGAGGTCGGCGATCACAGCCTCGGCGTGCATTCAGACGACCCGGTGACCGGCGCAGCATCGGCCAGGGTGGCCGCAGCCATCGCAGGGGTGCTCGACCAGGTCACGGCGCGGCCGCCGACCACCGCCGACGGTCCGGTGTCCTCCCCGACGCCGCCCGCCCTGACGACCGCCGACCTCGCCGCTGCTGCGGGTCTGCGCACCGTTCTTGCCCAGCCCTCCTCGTCCGTCACACCCGACGAGCAGCCGCGCGTGCCGAGCGAGACCGACTCGCACCACGAGTCGGGACCACGCCCACCCTCCGCTCCACGCCTCGCGCCCGAGCCCGCCGCTGTCGGCGCTCTCGGCGAGCTCGTCACCCGCTGGCAGCAGGTGTCAGACTCCGGCACCGGGACGGCAGCGTCAGCGTCAGCGTCAGGTTCGCCCGACAACGGTCGACCTTCGACCCCGCCGCTCACCTTCGACCGCCCGGCAGGGTTCGACGATCAACTCGCCGTCGAGCAGGTCGAGCAGGTCGAGCGTGTCGTCGAGGAGATGCTGCGACGTGAGGCAGAGCAGCACGGCCTGACCGGAGTCGACCGATGACGCTGCCTCGCCCGACCGCGTCGCTGCTCCTCGAAGGGAGCGGCGCGCCGAGCCTGGCAGGCATCGGAGGCAGTGGCGCGCTGACCGCGGCTCAGGCCGGGGTCCGACGTGTGGTCGTCGACCTCTCCGTCGACGAGGCCCACGACCGGGCAGAGCTGACCGTCTGGCACGGCTCCGCCCTCGCCGGTGCCGAGCCCGGTGCGAAGCTGACGGTCGGTCTCGGCCACGGCGACACCAGCGAGGACGTGTTGACCGTCGAGGTCTGCGGCTCGGACCGGACGGGGTGGGGTGGCCTGGTCACCGGGTACGCCGCCAGCCGCCGACTGGCGTCGACCTACGTCGGTCGCGCCTATCTCGACCAGTCCGTCGGCGACGTCGTCTCGGACCTGCTGGCCGAGGGCGATGTCGAGTCGGGCGACGTGGACTGCAGGCTGAGACTGCCCGTCCTGCACTCGGACCCGCGGCGGTCGGTCTGGCGTCAGCTGCACGCACTCGCTCGTCGTACCGGCTCCCAGGTCACCACCGGCGCGGACGGCAGGGTGTCGTTCACGCCGATCCCGGGCGCCGCCGGAGGTGGCCTCCTCGGCGCCGTCGCCTCGTCGGCAGCAGCCCTGGGGCTCACCGAGACCGGCGAGCTGCGCGAGGGCGCCGACCTGATCGCCTTCCGGTCCGGGACACGCCTGCCGGGTGCGGCGGTGGCGGCGCTCTCCCCCGTCGGCTCCAAGGCCGGTCTCCTGCTGGCCGAGCCGGACGACGGCTCCGCACCGCCGGCCTACGTGGACCCGATGATGCGCAGCCGGGAGGCTGCCGAGGGGGCCACCGCTGCGGCACAGGCAGCTGCACGACGACACAGCCGCACCGCGGTCCTCAGCTGTCCCGGAAGAGCCGATCTGCGCGCGGGTGGGACGCTCAAGGCCCGCGGCGAGGACCACCGGGTGCTGCGAGTACGGCACGTGCTGGACGCCGAGTCCGGCTACCGGTGTGAGCTCCTGCTCGAGGCGGACCGGTGATGACGAACTTCGTGGGCGTGATGAGCGAGGTCGCCAGGCGCGAGCTGGCCGACCACCGCTCGCTGGCGCTCGGAGTGGTCACGAGGAGCCTCAGCAACGAGGGCGGCAACGGCGAACACCACCTCGGTTGCGACGTACGCCTGCACGGCTCCGAGCTGGTGTTGCAGCAGGTGCCAGTCGCGGTGGGCCGGATCGGACTCTCCGCCCTGCCGCGCAAGGGCGATCTCGTGGTGCTCGGCTTCCTGGACGGTGACGTGAACGGTCCGGTCCTTCTCGGCACCATCCACGCGGCAGCCATGCCGTCCCCGGACGCGAAGATCGACGAGGTCGTCTACGAGGTCCCTGACGAGGGCGGGTCCGCCCGGCGCCTGGAGATGAGGCTGCCGAACGGCAACACGCTCACCGTGCGCGACGACGAGGTCACGGTCGACATGGGCGGCACCACCATCGTCGTGGAGTCCGGCGGCGCGATCACCCTCGAGGCGTCCGGCGAGGTGTCCATCATCTCGGGTGGCAACATGACGATCGAGTCCAAGGCGAACCTCGAGATCAAGGCTGCCGCCAACCTCAAGCTCGAGGCCTCCGGCAACGCTGACCTCAAGGGTGCGATGACGAGCATCGCCGGCCTCACCAGTTTCAAGGCCGGGTGAGGTCATGTCCGGACCTCCCGTCTCGATCGGCTGCGCTGTCTTGCTCACGCCGGGCGCCTCGGGGCCGCCCGACTCGGGCATGGTCTCCGTGGTCACCCAGACCACGCTGACTGCCGGCGGCCAACCGCTGGCGGTCGTCGGGTCGATGTGCCAGATGATCAACACGGTCAGCGGCGTCCCCTACCTGCTGCCCATCGGTACGGCGGGCGCGTCGACCGGGGTGCGGGTCGACGGCAACGCGCTGGTCCGGATGGGCGACATGATCCCCTCAGGCCCAGGCACGCTGATGATCCTGGGGCCCCCGGCTGCGCCGTACGTCACGGACGGGACGTCGCCATGAGCCGACGCACCTTCTCCGGTCTCACCGAGCTGAACCGCCGGCTCGGGCGCGACCTGCTGCTCACCTGGTCGGGTCCCTCGGGTGCGTTCACCGACAGCGACCTCGCCATCGAGCGCACCCCCGGCCCACCAGGTGTGGTGCTGGACCTGGCCGTGGCCTCCGAGGTGCCGCAGGCCGTGCAGTTCCTCGTCAACCGGCTGATGACCCGTCGCGGGGAGCTCGCACCACTCGGCCACCCGGACTACGGCAGCCGGCACCACGAGCTGATCGGGGAGCCCAACACCGAGCGCACCCGCAACCTGGTCAAGCTCTACGTGCTCGAGGCGCTGCGGCAGGAGCCGCGCGTCGCCAAGGTGCTCACCTGCAACGTGCACACACGTGAGCGCGACGTCGTCCGTGTCGAGCTCTCGCTGCTGCTGCTCGAGGACGCCGAGCCCCTCAACCTGGTCGTCCCGTTCGAGCTCGGAGGTGCGGCATGAGCTTCGCCGCAGAGCCCTACGGAACTTTCGTCGAGGACCTCCTCGCCAACCTCACCGGCGGAGTCAGTCGGCTGCCCTTCAGGTACGTCGAGGAGGAGCTCCCCTTCCGCCTCGAGGAGCCCCGCGTGCGCGTAGCGAGCGTGCGAGCCCATGGCTTGGTCGACCAGGAGTTCACCGAGTTCGTCCGCGGCCGGGACTTCCGCACGACAAGCGAAGGACACGTCGAGTGGGCGGCTCCCGGCCAGGAGTTCAACCCGCCGGGTGCCGTGCTCCCGGACCCGGGGACCGTCGTCTGGGTCGGCTTCGACAAGCTGCCCGGCGACACACGCCCTCTCCTCAACGACCGCAACCCTGGCAGCGTTCTGCGCACCTTGGCCGAGTCCTTCGCGCGCGAGTTCGCGGTGCTCTCCCAACAGCTCGACCTGGTCTATGACGCAGCCTTCGTGGAGACCGCCACCGGCCGGGACCTGGACCAGGTCGCGGCTCTGGTCGGCGTGAGCCGTCGCGGCGCCACCCACGCCCGTGGCGAGGTCGTCCTCCGCAGGCCGACCCCGGCACCCGCTGACATCACCGTGCCCGCGGGCACCCTGGTCTCCACCGCGAGGCCCCCGCAGATCACCGTGGAGACGACCGAGGCGGTGACCCTGCGCCGGGGCTCGTTCTCGGTCGCCGCACCTGTCCGGGCCCAGCAGCCAGGTCCGGACGGAGTGGCCGCCGAGCGGACCCTCACCGTGATCCACCGGGCGATCTTCGGGATCGAGGAGGTGCTCAACCCTGCCGGCCTGGCCTTCCGTGGTGGCGCCGAGCCGGATGACGAGCTGCGGTCGCGGGTGAGCCGCGCCCTGGAGTCGTCAGGTCGATCCACCGTCGGGGCGATCAGGGGTGCGCTCGCCTCACTCGAGGGCATCCGCGAGCAGGACGTGCTGGTGCAGGAGGACCACCTCACCTCACCGGGGCTTGTCAGGGTCAAGGTCGCCGCCGCGATCACCGAGGAGACGGCGATCCTGGCCAGCCGGCTGCTCGAGGATCACCGCCCGGCGGGAATCCGCATCGAGCACAACCTCCCCGCCCCCACCACGCCGATCCCCACCACGTCCCAGGACACCGGAGGCGGTGGCGACGGACCGCCTGACACGCCGGCGCCGGCCCTCGACGACGTCTTCGCGCCACTGCTCGCTCGGGTGGTGGTGACGCCTGCGGACGTCCAGCTCAACGAGACCCAGAAGACCCGCTTGGCTGAGGTCGTCGAGGCCGCGCTCGTCGGGGCGATCGACGAGATCGGCGCCGGGGAGCCAGTCGTGTACAACCGGCTGGTCTCGGCCGTGATGGCCGTCCACGGCGTCCTGGACGCGGTGCTCGAGATCGGCGTGCCGACCACGCCCGAGCAGAAGCCGTTGCGGCGCTACAACCTCCGCCCGGAGCAGGGTCGGCGCCCGCAAGCTCGCACCCGGCGACCTGTCCGTCGAGATCCGCGGGGACCGGGTGGTGCTCGACGTGACGGCCACGGTCGAGCGCGGCGTGCTCACCGCCGGCCTGGAGACGACGGCAGCACTGACTGCGATCAAGGAGGACATCGAGCAACGGCTGGTGCAGTTCTTCCTCGTCGCCCCGGTCAAGCTCGACCCGTCCGTGCTGATGGGTGCCCTGCCCTCGAACGACCAGTACACCGTCGAGCAGGTGCGCTACGACATCGAGCTCATGGACGAGGGCCTCCTCGTCCACAGGAAGGACGTCGAGCTGACCCTCGACTCGGGTCAGATCGTGTGGGTCCGCTCGGTGAGGGTCAGTGGGCAGGAGACGATGACATGAGCGCGCGCGCCCTCGCCGTACTGGACCGGTTCCCGTTGCACCTGGCCACGACCGACCCGGAGAAGCGGTTCGAGCACGTCGTCGGTGGACTCGTCGACCCGGTCGAGGTGCTCACCCGGCAAGTGGGCGAGGTACGCCGCTCGCACCGGCTCTCCGAGGCCCCGACGCTGGCTGACCTGCTGGCGCTCGGCGGCATACACGGGCTGCACGAACGGATGTGGGCGATCATCGCGGCCCGGCTCGCGGCCCTGGCCGAGGCAGCGCAGGCGGACCCGGTCGACCTCGAGCTCCTTGCCGACCACCTCGGTCTCACCGAGTCGCAGCTGACCGCCATCGAGGCGACCGCCCTGCCCGGCCTGCTCAGAGGGCCGGGACGGCACCGGGAGTCGCTGGGGCTGAGGCGCGGCGTCGTCGTCGGTGTCATCGGCGCGCACGTGATCGGCAACGCCACCGCGGCCGCGCTGCTCAACGCGGCCGCGGCCTATGTCGGCTTCCGGGTCGACGAGATCACCCCCACCGAGGAGCGTTGGTGGCACCTCGCGACCTGCTCGGAGCAGATCCGCATCGCGGTGGCCGGAGCAGATCCAGAACCGGACCTGCTGGCCCTGGAGGAGAACCCCTTCCACAAGGCCGACCTCGATCCTGCCCCGAAGAAGCACGCGCAGCTCTTCCAGGTGATCCGGGGCGGACTGCAGGACGTGGATGTGACCGTGCGGGTGATCGGGACCGGTCAGCGGACGGTGCGACCGATGGTGGTGGAGACGTTCGCGGGCCGCGGCCTGGCCTACGAAGGCGGTGTGCCGGACGGCTCCGAGCTGAGGTTCGAGGCGTCCGGCCGCGCCACCCTCGACGGCACGGACGTGACCGGTTCGACCTGGTCGTTCACAGGCGGAGTCTTCGCCTCCAGCTCAGCTACCCGGCCCCACCGCGACTTCGTCTTCGCGGACGCCGCTCGCGTGGCCGACCCCGGGGCCGGGCGCGAGCGCTGGGCCACCTTCGTCACGACAGCGCCTCTCACCGACGCGCTCGGTCCGACCGCCGGCTTCCCCCACGGAGCTGCGAGGGTCGGCCCGCTGCAGCTCCCGCTGGGCGAGAGCCGGTGGGTCGCCTTCGCTCGGGTCGCGCACACCAGCACGGCCGTCCCCGGAGTGGATGCGCCACGTCACAAGCACGCCCGCTTCGACGACACCGTCTTCGCCGAGGACGACACGCTCGAGGGCACCAGCGCCGGCACGGCATCCATGGAGATCGGGTTCGAGTGGGAGGAGCGTGAACCGTTCGCCGTTCGCGTGCTGCTCCCCCATCGACTCCAGCGCGCCGACGACGAGTCCGGCAGCAGGATCCGAGAACCCTTGCGGCGACTGCTCGACCGGCACCGGGCGGCCGGGGTCGACGTCCGGGTGGAGTACGCCGACCCGCGCTGGACGCTCGGCACGGGTGTGGTCCGCAACGAAACCGACGAGGCGCTGGGCACCGTACTGGCAGGCACTGAGCTCTGGCCGGACGGTACTCCCCAACCCGGACCACGCTGACTAGAGGAGGACGCACGATGCCACTGACGAAACCGACCCTCACCTCGGTGAACCCGGGCGACCCCGTCACCGCCCAGGGGTGGAACGCCACGGTGACCGGGCTGTCCGCCCTGTACGACGCCGTGATCGCTCTCGGCGGCCAGACGCTGCAGGTCGAGGTCACCGGCCCACCCGCGGCGGAGGTCACGGTGATCGCCGAACCGCTCGGCGAGGGGCGCGCCACCCAGGGCCTCCCCCCGTTCGGCAGTCGGACCCGGCACCTGTTGGTGGGCCTGACCGACGGCCCGTGGCGGCTGCACGTCAGCGCACGGGGTCACGCCACCCAGATCCGCGAGGTGACGATGCCTGTCAGCGACCCGTTGGTGGTGCCGCTCGTGGTCGACGGGGTCGTCCTGCCGGACTTCTTCGGTGAGCCCACCCGTGGGGTGCTCGACCAGCTCCGGTCACTCGGCATCGAGGCCGACGCCCTGATCGACACGACCGGACGGGAGGTGTCGCGCACGTCGCTGCCTCCGGAGTACGTCGACGCGCCCGTGCTCCTGCAACTTCCCTCGGCCGGTGCCGTCGTACCCGTGGGGACCGGGCGCGTGCGTCTCGTGGTCGCCTCCGCGCTGCGGCGTGAGCCGGTCGTCACCATGCCGAGCCTGATCGGCCTGTCCCTGACCGAGGCCCAACAGGTCCTGGAGCGCCTCGGCCTGGTGCTCGGCGATTCCAGTGTCCGCAAGTGAGCGAGGAGAGGGAGCCATGCCTTTCGAATTCAATGCCGCCACGTTGAGGGCTGCCGAGGCGAGAGCGACGGAGACCCTGCGCGGCGCCAACCTGCTGTCAGCCCGGGCCTCGTCCTCGCTCCCCGTGTTCGTCGACGTCGGATCGCGCAGGATCGAGAGCCAGATCGAGCGCGACGGAGTCCCCATCGGGGTGCTGAGGGTCAACCAGGAGGTGCTCAGGGAGCACATCCTCGACCGGCCCCAGCTACGGGTGAAAGTGGTCTCCCAGAGCGTGAGTCCCGGCACGCCCATCCCCGTCGGAACCACCGTCGATCTGGTGATGGCACTGCCCTTCGATCTGCCCATCGGGGTGATCACCGGGGTGCACCGTGACCTCAGGGACCGGTTGATCGGCATCGCCTTCACGGAGATCGTCGCGAGCAACCCGCAGGTCAACCGCATCGTCACGCACGCCTCCGAGGGACAGCTCTCCGTGGCGGACATCGAGGCCGTCAAGGAGATCTTCGCGAACATCCAGGGGGCCGAGATCACCGATGAGCCCGGAAGGGACATCAACGCCGCCGTCGAGACCCTCCGAGTGCTCAAGACCTTCGGGGCGTGAGCGATGGCGGTCAAGGAGAGGGCCGAGGTCAGTCGGACCAGCACGGGCGTCCGGGTCGTCGCCGGCGACAAGGCCAAGCAGTCCAAGGTGGTCTACCGCCTGGCCGGCGCGGCCGGCATCGAGATCTCGCAAGTGGTGGCCCTCGACGCGGACGCACGCCTCGACAGTGCGACCTTCGCGATCGGTGCCTCTGCCAACGGGGCCACCCGGGCTTCCTCGGTCGCCCTGATCAGAGAGGCGCCCGCTCCCACGCCGAGCCAGTCGGGATGTGTCGTCGACTTCGGAAGGATGGTCACCGTCAGCGGGTTCTCGCTCGAGGGGGGCTCGATGAGCGTCACGAACGTGCACCACTGGACCGGTGCCGAGTGGGCGCGCCGCGAGCTCACCGTGACGCAGGGCTCCTTCCCCGACGTACTGACCGAACGGCTCCTCGTCACCTCGGCGAGCAAGGGCGACCTCGTCGACCAGGTGGTCGATCACGGCGCCGTGATGCTTCCCGCGACGCCCTCCTCGCTCGAGCTGCTGGTCGACGGCAGGACGGTGTGGTTCGAGCGTCAGGGTGGGACGACGGGGCTCTCGAGCGACCTGGCGGCCACGACGACGTACGCCGTCGACCGCACCGAGGCGATCAGGGAGTCGCTCTCCCGGGTCGAGCCTTCGGAGGGTGAGCGCCGGGTGACGGTCACGCTGCGTGCCGCCTCCCCGGGCGCCCTGTCACTGAAGCCGACGATCTCGATGCTGCACGAGCACCGGGTGACGTTCGGCACGAACGCGTCCAGCCACACCATCGATGCCCTTGCGGAGGGGGTGCATCAGGTCGCACTGGGGAGACCTTTCGCGGCAGGCGACCGGATCCGCGAGGTTTCCATGATGCTGCGAGGCTCCTTCGGGCCCGAGCGTGTCGAACCGGTCGACGGACCACCGGTGGATGCGGCCGCCGAGCTCGTCCTCAGCGGCGGTCGCACGGTGCTCTTCGGCGTCCCTGCCGTGCTGGCGGAACCGTTCGGTGAGCTGCAGGGAATCCGGTTGCGGCTCACCTCGCCGGACGGCGGAGAGATCGCCGGTCGCCTGCTCGGCGTGGACCAGTCGGGCCTGCCAGGCGACCCGCTCCCCGGAGGGGAGGTCGCGCCACTCTCGATCCCGGCAGGTACCGCTGACTGGGTCACGATCTCCTCGGCATCGCCGGTGCCCTTGTCCGTGCCCTCGGGATCCCCGACCCAAGCTCCGGTCGCGCTCTGGATGGAGCTGGTCTCGACGTACGGCTCAGTGACGTGCGGGCTCACCCACGCCGCGTCCGCATCCGCCCCCGGTGCCCGGATCCTGCGCCGACTTCCCGGTGGCGGGACCCGGCCGCTGACCCTCCTCGGACCGGCCGCCGACCCCCGGTCGACGGCGTACGCCGCGCTCCGGGTGGTGGGGCTGCCCGGGCGCAAGGAGCTCAGGCCTGCGGTCTCGCTGACGGTCGACACGACGAGCGCCCCGGCCGATCCGACCGACGAGGACGTGGCAGTCGTGCTGGGCCTCGGCACCGGCGTCGCCCCAGCATCGGGCGAGATCCCCCTGTCCCTGCGGATCGCGGCTCCCGGGACGGTCACCCTCGCCGACGTGAACGTCGCCTACCTGAAGGGACCCTCGTCATGACCCTGGCTCCCGGCACCCGCTTCGTCGACGGGCTCCGCGTCACACCTACTCATCTCAACCATGCGCAGTCCGTCGCGAGCGCAGCGCTCGACGACCTGCGTCAGGTCGTCGGCCTGGGCCGCGTGGGACTCGGCTTCCACCTCGACGTGGTGGACTCGACGGTCACGCTCTCACCAGGCGTCGCGTTCACCCCCGGCGGACTCGCCGTACGACGCGACGAGGCCATCGTGCTCGCCCTCCCCGGCGGCGACGGCGAGTTCAAGGTCGCCGTGCGTGCCGTGGGGCTGGCCGACGAGGCGACCACGATCGGCGACCAGCCCACGATCGTCTTCTCGGCCACCGAGGTGATCACCGCCGCTGACGTTTCGCAGGACGTCGACACGGTGATCGTCGGCGTCGTCCGACGCAGCGCCGGCACGGTCACTGCCGAGCAGGACGCCGCCAAGTTCGTGGCCAGCGCCGGCCACCGCCACAGCGGCGAGTGGCAGCAGGACGACACGGGGTTGTGGAGGTACGACGGGGCTCCCCTCGACCTGGCTGCCACCGCCGGCCCTCCCGGCCCCGCCGGACCTGCTGGACCTGCCGGACCCGCCGGTGAGGTCGGCCAGGTGGGTCCGGCCGGCCTTGCCGGGCCTGCGGGCGACACCGGTCCTGCGGGTCCGCCCGGAGCAGCCGGCGAGACTGGACCGCAGGGGCTGCAGGGCCCACCGGGCACCGCCGGCGCGGACGGTGACCCGGGGCCTCCCGGTCCTGAAGGCCCGGTCGGCGTCATCGGCCCCGCGGGAAGTCCCGGACCCCAGGGCGACCCCGGCCCAGCGGGCGACCCCGGCCCTCCAGGCGACCCCGGACCCCAGGGCGACGCCGGCCCAGCGGGCGACCCCGGACCCCAGGGCGACGCCGGCCCAGCGGGCGACCCCGGACCCCAGGGCGACGCCGGCCCAGCGGGCGACCCCGGCCCAGGGCGACCCCCCCAGGGCGACCCCGGACCCCAGGGCGACGCCGGCCCACCGGGCGAACAGGGTGCACAGGGTGCACAGGGTGCACAGGGTGCACAAGGCGTGCCCGGGCCCCAAGGCGCCGACGGCGCGCAGGGCCCTCCGGGGGCCGCCTTGGACCTCGGCTTCCTCAAGGAGATCAACTGGGACCTGGCCACCCCGGTCTCCGCCCAGGACGCAGTGGCCATCGTCGGCCGCATGCGCCTGGCCTTCTCCACGTCGATGATGCGCGATCGCTTCGTACCGTTCGAGCGGGCCGCCGTGCAGGTCTTCTCCGCACCCCACCACCCGCAGTTCCCGGTCCGCGCTCTGATCCGGAGCGTCAAGCCCCAGGCGACCATCCTCAACCTCGGGATCGACGTCGCCCAGCCGGGCTTCCAGGAGCTGATGGAGGTCGGCGGGGTGCTGCTCGTGGACGTCGTGTGCGACTACCTGCTCGACGACAGAGGATTCCCGTTCTCCAGCTCGCTCGGCCCGATGCTGACCGGGATCACCGAGGCGCTCGCGCCGGGAGGTCTGCTCCGCCTCGCGCTGGTGATCGAGACCAGGTGAGCAGGTGACCGCACTCCACGAGCGCCTGGGCGGGGAGGCCTCCCTCGACCTGACGGATCTCTTCGCCCGGCTGGCCGATGAGGTGGTCGGCGTCGACCTGGGCGACGTACGGTTCGACGCCTCCGGAGTCATCGGTGCCGTGGGAGGGGTCGCCGGCATCGACCTGGACAGCCTCCGGGTCATCGTCCAGGGCACGCTGGCCGATACCGGCGGAAGGATCGAAGGCGGCCTGCCCACCGTCACGCTGCCGGACTCGCTGACCGCCCTCACCGGCAGAGTCGGTTCGCTGGGCGCGCTCGTGCCGGAGATCGAGGTGCCCGACCTGATCGGGATCGACGGCCTCGACCTCCGGGTCGACACGGTCCGCTCGGTGATCGAGACCGGTCCGCTCGCCGACCTGCTCGGACTGGTTCCAGGCCTGCAGTGGTCTGCCACGCTGGGCAGGGCGAGCGGAAGCCTGGGCGGCTTGGTCGATCTCGTCCGGGTGCTCGCCGGCCTCACCGCGATGGCGGCGGCCAGCCGCCAGGTCGAAGAGCACGCCGAGCGACTGTTCCATCTGCTCGACCCGGAGGCGTCGACCTCAGCGGGGTCGGCCCTCGCCGAGCTGGCCGGTGACGTGGGCCTGGTCGCGACGGTCCGGGCTGCGGACCCGACCGACGCCGTCGCTGCCGAGGAGATCGCCGCCAGGGTCACCGGCTTCCTCTCGGCCGCTGGTGCGCTTGCGGACCAGTGGGCGACCGGCATGGGGTACGGCGAGGCCACCCTCCTCGGTCTCGACGTCGCCGGCAACGCGGCGGCGATGGAGTTCGCCCGGTTGGCGCTGTCCGGCGTGGACCTCAGCTCGGTCGCCTCCCTGACCAGCGACCTACGCCGGGCGGCCGCACCGCTGCTGGACCTGCCGGTGCCCGGTCCAGCGACCTTCGTGGGTGGCTTCGAGGCGGCGGCAGTGACCTTCACCAGCGAGGCCACGGCCCTCGTGGCGACGTGGGACCCAGCTGCCACCCTGGCCCCCGTCAGCGACCTCTCGGCGGCCCTGCTGGCGCCCGTGCTGCAGGTGCAGCAGGCACTGTCGAGCGTCGGCAGCGAGGTCACCGGCGCCCTCGGTGGACTGCGCGGCCTGGTCGCCGAGGTGGACCTGACCCAGGTCGTCGCCGCCGTCGACGAGCTGTTGCAGCCTGTGGTCGAGGTCCTCGACACCGTGGAGGCGCAGATCTCCACCGCCCAGGCCACGCTGGAGGAGTTGGCGGGCACCCTCGAGACCGCGCTGCGGACCGTAGGTGAGCTGATCGGAGACGCTGCCACGGCCGTCAACGACGGCTTCCTGAGGGCGGAGCGAGCGCTCGATGGGCTCGACCTGCAGACCATCGCCGAGCGCCTCACCGAGGGACTTCGTGCGATCGCCTCGGCGTTGTCGGCGGCCCAGCTCACGCCGTACTTCGACACCGCGATCGAGGTCATCAGCACCGCTGCCGACATCATCGAGCAGGTCCCCTTCGGGCTGTTGCCCACCGACATCCAGCAGGAGATAGTCGAGGCCTGCCGTCCGATCAAGCAGCTCGACCTCCAGGAGGTCGAGGACGTGCTGCGCGCCGAGCTGGCCCAGATCCGCGGCGAGTTCCGCGCGGAGGCGCTCGAGGAGATCGAGAGCGCTTATCGAGCAGTCGTGGACTTCCTCGCCTCGCTCGATCCACAGCCCCACCTGGTGACCTTCGAGACGACCGCGTTGGGGGACCTGCGAGAGGTCCTGGACGAGATCGACCCCACCGCTCTGCTCGCCCCGGTGGAGGCCGCGCTCGGCGAGGTCCGCGGGTTGCTCGCGGGTCTGGACCTGGAGGAGGAGGTGGTCGCCCCGCTGCGTGGTGTCTTCCAGCCGATCCTCGACGCCCTCGCCTCCCTCGATCCCGCGACCCTGCTGGCGCCGGTGCGCGAGGAGGTGGACCAGGCTCGCGAGGCAGTCACCTCGGTGCTCCACCTGGACGAAGCCGAGGAGTCCCTCCGCTCGTTGCGTGCCAGGTCAGCCGACCTGATCGACCGGCTCGACCCACAGGAGTTGGTCGCGGTCTTGGACGGGCGCGCGGCCGCTGCGCTGGCGACGCTTCCGGATGGACCTCCAGGTGGCGCCTTCGGATCGATGCTCGTCTCCCTGGCCGAAGCCAGCGGATTCCGTGCCGACGAGCCCGCCATGCGCGACGTCATCGAGTGGGTCCGGGGCGACGCCGTCGGCGGCGAGGTCGTCCGGACGCGACTGCAGGCGGCGACCAGCCGGCTCTCCGAGGTCAAGGAGACGGTCGGGCTGCTCGATCCGGCCCCGCTCGCGGCGTCGTGCGGCGCACTTCACCGGGCCCTGCTCACGGCCCTCTCGACGCACCCGGCCGACAGCCTGCTTCGTACGACGGTGGAGCCGATGCTCGCCGCGCTGCGCCCGGACGACGTGCTGGCGCCGCTCATCGAGAACCGCCGGCGCTACCAGGTCGCTCTGGAGGCCGACGCCGCCCTGCTCTCCACCCTCTCGGCCTCGGGCCGGAGCGAGGTCACCGAGGCCGCGGCCCACCTGCACGTCGCGATCATGCCCCTGGGCGCGTTCCCAGCGAAGCTCGGCGCGATCCTGTCCGCCGTGGGGCTCGAGCCCGCCGGTCGCCCGCTGCGTGTCGTGGTCTCGGAACTGCTCGCCACCGGGGTCAGCGGCCCGCTGCCCGCAGCACTGGCAGGCCTGGTCGAGGCGGCGCAAGGCAAGGTGCTCGAAGTGGTCGACCTGGTCGTGACGTCCGGACTCGACGCGATCGGCGCTCTCACCGGGATCCTGGAGCTGGTCGACCTCGGCCCCATCGTCGAGGAGCTCACCGCCCTGCACACGCAGGTGCACGACGAGGTGGCCGGGCTCGCCCCCGACGTACTGCTGGGCGGCGTGATCGGCGCAGCCGACGCGGTGATCGCCCGCCTCGCCGAGTTCGACCCGTTGGCACCCGTGCGCGCCGTGATCGACGCCGCCCTGGAGGTGGCCGACGAGGTGTTCGAGTCTGCCCGGCCGACCGTCGTCTTCGCACCCGTCGTCTCGCTTCACCAGGACCTCCTCCGACTCGCCGGAGGGCTGGACGTGGTCTCGTTGCTGCGCCCGGTGCTCGACGCGCTCGACGGCATCGCCGCACAGCTGGACGACGGGTTCGACCGCACGGGTGACGCGCTGCAGGAACTGCAGGGGGCGTTGCCCTCCGAGGTCAGCTCCAGCACCATCACCGCCGCGGTCGACGTGGGGGTGAGCCTCTGATGGCCGGCACGGGGAAGGCCTGGCTCCGCCGGGAGTACTACGTCCGGCAGCGGCTGGCCGGCTCTCCCGCGGGACTGCTCGGCGAGAGCCCGGCCGAGCACCACAAGCGGATCCTGCGTGAGTTCCGGGGACGCAAGGTGGAGCAGACGCCGCGACGGGACGGGCCGGCGGGCCTGGGTCCGGCTCCGCCGCCGGGCCCCAACTGGGAGGCGATCGGCCCCTTCGCCGTCCGGAACGGACAAGGTGCCGGGACGCCCGTGGTGGCCGGGCGGGTCCCCGACCTGGTGGTCTCCGACGACGGGCAGCGCGTCTATGCGGCCACCTCGAACGGTGGCGTCTGGCGCAGCGCCGACGCGGGCCGGACCTGGCAGGCGATGTCCGACGAGTTCGACCTGGACCCGGAGCGGCAGAGCGTGGACTCCCTCGCTCACGGGGCCATCGCCCTGGTCGACCGCGGTGGCGTGGGCAGCGACATCCTCTACGTCGGCACGGGCGAGGGACACCCCCTCAGTCCAGCCTCTCCGACGTTCTTCGGCGTCGGCATGCTCCGGTCCGACGACGGTGGGACGACCTGGCACCAGGAGAACAGCAACCCGGACCTGACCGGACGATCGGTCTACGCGATGGCCGTCGATCCGACGGACTCCACCCAGGTGCTGGCCGCGACGTCTCGGGGGGTCTACCGTCGCGGCCCCGCCACCGACACCTGGGTCCGTGAGTCACTGCCCGCACCCGCGGGGGCAGGATCGGTGATCTCGGGTCTGGCCGTCGGCACCCGCGGCGGAGCGACCATCTTCTTCGTGACCACCGCGGGTGGCCGGATCTTCTCCTCGACGGCGGTGAACACGTGGACGACGCTCCCCTCGCTTCCCGCTCCGGCCATCGTGAGGACCACCCTCGCCTGTTCGGCAAGTGACCCGCCGGTCGTCTACGCGATGGCCGCGGACAACGTGACCCGGGCTCTGCACGGGGTGTACCGCTTGGACGACGGAGCCGCCACCTGGCGGCGAGTGGGAGGAGTCCCGGGGACCCTCCTCGGCAACCAGGGCTGGTACGACCAGGCCGTCGCGGTCGACCCGACCGACCCCAACTTCGTCTACGTGGGAGGTTCGACCGAGCCGATCGCCGGGGAGCACTCGGCCGCGCTCTACCGCTGCCAGGTCAGGCGGGTGGGAGCCAACTACACCGCGACCAGCACCCGGATCGGAGGTTCGGTCCATGCCGACATCCATGCACTGCTCTTCCGTCCGGGGTCGTCGCGCGAGCTGTGGGTCGGCTGCGACGGCGGGGTGTTCGTCAGCAACGACGCCCGCCTCTCCGGGGATCGGGTCTTCGCCGCCCGCAACACGGGACTCTCGAACCTCAGCCTGATGGGGCTGGGCCACCACCCGACCGAGGAGGCCTACGCGTTCTGTGGCGCCCAGGACTGCGGCGGACTCAGGTACGACGGCCACGAGGCATGGGACCACCAACAGCCCGGCGACGGCGGCGCCTCGATCGTCCACTGGGCGAACCCGAACCGGGTGCTCAACGTCGTCTTCAACACATCTGTTCGGCGCCTGCCGATCGATGGTGCCCGCTATCTCAACACCGGCGTCAGCGTCGCCCTCGCCGCGTCGGAGACGAGCCTGTTCTACCCGCCGATGGTGGGTACCCCTCCCAGCGCCACGGCGGCCGACGCGAACCTGGTCGCGCTCGGTGCCGAACGACCCTATGTGTCGGCGACCTTCGGCGGCGGCTGGGTCAGGTTGAACGCACGTGGTCCGATGGGAGGAGCGAACGTGACCGCACTCGCGTTCGCCTCACCCACCCGGCTCTGGGCAGGTTGGGCCGACGGCCACGTCGCTCACTACGACCGGGTCGGAGCCAACCCCCTGGTCGCCGGCAGCTGGAGTCGCATCGACACCGTCGTTCCTGCACCCGGCGAGGCCCGTCCGGTGACCGCGATCGCGATCGACCCGACTGACGCCACGGGAATGTCGATCTACATCACGCTCGGCGGGCCACCCGGAGGTGGTCCCCGGGTTCGGCGGTTCACCGGTGGTGCCTGGACGATCCCAGCCGGAGCGGTGCCGAGCTCGGGCGTGGCCGGCCGCCTGCTGGACGCCCAGCACAACGCGATCGTGGTCGACCCAGCGCATCCGGCGCACCTCTACGCCGGCGCCGACATCGGCGTGTGGCGATCCATCAACAGCGGTGACACCTGGGAGGTGTTCTCCCACAATCTTCCCGACGCCTCCGTGCTCGACCTCGACATCTTGCCCGCGGTCCGGGTGCTGCGCGCGACGACCCATGGCCGAGGTGTCTTCGAGATCCCGCTGGACAAGGTCCAACGAGGCGTCGAGCTCGTTCTGCGTGCCAATCCTCTCGACCAGCGACGTCGTGATGCGCGATCCGGCGTGGCTACCCCGAGTGCCCTGGGACACAGCACGACGTTCGAGGAGAGCCCGGACATCTACGTGGAGGCCCCGGATGAGAACGGCCGCTACACCCTGCCTCCCGGGCGCATGCCCGACGTCGTCGAGCTGCTCGAGCAGGTGACGGGCAGCCGGATCTTGTCCAGTGCTCCCGGCACACCGACCATCACGCGGGTTCACGTCGTCGTACGCAACCGCGGCGTCACCAGCGCCGACGACGTGCGGGTCAGCCTGTTGGTGGGTCCCAAGGGCCAACAGCTGCCACCGTCGTACAAGGACTTCGCCCGTGGTGGAGCCTTCACCGAGGCGAACGGCTGGGCGGTCGCAGGCACCACGACCGCGCACGGCCTGCGTACGGGTCGACACGCGGTGGTCACCTTGCCGCTCTCCTCGGAGTCGCTGCCACCGGAGACTGCGGCACTGCTCGGGCAGGACTACCTGCTCCTGGCGCTCGTGCACCACGCGGACGACCCCTTCCCCACCGCCGCCCCGGCGGATACGACCGACCCCACGACGCTGGTCACCGCGTGTCGCCACTCGGCGATGAAGCTCGTCACCGTGGCATCCGGAGCCCGGCGTGCCGCGCCGGCCGGAGGCAGCGGCCTGCTGGTCCCCATGGCGGCCACGTTGCTGGGCCACCGCAGACTCAGCTCGGTGATCACCGACCTGGGAGCCAAGGTCGCCACACCGACCGCGAACGTGCACCCGGTCGAGCGACGTGTGCTCGCGATGGCCACGGCCGCACGCGCCGGTCTCGAGGCCGGCCCGAAGCCGGCCGTCGACCCCACGCTCGCCGGACACGCCGTCGGGTCCTTCGCCCTGCTGGGGTCGCTGGGCTTCGAGCTGCCGGGCTACACCTCGGCGTTCCTCCCAGGTGGCACCTGGGTGGCCCAGACCCTGCACCGGGGCACCGGCGACCAGCACATGAGCATGGTCGCGGTCAGCGCAACCGAGGTGCCGCTCCGGATGGCCAAGCTCGGCATCCCCGCGACGAGTGGTGCGACCCGGGACGCCGTCCGCGCGTTCGCGAGCGGCATGCTGGCGGGCGGGGCGGCGGGCGTCGCTCTCTCACCGCAGCTGGCTGACCTGCTGGCCCAGGAGACCAACGCGGACTGGTCGTCGTCAGGCAGCTCACGCGGAGCACGAGCGCTCGAGCACCATCTGCGCCGTCTCTACCTCGGCGGGCCGGACGCACCGATCGCCCCCTGGCTCCCTCAACCGGGCCAGGTGCCGAACCCGGTGTGGGAGCACTACGCCGGTGCCATCGAGGCCACCTTCACGCTGCCTGCCTCACGTGAGCACGGGTTCGGTGCGTTCGAGAAGGACTTCGACCCGGGCTACCGGCTCAACGCGGCCAGACTCGGCCGCGGCTACGCGTTGATGCGCGACGACACCCGCATCGAGAACTGGGGATTCTGGTCCTGGTACGGCCTGATCGCCCCGGTCTTCGTGATGCCGTCGATCGCGTTCGCGTTCTCGCGCCTGCTCCCCCACTCCAAGGCCTTCGTCGAGGGCGGCGATGTCGGCGAACGTGCGGTCTTCGAGGCGCTGGCGATGTCAATGGGCCTCGGGTCACTGGCTCCGTTCGTCTACTCGATGATGCTGTGGAGCAAGGTCGACGAGCACACCGAGGCCTTCGTGACCGCCCTGCTGATGGGCCTGGCCCGGCTCGGACTGGTGACCACCGCACTCGCGACCTCGGGCGACGAGGGCCAGGGGGCGGGCATCCGGTGGGGTCTGCTCTTCCCGCCGCTGGCCGGAGCTGACGCCTACGCGACCTTCCGGGCGGCTCTCGACCCCGGCCGGCACCCGGGAAACGCCAAGGTCTTCGGGCTGCAGACCGTCCCGGCGGTCAGCGGACTCACCACGCTCGGTCTGGCGGGACTGGCACGGCTGATCACCGGCGACTCACCGACCGACAGCGCCAAGGAGGCGACCTTCTGGTCGATCACGTTGATCAGCGGAGTGCTGGCGGCGGTCGCGGCGGGCTTCCCAGCGGCGGCGCTGGCCAACGGCCGCGGCTGGCGCTCGTGGTTCCTGCGCGACACCAGCCACCTCCCGCTGCTCTCGTCGGTGGCTCACGCGGGGATCGACCCGCTGAGCCCCACCGCGGCTGCCCGGGTCTTCGAGCCGGCCCAGCTCTGGGCTCCCAGCGGAGGCGCCGTCACCGCCGACAACCTGCGCTACCCCGCCGGGGCACGCCCCCTTCTGAAGATGTGGTGGGAGGGCGACGGCGACCTGACCGTGAAGCTCGGCGAGAGCGGCCTCACCTTCCGCAACGGGGCGACTGAGACGGTCGTCGACCTGCCGGCGGGGGCCGCGACCCCCACCGCCGTCGTCGCCAAGCTCCAGGCCGACCTGACCGGCCTCAAGGCCGAGCTCATCGGTGAAGACATCCCGTCGGTGCCGCTGCCCCGTCCGAAGGCACTCTCGGACCTGGGCGACGCTGCACCCCACGAGGCGGCCCAGGCGCTGCGTACCGGGTTCGTCCGCGTTCCCCGGCACAAGGGCCAGGCGATGATCGTGCGCCAGTCCCCGCGGGTCGAGCAGTCGGTGACCGCAGGGAGAGTGGCGGGCGCCGTCACCCCGTACGCCCTGGTGCCGGCGGACGCCGTCGTGGACGACCTCGGCACAGGGATGCGCGATGCCGCTGACCTCGCGTCGCTGTTGCTGATCGCGGGCGCACCGACCCTCGGGGACGTGCGCGTGAGTGATGCCCGGGCACCGGAGCTCCCGGCTCCGGAGGTCGGCGAGGTGATGCAGGTGTTCCGACGATGGAACCTCGACGAGCGACGACTCGATGAGTGGCGCTCCCTGATGACCGGGCACGGCGCGACCGCCGCCCCAGCCGACCCGATGAACGGCACCGCGAACCGGATGCTGCGCACCCAGCCATCGTCGTACACCCCGCAGAACCTGCCCGCCGGCCGCGAGATCGCCGAGGCGATGGGCTGGCTGCCGCTGTGGCGCGCGTGGCTGCGCGTCGCTGCCCTCACGGCGGCCACCCCGGCAGCCAACGTCGGCAGCAACAGCACGGCGGGCAACCCGACGGTGACCTTCCCCGGCGGAGGCCCGCCGCGCCGGCCCCGCAACATCGAGCTCACCGAGGGAGTTCGTTTCCTTCTCGACCTGGGAGCCACCTGATGCAGACAGAGCTGGTCATCGTCCTCGCGTTGGCGATCTTCGCGGCGTTCGTCGTGTCTGCGTCGGTCGGCCTCGGCGGCTCCCTCGTCCTCGTACCGACCCTCGTCCTGGCGATCGGACCGAAGGAGGGGGTGGCTCTCGCGGCGCTGCTGCTCGCCTGCAACAACGTGTTCAAGGTCCACGCCTACCGGACCACGCTCCCGCTCAAGAGGTCCGGACTGGTGCTCGCGTGCACACTGGTGGGCGTGGTCCTCGGTGCGACCCTGCTCACCCATGCCTCCCCAGACGTGGTGATGGTCGCCGTGATCGCGGCGCTGGTGATCTCGCTGCTGCTGGAGGTCCGCGGTCTGGACGTGGTACGCCGTGGCAGCTCACCCGCTCTGGCGCTCGCCAGCGGTGCGACCTCCGGCTTCTCCGGGACCAGTGGGCCGTTGAAAGGCGTGGCGGTGAAGAGCCTGGGCCTGGACCGGCTGCATACCGTGGGCGCAGCCTCCCTCGTTTCCCTGGGCGGCGACCTGACCAAGACCGCGATCTTCGTCGACGCAGGACTGCTCGGCCGCTCCGCCTGGCTGGTGGCGCTGGTGTCGGTGCCACTCATGGTGGCGGGCACCCTCACCGGCAAGCGGCTGACGGGATGGCTGGGCGAGGGTCGGTGGGCCGCGGTGTTCTGGGTGACGATGGTGGGCTACTCGGTCCGCCTGGTCCTGAGCTGAGTGGAGGAGAGTCATGAGGCACGAGATCGACGTACGAGAAGCAGCAGACCGGGTGGACGACGGGCGCCGCAGCGCATTGCAGGACGCCGCCACGGACGTCTCCGACCACGTGCTGCCGGGCGACCACCGAGTGCGCGTGGAGAGCTTCGACTCGGCCACCGGCAATGCGTCAGTGGTCACGTCCCAGGGCTCGACGGCACTCGCGGGTGACTTTGTAGCGCGCGCCCTCAAGCACCTGCAGCGGATCAGCCCGGCGCTGGGCCTGGCGGCGGACCAGGCCCCGGAGTACGTTGCCGACGCCAACGACCAGACCACCTCGTCGGGGGCGGTGGCAGTCCACCTCCGTCAGTTCTACAAGGGGATCCCGATCTACGACGCGGCCGAGACGGTGCGCTTCGAGCCGGACGGCCGGATCGCCGAGGTGGCCGGGCGCTCGGTCACGGTCACCGCTGACATGCCGGTGAGCACGGCGATCGCGCCCGAGGAGGCGCTTGTCATCGCCGCACAGCACGGCGCCGCCGCCGGCGACCCGGCTGAAGGCCCGGTCGACCAGTTCGGTGAGCCGATGGTCGACCCGGGCCTCGACCTGTCGGGCTTCGCTCCCGTCATCCGCACCAGTGGCGCGGACCGGGTCGACCGGGTGACCACGTTCGACGCCCCGCCCTTCCCACACGCGGTGACCGTGGCACTGATCTGGTTCCAGGTCGGGGACGGACTGAGACTGGGCTGGCACACCAAGCTCGCTGTCCCCGACGGCGCGGCCTACCGAGTGATCGTCGACGCCAACGACGGCACCATCCTGCTCGCGACCCGGCTCACCCGAGCGGTCACCGGCACCGCCGAGGCGGTCCTGGTCGCCGGGGCCGCAGAAGAGACCATCACCATGCCACGGCCGTTGGCCTCCTACGGCGCCCCTATCCCCGGCGACCTTCCTGCGGGCTTCCCGGACCACTGGCTCCTCGACCAGTCGACCAACGGCAGCTCGGTGCACGCGGTCGTCGAACCCGGTGCCACGGCATCGAGTGGGTCACTGTCGAGCGGATCGGTCGTCTTCAGCGCGCCGGTGGGCTCCAACGACTTCCTGGTCGTCAACCTGTTCACGCTGTGCAGCAGCATGCACGACCTGCTCTACCTGCTCGGCTTCCGCGAGGCCGACGGCAACTTCCAGGCCGACAACCACGGCCGGGGCGGCCGCACGCGCGACCCGGTCCTGGCCCGCGTGCACCCTGGCGCGGTCTGGGGTACTGCGAACATGGGCACGCCGCCGGACGGCAGCCGCCCCACCATGAACATGGGTCTGGTCACCTCCACCAACCGCCACACGGCGCTGGACCCCGACGTGGTCTTCCACGAGTACGCGCACGGTCTCACCAACCGTCTCGTCGGTGGCCCGCTCAACGACGCGGCCCTCGACGCCGTCCAGTCCGGCGGCATGGGCGAGGGCTGGAGCGACTTCTTCGCCTGCATCGCCCTCGGCAAGACAGTGGTCGGCGACTGGGTGGTCAACCGACCTCTCGGGATCAGCGAGTACCGCTACGACGAGAACTTCCCCGACACCTACGCCGACCTCGGCACCGGCCGATACGTCGGCGACGCCGTGCACAACCTCGGGGAGGTCTGGTGCGCCACACTGATGTCGCTGGCGCGGCAGATCGGGGTCTGGACCGCCGCCCAGGTGGTCGTCGACGGGCTCAAGCTCACCTCCGCCAACCCCCCGTTCCTGGGCGCCCGAGGACGGGATCCTGATGGCAGCCGACCAGCTCGCCCAGACCCGCGGCGACAGCGAGACCGAGCGGGCCGACTTCGTGCACACCGTGTGGCAGGTGTTCGCCCGCTACGGCATGGGGCCGGGCGCCCGCACCGACGGTGCTGCCACGCTGACCGGCATCGTCGCGGACTTCCAGCCGCCGCCCCGAACCTCCTCGACGGCTACTGTGCGCGCCTCGGCGACCCCAGCGCTCGCCGTACCCGACAATGTCGCGGCCGGTGTCGTCTCCGCACTCGACCTGCCGTCGGCAGGCCCGATCCTCTCGCTGTCGGTGACGGTCGACATCACGCACCCCTACATCGGGGACCTGGAAGTCGCGCTCATGTCGCCGTCCGGGGCCAGGGTGCCGCTGCACACCCGCACCGGCGGCAGCAGCAACAACCTCTCGCAGACCTGGCAGTCCGACACCCATGCCGGACTCGACGGTCTGACGGGCCTCGCGCCGGCCGGCACGTGGACGTTGTCCGTGGCGGACCTCGCGCGACGGGACGTGGGCAGCCTGAACGCCTGGTCCATCGAAGCCACCGTCGGCGACGAGCGCACGGTGAGCACCGCAGAGGCCGCACCCGGACTCGCGATCCCCGACAACAAGCCCAGTGGGATCAAGACCATGCTCGACCTCGCCGGCACCGGCACCATCTCCGCGCTGGACCTCGAGGTCGACATCACCCACTCCTACATCGGCGACCTCGAGGTCACGCTCACCGGTCCCGACGGAACGAAGGTCAAGGCGCACAAGCGGACGGGCGGTGGCTCCGACAACCTGATCAGGTCCTACTCGACTGACGCGGAGCTGGCGCCGTTCCTCGGCAAGGCAGCCGGCGGAACGTGGACCCTCCTCGTCGCCGACCGGGCCGGCCAGGACACCGGCAAGCTGAATCGCTGGAAGCTCACCGCGACGATGTGACCGTGACGGCTCTGCGTCCCTCGAGTCCGCACGGGACTATGGTCCGGGCGCAGTCGCGGCGAGGTCCTGCGCCGTCGCGGCGAGGTCCTGCCGACTAGGCCCGCGACGCCCGGCGACGCAGCCACGCGGCCATCAGCACAGCCGGCACCGACGATCGCCAGGCTGGCGCCCGAGCTGGCCGTCAGCGAGGCCGGGCCGTCGGCGGCCACGCCGTCGGTTGCGCTGGTCGCGCCGATCGGCAGCAGGTCCGTCGGCACCAGCGGCGCGACGTCGCCGATGGTGTCGCCGGAGTACTCGTAGACGTCGAAGCCGCGCACCAGGTCGTTGCCGTAGCCGTAGAAGGACCCGTTCCGGTTGATCTTGTTGGTCTTGAAGGACCAGGTGTCGGAGTCCGGAAGCGCGTAGTGACCGACCTCCTTCATGCCGACACCGTCGCCGAAGCCGACCGCCGTGGCGGAGCCCTCGAAGTCGGCGAGCGCGGAGAGGTCGACGACCCGCACGCCCTGGGCGTACCAGGCGATCGTCATCAGCTCCTGCTTCGGGTAGATCCGCAGGACGTGGGAGGTGCAGGTGGCTCCGGCCTGGACCTTGGCAGCCGGGATGAACCAGGTGCCGATCTTCTCGGGGGCCTTCTCCTTGGCGCCGGTGACGTCGTAGAGGTGCAGGCCGCCACCGGGGCACTCGGCGCTCGCCGCGGCACCGGCTCGCTCGTCGGTGATGACCATGACGTCACGCTTCGAGCCGTCGCTGCGCTCGAGGGTGACCGGGTCGGCCTGGTGCGCGACGTTGATGCTGGGGTCGAGGGTCTGGGAGACGATCGTGGGCTTCGCCGGGTCGGCGGTGTCGAGGATCAGGGTCTGTGACAGCGCAGCCGAGTAGGCGCGGGTGCCGGATTCGTTGAAGGTGATGTCGTGCGACTCCGACCCCAACGACGCGGGAACGAACGGGATCGCGAAGTCCTGGACCTTGTTCGGCCGTTCGGGCTGCGAGATGTCGTAGATCGTGATCGTCGGGCTGGTGCTGGTGATCAGGTCCGAGTTGGAGTTGTAGAGGTAGTCACCGCTGGGGTGGATCGTCATGTTGTGCGAGCCACGCGGCACGGGCACGAAGGACACGGTGCGCGGCGAGGTGGGCGTGGTGATGTCGACGATCACCGTGCCGGAGGCGCTCGGGCCCAGCCCGAGATCGCGGGCGCACTGGGAGGCCGCCCCGCAGCGCCGAAGGTGCCGTCGGCGGTGTAGCTGGCCAGGACCCGCTTGTCCTTGCGCCAGACCTGGATGTCGCCCTGGCTGATGTCACAGTCGTAGACCGCGGCGATCCGCGGCGTCTCGGGCCTGGTGATGTCGACGATCTGCATGCCCATGCGGAGTGTCCCCGCCAGTGCGTACTCCTTGCCGGCGACCTTGGCGAACTCGATGTCGGAGCCGTTCTGCACGTTGCCGGACCCGTCGTACTGGAGGTTGGCGACGTGGCGCATCGCGGGGCCGCTCCCCTTCGTCGCCACCTGCTCACCACGGGTGTTGCTCGGCTTGTCACCGGGACGGTCACCGTGGGCTGAGGCTGGTGCCGCCGGCAGCAGGGCGAGCGCGAGTGCAGAGGCGCCGGCCGCGAGGCCGAGACGCGAGACGTGCGTGAGAGTCATGTCATCGCCTTCGTTGGGTGCAGATGATGTGCCCAACGAGGCGGATGCCGCGAGGTTACTTGCCTCACAGCCTCGATCGGGGCGGCGTCAGTCGGCGGTGAGGAACACCCGCAGGGCCGAGACGAAGGCGTCGGGCTGCTCGGAGTGCACCCAGTGGCCGGCGTTCTTGACGGTCACGAGCCGAGTGGCGGGGAACAGCTCGCGCATCCTGGGTGCGTGTTCGGGAAGCACGTAGTCGGAGTGCTCGCCGGCGACCCAGAGCACGGGCCCCTCGAAGGTGCCGGAGACCTGCGGGAAGCCGGCGATCGTCGACAGCCCGGAGCGCAGCAGGTCGAGGTTGGCCCGCCACGCGAACCCGTCGGACCCCTGGTGGAGGTTGGACAGCAGGAAGCCGCGTACCCGCTCGTCGCTCACCTTGTCGGCGAGCGCGATGTCGGCGTCCGCGCGTCGGTCCATCGCGCTCAGGTCGAGCCCGCCCAGGCTGTCGAGCAGGTGCTGGAACTCGCCGGCGCCACCGCTGTCGACCGGCGAGATGTCGACGACCACCAGCCGATCGATGAGACCCGGATGACGCAGGGCCAGTGTCATCGCGACCTTGCCGCCCATGGAGTGGCCCACGAGATGGACCGGTCCGGCATCGAGGTAGCGGTCCCGTAGCAGGGTCGCGACCGTGTCCGCGGCCACCTCGTAGTCGGTGGTGGCAGACCAGGGAGATCGGCCGTGGTTGGGGAGGTCGACGAGCACCGACTGCAGGTCCGGGTTCAGCGCCTTGGCGATCTGGGTGAAGTTGCGGCCCTGGCCGAACAGTCCGTGCAGGAACACCACCCGAGGACCGCGATCACCGACCTCGGTCGTGTGCAACGTCGCGGACGACTGCGTAGTGGAGCTCACGACCTCACCCTAGTGAGCAGCCGTGCGGCGCCGTCGGGCAGTCCGACGCCCCGTACGGATGGCTCCGTGGTTCGGAACCCGCCCCTCGCTGTCGGGCAGCGCCTCCCGGTGCCTGGGCGTGGCTACCCGGCCGCGTCGGGGACCGACGCCGTGGCTGTCGTGCAGCGGTGCCAGCCGGGGCGAGCACCGCCGCCGCAACGCCGCTCGCGACCAGCATCGACACGGCATGCGGCATCCAATGCGGCCCCACACCGAGACTCTCGTTGACCACGACATCCACCGCCAGGGGAAGGGGGATGGCGAGCGCGACCACACGCGGCACGGCACCAGAGCGCCAGAGGGCTATCGCGATCACCACAGTGCCGAGCAGTCCACCGATGAGGAGGAGCGCCAGGGCCAGCAGTGCTGCGGGAGAGCTCAGCTGGTCGAGCGCCGCCGTCACGGCGCCCTGGTCGGCCCGTGGGTCACCAGCCAGGTCGAGACCCAGGTCTCGAGACCCTCGACGACGGCGAGCCCGACCAGCCCCAGCGCCAGCAGGGTGCCACCACTCCAGGCCAGCCGGGGAGAGCGCCCGCGCGCCAACAGCACATAGACCAGCGCGGTGGCGAACAGAAACGGGAGCGCGAGCACATCGAGGGTCTTCATCACCCCGGCGGCACCTGGCTCACGACCCGCCCAGGCGACCAGGTCCTCGGTGCTGTCGAAAGTCGGCGAGTAGGCGTGCGACGCGAGTGGGATGGCGGCGGCCAGGAGTACGGCTCCAGCCGCAGCCCACCGCTGAGCCGAAGACCACGCGCTGGTTGGACCAGGGGCCAGGCGGTCATCGAGAGCCGAGTCGAAGCTCATGGCTCATGAGGTAACACACACCAGTGCTCTCGATCAACCCCCGAAATCAGCCGCAAGACGGCGGGTCTCGCGTCGCTGCGCTCGCTGCTCGACCACCGGGAGTCGGCTGGTTCTCGTCGGGGTCTCGACTGATCGCTCGCTGCGCTCGCCGCTCGACCACCGGGAGTCGGCTGGTTCTCGTCGGGGTCTCGACTGATCGCTCGCTGCGCTCGCCGCTCGACCACCGGGAGTCGGCTGGTTCTCGTCGGGGTCTCGACTGATCGCTCGCTGCGCTCGCCGCTCGACCACCGGGAGTCGGCTGGTTCTCGTCGGGGTCTCGACTGATCGCTCGCTGCTCGACCACCGAGCCTGCGCCGCGGTCCGCGGCTGCCCGCACCGATGTCGAGGCTCACGACTCGATCAGCGTGGCCACCCCCCGGAGGATGTCGGCGATCGCCTGCTCTCGGTGAGTGACGCCCGCAGGCGAGCCCGCCCCCGCAGGGGGCAGGACTGGCGGCGGACCGTCGGGGGGACCGACCGGCGGCGCCGCGGCGTCGCTGCTCTTCGTGGACTCCGAGGCCGGCGCCAAGAAGGTCTGCTCGGTCAGCCCGGGCGGCAGCAGGACGGGGGTCTGCTTCCGCGAGTCCCCGAAGGCAGCGAGGACGGCCTCGAAGTACTCCCGGTTCGTCGAGGTCAGGAACTCGCGGAGGCGAGGCAGTGCGATCCGGGTGAAGTCACCCTGCCCGTTGCTCTCGTACGCGAGCTCAGTGGCCTGGCAGGCACCGAAGAAGACCGAACGCTCGGTGTCGAGCGACCTCGTCGCCCGTTGCAGGCTCCCCCGCCGGTGCTTGTAGGCCTCGACGTTCTCGGTCGTCATCCGGACCAGGCGGGCCTTCCTGGTGGGGCCGCCCGAGTCCGGCTCCAGGATCTTGCGCTGGCCCCCACCGGAGTGGCACGAGTCGAAGAAGACCGTCAGGTTCACCCCGTCCGGCAACAGGTCCCACAGCTGCCCGAGGTCGTCGTCGATCAGCAGCTCGCCGGCGCGGAAGTCCACCGGGCACAGTGCCTCGTCCTTGGTCTCACCGGTGCGCATCGCCTCCTCCAGATCGTCACCGTCGAGGTCCTCGATGGTGGTGCCGTGCCCGGAGTACTGCAGCACCAGCACGTCCCCGGCCTGACTCTTGACGATGAGGTCCTGGATGCCCTCGACGATGTTCTGCCGGGTGGCGTCACCGTCCTCGAGGATCGCGACGCTGAAACCGGCATGCTCGAGCTCCTGCTTCCACGCCCGCGCGTCTGCCACGCAACCGCCCAGCTGGTCCGCCACCGAGGGGTACTGGTCGATGCCGATGCACAGCGCCCGCTTCCCGCTCGACTGCGGCTCCGCTGCCTGACGCGAAGCGATGTAGTCGCGCACGTACTCCTCCGAGTGCCACGGAGACACGTCCTCTGCGAGACCACGGGCTCCGGGCAGGGTCCCGAACCCGGCGGTGAGCCGGTCGTTGTCGATCACCCGTCGCGCCAGGCTGTTCATCGTCGCGGCGTCGTTGTCGAACCCCCCGTGGGTCTTCGAGAGGCTGCTGGTCCGGGGTCCCCCGCCGACGGTCTGGGACCACATCACCTCGCCCTTGGCACCGGATCCTGCCTTGCCGAGCAGGACGTCGAGCGCCCGGTCACGCTTGAGGCACTCCTGAAGGCCGAGGATCTCGGCCCCCGGCTCGTCCTCGAGGGCGCCGCGGATCAGGTAGAGCAGCGACTTGCGGTAGATCCCGATGCAGGTGTCGTCCTTCTCGAAGGCCTCCGTCATCGTGAACATGGTCAGGTTCTTGATCTTGTCGAAGACCGACTTCTTCATGATCCGCTGCTTGAACTCATCGACCCGGATCGCCGGTGCGAGCAGGTTGAGCGACGCGATGGCCGGGATGCCGGCCGACAGCAGCTCCGGTATCAGGTGGGAGTGGAAGATCGAGCCGGCACTGTGGCCCGCGGCATGCACGGTGACGCTGCCGGGGTTGGCCCTGTGGAACTCCGCGAGCTTCTGGGCGAAGTACCACGCTCCGCCCTTGTCCTTCTCGCTCGCGAGCCGCGCCGTCGTCTTCATCGCGCCCCAGGTGTCCTTGCCGCGGGCGGTGCGCACCGCAGCCTCGATGACTCGGTCGGCGAAGTCGTCGAATCCTCGGGTCCGCCCGGGCAGCCGGTCCTTGACGGCGTCCCACAACGACTCGGCGAGACCGGTCTGCCACACGAAGTGCACCGGGAAGACACCGTTGGCCTGCCACCAGTCCACCTGGGTGTGCGCGACTCGCAGTCCCGCGGCCTTGTCGACCAGGCCGCCGTGGGCCCACAGCATCATCGGCACCGGAGTGCCGTGCATCTTGATGAAGTCCGGCAGCCTGGTCGCGAAGAGCTCGTCGATGTCAGCCTTGACGGTCTCGAAGTCGTCCACCCCGGTGGGCTGCGTGGACGCGCCCTCAGCCAGCTTGCCGTCCTCGAGACAGACCACGAACGGATGCAGCGTCCGCAGCTGCTCGCGAGTGAGGGCCGGGGCCTTGCGGGCTGCTTCGGTGGTGGTGGTCATGACCGTGCCTTTCGAGGAGGGGTCGGTTTCCGGGGGAGGCAGGGGGCGGTCGGCAAGCCGGGCGTCGGGGTGGGCGTAGACGGTGTAGGCGAGCCAGGAGATGTCGCCGGCCTCGCGGGCGGCCGTTCGCCCGGCGAGGGTGGCCCGAGTGATGGTGTGACCGGCGTCGAGCGCGCTGTAGAACGCCGCCACGAACTCCCGGGCGGGTTGGTCACCGACCGACCACAGGCAGCCCACGAAGGCGCCGGCGCCGCCCCGCAGGAACGTCTCGGCGAATCCGCCCACCTCGGATCGGGTCGAGGGGGCCTGGCCGATCCGGCAGGCGTTGAGGAATACCAGCGGTCCCGGCTCGGCGAAACGAAGCGGCGGGTGGTCGGGCAGGGAGCGGCGCAGATCCTCGAGACTGAACGCGATCCGCGAACGGTCAGCCCCGCTGACCGACGCGGCGTCGAGCCGGTACTCCGCGAGCGCCATCTCCCTCACCGGCGGCTCGCCGGCGTCGTTGCTGAAGCCGTGACCGGCGAAGTGGAGCAGGTCGACCTCGCCGCTGGTGAGGAGCCGGGCGATGCCGGCGGCGTCTGGCGGGTCGATGGCGGTGGCACCGAAGGGCTGGAGGTACGTCGGCTCGAGCTGCGCCTGCTCGAGCACGAGCGCCGGGTCGGCGTACTCGGGGATCAGGTAGTGGCCCCGGCCCGACCGGACCGAGAGGTCGGTGGGATGCGCGGTGTTGTAGACCCAGCGGACCAGACCCGTGCGGCCGAGGAAGCCACGTCCCTCGGGATCCTCGCCGTCGTCGGGGTCCCGCACGTGGACCAGCTCCCACGGGATGTCGGTCTCTCCGCTCGTGATCACCGCGAGCTCGTCGATGTCGTCGAGGTGCCGACGCAGGTAGTCCAGGAGCTCGGACGGCAGGACCTGGAGGGCCAGCTGCGAACCCAGTCCTCGCAGGCTCTCCTGAAAGCTCCGGCCGCGGGTCCGCGGGTCCGCCACCGGGGCCAGGTCGCGCCAGGCCGAGTCGAGGCGAGCGAACGCCTCCGTCAGTACGGCCGTCTTGTCCGGGACCACGTGGGTGAACCGGCGGCGATAGCCGGGCAGCACGAGATCGAAGGACAGCTCCGAGACGACGCCGACGAGGTTCTCGTCGATGACCAGCGTCTGCGGGTTCGCGAACGGCGTGACCGTCCCACTGAACCTCCTCCCCGCCACCGGCGCCCGCTGCTCCGCCGCAGCCTCCGCGGTCGCCCGGTCCATGGACACCTCCGAGCGTGGCAGCACGGTCGCGGTCAGACGGAGCGTGGCCAGCGGCTGCGGATCGTCCTGGCGTACGACGACCTGCACGTCGCCCTCCCCCTCCTGGGCGGCGCGCAACCAGAAGACGACCCGCATCGCCGGCTCACCGGTCCCCGGCAGCGAGAGGCAGCGCCGGCCGGTCTCCCGAGGCAGCTCACGGTCGTCGAGATCGAACCCCCGCCTGAGCAGCACCACCTCCAACGGGCGTGCGGGGTCCATCACGATGACCTGCTCGTCGTGGGAGGTGCCGGCGAAGACGGTGACCTCCTCGCGGCTGAGCAGCACCTCGACCGGCACCGTGTCCTCCAGGTGCACCTCGCTCGGCATGTTCGCACCGACCTCGGCGCACACTGCCTCGACCACTCCCGGCGGAGCGTCCGGCGGGGCGTCCGGCGGGGCGTCCGGCGGGGCGTCCGGCGAGGCCGCTGCGGTCTCCTCGAGTGCGAACGCGGCCTCCCCTGGAGCCTCGGCCCCCGACATCGGCGGGGCCGCTCGTGGAGACGGCGGTGGCCCGCGGCGAGGCGACCTCGGCGGGGCCTCGGCCTCGAAGGCATCCGCGGCCCCGACCGTCAGGTCGCGCAGGGGCGGCAGCCCCCGGGTCCGGGTGTACCCCTCGTCCGAGCGCGACCGCGCCTGATCAGGACGCCAGAAGTACTCCGGCTCGGGCAGGAGGCCGGGGAGCTCCTCGGGCGTGAGGCCGGCCGGGTGCTCGACGATGACCAGGCGCCAGATCACGCCCGGAGGAATCCCGAGCGTGAAGGTCCGCGTGCGCCGTTCCTCGGCCGACTGGTCGATGACGGCGTACAGATCGCCGACGCCGAGCAGCGCCGTGAGGACCCGCTTGCCCCGGGACGTGGCCGTGATCCACAGCCGTCCGCCGGCCTCCGACGACGTCACCGCCAGCGCGTACCGGACCTCGACGCGCCGACGCCCGGCGGGCAGCAGGGTGCCGGGCTGCTCGACGCGGACCGTGAGACCCGGCGAGTGCACGACGCGGACGCGACTGTCGTCCAGCGCCACCGACTCGTTCTCGCGCACGACACCACCCCCCGGATCCGCCTCGTCTCGGCCACACCCGCTGAAGAAACTGCTTCTACCTATGTCCCTCTTCAGCCGGAACGTCAAGGCTCCGCTCCGGCCATATCACTCCAACCACGCCGTTTGGTGGCGAAAGCGACAGGGGCTGTCTAGTTGGGGAGAAACCACCGTCGGGCGGGCGAGGCGTGTCCTCGTGAGCCCTGTGCCGGCCGGTGGTCGCGCCCGGGGATCGGGCGCCTCAGCCACGCCTCTTGCGATCCCCCACCACCACGCTGACCAGGTCCTTGCGGACGAAGCGGGTGCCGCACGCGGGGCTGAATCCGGCAGCGGTGACGGCGACCGAGTAGCTGCCCGGGAGTCGGGTATCGGTGAACCTACCCGCCGCCACTCCGGGGATCCACGGCCGAGCCACGATGCGCGGGTCGAGCATCCCGACGCCGCTCGTGACAGAGGCACTGAGGGACCCCGGCACCCCGAGCCCGCGGAGCGCTGCAGCATCCCGTACGCCGAACCGTCCACTGCCGTGACCGATCGGCATCCCCACGACACGCGACGCCAAGATGTCCTCTCCGGTCTGTGCCAGCAGCTCGTTGCGCAGCAGCACGAGGCGCGTGAGGGCGAGCCGTTGCTTGTCCGGTTTCCCATCGGCCACGTCAGGCAGCTTGACCCCACGCAGCTGGTCCGCGTACTTGCGAAGCAGGTCACTGTAGGGCGGCGGTGTCGTCACCGTGGCCCGCGCCTTCACCCGGGACAGGGGGCCCTTCGCATCGCTGACCACGGCCTTGACGTCGATCGGCTGACCGGCACCCACGAAGACGGGCGCCGCGAGCTCCAGTCGCAGCGGACTGCGCACGAACCCACCCACCGTGTACGGCGTGTGCAGCGACCGGTTGGTCGAGACCTCGACGGTCCACATGCCTGCCTGCGGCTCCTGCAGCGCGAAGCTGACGTAGCCGGCGCCCACGGTGCGTGCGAACTCGGTAGCGGAGTACGACAGCCACCGACCACCGGGCGTGCGCAACCGCACGGAGATCTCGTCCTGGGCCTTCGCGGCGCGTGGCCACGAACCGCACGGCCGGGTCGTGCCAGGCGACCGTGAAGAACACCGACTGCGCACAGCCGTCGACCCAGCCGGACCACCGACGAGGTCGACGCGGCCGACGACTCGTTCACGATCACCCCGTCGCCGGTGACCTGACCTCGGATGTAGTTGTAGATCTCGAAGAGGTCGTCGATGGTCGGCATGAAGTAGTAGCGACCGTCCGTCCCCTGCGGCGAGCTGTCCGAGCAGGTCCTGGTCGGAGGACGGGCCCATCGCGCAGGAGTAGATCGGCAGGTCGGCCGGCAGAGCGGCCGCCGCGTCGAGCGCGCTCGGCTTTGCGGGGTTGCCCGAGTCGCAGCCCTTGTTGTCGTAGCCGTCCGAGAGCAGCACGAGCGCACGTCGTGCTGCCTGCGCCCGCGAGCATGGCGCCGCCCTCTTGGATGCCGGCGCCCATGTAGGTGCAGCCGCCGAAGCCGATGCCGTCGACGGCAGCGGTCGCCGCATCCCTGATCGGCTGCCCGGTGATGAGCCTCCGGCGCACCTGTCCCCGGGTACTCCTCGACGCTGCTGTCGCCGAAGCTGACGACTCCGACGGAGTCGTCGACGGACAGCAGGTCGATGAACTGTCGCGAGGTCTGCCGGGTGATGTCGATGTAGCCGAAGAACTGCATCGAGCCCGAGCGGTCCAGCACCGTCACGACGCTCACCGGGTCAGCGGCGGGCACCTCGGCGTTGTCGATGACCAGGGCGAAGTCCTGCCACGGGGTGGCGATGTCGGTGCGGCGCGGATGCTGTGACGTTCGCCGCGACGACGGAGATCTCGTACACCCCCGCCGGGTTCTGGAGGGCGACGACCTCGATGTTGTTCAGCGCGTCGGCTGCGCCGCCCGTGACCGACCAGCCGCCGACGAAGTTGTTGCCGCGGAACAACCCACCCCCGACCTGCTGCACCTCGAGGTCGAGGTCGTTGACGAGCGTCGGGTTGGCGCCGACCGCTCCGGCCGCGTCGGTCCACGTCAGCGCGACCCGCAGCGGCCGAGCCGGATCGGCGGCAGCGACCCGGATCCGGTACTCCTGGCCGGTAGCGGTGAAGGCCTGCCGCTGGTCGCTGAAGATCTTCGGACCACGGTCGCTCGCCGGGCCCTGGAGCAGGGCGTTCTCGAGCGAGACCCTGCCCCACCCGGCGTTGTTCGTTCGGCTCGGTCGCCCAGGCCGCCGGCCACTCCGGGCCCACCCTGAGCCGACTCCGTGCTCACGACGAGCAGGGCCTTGATCAGGGCGGGGCTCGGAGTCGCTCCGCCGCGACTCTGGCGCCACCAGTCGATCAGCACCGCCGACGCGCCCGCGACGTGCGGCGAGGCCATCGACGTACCGCTCATCGGTGCGTGCAGCGCGTGCAAGGTGCCACCCGTGTCGGTGTAGGGGCCGCTGCGGAAGCCCACCGGCGAATAGGTCGAGATGATGTCGGTGCCGGGGGCTGTCACGTGCGGCAAGGTGCGGCCGTCGTCGGCAGGTCCACGCGAGGAGCCGTTGGCGATCCCGCGAATGTCGTCGGCAGCGCCCTCACCGGGCCGGGAGTTGAGCGAGTTACCCACCAGGATGGCGTTCTTCGGGTTCTTGGTGACCGTGCTCGCCCCGGGCCCGCTGTTGCCGGCCGAGAAGACGACGACCAACGGCGTGAGGCCGGCCGCGCCCGCATCGGCGTCGCGGACGGCGAGGTCGACGGTGCGGTCATTGGCACCGTAGCTGGAGCCGTTCATGGCCCAGGAGTTGTTCATCACCTGAGCGCCCTGCTGAGCGGACACCTGGAGTCGCTGCTGCACGGTGCCGTTGAAGAAGACGCCGCCGATCGTCGCTCCGGTGGCGACACCCTGCCCGAGCAGGAAGCCCTGGGGATCCGTGTCGCCCGATGCGCCGTTGCCTCCGGCGATGCCCGCCACGTGCGTGCCGTGGCCATCGGTATCGGCGCCCGCGATCGCGCGCCCGGTCGCGTTGACGGCGAAGGCGAGGCGGCCGGCGAGGTCGTCGTGCACCGTCGCGCCGTCATTGGTGTCGACGCCGGTGTCGCAGATCGCGATCGTGACGCCGGTGCCGTCCGCGCCGAGGGCTGTGAGGTTGGCGGCGTAGCCGACGTTGGGCGCGGTGTTCGGAGCGGCCGCGCCGTTGAGGTCCTCGAAGACGATCTGCGCGCTGCGCTCGTCCTCGAGCACGGGGGTCCGCACCGCGTCGATCCAGCGGACGTCGGCGTGGTTCGCCACCGCAGGGATCGCGTCGGCTGAGCAGCTGCGCGGTGATGCTGCGGTAGGCGTCGGAGGTCTCGGGCGCGACGATCTGCACGGTGCCGCCACGGGCCGAGACCAGCGCCTCGACGCCCTCGATGTCGCCGTCGGCGAGCACGCCGATGTCGACCGCCTCGATCGGGCCGAGGCCCTCGGGCTGAGGGTCTGCACCCAGCAGCACCGGATTGACCTTGTACGCCGGCTCCAACGGGCCGGCCCAGTCGACGAAGGGCAGGGCCACCAGGCTCGCGACGGTCGCGGCGTCGGCGCGCACGAAGAACGCGAACGGCGAGACGGGCTCGACCAGCCGAACACCTCGCTCGGCCAAGGTGACCAGCCAGGACTCCTGCGCCGGCCCGGCCAGCTGGATGAGGTGGTTGATGCCCTGCTCGTCTTGCTCTGTTGGCTGGAGCTCGGCCGGTGTAGGCGGTCGCTCGTCGCTGGCAGTGTCGATCTCGTAGGAGAAGAACCGGATGATGTTCGGGTCCGCGAGCTTCTTGACCCGGAAGCCCTGCGCCTCCAGCGCGGCGGCCGCCGCGGGTTCGGCATCGATCAGCTGGCCCCGGTCGAGCGCCGCGACGACACGGGCATCCTCGGGGATCGCTGGCTCTGCACCAGCAGTACGGGACGTGATGATGTAGCGCTCAGACATGACAACTCCCTGTTCTCATCGACGCGCAAGCCGGCGAGGTTTTCGCCTGTGCAAGAGAGGAGGGCGTGGGTGGTCCGGGTGATACGTCGAGCAGTGAGACAGGTCCCGACGTCGGCTCCGTCTGGGAGTGCGCGCAGCCGCTCACCAGCCGCGTCGGGAGATGTTCCCGGTGCGGTCGGGAATCGGCCCGATGCGCCGAGCGACGTACGGAGGCAGCCTTCGGTCATCAGGCCCGTACTCACGGGCGGACTCGACTCGAGGAGCGCACCATGCACACCATTCCCAGGCGCCAGTGGCAGATCGCAGGCGCCCTAGTCATCACCCACGTCGTCCTGATTCTGGTCGGGATCCTCTCCCAGGACACCCCTCTCTTCAGTGAGGGGCGTGCAGGCGTCCAGGAGGAGTACGTCGCCGGCGACCTGGCTCGCACGTTCAGCGCCGCCCTCGTCGAGGCCTTCGGCTTCCTCGTGCTGGTCCCGGTCATCGTGTTCCTCTCCCGTGCCCTCGGTCGTCGCACGGAGGCCGGGCGATGGGCCGCGCAGACCGGCCTGATGTTCGGCCTGGCCTATGTCGCGGTCACCTTCGCGGTGGGCTTCCCCGCCGGTGGAGCGGCGATGTACGGCGTCCAGCACGGCCTCGACATCGACACCGCGTTCGCGCTGAACAACGTGCGCATCTTCGGCTACTTCCTCAGTCTGATGCTGCTCGGCGGCGCCACCATCGGAGTCGCGGTCTCCGCGCTCGGTGACCGAGTGGGCACGGGCTGGATCGGACGGTTCGGCCTGGTGACCGGCGGCGCTCTGCTGGTCTCGACTCCGCTCGCCGGGATCGGGCACCAGGACTGGGGAACGTTGCTGTGGATGGTGTGGTTCGTCGGGGTCGGGGTGCTGATGCTGCGTCACCGTCCGCCGACCGGCGTCGAACAGTCGCTCGCAGAGGTTCCCGACAGCGCGTCCATCCGGCACTCTTGAACCGAGGTGGGTCGATGCGCTGGCTGCGGGTGTCGTCGTCGCTCCTGCTCGGTGGTGTGGCCATCGCGGGCGCGAGCTCCTCGGTGCTGCTCGCCCGTGGGACCCGGAGCGACCTCGACGACGCCGCCATCGTCCTCGTCGTCCTCGCCTACACGCTCGTCGCTCTCGTCATCGTGCTTGCCCGACCGGGCCACCCGGTCGGGCAGCTGATGCTCGCCGGAGCCTCCATGTGGGGAGCCGGCGAAGGGCTGCTCGCGTTCGGCATCAGGATGCTGGCCGCCACACCCAGCAGCTCGGCCGGGGCACTCCTCGGGGTGCTCGGGTCGAGCCTGCGTGGGGTCGGATGGCTGGTTCTGGTGGTGGCCATCCCCTTGGTCTTCCCCGAAGGCCGTGCCACCTCGGTCTGGTGGCCGCGGCTAGTCCACCTGTGCCTCGGCGCGTTCGCGATGGCGGCAGTGTTCTCCCCCGTGCCACTGGAGGAACGACTGGTGTCGGCGGACAACCCGCTCGCACTGCCGCCAGGTTGGACGCCTGTCACCGACTCGCTCGCTGTGGGCGCACTCGCGCTCGCCTCCCTCTGCCTGGTCGCGGCCGTCCGCTCGCTCGTCCGCCGCTTCCGGGAAGGCGACGAGCTGCTCCGTCAGCAGGTGGTCGTGTTCGGTGCCGCGTTCGCGATGCCGCTGGTGGCGATCGCCTTCGTGGCGACGCCGTGGGCAGAGCCCTGGTTGATCTCGTTGGCAGCCCTGCCGGTGCCCGTGGCGCTGGGCGTGGCGCTCCTCCAGCGCCGGTTGTACGACGTGCAGCTGGCGGTCAGCCGCACCGTCGCCTACGTCTCGCTGTCGGCCGTCCTGGCCGGGGTCTATGCCTTGGTGGTCGGCGGAGTCGGAGCAATGCTCCAGGAACGAGGTGCCGCGTGGCTCCCCTGGGCTGCGGCCGGCGTGGTGGCGGTGGCCTTCGCGCCGCTGCGCGACTCGCTCCAGCGCGCCGCGAACCGCATCGTCTACGGCCGCTGGTCGACCCCCGCAGGAGTACTCGCCGACACGGGCCGCCGGCTCGCCGACGCCGCCGACGGCCGTGCACTGCTGCAGTCACTCACCGACGAGGTCGTCACCGGGCTCGGCCTTGCGCACGCCGAGATCCGCGATCGCCAGGGCCACGTCCTTGCCTGCTCGGGCGCAGAGCAGGACACGGCCGAGTGCCTCGAGCTCACGGCGTACGGCGTCCGGGTCGGCACGCTGCGCTGGGCCGGCCGGACTCTGCGCGAGGGCGACAGAGCGCTGCTGACCGATCTCGGGCACCAGATGGGCGGAGTCGTCCACACGGCCGGACTCGTCGACGCGCTGCGGACCGCCCAGGAGCAGCTGGTGCTGGCGCGCGAGCAGGAGCGCCGCAGGGTCCGTCGCGACCTGCACGACGGACTCGGCCCCTCCCTCGCCGGTCTCGGATATCAGGCGGAGACCGTGCAGAACCTGATCGCGACAGGACAACCTGTGGACGATCGCCTCGACCAGCTCCGAACTGGACTTCGCGGCACCGTGGCCGAGGTGCGCCGCATCGTCGAAGGTCTGCGACCCCCGGCGCTCGACGAGCTCGGGCTGTTCGGAGCGGTCGCTGAGATGGGCAAGGAGCTGGCCGCAGGATCCGGCGTCGAGCTGGCGCTGGAGCTGCCTGCCGAGCGACCCGCGTTGCCGGCTGCCGTGGAGGTCGCGGCCTACCGAGTCGCCCAGGAGGCCCTGACCAACGTGGTCCGTCATGCGCACGCGACAACGTGCCGGGTGGCGGCCACGGTCTCCTCCGAGATGCTCGTGCTCGAGGTCAGCGACGACGGCTGCGGGATGAACGGCGCACGGCCGGGCGTCGGGTCCGGGACCATGCGCGAGCGCGCCGTCGAGATCGGGGGCAGGCTGGAGCTGCGCGCACTCGCTCAGGGGACCGCGCTCACCGTGAGGCTGCCGCTGCGGACCGGGTTCACCCCATGATCCGGGTCCTCGTCGTCGACGACCACCCGCTGTTCCGCGACGGGCTCACCGGCCTGCTCGGGACCGTGGCCGACATCGAGGTGGTCGGCGCTGTCGGAGACGGCACCTCGGCGGTGCAGGTGGCGATCGAGCAGCGTCCCGACGTCGTCCTGATGGACCTGAACCTGCCCGGGACCCATGGCCTCGAAGCGACCCGCAAGCTCCTGGCCGCACTCCCCGAGTGCGGCGTGCTGGTGCTCACCATGCTCGCCGACGAGGCCACCGTGGCGGCAGCCGTGCGGATGGGCGCCCGCGGCTACCTGCTCAAGGAGACCGCCCAGGAGGAGGTGCTCGCCGCCATCCGGTCGGTGGCGGCGGGCGGTGCGGTGTACGGAGCGCAGGTCGCCGCCAGGCTGCTCGACACCCATCGGCCCGACGACCTCACCTCGCGCGAGGCGCAGGTGCTGACCCTCATCGCGCGCGGAGCCTCCAACCCCGAGATCGCGCGCGAGCTCGGACTCAGCCTGAAGACGGTGCAGAACCACGTCTCACACGTCCTCACCAAGCTCCAGGTCACCGACCGCACCCAGGCCGCCCTGCGTATGCGAGGGCTCTAGCGTCGCTGGCGGGTCGGGACGCGCGAGCGCACCCAGCGGGGACCACACTGCTGTACGCCGCCACCGGGGTCGGGTCCGCGTAGGCCACCGGTGTGGTCTCGACTGATCGCTCGCTGCGCTCGCTGCTCGACCCAAGGGTCTCGACGATCGCTCGCTGCGCTCGCTGCTCGACCCAAGGGTCTCGACTGATCGCTCGCTGCGCTCGCTGCTCGACCACCGGGGTCGGGTCGGCGTACGGGTCTGGTCTCGACTGATCGCTCGCTTCGCTCGCTGCTCGACCCAAGGGTCTCGACTGATCGCTCGCTGCGCTCCCTGCTCGACCACCGGGGTCGGGTCGGCGCATCGGGGCTCGACCTTCGGGGCACCACTGGCGGGGCGGGGGGTCAACTGTGCCGGTCGGGAAGGTCTAGTCCTGCTCAAGGAACGCCCGTCTTGAGCCGTTAAGGGGCGCCGATGCGCACTAGCGTTCCGATATGGCCACCACGACGCCGGAGGCATCGACCGCCTCGACCATCCCTCCGCTCGAGTGCGACCTGGTGATGAAGGGTGGGATCACCAGCGGCGTGGTCTATCCCCTCGCCGTGTGCGAGCTGGCCAAGGTCTACCGGCTCAAGTCCGTGGGGGGCTCCTCCGCCGGAGCCATCGCGGCGGCGGCCGCGGCGTGCGCGGAGCTGGGCCGCGCCTCCGGGGGGTTCGACCGGCTGGCCGCTCTCCCCGACGACCTCACCAAGCCGGTGGAGGGGTCGAACAGTCGGCTGTTCACGCTCTTCCAGCCACAGCCGAAGATGCGCCGGCTCTTCGGCCTGGTCACCGCCGGGTTGGGGCTCACCGGGCTGGCGCGGGCCAGGGCGATGGGAGGGGCCGCGATCCGGGCCTGGTTGACGTACGCCGTCCTCGGGTCGCTGCTCGGTGTCGTCACGATCATCGCCGGGTTCCTGCTCGGTGGCGCCGCCCAGTGGGTCTGCCTCCTCGCCGGGCTGCTGCTGGTCGGCGTGGGACTGGTGATCGGCCTTGCGTGGGGCGTCTACCGCGACGTCGGGCAGATTCCGCAGGCGGGGTTCGGACTCTCCTCCGGGCTCACCCCGCCCGATGCGGCGCACCCGGCACTCACCCCCTGGCTGCACGGGACCTTCCAGCAGCTGGCCGGCCGGGTGACAGGCGACCCGCCGGTCACCTTCGGCGACCTGGACCGCGCGGGCATCACCCTCCAGCTGATGACGACCAACCTCTCTCGACGCCAGCCGATGGCGATGCCGTGGACCAGCGGCGAGTACTTCTTCGACCCCGCGCACTTCCGCACCTTGTTCCCCGAGGACGTGGTCGCGCGCATGGAGCGCGAGACCCCGTCCGAGGTGACCACCGAACGGGCCTGGTTCTCGGCCGTTCGCCGACGCCACCGCGAGCCGAGGCTGGCCTTCCCCAGCAGGGAGAACCTGCCGATCGTGGTCGCGGTCCGGATGAGCCTGAGCTTTCCTGGCCTGATCTCCGCGGTGCCGCTGCTGTCGGTCGACTACTCGTTGGACCACAACAAGGAAGCGCGATCGGTCGCCCAGGCCTGGCGCAAGGCCAATCCGGACGCGACCCCTGAGGACGGAGCGGCCGCCCTGCCCGCCCTGAACCTACAGCCGAACTGGTTCTCCGACGGAGGCATCTGCGCCAACCTGCCGCTGCACTTCTTCGACTCGGCGCTCCCCCGGCGCCCCACGTTCGCCATCAACCTGGCGCCGTTCCCGCACGACTGGAAGGACCGGTCGACCGAGTTCGACAAGAGCTACCTGCCGATCAACAACGAAGCCGGGCTGGCGCGAGCGCAGTCGGTGTGGGCCGACGAGGGGGTCGGCGCGCTCAAGCAGTTCGGGTCCTCGATCATCCAGACGGCCCGCACCTGGGTCGACGAGGGACAGCAGTTCGTGCCCGGCTATCGCGACCGCATCGTCACGGTCTTCCACGACCACACCGAAGGCGGAATGAACCTGAACATGCCCAAGCCGGTGGTCCAGGGCCTGAGCGAACGCGGTGAGGGGGCCGCTCGGCGGCTGGTGAACGCGTTCGCCGGCGAGGAGCCCGGTGTGACGCCTGCCTGGGGGTGGGACAACCACCGCTGGCTTCGTTTCCGTACGGCGATGGCTGCCTTCTCCGAGACGCTGATCTCGTTCCGCGGCGGCTTCACCGAGGTGCCGCCCGGCACGACGCCGTACGCCGCCTGGGTGGGTGTGGACGCGAGCGGCGACGAGGCCGACGGGCCGCTGCCCTCCTACAAGGTGGACGGCTCCCAGCGAGGGGCGATGAACCATCGCACCGATGGTCTGCTGCGCACGGCGGAGACGTGGCAGACCCCGCCGGCGGACGCGTTCTGCGACGGCGCTCCTCGGCCGCTGCCGACCATGCGGTTGGTCCCCTCGGATCGAGAGGGTGAGGCCGGACAGCTGACCTAGCCGCGGTCCACAGCCGCGCAGCAGGCTTTGCCCCACCTGAGGCGCCAGACCCGCGGCGCCTCAGTTCGACACACGCACAGCGACTCCTCCATGTGGGAGTCGCACGGAGAGGGAGGGCTCATGACAGCGGAACTAGGTCTCAGCTACTGGCTGGCGCACACCCAGGTCGACGTCACCGTGGTCGCGCGACACGAGCTGGAGCACAGCGGCAAGGAGCCGTCGCTACGAGCCGTCGTCGATGTCGCCATCGACCCGAGCGTGGGGGCCGACCCAGACGGACGACAACAGCTGGACCTCACCTCCGACCGGCTCCGCGACCTCGCCCTCACGATCCACCTCGACCAGCGCGGGCTGATCGAGTCCGTCAGCACCGACCCCGACCGAGCCGCGCCCCTCGTGCCCGGTCCGGGGGCAGCGGCCGTCAGCGGTGCGTCGGTGGCGATCACCTGCGAGGTCGCCCTCGACGACCCGGTCCCGCCGCTGACCCTCCAGCAGCAGTGGTCGCGACACCACGAGCAGCTCGCCGGGCACGCCGCCCAGATCGAGACCAACATCGAGCGACTGCTCAACAACCTCGGTCACTTCGACGCCAACCCGGTGATGATCGCCCAGAGTGGGCAGGCGCTGGAGGTCCTCCAGTCCCAGCTCGCCGTCATCGCGCGCGCCAGGCAGGAGTGGATGAACACCCAGGCACAGCAACAGGAGCGCGGAGCCTGGCAGCTCACCACCGCCGACCTCGTCTGGGTCGACGACGACACCCTGCCGGTGCGCCTCGAGGAGCCCAGCCTCTCGGCCTCGATCAACGAGATGGCCGAGCGTTTCGACGTACTGGTCGCCCTGGCCGACGGCCAGCGTCCCGAGACCCACACCGCGTCCGCCCCGTCGTCCGCCACGCTGGTGCTGCGGCGCCACCGACCGGCGCAGATCGGCGTCTACGTCCGCACCGAGAGCGGTGACTGGCTCCTCCAGGAAGGCTCCGTGCTCGCCCTCGACGTCGTCGACGTCTACAGCCAGCTCGACGAGATCCCGCTGGACGGGTCCTGGCAGCGGGCGACGAGCTTCCAGCTGGCCTTCCACGCCGACATGTCGCTGAGGACCTTGGGACTCGCGCACGCGGTGAGGACCACGCGCGCCGCGCGCAACGGCCGCTCGGCAGAGCTCACGGCACCGACGCCGGTGGCCCGGCAGCGCAAGTGAGGCCTAGTTCCAGCTCGCGACAGAGAGGGTCTCGGGGAACAGCCGGGTGAGCCGCTGCCGCGCCGCACGAGACGGATTCACCAGCACCTGCTCCTGGGTCGCGCGCAAGGTCGGCAGGTCGGCGACCGAGTCGGAGTACATCCGCTGCCACGGGCGCTCGATGCCCGCGGCCTCGAGCGACTGGCCCTTGCGCGCCCCGTAGTTGTGCGGGGACAGCTCGAGCCCCCCGCGGCGCTGGGTCAGGTCGGAGGCGAACAGCTCGGCCCCCTCGAGACCGGCACCGTCGAGCAGGGCGCGCGCCAGATGGCGCTCGGAGGCGGTCACCACGATGACGCGGTGGCCTTCGTCGAGGTGCTCGCGCGCACAGTCGATGCCGTCGCGGTAGAGCCAGGCAGGCGTCGCCGCGAACTCGCGACCCAGCGCGCCCAGGGCCGCGGTGGCCTCCTCGAGCGAGAGTCCCAGCAGGGCCACCCGCACCACGTGTCGTGCCAGCAGCCCACGCAGCGTGGGCAGCTCACCGGTCACGGCGAGCGCCGGCAGCGCCGGGGCCGCCAGCGGGATCCGCCAAGCACGGGCCCGGAGCTGGCGCCGGACGAAGACCGAGAAGGTGTCCTCCCGGGCCAGCACGCCGTCGAGGTCGAACAGGATCACGGGCGGTCGCTCAGCGGGCGTCATGTGCCGAGTCTGGTTCAGAACTGGGCGCGGGCCTTCTCCAGGGCTCGGGACAGCATGTCGAGGCCCGTACGGGCGTCCTCCACGCTGGTGTTCAGCGGCGGCACGACGTGGATCCGGTTGAAGTTCGCGAACGGCAGCAGACCTTCCTCCTTGGAAGCTGCGAGCACCGCGGCCAGCTGCGGACTGCTCCCGCCGTACGGCGCGAACGGCGCCCGGGTCTCCTGGTCGGAGACGAGGTCCAGCGCCCAGAAGGCGCCGGTGCCGCGCACCTCTCCGATCCAGTCGTGACGGCCGGCGAGCTCCCGGAGACCGGGACCGAGCACCTCGCGACCCGAGCATGTCGGCGTGCTCGACGATCTGCTCGTCGTGCATGGTCTCGATCGTGGCGACGGCGGCGGCGCAGGCCAGGGGGTGCCCGGAGTAGGTCAGCCCGCCGGGGTAGGGACGGTCGGCGAAGGTCTGGTAGATCGGCTCGCTGATCGCCACGCCGCCGAGCGGCACGTAGCCGGAGTTGACGCCCTTGGCGAAGGTGACCAGGTCAGGGACGACGCCGTCGAGCTCGAACCCGAACCAGCGGCCGGTGCGGCCGAAACCGGCCATCACCTCGTCGGCGATCAAGATGATGCCGTGCCGGTCGCACAGCTCGCGCACACCGGTGAGGTAGCCCGGCGGCGGCACCATGATGCCTGCCGTGCCGGGGACGGACTCCAAGATGATCGCCGCGATCGTGTCGGGGCCCTCCAGCGCGATCACCTGCTCGAGGTGGGCCAGCGCTCGCTCGCACTCCTGCGCCTCGGTGGTCGCGTGGAACTCGCTGCGGTAGAGGAACGGTCCGAAGAAGTGCACCGTCCCGGAGGTGGCGTTGTCGTTCGCCCACCTGCGCGGGTCACCGGTCAGGTTGATCGCCAGATGGGTGCCGCCGTGGTAGGAGCGGTAGCGCGAGAGCACCTTGTGACGACCGGTGTGCAGCCGCGCCATCCGGACCGCGTGCTCGTTGGCGTCGGCGCCTCCGTTGGTGAAGAAGATCCGCTCGAGCCCGTCGGGCAGCTGCGCGGTGATCAGCCGAGCAGCCTCCGAGCGCGCGCCGTTCGCGTGCGACGGGGCGACGGTGCACAGACGCGCCGCCTGCTCCTGGATGGCCGCCACCACCCGCGGGTGCTGGTGGCCGATGTTGGTGAACACGAGCTGGGAGGTGAAGTCGAGGTACTTGCGCCCCTCACCGTCCCAGACGTGGGAGCCTTCGGCGCGGCTGACCACCATCGGGTCGAGCTTCGCCTGGGCCGACCAGGAGTGGAACACGTGCCGACGGTCGAGGTCGTGGTCGACCTGCGCGTCGGTCTTCCAGGCGTCCTTGGTGCTGGTCTGGTCGGTCATGTCGCTCCTCGTCACGATCAGGTGTCCTGGGGGAAGCCGAGCTCGAGCCCACCTTGCGGGCGGGCAGCAGGATCGGCCGACCGAGACGCTACGCACCTTCCCACGGTGAAGAAGTGCACGCCCTCCATCCCGTGGGCGTGACTGTCACCGAACAGCGACCGCTTCCAGCCGCCGAAGGAGTAGTAGGCCACGGGCACCGGGATCGGCACGTTGACGCCGACCATGCCGACCTCGATCTCGTCCTCGTACTCGCGCGCCGCTCCGCCGTCGTTGGTGAAGATGGCGGTGCCGTTGCCGTACTGGTTGGAGTTGACCAGCTCGACGGCCTCGTCGTAGCTGCCCGACCCGGACCACGCTCAGCACCGGGCCGAAGATCTCCTCGGCGTAGATCGACATGTCGGGGGTGACGTGGTCGAACAGCGTGGGACCGACCCAGAAGCCGTCGCGCCCACCGCGCGCCTGGACCTCGCGTCCGTCGACGACGACCTTGGCTCCGGCCTGCTCACCTGGGAGATGAAGTCCGCGACCCGGTCGCGGTGCTCCTGGTGACCAGCGGCTCCATGTCGGCCTCGCGTCCGTCCGCCTGCTCGCCGGTGGCCTGCACCGTTCCGTCACGGATCACCAGGGTGTTGGTGCGCTCGGCGATCCTGGCGACCAGGTCGTCGGCGATCGGCTCGACCGCGCACCAGGACGCTGATCGCCATGCACCGCTCGCCGGCGCTGCCGTAGCCCGCGTCGACCGCGGCGTCGGCGGCCAGGTCGAGGTCCGCGTCGGGCAGGACCACCATGTGGTTCTTCGCGCCGCCCAGCGCCTGGACCCTCTTGCCGTTGCGGCTCGCCTCGGCGTAGACGTACTCCGCGATGGGAGTCGACCCGACGAAGCTGATCGACTTGACCACCGGGTTCGTCAGCAGCGCGTCGACCGCGACCTTGTCCCCTGGAGCACGTTGAACACACCGTCGGGAAGACCGGCCTCCTGCCACAGCCGGGCCATCCACAAGGAGGCGGACGGGTCCTTCTCGCTGGGCTTGAGCACCACGGCGTTGCCGGTGGCGATGGCCACCGGGAAGAACGACATCGGCACGATGGCCGGGAAGTCGAACGGGCTGATGATGCCGACGACCCCCAGGGGCTGCCGCAGCGAGTGCACGTCCACCCCGGTGGAGGCGGACTGCGAGTGCGAGCCCTTGAGCAGGTGGGCGATGCCGCAGGCGAACTCCACCACCTCCTGCCCTCGGGAGACCTCGCCGAGGGCGTCGGAGTGCACCTTGCCGTGCTCCGCGGAGATCAGCGAGGCCAGCTCGCCCTTGCGCTCGTTGAGCAGCTCTCGGAACCGGAAGACCACCTGCGTACGACGAGCGAGCGAGGTCGCGCCCCACTGCTTGGCAGCCCGTCCGGCGGCCTCGATGACGTACGTCGCGTCGGCCTCGTCGGCGAGGGCGACGTGGCCGCTGACCTCTCCGGTGGCCGGGTTGGTGACCTCGGCGGTGCGGACGGAGTCTCCGGTGAAGGCGGCTCCGTCGACCCAGTGCGAGATGGCGAGCGTCATGGGCAGACTCCTGGTGGGGTTGCAGTGGGGAACACCTCCAGTGTGGCCCATTCCAGCAGCGCTCGCATCCGACACTGTGTCACTCTCGATGCTCTCCTGAGTTACACTTCGTCGTCACGGCGAGCCTGCCTGCCTGGCACGGACGGTGCCTAGGCGTACGCCGGGCTCGACACCCCGATCACGAGCTGAGAGAAGGACCGGATGGCCCAGCTGACCGTGGCGGACGTGTTGGAGCTTCCGATCGTGCGGGCCGCACGACCCGAGGTGGTGGCCGGCCACCGACAGCTCGGAAGCCGGATCCGCTGGGTGCACACCACCGAGCTCACCGACATCGCCGACCTGCTGCGAGGCGGTGAGCTGGTGCTCAGCACGGGCCTCGCCCTCCCCGACGACGCCGAGGCGGCCGGCCGGTTCGCGACCAGCCTGGTCGAGGTGCGCGCCGCGGGTCTGATGATCGAGCTGGGTCGCCGGTGGGAGCAGGCGCTGCCCGAGGCGCTCGTGTCGGCCTTCGAGCAGGCGGGACTGCCTCTGGTCGCGCTGCGTGCGCAGGTGCGGTTCGCGGCGGTCGCCCAGGTCGTGGGCGAGCGGATCGTCGACGACCAGCTCTCCGAGCCGCGCCTGGCCGAGAGCATCCACGACACCTTCACGGCGCTCACGCTCTCCGACGCCCTGCCCCTGGAGATCCTCGACGCCACCCAGCGCCTCTCCGGCTCGACGGTGGTCCTCGAGAGCGAGCATCACCGGGTGATCGACTTCGTGGCAGGCAGCGACGGTGACGACTTCCTCGACGACTGGTACGACCGTTCGCGACAGGTCCCCACCACGGAGCGCACCAGCTGGGACCAGCCTCGAGGCTGGCTGATCGCCCGGGTGGGGTCCCTGACCGGGCGTGGGGACGGCTGGTGCTGCACCTGGCCGAGCCGCCCGCGCACCACCACTACGTGATCGCCGAGAGGGCGGCCGCTGCTCTGGCGCTGCACCGGCTGCACGCGCGTGACCGCAACACCGCTCTGCGGCGTACCCACCAAGAGCTGCTGATGGCGCTCCTGGCCAATCCCGAGTCCGCACAGACGCGCCAGCGGTGCCAGCTGGCCGGGGTGACCTTGGAGGGACGCCAGCTCGTCGGTGTGACGGTCCGCCCGGTGGTCCGCGCGGGCCGGGGCCGACCTCCGCGGGGTACGACGGCGGAGGAGGTGCTCGCCGCCATGCTCGCGGCCACCGAGGAGGCCGGCGTACCTGCGTTGGTCTGCGTCATCGACGGGGACGTCCGGGCACTGCTCGCCCTGCCGCGCCGGGCCAGGGAGACCTCGGTGGTGGACGGGATCGCGGCGGCCCTGGCCCGTCGCCACGAGGTGATCGTGGGCGCGGGTCGCAGTCTGCTCGACCCGGCTCGGGTGGACCAGACGCTCCAGGAGTCGCAGCACGTGGTCGCCTCGGTCGCCGAGTCCGAAGTCCGGTGCCGGAGTGCACCGACTCGAGGACACCCATGTGCGGGGACTGCTGTCGCTGCTCTCCGACGACAGCCGCCTGCAGAGCTTCTGGCGTCGCGAGCTCGAGCCACTCGACCAGCTGCCGCAGCGTGAACGGAATCGCTGACCGCGACGTTGCGGGCGCTGCTGAACCACCGGGGAGCAAGTCGGCGGCGGCCGCCGAGCTGCACCTGTCCCGACCGGCGCTCTACGGCCGGGTGGCCGAGGCTGGAGGAGATCCTGGGCCGCGACCTCGACGATGCCGAGACGCGGACCTCGCTGCACCTCGCGCTGCTCGCACGCGACCTCGGCACCGCCGGCTCGAACCGGCCACGTGGAGCGTCGATCCCTACGATGGGCGGGTGAGCTCCCCGGCGCCGGCAACCGCTCCGGCGGACCCACCCGAGCGCTGGTCGGCACTGCGCCGGCTGGCGCTGGCGATGGTGCTGGCGATGACCACGTGGTTCTCCGCGTCAGCGGTCCTCCCCCAGTTGCGCGCGGAGTGGTCGCTGTCCAGCAGCCAGGGTGCGTGGCTGACCATCGCCGTGCAGCTCGGGTTCGTGGTGGGCGCGGTCGCTTCGGCGGTGCTCAACCTCGCCGATCTCGTCCCTGCGCGACGACTGATGCTGTCGGCGCCGTCGGAGCCGCGGCTGTCAACCTGGGCCTGGTCTTCGCCCACGGGCCAGGACTGGCGCTGCCGCTGCGCTTCCTCACGGGCGTGTTCCTGGCCGCCGGTCTACCCCCCGGGGCTCAAGGCGATGGCCACCTGGTTCCGTCGGGGCCGGGGCACGGCGCTGGGCGTGATGGTCGGCGCGCTGACACTGGGCTCGGCGATGCCGCACCTGGTCAACGGCCTCGGCGGGGTGCAGTGGCAGGTGGTGATCGTGGCGACGTCGGCGCTCACCGTGGCCGGCGGACTGATCGCGGAGTACGTCGCCAGGGACGGCCCGTTCCCCTTCCCGGCCGCCACCTTCGAGCCGGGCCAGGCCCGGCGGGCGTTCGCCGACCGAGGCGTTCGGCTCGCGAACATCGGCTACTTCGGACACATGTGGGAGCTGTATGCGATGTGGGCCTGGTTCGCGGTGTTCTTCGCGGATCGGCTCGCCCTCGACGCGGGAGGCGACCCGAGGCGGCCGGCCGCCTTCGCGACCGCTCTGCGTGATCGGCGTCGGTGCGATCGGCTGCTGGGTCGGCGGCGTCCTCGGCGACCGCTGGGGTCGCACCCGCTCGACGATCCTCGCGATGAGCATCAGCGGCACCTGCGCGGTGCTGATCGGCGTGTTCCGCACCGCGCCGGTCCCCGTCGTACTCGCGATCGGGCTGGTGTGGGGCTTCTGGGTGATCGCCGACTCCGCCCAGTTCTCCGCCATCGTCACCGAGGTGGCCGACCAGCGCTACGTCGGCACCACGGTCACCCTCCAGCTCGCCGTCGGGCTTCGTGCTGACCGTGGTCACCATCTGGCTGATCCCGATCCTTCGCGACGCCTACACCTGGCAGTGGGCCTTCGCCGTCCTCGCGCTGGGTCCGGCGCTGGGCGTCATCGCGATGGTGCGGCTGATGCGCTCACCCGAGGCGACCCGGATCGCGGGCGGGCTGGGGTAGGCACCGGTACGACGCACGACCGCGACTCTCCCGCTGTGGCGGGGCTCACGTTTGGCTCGATCCCCGTGGGGAACTTCCACCGGGGCATCGGCTCTCCGCCGGTGCAACTCGTCCGCCGTATCTCGGGAACGGCGGATGCTCGATCTGCGGAGCCGGCGTCACTCCACGCGGAGGAACAGGTCCCCGTAGGTCCGCACCCGGTCGAGCACGTCCTCGAAGCGCAGGTGCTCCAGATCGAGCGGGTCGTCGGCGCCGTCCTCGACCTCCTCCCAGGTGCGTGGTGCCGCGACCGTCGGGAACTCCCGGCCCCGCAGCGAGTACGGCGAGATCGTCGTCTTCGCCCCCGTGTTCTGCGACCAGTCGAGGAACACCTTGCCGCCGCGACGGGCCTTGGTCATCTGCGAGACGACCAGCTTGGGGTGGGCCGACCTCGAGCTCCTCGGCGACCGCCTTGGCGTAGTCGCGCACCTCCTGGTGGGGGCGGGTGCCGTCGAGACCGGCGTACAGGTGCAGGCCCTTGGAGCCGCTGGTCACCGGCACCGAGTCCAGCCCGTCCTGGGCCAGCCGGTCGCGCACGAGCAGGGCCACCTGGGCGCACTCCCCCAGCCCGGCCGGCTCACCCGGGTCGAGGTCGATCACCAGCCGGTTCGGATGGCGCACGCGCCCGGTCGCGGTGACCGTCCACTGGTGGACGTGCAGCTCCAGCGCCGCCAGGTTGACCAGCCAGGTCAAGGTGGCCAGCGAGTCGATGATCGGGAAGCGCAGCTCACCGTCCTCACCCGACCTGGTGCGCGAGCCGGACGTCGGCACCGTGGCCGTACGCACCCAGGAGGGCGTGCCGCCGGGCACGTTCTTCTCGAAGAAGGATGCGTCCCCGGTGCCGTGCGGCCAGCGGATGCGGGTCACCGCGCGATCGGCGAGGTGGGGCAGCATCACCGGAGCGATCTGGGCGTAGTAGTTGAGCACCTCGCCCTTGGTGGTCCCGGTGCGCGGGTACATCACCTTCTCGAGGTTGACCAGGGTCAGGGTGTGCCCGTCGACCTCGACCGCCACCTCGGTGCGCTTCGCCGCCATCTCAGTCCTCGCCGCCTCGGGTGTCGTCGGGAGCCAGGTCGGTCCGGATCCCGCGGTAGGCGGGCTGCCGCAGCCGTCCGTCGGGGGTCAGGGTCAGGTACTGCACGTCGATGACCACCTCGGGACGGACCCACACGGTGCCCTCGCGATCGAGCCGCGCGAGCGGCGCACCGAACGGCGAGTGGTCGGTCACCAGCGGTCGCAGCACGTCGTGCAGCAGCCGGCCCGACTTCCCGGCGATGCCGCTGCCCACGCGTCCCCGGAAGACCAGCCCGGACCCGTCCGGCTGGCCCACCAGGACAGCACCCAGTCGGCTCTGCGAGCCGGTCTCGAAGCGGAACCCGCCGACCACGAAGGAGCCGGTCGGGCGGATGGGGAACTTCAGCCACTCACGGCTGCGCTGTCCGGCCCGGTAGCGCGAGGACAGCCGCTTGCTCACGATGCCCTCCATCCCCTGCTGCTCGGCGGCCGCGAGCAGCATCTCGCCGTCGTCGTAGGTCGGCGGCACCTGCCAGGCCGCTGCGTCGAGCCCGAGCCCCTCGAGCAGCGCCCGCCGTCGTGAGAGGGGCAGGTCGCGCAGGTCCTCCCCGTCCAGCCGCAGCAGGTCGAAGACGATCAGCGTGACCGGGTTGCTGGTCGCCAGGCGCCGGGCCCGGGTCGCGTCCCGCACGTGCATCCGGTCCGAGAGAGCCGCGAACGTCGGAACGCCCTCGCCCAGCGCCACCACCTCCCCGTCGAGGAGGAAGTCACGGTCCAGGTCCGCGAGGTCGTGCAGCTCGGGGAAGGAGACACTCACGTCGTTCTCGTTGCGGGACCAGATCCGCAGGGATCTCGACTGGGCTCGATCACCGGGGCGCGCGGCGCGACCACCGGGGAGCGCGGCGCGATCGCCTGACGTCACGTCGACCAGCACACGCATGCCGTCCCACTTCACCTCATGGACCCAGCCGGTGCCGGGCACCCGGTCGCCGCGGGTCGCGAGCATCGGCAGCACCCACCCATCCTTGCAGCCGGGTCGCCACCGAGGTGGCGCGCACCCCCGCCGTACGTGCATCCTGAGGGCATGCGTGCAATCTGGAAAGGCGCCGTGTCCTTCGGCCTGGTCAGTGTCCCGGTGAAGCTGTACTCCGCCACCGAGAGCAAGGACATCTCGTTCCGGCAGGTCCACGCCAAGGACGGTGGCCGGATCAAGTACCAGCGGGTCTGCAGCATCGACGGCGAGGAGGTCGAGTTCGCCGACATCGCCAAGGGCTACGAGACCGAGGACGGCGAGATGGTCATCCTCACCGACGAGGACATGGAGCAGCTCCCCGCCAACAGCAGCAGGGAGATCAGCGTCGAGAAGTTCGTGCCCAGCGACCAGATCGACCCGATGCTGTTCGAGAAGTCGTACTACCTCGAGCCCGAGAAGACCGGAGCCAAGCCCTACGCGCTGCTGCGCGAGGCGCTCGAGGCTGCCGACCGGATGGCCCTGGTGACGGTCTCGCTTCGCAACCGGGTCTCGCTCGCGGTGCTGCGGGTGCGCGAGGACGTCATCGTGATGCAGACGATGATGTGGCCCGACGAGATCCGGGCGGCGGACTTCGGCTCGGTCGACACCAGCGAGGCCAAGCCCGCCGAGGTCAAGATGGCCAAGATGCTGGTGGAGACGCTGGCCGGCGACTTCGACCCCGCGGAGTACGAGGACGACTACCGCGGCGCGGTCGAGGCAGTGGTGCGCGCCAAGATCGAGGGCGGAGAGGTCCAACGCACCCCCGAGGCCAAGAAGTCCTCCGGGGAGGTCGTCGACCTCCTGGCCGCACTCCAGCGCAGCGTGGACGCCGCCAAGGCCGCGCGCGGGGAGCAGACCGACACCGACGCGGCGAAGTCCACCACCGAGAAGCCGGCCGCGAAGAAGTCAGCCAAGAAGCCCGCCAAGAAGGCTGCTGCGAAGAAGGCCACGGCGAAGAAGCAGGCCAAGAAGGCCAGCTGAGCCGGTCGTCACCGCATGGGCCGCATCGGCCCGGGCAGCCGCCGGCCTCAGGGCATCGACCAGGGGCGGGCGGCCTCGATCTGCGCGGAGAGGCTGAGCAGCGTGGTCTCGGCGTTGTGGCGACCGACCAGCTGGACGGCGAGCGGCAGCCCGTCGGCGCCGGTCCCGGCCGGCACGGAGGCGGCCGGGTTGCCGGTCACGTTCCACAGCGAGGTGAAGGCGATCATCGGCTGCGACCTCACGCGCGGCCGACGACCGTGCCGCCCCGGTTCAGCGCGCCCGACCTTGCGGGGGCGGTGCGCGATCGTCGGGGTCAGCAGCACGTCCACCTCGTCGAAGACCCGGTTGGCGCTCGCGGCCACCTTGCCTCCCCGGCGCGCAGGGCCCGCTCCATCAGCGTGCGGTCGCACCCAGCTGCCGAGGCGGTAGACCTCCCGGGTTCGCCTCTCCAACCGGTCGTAGTGCTCGACCGCGTCGGCCTCGGTCGCGCACGCCGGCGAGGAACTGCGGCACGAAGGCCGTGGTCGGGTCGGGGTAGCGCGGGTCGACCTCGCGCACGTCGTGGCCGAGCTCGGTGAGCAGCGCGCGCGGTGTCCGGACGGCCTGCACGTGGCTCGGGTCGGGCGTCGCCGAGGCCCTTGACCGGGAACGTGGTCGACCAGCCGATCCGCAGCCGGCCCGGCTCGGCGCGCGCCGCCTCGGTGAAGGACGTCGCGGGCTCGGAGCCGTGAACAGGTCGCCCGCTCGGCAGGTTGCCGCGGATGGCGTCGTAGACGATCGCGGAGTCGAGCACCGAGCGCGGCTGAGCGGGCCGGTCGGTCCCCAGGCGCCCACCACAGGTGCGTCATCGGCGACGGTCGTGACCCGGCCACGCTCCGGCTTGAGCCCGAACAGCCCGCAGCAGGCCGCCGGGATCCGGATCGAGCCACCGCCGTCGCCGCCGATCCCGACCGGCACCATGCCGGCGGCCACCGCGCGGCCGTGCCGCCGCTGGAGCCGCCCGGGGTGTGCTCGGGGTTCCACGGGTTGCGGGTGATAGCCGCCCGCGACCGACTCCGTGAACGGCCACTGGCCGAACTCCGGCATCCGGGTCTTGCCGATGATCACCGCCCCGGCCTGCCGGAGCCGTCGTACCAGCTCGCCGTCCTCGGCGACCGGGGTCGACGTTGGCGCGACCGCCGAAGGTGGTCACGCACCCGCGCGACGTCGATCTCCTCCTTGATCGCGACCGGCACCCCGTGCAGCGGCCCGGCTGCCTCGCCGGCCGCCAGGGCCGCGTCGCGGCCGGCGCCTCGGCCCGGGCCTGCGTCGGCGAGCACCAGCGAGAACGCGTTCAGCGCGGGGTCGCGCTCGGCGATCCGCACCAGGCACGCCTCGACGACCTCGAGGGCCGCTGACCTCGCCGGACGTCGTGCGGTCGGACCAGCTCGGCGACGGCCGAGGTCGGCGAGGTGGAGCGTCCGACCCGGGCTGCGAGTCGTCATGGCCGCGCAGGCTAGTGGACGCCCGGCAACCCCGGACGCGCGCTCAGACCCGATATCAGAGCAGGGTGCGCACCACCCGCAGCGCGACCGACAGCCGGGCCAGGTCGGTGTCGTCGTCGGAGCAGATCTCCTGGAGGGTCCGGACTGCCTGAGCGGTGTTCTTCTCCGGCGGCGGGTTGCCGGCGAGCTCCTGGGCGGTCAGCTGTGCGTGCACGGCGTGCAGGTCGTCGCGCAGGGCCGCGCGCGCCATCGTCTGCCAGCGGTCCTCGCGCGGCAGCGCGAGGATGTGCGAGACCAGCAGCGGCAGGCCGAGACGCTCCCCGACCTCGAAGTGCATCCGGGCGACCTCCATCGGGTCGCGCTCGTCGCGGGCCGCGGTCTCGACCACGCCCAGGATCATGTACGCCGGCGGGCACACCGCCACCCGGACGGCCAGGTCCTCCGGCACCCCCTGCTCGACCAGCCTGTCGCGCCGCGCCTCGAAGGCCTCGAGCTCGCGCCCGACCATCAGCGAGGGCAGCTCGGCCATCACCTTCTCCACCACGACCTCGAAGGCTGTCCACGAGCGACTCGGTGTGGCTCCGCGCTTCGGCGGCTGTTCAGCAGCCAGCGCGAGGCCCGCTCGACCAGGGTGCGGGTCTCCAGGCGCATGTTCGTCTGCACGCGCGGCGTCGAGCTGGTTGTCGAAGGAGGCGATCTGCACCTGCAGCCGGTCGGCGCCGAAGATCTCGCGGGCCACGAAGTTCGCGCGGGTCACCTCGGCCGCCGTGGACGAGGTCTCCCCCGCCAGCCGGTGGAAGTAGGTGATGCCGGCGTTGTTGACCAGCTGGTTGACGATCTGGGTGACCACGATCTCGCGCCGCAGCTGGTGCTCCTCCATCGAGGCGCGGTAGCCCTGCCGCATCTTGGCGCGGGAAGTAGGAGAACAGCTCGGAGCGGAAGAACGGGTCGTCGGGCAGGTCGCTGGTGAGCAGGTCGTCGGCGAGCACGATCTTGGTGTAGGACATCAGCACCGAGAGCTCGGGAGCGGTCAGCCCCTGCTTGCGGTCGACCAGCCGAGCCACCTCCCGTCGGGTCGGCAGCGCCTCCAGCTCGCGGTTGAGCACCCCGGCGCGCTCGAGTGCCCGCATCCAGTCCTCGTGCACGTGCAGCAGCGTCAGGCGAGATGATCTCGGCGTTGGCCAGCGCGAGGTTCTGGTCGTAGTTGTCGGCCAGCACCAGGTCGGCGACCTCGTCGGTCATCGAGGCGAGCAGCTCGTTGCGCTGCTTGCCGGTGAGGTCGCCGTCGGCGACGACCCGGTCGAGCAGGATCTTGATGTTCACCTCGTGGTCGGAGGTGTCCACGCCGGCGGAGTTGTCGATGAAGTCGGTGTTCATCCGCCCACCCCTGCCGTCGCCGCCGATCCGGGCGTACTCGATCCGGCCGCGCTGGGTGAGGCCGAGGTTGCCGCCCTCGCCGACGCACCTGGCCCGCAGCTCCCGGCCGTCGACGCGGATCGCGTCGTTGGCCTTGTCCCCGGCCTCGGCGTGGGTCTCGGCCGGCCCTTGACGTAGATGCCGATGCCGCCGTTCCAGAGCAGGTCGACCGGCGCGAGCAGGATCGCGTGCATCAGCTCGGCCGGGGTCATCGACCGGGTGTCCTTGCCCAGGTCGTCCAGTCCGAGCGCCTCGCGCATCTCGGCGCTGACCGGGATCGACTTCGCGCTCCGCGGCCAGACGCCGCCGCCCTCGGAGATCAGCGAGGTGTCGTAGTCCTGCCACGACGAGCGCGGCAGGTCGAAGAGCCGCCTGCGCTCGGCGTACGACGTGGCGGCGTCGGGAGTCGGGTCGACGAAGATGTCGCGGTGGTCGAAGGCCGCGACCAGCCGGGTGTGCTCCGAGCAGAGCATCCCGTTGCCGAACACGTCGCCGGACATGTCGCCGACCCCGACGCAGGTGAAGTCCTCGTTCTGGCAGTCGACGCCCATCTCCCGGAAGTGGCGGCGCACCGAGACCCACGCGCCGCGGGCGGTGATGCCCATCGCCTTGTGGTCGTAGCCGACCGAGCCGCCGGAGGCGAAGGCGTCGCCGAGCCAGAAGCCGTAGTCGGCGGAGACCTGGTTGGCGATGTCGCTGAAAGTCGCGGTGCCCTTGTCGGCGGCGACGACCAGGTAGGCGTCGTCGCCGTCGTGGCGTACGACGTCTTCCGGCGGCTGCACCGTGCGGTGACCGTCGGGGCCGTCGACGAGGTTGTCGGTGATGTCGAGCAGCCCGGAGATGAAGGTCGTGTAGCAGGCGATCCCCTCGCTCATCCACGCATCGCGGTCCGAGGGGTCGGGCAGCTGCTTGCAGAAGAACCCGCCCTTGGCGCCGACCGGCACGATCACGGTGTTCTTCACCATCTGCGCCTTGACCAGGCCGAGCACCTCGGTGCGGAAGTCGTCGCGTCGGTCCGACCAGCGCAGCCCGCCGCGGGCCACGGAGCCGAAGCGCAGGTGCACGCCCTCGACCCGGGGCGAGTAGACGAAGATCTCGAACTTCGGTCGCGGCGCCGGCAGCTCGGGGATCGCCGACGGATCGACCTTCAGCGAGAGTCGCGCCAGCGGCTGACCGTCCGCGTCGGACTGGAAGAAGCTCGTGCGCAGCGTCGCCCTGATGTTGGTCAGGTAGGAGCGCAGGATCCGGTCGTGGTCGAGACTGGAGACGTCGTCCAGCGCGCGCACGATCCGCTGCTCGAGGTCGGCGCACTTGGCCATCCGGCTCTCGCTGTCGGCGGGGATGGCGCCCCCCTCCCGGCCGGGACGGCCCGGGTCGAACCGGGCCTCGAAGAGCTGCACGAGATAGCGGGTGATGTCGACGTTGTTGCGCAGCGCGTCCTCGATGTAGTCCTGCGCGAAGGGGGTGCCGCCCTGCCGCATGTACTTGGCGTAGGCGCGCAGCACCAGGGCCTGACGCCAGGTGAGGCCGGCCGCGAGCACCAGCGCGTTGAAGCCGTCGCTCTCGTTCTGGCCGTTCCACACCGCGGCGATGGTGTCCTGGAAGAGCTCGCGCACGTGGTCGGGCATGGCACGGTGGTAGCGCAGGCCGAAGTCGTAGATGTAGGACTCCCGCTCCAGCCCCTCGAGCTGGTAGGGCCGCTCGTCGACGACCTCGACGCCGGTGGTCGACAGGATCGGCAGCACCTCGGAGAGCGAGAGCGGCGGTCCGATCCGGTAGACCTTCAGCCGGGCCTCGCCGGGCGGTGCGGCGACGTCCTCGTAGAGCGAGAGCGCGAAGCCGTCCTCGCCCTCGATCTCCTCGAGCCGGCCGAGGTCGACCGCGCCCGTCTGGGGGGCGTAGTCCTCCTTGTAGGCCTCGGGGAAGCACCCGGCGTAGTGCCGGACCAGTCGGCTGCCGTGCTCCTCGCCGTAGGAGGTGATCACGGCGCTGGTGAAGTCGTCGCGCCACGATCGCGCCGCCTCGGCACAGCGCCGCTCGAGGTCGGGGACGTCGGGCTCACCGATCTGCTCCCCCGGTCCCGGGCGTACGACGAAGTGCAGCCGCGCCGCGAACGACTCGCCCACGTGGGCGGTGTACTCGATGCTGTCGCCGCCGAGCTGCTGCTTGAGGATCGCGGAGATCCGCTCGCGCACGGTGGTGTTGTAGCGGTCGCGGGGCAGGTAGACCAGGCAGGACAGGAACCGGCCGTAGATGTCCCGGCGGACGAACAGCTTCAGCTGCCGCCGCTCGCGGGTGTACATCACCTGCGAGGCGATCGGGACGAGCTCCTCGACCGAGGTCTGGAAGAGCTCGTCGCGCGGGTAGGTCTCCAGCACGTCCATCAGCGCCTTGCCGGCGTGGCTCATCGGATCGAGGCCGACGGTGTCGATCACCGACGACGCCTTCTCCCGCAGCACCGGGATGCGGCGCACTGACTCGGTGTAGGCGGCCGAGGAGAACAGGCCGAGGAAGCGTCGCTCCCCGACGACGTCGCCGTTCGCGTCGAACTTCTTCACTCCGACGTAGTCGAGGTAGACCGGGCGGTGCACGGTGGCCCGTGAGTTGGCCTTGGCGAGCACCAGCAGGTGCTTGTCGCGTGCTCGGGAGGCGACCGCCTCCGGCAGCACCCGGGGCGCGGACGGGTCGGCGCGCAGGATCCCGAAGCCGGTGCCCGGGACCGCGATCAGCGCCTCTCCCTCGGCTCGCGCTCCAGGGCGTACTCGCGGTAGCCCAGGAAGGTGAAGTGGTCCTCGGCCAGCCAGCGCAGCAGCGCGGTCCCCTGCGCGACCTCCTCGGCCGGCAGCGGTGGCGGGTTCTCCTCGAGGTCCTCCACGATGCGCTCGATCTGGGTGTGCATCCGCTGCCAGTCCTCGACCGCGTCGCGGACGTCGGTGAGCACCTTGTTCAGCTGCTCGGTGATCACGTCGAGCTCGTCATCGGGGATCCGGTCGATCTCGATGTGCATCCAGGACTCGCGAGCCACGTCGTGGGAGCCCGTCGCGGCGTTCTCGTCGAGCACCTCCAGCAGCTGGCCGGACAGGTCCCGGCGTACGACGAACTGCGGGTGGATCACCAGGTGGATGTCGTGCTGGGTCTCGGCCAGCCCCATCGAGACCGAGTCGACCAGGAACGGCATGTCGTCGGTGACCACCTCGACGACCGTGTGCCCTCCGGCCGACCAGCCGTTGGTCGACATGGTCGGGGTGAAGACGCGCACCCCCGCGGTGCCCTGGGGGCGTTCCGCCGCGAGCCGCAGCTGCGCCATCAGCGCGCCGTAGAGATCAGCGGCATCACGCTCGAGGAGGTCCTCCGGGGCGACGTGCCGGTAGAACGCCTTGAGCACTCCGTTGAGATCGACTCCCCCGACGGCCTTGCTGGATCTCGAGTCGGCGTACTCGCACACCTTGGTCAGGAGCTCGGACTTGCTTTGTTCCAGGGCCGTCACACTTTGGACGCTATGCCCGCGCGCCCCTCGCGACAACTTCCCGCGTCGACGGAGTCGCCGCGAAGTCCGGAACTCGTGCCCACCGCGCGCAGGCAGCCCGCTCACAGAGCCGAGCGCAGGTCCCACAGCAGCGGGTAGTACTTCAGCTCCAGCCGGCCGCGCAGGTACGCCGAGCCGGTCGAGCCCCCCGTCCCGGTCTTCGCACCGATCATCCGCTCCACCATCACCACGTGTCGGCCCCGCCAGGCGGCCGCGAGCTCGTCGTGCAGGATCAGCGCCTCGGCCATCGCCCAGAGGTCACCGTGCGAGGCGCGGTCGTGAGCGATCTGTCGCAGGGACGCCGTCACCGCCTCGTCCGAGGACGTGTCCAGGCCTCGTTGTGCGAGCAGGCCGGTGAACGCGTCCCACAGGGACGGCTCCTCCAGACGGCGGACCAGGCGCTGCTTCTCCTCGTCGGTGAGTCCGCGGAACCGCTGCACGTAGCCAGCGTCCTTGGCTCCGGAGAGGAACTCCAGCTCCCGGAACTGCACCGACTGGAACCCACTGGCGGGTGCCAGCCGCTGACGGAACTCCAGGAAGTCCTGCGGCGTCATCGTCTCCAGCACGTCGATCTGCTGCACCAGCACCCGCTCGATCACGTGCACCCGGTTCATCAGGTGCCGCGCCCACCACAGCCGGTCTCCCCCACCGGGCCGCTCGGGGGTGGCGAGCATCGCGTCGCGCACCGCCTGCACCTCGTGCAGCAGCTGCTGGAACCACAGCTCGTAGACCTGGTGGATGGTGATGAACAGCAGCTCGTCGTGAGCCGGCGGGTCGGACTCGAGGTGCTGGGCGTCGAGCAGCTGCGGCAGCCGGAGGTAGCTGCCGTAGGTCAGCAGCGCGCCCTCCTCGCCGAAGGACACGAAGTTCTGTTCCTGCATGTGCTCAACCTAGGTGAGCACCGCTTGCGGGCGGTGCCGGGGCATGCAGCATGATGCAGCAGGTGCTGCCGCCGACCGATGGCAGCGCGCGCCGCGCTGCCGTCCTCCGGGGCGACCGTGGCACCGACGTGGGTCACGTGCGCGTGGCCCGGAGGAGGGACGATGAAGCAGGTCTCCGAGGAGCTCCGCTACGACGGCGCCACGATCGAGCAGGTGCACCAGATGCTGGCCGACCCGACCTTCCGCGAGGCGGTCTGCGACTCCCAGCACGTGCTGCGGCGCACGGTGAAGATCGACCGGGACGGCAGCGGCATGAGCGTCTCGATCGACCAGGTCCAGGCCGCCCAGGGGATCCCGGGCTTCGCCAAGAAGTTCGTCGGCGAGGAGATCAACATCGTGCAGACCGAGGACTGGACCTCACCGGAGAAGGGCAACCTGCACATCGCCATCCCGGGCAAGCCCGGAGAGATGTCCGGCACGGCGCTGCTGACCGAGGACCCGGACGGCACCACCGAGACCGTCAACCTCTCCGTGAAGGTGAACATCCCGCTCGTCGGCGGCAAGATCGAGGGCCTCGTCGCCGACATGCTGCGCAAGGCGCTGCGTGCCGAGCACAAGGTCGGCGTGACCTGGCTGGCCGGCGGCCGCTAGGCCGACCCGCCGCTCACCCCATGTGCGGGTAGCGGTGGTCCTTGGGCGGGACGAAGGTCTCCTTGATCGACCGCGGGGAGGTCCAGCGGATCAGGTTGCCGCGGCACCGGCCTTGTCGTTGGTGCCCGACGCGCGAGCGCCGCCGAACGGCTGCTGTCCGACGACCGCGCCGGTGGGCTTGTCGTTGACGTAGAAGTTGCCGGCCGCGAACCGCAGCCGCTCGCTGGTCCACGCGACGGCACGAGCGGTCCTGGGCGATGACCGCCCCGGTCAGGGCGTACGGCGCGAACGACTCCATCTGGTCCACGACGGTCTCGAACCGGTCGTCGTCGTAGACGTGCACCGCCAGGATCGGGCCGAAGTACTCGTCCTTGAACATCGGGTCGGTCGGGTCGCTCGGACTCCACGATCGTGGGCCGCACGAAGTAGCCGATCGAGTCGTCGACCTGACCGCCGGCGACGACCTCGAGCTTGTGCGAGCGCTTCGCCCGCGCGATCGCCTTCTTGTGCTTGGCGAAGGCCCGGTCGTCGATCACCGCGCCCATGAAGTTGGACAGGTCGGTGACGTTGCCCATCGTCAGGTTCTCGGTCTCGGCGACCAGCTGGTCCTTGAGCCTCTTCCACACCGAGCGCGGCACGTAGGCGCGCGACGCGGCCGAGCACTTCTGTCCCTGGAACTCGAAGGCACCGCGCATCATCGCCACCCGCAGCACGTCGACGTCGGCCGAGGGGTGCGCGACGATGAAGTCCTTGCCGCCGGTCTCGCCCACGATCCGCGGGTAGGAGCGGTACGTCGGCAGGTCCGCTCCCCACCGTGCCCCAGAGCTTGTGGAAGGTCGGCGTCGAGCCGGTGAAGTGGATGCCCGCGAGGTCGGGGTGGTCCAGCAGCACGTCGGAGACCTCGAGGCCGTCGCCGGGGAGCATGTTGATCACACCGGGCGGCAGCCCGGCCTCCTCCAGCAGCTCCATGGTCAGGTGCGCGGCGAGCTGCTGGGTCGGCGACGGCTTCCAGATGACGGTGTTGCCCATCAGCGCGGGCGCGGTCGGCAGGTTGCCGGCGATCGCGGTGAAGTTGAACGGCGTGATCGCGTAGACGAAGCCCTCCAGCGGCCGGTGGTCGGTGCGGTTCCAGATCCCGGGACTGTTCGCGATCGGCTGCTCGGCGAGGATCTGCCGCGCGAAGTGCACGTTGAAGCGCCAGAAGTCGATCAGCTCGCAGGCCGCAGTCGATCTCGGCCTGCCACACGGTCTTGGACTGGCCGAGCATGGTCGCGGCGTTGAGCCGCGCGCGCCACGGACCGGCGAGCAGGTCGGCCGCCTTGAGCAGGATCGCCGCCCGGTCGTCGAAGGACATCGCCCGCCACCCGGGAGCGGCGTCCGCAGCGGCCTTGACCGCGGCCTGGGCGTCCCGCTTGGTGGCGTTCTTCAGGACGCCGAGCACGCTGGCGTGCGTCGTGCGGCTGCACCACCTCGATCTCCGCGCCCCCACCGAGCATCTTCTTGCCCGCCGATGGTGGCGGTCAGGTCGAGCGGGCGGGCGGCCAGGTGGGCGAGCTCTGCCTCGATCGTGGCCCGCTCGGGGCTGCCGGGGGCGTAGTCCAGCGTGCGGCTCGTTGACCGGAGCCGGTGGGGTGGTGATGGCGTCCATGTCCGCGATGCTCCCAGACGCGGCACCGGCGGCCAACATCGAGCCGGAGACCGCTCCGCGTGAACCACGCCGGCGCCGGCCGGTACGTCGCTGAGCGGCATGCTCTCAGCCGATCAGGTCGGGGATCTCCTGCACGGCGAACCAGCCGAGCTCACCGGCGTCCTCGACGAGGCGGGATCGAGGTCGTCGGTGTCGGCGTGCACGGCCTGGAGCAGACGCAGCGCGATCGGAGCGTCCACGCTCACCGCCGTCGACTCGCGGTCCTCGGTGAGCCGCTCGACCTCGGCGACCAGCACCACCCGGCGTCCTCGTCGGTCTCGAGCAGCGCCGCCGGCATCGTCCGCGGCGGCCATCAGGGCGGCGTACTCCCACTCGTCCTCCTCGGCCTCGGGCCAGGAGGAGCGCAACCACTCGGTGACGGCGTGGGCACGGACCGGTGAGGGCCCGATGCCGCCGTCCGCGAGTGTACCTCGCCAGCGCCTCGAGCGTGCAGGGCACGTAGACGCGCACCCTCATGTGGGCTTCTCCGTGTTTCGCTTGCGCCCGCGCGGTGCGCGCGGCCGGGTGTCGCTGGCGCTGTCGACGAGCTCGTCGAGTGCCTCGCGCACGCACTGGCCGAGGACGTCGATGTCCGGCAGGGCGTCGCGGTCGGCGGTGATCCCGTAGTAGACGCCGCCGTCGTAGGAGGTCACGCCCGACCGCGAGCGAGAACCCGGCGAGCAGCGGCGGCACCGGGTAGGTCTCGACCATCTCGGCCCCGGCCAGGTACATCGGGAACTGCGGTCCGGGCACGTTGGTGATCACCAGGTTGACGTTGCCGCGGGCCTCCTTGACCGCCACCCGGGAGCCCAGGGCGTGGAAGGTGGTCGGCGCGAAGCCGGCGACGCCGGCGATCCGGTCGGCGGCGACCGCCCTGCCGGTCTCGCTGTGCGCCCGCAGCGCGTAGGAGACCTGGTGCAGCCGGACCACGGGCGAGCCCTCGCCGATCGGCAGGTCGACCAGGTGACCGATCACCTGCGAGCCCAGCGAGGTCGGCTCGAGCTCCTCGTCGATGACGCTCATCGGCACCAGCGCGCGGAGCCGGCGACCGCGCCGACCGACTCCGCGCGGGTCATCAACCAGGTGCGGACCGCGCCGGTCAGGGTGGCCAGGATGACGTCGTTGACCGTGCCGCCGTGCACCCGGCGCACCTTGCGGTAGTCCTTGAGCGAGGTGCGCACCAGCACCACCCGGCGCTGGGCCGAGGGCTCGACGTTGAACGGCGTGTCCGGCGACGTACGCCGGCGCGACAGCTGCGCCGCGCGACCGGTCCGGCGACGCCGGCCGCCCCGCACAGGGAGCGGCCAGCGCCGCGGCGTTGCTGCGAGGCCGTGGTCGACCGCGACCCGCGGGTCGCGTGCCGACTCGGCGAGCGCGCCCAGCGACCAGGCTGGTCGGAGTCGGCTCGTCACGGGCGCGCCAGCCGTCGTGCACCAGCTGCCGCGGCCCCGGGTCGACGTCGAGGAGCACCTGGCCGAGGTCGACCGTGGAGATCCCGTCGACCAGGATCTGGTGGGACTTCGAGAGCAGCGCCACCCGGCCACCCTCGAGGCCCTCGACGAAGTAGATCTCCCACAGCGGGCGGTCCGGGTCGAGGCGGCGCGACATGATCCGCGCCGTGAGCTCACGCAGCTGGTCCAGGGTGCCCGGACGGGGCAGCGCGGAGCGGCGTACGTGGTAGGCGAGGTCGAAGTCCTCGTCGTCGACCCAGACCGGGTTGGCGAGCCGGCCGGGCACCCGGCGCATGCGCTGGCGGTAGCGCGGGACGAAGGCGATCCGGTCGTCGATGTGCGCGAGCAGCGCGTCGTAGTCGAACCCGGAGTCGCCTGGATCGAAGATCTCCAGGGTCGCGTTGTGCATCGGCGTCTGCGGCGTCTCGTCGGCCAGCAGCGCGAGATCGCTGGCTCGTAGTCGTTCGCTCACGGTGCGAAACCCCAATCGGGAGATAGTCGTCGCAACCCGGCACCGGGCCGGTCGCAGGTGCCGCGACCCGTTTCCAGGGACCGTTGGGCCACATGAGATTCTGACAGAGCCGTGCGGGCGACACACGCCCCGACCACCTGATGGAGGATCTCGTGCCCCCACCGACCCGAGCGATCGTCGCCCTGGCGAGCGTCTTGCTGCTGCTCTCGGGGTGTGGCGACTCCGGCACCTCCAGCACCTCGGAGACCACCTCGGAGACCACCTCGGAGGCCACTCCGAGGCCACCCCTGGGAGCCCGGAGGCGAGCCCGGGCGAGAGTCCGACGAAGAAGACGCCGAAGAGCCCGTCGGCAGTCGATGACGGTGGCACCACCATCAAGATCACCGTGCAGGGCGACACCGTGCGACCACAGGGAGCCAGCATCAAGGTGGCGGCCGGCAAGCCGATCAGGCTCCGCATCGTCGCCGACCAGCCCGGCGAGCTGCACCTGCACAGCTCCCCCGAGCAGCAGTTCAACTACCCCGCCGGCACCACCACCGAGACCTTCACCATCGACCGGCCCGGGGTCGTGGAGCTCGAGTCGCACACCCTGGACAGGCTCGTCGCGCAGCTCGAGGTGCGCTGAGTGTCAGTGATCCCCCTGCACGGGCTGGGCGGGGCACGCGACCTCCCCCTCCCTCTCGGGCTCGCCGTCGGCGGAGCCGTCGCCGCGCTCGTGGTCTCCTTCGTCGTCCTCGGCCTGGCCTGGCGCACGCCGCGCTACCAGGCAGCCGGTCCGGGCCGACCGGTGCCGGCCGCGCTCGCCGGGGTGATCCAGAGCCCCGCCTTCGCCTGGACCCTGCGTGCGATCGGGGCGCTGTTCTTCGGGTACGTGTCGTGGGCGCTGATCTGGGGCCCGGATCTGGTCAACAACCCCGCGCTGGGCACGTTCTACGTCCTGATCTGGGTGGGGCTGGTGCCCGCGTCGCTCCTGCTCGGACCGGTGGCCCGGGCGTTCAGCCCGGCACGCACGCTCAACCTCGTGCTGTCCAAGCTCACCGGAGGGGACCCGGCGGTCGGTCTGCTCGAGTACCCGGCCCGCCTCGGCTTCTGGCCGGCGGCTGCCGGGCTCTTCGCCTTCGTCTGGCAGGAGCTGGTGAACCCCCAGAGCGTCTACCTGGGCTCGGTGCAGATCTGGCTGGCGGTCTACCTGGCGGTGATGCTCATCGGCGCCGCGGTGTTCGGCGACGTGTGGTTCGCACGTGCGGATCCTTTCGAGGTCTACTCCCACCTGCTCGCCAAGCTGTCCGTCTGGGGCAAGGACGGTGACCGCCTGGTCGTGCGCAGCCCGCTGGCGAACCTCGCGACACTGACTCCCCGCCCGGGACTCGTGGCCGTGCTCGCCGTGCTGTTCGCGTCCACGGCCTTCGACAGCCTGATGGACACGATCAACTGGCAGCGGTTCCTGATCTTCCTGGGCCAGGCGGACGAGGTGGTCAACTCCGTGGCACTGCTCGCGGCCTGCCTCCTGGTGGGCGCCACCTTCACCATCGCCGCGCGAGCGACCGCCGTGGAGCGCACCGGCCCCGACGCCGTACCTCGCAGCGCGCTGCCCACCCTGCTCGCGCACTCGGTGATCCCCATCGTCGTGGGCTACATGACCGCGCACTACTTCAGCTACCTGATCGAGCAGGGTCAGACCACGCTCATCCAGCTCAGCGATCCGATGGTGACAGGAGCCAACCTCCTGGGCACCGCTAACTGGTCGGTGAACTACTGGCTCTCGCTGCATCCCGCGACGCTGGCGAGCCTGAAGGTCGTGGCGGTGGTGACCGGCCATGTCGTCGGCGTGATCGCCGCTCACGACCGGGCGGTCGGGCTGCTGCCGCCAGACGTCATCTCACCGGTCAGCTCGGCCTGCTGATCGTGATGGTCGGCTACACCACCACCGGCCTCTACCTCCTGATGGGCGGATTCTGAGGGTCCCGCACCGAGCAGGCGGCGAAGACGGCGTCGTGCAGCTCCGCGAGCGCTCGGCGAAGGGGCGAGTCGCCCAGCTCGACGACTGCGCGACCTGCGACCAGCGCCCGGTCGGTGGTCGACCGGTCCTCCGGCACGAAGTGCACACCGGCCGCGCGGACGTAGCCCTCCACCATGCCGACGATGTCACGCCTGCTCCACCCGAGGGAGTCGCGCATCCGGTTGACCACGACGGTGACCGGGACCTCGGTGGTGTCTCGCAGGTCGACCAGCGTGCGTGCCAACCGCGCCAGTCCGGTGGGCTCCGCCGAGCCGACCACGACGAGGTGGTCGGCGGCGGCGACCGCGTCGAGGGTGAGCTGGTTCCGCGCGATGTGACGGCCCGCGTCCGAGTCGTCCTCGAGACTGAAGCCGGTGTCGACGACCACGTCACCCACCTCCCGCGCCCGGTCGAGCACGGCGTCCAGCACTCCGGGACGGGCCTCCACCCAGCGGTCGGGTCGCGGTAGTCCGGTGAGCACCTCGAGCCCTTCGGCGATCGAGCGCCGGCAGCGGGCGAACGCTGCGGCGTCCAGTCGTCCGGTGTTGACCAGCCGGGCGGCCGCCAGCAGGCCGGACACCTCGTCGAGCACCCCGAGGTGCTGGGCGACCGCGCCTCCATGGGGGTCGGCGTCGATCAGCACCGTCGGCCGGCCACGGTGGGCGTGCTCCGCGGCGAGCCCGATCGCGAGCGTCGTACGACCCGGGCCGCCTGCGGCCCCGTGCACCGCCAGGATGCGCCCGGAGTCGCCGACGGCGTCGGGCGCAGCCGGATGCTCGGGCTCCGGGTCGAGGACGGGTGCCCGGTCGCCGATCGAGGTCACCGCGGCCGGAAGCCCGGCCAGCTCCTCCGCGGCGATCACGGCGGCCACCCCGATGCGTCCGAGTGCCTCCCGGTCGCCCTCCACCGCGATGCAGCGCACCTCAGCACGCTGCAGCTGCCTGATCGCGTCCACGTCGAGGCCGGGCAGGTCCGCGGACACGACGGCGACCTCGGCCTGCCCGGTGGCCGCGCTGGCCAGGAGGTCGCTGAGGTCCACGCACCGCTTCAGCACCCAGGTGGTGCCACCGCTCAGCAGCCTCAGCGCGGAGGCCTCCCACGCCGCCCCGCCCGCGGCCAGCAGCACCGCGACCCGCTCCGCCATCGGCTCAGCCCCTCCTCGCGACGACGACCCGTCCCTCGGACATCACGCCCAGCGCCCGGGAGAGCTCGTCGCCTCGCTCGACGGGCACGCCGACGATCACCTGTCGGGTGGTCTGCGGAGCGAAGCCCTCGGTGGAGCGCGGCACCGCGACCACCACGACATCGGTGAGCACCGGCACGGCCCTGACCTTGCTGCCCTCCCCCACCGACGACACCTTGGGGGTCACCCAGACGTCGACCACCGAGCCCTGCTGGACCGTCGCCGGCAGGTCGTCGGTCACCACGCTGACCGGGACCTCGATCCTGGCTGCGCTGGTGTCCTCGGCGATCGCCGACCGGGGCAGCAGCTCGTCCTCGGCGACCGGACGGTTGAGGGTGGCTGCCTGCGGGGCAGCTTCACCTGCCCGCACGTAGCCGTCGGCGGTCCGGGGATCGGGAAACCGGATCTGTCGCCGTTCCAGGTCGCCCGCCTGCAACGTGGCCCCTGCCGGCAGGTCCCGAACCACCGCCCAGACCCCGACGGTGTCGTCCGCGGCCGCTAGCAGCCTGGCTCCGAGCACCACGGAGCCGGCCACCAGGACGATGCCCAGGAGCAGGCGTGGGTTGCGCCAACCCGGGCGGCGGCTCCTGGTGGCGCGCGGCACGCTCGGTCCGGGCGGCTCGCTGACAGCGCGTCTCACCGGGCGCGTCCTGGAGCCGGTGCCCTCATCCACAAGCAAGTTGCGTCGAACGGTCGCAACGACATCCCCACGGTGGCAGAGTGGGCAGCATGAACTCCGCGCTGAGGTTCCTCCAGCTGGCCGACGTGGCCGAGATCCTCAACATCTCCAACGCCCAGGTCTACGCACTCGTACGCCGCGGCGAGCTCCGCGCCATCAAGATCGGTGGCCGGGGGCAGTGGCGAGTGGAGGCCAGCGAGCTCGAGGCCTACATCCAGCGGGCCTACGCCGAGGCGGACAAGTTCGTCGGCGACCATCCCTTCGTCGAGGGCTCTGCCGCGAAGGACTGAGGCCGCGGAGGTCATCCCAGGCGCCCTTGGAGCGCCGTGGTCGACGCGACCGGGACCACGTGCGTGCTGCGACCGCGGCCTGCTCCCATGCCGAGCTCGAAGAAGTCCTTGCCGACGCGACCGATCCGTCCCTCCAGTCGCTGATCGTCACTGAAGTGCACCAGACACGTGTCCCCGCCCGCGGAGAGCCTCCGCAGCAGGGCGCGCAGGGTCAGGTGGTCCATCACCGACCAGGTGTCCTCGCTCTCCGCCCGGGGCGAGAGCCCGGACATGAAAGCGATGCCGTCGAGGCGCACGATCCATTCCGTCGACCCGCCGACGAGCAGGATCCAGTCCCTCCCGAGCCGGGCGAGACGTCCGGAGATCTGGTGGCCGCCGACCAGGCGCACGCGCAGGTCGAGGTCCAGCGAGGCATGCAGCCGGGCCGCCACCGTCACCAGCGAGTACTCGGCGACGCTCAGGTCCGCAACCTCCGCGTCGCGCTCGGCCAGGTGCAGGCCGGCAGCCTGCTGCTCGAGGTCGTCGAAGACCTCGAACATCGACTTCTCCCAGCCCATGCTCTGACCATTGCCCCGGACCGAGCATCCGAAACCGCTGTGGACAACTGATTGACACATGAGCACTCTGAGCGTTGGCTGAGACAACCACACGCAAACGAAGGCAAATGCAATGGTCGACTCCTCCTCCACACCCTTCGCGGACCTGCTCACCGTGCTGGCCCACTGGCTGCTCGTCGCGTCCCTGGGCTGGCTGGTGCTGCTCGGCGCCGCAGCCCTCATCGAGACGATCACCGCGGGGCGCCTGCGGGCGATGTCGTGGGTCGGCTGCCCGCCGGTGCTGCGCCAAGCCCTGCTGGCCGGGCTGGGAGCGGTCCTCGCGAACGCCCCCGGGTCCATGGCAGCCACGCCCTCCCGCGAGCCGGCCGGGCCGGCGGGCCTGCTGGCGACACCCGCACGGCCCCTCGGCCCGCCGCCGACGAGCCGGCTGCTCGTTCGACCCGGGGACACCTTGTGGCAGCTGTCCGCGGAGCGGATGTCGGCCCGGGCCTCGGCCGCCGAGGTGTGTCTGGCCGTGCAGCGGCTGCACCACCGCAACCGAGGGGTCATCGGCCCCGATCCCGACCTGCTCCTCCCCGGTCAGCGGCTGGTCGTCCCCCCGCGTCCCGGCCGCTGAGCCTCGCCCCTTCTTGCTACGCCGTCACCCCGTCGCCTGTCACCCGGAGGAGAAACCATGACCGTGCAGCTCCATCGCGCCTTCCACACCCCCGAGCCCGTGGCGGTGGCCACCATCCAGGGGACTCTCGCCCTCGACTACGGCAGCGACACGGTGCAGACGACTCCGGCTCCCGACCTGCGCGTCCTGTCCGGAGCGCGAGCGGAGCTGGAGGTGTTCGCGCACCGGTTCGCCAGCGCGGTGGTGGAGGTGGTCGGAGGTGACCGAGGGCCGGGGCAGCTGCTGCGCTGGACGACCGAGTCGGTCTACCTGGACCTGCAGAGGCGGTGCGCCCTGCTGGCCCAGACCACACCGGGTGACCGGCGGGTGCGCCGGCTGCGAGGCCAGGTGCGCAGCGTGCACGTCAGCTGCCCCTCGGCGCACGCGGCCGAGCTCAGCATCCATGTCCGACAAGGTGAGCGATCACGCGCCATCGCGGCGAGGATCGAGCTGCGCCAGGGCCGCTGGTGCTGCACCGTCCTCCAGTTCGGCTGACACCGTCCACGGGCACCTGCGTCCAGACTCGCGTCCCAGCAACCGGATCCGAGGTCGCTCCCTCAGGGAACGGCCTCGAGATCGGCGGCCGGGAGCCAGCGATCGATCGTCGCCCAGCCCACGGCGTCCAGCCAGGTCACGCTGACGACCCGGCCCTCCCACCCCTGCTCGCCCCGGCGCCACTCGACCAGGAGTCCGGGCTCGCCGTCCACCCGGCAGTGCCTCGCCGGAGACTCGGGACCGGACGGCACGGTCGCGGCTGGCTGAGCGGTGCGGTGGCGGTCGGCGAGTGAACCGTGCTGACTCGAGCCGTAGCCGCCGCGCATGGGTCCGCCTCACTCCCGTGGTTGCGACCCCCGACAAGCATATCGGCACCACCGCCCCGCACCGACCCGGAGCCGGCGCTCTCGCGACCCGCCCCGGTGACCGGGCAGATCCCCCGCTCCGTGCACCCGCAGTGCGGACCGGCTCAGCCGTTGACTCGCGTGGTGAGACCGGTCGGACCGCCGGGCGCCCCGTGGCACTTCTTGTACTTCTTGCCCGAGCCACAGGGGCACTCGGCGTTGCGACTGGCGCCGCTGTAGGGGTCGGTGGCGACACCCGCGCCCTCGCTCCGGACCTCGGCCTCCCCGTCCTCGCTCGGCGCGGTGTAGGTCAGGTTCTGCGGTGCCTTGGGAGTCTGCAGGCCCTTCGCTCGGATGTGCGGATGGTGGGCGTGCACGTGGTCCTCGTGCACGTGGACCCGTGGCTCCGCGCCCCCGCCAGCCGGCTCGAGGTCCTCGGCGAGCTCCTCCTCGACCTCGTCCTCCTCCTCCACCTGGACCTCCAGGTTGAACAGGAACCCGACGGTCTCCTCGCGGATGCCTTCCTTCATGGCGTTGAACATGTCGAAGCCCTCGCGCTGGTACTCCACGAGCGGGTCACGCTGGGAGTAGGCACGCAGGCCGATGCCCTCGCGGAGGTAGTCCATCTCGTAGAGGTGCTCACGCCACTTGCGGTCGAGCACCGAGAGCATCACCTGACGCTCGAGCTCTCGCATCACCTCGGAGCCGACCTCGGCCTCGCGTGACTGGTAGGCCTTCTGGGCGTCGGCCTGGAGGTCGGCGAGCAGCGTGTCGCGATCGAGACCGTCGCGCCCACCCGCCTCCCTTTCGAGGTCCTGGTAGCGCAGCGAGAGCGGGTAGATCGTCTTGATGGCCGTCCACAGCGCGTCGAGGTCCCACTCCTCGGGGAAGCTCTCGGTGGCCGCGGTGACGTAGGTGGCGATGGTGTCGTCGATCATGGTGCGCACCTGGTCCTGCAGGTCGGCACCCTCGAGCACGGCACGTCGCTCGCCGTAGATCACCTCACGCTGGCGGCTCATCACGTCGTCGTACTTCAGGACGTTCTTGCGCGAGTCGAAGTTCATCGCCTCGACCTGTGACTGCGCGGACTGGATCGACTTGGTCACCGACTTGTTCTCGATCGGCACGTCGTCGGGGACCTTCAGGGCGATCAGCACGCGCTCGACCCAGTCGGACTTGAACAGCCGCATCAGGTCATCGCCGAGGGAGAGGTAGAAGCGTGACTCGCCCGGGTCGCCCTGACGCCCGGAACGACCTCGGAGCTGGTTGTCGATACGGCGCGACTCGTGCCGCTCGGTGCCGAGGACGTAGAGCCCGCCAGCGTCCTTGACCGCGTCGTGCTCGGCCTTGACCTGCTCGGTGATCCGCTCGAGGGTGCTGGGCCACGCCGCGTTGTACTCCTCGGCGTTCTCACTCGGGTCCAGGCCGCCGGCCCGCAGCTCCTGGTCGGCCAGGAACTCCGTCGAGCCCCCGAGCATGATGTCGGTGCCTCGACCCGCCATGTTGGTGGCCACGGTGACCGCGCCCTTGTGCCCTGCCAGCGCCACGACCTTGGCCTCGTCGGCGTGCATCTTGGCGTTCAGCACCGAGTGCGGGACACCCTTGGCCTTGAGCAGTCGCGAGAGCAGCTCGGACTTCTGCACCGAGGTCGTGCCCACCAGGACGGGTTGTCCGTTGGCGTGACGCTCGGCGATGTCCTCGACCACGGCCTCGAACTTGGAGTCCTCGGTGCGGTAGACGAGATCCTTCTGGTCGATGCGAGCCATCGGCTGGTTGGTCGGGATCGGCACCACGCCCAGCTTGTAGATCTTGCTGAACTCCGAGGCCTCGGTCATGGCCGTGCCGGTCATGCCCGAGAGCTTCTCGTAGAGCCGGAAGTAGTTCTGCAGGGTGATCGTGGCCAGGGTCTGGTACTCCTCGCGCACGGTCACCCCCTCCTTGGCCTCGATCGCCTGGTGCAGGCCGTCGTTGTAGCGGCGGCCCGACAGGATGCGCCCGGTGTGCTCGTCGACGATGAGTACCTCGTCGTCGAGGACGACGTACTCCTTGTCGTTGCGGAACAGCTCCTTGGCCTTGATCGAGTTGTTCAGGAAGGAGATCAGCGGCGTGTTCGCCGACTCGTAGAGGTTCTCGATGCCCAGGTAGTCCTCCACCTTGGTGATGCCGGGCTCGAGGATCGAGATCGTGCGCTTCTTCTCGTCGACCTCGTAGTCGGTCTCCTTGGTCAGCCGGTCGGCGACCTTGGAGAACTCGGCGTACCACTCGACCTCGTCCTGGGTGGGTCCCGAGATGATCAGCGGGGTCCGGGCCTCGTCGATCAGGATCGAGTCGACCTCGTCGACGATCGCGAAGTACGGCGCGCGCTGCACGCAGTCGTCCAGCGCGTTGGCCATGTTGTCGCGCAGGTAGTCGAATCCGAGCTCGTTGTTGGTGGCGTAGGTGATGTCCGCGTTGTAGGCCTCGCGGCGTTCGTCGGGCCGCATGTCGGGCAGGATCACCCCGACGGTGAGACCGAGGAACTGGTGCACCCGTCCCATCCACTCCGCGTGGTACCGGGCGAGGTAGTCGTTGACCGTGACGACGTGCACGCCCTTGCCGGTCAGCGCGTTCAGGTACGCCGGCAGGGTCGAGACCAGCGTCTTGCCCTCACCGGTCTTCATCTCGGAGATGTTGCCGAGGTGGAGCGCCGCGCCGCCCATGATCTGGACGTCGAAGTGACGCTGGCCCAGCACTCTCTTGGCGGCCTCACGGACGGTGGCGAAGGCCTCCGGCATGAGTGCGTCGGGGTCCTCGCCGTCGGCGAGCCGTTGCTTGAACTCGACGGTCAGGCCGCGCAGCTCTTCATCGGACATCGAGACGAAGTCGTCCTCGATGGCGTTGACTGCTTTGGCGATGGCCTCGAGCTGACGAAGGATCTTGCCCTCGCCGATGCGCAGGACCTTGTCGATGAGCGACACGCGGATGACTCCCTGGGTGGACTCAGTGTGGGGGACGGGGCGCCGAAATGACTTCTGGGCCCACAAACATCGTAACGGTCGAGGTGGCGGCGCAGTCTCAGACCGGCAGATGGACTGTGCTCAGCCAAGCACGGCACGTCCGAGGATCGCCGCCGCCTGCGGCCCGCGCGACCCCGGGGGGAGGGTCAGCCGATCGAGCTCGGTGAACCGGAAGCCGGACTCCTCGATGGCTGCGGCCGTGTCGCGGCTGGTGTGGCACCCGCCGAACAGGCGCGGCCACACCGTGGCGTCCAGACCCTGCTGCAGCCGGCGGACCAGCCCGGGCTCGGGGGCACGCACGTGCTCGAGCACGCGGAGCTCGCCACCGGGTCGCAGCACCCGCCGAGCCTCGGCCAGCGCCGCCTTCTGCGCCACCGAGCAGAGCACGAGCATGAACACCACCGCGTCAGCCTCCCCGTCAGCCACGGGGAGGGCGTGGGCCATGGCGTCGCGGAGCTCCACCCGCTCGTCCGAGCGCAGCGCGGCCCGCTCACGCAGGTAGTCCTCGGGCTCCACGGCCACGATCCGCCGGACCTCGTCGGGATAGAGCCCGAAGTTCGCCCCGTCGCCCGCGCCGACCTCGACCACGGTGCCGCTGAGGCCCGCAAGGGTGAGCCGGCGCAGGTCCTCGGCGCCGCTGCGCGCCATCGCGGGAACGACCAGACGGCTGTAGACCCGCGCGAACAGCGGGTGCCTGACTCCCCGCTCGGGGCCTCTCTGCGATGCCACCACACTCACCTCGTTGTCTTCGAGCACCCCTGACGATAGGCCGAGGCGATGACGCTCAGGCCAGCACTCCGCTCAGCTCACCGGCGAGGTCGCCTCGGGGACGCACCACGATCGCGCCCAGCCCCAGCCAGGTGGCCAGGTCCTGGAGCTCCGCGGCGAGCTCGGGGGCGGTCTCGGGCGGAGCCGCGGCCTCGGCGTAGGCCGCCTGCACCAGGAGTACGCCGGCTCGGCGGTCCGCCTTGAGATCGACCCGCGCCACGATCCGGTCCCCGAGCAGGAACGGCAGCACGTAGTAGCCGTACTCCCGCTTGGCCTCGGGGACGTAGATCTCGATCCGGTAGCGGAAGCCGAAGATCCTCTCGGTCCGCTCACGCTCCCAGACCAGCGGGTCGAACGGACTCAGCAGCGCACGCGCCGCGACCTTCCGCGGTGCCCGCGCGTCCCGGTGCAGCCAGGCGGGCCGGTCCCAGCCCTCGAGGGAGATCGGCAGCAGCTCCCCGTCCTCGGCCAGGCTGCGAACGGCGGCGCGGGTCGCTTCGGCGGACATCCGGTAGTAGTCGGCGAGGCAGCGCTCGGTCGCGACCCCGTGCGAGCGCGCAGCCCGGCGGACGAGCTCGCGGTCGGCCTCGTCACGCGAAGGCACCGCCGCCTCGAGGTGCTCCGCCGGGATCACCCGCTCGGGGAGGTCGTAGAGCGGCTCGAACTGGGAGTTGCGCCCGGCGATCGCGAGGTCGCCGACCATGAACAGGTGGTTGAGCACCTCGCGGGTGTCACTCCAGTTCCAGCCCCAGTGCTCCTTGGCCCGCGGCAGCCCGTCGTCGAGATGGCGCGCGGTCGCCGCACCCACCTCGCGGATCTCCGCCAGCAGCGAGGGTGCCAGTCCGGGCTTCTCGCGCAGCACCCGCCACTGGTCGCGACGATCACGCCACGCCTCCATCCGGTGCCGCATCACCGGCCAGAGCTCGACGGGCATGAACGCCTGCACGTGCGCCCAGTACTCCACGACCCGTCGGGGTCGTACCTCGGACGCGCGCCGGAGCATGTCGGGGTCGTAGGGACCCATGCGCGAGAACAGCGGCATGTAGTGCGCCCGCTGAAGCACGTTGACCGAGTCCACTTGAAGCACTCCGGTGCGCGCGAGCGTCCTGGCGAAGGTGCGCAACGTGGGCACGGTGTGGCGGGGGTCCCGGAACCCCTGGGCACCGAGAGCGATCCGGCGGGCCTGCGGCTGGGAGATCCCGGTCACGGGATGTCGAGGAGCTTCTCGCGGACGGCGTACATGACAGCCTCCATCCGCGAGTGGAGCTGGAGCTTCTCCAAGATGTTGCGCACGTGGTTCTTGACCGTGTTCTCGCTGATGAACAGCTCCCGAGCGGCGTCCCGGTTGTTCATGCCTCGCGCCACCAGGCGCAGCACCTCGAGCTCGCGCTCGGTGAGTCGCGGGGTCATCACCTGCTCGCGGTCGGTGCGGGCCATCTGCTTGAACTCATCGATCAGCTTGACCGCCATCGAGGGACTGATCAGCGACTGCCCCTCGGCCACGACCCGGATGGCCTGCGCCACCTCCTCGATGGAGGAGTCCTTGAGCAGGTAGCCCGACGCACCGTTCTTGACCGACTCGTAGAGGTCACCCTCCTCGTCACTGACGGTGAGCATGATGATCTTGACGCTGGGAGCGAGCTCTTTGATCTGGATGCAGGCCTGGAGACCGGAGCGCTTCGGCATCCGCACGTCGAGCAGCACGACGTCGGGCGCGACCGAGACGATCAGGTCGGTGGCACTGATGCCGTCGCCGGCCTCACCGACCACCTCGATGCCGGGCTCGACGCCCAGCAGCATGGTCAGACCGCGCCGGAAGAGCTCTTGGTCGTCGACGACCACGACCCGAACGGGTTCCTCAGCAATCGCGTTGCCTGCATCCACCATTGCGCAAGCATGGCAGAGGAACACCCCCAAAGTGCACGGATGGGCCACTTGGGGGTGGTCCTTTGTGATGACTGCCCCGGTCTGGGGGTAGTCCGATCAGCTCACGTCGAGCGCAATCACGCCGTAGTCGTAGCCTCGGCGGCGGTAGACCACCGACGGCCGTTCGCTCGCCTTGTCGACGAAGAGATAGAAGTCGTGACCGACCAGCTCCATCTCGTAGAGCGCCTGCTCCAGCGTCATCGGCGTGGCGGCGTGCGTCTTCTCGCGCACCACCAGGGGACCGTCTCCGGTCACCGTCACCGGTCCGACCTTGCGTTCGACGACGACGTCCTCGGGGTCGGAGTCGGCGGGCGGGACGCTCCGCGCCATCGCCTGGCCGAGCGACTCGGGAGTGTGGTGGCCGCGGTGCACCTTGCGGCGGTCGGCGGCGCGGCGCATCTGTGAGGCCATCTTGTCCAGGGCCAGGTCGAGCGCGGCCATCTTGTCCTCGGCGGACGCCTCGGCACGCACGATGGGCCCTCGAGACTTCGCAGTCAGCTCGACACGGATGGCCCTTTCCGGCTCACGCGGCCTGGCCTCCTTCTCCAAGAGAACATCGACCCGGATGATCCGATGATCGTGCTTCTCCAGCCGAGCGAGCTTCTCCTCGACATGCTCCCGGAAACGTTCCGACACCTCACAGTGCCGACTGCTGACCACAACATCCACCGTGGACCTCCTGTTGTTCGACGCGTCGAGCGTATGACGGACCAACCTGAGCGATCGGGCAATGTGGAGATGACTACTCCGGCACCGGCGGGAGCGGCATCGGCCTGACGGCAGACACCGCCTTGCTGGACCGGAACAACCCGCTGCCATGGTGGATCCGGGTGCGCTCCATACCTAGACGCTAGACCGCAGATCCCGAAAGCGGTAGGCCGGGGCTGTAGGTGACACAAGTGATGTCTCCGGCATATTGCGCCTGCGCGTCGCGGCGACCGTCGCGACGCCCTGAACGGGCAGACCGGAGACCTCGAGCGCGCGCTGAGCCTCCCGCGCGGTGGCGCCGGTGGTCAGGACGTCGTCGCAGACCAGCACCGAGACCGGGGCGCCGGTCCGCGCCAGCGCGGCGCGGCCGGAGGCGCTCACCGACATGCTGCCGGCGAGGTTCTCGGCTCGTTGGCCCGCGGTCAGCCCGGCTTGGTCCTGCCGGGCGGCGCGCTGCTCCAGCACCCGGTGCACCTGCACCCGGTGACCGCACTGCCGCAGTCGGCGAGCGGCCACCCGGCACATCCTGAGCACCGGGTCGTGGCCGCGAGCACGCACCACTTCGGGCCGCGACGGCACGGGGACCAGCACCGTGACCACGGCCGAGCACGGGTCCGGGTCAAGGACGCACCGCACCGCAGCCAGGAGCGCACCGCCCAGGGGCCGGGCCAGCGAGAACGTGCCTTGCTCCTTGTGCGCGAGGATCATGGCGCGCAGGAGATCCCCGTAGTCCCCCGCTGCGAAGCAGGCGACCAGCCCGTCTGGGCACGGCGTCGGACGGACCGCGACTCCCCTGACCGGCAGCCGCTGGGCGCAGTCGTGACACAGCGACCGCCCCGGTGCGGGACATCCCACGCAACCGACGCCGTGCACCAGGTCCAGCCACCACTCGAGCATGCCGGCACCCTGCCCGGACGGCGCCGGCCCGGGCTGCACCCGGCGTCCTCGTGTGCGCACTGCGGCCGTGGCGGGCCCTGTGGAGCCGAGCAGGTCACCTGGTGTAGGCGGCCGCCGTCACCTTGGCACTGGTCCGGGGCCAGGTGCCGACGTCGTTGAGGGTGTAGAGCTGCTGGTCGGCGGTGATCAGCTGCAGCGGCGCCTCACCGTCGGGAGCGACCACCATCGCCTGGGCCACGCCCCGGAACAGGCTGGGCCTGACGAGGCCTCGCGAGGTCGGGGACCCGTCGGCGGACACGTAGTGCACCTGGCTGGTCTCGGGGGTCGGCCTGCTCAGGACGGCCACGGTCGCTGCGTCCCGCCAACCCAGGTCGACGATGGTCGCCTCGTCGGCCAGACCCGCGGAGTACGTCCGCGAGCGGCCGGCGCCGAAGACGACCCCCTCGTCGGTGCGCAGGATGTCGACGATCCTGACGGGTCGCGGCCGGGTCCCGGCGTACGCCACCGCCAGGCGACTGCCGTCACGGGCCACCGAGAGCGCGGAGATCTTCTCCCCGGTGACCCCGGGGACGGCCAGCCGCCGCAGCCCGCCTCGGCTCAGCACCGAGACCCGGGCCCCCTGCCGGGTCCGGTCCAGCAGCCACAGGTCGCCGAACATGTCGTAGGAGGGAGGCAGCACGTCCGTGGCATCGGTCACCGCACGCGTCACCTCCGAGGGGGACGACTCCCCGGTGGGCTTGGAGACGAAGACCGCGGTGCCGCTGCCGGACACGGCGGCGATGCGCTGCGGGGAGACCAAGGCCGCGAGGCTGCGCATCGAGTAGCCGCTGCGTCCCAGCGGCCCCTCGACAGGCCGCTCCCCCGGCTTGCCTCCCTTGGGCGACGGCGAGATGTCGGCCACCCGTCCCCCGCGCAGAGCCCAGAGTCGGGGTTCGCCGGTGCCACCGGCCTCCAGCTGGGGCCCCGAGGTGACGGGGGCGTCCACGCGGCCGCTGGGCAGCGGCACGGAGGCGCCGCCGACGGTGATCCGCACCCTGGTGACGCCGGGCACCTGACGCAGGGTCCAGGCCAGCTGGTCCACGGCACGCGAGAGCTCGCTCGGCGAGGCACGGAGCACCTCTCTGGACAGCGGCACCTCGGCGACGCCGTTCTCGGTGACCAGCACGGACAGGTCCAGGTCGGTGCGCGAGGGCAGCGCGGAGCGGGTGATCTCCTCGAGCGCGGGGCCGGGTCCCCCCAGCAGGCCGCGGACCAGGTTGGTGGCGGTCTGCTCGCCTCGTGGGACGAAGACGGGATCGGGGATCAGGACGCGTCCGCTCGCGTCGTAGAAGTACAGCAGGTAGCGAGCGAAGCTGCGGTCGAAGAACGACGTGGGGATCACCAGGGCGTCCACCGGGTTGTCGATGCGCCACTGCCCCTGCTCGGAGACGAGCTTGAGGTCCAGGGTCTTCGAGCTTCCCGGCGTACCTCCCCGCCAGCCGCCTCGGCCGTCGAGGCGTCGGGTGTCGGCGAGCCGCACCCGGGCACCGTCGCGGGAGGGGAACACCGAGAAGGCCTCGTAGACGATCGTGCCCTGGTTGGGCATCCAGGTGCTGCGCGCCCGCTCGGTGAGGTACTTGCGGGCGACCGACGTCGACAGCGGGTTGGCCTGCATGGCGACCAGGAAGCCGGACACGATGGCCGCAGGGGTGCTGTCCTTCGCCGGGCCGGGCGGGTTGAAGTAGGGCGCGTCCTGGGGTCGCGTCGGACGGTCGGCGGCCTGGCGGTGGATGCTGCCCGACTCGGGCAGGGTCGAGCATCCCGCGGAACCGGCACCGACCAGGACCAGCAGCGCGGCCAGCACCATCCCGAGCCGTCGCGACGCGCTCATCTGACCCCCTCGCGGAGGTCCTCGGGTACGAGCGGGAGCGGGCTGTGGCTGAGCGGGTCCCCTGCTCGACGGGGCAGGGTCAAGCGGAACTGGGCACCGTCCCCGGGGATGCCCCAGGCCTGCAGCCAACCGCCGTGCAGGCGCGCGTCCTCCAAGGCGATCGCCAGCCCCAGGCCGGTGCCTCCCGTCGTGCGAGCACGAGCAGGGTCTCCGCGCCAGAACCGGTTGAAGACCATCGAGGACTGGCCCGGTTGCAGGCCGACCCCGTGGTCGCGCACGGTCAGTGCGGTGGCGCCCCCGTCGGCGCACAACCGCACCGTCACGCCGCTCGAGTCGGCGTGGTCGATCGCGTTGGTCACCAGGTTGCGCACGATCCGCTCCACCCGGCGGGCATCGGCCTCCACCATGAAGACACCGTCGTCGACGATGCGCACGCTCACGCCCCGCTTGGCGGCCATGGGGGCGGTCGCGGCGACCACACGATGGGCGACGTCGCACAGGTTCGTGTCCTCGAGCTCGAGCACTGCGGCTCCGGCGTCGAAGCGGCTGATCTCCAGCAGGTCGGCCAGCAGGTTCTCGAAGCGGTCGAGCTCGGTCTGCAGGAGCTCGGCGGCGCGCGCCGTGACCGGATCGAAGCCGGCGCGGGCATCGTGCAGCACGTCACCGGCCATCCGCACGGTCGTCAGCGGCGTACGCAGCTCGTGAGAGACGTCGGAGACGAAGGTGCGCTGCACCCGGGAGAGCTCCACCAGCTTGCGGATCTGCGACTGCAGCGCCTCGGCCATCTGGTTGAAGGACATCGCCAACCGGGCGATGTCGTCCTCCCCGGCCACATGCATCCGCTCCTCCAGCCGACCGGAGGCGATCCGCTCGGCCACCCGGCGCGCCAGACGCACCGGTGTGATCACCTGGCGGGTCACGAGCAGGGCGACGCCGGCCACCAGGACCAGCAGCAGCAGCCCCGCGGTGAGCAGCACCCGACGCAGCAGGAGCAGCGTCTGCCTCTCCTCCTCCATCGGGAACAGGTAGTACAGCGCGTAGCTGCCACCGTCGGAGGGCAGCACCACCGTCGAGCCGACGGCCACCCCGGGCTCGGAGGTGGCCGGCGCGCTTCCGTCTGCTCGGGCGTTGTAGTCGATCCTCGTGAAGGTCCAGGCCAGGCCGTCCTGCCCGCCCTCGACCGAGCTCCGGAGGCGGGCCGGCACGCTGGCCTGGTCGATGGCCGGCGTGGTGCGTACGCCGCTGGTGGCGCTGCCGTCACCGACCGGGCCGAGCACCACCACCCCGAAGCCCTTCACCTCGCCGCGGGCCACCAACGTCTCCACGAGCAGCCGCAGCTGGGTGTCGGGGTCGAACTCGTTGCCTCCCGCGGAACCGAGCCGCTCCCGCGCGGTAGCAGTCTCCGTACGCGCCTCGGCCACGGAGGCGGCGACCCTGCTGTTGACCAGGCCGTCGGTGATCTGGCGGGTCACCATCCAGCCGACCGACCCCACGACCACCGCGCAGAGCACGACGATGGCGGTGACCACGCGGGTGCGCAGCGACCGGCGCCAGAACGTGAGCACGCTCCTCGGGAGACCGCTCAACGTGGCCGGCAGCGACCTCAGCCGGTCAGCTGAGAGGCGACGGCTCATCGGCGGTGCCCGCCTTGTAGCCCACTCCGCGCACGGTCAGGACGATCGTGGGGTTCTCCGGATCGACCTCGATCTTCGCGCGCAGCCGTTGGACGTGCACGTTGACCAACCGGGTGTCCGCGGCATGGCGGTAACCCCACACCTGCTCCAGGAGCACCTCGCGGCTGAACACCTTGCGAGGGTTCTGCGCCAGGCAGGCCAGCAGGTCGAACTCGAGGGGGGTGAGCGCGATCGGACTCCCGTTGCGGCTCACGGAGTGGCCGGCGACGTCGATCACCAGGTCGCCGATGCTCAGGTCCTCGGGTGTGGGCACCTCGAAGCGCCGCACCCGGGCACGGATGCGTGCGATCAGCTCCTTGGGCTTGAACGGCTTGGCGACGTAGTCGTCGGCCCCGGACTCGAGGCCGACGACCACGTCGACGGTGTCACTGCGCGCGGTCAGCATCACGATCGGCACCCCGGACTCCGCGCGGATCTCACGGCAGACATCCACGCCGTCGCGTCCCGGCAGCATCAGGTCGAGCAGCACCACGTCGGGCCGGAACGCGCGGAACGCCGCCATCGCCTCGTCTCCACGAGTGACGATCTCACTCAGGAAGCCCTCGTTGCGCAACACGAGCGTGAACATCTCGGCCAGCGCCGCGTCGTCGTCGACGACAAGGATCCGAGGCCGATCGACACCTTCAGACTGCGCCACGCGTGCTCCCGTCAGTAGCGATAGTGCTCGGACTTGTACGGGCCTTCCGCGGGGATGCCGAGGTAGGCGGCCTGCTCGTCGGTGAGCGTCGTCAGGTTGACGCCGAGGGCGCCGAGGTGCAGGCGAGCGACCTCCTCGTCGAGGTGCTTGGGCAGCACGTAGACGCCGACCGGGTAGTCCTCGGTCTTGGTGAAGATCTCGATCTGTGCGAGCACCTGGTTGGTGAACGAGTTCGACATCACGAACGACGGGTGGCCGGTCGCGTTGCCGAGGTTCATCAGGCGACCCTCGGACAGGATGATCACGGCGCTTGCCGCGGGGGAACGTCCACAGGTCCACCTGCGGCTTGACGGTCTTGCGCTCCGCGACGCCGTCGGCCTCGAGCCCGGCCATGTCGATCTCGTTGTCGAAGTGACCGATGTTGCCGACGATCGCGTTGTGCTTCATCGCCTTCATGTGCTCGATCGTCACGACGTTCTTGTTGCCGGTCGAGGTGATGATGATGTCGGCGGAGGCCAGCGAGTTCTCCAGGGTGTCGACCTGGTAGCCGTCCATCGCCGCCTGCAGCGCGCAGATCGGGTCGATCTCGGTGACGATCACGCGGGCGCCCTGGCCGCGCAGCGACTCCGCGCAGCCCTTGCCGACGTCGCCGTAGCCGCACACGACCGCGACCTTGCCGCCGATGAGCACGTCGGTCGCACGGTTGATGCCGTCGATCAGCGAGTGGCGGCAGCCGTACTTGTTGTCGAACTTGGACTTGGTCACCGAGTCGTTGACGTTGATCGCCGGGAAGAGCAGCAATCCGTCGCGCAGCATCTCGTAGAGACGGTGCACGCCGGTGGTGGTCTCCTCGGTGACGCCCTTGATCGAGTTGGCGATCGGGCTCCAGTGGTCCGTGCTCTTCTCGAGCTGGGCGTTGAGCACCTCGAAGACGATCCGCTGCTCGGTGCTGTGCGCGGTCGCCGGGTCGGGTGCGACGCCGCTCTTCTCGGCCTGCACGCCGAGGTGCAGCAGCATCGTCGCGTCGCCACCGTCGTCGAGGATCATGTTGGGACCCTCGTCGGGCCACTCGAGGATCTGCTGGGTGCACTCCCAGTACTCCTCCAGCGTCTCGCCCTTCCAGGCGAAGACCGGGACACCCTGCGGGTTCTCGGGGGTGCCCTCGGGCCGACGACGACCGCCGCGGCCGCGTGGTCCTGGGTCGAGAAGATGTTGCACGAGGCCCAACGGACCTCCGCGCCGAGGTCGACGAGCGTCTCGATCAGCACGGCGGTCTGGATGGTCATGTGCAGCGAGCCGGCGACGCGGGCGCCGGCGAGCGGCTTGTCCTTGCCGTAGCGCTCGCGCATCGCCATCAGTCCGGGCATCTCGTGCTCCGCGAGCTCGATCTCGGTGCGGCCGTAGTCGGCCAGGGTCAGGTCGGCGACCTTGAAGTCCATGTGTGGTGTCCTTGCTTGCGTGGGGTCGGTGGTCAGCGCACGACAGGGTGCGGTGGCGTCTGACCACGATCTCGTGCGAAAGGCGCACCCTCGAGTGTACGCCCAGTGATTGCGCCGCCCAACCCGCACCGGCCGTCGGCGGGTGCCCGACGTCCGGGTCATTCCTGCTCGGCGTGCGCTGTCCGGTCCTGCTTCTTGTGCCCGAACGGCAGCAGCTGCACCACGGTGACGACGACCGCTCCGACCAGCAGCCCCACCAGGGCCGAGGCCGCGGTGTTGACCAACCATCCGAGCACGCCCCCGACGACCGCCACCGAGTCGTGGGCGGCCTCCTCCAGGTGGTGCACCACGTCGTACGGCGCGTGCCAGCCGAGGTCGTCCGTGCCGACGAGCAGGATGTGGCCACCGACCCAGATCATCGCGGCGATGCCGACGACCGAGATCATCGAGAGCAATTTCGGCATCGCGCGGACGAGTCCGACACCGATCTTCTGCGCCACCGCCGAGTCGCGCTGGCTGAGCATCAGGCCCGCGTCGTCCATCTTCACGATCAGGCCGACGATGCCGTAAACCAGCACGGTGATGCCGATCGCCACCACCACCAGGATGAGTGCCCGCGAGACGAACGGCTGGTCCGCCACCTCGTTGAGCGCGATCACCATGATCTCGGTGGAGAGGATGAAGTCCGTCCGGATCGCTCCGGTGACCACCTTCTTCTCCGCCTCCGGGCCCTGGACGGCCGACGGCTCGCCGTGGGCCTCGTGGCCGCGCAGCGCGGCCCAGACCTTCTCCGCGCCCTCGTAGCAGAGGTACGTCGCGCCGATCATCAGCAGCGGCGTGATCAGCCAGGGAGCGAACTGGCTCATCACCAGGGCCGCAGGGAGGATGAACAGCAGCTTGTTGCGCAGCGAGCCGAGCGCGATCCGCTTCACGATCGGGATCTCGCGCTCGGCGGCGACCCCGTGGACGTACTGCGGCGTGACCGCGGTGTCGTCGACGACCACCCCGGCTGACTTCAGACCCGGCCCGGCCGGCCGCCGCTCCGATGTCGTCGACCGAGGCGGCGGCGAGACGGGCGAGGGCGGCGACGTCATCGAGCAGACCGAAGAGACCGGCGCTCATCGGGGACCCCGAGACGAGGAGGAAGGTTGGGTGCACGAGATCGAGGCTACCGGCCGTCGCCGGCATTCTCAGGCGTCGAGGCCCATCTGCAGGTACGCCGCGACGTACATCCCGGTGGAGAGCATCGCTGCGTAGCGGGCGACATGCCCGTCGGCCTCCGAGACGATCCGTCTCCACGCGTACGCCGTGGGCCTGTGCGCTCTCCTCGAGATCGGTCGCGGGTCTCCAGCACTGCGGGGTCGGCGAACCGTCGTCGAGCAGCACCAGCACGGGCCGTCGCTCCGGATGCCACCGTCCGCGAACGGGTCCGCGAAGACGTCGGCCGGGGCTGGTGGCGGCCAGGACCGGCAGCAGCTGCTCGGCATCCGCGGCGAGGGCCGTCCGGCCGGTGGCTCGACGGAGCGACTCCGCGATCCTGCGGCCGGCGCGTGCGGCGAGCACCGTGCCGCCCCACATGATGGGGTTGGATCGGCGATGCCGATGGCGAGGATCTTGGCCGGGTTCACCGCGATGTCGCGGTGCGGCCCGCAGCCGACGGCGACCTCGTCGAGCGCCGTCGGCGATCACGTTCGGGTCGGTCTCGGGGCCGAGGTGGACCCGGTCGAGCAGGTCGAGCACGACCACCGCGACCGCCAGCTGGTCGCCGGTCTGGGTGGGCAGCAGCGTCGCGTAGCGGCCCTGCGCGTGCTCCGCGACCAGGGACTCCTCCGGGGCGGCCACGACGACCTGGCACCCGCGTCGTACGGCCTCGGCGACCGCGCTGCCGTGGCCGGTGTCCCGGCCCTCGGGCGCCAGCACGACCACCAGGTCGAGGCTGCCTGCCCATCCGGGCAGACCCGGACCGGGCCAGGCGACGAAGGGCACCGGACAGATCGGCTCCAGCACGGCGCGAAGCAGTCGGGAGTCCGGACCGGCAGCGACCACCGCCCGGGCTGGCCCTCGGAGAGTCGTTGCACGGCCTCGGCCGCGGCGTCCTGCGAGGCGACCGCCTCTCGGCGTACGCGCGCGCCGCCCTCGGCCAGGTAGCGGAGTCGTTGGTCGGCCCGCCGCAGCGCCACCTCGTCGTCGAGGAGACCGTCGTCGAAGGTCATCGCGACCTCACCTGGCAACGCGGTCTCCGTGCACGCGTGCCGCATCCGGGTGCAGCGAGCCGGCGCGCGGGGCGGGTGGTTACGGCGGTCACTGCGGCTTGCGCGCCTCGTCGACCAGGAGCACGGGGATGTCGTCGCGCACCGGGTAGGCCAGGCCGCACCCGACGCAGACCAGCTCCGCGGCTGCCGTCGTCGACGGCGAGCGACTGCGCGGCACGCGGGGCACACGACCACGTCGAGGAGGTGGCGGTCGAGGTTCATCGAGGACTCCTTCTGATCACGGTCGAGGACGTCGTCGCGGACCCGCGCCATGGTGGCTGCGTCCGTGCCCTCGGCGTTCAGCCTCAGCAGGGGTTCGGTGTTCGACGCGCGAACATTGAACCACCAGTCCGGCGTGGATGACCGACAGGCCGTCGAGGTGGTCGATCTCCACGTCCGGGCGCGTACGACCACGTCTGCTCCAGCTCGGCGAGCACCGCCTCCTGGTCGCTCACGTCGGAGTTGATCTCGCCGCTGGCGACGTGACGCGAGTACGGCGCGAGCACCTCCGACAGCGGCAGGTCGGACTCGGCGAGCGCGGCGAGGGCGTGCAGCGCTGCCAGCATCCCGGAGTCCGCCCGCCAGAAGTCGCGGAAGTAGAAGTGTCCGGAGTGCTCGCCACCGAAGACGGCGTCGGTCTCCGCCATCTGCGCCTTGATGTAGGAGTGTCCGACACGGGTCCGCACCGCGTTGCCGCCGAGCTCGCGGACGATCTCCGGGACGCCTCGGGAGGTGATCAGGTTGTGGATCACCGTCGCCCCGGGGTGCCTGACCAGCTCACGGGCGGCGATCAGCGCGGTGAGCACGCTGGGGCTGACCGGCCGCCCGAGCTCGTCGACCAGGAAGCAGCGGTCGGCGTCACCGTCGAAGGCGAGTCCGATGTCGGCACCGGTCTCGCAGCACCTTGGCCTGCAGGTCCACCAGGTTGGCGGGCTCGATCGGGTTCGCCTCGTGGTTCGGGAAGGACCCGTCCAGCTCGAAGTACAGCTCCACCAGTCGACATCGAGCTTGCCGAGCACCGCGGGCGCGGTCAGGCCGGCCATCCCGTTGCCGGCGTCGACCACCACGCTCAGCGGGCGTCCGCGCACCGGCGCGAGCTCCAGCAGGTACTGCGCGTAGTCCTCGAGCAGGTCCTGCTCCGTGATCGACCCTCGTAGGTCAGCCACGACGCGCTCCCCGCTCGCCACCACGTCGCGGATCTCGATCAGGCCGCTCTCCCGGCCGATGGGTGAGGCGAAGGCGCGGCACAGCTTGATGCCGTTGTACTGCGCCGGGTTGTGGCTCGCGGTGAACATCGCTCCGGGCTGCCCCGAGGTGCCCGAGGCGAAGTAGAGCTGGTCGGTCGAGGCGAGCCCGATCAGGGTGACGTCGGCCCCGGCGAGCGCGGCGCCCTCGGCGAAGGCGCGCGACATGGCCGGCGAGGACGGTCGCATGTCGTGGCCGACCACGACGCGCTCGGCGCCGGTCACCACGACGAAGGCGTTCCCGACCCGCAGGGCGAGCTCGTCGTCGAGCTGGTCGGGGACGGTGCCGCGGACGTCGTAGGCCTTGAAGATCGCCTCGAGGTTCGCACGGGCCGCGGTGGTCGACATGCCCTGACCCTAGCGATGCTCGGCGACGGACCTCAGTCGTCCGAGCGAAGCGAGCGCAGGTGACCGCGCCGGGCCCCCGACGCAGGTCTGACCGGGTGGATCGACGCCTCGGCGGGCCGAGGCTGGGCCGCCTCACGGACGGCGTCCGCCAGAGCCAGCAGGTCGTCCGAGGTCGGCCCCTGGCGGTCGTCGTTGGCGAGCCGGAGCACCTCCCAGCCTCGCGGTGCGGAGAGCCGCTCGCTGTGCCGGTCGCACAGGTCGTAGGCGTGCGGCTCCGCGTAGGTCGCCAGCGGCCCGACCACGGCGGTCTGGTCGGCGTAGACGTAGGTGAGCGTGGTGATGGCGGGGCGCCCGCAAGCGGTGCGCGAACAGCGACGGAGGAGACCCACGCCCGCGACGCTACAACTCCACGACCCGTTGTCCCCGTAGGCTCGCGGTCGTGAACGACCCCACCCAGGACCCGGTCGACGGACTGCCGGACCACGCCGGGAGGCCGGCACCGTCTGGAACGGTCACTCCCCGCACGCGCGACCGTCGTGGACGCGGGATGCGCGGCCCGGCGTACGGCATCGACGCCCCGCAGGGTCGGGTGCCGGCCCACCACACCGCTCGCGAGCGGTTCGACCGGGTCGCGGTCGAGGTGGTGAGCGATGTGGAGTCCCGGTGGACCGAGGAGCTGTCCTCGGTGGAGCTCGCCGTCGAGGACATCCCGGTGCTCCCGAGGACCTGGGTGGCGCCGCGCGTGCCGCTCGCCTCGCTGGTGCCGGCCACCGCCTCGGCACCACCGCGCCTGGTGCTCTTCCGTCGGCCGATCGAGCACCGGGCCGAGACCCAGGCGGACCTCGAGGCGCTGGTGCTCACCGTGGTCGTGGAGCAGCTCGCGGACTATCTCGGGGTCGCGGCCGAGGACGTGCATCCCGACTACGAGCCCTGAGCGAGCCCTGAGCGAGCCCCGGCTGCCCGGCGACCCTTCAGCGACCTGCCAGCGACCGCTTCAGACCGCGCGCTTCTTCAGCTTGCGGCGCTCACGCTCGGAGAGCCCACCCCAGATGCCGAAGCGCTCGTCGTTCTCCAGCGCGTACTCCAGGCAGTCCTGGCGCACGTCGCAGGTCAGGCAGACCTTCTTGGCCTCCCTGGTGGAACCACCCTTTTCGGGGAAGAACGCCTCTGGGTCGGTTTGCGCACAGAGTCCGCGCTCCTGCCACCCAGCATCTTCCGCTTCACCCTCGAGTAGATACAGTTCGCGCACGGTGTTTGCCCCTATTCGACCCTTCGGTCCTAACGGACCGAGTTGCTAATCACACTGGTGTGATTACATGCCTGTCGTACCTCTGAAGTCAAGCGAAAGTCTGGTATTGGACCTAACTGGTCCACACTTGCGTCCATGTCCGATTCACCGGTAAAGCCCCCTGAAGCCCCCTCCCAGCTGCCTGCGCGCATCACCGTTCTGTCCGGTGGGGTGGGTGGCGCCCGATTCCTCGAAGGCCTTCTCAGGCTGGTCGAAAGGGTCAAAACAGCCAAACAGCCACGGCCGACCGTGACCGTGATCGCCAACACCGCGGACGACCTCTGGGTGCACGGCCTCAAGGTCTGCCCGGACCTGGACACGGTGATGTACACCCTCGGCCAGGGGATCGACGCCGAGCGGGGGTGGGGCCGCAAGGAGGAGACCTGGCAGGTCAAGGACGAGCTGGCGGCGTACGGCGTCGAGCCCACCTGGTTCGGGCTGGGCGACCGTGACGTCGCCACTCACCTGGTCCGCACCCAGATGCTCGAGGCCGGGTTCGCGCTCAGTGCCGTGACCGCCGCCCTGTGCCGGCGCTGGCAGCCCGGGGTCCAGCTGCTGCCGATGACCGACGACCGTGTCGAGACCCACGTGGTCATCGACGACCCGGAGACGGGCGAGCGCCGCGCGGTGCACTTCCAGGAGTACTGGATCCGTTACCGCGCCGCCGTCACCGCCCACGCGGTGGTGCCGATCGGCCTCGACGACGCCACGGCGGGTCCCGGCGTCCTGGAGGAGATCGCGGCCTCCGACCTGATCCTGATCCCCCCGTCGAACCCGGTGGTCTCGGTCGGCACGATCCTCGGGGTGCCGGGCATCCGGGACGCCCTGGCCACGACGAAGGCGCCGGTCGTCGGAGTCTCGGGCATCATCGGCGAGGACCACGTCCACGGCATGGCCAGGCAGCTCCTGGGCGTGATCGGTGTCGAGGTGTCGGCGGCCGCCGTCGCCGAGCACTACGGCTCCCGTGGCTCCGGCGGCATCCTCGACGCCTGGCTCGTCGACGAGACCGACCAGGCGATGGTGTCGCGCGTCGAGGGGTCCGGCATCCGGTGCCGCGCGGTGCCACTGTGGATGAGCGACCCGGACGCGACCGCGGACATGGCGCAGGCTGCGATCGACCTCAGCCGATGACTCCCCCCACCACCAACCCCCACGACCCACCCGGTGGTCGAGCAGCGAGCGACCCACCCGATGGTCGAACAGCGAGCGACCCACCCGATGGTCGAACAGCAAGCGACCCACCCGATGGTCGAACAGCAAGCGACCCACCCGATGGTCGAGCAGCGAGCGCAGCGAGCGATCAGTCGAGACCCCTAGGTCGAGCAGCGAGCGACCCACCCGATGGTCGAGCAGCGAGCGCAGCGAGCGATCAGTCGAGACCCCTGGGTCGAGCAGCGAGCGACCCACCCGATGGTCGAGCAGCGAGCGCAGCGAGCGATCAGTCGAGACCCCTAGGTCGAGCAGCGAGCGATCAGTCGAGACCCCTGGTCGAGCAGCGAGCGACCCACCCGATGGTCGAGCAGCGAGCGCAGCGAGCGATCGTCGAGACCCCTGGGTCGAGCAGCGAGCGACCCAGCCGATGTCGAGCAGCGAGCGCAGCGAGCGATCAGTCGAGACCACACGGGCCGACCCCGTCGACCCGGCTCGAAGCCTGGGCGATCGACGGCATCGGCGAGGTGGGCGAGGGCGCCGACCTGGGTGCGCTGCTGTGCGGCCTCGACCTGGCCTCGGGCGACGTCGTGCTGGTGACCAGCAAGATCATCAGCAAGGCCGAGGGGCGGGTCCGTCGCGGAGATCGCGAGGAGGCCATCCGCGAGGAGACCGTCAGGCTGGTGGCCCAGCGTGGACCGACGCGGATCGTGGAGAACCGGCTGGGGCTGGTGATGGCCGCGGCCGGCGTCGATGCCTCGAACGTGGCCGCGGGCGATCTCGTGGTGCTTCCTGTGGATCCTGACGCCTCGGCACGGGCGCTGCGGGAGCGGGTCCAGCGGCATGCCGGGTCGAACATCGCCGTCATCGTCACCGACACCGCGGGACGCGCCTGGCGCACCGGACAGACCGACCTCGCCATCGGGGTCGCGGGCATCGAGCCGCTCGACGACCACGCAGGCAGGGTCGACCCGTACGGCAATCCACTGGCGGTCACTGCGCCAGCCGTCGCGGACGAGCTCGCCTCCCTGGCCGAGCTCGTCACGGGCAAGCTGGGCGGCCGCCCGATCTCGGTCGTGCGCGGGCTCGGCCACCTGGTGCTGGCGGTCGACGAGCACGGACCCGGTGCGCGAGCGCTGCTCCGTCGCCGCAACGAGGACATGTTCGCCCTCGGGGCGCGCGAGGCCGTGGTCGCTGCCGTGCAGGACCGCTCCGCGGACTGCTTCGGTACGCCGGTCGAGCCGGCGGCCCTGCTCGACGTCCTCGAGTCGTGCGGACTCGCGGGGACCCTCGACGCCGGCACGCTGCGCGTGTCGCTCCACGACCTCGGCGATCGGGACCGGGTGCTCGCAGCCGAACGCGTCCGGCTGCTCGCACATGCCCACGGCTGGACTTTCCACGACCTGTCCTCGGAGGATCGTGACCAGGGCGCCTGTGACGGTGGGGATCACGTCACGCTCTCTCCCAGGCATCCGTAGACTCACTGCGCAAGCCCCCTACCGAAGGCAGATGAGTGGCTAAGAAGAGCGAGCGCGACGACCGTCGCGCGATTGCCGAGCAGATGCGCAAGGAGCAGGCCCGCAAGGAGCGCCGGCGCAGTGTGCTGATCATCGGCGGCAGCGTCGTGGTGGTCCTGGGCCTCCTCGCCGCCGCGGTGATCCCGTACATGAACAACCTTCGGGAGGAGCGCGAGGCCGCCGGCACTCCCCTGTCAGACCTCGGCGCCTCGACCGCGGCCGCGAACTGCGCGGACGTGGAGAAGAAGGCGGCGACCGGGAACAACGACCACATCGACGTCGGCCAGAAGATCCCCTACCCCGACGCGCCTCCGGCGTCCGGACCCCACTGGGGCAACTTCCTGCAGGGTACGGAGCTCCGGCCCTTCTTCACCCCCGACGACCGACCGCCGGTCGAGCGCCTGGTGCACAGCCTCGAGCACGGGCACACGATCCTCTGGTACGACGACACGGTCACCAAGGGCTCGAAGGCCTACAAGGACCTCGAGGCGATCTCGGACAAGCTCGGCACCGAGGAATACTTCATGGTGGCTCCGTGGTCGGCGGCGGACGGCGGACAGTTCCCCGAGGGCATGCATGTCGCGCTCACCCACTGGACCGGCCCGCAGGAGCAGGAGGGTGTGACCCAGTACTGCGCGGCCCCCAGCGGCGCGGTGGTCAAGAAGTTCACCGACGACTACACCGCCGAGAACACCCCCGAGCCCGGGGCAGCCTGAGCTCCGCGACCAGGCGCACAGCCTCGAGGCGCCTCAGGTCAGGTCGGCGCGCCCTGCTTCCTTGAGGGCGGTCACGATGGCTTTGACGTCCTGGGCATGCGCGTAGTCGGTCACCAGTAGGGCGTCGCCGGTGTCCACCACCACGACGTTCTCGAGACCGACGACCGCGACCGTGCGCCCTCCCGCGGGCACCACCAGGCCCGTGGCGGCGTGGGAGAGCACCAGCGACCGGTCGCCGAGGACTCTGAGGCCCGCGGGGTCGGAGCCGTCGGCCGTGGGGCCGGTCAGGTCGGCCAGGGCTGCGTAGTCGCCCACGTCCTCCCAGCCGAACGGTCCGGGCACCATCGCGACCCGCCCGGCCGCAGCGGCAGGCTCGGCCACCGCGTGGTCGATGGCGACCCTGGTCAGCCCGGGCCAGCGATCCGCCAGCGAGGCCGGATCCTCAGCGATCATCCGCAGCCCCGCCGCCAGATCGGGGTGCTCCCCGGCCAGCAGGTCGAGCAGGACGCTCGCGCGGGCGACGAACATGCCGGCGTTCCAGCGGTAGTCGCCACTCCGGACATAGCTCTCGGCGCGCGCGACGTCGGGCTTCTCCACGAACTCGGTGACCGTGCGCGCGGTCGGGAAGCCGGCGAGGGCCTCACCTCCCCGGACGTAGCCGAACCCGGTGGCCGCGCAGGTCGGCTCGATGCCGATGGTCACCAGCAGGCCGGTGTCGGCCACCTCCGCGGCCTCTCGCACGCACGCCTCGAAGGCGGCCTGTCCGGTGATCACGTGGTCCGCGGCGAACGAGGCCACCAGCGCGTCGGGGTCCAGCCGCTCGAGCTGGGCGGCGGCGAGCCCGATGGCTGCCATCGAGTCCCGCGGCGACGGCTCGGCGAGCACCCGGGCGACCTCGGGGAGCTGTCGGCGTACCTCCGGCTCGTGCACCGCTCCCGTGACCACGACGACCCGCTCGCCCACGAGGGGGGCGAGCCGGTCGACGGTGGACTGGATCAGGGTGCGGCCGCTCGCGGTGAGGTCGAGCAGGAACTTGGGTGAGGAGGCTCGGGAGAGCGGCCACAGCCTGGTGCCGGCCCCTCCCGCCGGGACCACGGCCCAGAGCCGATCCTGCGGCGTACGAGCGGCTGTCGCGTCAGTCATGGCGCGCATCCTGCCACTTCGGGGACCGCAGGCAGGGCGGGCTACGGTGGCGCAGGTGACCACTCCCCAGACCTTCCCCCAGCTCGTGTCCGAACTGCTGCGGCGCGACCCCGGACAGCCGCTGGTCACGGCGTACGACGACAGCAGCGGTGAGCGCGCCGAGCTCTCGGTGACCACCTACGCCAACTGGGTCAACAAGACGGCGAACCTGCTGGTCGACGAGCTCGGTCTGGAGCCCGAGGACACCCTCCTGCTGGACCTGCCGCCGCACTGGCTGGTTCCGGTGTTCCTCGGAGCCGCGTGGACCGCGGGGCTGTCGGTGACCGAGGACCCGCTGGTAGCGCACCAGGTCACCGTCTGCGGGCCGGACAGCGTGGCGGACCACCAGGACGCACAGGAGGTGGTGGCGTGCTCGCTACGACCCTTCGCCGTGCGGTTCCTCGATCCGCTGCCGCCGGGGGTGCACGACTACGGGCTGCTCTGGCCCGGGCAGAGCGATCTGTTCCTGGGTCTGGAGCCTCCGCACCCCGACTCGGTGGCCTGGCGCTCGGCCGAGGGGTCGCGGACCCAGTCCGACCTGCTCGCGGCAGCCGCCGCCACGGAGTACGACGCGGGGGTGCGGCTGCTCACCGACCTCAGCCTCGCCGCGTCAGCGGGTGTCCCGGCCTTCCTCGCACCTCTGGTCCATGCGGGGTCGGTCGTGCTGCTGCGCGACCCGGCCGAGTCGAGCTGGGCATCTCGTCTCGAGCAGGAGCGGGCGACCGCTCAGCTGCGGTCCGCGGGTCAGCCGATGAGCGAGTAGCCCGCGTAGCCGCCGGTGAGGAAGCGGCGCTCACCGAAGCCACGGGTGGTTCCGGGCAGCAGCCAGAGCGTCCCGTCGGCGTCGCGCGCGACCATGTCGGCGACCTCGTTGCCGGACACCTCGCCCGGCCCGATCACCAGGTCGTACTCCGCGGGGTCCGTCCCGCTCGTCCCGCTGAAGGGCACGAACGACCCGTCGGAGCTGCGGTAGGAGGATCCCGGCATCTCGCCGGGCTTCCACGACCCACCGCCGATCTGGTTGAACGTGCGCAGCGAGGACGGCGCGAGCGCCGGCGCCTCGAAGCCGCTCTTCCCGTTTCCGGGGAAGATCGTCATCGGGCCGCTGGTCGTCTTGCCGACCAGGTCGGGGAACCCGTCACCGGTGACGTCGCCGACGGCGGCGAGTCGGGTCAGGCTGGTCCAGCCAGCACCCATCACGACCCGCGTGCCGAAGGTCCCGTCGCCCAGCCCTGGACGGAACACGAGCACGTCACCCCCCGACTGCCTGGTGATGATGTCCCCCTTGCCGTCCCGGTTCCAGTCACCGACGTTGAGCAGCTGCGTGGCGTCGGGAACGCGGAGGCCGGAGGAGATCCTCTTGTAGGCGTTGACCTCGCCGTTGCTCGGCAGCACGATGAGCCGCGAGCCGGTGGCGTCGGTCCCGACCACGTCGGGCTGCGCGCCGCCCATCATCTGGGCCGCGGACAGGTTCGCGTACCCCTCGGGGCTCGGGAACGACCCCAGCGTCGGCCCGAAGGTCGCATCGGACCTGCCGACCAGGATGCCCAGACGCCCGGTGTCGGCCGACCGCAGGATCAGGTCGCCCGTGGAGTCGCCGTTGAGGTCGTGTGCGCCGCCCAGGACGGCGTTGTAGGCAGTGCCGATCGTCTGGCGCTGGAGCGGCGCCCCCAGCGCCCCGGAGGCGGTGTTCGGTACGACGTAGACCACACCGGCGCGGACCGCGACGATGTCGGGGCGGCCGTCGCGGGTCAGGTCGCCGGCCACGGCCGTGGAGGTGTACGCCGACCAGCTGGCGCTGAGTCGCACCGGAGCACCGAATCCGCCCCGGCCCGTGCCCGGGACGAGATGGAGCGCGCCCCTCGTCTTGTCGCGCATCAGCATGTCGGGCAGGTCGTCGCCGTTCCAGTCACCGGCCGAGGTGATCATGTCGGCGTCCTGGAAGCGGGTGGTCTCATAGACCCCCGAGGTCCTGACCTGGCCGAGACCGTTGCCTCGGTAGACCCTGGTGGTTCCGTCCTCGGCGCGTCTGGCCACGACGTCGCCCTTGCCGTCCCCGCTCACGTCGCCGGCGCCGGCGATCAGGTCCATCGCGGCCCAGTCTCCGGGGGTGCTGACGGAGTGGTCGAACCCGGTCTGCCCTCCGGTGCTCAGCACCCGGATCTCACCGGTGCTGCGCACCTTGAGCACCAGGTCCGGTCGCGGTGTCCCCGCGAGGTTCCGGGCCTCGGGAAGCGCGATGTCGTCAGGTTGGGCGACGGCCGGCTGCGGGGTCTGCGTCGGTGAGGTGAAGACGGGGTCCCGGGGCTCCTCCGGGGTCGCGGGAGGGGGCGGCGGGGGCGCCGGGGTCCCCGACTGGGCTTCGTCCTGCAGCCGTTTGGCGGCCGTTCGGATGCCGGGCATCTTCGCGTAGAGGTAGCGGCCCGGGCAGGCGGTCTGGCCGGTGTCGCGGTGGCCGTTGATGGCCGCCAGGTAGCGGTTCTTCACGTAGAGCCGCGTGGCGTCCGCGCGGATGTCGTGCAGCGAGAGCTTCCAGGCGAACAGGCGCGCGTAGGCGCTGGTGACCGCACGCGGTGGGTTGGTGACGTCGAAGTTGCCGATCGCCGACATGGCGAAGCTGACCTCGTTGTAGCCCATCGTGTGCGCACCGACCACCCCGCGGTGGACGCCACCGAATCGTCCTTCCCAGATCCGGCCGAAGCGGTCGACCAGGAAGTTGTACCCGACGTCGCGCCACCCCTTGGACTGGGTGTGGTACGCGTAGATCCCGCGGAGCAGGGACGGCACCTGGCTGGAGCTGTAGCTGTTCGCGTTGACCGTGTGGTGGATGAACCCGGCCTTGACGGTGCCGTAGTACGGCGAGGACTGGTCGCGCAGCCGCTCGTTGGCTCCCCACTGGGCCCTCGAGTAGATGTAGGGCTTCGGGGCGACCTTCATCGCCGCCAGCGAGGCGTCGTCGTCGGGCGTGGCGGTCTCCGGATCCGCGGTCGCGTCGGAGAACGACGCCGAGGAGAGAGCGGCCTGGTCCGTGCCCTTGGTGGACCTCCCGAGCTCCGCGGTGTCGATCGCCGGCGCCTGGCTCCGGAGCCGTCCGGTGCCGGGGTCGATCACGGCGAGCAGCAGGTCGCGGGGCACCGAGCCGTCCGTGGTGGACAGGCGCATCTGCACCCGGTCGACCTCGCCGATGATCAACGGGTCCGTCCCCGGCCGCACGATCTCGCCGGAACCGTCCTTGCCCTGGCCCGGCCCCTCCTCGGGGTTGTACTTCGCGGCGGTCCACGGGGTCCAGGAGCTGTCCTTCTCGGTCCTGATCTCCACGTTCAGCTGGTTCTCGGCGTACGTCGAGCGCGGGGCCCAGGTCACTCCGACGGTGGCGTACCCGCGCACGACCTGGGGTCGGCTGATCGCCACCCGTCGCATCGTCCGCTTCGCGGCGGTGCTGTGGTCGTGGCTGTGGCCGGCCGAGCCCTCCTCCGACTCCGCGTGCCCACCCGCCGCAACGGGGGCTCGACGGGCCGCTCGGTCGCGGCCCGCGAGGACGGACGCCTTCGCCAGCGCCTCCACCTCGATCTCGCGGACCCGCGGGGTCACCGGAGCCGTCTCCACCGGGGTGCGCGAGGGCCGGGCACGAGGTGCGACCGACCCTGGGCCCATCGGCGCCGAGGAGCCGGCCTCGGGCTGCTGGGAGAGCCGTGAGGGAGCCGGCACGATGTCCAGCGTGCGGATGCCCGCGGCGGACACACCGACCACCAGGACGACAGCCGTCACCAGGGACTGCTGGCACAAGGTGATGTAACGGGTCCGGCTAAATCGCATTAAAGGCACTCCATGCGCGCGGGGAAAAGTTCACACGAGTACCAAGTGTCACACCAGTTACAGCGGCGTTGACAGGGATTTGCCTGAATTACAGACCTGTATTTAGTTAATTACAAACATGTGATTCTAAGTATTGCACCGACGTATTTCGGTTGCTTCGAATCGCCGTGGTGCGGGCGCCAGTGGCGGAACCGGCTCAGACGTCGGCTCCGAGCTCGTCGTCGGTGTTGATCTCGTCGCTCTTGTCGTCGTCGTACTGGAGGTAGTGGATGCCCCCCTCGACGGAGCCCCCCTCGACGGTCTTCGAGTCATAGGCGAGGTGGCCCGACTCCAGCACCAGGACCCGGTCGCACATGTTGCGCACCGACGCCGTGGCGTGGCTGACGTAGAAGATCGTGGTCCCCTGCCGCCGGATCTCCTGCATCTTGGACATGCATTTCTTCTTGAACGGGCGGTCCCCCACAGCGAGCACCTCGTCGGCCAAGAAGATGTCGGCGTCGACGTGGATCGCCACCGAGAAACCGAGTCGCGCATACATTCCCGAGGAATAGTGCGAGACCGGAGTGTCCATGAACTTGCCGATGGCCGCGAAGTCCACGATCTCGTCGAACTTGCGCTTGGTCTCGGCCTCGCTCATCCCCATGATCGCGGCGTTGAGGAACAGGTTCTCGCGACCGGTCAGCTGGGGGTGGAACCCGGCTCCGGTCGCGATCAGCCCGGCGATGCGCCCGCGGGTACGGAGCCGGCCCTCGTCGGGACGCATCACTCCGTTGATCACCTTGAGCAGGGTGCTCTTGCCTGACCCGTTGAGCCCCATCAGTCCGACCGACTCGCCCTGCTCGACGGTGAAGGACACGTCGTTGACCGCGGTGAACCTCTCGTGCAGCGGGAGCCGTCGGGCGGTGGCCACGGCCATCTGCTTGAGCGTGCGGTGGTACTGCATGGTGAAGTGCTTGGTCACGTGCTCGACCTCGATCGAGACCGTCATGGCTACAGCCTCTCCGGGAACTTGTTCTCCATGCGGGAGAAGAACTTCTGCGCCAACCACAGCAGCAGCACGCACAGGGCCAGGGTGATGAAGCCGCGCTCGTACATGTCCGGCGGGAAGTGCACCTCGGCCTTCTGCTCCGTCTCGTTCATCAACGGGTACCAGAACAGCCGCTGCAGCAGCATCACCGCCTGGGCGATCGGGTTGGCGTTGTAGATCTGGTAGAGGATCGGGTGCCTCTCGTGCATGTCGTAGATCCGCTGAAACGGGTAGATCATCGGCACCAGGAAGTGCATGAACTGCATGATGGTCTGCACGATGTTCTGGAAGTCGCGGAAGAACACGTTCACCGCAGAGAAGATCAGGGCCATGGCCAGCGCGAACGTGATCAGGATCGCCGCCCCGAGCGCACCGGCCCCGACGGCCACCCAGCCCAACGACCAGCCGGTGACGACGCAGGCCACCACGAGCACGAGCAGCTGCGGCAGCGTGTGGTAGGCAGCCACCACCATGGAGGCGACCGGGAACATCTCCCGCGGCATCCGCATCTTCTTGACCAGCGCCTTGTTCTGCCAGATCGAGCGGGTGCCGCCGCTCCAGGTCTCCCCGAAGTAGTGCACCACCACGATCCCGGTGAACAGGTGGATGGCGAAGTTGGGGGTGCCCTCGTGCAGGTTGAACACGAAGCCGATGACCACGTAGTAGACGGCGAACCGCAGCGCCGGCTGCACGTAGGACCAGAGCAGGCCGAGAAGCGAGGCGGCGTACATCGCCGCCAGCTGACGCGAGACGATCAGGCGCAGGAGGTAGGGCTGCTGGAAGACCTCGACGAGGCCGCCGCGAGGCGCCGGCTCCACCAGCTCGGCGTCCACGACCCGGACCTGCTGGGGGCCGTCCGCCGGCGCGACCACCGGCATCGCGTCCGCCTGCTTCGCTGCCTGGCGACGCGCCCGCTTGGCGGCGTTCTTGCGCCGCTTGTCCGCAGAGCCGGGGCTGTCCTTCGAGGCCTTGTTGGCCGCTCTCATCTCCGGCTCTCCATCGAGGCGGCGAAGGTCTTCTCCCACCGCTGCGCCGAGGTGATCTCACCGAGCTGAGCCTGGTAGAGCGCGGAGAGCCGAGGCCACTCGCGGTAGAGCCGCTCGTGGATCTCGATCGTGCGCTTGAGCAGGTCGCGGAACAGCTCCGGGTCGCGCTGGTAGAACGCTGCCGAGGTGCCGTCCGGCATGCTCACGACCGCCGAGTCGAGGGTGGCCAGCCGGAACCAGCTCGCGTCCATCGCCGGAAGTGCCGACTCGGGGAACTCCCGCGAGAGCTCTCGGGTCGCGACGAACTGCCGCACCGATCCCTTGAGCGCGGAGAGGTACTGCGAGGCCCGGCCGGGGATCTCGGAGTCCAGGTCCTTCTTGCGCGGCTTGGCGCGCCGGGGAGACGGGAACGCGTCCGGGTCGGCCTTGAGCTGGGCATCGGTGAAGCGCTTGCGCAGCTCGCGCACCTGGCCCAGCTTGGTCGGCAGGTCCTCGTGGAGCTGGTCGGGACCAGCGAGCGCGTCCTGGAGCGCCAGGTGGCGCAGCTCGACGGTGGAGTACTGCATCGCGAGCAGATGCTTGACCTGGTGGTTGAAGCTCTCCCGGACCATGCGCCCGCCGTGCGGGAAGGGCGAGTGCAGGAGCGCGGCCACGAACCGGTTGCGCTGGTGGAAGTAGGCCTGCCAGTCGAGTGCGTCGTTCTTGTCGGTCCACGGCACGTGCCAGACCGCCACCCCGGGCATGGTGATCGTGGGGTAGCCGGCGGCCTGTGCCCGGACGCCGTACTCGGAGTCGTCCCACTTGATGAACAGCGGCAGGCTCAACCCGATCTCGCGCACGACCTCCATCGGGATCAGGCACATGAACCACGGGTTGAAGTCGACATCGACGCGGCGGTGCAGCCACCGGGTGCTGCGCAGGTTGCGGGCGCCGAAGTCCCAGTCGGTCTCCACGGCCGGAGGCGAGGTCCACCAGAACCGCCAGCGGTTGATGATCTCACCGAAGCTGTGCAGGCGGGCCTTGCTGAACAGGCTGAACATGTGCCCACCGACGATGGAGGGACGGCGGGCCAGGTCGGCGAAGGTGACGGCCCGCAGGATGCTCTCCGGCTCGGCGACGATGTCGTCGTCGAGGAACAGCACGTACTTGGAGCGGTCCGCCTTGAGGGTCTCGAACTGGGCCCGGGCGAAGCCACCGGAGCCGCCGATGTTCCCCTGCTCGATGACGCGCAGCCTGCCCTCCAGCGACGCCTCGGCGGCGGGGAAGAACTCGCTCGCGGTGACCTTGTCGGTCCCCTGCTCCATGACGAGGACCTCGTCGAGCAGGGCCGAGACCACCTTGTCCTCGCCGAGCTGACCGATCAGCTTGGCGCAGAAGTCCGGGCGGTTCATGGTCGTGATGCCGACGGTGACGCTGCCGGTCTCGGCCCGCTCGGTGGGCACCTCGGCCACCCAGCTGGCCTCGTCGAGCACGATCGCCTCGTCGCCCGCGACCACGTCGAACCAGTACCAGCCGCCGTCGACGAAGGGCACCAGCGAGAGGTCGAACCGGAACCGGTTCACGTCGGGCTCGGTCGTGGTCGCGGAGTCCACCCGCTGGGAGCGACCGTTGGCCATCGAGCGGTAGACGGTGACGGTGGCGCCGACCCCGCGGATGGACACCTCGAGGGTCACTTCCTCGACCACGGTCCAACGACGCCAGTAGCTGGCGGCGAAGCCGTTGAAGTAGGTGCCGCTCGAGACGCGCTGGTCGTGCTCGACGCGGAGGCGGTGCCGGTCGAGGATCGCGTCGGGGTGCAGCGTGTTGCCCGTGGACACCGACTGGCGCAGCGCCGCGCGGTTGATGTTCTTCGCCACACTGCTGCTGCCGATCGATCCCTTGTCGGCGTCGAGCGAGGCGTGCTCGGTGTCGACGTACAGCGGCGCGACGTCGAGGTCGCGATCAGCAGGCAGGATGAACCGCTGGAGCACCTTGCGGGTGGTCGCGGCTCCCGCGGGCGGTCCGGAGGCATCGGTCGTGAGCGTCATTCGGCGCCTCCTGCGCGGTGGGCGGCGGGAACGGGATGCTGGGGGGTGATCATTCGTCCACTCCTCCGGAGTTGAGCTCGGCGCCGTCGGAGAAGTGCGGCTTGAGCTTGTTCTCATACATCGACAGGGCCGATCCGATCGCCATGTGCATGTCGAGGTACTTGTAGGTGCCGAGGCGGCCGCCGAAGAGCACCATCGGCTCCTTGCGCGCCAGGTCGCGGTACTTGAGCAGCTTCTCGCGGTCCTCGGCGGTGTTGATCGGGTAGTAGGGCTCGTCGCCCTCCTCGGCCGAGCGCGAGTACTCGTGCACGATCACCGACTTGCCGGGGCGGTAGTTGCGCTCGGGGTGGAAGTGCTTGAACTCCAGGATGCGCGTGAACGGCACCTCCTGGTCGTTGTAGTTCATCACCGAGGTGCCCTGGAAGTCGTCCACGTCGACGACCTCGCGCTCCAGGTCGACCGTGCGCCAGGACAGCCGGCCCTCGGAGTTGCCGAAGTACTCGTCGACCGGGCCGGTGTAGACGATCGGGACCTTGCCCTTGAACTCCTCCACCCAGGCGTTGGCCGGGTCCAGGAAGTCGGTGTTCAACCGGACCTCGATGTTCGGGTGGTCGGCCATCCGCTCCAGCCACGCGGTGTAGCCGTCGACCGGGAGTCCCTCGAACTTGTCGTTGAAGTAGCGGTTCTCGAAGTTGTAGCGCACCGGCAGCCTGCTGATGATGTCCGCGGAGAGCTCGGTGGGATCGGTCTGCCACTGCTTCGCGGTGTAGCCCTTGACGAACGCCTCGTAGAGGGGGCGTCCGATCAGGCTGATCCCCTTCTCCTCCAGGTTCTTCGCCTCGGCGGTGTCGATCTCGCTGGCCTGCTCGGCGATCAGGGCCCGAGCCTCGTCGGGCGTGTGGCTCTTGCCGAAGAACTGGTTGATCAGGCCCAGGTTCATCGGGAAGGAGTAGACCTGTCCCTGGTACTTGGCGAAGACCCGGTGATGGTAGCCGGTGAAGGCGGTGAACCGGTTGACGTACTCCCACACCTTCTCGTTGGAGGTGTGGAACAGGTGGGCTCCATAGACGTGCACCTCGATCCCGGTCTCGGGCTCGGCCTCGCTGTAGGCGTTGCCTCCCAGGTGGTGCCGACGCTCGAGGACGAGCACCTTGAGTCCGAGCTCGCGGGCGCAGCGCTCGGCGACGGTGAGACCGAAGAAGCCGGAACCGACGACGACCAGGTCGGGCGCGTGCTCGACGTTCAAGGGCAACTCTCTCCTCTTGGACCGCTCTCGCTGGTGCGGCGCAGGGTGTCCGCAGTGCTCTGCGGTGGGCGGGCCGCGGCTTGGGGCACCGGGCCCGCGTCAGTCTAGCCTCGCGCCGTTCCGGTTCGGTTGGCCAACAGGCGGCGGTAGGCGACCTTTCTCACAGCCTGGGGCACGAGGCGGTAGCCACCCCGAACCGCGACGTTGCGCACGTACTGGCGACGCGTGGTCAGCCCCAGCGTGCGGAACCTCGCCTGGAGGGCGAGCTCGGAGCGCAGCAGGTTGAGACCTCCCCGTCGCGCATAGGCGCCGTCCCCGACCCGGTAGTTCACCAGCGGCTCGGCGAGGTTGGCCGGCACCGCACCGGCCGCGACCATCCTGGTGAACAGGAGGTAGTCCTCCATCAGGGCCATGTCGGAGTAGCCGCCGGCAGCCAGCACCGCGCCCCTGCGATAGACCACGGTGGGGTGGTTGAAGGGGTCCCTGAACCTGATGACGCGCCGGATCTCGTCGGGGTCGGTGGGGGGCGTGCGACGGCCGACCACGTCGGCGGTCGACTCACCGAACTCCCACAGTCCCGAGCCCACGATGTCGGCCCCGGCCTCGATGAGTGGGAGCTGCTTCTCGAAGCGGTCGGGCGCACTCACGTCGTCGGCGTCCATCCGGGCCACGATCTCGTGCTCGCTCGCCCGCAGCCCGGCGTCCAGGGCGGGGCCGAGCCCCAGGTTGTCCTGCATCGCGACGTGGCTCACCGGCACCGGGCTGGTCTCGACGAGGTGCCTGATCTCGGCTGCCAGCTCAGGCGGCACGGGCCCGTCCTGGACGAGCACGACCTGCGCCGGGCGTCGGGTCTGGTCCTGGACCGAGGAGACGAACGCCTCCCGCAGATAGTCGGGCCGGTCGCCACGCCAGGTGCTCATCAGCAGGGCGAAGGGCTGGCCGGCGGCGAGCTCGGCGGAGGCGGTGCCCGGGATCTCGGGGACGAGCCAGCCCGCCTCCTGGAGCACCGTGGCATTCGGCCGGGGTCCTCTCGCCAGCCCCGCTCGCAGCCCCCGGCCGAGCGCGCGCCGCAGGGTCGAGCGGTCCTGCGACCCGGCGAACGTGCGCCCCCAACGGCGCAGGGTCGAGGCCCCGTACAGCGCCTTCTCGGAGGGACGCAGCCCGCGCGACCGGGTGAAGAGCCACACCTTGTTGCGGACCTCGAAGAAGAACCGCTCCCCCGGATCGGCGTCGGTGGAGCCGAACACCTTGGTCTTGTGCACCACCACGCTGTCGGGGCAGTAGAGGCCGGTGCCGCCGCGGATCAGGCGCGTGGAGTACTCGAAGTCGTCGTTCCACAAGAAGTAGTCCGCGATCGGCAGCCCCCGTTCGCGCACCACCCCGGCGTCACACATGATCGAGACGAAGGACGCGGACCGGATGGGGACGGCGCCGACCCTGTCCGCGGCCTCGAGCTCGCTCGCGCTGGCTCCCGGCTTGCGACGCGGCGTGTTCATCGGGTGGTCGCGGCCGTCGGTCCACACCACCTTGCTCGCGAGCACCGCCGGCCGGTGGCCGGTCTGCTCGGCGTACCGCTCCCAGGTGCGGACCAGCCCGTGCGCGGCCTCGGGAGTGGGAACCGTGTCGTCGTCGAGCAGCCACAGCAGGTCAGGCTGGTGACCCATCGCTCGCTCGAGGCCGACCGCGAAGCCCCCTGCACCACCGGTGTTCGTCGCGAGGTGGACGACGTCGACGTCGTCGCGGGCCTCCAGGAGCGCGTGGGTGCCGTCGGTCGAGGCGTTGTCCACGACCACCACCGCGCTCAGCGCGTGGGACTGGGCCTGCAGGGCGTCGAGCGCCTCGACCAGCAGGTCACGCCGGTTCCAGGTGACCACGACGGCGACCACGCGAGTCGGGTCAGCGGGGGTGGAGGACACGCGGGCACCCTACGGTGGTTTGGACGCACGCACCCACCGGAGCCGGCTCGGCTCAGCAGGCCGAGGACAGATCGGCGGTCTGGTTGGCGGCGTAGCCCTCCCTGAGGTTGCCGATCGAGCCCCCCGTGGTGCCGCGATCGGCCTGGACCGCAGGGGACTTCGCGGGAGCAGGCTTCTTCTTGGGCGCCTTGCCCTCGGAGCGGTTGATCGCCTTGTCGACGACGGCGTGGATCTTGGGGATGTCGGGGTTGCCCGTGGAGATCATCGGCGGGACGAAGGACACGGTGCGCACCGGACGGCTGCGTGCCTTCAATGCCAGCTCCATGAACCGGTCGACCTCGTCCTGGGGGACGTCGGTGGTGATCAGCGCCTCGCTGGCCTTGGCGATCCGCTTGAAGTTCAAGACCACCGTCTGCGGGCTGAGCTGCTGCAGCATGGCGTTCATCACGCACTTCTGCCGAGCCATCCGGGAGTAGTCGTCGGCCGCGACCCGGGAGCGGGCGAACCAGAGCGTCTCGAAGCCGTTCAGCTTGCGCTTGCCGGCCTTGATGTGACCGGTCACCTCGGAGCCGATGCCGCCGATCGGGATGGGGTCCCGGACGTTGAGGGTGACGCCGCCCACGGCGTCGACCAGGCGGCGGAAGCCTTGCAGGTTGACCATCGCGTAGTAGTTGATCTTGAGTCCGGTGATGCCCTCGACGCCCTGCTTGGTGGCCTCCACGCCGGGATTGGCGAAGCCCTTGAACAGGCTCTTGTGGTCCGCGGCCCACGTCGCCAGCGAGTTCAGCTCGCACGGGCCGCCGCACTGGCCGCCGTTGTAGCCGTCGGGGAACTGCTCGGCCATGATCGAGCCCTGGGGGAAGGGGAAGTCCAGCATGTTGCGGGGCAGCCCGAAGAGCACGGTCTCGCCGGTCTCGGCGTCGATGCTCGCCACGGACAGGCTGTCGGGGCGCAGGCCCCACCGGTCCGCGCCGGAGTCGCCGCCGAGGAGGAGCACGTTGTAGCGGCCGGCGTGCGCGACGGTGGCGGGACCATTGGTGAACATCGCGCTGATGAACTGCTTCTGCACCCCGACCACGTGCGAGACGAACAGCAACGACCCGGCGACGCTGAGGCACAGCACCCCGTTGATGGCGACCATGGCCAGCCGCTGCTTCTGTCGCAGCGCCAGCGGGTCACCGAGGCGCCAGGCGTCCACGAACAGGTAGGCCCAGCCGATGGCCATCGCCATCAACACGATGCGGATGGTGCCGAGCACGACGGTGTTGCTCAGCAGCCAGAACACGAAGGAGCCGAAGATCAGCCCGAGCCCGAAGAGCACCAGCAGCAGCGCGATCACACCGAACCAGATGCGCAGGGCCAGTCGACCGGTCTGCTTGCGGCCCACGGCCAGCTGAGCCGAACCGGGAAGCACCAGCGTCATCAGCATCAGGACCACTGCGCGGCGGAACTTCACACCGCTGGCGCGGGGGCCGCGCGTGTGCTCGCGCGTATCGGCGTCGGTCAGGGCATGCGCCATGAAGGGAAGACCTCTCGGTCTCGAGGGTGGCCAGGCTGTCGGCCAAGTATCACCAGCCACATGCGTCACTGGCGTGACGGCGCGCCGAGTGGGTCAGTCCGAGCGACCGGCCTCGATCTCGGTCTTGCGTGCGAGCCGATGGGCCCGCCGGATCTCCGCCTCCCGCAGCCGGCGTACCTCCAGGGCGTTCTCGGGTCGCAGCGCCGGGATCTCCCGTGGCTGGCCGTGGGTGTCGATCGCGACGAAGACCAGGTATGCCGAGGCGACGTGCACCGGCGCGGTGGCGGCCTGGTTCCACGGCTCGGACTCGACGCGCACCCCCACCTCCATGGAGGTACGTCCGGCCCAGTTGACCTGCGCCGTGGCGCGCAGGATGTCCCCCACGTGCACCGGTGCCAGGAAGGCCATCTCGTCCATGGCCGCGGTGACCGCCGGACCCCCGCTGTGTCGCTGGGCGACCGCGCCGGCGGTGGAGTCGACCAGGCGCATCACCTCGCCGCCGTGCACGTTGCCCAGCAGGTTGACGTGGATCTGGCCCGCAAGGAGCGAAAGGCTCACCCGGCCGAAGGAGGGTGGGAGCGGGTCCATGCGGTGCACGGTAGCGTCTGCGCCATGCCAGAGAGTGGGAGAAGCGGCGGGTCCGGCAGCGGGTCCGGCGAGGGCCCCGAGTACGGCTGGCTCTACGGAGGCAAGTCCGGCGCCCCGCGGCCACCCGGTCCCGGTCGCGGCTCCCAGGACCCCGAACCCACCCAGGTGCTTCCCCAGATCGACCGGCCCGGTGCAGCCGCTTCTTCCATGCCCCCGGCCACCGGTGGGCGCGGCGGCGCACCTCCCCGCCCGCCGGCGCGGACCGCTCCCTCGGGGCGCTCACCCAAGGCGCCGCGCAAGAAGCGCTCCCTCGGGTCACTGATCCTGCTGGTCCTGGTCGCCTGGCTGGCCTTCTTGATCGCCGTCCCGGTCTGGGCGGTGAACAAGATCGACAAGGTCGACATCACTCCTGCCGGGGCTCGGCCGGCCGACCAGCCGGGCACGACGTACCTCCTGGTGGGCTCCGACAGCCGCAAGGGCCTGACCCGCAAGGAGAACCGGCGGCTCGGCACCGGGGGCGTCTCCGACGTCGGCCAGCGCACCGACACGATCATGCTGCTCCACACCGGGAACGGCCCCAGCCTGCTGCTGTCCATCCCGCGCGACTCGCTGGTGGACGTCCCCGGTCGCGGCCGGACGAAGATCAACTCCGCCTTCGCCTTCGGCGGACCCGAGCTGCTCGTCCGGACCATCGAGCAGAACACCGGGGTCCGGATCGACGACTACGTCGAGATCGGCTTCGGCGGGTTCGTGAACTCGGTGGACGCCGTCGGCGGGATCGAGATCTGCCCGAAGGAGCGGATGGTCGACCCTCAGGCGAGCCTCAAGATCAGCAAGGGCTGCCAGGAGGTGGACGGCGTGACCGCGCTGGGCTACGCCCGGTCGCGCAAGGTCAGCAAGTACGGCGACATCGACCGGGCACGCCACCAGCGCGAGGTGGTCAGCGCGATCGGGGCCGAGGTGAAGTCGCCCTGGACCTTCCTCAACCCGGTGCGCTACTTCCGGGTGAACCAGGCAGCCACCTCCTCGCTCAGGATCAGCGAGGGGACCGGGCCGATCACGCTCGGGAGGTTCGGTCTCGCGATGACTCGCGTCAACGGCACCGACGGCCTCACCTGCGCGATGCCGATCGCGGACCAGGCCATCAACTGGGACCGGCAGCGGGCACTGGCCCTGCTGGGCTACATCAAGGAGGACCGCACGGGCGAGATCCCCAAGCGCCTGTGCACCGCGACCGGGCTTCCGGGGGTCAAGGATTGAGCTCCTTCGACTACGAGACCCTGAGCTGCTCGGTGGACGCGGACGGCATCGCCGTCCTGACCCTCGACCGGCCCGAGGCGATGAACGCCTTCACCGTCACCATGGCCCGAGAGCTGGAGCGGTTCTTCCGGGTCGACGCCCGGGATGACGCGATCTCGGCGGTGGTGGTCACCGGAGCCGGCCGAGCGTTCTGCGCCGGGATGGACCTCTCTCGCGAGGGCAACGTCTTCGGTCTCGACGAGAGCCTCTCCCCCACCCCGGCCGACCTCCGCGACCGGCTCGAGTCGCCGGAGATCGACCAGGGCGTCCGAGACACCGGCGGCAAGGTGACCTTGGCCATCCACGAGCTGCCCAAGCCCGTGATCGCCGCGATCAACGGTGCCGCGGTCGGCATCGGGGCCACCATGACCCTGGCGATGGACATCCGGATGGCCTCCACCCACGCGCGCATCGGCTTCGTCTTCGGGCGGCTCGGCATCGTCCCCGAGGCTGCCTCGACCTGGTTCCTCCCCCGTCTCGTGGGCCTGCAGCAGGCGCTGGAGTGGGTGTACTCCGCCGACATCCTCACCGCCGAACAGGCACTCGCCGGTCGCCTCGTCCGGTCGGTGCACGAGCCCGACCAGCTGGTCGCCGACGCCGTCGGGCTGGCCCGCCGTTTCGTCGTACACCGCTCACCGGTCGCCCTGGGACTGTCCAAGCAGCTGCTGTACCGCAACGGTGCGGCCGACCACCCGATCGAGGCGCACCGGGCCGACAGCCTGGCGATGTTCCACACCAGCATCGCTGACGGCAAGGAGGGCGTGGCGGCGTTCCTGGAGAAGCGGGACCCCGACTTCAACGGCAAGGCGAGCGAGCTCCCTGAGATCTTCCCGGGGCCGCATTCCTCGCCGTGAGCACATCTCTCGGTGCAGGATGTATCCCAGGGCCCGTGATCGGACTCTAGGGAGGTGTGCACACCATGTCCGAGCTACCCACCGAGTCAGTGTCGGTGTGGGAGACCGCCGCCGGCCACTTCGAAGGCTGGCGTGACGACACGCCCGGCGCCCTCGACGACCTGGTCCGCCTGCTGAGCCCGATGCTGTGGCAGCTCGCGCGTGCCAGCGGCCTGGACCGCGAGCAGGCCGAGGACGTGGTGCAGACGACGTGGCTGGCACTGGTGCGCGCAGGTGAGTCGATCACCGAGCCGCGCGCCGTCGCCGGCTGGCTGTGCACGACCGCCCGCCGCGAGGCCTGGAGGGTCTCCAAGAAGTCCGCACGCCAGCAGCCGACCGACGACGAGACCATCGTGCGCCGACTCCCCCCTGAGCCGGCACCCGAGGAGCAGGTCGTGCTCGACGACGACCGAGCGCGGCTGTGGCAGTGCCTGGGTCTGCTGCCCGAGCGCTGCCAGCGCCTGCTGCGCATCGTGGCGGCGGAGGCCCGGCCGGACTACTCGTTGATCGCCGATCAGCTCGGCATGCCGGTGGGAAGCATCGGACCGACCCGTGGACGCTGCCTGGAGAAGCTGCGCCACGAACTGACCCAGGCGGGAGGACGTTGAGATGAGCGAGACCGACGAACACATGATGGGACCCGACGACCTGACGCTGCTCGCGGCGGTCTCCGAGCTCTGGCAGCAGCTCGATCCACCTCCGGTCGACCTGGCCGACGGCGTCCTCGCGCGGATCGCCGCGGAGGACCTCGAGTTCGACCTGCTGACGCTGGTGGAGTCGACCTCACTCGCGGGGGTGCGCTCCTCCGAGGACTCGGCAGTGGAGGACGATCTCGACCTCGACCCCTCCGACTACCACGCGGCGGGCTCCTGGCAGCTGGAGTACGCCGGATCCGACTTCACGGTCTACCTGCAGCTGACCAGGATCGAGCACGACGCACGGATCGACGGCTGGGTCGTGCCGGCCCGCGCGCTCACCGTGCAGCTGCTGGGCTCCGAGCAGGAGCAGCCGCTGAGCGCACCGGTCGACGAGTTCGGGCGCTTCGAGCTCCCGGTGGCCCCCTCGGGGCTGGCGCGGCTGGTCTTCCTCGATGCGACTCCTTCCGCGGGCCGGCCGCGGATCACACCCCCCTTCTGGATCTGAGGTGCCATGACGTCCTCCTCCCCGCACGAGTCACGACCAGCCTCCACACGTCAGTCCGCGCTCTCCACCCAACGCGAGCCCTTCGTCCCCCCGACCCGGGTGCTGGACCAGGTCAACGGCCGCGTGCTCGACCCGGGCACCGCGCTCTCGGTCAAGGGGGTGCGTCCCCGCAGCACGGTCTACGTCGGCCCCCGCCTGCTCGTGGCGCGGGGACCGCAGACCGACGAGGTCGTCGCGCGCCTGCAGAGCGTGGCCGAGACGCTCGGTTGGGAGGTGACGGTCAACCTCGAGGACGAGGCTCCGACCCGAGGACAGCAGGGCCGGCCACCGAAGGAGCGGTCCCGGGCCCTGATCGGGGTGGTGCGCCTGGACCTGGGCGTACGAGACGAACGAGCCACCATCGCACCCGACGGGTGGGTGCTGCTGCAGCATGCGCGGGCCGCCTACGGCATCGAGGCGATGAGCCGGGTCGGGCTGGACCACATCGTGCTCGTGCGCTCGGAGGTCGGTGCCAACCCCTTCCACAGCACGAACCCGTTCCACAGCACCAACCCCTTCGGCGGCTCGGGCTCCTCGGCGATCTCCTCCTACGGGCTCGCCGGCTCGGGCGGGCGCCAGCCGATGGCGTACGCCGGCCCGGTCCCGGTGCGCCGACCCGACGAGACGATCGTGGGGCGGCGGCCGGTGGTCGCCACGTTGGACACCGGGTGCGGCACCCACGACTGGCTGGTCAGCGTGGTCAAGCCCGGACCGACCCTCGACGGCCGATCGATCGGCTATGTCGACGACGAGACGGACCCGGAGAAGTGGTTCGACCAGGTGGGCGCGCTCGACGGCTCGATCGACCCGCTCGCCGGGCACGGCACCTTCATCGCGGGGCTGATCCACCAGGCGTGCCCGGACGCCGACATCGTGGCTTGGAGGATCGTCGGCTCCGACGGACCCGTGATCGAGAGCGACCTGGTCAGGGCGCTGTCCGACATCGCCGAGCTGGCACGCCGCCATCGCGACGGCGAGCCCGACGGGCACCCGATCGACGTGCTGACCCTGTCCATGGGGTACTACCACGAGACCCCGGAGGACCAGCTCTTCGACCCGACGCTGTACGAGATCCTGCGGCTGCTCGGCGAGTGCGGGGTCAGCGTGATCTGCTCGGCGGGCAACGACGCGACCGCGCGTCCGATGTACCCCGCGGCGTTCGCCCCCTGGGAGGACGGCAAGGGACCCCACCAGCCCGCCGCCGACGTCGTCCCGGTGATCTCGGTCGGAGCCTCGAACCCCAACGGGACCGACGCGCTGTTCAGCAACGCCGGGCCCTGGGTCCGTGCCTACGCCCCCGGCGCCGCGGTGATGAGCACCCTGCCGCCGTTCCAGGGAGGCCTGGAGCCCGCGGCCCGGTCGGAGGCGTGGCGGCGGCCCCGTGAGGCGATCGACCCCGATGACTACACCGGGTCCTTCGCGCTGTGGAGCGGCACCTCGTTCGCGGCCCCGCTGTTCGCGGGACGGGTCGCGGCGAAGCTGCTCGACGGCATCGACCCGGAGCGAGACGATCGCGCGCCGGCCGTACGCCGCGCCTGGGATGCCTTGACCGCCCTGACGGAGATCGCGCCATCATGAAGACATGTCACGAGCCGAAGTGCTCCATGAGCGCGCCAAGGCGGCGCTGAACCGAGGCGCCTTCGGCACCGCCGCCACCGACCTCGCTCGCGCGGGGCAAGCCACCCAGGACGCCGACCTGGGCGCCCGGATCGAGCTCACCCAGGCCTACCTCGAGGTCGAGACGGGACGCGCCGAGACCGGTCGCAGTCGCTGCTCCGCCCTGCTCGACCGGACCGGCCTGAGCGCCGAGACCTCCGGCATGATCTGGTCCCAGCTCGGGCTGCTGGACATGCGGGCCGGCAACAGCGACGGCGCCATGCGCGCCTTCGCCCGCGCCGAGGAGCTGCTGCCGGGACAGGGCGAGCACGTGGCGCGGGTCCTGCTGAACCGGGGCAACGTGCACCTGCAACGAGGCGACGCGACGGCGGCGGTGGAGGACTTCACCGCCGCCAGGCAGCGCTTCGCCCAGGTCGGCGACCTCGTCGAGCAGGCCAAGGCGGAGCACAATCTCGGCTATGCCCGGCTGTTGACCGGCGACCTGGTCGGTGCGATCACGATGATCGAGCAGGCGGCGCCGGTCCTGAGCCCGCTCTCGGCCGTCTACCGAGCCGTCGTCGAGCAGGACCGGGCCGAGATCCTCACCGCCGCGGGTCGCCCCCGGGAGGCGATCGTGGCGCTCGACGCGGCGGCCGCCGACTACGGCTCGCGTCGGCTGCGCACCTCGCAGGCCGAGTGCGAGCTGACCCTGGCCTGGACCCTGCTGCGCGAGGACCCCGCCCGCGCACGCGTGGTCGCGCGGCGGGCTGCGCGGAGGTTCCGTGGGCAGACCAGCCCCGCGCGCGCGCTCCAGGCCGACGCCGCCGCCCTGGTGGCGGAGATCTCGGACGGCGCCACCAGCGCGGGGGTCCTGGCACGAGCCGACCTTCTCGTCAGCGAGCTCCGGGCCCTCGGGCAACGCAACGACGCCACCATCTTGATGCTCCAGGCAGCGCGGGTCAGTGTCGCTCGGGGCGACCTCGCGGATTCCCGGACCCGGCTGCGACGAGTGCGGGTCGACTCCCTCTCACCGGTGACCACACGCCTGCTCTGGCGCGAGGTCCGGGCGGAGCTGGCGCAGGAACGCCACGACGGGCACAACGCCCGGCGACACGTGCGCGCCGGGCTGGCCGAGCTGCACACCTGGCAGTCGTCCTTCGGCAGCCTCGACCTCCAGAGCACCCTGGTGGGGCACGGCCGCGACCTGGCCCGGAGAGGCCTGATCCTCGCGGTGGACGACGGGGATCCCGCTCTGCTCTTCGAGTGGTCCGAGCGGGCCCGAGCGCTGGTGGGTCGAGTTGCGCCGGTGCGGCCTCCGGCCGACGACCAGGTCTCCCGCGACCTGACCGAGCTGCGGTTGCTGCGGGGCCACCGGCCGGGTCGGCGTACCGCTGAGGCACGGAGGGTCGAGGAGCTGCGCCAGCGGGTGCGCCAGCGGCGGTGGTTCGGCGAGGGCGCCGGCACTGTCGGCGAGCCCGCCGCGCTCGCCGAGCTCCAGGAGGCGCTGCGCGAGGACGACGCGGCCCTGGTCGCGCATGTCGCGATCCAGGACCGCGTCACCGCCCTGGTGGTCACTCCGGAGACCGCGCAGGTCGTCGACATCGGAGCGCTGGGGCCACTGCGAGAGCGCCTCGACGGTCTCACCTCGGAGTTGACGATGGCAGCGACGCATCGCCACGATGCCCTGGCCTCGCCGCTGCGGGTCGCGTTGCACCAGCGGCTCGGCCAGGTGGCCGACCAGCTCGTCCGGCCCTGTCTGGGACTGCTGGGCGATCGACGGGTGGTGCTGACCCCGTCGGGAGCACTGGCCGGCACGCCCTGGTCGTTGCTGCCCGGGCTCCTCGGCAGACCTCTCACCATCCCGCTCTCGGCCACCCGGTGGCTGCAGCTGCGCGGCGCCGGGAACCGACGGCCGCGCCGGGTGGGGTTGGTCGCCGGACCGAAGGTGGCTCGCGCCGAGGAGGAGGTCACCCGCGCGGCCACGGTGTGGCCCGACGCCCAGGTGCTCTGCGCCGAGGAGGCGACCGCACTCCGCGTCGCCGAGCTCGCCGCCGACGTGCAGGTGCTGCACCTGGCGGGGCACGGTCGGCACACCGGCGAGAACCCGCTGTTCTCCGCGGTCGAGCTCTTCGACGGTCCGTGGTTCGGCTACGACATCGACCTGCTGCCGCGGACCCCGGAGACTGTCGTGCTCTCGGCCTGCGAGCTCGGACGGGTCTCCGTTCGCTCCGGCGAGGAGGCCATCGGCATGAGCGCGGCCTGGCTGCACGCGGGGGCCCGCACCGTGCTGTCCTCCCCGGTCGTGATCGCCGACGACCTTGCCTGCGAGACGCTGGCACGCTGGCACGCCCTGGTCGCCCGTGGCGCGGCGCCTGCGGAAGCGCTGGCCCAGGTCTCGGCCGAGGCCGACGACCTCGTGCCGCTGCTCAGCTTCGGTGCGGGGTGGTGAGCGAGCGCGGACCGGCCCGGTCTCTCACAGGGCCCGCTGGTCGCTGATCCGCTTGGCCTTCCCCAGGGAGCGTTCCAGCTCATGGGGCTCCAGCACCTCGACCCGGGCGGTGACCCCGATGCGGTGCTTGACCCGGAAGCTCAGTGCCGCGCCCAGGGCATCGGGGTCGTGCACCCCGACCGGCAGGCGGGGAGCGCGCTCGACCTGGATGACCAGCTCATCGAGGTTTCCCGGACGGGTCAGGACACACCGGTAGTGCGGGGAGAGTCCCTCGATGGCGAGCACCTGCTCCTCGATCTGCGAGGGGAAGACGTTGACCCCCCGCACGATCATCATGTCGTCGGTGCGCCCGGTCACCTTCCGCATCCGGCGGAAGGTGGGGTACGCCGTGCCGGGCAGCAGGCTGGTCAGGTCGCGGGTGCGGTAGCGCACGACCGGCATCGCCTGCTTGGTCAACGAGGTGAACACGAGCTCGCCCTCCTCACCGTCGGGCAGCACCTCCAGCGTCACCGGGTCGATCACCTCGGCCAGGAAGTGGTCCTCCCAGACGTGCAGCCCGTCCTGGGTCTCCCCGGCCTCCTGGCTGACGCCGGGGCCCATCACCTCCGAGAGGCCGTAGATGTCCACCGCCCGGATCCCGCTGCGCTCCTGGACGCGCAGGCGCATCTCGTCGGTCCACGGCTCGGCACCGAAGATGCCGATCTCCAGGCTGGTGCTGCGCGGGTCGACGCCCGCCGCCTCGAGCTCGTCGAGCACGCTGAGGAAGTAGGACGGGGTCACCATGATGATGCGCGGCTCGAAGTCGAGGATCAGCTGCACCTGCCGCTCGGTCATCCCGCCACTCACCGGGACCACGGTGCATCCGAGCCGCTCAGCGCCGTAGTGCGCGCCGAGCCCGCCGGTGAACAGCCCGTAGCCGTAGGCGATGTGACACAGGTCCCCGGGCCGGCCCCCCGCCGCCCGGATCGAGCGGGCCATCAGCTCGGCCCAGGTGTCGAGGTCGGCCCGGGTGTAGCCGACCACCGTCGGCTTGCCGGTGGTGCCGCTGGAGGCGTGCACGCGGGCGACCTCCTCGCGTGGCACCGCGAACATCCCGAAGGGGTAGTTCTCCCGCAGGTCGGCCTTGGTGGTGAAGGGGAACCGTGCGAGGTCCTCGAGCCCGTTCAGGTCCTCGGGACCGACGCCGGCCGCGTCGAAGGCCCGCCGGTAGTGCGGCACCTGGTCGTAGGCCACGCGCAGGGTCGTCCGCAGCCGGTCGAGCTGCAGGGCCTCCAGCTCGTTGCGGGTCAGTGCGGGAATCTCGCCAGCCACGGACACAGCCTGTCACCGTCGCGAATCTGGTGCACCGATATCCCAACGGGCGACCCACCAGGCCACGCCGTACGGCGCGTCGGCATAGCTGAGGTGGGTGCGCACGGTGCGGCCGCGGGCCACCTCGCCCAGGACCCGCAGACCGGGGACGCCTTCGCACCAGAGCTCCTCACCCAGGGCGGGCTCGAGGGTGGCCAGCGCCTCCGGGTCGCCCTCGCGCAGTGCCTCCTCGATCCGCGCATCGAAGGCGACCGCACCCGGGTGCACGTGCCCCGGCGCCTTCTCGTCCCGGCGTGCGGACCCGTCGGCCATCACCAGCAGGGTGGTCGACCCAGCTCGTCCAGCGCGTCCGGCTCGTCCATCTCGTCCCAGGAGCCTCTCGGCGGTGTCCGGCGTCGCGGTCAGCGGCTCGAAGCCGGTGTCGCCGAGCAGGTGCGCGGCGACCCGGTGCCCGAGCGGCTCGGTGACGCCCCGAGCGCGGTTGGCCTCGCTCACGGGCGCGGCCAGCACCACGATCGGGTCCTCGACCGGCAGCGCCGCCAGTGCGGTCGCGCAGGCGTGCCGGAGGGGTCCGACCGGGTCGGTGGCGGTACGTCGCGGCAGCAGGGCGGGCGGACTGGGCAGCACCAGGACCGTGCTGATCACGGCGCCGCGCTCATGCCAGGCCCCGGATCGTGCGAGCCGGCGGGCGCCGCCCCCAGATCACGTCGACCATGTCCACCACCTGCCTGGTCTCGCTGACCTCGTGGACCCGGAAGATGCGGGCACCGTGCAGTGCGGCGATCGCGGAGGCCGCGAGCGTGCCCATGAGCCGCTCCCCCACGGGTCGGTCGAGCGCCTCGCCCACGAAGTCCTTGTTCGACAGCGAGACCAGCACCGGCCATCCGGTCGCGACGAGCTCGTCGAGCCGGCGGGTGAGGTCGAGGGAGTCCTGCGTGGACTTGCCGAAGTCGTGGGCCGGGTCGATCACGATGCTCTCGCGAGCCACCCCGGCGGCCAGCGCCCTGACGGCGTACGACGTGGTGTCGGCGATCGCACTCGCCACCACGTCGGCGTACTCGATGCGGTGCGGGCGGGTGCGCGGCACCACTCCGCCGGTGTGGGTGCAGACGATGGCCACGTCGAACTCCGCGGCCACGTCGACCAGTCCCGGGTCAGCACCGCCCCAGGCGTCGTTGAGCACGTCGGCCCCCGCCTCGCAGACCGCCCGGGCGACCGGGGATCGCCAGGTGTCGACGCTGATCACGACCTCCGGATGAGCCGCTCGGACCCGCTCCACGAAGCGCACGGTCCTGCGCATCTCCTCCGTGACGTCCACCTCCTCGCCGGGGGCGGCCTTGATGCCACCGATGTCGACGATCTCGGCGCCCTCGGCGATCACCTGGCCGACCCGGTCCAGGGCCTTGTCCTCAGCCCAGGTCGCACCTTGGTCGTAGAAGGAGTCGGGGGTGCGGTTCACGATCGCCATCATCAGCCTGGCGTCATCGGCGAAGGCCTGCCTGCCGAGACGGAGGGTCATGCCGGGGATCCTGGCACCGCTCCGGTCATCGCTCCGGTCACCTCGACGGCCGGCGGTCGCTCCAGCAGGGGGATCTCGCGTCGAAGGGTCTCCGGCGCGAGCCCCGTCCTGAGGGGCTGCACCAGCGACACGTGGTCAGCGGCCGCGCCGGTGGACCGACGCGTCGACGCTGCCAGGATCTGGGTGGCCATCGACCCCAGGTCGCTGAGCGCCTGGTGACGGTGCGCGCGATGCCCCAGATCCACCTGCGCAATGGCCTGCGGACCGAGCAGGCGAAGGGTGTCGATCAGCGCCGCCAGCTCCACGGCGTACCCCGTGGGCACGGCGAGCCGGGAGAACAGGTCGCGGCGTACGGACCACTCACCGGCCAGGGGCTGCACCAGCCAGCTCAGCTCGGGCCACTCCAGCGCGATCAGCGGGCGCGCCACCAGCTCGGTGACCCGCCCTCCCTCGAGCGTGGCCCCTCCGGTCGAGTCGTCACCCTGGGTGCGCTCGTAGAAGCCCTTCACCAGCGCGACTCCCGCGTCGGCGCCCTCCAGAAGGGGACCGAGCAGACCGGTCACGAAATGGGTGTCCCAGTCGAGCAGGTCGGCGTCCATGAACACGATCAGGTCACCGCTCGTGACGAACAACGACTTCCACATCGCCTCGCCCTTGCCGGGGTGGCTGCCGAGGTCCGGCCTGATCTCGTGCGAGCGATGCACCACTGCGCCCGCAGCGTGCGCGACGGCGAGTGTGTCGTCGTGGGAGTCGGAGTCGATGACGACGATCTCGTCGAGCAGGCCCGCGGTCTGCATCAGGTCAGCGCGCACCCGCGCGACGACCTCGCCGACCGTCGCCGCCTCGTTGCGGGCCGGCACCACCAAGCTCGTGGTCAGCCCGGTCTGCTGCTTGAGCTCGAGCAGGGTGTGCAGGTCCCAGTCCTGCCAGCGTCGCGTGTCGCTGGGGCGCAGGTCGGCGTTCATGCTGCAAACCTAGACGTGGCCCCGGCATCCACGGCCGGAGCGGTCAGGTGCGCAGATCTGGGGTGGTCGGTGAGGTGTGGCCGGGGGTCTGTCGAGTGGGGCTGGGGGGTCTGTCCGGTGGGGCTGGGGGGTCTGTCCGGTGGGGCTGGGCCGGTCGGGCTACCACGGCCTTGGCATCATTGACCTCATGTCCTACGACATGGGTCGCGAAGAGCAGTCCTGGACCCAGCGTCTGCCGGGCGCCCTGACGATGGTGGCGGTGACGCTGGGCCTCCTCTGGGTCATCGAGGTCGTGGACGCGACGATGAGCGGTCGGCTCGACGCCTACGGCATCCGGCCACGCAGCGTGGACGGACTCGACGGGATCGCGTTCGCCCCGTTCCTCCACGTGGGCTTCGGGCATCTGCTCTCGAACTCGCTGGCCTTCGTGGTCCTGGGCGTGATCGCGTACGCCGCCGTCAGCCAACGGCGTTTCGTCGGGCTCATCGTGATCACCGCGCTGAGCAGCGGACTGGGCGCCTGGCTCTTCGGTGAGCCCCGCACGGTGGTCATCGGTGCGAGCGGAGTGATCTTCGGGCTGCTCGGATTCCTGCTCCTGCGCGGCTTCACCGAGCGCAGCGCCGGAGCCATCACCGTCAGCATCATGATGCTGATGATCTACGGAGGGATGATCTCCGGTGTGCTGCCGGGAGTGCCCTACGTGTCCTGGCAGTCGCACCTGTTCGGCTTCATGGGCGGTATCTGGGCCGCGTTCTTGATGAGGAACCGGTCGTCCGCGAGGTCGGCGCTCAGACGTCGGTGACCCGAACTCCCGCGTGTGCCTTGTAGCGCCGATTCACGCTGATCAGGTTGGCGGTGAGGGCCTCGACCTGGTGTGCGTTGCGCAACCGTCCGCCGTAGATCCCGCGCACGCCCGCGATGGTCCCGGCCAGGTCGATGACCAGGTCGGTCGCCTCGCGCACGTCACCCAGGACCAGGACGTCGGTGTCGATCGAGTCCACCTCGGGGTCCTCGAGCTTCACCGCACTGACGTTGTGGAACGCCCCCACCACCGTGCTGTCCGGGAGCAGCGCCTCGGCCTGTTGGCTGGCGGAGCCCTCTGCGACGGGCAGCGCGTAGGCGCCCTGCTTGTCGAATCCCAGCGGGTTGACGCAGTCCACGACGATCTTTCCCCGCAGCGCCGGCTCGAGGTCGCGCAGCAGGTCGCCGTGACCGTCCCACGGCACCGCGACGATGACGATGTCCCCCGCTTCGGCCGCGTCGGCGTTGCCGGCCCCGCTGACCCGACCGCCGGTGGCCTCGCTCAGCGCTCGCGCGGTCTCCTCGGCACGGTCGGCACTGCGGCTCCCGATCACCACCGGCAGGCCTGCTGCGGCGAACCTGCGGGCCAGGCCACGGCCCTGGGGTCCGGTGCCCCCGAGCACGGCGACAGTGGTGCTGGTCAGTGAGTCGGGCAGGGTCATGGAACTCCTTCGTAGGGACTACATCCTTCACCTTGTCATGCGTGGCGCGCGGCCGGGATCGCGCCCGACCGGGTGGACCGCCGCCCGTACCGGCCTCACCGACGGATACCGCGCCCACGCGGGCGCCACTCACACAGGGGCCTCAGTCCATCCGGTCGACGTAGGCCACCATCCGGTTGAACAGGGCGGTGACCGCGGCCAGGTCGGGGGTGTGCGGCCTCGACAGCAGCGAACCGGTCTCCGGCGCCGCCTTGGGTCCGGCGCCGTACTGGGCCGCCACCGAGGCGCAGACCCGGGCAGCGTCGTGCACCGCGGGACCGTCGACCGTCCACATCGACTCGAAGAGCCTCATCGACTGAGGGACATCCGACTGACCGGGGAGCTCCCACGCCGTCAGGGCGACCGGGAGGTCCCGGGCATCGCACACCACGGCCCACTCGCGCCGCATCGGAGCGTCCTCGGGCAGCGCCACCTGCACCGGAGCGGCTGTCGGGTCGGGGTCGGCGAAGTCGGCGAAGACCGTAGCCCCCGCAGAGACCCGGGCGATCTCGGTCCACCGGGCCTCGGCCAGCCGGAAGTAGCGCTCCTTCTGGAACGAGCCGTAGAGGGTGGCGCGATCGGCCTTGGCGCAGAACTCGTCCTCGATCGCCCAGGAGAGCGCGATCAAGGTCTTCTTCTTCAGCCGGTGTACGCCGAGGTGGGGGTGCCGCCGTCGAAGGTAGGCGTACACCGAGGGCGCCGCGGGCTCGGCGTCTGCCATCGCCTGGGCGATCGCCAGCTCGAGCCGGGTGCCGGCGTCCTTGTGGCGTACGACGGCCAGGATCGACTCGACGTCCTCCTCGCCGTAGCGACGGTGACCGCTCTCCAGCCGGTGAGGGACGGGGAAGCCGTGGCGCGACTCCCACATGCGGAGGGTGGCCGGACTCAGGCCCGTGCGCTCGGCCAGGTCCCCGATCGAGAGGAGCGAATCACCGGTCGTCGGACCGGCGATCTCGCCAGGATCTGCGTCGTGGGGTTGCGCTTCAGTGCTGCGTAGGTTCATGATGAGACTATAAACCTCAACAACCCGTTGAAGTCAATGTGAACACGAGGAGTAATCATGAGCATGAGCAGCCAGTCAGCTGATGGCACGTCGAACGAGGTCGTGGACTGGTCCGACCTGGGACAGCGGATGTGGAGCTTCCTGACTGGTCGCGAAGCCGCGATCAACTACACCTTCACCGACATGTTCGTCGAGATCCCCCGCGACACCGGCGCCAAGGCCCCCCGGGCGACGTGGAAGATCGACGGCACCCTGACCGTGACCACGAGTGACAACGACGCCACCAAGAGCGCGTCAGCATGATCAACGTCGCTGCCGACCTCTCGGTGGAGCTGTCCTCCTCCGAGGGTCGCGCGGCCACGGGACACCTGAGCGGCGCTTTCGGGAGGCTCACCCTCGACATCGACAACCCAGGCCTGTTCGCCGGCTCCGGTGACGCGGTGATGGTGCGCGGTGCCGCCGAGGAGCTCGCCACACGAGGCATCAGCGTGCGGGTCGTCTCCGACGGGGTGCACCTGGTCACGATCGGCGCAGTCTCCGCACCCTGGTGGCAGCGAAGAGCGACTGGTTCGCGTCGGATCCGGATCGGCAGCTGGCGCGGTGCCTGGACCGCTCTGCGCTCGCGCGCCGGTCAGACCAGCGCCGTGCTGCCGACCGTGGAGTCGTTGCCGCCACCCACCCTGCTGCCGCTCGTGCCGACCTTCTCCCGCTACCCGCACCGGAGGGTCACCACGACCAACACCCTCCACGGAGCGGGCTCCCCACGCCTCGTGCTGAAGAAGCAGGACATGTGGGAGGGCGAACGTCAACCGGTCTACTGGCTCAACCAGCCGGTCACGACCATCGGCTCCGACCCCTCGTGCGACATCGTGCTCGCCGGCCTGGCGCCGCTGCACGCCCGAGTGACGCAGGACGACGCGGACGAGTTCGTCCTGGAGAACTGCGGCCCACCCACCAAGGTGCACGGTGCCGTCGTACGCGGTTCCGCGATCCTGCGCACGGGAGCCAGGGTGGACCTCGGACCGTACGCCCTGTCCTACTTCCGCGAGGAGTACGCCGACCACGGTCGTCCCTACGGTGGGCGCATGGGAGGCGAGCTGGGGCACCAGCGCAGCCAGCCTCCGCGCTCCTCATCGGAACCGACGACCACCAACGGCTGACCACTCGGCGGCTGCTCGGGTCCTGCGCGTTCTCTGCGCTCAAGGGACATGAGAGCGTGGGCGCATGAGCACTGTAGTCGTCGTCGGCGGCGTCAATCAGGACCTGACCGTTCACGCCGACACCAGACCCGGCGGCGGCGAGACCGTCGTCGGGAGCGGACCGGTCGCGACCTCGGGCGGCAAGGGCGCCAACCAGGCCGTCGCCGCGGCCCACGCCGGGGCCTCGGTCCGGCTGTGTGCCGCGGTGGGTGACGACGCCGCGGGCGACCAGCAGCTCGAGCAGCTCCGGCTCGGAGGCGTGGACGTCTCCTGGGTCCGGGTGACCCCCGGTGTCGCCACCGGCACGGCCTTCATCGTGCTCACCCCCGACGGCGAGAACTCGATCGTCGTGGGTGCGGGAGCGAACGGCGAGCTCTCCCCCGCCGACGTCGGCGACTCCATCGATGAGTCCGTCGACGTCGTCCTGGCGCAGACCGAGCCGGGCACGGCCCCGGTCACCGCGGCCGCACAGCACGCGGACCGATGCGCGGCCAGGTTCGTGATCAACGCCGCCCCGGTCGAGGGCCTGGGGCCCGAGGTACTGAGCCTCGCCGACCCCCTGGTCGTCAACGAGCACGAGGCAGCCGACCTGCTCCGCGAGCACGCGATCGAGACGGACGTACCCCCGGAGGGCCTGGCGCGTGTGCTCCGCGACCGCCTGGGTTGTCGCTCGGTCGTCGTCTCCCTCGGGGCCAAGGGTGCGAGCCTCATCGACGCCGAGAACGAGGAGACCGTCGCCTCGCCCTCGGTCACCGCGGTGGACACCACCGGCGCGGGCGACGTGCTGGTCGGCGTCATCGCCGCACGCCTAGCCCAGGGCTGGGGACTCGTCCCCGCGACCAAGGACGCCTGCGCGACCGCCGCCCAGGCAGTCACCACCCAGGGAGCCCGCGGCTACCTCAACGACCCCACCTGACCCCTCACCGGTCGAACAGCCAGCGAAGCCCCGGTGGTCGAGCAGCGAGCGCAGCGAGCGATCAGCCGAGACCACCCGAGTACGCCGAAACCCAAGCACCGATGGTCGAGCAGCGAGCGCAGCGAGCGATCAGCCGAGACCACCCGGTACGCCGAGACCACCCACGTACGCCGAAGCCCCCACGTACGCCGACCCAAGCACCGATGGTCGAGCAGCGAGCGCAGCGAGCGATCAGCCGAGACCACATGGGTACGCCGAGACCACCCCGGGGTCAGGTCGACCCGCGACCCTGACTTCCGCAGCGAACGTATGGGAAGTGGTGCCGTCGAGGTCACGCGGCGCGCGACCGTCGCACTGTGCCCCGCGCTCGGACGGCGGTGCAGGGTTAACGTGGACCATGATCTCGACCCGCGAGTTCGTCGCAGCGCTGGTGCTGCTGTTCCTTGTGTCCGTGTTGACCGGCCTGGTGATCGCGCTTCGCGTCGTGAGTTGACGACGCTCGGCGTACGGCGTGGCCCGGATTGGTCGTACGTGCCGGGTGGTCTCGGCTGATCGCTCGCTCCGCTCGCTGCTCGACCAGCGGGCTGGGCCTCATGGTCTCGGCTGATCGCTCGCTCCGCTCACTGCTCGACCAGCGGGGGTCGGGTGGTCTCGGCTGCTCGACCAGCGGGGGACCTCGTGGTCTCGGCTGATCGCTCGCTCCGCTCACTGCTCGACCAGCGGGGGTCTGGTTGCGCTGCTCGACCAGCGGGGGGTGGTCAGTCGTCGAGCAGCAGCCGCTCGGCGAGGAGGCGGGCGATGGCCCAGTCCTGGATGCCGACGCCGACGGACTTGAACACCGTGCGTCCCGCGGGGACCGGGAGGCGAGCGGCTTGTCCGTTGGAGGCTGCGAGCTCGGCCAGGAGCGGCCCGAGCTCGTGCAGGGACGACAGCGTGATCGCGCCGGAGGCCAGGGCATCGATCACCTCCCCTGACTCCTCGAGCACCGCTGGGATCTCGTCGACCACCAGGTAGGCCTCGGCGAGGAGGTCCTCGGGCAGCTCGTGCATGACCGGTCGGAAGGACCCGATCGCGTTGACGTGCGCGGTCCGCGCGAGCGACGACGACTCGAACAGCGCCACGTGGGACGGAGTGGCGCAGCAGACCAGGTCGCGGCCCTCGACAGCAGTCGCAGGGTCGGAACTGGTGGCGATGTTGACCCCAGGGAGCTCCTCGGCCAGCGTGGCGGCCAGCCTCTCGGCGCGCGCCAGTTCCCGAGAGACGACGGTGAGCTCACTGAGAGGACGCACCGCCTGCATCGCGCGGACCTGGTCGGCGGCCTGTCCCCCGGCGCCGATCACGGTGCACGTCGAGGCTGCGGGATCGGCGAGGAGGTCGGTGGCCACGCCGGAGACGGCGCCGGTGCGCACAGCGGTGACGCTCACCGCGTCCGCGACGACGAGGTCGCTGCGCTCGAGGTCGTTCCAGGTCACGGTCCCGGTGATGGCCGGCTCCCGGCCCGCGAAGTTGAGGCTCAGCGTCTTCACCATCGCGGTGCTCGAGGGACGGTGGTGGGCCGACATCACCAGGAACTGCCCGTCGCGCAAGGCCGTCCGGGTGGGCATCTCGAACTCGCCGGCTGCCATGGCCACGAAAGCGGCGCGTACGGCGTCGATGGCCGCGCCCATCGGCACCAGTGCCCGCACCTCGTCCGCCGACACGGTCCGGAGCTGGTCACGCGCGCTCACCGGAGCACGAACCCGGGAGTGAGGTCGTCGTCAGGGTCGACGACGAAGAGGTGTTCGCCGGTCTGGTAGGAGGTGCCGGTGACCATCGGTGTCACCGTGGGTCGGCCTTCGAGGTCGCCGCGGTCGACGATCCTGCCCACGAACGTCGAGCCGACGATGGAGTGGTGCACTAGGCACTGGTCGTCCGCGAGGCGGCCGTGGGCCGACAGCGTGGCGATGCGGGAGCAGGTGCCGGAGCCGCAGGGCGATCGATCCACCTCGCCGTCGGCGAAGACGGTGACGTTGCGTTGCACGAGGTCTCCCATGTCGTCTCGACCGAGGTCCTCGAAGAAGATGACGCCGTAGATGTCGCTGAGCCGGGGGTCGCTCGGATGCTCGGCGTACGCCGTGCCCTGCAGCGCCGCCTTGATCTCCCGGGCGAGCCCGATCAGCGCCGGCAGATCCTTCGGGACCACGGAGAGACCCACGCTGGACGCCTCCACCTGGGCATAGATCGCACCTCCGAAGCTGATCGTCGAGGTGACCGACCCCACCGAGGTGGGGGTCTCGACGTCCTCGTGCAGCACGTAGCTGGCCACGTTCAGGAAGTCGACCGAGGAGACCCGCCCCTCCGGTCCGGTCCGCACGCGTGCCGTGACCCGTCCCGACGGTACGTCGATGACGACGTCGGTGACCCCGTCCACCGAGGCCGCGACCCGCCCGGTGTTGACCGCCCACGCCCCGAGGGCGATCGTGCCGTGGCCGCAGGCGGTGGAGAAGCCGTCCTTGTGCCAGAACAGGACCCCGAAGTGGGCCCCCGGGTCGTCCGGCTCGGTGATGAAGCCGCCGTACATGTCGGCATGGCCACGCGGTTCGGAACGCAGCAGCTTGCGCAGGCCGTCCACCGCAGGGTCGTTCAGGGCTTGCATCCGCTTCTCAGCGACCGTCGTGGCCGTCAGCGGCGGGAGGTCGGTGACGATCCGGAACGGCTCTCCGCCGGTGTGATAGTCGACCGAGCGGACGGTGGTGAGGTTCATTCGAGGAAACCTATCGCCTGGCCGCGCCGGGGTCGGAGCGGCCGCACGGGTGTGGCTACGGCGCCCCGCAGGCGCCCTTCTTGGCAGCCTTGGCGTTGCAGTAGTTGGTCTTCAGGTACGGCGGGCTGATCACGCCCTCGCGCAGGCTGATCGTGCCGGCGTCGCCCACCTCCGGCACCCGTCCGCCCACCTGCTTGCGGTTGCCGACCTTGACCGCGGTGATGGTGGCCTTGGCGTTGGTCACGCCGTCCTTGCTGAGCGGGCTGTCGAGCTGATAGGTCAGCTGGATCACCACCGAGCTGCCGTCCCGGACCTTCTCGGTGACCACTCCTGCCTCGCTGACCGAGAGCTGGCGGTTGCTGCCGGACCATCCACCCACCAGGCCGGCGAAGTCCGGTACGGCGCGACTCAGCACGACTCGCTCGCCCTGCTTGGCGGCCTGGGAGGTGAGCACCTTGGCCTGCTTGGCCAGGAACGCCTCGAAGGAGGGAGCAGCCAGCACGGGGCTCAGGAAGACCGAGTCGGAGCCGAACAGGTCCACCATCGCGGCGTCGGTGAAGCACCGCGCGACCACGTCGTCGACGCCCTGGGTCAGGGACCGGGCGCAGCGCTTCCTGTCGAGCAACGAGGTGAACGTCGTGCCGGCCCGCGCCGGGCCGACACCGTAGTCGTTGAGGAGCGCGGCAATCGCTCGACTGCCGGCCTGGAGGACTCGTAGCCCCTGGGTCTCCCGGGTGCTGGCCGCCACCAGCTGCACCTTGGACCCGGTCTCGAGCTCGGTCGAGTAGGTGACGGTCCTGCCGGGCGCGAGGAGCGTGGCTGTGTCCGCGACCACCCGGGCCCACGGGGCGTACGCCGCGGCCTTGCCCGGCCCGTCGAGGACCTTGAAGTCCTTGTGGTCGACCACCACCGGGGTTGTCCGACGGTTGGTGATCTTGACGATCGGCGAGCCGTCTCGCAGACCGAGGCACCAGTGCAGCGTCTTGCTCTTGGTGTCGCTCACCGAGTAGCCGGAGGTCTCGGCGAGCTCGGACTCCTCGCAGGTCGGCTTCTCGGGCGGCGTGCCGCGCGCGGGGTACAGCGCGGAGCGCACAGTGTCGCGTACGCCGGCGAGCGCGCCGGGGACGTCCAGGGCGAGCACGCCCACCTCGGTCAGCGAGGTGGTGCTGAACTCGACGTGCCGCTGGTCGTCGGTGAGCTGTCCGGGCTGGTAGCTCCAGGGTCCGTTCGCGGAGGTACGCGTGGCCACCAGGAGCGGGGTGGTCTCCGGCATCGCGTTGTCCAGCCGCAGGGTGACCGTGGCGGCTACAGCCAGCGGGCCGACAGGGATCACCGAGTAGACGGGAGAGACGAAGGCGACGTTGTCGCCGTCCTCACTGCCCGGCGTGGAGTCGATGAGCTCGAGGTCGAGCCCCTCGGGCATGCCGGTCGCCGCCACCTCCGGGTCCACCGGTGTGGCAGCGATGCTGGGGGCCGGAGCCTGCGCCGGGGCGGCCCGCTCAGCGCTGCCGCAGGCGGTGACGGCGAGGACGGAGAGGCTCGCCACCAGGGCGCGCAGCGGCACGACGCGTCGACGTACTGCCTCGCCCATGAGCTCCCCCGCGCTTCCCGTCGTACTCTCTGATGCGCACGTTACGCGGCCAACGCCCCTATTTGTGATGGTTTTTCCAAACACGAGACCGGCGCGGACTGCCGAGGGCGTCGACGGCACAGGAGTGCCATCGCTGGCGGCCGCTCACCGCCCTCAGCTCACCCGCACGCAGCAACCCTCCGTGCATGGGCGAAGGTAGGACGATGAGCACTGAGCAGAGCAGACGACTGACCTTCCCCGGCTCCGGCGGCCACGAGCTGGCTGCCCGGTTGGAGCTGCCGGCGGGGCAGGCCACGTGCGTGGGCGCTGTTCGCACATTGCTTCACCTGCACCAAGGACGTCCTGGCTGCCTCGCGGATCGCCTCGGCGCTGGCGGATTCGGGAATCGCCACCCTGCGGTTCGACTTCACCGGCCTCGGCGGGTCGGGCGGGGACTTCTCCAACACCAACTTCACCTCCAACGTCGACGACCTCGTCGCCGCGGCCGACTTCCTGCGCGCCACCGAGCAGGCCCCGGGCCTGCTGATCGGGCACTCGCTCGGCGGCGCTGCGGTGATCGCTGCCGCCGCAAGGATCCCCGAGACACGCGCTGTCGTGACCATCGGCGCCCCTGCCGGCACCGAGCACCTCCGTCACCTGATCGCGGCCAGCACCGAGGACATCGAGCGGGACGGCCAGGCCGAGGTCTGCCTGGCCGAGCGACCGTTCGTCATCCGCCGCCAGTTCCTCGAGGACATCGCCGACCAGCCTCAGCTGGACCGGCTGGCGAGGCTCGATCGCGCCCTGCTGGTGATGCACTCCCCCAGCGACGAGACGGTGGGAGTGGATAACGCCCGGATGATCTTCGACGCTGCCCGGCACCCGAAGTCCTTCGTCGCCCTCGACGGCGCCGACCACCTGCTCACCGCCAAACGCGACGCGGTGTTCGCGGCTCGCACCCTCGCTGCCTGGGCGAGCAGGTACGTCGACGACCCGGCAGGCGAGACCGAGCAGGCGCAGGAGCAGCCCGCTCCCGAAGGTGTGGTCGTCGTCGCGGAGAACGGCGACGGGCCCTACGGGCAGCAGATCACCGCGGGTCGCCACGTCCTCGTGGCCGATGAGCCCGCTCCCACCGGCCGGGACACCGGCCCCGCGCCGTACGACCTGCTGCTCGCGGCGCTCGGTGCCTGCACGTCGATGACGCTGCGGATGTACGCCGACCGCAAGCAGTGGCCGCTCGAGCACGTCAAGGTCTCCTTGCGCCACTCGCGGATCCACGCGCGCGACTGTGCGGAGTGCACTGCCACCGACGGGCGCCTCGACCACGTCGAGCGCACCCTCGAGCTCACCGGCGACCTCACCGACGCGCAGCTCGAGCGCCTCCTGGAGATCGCCGACGCCTGCCCGGTCCACAAGACCCTCCACCGCGAGGTTTCCGTGACCACCGCCCTGGCGACCTCAGCAGCGAGCGGCTAGTCCAGACCACGCCCGCCGCTGGCCGAGCAGCGAGCGAAGCCGACCACCGCTGGTCGAGCAGCGAGCGAAGCCGACCACCGCTGGTCGAGCAGCGAGCGAAGCCACCACCGCTGGTCGAGCAGCGAGCGCAGCCAACCACCGCTGGTCGAGCAGCGAGCGGATAGTCGAGACCACCAGGCGCGTACCGGAAATGGTCTCGACTGATCGCTCGCTCCGCTCGCTGCTCGACCACCGTGGCCCAGACCGCACCGACGCCGTACCAGCGACGCAAACGACGCTGCACCGCCCGCTCAAGCCGACCACCGCTGGTCGAGCAGCGAGCGCAGCGAGCGGATAGTCGAGACCACCAGGCGCGTACCAGAAATGGTCTCGACTGATCGCTCGCTCCGCTCGCTGCTCGACCACCGTGGCCCAGACCGCACCGACGCCGCACCCCCAGCGACGCCTACGCACCACAGCCGACCACCGCTGGTCGAGCAGCGAGCGCAGCGAGCGGATAGTCGAGACCACCAGGCGCGTACCAGAAATGGTCTCGACTGATCGCTCGCTCCGCTCGCTGCTCGACCACCGTGGCCCAGACCGCGCCTACAGCGGCAGTCGAGACCACCAGGCGCGTACCACAAATGGTCTCGACTGATCGCTCGCTCCGCTCGCTGCTCGACCACCGTGGCCCAGACCGCACCTACAGCGGCAGTCGAGACCACCAGGCGCGTACCGGAAACGGTCTCGACTGATCGCTCGCTCCGCTCGCTGCTCGACCACCATGGCCCAGACCGCACCGACGCCGCACCCCCAGCGACGCCTACGCACCACATCCGACCACCGCTGGTCGAGCAGCGGGCGGGGGGGACTTCGGTCCCGATCCCGGCGGACCTGCGCCTCTCCCGGAGTACGCCGCGATCTTCGAGGCTTGGAGCATGACCAGCAGCCACGAGACCGGTGGCGCCACGGGAGTGAGCTCGGTGCGGTGGCGGCTCTACCGAACTGCCTGGAGCCTGAGCTTCGGCTTCTTGATCCTCGTCGGGATCAGCGTCACCGCCACCGCCCTCTCCCCCGCAACGCTGGCCGGGGTGATCCTGGCGATCTCACTGCCTGCTGCTGCGAGCGTGGCGGCCTGGTCGATGGTGAGCCTGGTCCCGCGGCCGGTGGCCGTGATGACGGGCGTGTGGGCGCCGGTGCTGATCCTCACTGCCTACGGTCTCGTCCTGGCATTCGGCCCCTGGTCGCTGCTCTGGCTGCTCGCGCTCGTGATCGGGTCGCCGACCGCCGTGCGGCTGGCCCGCGTCCTTGTGCGACCGCTCCGTCGCTCGCCCGCGGTCGCCGGCGCCGCGCAGGGCCCGCGTGACGCGAGCTTCGACGACCCGCACGCTCCCCGCCTGCTGGACCCCCAGTGCCCCGAGGCGCGCAGGCCGGTGCTCTCGACGCTCTCCTTCGGCGACCTCGGTGACATCTGGCGCATGAGCGGGTCCTGGCTCGCCGAGGGGCTCAGCATGGAAGAGACCGCACACCTGGTGCGGCTGCGCGAGTCCTGCCTCGACGAGATGGAGCGCCGCGACCCGCAGGGCTTCGGGACCTGGTTCCCCCTCGCGAGCCCCGCAGACGCCGCTGACTTCGGGGCGACGTCCAGGAACGACCCGCCGTCGCGAGGCGACGGAGCGACCTGAGCCGCACCGCGGTGTTCACGAGGCCCGTGCGGACGCCGTCGGCTGGGCCTTGGCGGGCCGTGCCAGGGTAGCCCGATGAGTGCGTTGAGCCGGTCCGCGAAGGTCGTCGTCGTCACCGGGGCCAATGGTCTGGTCGGTGCCCGGATCTGCGAGATCCTCGACGCCCGCGGAGTGACCGTGCGAGCGGTCGTACGCCGACCCGGCACCGCACCCACGCTCGGAAGGGTCGAGGAGCGGGTCGGCGACTTCAGCGACCCCACCTTCGCCGCCCTCGTGGTCGAGGGCGTCGATGCGGTCGTCACCACTGTCCACCCGATGGGCTCGGACCGCGAGACCCAGCAGCGGATCGCCGTCCAGGGCACCGCGGTGCTCGCTCGAGCGGCCCGCGACGCGGACGTCGCGCGGCTCGTGCACATCTCCACCTCGGCCGTCTACGCCCGGTTCACAGGATCTGCGGACCAGGACGAGTCCTCCGCGCTCGTGGCCGACGACGCCAACGACTACGCCGTCACCAAGCGCGACACCGACCTCGCCCTCGCCGAGGTCGACGGCATCACCCGGGTACTGGTCCGCACGCCCTCGATCCTCGGTGCCGGCGGGACCTCGGTGTGGAACACGCTCCGCCCTCTCACCATCCGCGACGACGAACAGGCTCGGCACACCGTCGCGGACCAGACGTTCCCCTGGGTGCATGTCGAGGACCTTGCCGTCTTCGCCGCGCAGCTGGCCACCGAGGAGATCGCGACCTCCACTGACCCCGACGTGGGACCGGTGGAGGGCGGATGCACCGCCGTCGATGTCGCGGGGGCCGAGCGCGCGACGATGCGCGACTACTACGAGACCGTCACCGGCGCCCTCGGCATCGAGCCCATCTGGGACGACTCGCCCGCGTGGACTGGGCGGTTCAGGTCCGACCGGGCTCTGGCCTGGGGCTGGACCCCGGAGGTTTCTCTCGCCCAGGCCCTCGATGAGCTCGAGGTGGGACTGCGAGGATGAGTCGATCGCGCGGACCATCGAGCCTCGCGCACAATCGGGCCTGCCATGAACGAGTCGAGGCCGGTGTCGATCAGGTGGAGTCCGGCACGCCCGGCTGATCCCGACTGAGAGCCTCCAACCTGTCGGCGGCCACCGTGACCGCCGCGGGCTCCGCGCGGAGCCGCTGACCCAGAGCCTGGGCTGCGGCGACGGTGGGCTCCTGCAGGAGCGTCCGCAGCCCCGCTTCGAAACCGTCCGCGTCGAGGTTCGCGAACCGGAGGTGTGCCCCGACTCCGAGCCGCTTGAGCTGGGTCCCCCAGAAGGGCTGGTCGGCGAAGACCGAGCAGATCAGCGTCGGCAGCCCGGCGCTCAGCCCCGCGGTCGTCGTGCCGATGCCCCCGTGGTGCACGGCGGCGCGGCACCGTGGGAGCAGGGAGTCGTGGTCCACCGCCCCCACGACGAGCACCTCATCGGTGCCTTCGGATTCCGTCAGGCGGCTCCATCCGGCGCTGACCACCGCCCGCAGCCCGAGCCGGCCGGTCACCTCGGTGACCATCGCCAGGGTCCTGGCGGGATCCGCGATCGGCATGCTGCCCATGCCGACGTACACCGGAGCCGACCCGGCGCCGAGCCAGTCCTCCAGCCGACCGTCGAGTGAGGGGTCACCGAGCTTGCGGCGCAGCTCCGGATCGGGCACCGGCAGTCCGATCAGAGGACGGTGCGGGCCGTAGTCCCGCAGCGCGGGCAGCAGCTCGGGGCTGTAGGCCTGCAGCTCCAGGGCACCGTCGCGTGCCAGCTTCTTCGCGGTCGGGGTCCTGTCCGGGGGCAGGCCGAGCTGTTCCCGGAAGCCGGCCGTCTCCGCGGCGACACCCTTCCACCACACCCTGTCGAAGAGCGCTCCGGTGGCGCGGTTGAGCGGCCCCGGGAGCTGGCGCGTGGTGACGAGGAGCTGGGGGAAGGCTCGCGTACGTCGATAGGGCGCGCTGTGGAACGAGGCGTAGGGCACACCCAGGGACTCGGCACTGGGGAGGGCAAGGTCCTCGGCCAGGAGACCGCCGACGATGAGCTCGGCACCTTCGGTGAGCTCCTGCAGCTCGCGCATGGTGTCGACGATGACACTCCGGGAGATCTCCATCATCTCGTTCATGAACGAGTTGGCGTCTCCGGCACTCAGCCACCGCTGCCCCGCTGGCGACTCCATGAAGGCGAGGGTGTCCGGTCCGAAGGAGCCGGTGCGCAGGCCGCAGCGCGTTCCCATGTCCACCAGGTTCGGAGGAACCCCCAGAGTCACGTCGTGACCCCTGCGGGTGAGCTCGACGCCCAGGACCACCAACGGCTGGACGTCTCCACGCGTTCCGCTCGTGACGAGGGCGATCTTCAACTGTCGCTCCGATCGAGTGTTGAGTTGCCGCTTGCCGCACTCACCGACACCTGTGCGTCATGATGTGGCGATGCGCAAGATTCTTCTGGTGATCCTCTGCTTCTTCTTCCCCTTCGTCGCCGTACTGCTCGACGACGGGCTGACGATCAAGGTGCTCTGGGCCTTTTTGCTCCAGCTGCTCGGCCACGTCCCCGGGGTGATCTACGGGATCTACCAGGTGCTCAAGGACTAGCGAACCGGTCCCGGTCGACGCGGGCCAGACCTCAGCGCAGGCTCAGCGAGCCTGACACGTCGGGCTCCCACGGCAGCGCCGAGTGCTCGGCGATCTGCTCGTCCAGGGCGGCGCCCACGTCCTCGGGCCAGGGTGAGGTGCGCCGGGTCTCCATGTCGATGTGCAGGAAGACCTCCTCCATCACGAAGCTCAGCCGCTGGTTCGTCTCGTCCAGCAGGTACACCAGGGCGTGCGCGGCGCGCTCCGAACGCCCCAGCAGCCGCACCCGCGAGGAGATCCGGGCTCCGGTGAGGAGCTCGGCCAGATAGGTCAGGTGCTGCTCGGCGGAGAAGCAGGCGTGCCCGTCGGCCGGCCAGTTCTGCGGGATCCCCAGAGCGACCAGGGACTCGTCGAGTCCCTCGCTGGCGATACCGGTGTAGTGGCGGACGTTGAGGTGTCCGTTGGCGTCCTCGAAAGGCACCGGAACGGGCTGCTCGGTGTACGCCGGGAGGGCGACGAGTGCGTCGTACGAGGGATGGGTTCGGCTCACAGGCGATGACGTTACCGCCCCCGGCCAGGTTCCTGTGCCCAACCCTGCGCAGCAGGAGGTACGCCGCCTCCGAGGGGCGGAGCGGACCTGCCCTCCCTTGTGGCCGGACCAGCGGGTGACGCCGGTCAGGCCGTGATCGCGGCCCCTTCATCGGGGCGGTCGCTGGCCGCGCCGAGCAGCCTGTCGCGCAGGGCCACCACCTCGGAGACCGCCTCGAGGAACCACTTCGTGCTGTCCCCGACCTGGAGGTCGTCGAAGTAGTGGTGGCGCATGGCGAGCCGGGACAGGTGGTGCTCGTCGTGCTCCAGCCGGGCCACCAGCAGTGCGGTCAGGTCGGCCAGGCTGAACTCGTCGATCACGTCCGAGCAACGGCTCACCGGCACGTCCTGGCGCAGCCGTTCACCGTCGGCGTGCCGGTCGGTGAGGAAGATCGGGCGGTCGTTGCAGAGGTAGAGCCAGTCCAGACCCACCGAGGACACGTCGGTCACGATCGCGTCGCAGTCCGGCATCACCGCCAGGATGTCGCCGGTCAGGATCGGCACGTGCCCGGCCTCCGGATCGCGCTCAGCGGCCTCGGCGAGCAGCCTCAGAATCTCGTGATGAGCTTCCCGCACGGCCGGTGTGAGGCTGGTCGTCACCTTGGGGTGCGCCTTGTACACCAGGCGTGCGCCGGGGACACCCAAGATCGACCGCACGATCTGGGGACCCATGGTGTCCACGGAGGTGTAGTCGTTGTACTCGGCGTCGCCCTCCCAGGTCGGCGCGTAGAGGATCGTGCGCCGGGTGCTCGGTGGCAGCACGCTCTCCGGACGCAGGTCGAGCTGCGGTCGCCCGACGCGCACCAGCCGGCTCGTGTCGAACTCCATCAGCGAGCTCTGGTGCCGTTGGACGGCGCACTCCCCGGCGACGAAGACCCGGTCGTAGGCCTTGGCGTTGTTGCTCGCCATGCTGAGCTTGTCGCTCTCGCCGTGGTTGATGTGGACGTGCATCGAGCGGACGTCGACGAGCGACTGGAAGTTCAGCATCGAGTTGTTGCAGTAGAGCACCGTCTTGGCGTCCAGCTCGTCGTAGAGCCTGGTGAGGTCGGCGAACGACTCGGCCGTGTGGATCGGCAGGCTCGTCCGCGCGGCCAGCACGGTCGCGCACTCGGCCTCGCGGACCACGATGGCCACCGGGTGCCGCTCGTTCAGGATCCCCAGCACGTCGAGCCACTGGACGAGCTGGTAGGTCCGGCTGGGGTCGTCCCCGAAGTAGGCGATGACATGGACCTGGTTCACGGAGAAATCTTAGTTCGCCGAGCCCGGTCGCACGAACCGAATGGGCCAGCGATGAACCGGTCGCTGCTGGACCGATCCGGCGCCCGACCGATCAGTGGCCCCGTCTGCCCGGACCCTCAGACGTGACCGCTGAGCTGGGCGAGCCTCGCCGCGAGCGCGTCGATCATCGCGGCAGCTCGCTTGGTCGAGACCGCCGAGGTGCGGTCGCCACCCTGGCTGGACACCGGCAGCACGTCGACCGAGAGCTTGGCTCCGCCGGCCAGCGCCCGCAGCTCGTCGATCTTGTCGCCGAAGGGTGAGCCACTCCCCGGTGAGTAGTAGCGCACCACCTCGTCCAGGTCGTCGGCGTACAGGTCGGTCTTGGTCACGGCGATGACGAGCCAGACCGGCTGGTCGCGGCGTACGGCCATCGAGGCGATCCGGTGCGCGGTGATCGCCCAGTCCTCGAGCTCCGCGGAGAGCTGCTTCTCACGGGCAGCGGTCGCCTTGCCGGTGGTGCCTGCAGTGCGCCGAGGCGTGGCGTACCCGTTGGCGACCACGTGGATCACCCCGTCGACAGGCTCGTCGTGGAACACGGTGTCGAGGGCAGCGAGGCGGGTCGCGGCGTTGTCGCCGGGCACGACCAGAAAGCGGAACCCGTGCAGGCGAGGAGAGCGGCGGGTACGGCGCTCCATCACCGCTGAGCCGACCTCGGTGACGCCCTCCCCCGACGTACGCCGAGCCAGCCGGTCGGCGAGCTGGGTCTTGCCGACCCCGGTCATCCCGGTCACCGCCACGATCGGGAAGCGTCGCCGGAACAGCCGGCTCACGCGCTCGGGTGCCGAGGCCAGGCTGGTCAGGACTCCTCCGGCGAGGGTCGCGCCCAGCGCGGTGCGCCCGGAGCCGGGCATGACCGTCCGGAATCGAGTTGCTGTGCGGGACACGGGGCCTCCTCGGCCTGCGGTTCAGGAGCCGGCTGGCAGGGCCGAGCCTACGTTCCTGGCGCGTACGACTCACGTCGGTTCAGCCGTCGAGTGGCCAGTGTCACGTCGCGGACTAAGCGAGGAGTCGACACCTCGACTCCCGAACCGGCCCGTCCGCGAGGAGGCCGGTGCTTTACTGCTAGGTCATCAGGCCGGGCGCGCAGCCGAGGCGTACGCGAGGGGGCGGTGTGGGTCAGGAGCCGGTCCGCGAATGGACCACCTACGACGACGGCCTGCTGAGCACGCTGCACGTGGTGAGCAGCCTGCTGCGCGACCACGGCGCCAAGCTCGACCAGCTCAACCCGCCTTTCGTCACCGACTACGCCGGTGGCGAGCGCGTCTATGCCCAGGCCCCGCTCCAGGTGCTCGACTGGGCCGCGCCGGGTGACGGCAGCTATCAGCACAGCTCCTCGTTCTTCCTCGCCACCGGCCGGGGCGGTCTGGCGATGACCGCAGCCGTCGCCGCCTTCCGCTCCGCGGAGAACTCCGACCGACGCGCGCAGGCGGCCAGGGACGCGATCCCCCGGTGGTTGCCGGTCGACCAGGGAACCGTCTGGATCAGCAACCGTGGTCTGTGGCTGCAGACGATGCGGGGGGTGTTTCCGTGGCCCTGGGAGTCGATGCAGGGGATGCAGGTACTCGGCCAGGGGCACCTCCAGATCCAGGGGCAGTCCAGTGCCGGACCGATCAACTGGCAGATCGTGAGCCCGGGAGCGGAGCTGGTGTTCGCCCTGTGGGTCCTGGCGCGGCGAGTGCCGCACCCGCAGTGGTTGGACCGCAGCTGGATCCCGACCAACTGGCCCCCGTGGGCGACCTCGCTGGGAAAACCCATGCCGTTCGGCGACCTCGACGAGCTCGACGTGTCCTTCGGCGAGCTCGAAGGTCCGCGGAGCGGGCACCCCGAAGCGGGGGCGGAGCGAGCACGTAGGCGCTAACTTGGCGCTGGTGAAGGCGACGCGCTCCGTGCTGCTCATCCACGGCATGTCCTCGAGCCAAGGGACCTGGTGGCGCACGGGGCCTGCGCTCGAGGCTCGAGGGTGGCAGGTGGACACGGTCGACCTCGCCGGCCACGGCGGACGGCCGATCGGTGCGACGCGGTCGCTGACGGCACTCGCCGGGGACGTACTGGCTCAACGACCGGGCGGGAGCACGCTGGTCGTCGGACACTCGCTCGGCGCGATCGTCGCGCTCCAGCTCCTGACCGAGATGCCGACCTACGCGAGGGGGGTGGTGCTCGAGGACCCACCCGGTCGCGGTGCGCGTCCGATGACCGAGGAGACGGTCGAGCACATCGCACGTGAGGTACACAACGCGCGCACCGACCCGGCCGGGGCGATCGCGTCGTTGCTCAGGGGGCACCCGACCTGGACCCGCCGCGACGCCCGCAGCGTCGTCGCGGGCAGACTGCTGACCGATCCGGGGATGCTGCAGCTCCCGCCCGGCGACCGCACCTGGGAGCTGGCCATGCTCGTCGCGACCTGCCCGGTTCCCGTCGCCCTGGTGGCGGCGGCCGGGGGGTACTCCGCCCTGGTGGACCCCGACCGCAGCGCGGTGATGCAGGCCCTGCCTGCCGAGCGGGTCACCGAGCTCCCCGGCAGTCACCATGTGCACCTCGATGCACCTGGGGAGTGGGTCGAGGCCGTCGACACCTTCGGGTCCTCACTGCTCTGAGCTCCGGTTCTCCGCGCGTGGCCGCGAAGGTGCCCAACCGTCGTTTTCGCAGAGGTTCGTCTGCCGGGACATCTCTGCCTTCCACTGGATCAGGCGGTGCGGTCATCCCCCTGCCTCGAGTGCCACGACCCCGACGAGGACGAGGACGAGACCGACTGACTGGCGGCGGCTGAGCTGGTCCCCGAAGAACGCGGCTCCACCGAGGGCAGCGAAGGCTATCCCCGCCCCGGTCCACCACGAGTACGCGACGCCCAGCGGCATCCCGGCCTCGATCGCCCTGCCAACTGGCAGGATCGAACCGACCAGACCGGCGTACGCGCCCACGGCGAGCGTGCGGCGTCGCAGACCTTCTGAAGCTCGTAGCGCCAGGAGACCTGCGCACTGCAGGACGATGCCCACCGCGATCCACGCTCCGGGGCTCACGAGCGATCCGTCTGGAGCAGGACGGCGCCGACCCCGAGCACCAGGATGCCCCCGACCTGCACCAGGCTGAGGTCCTCGTTGAAGGCGACCAAGCTCAGCAGGGTGGCCGCGATCAATCCCGACGCGGTGAGGACCCCGTAGGCCACACCCAGACCCATCCCACGAAGGAGCACCCTTCCGAAGATCGCGATGCTGCCCCCGTACAAGAGCACGACGCCGACGACGAACACCGGCCGGGTCAGCCCCTCCGACAGCCGCAACGACGCGGTGCCCGCCACCTCGCCGGCAACAGCGACCGCAAGCAACAGCGAGGTGGGAACTCTGGTCGCGAGCGAGGGCCGGGGCAGCACCTGGCAACGGTACAGACCGACCGCGTTCCGACGCGGAAACTCGACGGGGCCGCCTGGCGAAAGGTGTCCGACTGGCGACGCCGCGACCGCCCGGGCTGGTACGGCGGGCGGGAGCAGGCGGCGCTCGCCGTACCCCCCTGGACGAGCCGACAGCGATCCACGACTCTCGCGCCGGTCCGAGGGGTCTCGACGATCGCTCGCTGGCTCGACCACCGAGGTGCCCTCAGCCGGGCAGGTCGCCGTGTGGTCTCGACTGATCGCTCGCTGCGCTCGCTGCTCGACCACCCAGGTGGTACGGCGGGCGGGAGCAGGCGGCGCTCGCAGTACCCCTCGAGACGAGCCGACACTCGAGCCCACGACTATCGCTGGTCGAGCAGCGAGCGAAGTGAGCGGCTAGTCGAGACCACACTGGCGCCGGTCCGAGGGGTCTCGACTGATCGCTCGCTGCGCTCGCTGCTCGACCACCGAGGTGGTACGGCGAGCGGGCAGGTTGCCGAGGGGTCTCGACTGATCGCTCGCTCCGCTGGCTGCTCGACCACCCAGGTGGTACGGCGGGCCAGAGCAGGCCGCGCTCGCAGTACCCCTTGAGACGAGCCGACACTCGAGCCCACGACTATCGCTGGTCGAGCAGCGAGCGAAGCGAGCGGCTAGTCGAGACCACACTGGCGCCGGTCCGAGGGGTCTCGACTGATCGCTCGCTGCGCTCGCTGCTCGACCACCGAGGTGGTACGGCGGGCGGGCAGGTCGCCGTGTGGTCTCGACTGATCGCTCGCTGCGCTCGCTGCTCGACCACCGAGGTGGTACGGCGAGGGGGCAGGTTGCCGTGTGGTCTCGACTGATCGCTCGCTGCGCTCGCTGCTCGACCACCGGGGTTTCCGCAGCGGTGGCTTGCCGGGGGTCTCGACGGATCGCTCGCTGCTCGACCATCGAGGTCCTACGGCAGGCGATGCTCGCGACACCCCTCTAGGTGTGATGCCCAGCCAGGTTGGTCGCAGGATCTCGACCATCGAGCCCGGGCACCCAGCTAGGGGCGTGCGCGGTCGTAGCGTGCCATCGCCGATCCCAGCCGGAGCTGGTCGACCTCGTCGAGCTCCTGCGTGATCTTGTGCTCGGGGTCGCGCGGCTCACCTGACCGGCTCAGCCCGTGCAGCGCCCAGGCCGGCAGCCCGAACACGGCGGCCCCCGCCGCCACCGTCAGCGCGACGTGTAGCAGGTCGGTCGTCGGGTCGGCGTCGGCGGGCAGTGATCGCGTGAACATGACCACGGCCGTGACGCACATGCCGAGGAGCAGCACCGCCCAGGACAGGCCCAGGAAGAGCCACGACGTGAGCGTCCGACGCCGCGCAGCGTGCACCGGGACCGACACCGGACGACTTCGGGGCTCGAGGTCCACGACGACTCCGAGCAACCGGGTGGCCTCGATGATGACGTCGCGCAGGTCGGTCGGCTCGTGGCCGCCGCGAGCGAAGAGCTCGCGGTACGCCGCGACCAGGCACACCGCGAGACGCGTCTCGCCCTGGCTCGGTGAGCCCGCGGACGAGTCGAAGAAGTGCCGGGCCCAGGTGCTGAGCGCCTCGGCGGCCGTCGCGAGAGCCTGCTCGTCCCTCCTGCGGCGTGCGGCCACGTTGACCGCCCCCCACTTCAGCACCAGGCGCATCTGGTCCTGCGGCTCGAGCAGGCTGCGACGCCGCAGCGCGCGATCGGCCTGGGCGCGATCATGCGCTCGTCGGGCGGCCAGGTGCTGGGCTGCCTGCTCGCGCGCCTGCCGCGCCTCGCCCGGCCCCGGCCCGGTGGTCGACTCACGGCCGGTGGGCGCGGGGGCGATGCGCGGCGCCGACTGTGCCGACAGCCCGGAGTGGGTCCGCTGCTGCGGGACGCGCGGCACCTGGCCGTTGCGGCGGAGCTGACGGTCGTAGTCGGCGCGCTCGGCCGGTCGCGACAAAGCGCTGTACGCCGCGTTCAGCGTCTTGAGGCGGTCTTCGGCCGCAGTGTGCTCCGGGGTTCCCGGGCTGAACCTGTCCGGGTGGGCCTCCCTGACCAGCCGGCGGAAGGCGGTCCGGATCTCGCCCGGTGTCGCGTCGGGGCTGACCCCCAGACACCCGTAGTTGTTGACCATGAGTGCATCCTCGTCCCTTCCACGACCGACAGCACCGTCGAGGCCCAAAACAGCCCTCAACCCAAGAAAGCGGACTAGTCCGTCATGCGATGGTTCCGCGACTAGGCGGTGTTTTAAACCCTTATGCACCTACTCATTGGCGACGCAGGAGACGGCGCCGTTCGAGCAGCCGGCCACCCGGCGTTCGACCAGCGAGGGTCGTGGTCGCGACCGCCTTGAGAACTCGGTGGCCCTCACAGCAGCAGCCTGTCGGCTACAGCTCGGACTGGATCCCGGACAGCAGCTGGCGAGCCATCACGATCCGCTGCACCTGGTTGGTGCCCTCGTAGATCTGGGTGATCTTGGCGTCGCGCATCATCCGCTCGACCGGGTAGTCGCGGGTGTAGCCGTAGCCACCCAGCACCTGGACCGCGTCGGTGGTGACCTCCATCGCGACGTCGGAGGCGAAGCACTTGGCGGCGGCGCCGAAGAAGGTCAGGTCCTTGTCGCCCCGCTCGGAACGGCCCGCGGCGGCGTAGGTGATCTGCCGGGCGGCCTCCACCTTCATGCCCATGTCCGCGAGCATGAACTGAAGACCTTGGAACTCGGCGATCGCCTTGCCGAACTGCTCGCGCTCCTTGGCGTACTCCAGGGCGTAGTCGAGCGCGCCCTGGGCCACGCCGACGGCCTGGGCCGCAATCGTGACCCGGGTGTGGTCGAGGGTCTTCATCGCGATCGCGAACCCGGTGCCCTCCTCGCCGATCATCCGGTCCGCGGGGATGCGGACCTTGTCGAAGTACACCTCGCGGGTCGGTGAACCCTTGATGCCCAGCTTCTTCTCGGGGGCACCGAAGGACACGCCCTCGTCGGACTTCTCGACCACGAAGGCGGAGATGCCCTTGCTGCGCGCCTCGGGGTCGGTGACCGCCATCACCGTGTAGTACTCCGACTCACCGGCGTTGGTGATCCAGCGCTTCACCCCGTCCAGGACCCAGTGGTCGCCGTCCCTGACCGCCTTGCACTTCATGCTCACCGCGTCCGAGCCCGCGTCGGGCTCGGAGAGGCAGTAGGAGAAGCCGCCCTCGCCGGCCGCCAGCTTGGTGAGGTACTTCTGCTTCAGCTCCTCGGAGCCGGCGATCTGCACCGGCGAGCGAGCCCAGCTTGTTCACCGCGGGGATCAGCGAGGAGCTCACGCACGCCCGCGCGACCTCCTCGATCACGATCACGGTGGCGAGTGCGTCCGCTCCGGCGCCGCCGTACTCCTCCGGCACGTGCGGGGCGTGGAAGTCCGCCGCCAGCAGCGCCTTGGCCGCCTCCTCGGGGAAGCGCGCGTTCTCGTCCACGTCGGCGGCGAACGGAGCGATCTTGGCGTCGGCGACGGCGCGGACCGCCTCGCGGATGGCTTGGTGCTCCTCGGGCAGCGCGAACAAGGGAAAGTCAGTCATCTCCTGATCGTATTCGCACGACCGAAAATCGGCTTCAGCGGCCGGTGCGCCCTGACCTGGTCACGATCCCTGCCTCGATCGCACCCGCCACGGTGGCTCGCAGCGTCTCCAAGGCGTCGTACGCCGGCTCCCAGCCGAGCATCTTCTTGGCACGGCCGGTGTCCATCACGACCGAGACCCGGGCCGTCTGGATCCACGCCGCCTGCGAGGGCATCGCCGGAAGGCGCTTGACCAGCTCAGCGGACACCTCCACCGCCAGGTCCGGGACCGGGAGGCTGTGCCATCCGAGCTCGCGGGCGAGATCGCCGAAGGTGAAGGTCCCGTCGGCAGCCAGGTTGTAGTAGCCGGGCGACCCTGCTCCCTCGACCGCCTTCACCAGCGCATCGGCCACGTCATCGGCGTGCACGATCTGCATCGCGGTGCCTGGGTCCATGATCACCGGGCCGGGCTTCGGCAGCCGATCCAGCACCGAGCGCAACACCGACGGCAGCGCGGCCGGGGTGCCGAGATAGGGCACGTTGGTGACCAGGGCTGGGGACTCCGGACCGCCGACGATCGAGGGGCGGAACACGTAGGCCTCGACCCCGCTGCCCTCCAGCGACTCGATCAGCGTGGCTTCGAGCTCGGCCTTCTGCGCGGAGTAGTAGAAGTCCTCGGTCCCCGCGGGCCCGAGGTCCTCGTGCAGGGGCAGCGGGTTGGAGGCGTGGAAGCCGTACGCCGCCACCGACGAGGTGTACACCAGACGGGTGACTCCGGCCGCCACCGTGGCCTGGAACACGTTGCTCGAGCCGGTCAGGTTGATCTCCCGGCTCTGCTCGGCGTCCCCGAAGATCAGGAACGCCAGGTGCACGACCACGTCGACACCCTCGACGAGCCGGTCGATCGCCGCCCGGTCCAGCACGTCGCCCTGGACGTAGGTGGTCTTGGTCAGGCCCTGGGCCTGCGGATCGAAGGGCCGCCGCGCCATGCCACGCACCTCGGTGACCAGCTCCGAGCGCTCCAGCGCTCGCAGGAACGCGACGCCGATCTCACCGGTCGGGCCGGTGACCGCGACGCGCAGACCTGCTTTGGACTCCGCCTCGGCCATCGGGTGCTCCTCGCTCGGAATGCGGGCTGCCTCGGCACACGGAGCTGCTGGGCGACGCACGCGGGACAGGGGTGAGGACAACCTAGCGGGCTGGAGGCAGCCGGTGGCCCAGTACCGTGGTGGCATGGCTGACTGGCAGGCGCTCGAGGCGGTGGACTTCATGCTCGACGAGTGCACGACCTGGGCTGTGGTGGGGCTCTCCGGCAGGCCCGACCGTACGGCGTACCGCATCGCCGAGCTGCTGCGCGACCGAGGCAAGAAGATCGTGCCCATCCACCCGGACGCGCCGACCGTGCTGGGCGAGCAGGGTTACTCCTCGCTGGCCGAGGTGCCCTTCGACATCGATGTCGTCGACGTCTTCCGCCGCTCCGAGCACGCCGGTGAGTTCGCCGACCAGGCCGTCGCGGCGGGAGCCCTGGGCGTGTGGTTCCAGCTCGGGGTCGTCGACGAGGCGGCCTTCGCACGGACGACCGCAGCCGGTCTGCCGATGGTGATGGACACCTGTCCGGCCATCGAGTGGCGAAAGCGCCTCCTCGGTCCGCACTGATGCCCAGGCCCCGCGATCCTGGTCCGGGCGGAGACCTCGTCCTGCGCCCAGGACCCGGCATCCCCGCAGGCCTGGTCATCCCCGCCGGAGAGCTCCAGGAGCAGTTCTCGCGCTCCTCGGGTCCGGGCGGTCAGTCGGTGAACACCACCGACAGCCGGGTCGAGGTCGCCTTCGACGTGGCCTCCTCGACCGCACTGAGCGAGCCGATGCGCGAGCGGGCGCTGCGCGGGCTCCGGTCGAGCAGGCTGGTCGCCACCGCCTCCGAGCACCGGTCCCAGCACCGCAACCGGGTGGCGGCCCGCGAGCGCCTGGCTGACGAGCTCCGGGCCGCGCTGGCGCCACCACCGCTCTCCCGGGTGCCGACCAAGCCCACGCGGGGCTCGCGTCGTCGGCGGATCGAGGGGAAGAAGCGACGCTCCCAGGTCAAGGCCCTGCGCGGCCGCGTTCACGACTGATCCGCCCCGCAGACACGTCGTGCGCCCCGCAGGCCGCGGAGAAGGCGCCCCCGCGAACCGCGGAAGTCTCAGAAGCCGGTGCGGCGCGGACCCGACGAGGCGTCCCGGACGGTCGCGCCCTTCGCCTGAGCCGACTGGCGCAGCTCAGCCTGGAAGTCGACCATCCGCTGCTGCAGAGTGGGGTCGGCTGCACCGAGGATGCGTACGGCGAGCAGCCCGGCGTTGCGCGCGTTGCCCACCGCGACCGTGGCCACGGGGACCCCGGCCGGCATCTGCACGATGGAGAGCAGGGAGTCCATGCCGTCGAGGTACTTCAGCGCGACCGGGACCCCGATCACCGGCAACGGGGTCAGCGCAGCCAACATGCCCGGCAGGTGCGCGGCTCCGCCCGCTCCCGCGATGATCACCCGCAGCCCGCGATCGGCCGCGCTCCTGCCGTAGCTGAGCATTTCCTCGGGCATCCGGTGGGCCGAGACGACGTCGGCCTCATAGGCGACGTCGAACTCCTCGCACGCCTCGGCGGCCGCCTTCATCACGGGCCAGTCCGAGTCGGATCCCATCACGATCCCGACCTGGGGCTGCTGGGTCATTCGCTCTCCTCTCCGAGCTCGCCGGCGAACCATGCGGCGGCGTGACGGGCGCGTTCGAGACAGTCCTCGAGGTCGTCGCCGTAGGCATTGACGTGGCCGACCTTGCGGCCCGGGCGCAGCTCCTTGCCGTAGAGATGGATCCGCAGCCGCGGGTCCCGTGCCATGGCGTGCGGGTAGCCGTCGTAGAGATGCCCGGTCTGGGCCGGCCCGCCGAGGATGTTGACCATCACCGTCCACGGCTCCCGGGCGTCCGGTGCGCCCAGCGGGAGATCGAGCACCGCACGCAGGTGGTTCTCGAACTGGCTGGTGACCGAGCCGTCCTGGGTCCAGTGGCCGGTGTTGTGCGGCCGCATCGCGAGCTCGTTCACCATGATCTGGCCCGACCGCGTCTCGAACAGCTCGACGGCCAGCACACCGGTGACCCCGAGCTCGGCGGCGATCCGCATCGCAAGCTGTTGGGCTTGTACGGCGAGCGCGGGAGCCAGGTCGGGCGCCGGAGCGATCACCTCGTGGCAGATCCCGTCGCGCTGCGTGGAGGCGACCACGGGCCACGCGGCGACCTGTCCCGACGGCGATCTGGCGACGAGCGCACAGAGCTCGCGGCGGAAGTCCACCCGCTCCTCGGCGAGGATGCTCACGCCGGAGGCGAACGCCTCGGCACAGTCCTCGGGACCCTTCACGAACCAGACGCCCTTGCCGTCGTAGCCGCCGCGCGTCGTCTTCAGCACGCACGGCCAACCGCCGGTGGAGTCGGCGAAGGCCTCCACCTCGGCGACCGAGGCGACGAGCGCGTTGCGGGGGCAGGGCATGCCGAGCGCGGCCAGCCGGGCGCGCATCACGCCCTTGTCCTGGGCGTGCACGAGCGCCTCGGGTCCTGGCCGGACCGCGAGGTCGGACTCGAGCGCGTGCAGGTGGTCGGTGGGCACGTGCTCGTGGTCGAAGGTCACCACGGCGCACCCTCGGGTCACGCTGCGCAGCGTGTCGAGGTCGGTGTAGTCCCCCACCGTCTGGTCCGGGATCACCTGCGCGGCGCTGACGCCCGCTGCCTCGGCCAGCAGCCTCAGCGGGATGCCGAGCGCCGCGGCGGGCTCGGCGAGCATCCGTGCCAGCTGTCCTCCGCCGATCACGGCCACGGTGGGGGCAGGCGCGTCAGTCACGAGGCGACCTTACCCAGCCCCGGACCGGGCATAGTCTGCGACCATGAGCGCCGAGACCGAACGCACCACCTACGTCCTCGTCGACGGCGAGAACATCGACGCCACTCTCGGCGCCTCCATCTTCGGCCGTCGACCGCACCCCAACGAGCGTCCGCGCTGGGAACGGATCTTGACGTTCGCCCAGAACACGTGGGGGCAGCCGGCCAAGGGGCTGTTCTTCCTGGCGGTCAAGGACGAGCTCCCGATGAGCTTCATCCAGGCGCTCACCAGCCTCGGCTACCGCCCCATCCCCCTCTCCGGCGGCCCGAACGACAAGGTCGTCGACATCGCCATCCAGCGCACCCTCACCGAGCTCGAGGGGCGCGACGCCGACCTCATGCTGGTGAGCAACGACGGCGACTTCCTGCCGCAGATGGATCGTCTCCTCGACGGTCGCCGGATGGGACTGCTCGCCTTCCGCGAGTTCAAGAACAGCGGCTTCACGGCCCTGATCGACCGCGGGTTGGAGTTCTTCGACCTCGAGTACGACGTCGGCGCCTTCAACGAGCGGCTGCCGCGTCTGCGCATCATCCCGATCGACGAGTTCGACCCCAAGGACTTCCTCTGAGGTGGCCTGCCGCCTGAGCGCGAGAGTCTCTCAGCGGGCGGTCGTGCGGCGTACCGCCACGGGCTCGAGGTCGCCGAAGCCTCGCAACGGACGGGCGGGGAGCACCCGGGACTCGTAGAGGTCCGTCGAGAGCTCAGCGGCCGTGGGCCGGTCGGTGATCACCCGGTTGCGGCGGGCCACGGTCACGAGCCGCGCAGCCAGGTTGACCGCCGGACCGTAGACGTCGCCCATCCGCATGACGACCGGTCCGGTGACCAGGCCGACCCGGACGTCGGGCAGCCGCTTGTCCCCCCCGATCACCTTGATGATGTCCCAGGCGATCTCCACCCCCTCCGCGGGCGTCGGAGCCAGGAACAGCACCGAGTCGCCCAAGGTCTTCACGACCCGGCCGCGGTGCAGGGAGACCACGTCGTGGCTGCGCCCCTCGAACACCTCGACGAGGTCACCGATCTCGCTCTGGGCGAGCCGGTTGGTGAGGGCGCTGAAGCTGACCAGGTCCGCGAAGCCGACCGTCGCCTGGGTCACCCGCTCGTCCGCGGCACCGTCGATGCTCTCGACGCGCGCGACCGCGGCGACCAGGTGCCGTCGCCACGCATAGGTCAGCATCGCCTCGAAGTTGTGACCGATCGTGCCGACGAGACGAAGCGCCTCGTCACGGTTGGCCTCGGAGTCCTCGATCTGTGCGACCAGCGTGGCGACCTCCCACTCGGCCAGCCGGTCCATCGTCTGTCCGAGGGCGCGGGTCATCCGAACGATGGTGTCGAAGTCGAGCTCCCCGTCCTCGACGATCGCCGCCACCCGGGCCAGTGCGTCGGCGTCCGCGGTGCTGAACGCGATGCCGCCGTCCGCGAGCGGGAACCCGAGTGCCCGCCACAGCCGCTGCGCCTGTGCGGTCGTGAGCCCGGCGCTGGCCGCGACCTGCTCGCCGGTCAGCTCCGCGACGGCACCGACGATGGCCCGCTCGAGATCCTCAGGAGCCGTCATCGGACCTGGTCGGAGGTGCGTCAGCGCGGTGGTAGAGCTCGTCGCTCACCGTCAGCTGGGCCCGCTCGACCCGGGGGATGTCGCGGAGCTCGACGCGGCCCAGCTCACTGGCGTCGGAGACCACCAGCGTGCCGCACCCGAAGATGCGGTCGATCAGGCTCTTCTCATACGAGATGTCGCTGATCCGGTTGAGCGGGATGTCGTGGCCCCGCCTGGTGAAGACTCCCGTGCGGGTGATCAGCCGCCGGCTGGTGAAGGTGTAGGTGGTGAGCAGCCACTGGAGGAACGGCGCGACCACGAACCAGACGATCATGATCCCGGCCACGACCCAGATCACGATCCTCCAGATCCCGGCGTTCGCCCCGTTGGGCAGGCTGGAGAGATAGCCCGCCAGCCCTGCGACGACCAGGAGCACCACGGCGGGCAGCAGCAGCGCCTTGACGTGCGTCCGGGTGCTGAGGATGACGTGCTCACCGTCGTTGAGCAGCTTGCGCGAGAGGACCACGAGGCGATCATGTCACGTGGCGGGCGCCGTGCAGCGTGCTCGAGAGCTCACGTCGGCGGGGCCTCGTCGCGAGGCCGGACGTAGACCACGTCACCGGCACCGAGCCGCTCGTCGCCGGTCTGGGTGCGGACGACGAGGCGCCCGTTCTCGTCCACGTCGACGGCGGTGCCGAGCACCTCTCCTCCCGGAACCACGACCCGGACGTCCTGGCCAGGAGTGCGGCACAGCTCCAGGTACTCCGCGCGCATCGTTGCCCCTGACCGCCACGCGTCGTACCGCGTGGCCAGCTCCTCGACCAGCGCCGCCCACAGGACCGAGCGATCCACCGGCGCCCCGGTGACCAGGGCGAGCGAGGTGGCCTCGGGCACCGGCAGCTCCTCGGCCTCCTGGGCGCAGTTGATGCCGATGCCCACGACTGCGGCGGCGACACCGTCGTGCTCGACGCGCTCGAGCAGGATGCCGCCGAGCTTGAGCCCACCCACCAGGACGTCGTTCGGCCATTTCAGCTCGACCTCCACCCCCGTCACGCGGCGTACGGCGGCCGCGGTGGCGATCCCGGTCAGCAGCGGCAGCCAGGGCCAGCGCTCGGCGTCCACGTCACGGGGCACCAGCAGGAAGGAGACGGTCAGCGAGCTTCGTGCGGGGGTGACCCACTCCCGTCCCAGGCGGCCGCGGCCCGCGGTCTGGTGCTCGGCCAGGAGCACCAGCCCCTCGTCCTCTCCGGCGCGGAAGCGGGCGGCCACCTCGGCGTTCGTGGAGGCGGCCTGCTCGACCACCTCCAGCCGCCATCGCCCGGTGACGTCCTGCCCGGAGGGCGGGTCGATCGGTGGGCGGCTGTCCAGATGATCGCTCATGCCCACTAGATTGGCGCAGGAAAGCCTGGCGGTCGAGCGCAGTCGCGACTCCAGCACCTCTCTGACGACCAAGCGCGAGGAGTCGACGACGTGAGCGCACAACCCGGTGAGGGCACCGAGGTCCCCCAGGACATCGACATCCACACGACCGAGGGAAAGCTGGCCGACCTCGACCGGCGCATCGACGAGGCGGTCCATGCCGGCTCCGCCAAGGCCGTGGAGAAGCAGCACGCCAAGGGCAAGATGACCGCCCGTGAGCGGATCGAGATGCTCTTCGACGAGGGCTCGTTCATCGAGATCGACGAGCTGGCCCGGCACCGGTCGGTGGCCTTCGGCCTGGAGCGGAACCGTCCGTACGGCGACGGGGTGATCACCGGCTTCGGCACCATCGACGGGCGTCAGGCGTGCGTGTTCTCCCAGGACTTCACGGTGTTCGGCGGCTCCCTCGGCGAGGTCTACGGCGAGAAGATCTGCAAGGTGATGGACCTGGCCCTCAAGACAGGCTGCCCGATCATCGGCATCAACGAGGGAGCGGGCGCCCGCATCCAGGAGGGTGTGGTCTCGCTCGGCCTCTACGGCGAGATCTTCAAGCGCAACGTCCACGCGAGCGGAGTCATCCCGCAGATCAGCCTGATCATGGGCTCCTGCGCCGGGGGTCACGTCTACTCCCCCGCGGTCACCGACTTCACGGTGATGGTCGATGGCACCTCGAACATGTTCATCACCGGCCCCGACGTGATCAAGACCGTCACCGGCGAGGACGTCTCCATGGAGGACCTCGGCGGCGCCCGCGCGCACAACACCAAGTCCGGGAACGCGCACTACATGGGCAGCGACGAGGAGGACGCGATCGAGTACGTCAAGACGCTGCTGTCCTATCTGCCCCAGAACAACATGGACGAGCCTCCGACCTACCCCGAGTACCAGCTCGACGCGGCCGGGCTGGCGATCAGTGACCTCGACCGAGCACTGGACACGCTGATCCCCGACGGCGCCAACCAGCCCTACGACATGCACACCGTGATCACCTCGATCCTCGATGACGAGGAGTTCCTCGAGGTGATGCCGCTCTACGCACCCAACATCGTGATCGGCTACGGACGGATCGAGGGCCGGTCGGTGGGCGTGGTCGCCAACCAGCCGATGCAGTTCGCAGGCACCCTGGACATCAACGCCTCGGAGAAGGCCGCCCGCTTCGTGCGCACGTGTGACGCCTTCAACATCCCGGTGCTGACCTTCGTCGACGTACCCGGCTTCCTCCCGGGCACCGACCAGGAGTGGAACGGCATCATCCGCCGCGGCGCCAAGCTGATCTACGCCTACGCGGAGGCGACCGTCCCGCTGGTCACGGTGATCACCCGCAAGGCCTACGGCGGAGCGTACGACGTGATGGGGTCCAAGCACCTCGGCGCCGACATGAACCTCGCGTGGCCGACCGCCCAGATCGCCGTGATGGGCGCCCAGGGCGCCGCCAACATCGTGCACCGCAAGGAGCTCGCCCAGGTCGAGGCGGACGGAGGGGACGTGGAGGCCCGCCGTGCCGAGCTGATCGCCGACTACGAGGACACGCTCGCCAACCCCTACGTGGCAGCCGAGCGGGGCTACGTCGACGCGGTGATCACCCCTCACGAGACGCGCACCGAGATCGTCCGCGCGCTGCGTCTGCTGGCCAGCAAGCGCGAGACGCTGCCGCCCAAGAAGCACGGGAACATCCCGCTGTGAGCGCGCAGGGCAGCGGCCCCACCGGAAACGACGACCTCGAGGTGCAGGCGCGACCGCTCCTGCGCGTGGTCAAGGGCGAGCCGACACCGCAGGAGGTCGCGGCCCTGGTCACTGTGGTCACGGCACTCGCCTCCGGGACCCCCACGAGCGAGCCGCCGAGGCCCTCGGAGTGGCTCCGCCCCGCACCGCAGGGTGCGCGGCACCCACCGTCACGGACCGGGCGCCTGGCGCGCCTCAGCACGCTAGGGCGGGCGCCAGTGCCCTCCCCGCCACGGCTGGTGCTCGCCTCCGCCTCGCCGGCCCGCCTCAAGACCCTTCGCAACGCGAGGCCTCTCCCCCGAGGTGGTCGTCAGCGGGGTGGACGAGTCGAAGGTCGAGGTGACCACCGCGGCGGAGTACACGCTCAAGCTGGCGCAGCTCAAGGCGGTCGCGGTCGCGGCGACCCAGAAGCGCGCCATCGTGATCGGGTGCGACTCGGTGCTCGCCCTGGACGGCGAGATCCTCGGGAAGCCGGCGAGCGAGTCCGAGGCCGTCGAGCGTTGGCGCAAGATGCGCGGGCGAGCCGGGGTGCTGCACACCGGCCACTGCGTGATCGACACCCACCGAGAGGTCTGGCTGGCCCGCTCCGCAGCCACCCAGGTGCGGTTCGCGCACGTCTCGGACGAGGAGATCGAGGCCTACGTCGCGACCGGGGAGCCTGCGCCGCGGTGGCGGGTGCCTTCACCCTGGACGGGCTCGGAGGGGCCTTCGTCTCAGGCGTGACCGGCGACCCCCACAACGTCGTCGGGATCAGCCTTCCGCTTCTGCGGCTGCTCTTCGAGGAGCTCGGATTCGAGTGGACGGAGTTCTGGAGCAGCTAGCTCCGGCGCACGGTTGCGCTTGAAGACGAAGCGCCGGAACGCCCAGAACCGGAACAGCATGCCGAGGAACGCGCCCACCACGTTGGCCGAGAGGTTGTCGACCAGCGCCGACTGCATCTCCATCAGGTTGCGGGTCGCCCACAGGCACGCCATCGGGATGGTGAACGAGGCGAGGTTCACCACCGTGTAGTTCAGGGCTCCGCCGCCCGGTCCTGAGGGCCGACGGTGCTTGAACGCGAACCGCCGGCTGCCGTAGAAGCTGATCGCCATGCCGACGCAGTTGGCCAGGAACCACGAGGTGACCGGCCAGGTGTTCAGCGGTCCCGGGTTGAACACCATCGGCATGCCGTGTGTCAGCACGTTGAACAACACCACGGCCACCGCCGTGGCAGCGACGTTGACCGCTGAGAACTTGGCCGCCTCTCCACTGAGACGACGCAGACGTGCTCCCATACCTGCAGGTTACGCACTGAGTCGGCATGATGAGCGCATGCGCGGCATCATCCTCGCCGGTGGAACCGGTTCCAGGCTCCATCCGGTGACCCTCGGGATCAGCAAGCAGCTGGTGCCCGTCTACGACAAGCCGATGATCTACTACCCGCTGAGCACGTTGATGCTGGCCGGCATCCAGGACGTGCTCGTGATCACCACACCGCACGAGGCGGACGGCTTCTCCCGCCTGCTCGGCGACGGCTCCCGCTTCGGCATCTCGATCAGCTATGCCCAGCAGCCCGCTCCCGAGGGTCTCGCACAGGCCTTCGTGATCGGTGCCGACTTCATCGGCGCCGAGCCCAGCGCCCTGATCCTGGGGGACAACCTGTTCTACGGCCCGGGCTTCGGGCGCAAGCTGGCGCGGTTCAGTCACGTCTCCGGCGCGGCCGTGTTCGCCTACCGGGTCTCGGACCCCTCGTCGTACGGCGTGGTCGAGTTCGACGCCGACGGGCGGGCGGTCTCCTTGGAGGAGAAGCCGGAGCAGCCACGCAGCAGCTTCGCGGTCCCCGGGCTGTACTTCTTCGACAACGACGTCGTCGAGATCGCGCGCGACCTGTCCCCCTCACCTCGTGGGGAGTACGAGATCACCGACATCAGCCGGCACTACCTCGCCCAGGGCCGGCTCCAGGTCGAGGTGCTCGAGCGCGGCTTCGCCTGGCTGGACACCGGCACCTTCGACTCGCTGCACGACGCCGGGAACTTCATCCGCACGCTGGAGCAGCGTCAAGGCCTCAAGGTCGGCGCACCGGAGGAAGTGGCCTGGCGTCAGGGTCTCCTCAGCGACGACGAGCTCCGCGACCGAGCCCAGCCGTTGTTGAAGTCCGGCTACGGCCGATACCTACTCGGGCTGCTCGAGCCCGAGAACCGCTGAGGCAGCCTGCTGCCACCGCTGCTCCCACGGTCCGATCGCCTCGATCCCATGAGCCCGGAGCCGGTCGTGGCCGAGCACGGAGTACGCCGGGCGCGGCGCTGGTCGGACGAAGCGCGCGGAGTCGGTGGCACTGACCACGTCGGGGGGCAGGCCCGCCGACGCCACGACCCGGCGGGCGAACCCGAACCACGAGGTCTCGCCGCTCGACGTGGCGTGCCAGGTGCCGGCAGAGGCTTGCCCCGCCACCAGGCGCACGATCAGCTCGGCCACGTCGCGGGTCCAGGTCGGCTGCCCCACCTGGTCGTCGACCACGTCCACCGCGGCCCGCTCGGCCGCCAGGGCGGCGATCGTGCGCGGGAAGCAGGCGCCGTGCGCGCCGTAGAGCCAGGCGGTGCGGACGATCAGGTGCGAGTCCGGCAGCGCCTCCCGGACCGCGGCCTCACCCGCTGCCTTGGTCCTGCCGTACGCCGAGCGTGGAGCCGTCGGCGCCTCCTCGGCGTACGGCGTCCGGGCCGTTCCGTCGAAGACGTAGTCGGTGCTGAGCTGGACCAGGCGTCGTCCGTGCTGCCCGGCGGCCCGGGCCAGCAGCGCGGGGGCGACCGCGTTGACCCGGTGCGCCTCCTCCTCGTGGCTCTCCGCGTCGTCGACCGCGGTGAAGGCTGCACAGTTGACGACCACGTCGTGCTCGGAGACCGCCCGGGCGATCGCTCTCTCGTCGAACAGGTCGAGGTCGCCGCGGTCGACCCCGGTGGACCGCAGGCCGTGCTGTTCGAGCGTGCTGAGCAGGTCGGTCCCCAACATGCCGTGCGCACCGGTCACCAGCCATCTCACTGCGTGAGGGTAGCGACCCGCTAGCCTGCCGTGCGTGGAGGTGCGCGAGCTCTCGGTCCCCGGCTCCTTCGAGCTGACCCCGGTCCTGCACGGGGACGACCGCGGCATGTTCTGGGAGTGCTTCCGCGAGGACGTCCTCACCGAGCTGACCGGTCACCCGCTGCGCCTCGCCCAGGCGAACTGCTCGGTCTCCGGGGCCGGCACGCTGCGCGGGATCCACTTCGCCCAGCTCCCACCCAGCCAGGCCAAGTTCGTCACCTGCCTCTCGGGGGCGGCGTACGACGTCGTGGTCGACCTGCGCGTCGGGTCACCGGCCTACGGGCGCTGGGAGGCCGTGCTGCTCGACGACCGCGACCGCCGCGCGGTCTACCTCCCCGAGGGTGTCGGCCACGCCTTCCTCGCCCTCGAGGACCACACGGTCGTGAGCTACCTGTGCTCAGCGCCGTACACCGCGGACCGGGAGCACGGCATCCACCCCCTCGACCCGGAGATCGGCATCGCGTGGCCGACCAGCGGGAAGGACGGAGACCCGCTCACACCCCTGCTCTCCTCCAAGGACGACGCCGCCCCGACGCTCAAGGAGGTCCGCGAACGGGGCTGCTGCCGACCTAGAGACCCCCTGCGGGCGTTCACGCGTTCGCTGCGGGGCTAGTCGCCGAGGCGAGCGCGAGCCTGCAGCGGCTCCCACCACGAGCGGTTCGAGCGGTACCACTCGACGGTCTCGGCAAGTCCCCGGGCGAAGGGCACCTGCGGCTCATAGCCGAGCTCCCGGCTGATCTTGGAGATGTCCACCGAGTAGCGCAGGTCGTGACCGAGCCGGTCGGTCA
>CAWEUP010000019.1:0-236609 GCA_963812235.1 uncultured Actinomycetota bacterium | reverse complement strand
CCAGACGGACCCGGTCCCAGCCGGCGCCGGTGGCCTCCAGCAGCAGCCCGGTCAGCTCCTTGTTGGACAGCTCGGTGCCGCCCCCGATGTTGTAGATCTCCCCCGGGCGACCACGCTCGAGCACCAGGTGGATCCCCCGACAGTGGTCGTCGACGTGCAGCCAGTCGCGCACGTTGGCGCCCTCGCCGTACAGCGGCACCGAGGCTCCGTCGATCAGGTTGGTCACGAAGAGCGGGATGACCTTCTCGGGGAACTGGTAGGGCCCGTAGTTGTTGGAGCAGCGGGTGACCAGCACAGGCAGCCCGTGGGTGCGGTGGTAGGCGCGGGCGAACAGGTCGCTCGCGGCCTTGGAGGCCGAGTAGGGCGAGTTCGGCAGCAGCGGCTGCTCCTCGTCCCAGCTGCCCGCCGCGATCGACCCGTAGACCTCGTCGGTCGAGACGTGCACGAACCGCTCGATGCCGTGCACGAGGGCGGCGTCGAGCAGGGTCTGGGTCCCGACGACGTTGGTGGTGACGAAGTCCGCTGCCCCGCTGATCGATCGGTCGACGTGGCTCTCCGCCGCGAAGTGCACCACCGAGTCGCAGTCGGCCATCAGCTGGTCGACCAGTTCCCGGTCGAGGATGTCGCCCTCGACGAACCGCAGCCGCGGATCGCCGGCCACGGCCGCCAGGTTGGCCCGGTTGCCTGCGTAGGTGAGCTTGTCGAGCACGACGACGCTCTCCGGCTCGGTCCCGTCCCAGGCGCCGGTGAGCACCGTGCGCACGTAGTGGCTGCCGATGAAGCCCGCCCCGCCGGTGACCAGGACTCTCATCGGGTTCCTTTCGGTGGGCGTGCGACCGGCGACACCGCCATGTCGCCGCGGGTCGCACCGTGCTGGACGCGCACGGACGTCAAGGTAGCCGAGATGCCGGCCATCATGGGGGTGCGCGCGAGCGACGAGGTCCGCGGCCATGCGACCGAGCGCAGTCGGAGGTCCCGCACCTGGAACCTGGCGTTGGCCGAGGTGCCGAGCACCACCGGAGGCCGCCTGCGGGTGATCCGGTGCAGGTCTCCGAGCACGGCGGCGATGGTGGTCGAGCGTTCGCTCGCCAGGATCTTCAGCGCCCGCCGTCCGCGGCTGGTCACCGCGTCCAGGCCGGCGACCGCCATGGCGGCCGCGTCGTCGACGTACAGGTAGTCGCGCATGGTGTCCGTGGAGACGTACAGGCTCAGCGGCTGGCGGGTCAGCTGCGCCCGGCACAGCTGCGAGATCAGCCCCTGCGGCTTGGTGATGTCCTGACCCGGCCCGTAGAGGTTGGAGAGCCGCCCGACCAGCAACGCCGTTCCGGTGCGTACGGCGAACTGCGTGGCGATCTCCTCGGCACGCAGCTTCGCGCGGCCGTACGCCGAGATCGGCACCGCCTCGGTGTGCTCGGTGAACGGCGCACCCTTCGAGCCGGCGTAGACACCGCCGGCCGAGGAGGCGAGGAAGAGGCCGCGTGCGGCCGGTGTGTCATCGGGCTGCCACCGCTCCAGGAACTCCGCGAGCACGGCGACCTCTCCCTCGAGCTCAGCGTCGGTGCTGCCGATCACCCCGGCCCCCGCACACCAGTAGACCTCCCAGCCACCGGGCGGCAGCTCAGCCGCGGCGTCCAGCAGGGCCCGGACGGATCCGTCGTGATCACCCCACGGCACCGCGGTGGCGCGCACCTCGCGGCCGAGCGTCACCAGCCGGCGGCACACGGCGCTGCCCAGGAGTCCGCCTGCTCCGACGACCCAGGCGGGCCCGGGCTCCGGCCGCGTGCTGGTCACCGGCTCAGGGCCGCAACTCGGGTCGAGGTCCGGGACGCGGCTGGGGACGCGACTGGGGACGCGGCCGACCGAGCGGACCTTGCGAGGGGTCCTGGGTGATCAGGTACAGCGGCTTGCCCATGGCCATGTTCACCGCGACGCCGACGTACTCCGCGATGACGCCGAGCGAGAACAGGATCGCGCCGGTGGAGACCATGATCACCACGATCAGCGAGGACCAGCCCTCGGTCGGCGCAGGATGCACCAACTGGCGGTAGACGATGAACAGCGCGATGATCCCGCCGAGCAGCGCGAACGCCAGTCCCAGAAGGCTGACCAGTCGCAGCCCCCGGGTGCCGCCGGTGAGCACCATCCGCCAGAAGTGCGAGAGCAGGGTGCGGGGCGAGTAGCCCGACCGGCGGTCCTCGCCCTCGGCACGCAGCTCGACCGGAGCGGTCGCCACCGCGCCCGCGACCCAGCCGAGAGCGACGTCGAGGTAGACCCCCGCCCCCGCATAGGCCGCCACGCTCCGGCCGACCTCTCCCAGGATCAGCCGGAAGCTGTTGAACACCGACGCGTCCGGGCTCCCGCTGAGCGAGGTCACCGCACGCTTGGCTCCGCGTGAGGCGAGGTTGCGGAACCCCGAGTGCGGGGCGTCGTTCGTGGGCCTGGCGTAGACGACGCTGGCCTGCTCGGTGAGTGCGACGTCCAGCATCGCGCCGATGGAGGCCGGGTCGTGCTGTCCGTCCTCGTCCATCGTGAGGATCCAGTCGCCGCCCGAGGACGACATCCCCGCCAGCGTCGCGGCGTGCTGGCCGTAGTTGCGGCTGAGCCAGATCGGCCGGACGAACGCGTACTGCGCCGCCAGCTCCCGCAGCACGCGGGCGGAGTCGTCGGGGCCGCAGTCGTGGACGAGCAGCACCTCGGCGACCCGGAACGGCACTCCGTTCGGCGTCTCCACCTGCTCGGTGAACGCGACGAGCTCGGCGACGACCGCCGGCAGCCGGCGTTCGGCCTGGTAGATCGGAATGACGACCGAGACGAGGTGCTCGCCCGCGGGTGACGCGTGATCGGCTGGCACGCGCCCGACTATAGTCACGATCTGCCGGCGGGGAGGGTGATGCATGGAACGGGCGCCGCGCGTCTCGGTGGTGGTCCCGGCCTTCCAGAACGAGCACTACATCCGCGCGACGATGCAGTCGGTGCTCGCCCAGAGCTATCCGGACTTCGAGCTGGTGGTGGCCGACCACAGCTCCACCGACCGCACCTGGGACCTCCTCCAGGACTTCGCCGACGACCCCCGGGTCCGCCTGCTCCGGACTCCCGCAGGCGGCGGCGCCGAGCGCAACTGGAACCGCGTGACCGACGAGGCGCGCGGCGAGCTGGTCAAGCTCGTCTGCGGGGACGACCTGCTGACGCCCGACTCCCTCGCCACGCAGGTGGCGGCCTTCGACGCGCACGACGACGGTGTGGTGATGGTGGCCTCGGCTCGCGACATCGTGGACGCGTCGGCCGTGCCGGTGGTCCGCAGGCACGGTCTCGGCGGGCTGTCGGGCCGGGTCACCGGGCCCGCGGCGATCCGGCGGTCGGTCGTTCGCGGCGCCAACATCTTCGGTGAGCCCTGCTGCGTCCTGCTGCGCCGTACGACGCTCGCCGACGCCGGCGGCTGGCACGGGAACCCGGGCTACCTGATCGACCAGGCGACCTACTCCAGGGTGCTGCTGCGCGGCGACCTGGTGACGACCCCGGAGACCGTGGCCTCGTTCCGGATCAGCTCGACCCAGTGGAGCGTCTCCCTGGCTCGCGAGCAGGCCGGGTCGGCTGCCGAGATGCACCGCCAGATCGCGGAGATGGTGCCGGGACTGCTGAGTCCGCGTGACGTGCGACTCGGCAACGCGCGCGCCACCCTGCGTGCTTTCCAGCGTCGGCTGGTCTACCTCTACCTCGGGCGGCGGATGCACGCGCCGGACTCCTCGGCGGCGAGACGCTGAGCGCAGTCAGCCTCGATCGCGTAGTCAGCAGCGGTGCTCAGCGAGGTTTGCGCGCCAGCAGGCAGAACTCGTTGTAGACGAACGGCTTTCCGGCCCACCGCGGGAACGGGAAGCTGAACCAGGGCTCCGGTTGCAGGCCCACCTCGAGCGCCAGCGCGACCAGGTCGTCGCCGGTCACGAAGTTCACGTGCGTCGGGTCGCTGGCGTACCCGCGCTCCTGCGGGCAGACGATGAACACCTTGCCGCCGGGACGCAGGTAGGGCAGGTACTCACGCAGCAGGGAGACCCCCTCCGCGGCACTCATGTGCTCGACCACGTGCGCGACCAGCATCCCGTCGAAGCTCTCCGGGACGCGCAGCGCGCTGGTCTCCCACTCGGCGACGCTCAGGGCGGTGACGCCTCGCTCACGAGCGACCTCGACGGCATGGGCGTTGTGGTCGACACCGACCGATCCCGCAGCGAGGGTCTCCAGGTTGCGCCCGATGCCGCAGCCGACGTCGAGGGTGCGGCCGAGATGCTGACGGCGCAGGTTCCACTGGTACGGCGCCTGGACTCGCAGCGCCTTCTTCCACCAGACCTGCTGCTTGGCCTGCAGGCGGTGCGCGTAGTCCTCGCCCGACGTGCCGTCGCCCATCAACGGGTCGGAGGTCACTCGACCGGCAGGCCGAGACCGCGCGCGATCAGCATGCGCTGGACCTCCGAGGTCCCCTCGCCGATCTCGAGCACCTTGGCGTCGCGATAGAACCTGGCGACGGCGTACTCCTCCATGAACCCGTAGCCACCGAAGACCTGCGTGGCGATCCGGGTGGCGGTGACCGCGGACTCGGTGGCGTAGAGCTTCGCGATCGCGGCAGCGTGCTTGTAGTCCTTCATCGAGGCACCCGAGCCGTCCTTCATCGAGTCCTTCATCCACGCCGCGCGGTAGGTCAGCTGGCGGCTGGCGTGCAGCATCACCTCGAGGTCGGCGATCTGGAAGGCCACGCCCTGCTTGCGTCCGATGGGTACGCCGAAGGTGGTGCGCTCCCCGGCGTACTGCACGCTCAGGTCCAGGCAGGCCTGGATGCAGCCCACGGCAAGGGCCGCGATGGCCACGCGGCCGTCGTCGAGGATCGCCAGGAACTGCGCGAAGCCGCGCCCGCGCTCCCCCAGCAGGTTCGCCTCGGGGACCTTGGCGTCGCTGAAGCTCAGCGGATGGGTGTCGCTCGCGTGCCAGCCGAGCTTGTCGTAGGCCTTCTCGGCGACGTAGCCCGGCGTGTCGGCGGGGATGATGATCGTGGAGATCTCGGCCTTGCCCGCCTCGGTCTCACCGGTGCGGGCGGTCACCGTGACCAGCGAGGTGATCTCCGAGCCGGAGTTGGTGATGAACTGCTTGCTGCCGTTGACGACCCACTCGCCGTCGCGGAGCTCGGCCTTCGTCTTCGTCGCCCCGGCATCCGATCCCGCACCGGGCTCGGTGAGCCCGAAGCCGGCCAGCTTCCGTCCCTCGACCAGGTCCGGAAGCCAGGTGTCCTTCTGCTCGTCGGTGCCGAAGGTCAGCACCGGGTTGATGCCGAGGCCGACGGCCGCCTCCAGGGTGATGCCCATCGACTGGTCGACGCGCCCGATCTCCTCGATGGCCACGCACAGGCTGGTGAAGTCGCCGTCCGCGCCGCCGTACTCCTCGGGTGCGGTCAGGCCGAAGAGCCCGAGCTGACCCATCTGCTGCACCACCTCGACCGGGAAGTGGTGGTCCCGGTCCCACTGCGCGGCATGGGGAGCGATCTCCTTCTCCGCGAAGTCGCGCACGATACGTCGGAACTGCTCGTGGTCCTCGGAGAGCTCGAAGGTCATGCGACCGATCCTAGCCCGGCTCCGCGCGGAAGTTAACAGTCGTTAACCCACGTACGTCGCCGGCCCGGCTCGGGACGCCGCCCGTTGCGCTCCGCTTCCGCACCTGTTCTGCGCCACTCTCGGGTCGACCGGTTGCGCGCCGACGTGACCTCGTCTACGGTTATCTTGTGCACAAGTCACTTGGGCACATCCTCTTTCCTGCCGACGTCACGGAGACCCTGATGCCCACTCGCACCGCGCGCACAGCCTGGAACGGCACCCTGGAGAACGGGTCCGGCCAGGTCGAGCTGAGCAGCTCCAAGGTCGGCACCTACGACGTGTCCTTCCCCAAGCGTGCGGCCGACGACGCCGACCGCACGACGAGCCCCGAGGAGCTGATCGCCGCCGCCCACTCCTCGTGCTACGCCATGCAGCTCTCCGCCCTGGTCGCCGAGGCCGGCGGCACGCCGCAGTCCCTGGAGATCACCGCTGAGGTGTCCCTGGGTGCGGACCCCGACGGCGGCTTCATGCTGACCGGCATCGCCCTCAAGGTCATCGGCGAGGTCGAGGGTCTCGACGACGACGGTTTCCAGAAGGCAGCCGCGGCCGCCAAGGAGACCTGCCCGGTGAGCAAGGCCCTGACCGGTGTCGAGATCACCGTCGAGGCCGAGCTGGCCGCCTGACCCCTGCACACACCCGGCCTGCCGGGTCTCGACCCGTAAGGTTCGAGGTGGCCCACGGACGCTCGAGGGACGCGTCCGTGGGCTTTCGTGCGCCCGGAGCAAGGACATCCCCGTGGCCCAACCGAGAGAACGGCCTCCTCCCTGCACCGTCAGAGACCTGACGGACTGCTCATCTGAGCAATTCAGCCGACAAGTGTTGCCTCGGCTCGTCGCCCTGCCGCACGCTCCCTGTCACGGGGGCCACAGCAGGCCCGGCAATCTCCGCGGAGGTCGAACCAGACATGAAGAACTCACGAATCCTGACGGGCGCCATCGCTGTCATGGCGCTGACCGGGTCACTGACGGCCTGCGGGAGCAGCAGCAGTGGCAGCAGCGCAGGCTCCGACGACGGGCTGAAGATCGGATTCAGCCAGGTGACGCAGCAGAGCCCGTTCTACGTCGAGCTCGGCAAGGGCGCGAAGGCTGAGGCGAAGAAGAACGGCAACGAGCTGCTCTTCGTCGATGCCAACGGCGACGTCACCAAGCAGAACAACGACGTGCAGGACCTGATCACCCGCGGCATCGACGTGCTCATCATCAACCCGGTCGACCCGAAGGGTGTGGCGCCGAGCATCAAGGCTGCCGAGGCAGCAGACATCAAGGTCGTGACCGTCGACCGCCCCGTCGCGGAAGGCGCTGCGTCGTTCGTCGGAAGAGACAACGTGAAGATGGGTGAGCTCGTCGGAGAGCAGATGGTGGCGACCCTCGGCGACGCCGGTGGCAAGGTGATCGAGATCCAGGGCGATGCGGGCGGCGTGGTCTCCGCCGATCGCAGCGAAGGCTTCCACAAGGCCGCCGCGGCCAACCCGAAGATCAGCATCGTCGAGGGGCCCTACTGCGACTACATCCGGGCCAAGGCCGTCACGGCGATGCAGGACCTGCTCGAGGCCAACAAGGACCTCAAGGCGGTGTACGCCCACAACGACGACATGGCGCTCGGCGCCCTCCAGGTGCTCAAGGAGAACAACCGCACTGACGTGAAGGTCTTCGGCGTAGACGGCCTCATGGAGGCTGTGAAGGCGATCCCTGACGGTGACCAGTTCGTCGCCACGGCATTCAATGACCCGCAGACTCTCGGCGCCAGCACCGTGCAAACGGCGGAGAAGCTCGCGAACGGCGAGCAGGTCCCGGAGTTCGTCGACGCCGGCACCGCGCTGATCGACAAGAACAACGCCTCCGACCTCGCCGGCACGACACTGTTCGCCAAGCAGCCCTGACCGGTCCACGGCACCACACCCACGACTCTCCGGAGGAACGCATGACCCAGATGACTGCAGCGGTGCTGCATAGTCCCGGACACATCACCGTCGAGGACGTCCCCGTCCCGGTCCCGGTCCAGGGAGAGGTACTGGTCAAGGTCGCCGCGTGCGGCGTATGCGGATCAGACATCGACCGGATGATGAAGAAGGGCGCCCACCGGCTCCCGCTCATCTGCGGTCATGAGTTCTCCGGCCACGTCGTGGAGCTTGGCCCAGGGGTGGGCTGGCATCGACATCGGCACACTGGTGTCGGTCCCGCCGCTCATCCCTTGCTTCAACTGCGCGCCGTGCCTCCAAGGAACCTTCAGCCTCTGCGAGGACTACGACTACTTCGGCAGCCGTCGTGGAGGCGCCTATGCTGAGTTCTGCGCTGTGCCGATGACCAATGTCCTCGTCGTCGACCAGGGCCTCGATCCCCGCGCGGCGGCGATGATCGACCCAGCAGCGATCGCGCTGCATGCACTCCGGCGCACCCGGCTGGGGATCGGGTCGCGGGTAGCGGTCGTCGGCGCCGGCCCGATCGGGTTGTTCGCGATCCAGTGGGCGCGGCTCGCAGGAGCAAGCGAGGTGCTCTCGATCGACCTGATGAAGGAGAAGGCGGAGATGGCTCTCGAGGCCGGAGCCACCGACGCGGTGTCTTCAGTCGAGGAGGCCCGTGAGCTTGCGGGCAGCGGCTATGACATCGTCTTCGAGTCCGCCGGAGCTGCGCCGGCCGTTGATCTGGCCGTCTCACTCGTCGCGCGACACGGCGAGGCCACCTTCGTGGGGATACCCAACTCCACAGTGCCGCTGCAGGACTCCACCTTCGCGCGATTCCTGCGCCTCGAGATCGACCTTCACGGCGCGTGGAACTCCTTCTCTGCGCCATTCCCCGGGGAGGAGTGGCACAACACCGCGAGCCGACTCGCGGACGGCACCCTGAAGTGGGAGTTCATGATCACCCACGAGCTCGCCATCAAGGATGTTCCCAAGACGATGGAGAAGCTGGCCGATCGATCCATGTTCAGCTCCAAGATCTTGTTCCTTCCCCACCTGAACAGCTGATGACCACCCTGCTCGCGCTCGACTACGGCACCGAGGGCGTCCGCGCCGCGGCGTACGACACCCAAGGCAGCTGCCTAGCGGATTCTTCGTCGCCGTACGCGACCACGTTCCCCGCGCCAGGGCAGGCGGAGCAGGACCCCGACGAATGGTGGCGAGCGACTGTGACCGCCGTGCGTCACGTGGTCAGCTCCCCGGCGGTTCGTGCGGCTGGCCCGGTCGCAGGTATCGGGCTCGCCACCACTGCGTCGACAGTGGTGGTGCTCGGACCTGACGGGCGACCTCTGCGACCCGCCCTGCTCTGGATGGACACTCGGGCAGCCTTCGAGTCGGCTCGCACCGCAGAGGCCGCCTCGAGCCATGACGTGCTGCGCTGGAGTGGTGGAGCAGATGCTGTGGAGTGGCTGGTCCCGAAGGCCATGTGGCTGGCAACACACGAGCCCGAGACCTACGCTGCCGCCACCCGCATCGTCGAGTGCGTGGACTACCTCACCTGGCGACTGACCGGAGTGTGGGTCGGCTCGCGGATGAACGCCGTCTGCAAGTCGAACTACCTCCCGTCCACTGGCTCCTACGCCCACGCCCTGTACGCCGACCTCGGCATCGACGACCTCGCGGAGAAGCTGCCACAGACGGTCCGCGCAGTCGGGGATGCCGCAGGAATCGTCACCTCAGATGTCGCGGAGGAGCCTCGGTCTCGGCTGCCGGCCCGTCGTCGCGACCGGCGGCATCGACGCGCATGTCTCGCTGATCGGCTGCGGCCAGCACGTTCCTGGCACCGTCTCCCTCGTCGCCGGCACTTCCACCGTGTTCGTCACCGAGATCGACGAGCCACTCTTCGCCCCCACCATCTGGGGGCCGTACCCGGACGCCCTGACCACGGGCCGCTACTTGATCGAGGGGGGTCAGGTGTCCTCCGGGTCCGCACTGACCTGGCTCTCCGAGCGCATCTTGGGCGTCTCCCGTGAGCAGGGCCCGCAACTCATCGCCGACGCGAGCGCCATTCAGGCCGCGGGACACGGCTTGGTCGCGCTCGACTACTTCATGGGAAACCGCACGCCCTACCGCGACGCTCGACTGAGGGGGGCCTTCGCCGGGATGAGCCTGAGCACCACCCGTGCAGAGATCTATCGCGCCACTGTCGAGGCGATCGCCTACGGCACGCGCAGCGTGGTCGACTCATGGACAGATATTGGCATCCCGGTCGATCGACTCATCGCCTCCGGAGGTATCCGCCACAATCCGCTCTGGTTGCAGGTCACTTGCGACGTGCTCGGACGGGCCATCGAGGTGGTCGGGACCGACAACCTCACTCTGCGATCAGCGGCCGCCCAGGCAGCGTACGCAGCCGGCCTCTACCCGGACCTGTGGGCCGCCGCGGCGGCGTACAGCCCTCAGACCTACACCATCGAACCGGACGGTAGGCACGCCACGGCCTACCAGAGTGGTTACGGGCGATACCTACAGACAACGGAGCTCCTGACCTCCACCTTCCACGACTTGAGCGAGCCCGAGGCACGAGAGCCATGAGGTCGGACAGTGACGAGCACAACCAGGCGATGCTCCGTGTCGCTCAGCTCTACTACGAGCAGGACCTGACGCAAGGCCAGATAGCGAGCAAGCTCCTCCTGACCCGCTGGAAGGTGGGCCGCCTCCTGGAGGACGCCAAGGAGCGTGGCATCGTCCGGATCGAGATCCGGCACCCACTGGCGCGTGTCCACGACCTCGAGGAACGCCTTCAAGTCGCCTTCGGACTGACCCAGGCCGTGGTGGTGCCCACGATCGCGAATGCCGAGGCTCAGATGGTGGCCGCTGCTGTTGCTGCTGCCGAGTTCGTCAGCGATCTGCGTCCCGCACCGTCGACGATCGGGGTTTCGTGGGGTCACACGCTCGACGCGCTGGCTGAGAACCTCCCACCCGGCTGGGCACGCGACTTGCACGTGGTTCAGATCAACGGCGCTCTGAGCCGCTCGCAGAGTCCCCGCTCCACTGCCGACGTGGCGACAGAGATCGCGCGTAGGGCGGGCGGGAGCGTCTCGATACTGCACTCGCCTGCGATCCTGGAGCAGGCTGCCACCCGCCGTGCGATCAGCTCGGACCCGGCTCTCTCCCGAGTACTCGACGCGGGACGCGGAGCCGACGTCATGCTGTTCTCTCTTGGCGCTCTGAGCCCTCGCTCGGTGCTGGTGGAGTCGGGTCACATCTCGGTGAAGGACGTGCGCAGGCTGCAGAAGTCCGGCGCAGTGGGCGACATCCTCGGCCGCTTCATCGACTCTGAGGGACGCGAAGTCGATGAGGACCTCAGCGAGCGCACGATGGCGCTTGCCCTCGACGACCTGCGCGCCGCGAAGCTGACTGTCGCGATCGCGACCTCGCCGGCCAAGGCGGGGATCGCGCGCGCTGCAGCGGTGAGCGGCCTGTGCAGAGTTCTCGTCGTGGACCAAGACATCGCCGAGAAGCTGCTGGAGGACCGATGAGTGGGAAGAACACACCAATCCTCGTGATGGGCGGCATCGAGAAGTCGTTCCCAGGCACCCGCGCTCTGGACGGCGCCCGTCTCGAGGTTGCCGCCGGCGAGGTTCACTGCTTGCTCGGCGAGAACGGGGCTGGCAAGAGCACCCTGATGAAGGTGCTTGCGGGCGCTTACCGCCCCGACGCCGGCACGATCTCGCTCGAAGGCGAGGAGCAGCGCTACACGACTCCGCATGCCGCGATGGCGGCCGGAATCAGTGTGATCTACCAGGAGCTCGACCTCGTGCCGGACCTCACCGTCGCCCAGAACCTCTTCCTCGGCAGGGCACCTGCCACGGCCGGGTTCGTACGCCGGAGGGCGCGCAACCGGGCCGCGCAGCAGGCGATCAACCTCGTTGGCGGTCGATTCGCACCGACCACGCTGGTGCGTGAGCTCAGCGTCGGCAGCCAGCAGCTGGCTGCCATCGCCAAGGCTGTGGTGGCCGACGCCCGAGTGATCGTCATGGACGAGCCCTCGGCCACCCTGACCGAGCACGACCTGCCTGTCGTCTTCGACCTGATCCGTCGGCTTGCTGCCGAAGGGCGCTCGGTCATCTACATCTCGCACCGGCTCGATGAGGTGCTCCAGATCGGCGACCGCGCGACCGTGCTCCGCGATGGACGTACCGTGGCCACTTTCGAGCTCGCCGAGACCAATGTCGACGAGCTCGTCACGGCCATGATCGGGCACCGCCCGACTTCGACGATTCGCGAGAACGTCTCCTTCGACGACCGAGCGCCCCGGCTCTCGATAGACCGAGTAGAGATCCCGGGCCTGCTCGACGTACGCGACATCGACGTCCGGCCCGGAGAGGTGGTGGGCCTCGCTGGGCTTGGTGGCGCCGGCCGGACCACGCTGCTGCGCGCCCTGTTCGGCAGCCAGCCCAATGCCCACGTCACTGCGCGCATCGACGGGGCGCCCTACTCGCCCTCGTCGCCGGCCCAGGCCGTGCGCTCAGGCATCGGACTGGTGCCCGAAGACCGCAAGGGCGAAGGCCTGCTCCGTGAGCTCTCGGTCGTGCGCAATGCGGGGCTGGCGACGATCAAGCCCTGGTCCCTGATGCCCGCACGTCGGGCGCGTCTGGCGACAGCCATGCCGCTGAAGGACCTGGCCGTCAAATATGCCAGCCTCGACCAGCCCGTCGGTCAGCTCTCCGGCGGAAACCAGCAGAAGGTCGTTCTGGCCAAGTGGCTCACCCGCGGAGTCGAGGTGCTGCTCCTTGACGAACCGACCCGAGGCATCGACATCGGCGCCAAGGAAGAGCTGTACCGCCAGGTGCGAGCGCTCGCCGAGGGCGGTGCCGCAGTGCTGATGGCCAGCAGCGAGCTCAACGAGCTGTGCCTCAACGCCGACGTCGTCCACGTGATGTTCGAAGGCCGCAACATCGCACAGTTCGACCCCCGCACCATCTCCGAGGAAGAGATCGCTCGTGCGGTCGTCACAGGAAGGGCAAGCTGATGAGCACCACCTCCCGAACGGTCGCGACTGAATCGACGGCCGACAGTCCAGGTCAGGGGCCCGGCCTGCGCGAACGCCTCGGCAGGCAGCAGATTCTGGTGAAGTTCAACCTGCTCATCGTCTTCGTCGTCGTCTTCGCGGTCGCCAGCCTGGTGGCGCCGGAGTTCCTCTCCACTCGCAACATCAGCAACCTCCTCCAGCAGTCCAGCCTGGTGGGCATCGTCGCGATCGGCATGACCGTCGTCGTGCTCACCGCCGGCATCGACCTCTCAGTGGGAAGTACGGCGGCGCTTGCCGGAATGGTGGTGGCGCTGCTGATCGGCGCTGGGTGGGCCTGGCCGCTGGCTCTGGTAGTCACGCTGGGCTTGGGGATCGTGCTTGGAGCGCTGATGGGTGGCTTGAGCGCCTTTCTCAGCCTTCCATCGTTCATGGTCACGCTTGCGGGACTGACCAGCATCCGCGGCATCACCTACTTGACGACGGACGGCACACCTACGACCGGCTCCATCCCGGACGGCCTGAACTGGCTGGGGGCCGGCCGCGTGGCAGGGATCCCGGTCGTCGGGATCATCTTCATCCTCGTGACGATCCTTGCGGCGGTGCTTCTGCGCGGAACCGCTGTCGGGGAGTACGTGTACGCCTCGGGCAGCAATCCCGATGCTGCTCGTCTCTCCGGACTTCCGGTGAAGTGGGTGCAGACCGGGGCCTTTGCCGTGTCCGGCATGCTGGCGGCCCTGTCGGGCGTACTCCTGACCGCCCGGCTGACCATCGGCCAACCGACGGCCTCACAGGGTCTGGAGCTGAGCGCGATCGCTGCCGTAGTTCTCGGCGGAACCAGCCTGTTCGGAGGCAAGGGTGGAGTACTCGGCACCTTCATCGCTGTTCTGCTGCTCTCTGTGCTGAGCAACGTGTTCAACCTGATGGGCCTCAGCTCCTATTTCCAACAGCTCGTCACGGGACTGATCCTGGTCACTGCCCTGATCCTCAACCGACTCCTCGAGCGCCGGGGGGGCAGCGCATGAGTCTCTCCACAATTGCTGAGCAGACCCAGGGAGAACCCAATGAGACAATGCCCCTCATGACCCCCACCACGGCCTCCACCTCGATGCCGGCTGCCCCCGGCACAGACGCGGAGCTGCGTCGGTTCCTGCACGGACTGCCGGGGGTCGACCAGGTCGGCGCCGAGCAGCGCGCCGCAGGCCTCGGCACCCGCTCCATCAAGACCACGGCCAAGGCCTACGCCCTGGACCTGGCCATCCGGATGGTCGACCTGACCACCCTCGAGGGCTCGGACACTCCCGGGAAGGTGCGGGCGCTGGCCAGCAAGGCGATGCGCCCCGACCCGGCCGACCGGACCTGCCCCCCGGTCGCCGCTGTCTGCGTCTACCCCGACATGGTGCCGTTCGCGAAGGAGACCCTCGGGTCCTCCGGTGTGCGCATCGCTGCCGTGGCGACCGCGTTCCCGAGCGGCCGCGCCGCGATGGACATCAAGCTGGCCGACGTGAAGGACGCCGTCGACGCCGGTGCCGACGAGATCGACATGGTGATCGACCGCGGCGCCTTCCTCTCCGGGCGCTACCTGTCGGTCTACGAGGAGATCGCCCAGGTGCGCGAGGCCTGCGCTCGCAGCCGACGGACCCGACGCGCACCTGAAGGTGATCTTCGAGACCGGCGAGCTGCAGACCTACGACAACGTCCGCCGAGCCAGCTGGCTGGCGATGATGGCCGGCGGCCACTTCATCAAGACCTCCACCGGCAAGATCCAGCCCGCGGCGACCCTGCCGGTCACGATGGTGATGCTCGAGGCCGTCCGCGACTTCCGCGAGGCCACCGGCCAGATGGTCGGGGTCAAGCCCGCCGGCGGCATCCGTACGGCGAAGGACGCGATCAAGTACCTCGTGATGGTCAACGAGGTCGCCGGACCCGACTGGCTCGACCCGGACTGGTTCCGCTTCGGCGCCTCCACGCTCCTCAACGACCTGCTGATGCAGCGCACCAAGATGACCACCGGCCGCTACTCCGGCCCCGACTACTTCACCCTCGACTGAAGGGCCCGCAGCATGCCTGAACTCTTCGAGTACGCACCGGCACCGGAGTCCCGGTCGGTCGTCGACATCAAGTCCTCCTACGGGCTGTTCATCAACGGCGAGTTCACCGACGGTGGTGGAAAGGCGTTCAAGACCATCTCGCCCTCCACCGAGGAGGTGCTCGCCGAGGTCGCCGAGGCCAGCGACGCCGACGTCGACACGGCCGTGAAGGCCGCGCGGCGCGCCCACACCAGGGTGTGGTCGCGGATGAGTGGCGCCGAGCGCGGGAAGTACCTGTTCCGGATCGCGCGGATCATCCAGGAGCGTGCCCGCGAGATCGCGGTGCTGGAGTCGATCGACAACGGCAAGCCGATCAAGGAGTCCCGCGACGTCGACATCCCCACGGCGGCGGCGTACTTCTTCTACTACGCGGGCTGGGCCGACAAGCTCGAGCACGCCGGCTTCGGTCCGGACCCGCGGTCCCTCGGTGTCGCGGGCCAGGTGATCCCCTGGAACTTCCCGTTCCTGATGCTGGCGTGGAAGATCGCGCCCGCGCTCGCCACCGGCAACACCGTGGTGCTCAAGCCCGCTGAGACGACTCCCCTGACCGCGCTGCTCTTCGCCGAGATCTGCCAGCAGGCCGACCTGCCGCCGGGCGTGGTGAACATCATCACCGGCGCCGGCGCGACCGGGCAGGCGCTGGTCTCCCACGGCGACGTCGACAAGGTCGCCTTCACCGGCTCGACCGCCGTCGGCCGCGCGATCGCCAAGGCTGTCGCGGGCACGGAGAAGAAGGTCACCCTCGAGCTCGGCGGGAAGGCGGCGAACATCGTCTTCGACGACGCCCCCATCGACCAGGCCGTCGAGGGGATCGTCAACGGGATCTTCTTCAACCAGGGCCACGTCTGCTGCGCCGGGTCCCGGCTGCTGGTGCAGGAGTCCGTCGCCGACGAGGTGCTCGAGCGGCTCAAGCGGCGGATGTCCACCCTTCGTCTCGGCGACCCGCTGGACAAGAACACCGACGTGGGCGCGATCAACTCCGCCGCCCAGCTGGCCAAGATCCGCGAGCTCTCCGACGTCGGCGAGGCCGAGGGAGCACAACGGTGGGCCCCGGCGTGCGACCTGCCCGAGCACGGCTTCTGGTTCCCGCCCACGATCTTCACCGGCGTCAGCCAGGCCCACCGGATCGCCCGCGAGGAGGTGTTCGGCCCGGTGCTGTCCGTGCTGACCTTCCGCACCCCCAAGGAGGCGGTCGAGAAGGCCAACAACACCCCGTTCGGGCTCTCCGCGGGTGTCTGGACCGACAAGGGGTCGCGCATCCTCTGGATGGCCTCCCAGCTGCGAGCAGGCGTGATCTGGTCCAACACGTTCAACAAGTTCGACCCGGCCAGCCCGTTCGGCGGCTACAAGGAGTCCGGCTACGGCCGGGAGGGCGGACGCCACGGGCTCGAGGGCTACCTCAGCCTCCACCAGCACCGACGCTGGAGTCGCCAGATGACACCGCCCACCGAGCGCCTCGACGTGCGCAAGACCTACAAGCTCTACATCGGCGGCGCCTTTCCGCGCTCGGAGTCGGGCCGCTCCTACGTCGTCAACGACGCCAAGGGCAAGTTCCTCGCGAACGCCGCGCACGCCTCCCGCAAGGACGGTCGGGACGCCGTCGTCGCCGCCCGTGCTGCGTTCGGTGGCTGGTCCGGCCGCACGGCGTACAACCGCGGGCAGGTGGTCTACCGGATCGCCGAGGTGATGGAGGACCGGCGCGACCAGTTCGAGGCCGAGCTGCGCACGACCGAGGGCGTCTCCGCCGCGAAGGCCCGCACCTACGTCGACGCCGCCATCGACCGACTGGTCTGGTACGCCGGCTGGGCGGACAAGATCGCCCAGGTCACCGGCGGCGCCAACCCGGTGGCGGGGCCGTACTTCAACCACACCGCGCCCGAGCCGAGCGGAGTGATCGCCGTGGTCGCCCCCTCCGGACCGCTGCTCGGGCTCATCAGCGTGGTCGCACCGGTGATCGTCGCCGGCAACACCTGCGTGGTGATCGCCAGCGAGCCGCATCCGCTGACCGCGATCACCGTGGCCGAGGTGATGGCCACCTCCGACCTGCCTGGCGGCGTGGTCAACATCCTGACCGGCCCGCAGGCCGAGATCGCACCCTGGCTCGCCGCGCACATGGACGTCAACGGGATCGACCTCACCGGCGTACGTGACGCGGACCTGGCTCGAGACCTGGAGATCGCGGCAGCGGAGAACCTCAAGCGGGTCCGCCGCCCGGGTCCCGAGGACCTGCTGGCCACACCTGCCCTGAGCCGGATGACCACGTTCATGGAGACCAAGACCGTCTGGCACCCGATGGGGATCTGAGCCCGGACGTGCCATCTCCGCGCCGGTCAGTCCCCCCCCTGACCTGCGCGGAGCCCCCCGCACTCCCTCCGACGACGGCTCGTCAGTCGCTGCGCTGCCGAGGCAGCGCCGGAGCGATGTTCTGGTTGACGTGGAAGAAGTTGCCGGGGTCGTAGGTCTGCTTGATCCGCGCGAGCCGCTCGTAGTTGTCGCCGTACGCCGCCTCGATCCGCTCCTGCCCCTCCTGCATGATCATGTTGATGTACGGCGCCATGCTGGTGGTCGGGTGCAGCTCCTCCCAGTAGTCGCGCGCCCAGGTGGAGATCAGCTCGACGTTCGCAGGGTCGGGGTCGACGCCGACGATGACCGACGACCAGCCGCCGTTGCGGTGCACGAACGCCGTGTCCTGCGGCCGGACGCGCTGAGCCGCTCCACCGACCGGGTAGAGGTGCATCGTGGAGTGCCCGGTGGGCAGCAGCGCGGCGTACTTCTCGTGGATCGCGATCGCCTCGTCGGAGATCTCCTCACAGAAGTCGGCCTTCCAGTACCACTGGAGTCCTGCCGGGTAGAGGCCGTCGAAGGCGCCCTGCAGCACGTTGAACGGCATCTCGTGCATGCCGACCACGAGCGGTGACCCGAACTCCCTCACCGGCGCGGTGACCTCCTCGGCCCGGGCCAGCGAGCCGGTGTAGCACCACACGATCCCGCAGGCCTTGCGTCCCCACAGCTCCTCGGGGAAGGGTGCCGCGCCGGGGATGGTCATCGTCCCGATCCAGCCGTTCAGCTCCTCGGGCAGCTTGGGCAAGAGCTCGCGGTACCACCGCATCACTGCACCGGTGTCCGCCAGGTCGTAGAGGACCGGCCCGCCGTAGATGACGCCCTGGTCACCGACCGGGTTGCCCCGGAAGGTGAACGAGGTGACCACGCCGAAGTTGCCGCCGCCACCGCGCAGGGCCCAGAACAGGTCCGGGTGCTGCTCGGCGTCCGCGCGCACCAGCGTGCCGTCGGCGAGGACGACATCGGCGCCCAGCAGGTTGTCGACCGTCATGCCGTAACGGCGCGTCAGGTAGCCCATGCCGCCACCGAGGGTCAGGCCCCCGACGCCGGTGCTGCCGAGGAAGCCGCACGGAACGGCCAGTCCGAACGGCACGGTGGCGTGGTCCACGTCGGCCCAGGTGCAGCCTCCGTCGACGCGCACGGTCCCCTCGACCGGGTCGACCGTCACGCTGTGCATCGGCGAGAGGTCGACTACCACCGCGTCGTCCCAGGTGCCGAGGCCGGCGGCGTTGTGCCCGCCGCCCCGGATCGCCAGGGGAAGCGAGTTCTCCTGGGCGAACTTCACGCACGCCACCACGTCGGCGACGTCGCGGCACCGGACGATCGCGGCAGGACGCCGGTCGATCATCGCGTTGTAGACCGCGCGCGCCTCGTCGTACTCGTCGTCCCCCGGTTGCACGAGGCTTCCGCGCAGTACGGAGACGAGAGCGTCCACCGAGGCGGTGGAGAGGTTGGAGGCGGCGATGGTGGTCATGACGGGCTCCTTGTGATCGGGTGTCCCCCAACCTAGGAATCAAGGCGTTCGCAGAGCGTTCCGGCCAGTACGCCGACCGGGCACTCGTGCTCGCCCGGAGTACGCCGACCGGGCACTCGTGGTCGCTTCTGGTACGCCGACCGGGCACTCGTGGTCGCCAGAGCGCTCAGGGTCGGGTGAGGTCGGCGCGCTGGAAGAGGTCGGCCTCACACCGCCGCGAGCAGACCGGCGCTGGCGTGGGTGACGGCCATCGCCGACGCACGGCGCAGACAGTCGGTCCCACGAGGGGACGGGTCGAGTGCTGCTCGGGAGCGGAGCACCTCGGGCAGCCACCACACGTCGGCGTTCTGCACCGCCAGCGACTCCGCGGCATCCAACGTCGCCGAAGCGGCGTCGCGGTCACCCGCACTGCGGTGCAGGTCAGCCAGCAGCCAGAACCAGTAGGGCATCCGCGCGAACGATCCTTCGCGCTCCAGGTTCCTGATGCCCTGCCGTGCCTGCTCGATCCCGGCCTCGCCACCCCGCAACCACCCGGCGAGCACCACGGCCCACTGGCCGTAGTAGGCGAACTCATAGCGCTCGCACACCGCGGTCAGCTCCACCAGATCTTTCTCGAGCGCGGCGAGATCGCCTCGCATCTGGTGGGTCATCACCGCGTACGACAGCGCCACCGCCAACGAGTAGGGGTGCTCGATGCTCTCGGCGAGACGGACGGCGTCTTCGCACTGGACCCGCGCCTGGTCCTCCTGACCGAGCAGCCAGAGAGCGTGCGCACCCCACGCCCCCGCGTGCACCTTCGTCCGCGTGCCGATCGGCAACGAGTCCATCTCACCCGCCAGCGCGCAGGACCGCGCGAGGTGCTCACTGGCGTCGATGACCTTGCCGAGGCTCAACGCGGACCCGCCCACCGCCATGTGCGCCTGGGCTGCCAGGTCGGGGCACCGCTCGGACAGCGCCAGCGCCTCCAGCGCCCAGCCGTGCGACTCGCTCGTGTGCCCCTGGACGAACGTGGTCGCGAACAGCGCGATCGACGCCGAGGTCTGCACCGGAAGCAGCGAGAGGCGGGTGCCCAGCTCGTAGGAACGACGCTCGTAGCTCTCCAGCTCCGGGGAGCTGTACCCGCGCCAGGCGTTCAGCGGCGGCAGCAGCTGTTCGATCAGGGCCAGCTCACGCCTGTCGCGCCCCCGCCCCGCGGGTGTCCCCGCCATCAGCGCCCAACAGCGCTCCCACAGGCGCACCGACTCAGGGTGCGCGAACACCGAGGCTGCGTGCCGCGCGGCGCGGTCATAGAACGGGATGGCCCTCTCCGCCTGCCCGCTGCGGTCGTACTGCTCCGCGAGCTGGGCGTCGGCGTCGTCGCTGCGGCCGCCCCGGAGCAGCTCGAGCGCCTGCGCGAGCCGACGGTGCAGCAGCCACCGGCGCGCCGGCGCCACCGCGTCGTACGCCGCGTCCCGCAGCAGGCTGTGGGTGAAGTCGTAGCCGCTGCCGAGCTGGTCCAGGATCCGCGAGCGCCACAGCTCGTCGATCAGGTCGACCACGGTGTCGGGCTCGAGGTCGCACGCCTCGGTCAGCAGCTCGAGGTCGAAGTCTCGGCCCACGGCCGCCGCCAGGCCCAGCACCTGCAGGGCCTGCTCGGAGAGGCGGGCGAACCGGCCTTTCAGCACGCCGCGCAGGTCGTCGGGCTCCACCGGACCCGGAGACCCGTTCGCCTCCCGCAGGGCCTCGATCACGTAGAACGGGTTCCCGGCGGTCACCGAGTGCACCAGCCCGAGCTGCTCCTCGCTCAGGGGCTGGTCCACGACGAAGGTCGCCAGCTCGGCGGTCGCGGAGGTCGACAGCGGCCCCAGCCGGAGCGTGACCAGCTGACCGGCCGCCTGCATCGACTTGCGGGAGTCGGGCCATCGGTCGGTGTACGGCTCCTCCTCCCGGGCCGTGCCGACCACCATCAGCGGTGCCGTGGTGGGGTACGACAGCAGGAACGAGAGCCACGACAGCGTCGCGTTGTCACACCACTGCAGGTCGTCGACCACCAGCAGGAGCGGCCGGTCGACCGTCAGCACCGTCCGCGCCAAGCCCTCGAAGAAGCGCAACCGCTGCCAGGCGTCGACCATGGCGCGAGAGCTGTGACCAGGTTCGCGGGGCTCGACGCCGCCCACGGGCACCAGCCGCTCCACCTCGGCCCGCCACACCGGGTCCAGCCGGGAGGCCGAGAGCCGCAGGTGCCGGCTGCGCAACCACTCGGCCACGGGCGCCAGCGGCAGGCCGGTCGTGGCGGCGAAGCAGCGCGCCGACGCCACCACCCCACCGCTGCGGGTCACCGCCGCAGCCAGGTCGGCGACCAGCCGTGTCTTCCCGATCCCTGCCTCGCCCGTGACCAGCACCAGACGGCTACCAGCGGACGAGGTCGACCAGAGCTCGCGCAGCCGTCCCTGCTCCCGCTCGCGACCGACCAGGTCGGGCGCGCCCGGACCCATCGGCTTGGTGGCTCCCCCGGTCCCCGCACGATCGGGCAGGGCGACGGCGTCGGCGAGAAGCGCGTCCACCTCACGCTGGGTCTCCGGCGCCGGCGGGACGCCGAGCTCCTGCTCCAGCACCGAGGCGCACCGGTGGAACGTACGAATCGCACCCGCCCGGTCCCCCGCGAGTCGCTGCAGTCGCATCAACCGCTGGTACCCCTGCTCCTCCAGCGGCTGCAGCGCGACCCGGCGTACCTCCAGCGCGATGGCGGCCTGCACGTCGCCCCGCTGCTCGTGGTACGCCGCCGCCTGGTCGCACAGGTCGACACAGGCAGCCTGCAGCTCCTCGCGCGAGGTCAGCGCCCACTCGTCGTAGCACCCGGGGAGGAACATGCCGCCGTAGCTGTCCAGCGCCCGCTCGGCAGCCGCCGCGAAGCCCGTGCCGCTGTTCGCGAGCCGTGTCGAGGGCCTCGCGCCGAGCGCGCAGGAACGTGCACACGTCGACCTCGGCCGCCTGGTTCTCGTGCCACGCCAACGAGGAGGACGTGACCTCGAGGCAACCGCTCGTGTCCAGCGCGGCGCGCAGATGGTGCAGCTCACGCCGCAGGTTGGTGCGCGCCTGGGTGCCGCTCGACTCCGGCCAGAGCAGTCCGGCGAGGTGACCTCGTGGCTGGGGGCTCCCGGTCCGGGTGACCAGGTAGCCCAGAAGCGCCACCGCGCGGGAGGGTAGCGGTGCGTCGGTTCCCGAGATTGCGACTCCACCGAGCAGATCGATCCTGATCGTGCTCATTCTCCGGACTCCGCCCTGTGGCGAGACTCCGTTCAGGCTATGCCACCCACCCCGTGTGGTCCCGCCATCGCGTGCCCACCGCGGCCCGTTGTGCCGCTGGGCCGCTGTCTGAGGGCCCCAGAGCGCTGCGAGTGGTCTAGCGCAGCCCGAGTGCCGCGTAGCCCGGCTTGACCACCTCGTTGATGATCCGCAGCCGCTGGTCGAAGTGGGTGAACGCCGACTTCATCGCGTTGACCGTGACCCACTGCAGGTCCGCGAGCTCCCAGCCGAACGCGTCCACGAGCGCCGACATCTCGTGGGTCATCGAGGTCCCGCTCATCAGTCGGTTGTCGGTGTTCACCGTCACCCGGAAGCGCAGCTGCGCGAGCAGCCCGATCGGGTGCTCCGCGATCGACGCCGCCGCCCCGGTCTGGACGTTGGAGTGCGGGCAGAGCTCGAGCGGGATGCGCTTGTCGCGGACGTACTGCGCGAGCCGACCGAGGTGCGGCACCCCGTCCTGGTCGACGGTGATGTCGTCGATGATGCGGACGCCGTGGCCGAGCCGGTCGGCTCCGCACCACTGGATGGCCTCCCAGATCGAGGGCAGTCCGAACGCCTCTCCGGCGTGGATCGTGAAGTGGGCGTTCTGCCGCTGGAGGTACTCGAACGCGTCGAGGTGACGGGTGGGCGGGTAGCCGGCCTCGGCACCCGCGATGTCGAACCCGACGACGCCGTCGTCGCGGTGAGAGACGGCGAGCTCCGCGATCTCGCGCGAGCGAGCCTGGTGACGCATCGCGGTGAGCAGCTGCTTGACCACGATGCCGGTCGCCGCCATCGCCTCGTCGAGGCCGAGCTGCACCGCCCGGACGACCTCGTCGAGGCTGAGCCCCTCCTCCAGGTGCTGTTCGGGGGCGTAGCGGACCTCGGCGTACACCACCCCGTCGGCGGCCAGGTCCTCCACGCACTCACGCGCCACCCGGCTGAGGTGGTCGGCCCGCTGCATCACCGCGACGGTGTGGTCGAAGGTCTCCAGGTAGCGCTCCAGCGAGCCGCTGTCCGCGGACTCCGCGAACCACCGTCCCAGCGCCTCGGGCTCGGAGGCGGGCAGCGGGTGCCCCACCTCGCCGGCCAGGTCGACGATGGTCGCGGGGCGCAGACCTCCGTCGAGGTGGTCGTGGAGCAGCACCTTGGGCACGGCCCTGATCAGTTCGGGGGTCAGCGAGGTAGGTTCGGGCACGTCGTCATCCAACACCCTGACAGGGCCAGGTCACGAGGAGCGTGGGTCATGCGCGTGTTCAGCACCTTCGAGGAGATCGAAGCCGCCACCGGTGAGGAGATCGGCACCACGGACTGGGTGGAGATCACCCAGGAGCGCGTCGACCGGTTCGCGGACGCGACCGGCGACCACCAGTGGATCCATGTCGACGTCGAGAGGTCCAAGGAGGGTCCCTTCGGCGGCACCATCGCCCACGGCTACCTCACCCTGTCCCTCGTGCCGTGGCTGGGCAGCCAGGTCTTCGGCCTGGAGACCCCCGGCGCGAAGCTCAACTACGGGGTCAACAAGGTGCGCTTCCCCAACCCCGTGCGGGTCGGCTCCAAGGTGCGCGCCAAGGTGACCATCGGCGACGTCACCGACCTCCCCACCGGCAAGCAGCTCACGGTGAAGTACGTCATCGAGATCGAAGGCCAGGACAAGCCCGCCTGCGTAGCCGAGACAGTAGTCCTCCTCCTCCCCTGACCACCCCGTGCTCGGCGAGCACAGTCCGTGGTCGAGCAGTCCGTCGGAGGTCGAGCAGTCCCCGGTGGTCGAGCAGTCCCCCGGTGGTCGAGCAGTCCGTCGGTGGTCGAGCAGCGAGCGAAGCGAGCGACAGCCGAGACCACACCCCGTACGCCGACCTCGGTGGTCGAGCAGCGAAGCGAGCCAGCCCCGGTGGTCGAGCAGCGAGCGAAGCGAGCGATCAGCCGAGACCACACCCCGCACGCCGAACCCAACCCCGGTCGTACGCCGAGACCACAACCGCTCAACGCCGCAGGCCACTGCGACGCTCCCCCAGGACGGCACCTGGCCAGGTGACATCCACGTTCGCAGCTGCCACATCCGGTTGAACTCAAGGAGGGCGAATTCAAGCGGCTGTTGCAACTCCATGAATGATCCGCGTGGAGGTGCCAACAGATGCCAGGTGCACGGTTGACGGTCGAGCAGCGTCGCACGATTGAGAGGTCGTATCGGATCGGGCTGGACTCAAGGCCAGATCGCCTCGATCATCGGCAAGCACAAGTCGACGGTCTCGCGTGAGTTGGCGCGGAGTTCCTCGGCGCCTGGGTCGCGGTCGCCGAAGGCGCGCACCGCGCGCGGTGGCGGGGCTGGGCTATCGGCGGGTCTATGACGCCGAGCGGGCGCATCGCTATGCCGAGCACAAGTCGCGCCGGCCGAAGGATCTTCGCCTCGATCACGGGCCGCTGCGTGAGCAGGTCTGGGAGTGGCTGCGAGCCGACTGGTCCCCGGAGCAGATCGCGGCGGCGTTGCCGATCGAGTTCCCCGATGATCCGATGATGCGCGTGAGCCACGAGACGATCTACCAGTCGCTGTTCGTGCAGACCAAGGGCGACGCTCAAGCGCGAGCTGACCGCGCACCTGCGCAGCCAACGGACCAGGCGCAAAGCCCAGACCGGTGGGGCGAAACGGGTCACCTTGGGGATCACCGAGGACATCCGGATCTCCGCGCGCCCGGCCGAGGCCGAGGACCGGGCCGTGCCCGGGCACTGGGAGGGCGACCTGATCCTGGGTGGCACCGGCAAGGGCGCGGTGATCACCCTGGTCGAACGCTCCAGCCGGTTCGTGCTGCTGGCCCCGCTCCCGGGCCGCCACACCGCCGAGCTGACCCGGATGAGCCTGGCCGAGATGATCGCCACCCTGCCGCTGAGCCTGCGCAAGTCGATCACCTGGGACCGCGGCTCCGAGATGGCCCAGCACGCCCGGTTCAAGACCGAGACCGACCTGCCGATCTACTTCTGCGACCCCCAGTCGCCCTGGCAACGCGGCAGCAACGAGAACACCAACGGGCTCCTGCGCCAGTACTGGCCCAAGGGCGCCGACCTCCGCGCGCTGACCCAGACCGAGTGCGACGACGTCGCCCTACGACTCAACACCCGACCCCGCAAGACCCTGGAATGGCAGACTCCAGCCAAGGTCCTCAACCAGAGGCTCGTTGCAACAGCCGGTTGAACTCAAGCGAATGTCCACAACCTGAACTGACCTCTTGACTCGAACACCTGTTCGAGTGACAATGTATCCATGGCTACCCTCCTCGACCACCACCACACCGCACACCCGGTGCTCGCCGGTGCCGTCGAGATCGACGCGAGGCTGGACCAGATGCTCCTCGCAGCCGCGACCCCGCTGCCCGGCGGAGAGCACGCGGTCGCGTTGCGGGCCCTGGAACGGCTGGGCCGGCGGCTGGAAGCGGTCAAGCTGCGCCTGGTCGCCGCCGCCGACACCGCTGGCGCCGCGCAGGCGGCCGGGTACACCGGCACCGAGGCCTGGACCGCCGCCCACACCCGCACCACCCGCACCACCGCCGCCCGCGAGGTGCGCCTCGCCACTGACCTGCAGGCCGGCCACGAGCCCACTGCTCAGGCCCTCGACGCCGGACTGGTCTCCCCCGCACACGCTGCGGTGATCCTGCACGCCGCCGACCAGCTCCCCACTGGGGTCAGCGACACCCAACGCCAAAGCGTGGAGACCGCGCTGGTCGCCCAAGCCCAACGGTTCGACCCCGACCAGCTACGCCGCTACGCCCGCCGCGCCATCGAGGAGATCGAACCCGACCAGGTCGCCGTCGACGCCCACGAGAACCAGCTCCTGCACACCGAAGAACAAGCCGCCCACGCCAGATGCTCCCTGACCGTCCACGACAACCACGACGGCACCGTCACCGGACACTTCACCGTCCCCACCCTCGCCGCAGCCATCCTGAGCAAGATCATCGACACCCTCACCGCACCACGACGCATGCCAGGCACGACCCGGCACGCCCACCGACACGGGCTCGACCACCACGGTGGTCGAGCAGCGAGCGCCAGCGAGCGATCAGTCGAGACCCCAGGCTTCGACTGGCGGCACCGCCGCGGACTCGCGTTCGCCGAGCTCCTCGAGCACCTGCCCACCGACCACCTGCACCCCAAGACCGCCGCCACCATCGTGGTCACCCTCGACCACACCGTCCTCCAAGGCGCGCTGAAGACCGCCGGCCTCGACACCGGGCACCCCCTCACCGCCGGCGAAGCCCGCCGCCTGGCCTGCACCGCCGGCATCATCCCCGCCGTCCTCGGCCGACCCTCCCTCACCCTGGACCTCGGCCGCGAAAGCCGACTCTTCACCGAACCCCAACGACTCGCGATCGGCCTCCACCACCAGACCTGCGCCGCCGCGGGCTGCCAACGCCCCTACGCCTGGTGCGAGCTCCACCACCGAGACCCCTGGCACCCCACCGGCAGAAGCGACCTCGACAACGCAACCCCGCTGTGCCACTGGCACCACCAACGCATCCACGACCCCAGCTACCACCACACCGAACACCCCGACCACACCCTCACCTTCAGCAGACGCACGTGAGCGCGCCGGCCGTCGAGGTGGAGGGAGCGGAGGTGAGGGGAGGCGCCGACGAGACGTAGTGCCGTGCGCGCCCAGGCTTCCCCTACCCTGGGCGAGGGCAGCGTGACCGGGACGATCCCGGGCCGAGGTCTGGAGCCTCGGGATGCCGAACAGTCCGGAGCCCCTCTGCTTGAGACCTGAATAGTTCTCTCCCAACGTACCCCCAGCAGGAGATTTAGATGTCCTACCAGCTCACCGTGGTCTACAACCAGCCCGAGGACCCGGCGGCCTTCGACGCCCACTACGAGCAGACGCACTCTGCCCTGGCGACGAAGATCCCGGACCTGCAGGCCTATGCCAGCACCAAGCCGGACACGCCGCCGGACGGCTCGACCCCGAGTGCCTACCTGGTCGCCATGCTTGCAGTTCGCCGACCGCGACACCATGGAAGCCAGCCTCTCCACCGCTGCACGGACAGGCGGTGCAGCAGGACCTGGCCAACTTCGCCTCCGGTGGGGTCGACCATCATGGCCGGTGAGGTCACGACGTACGTCTGAGTCGGCTGGGTCAGGAGATCCGGTCCAGCACGAGCGGAGTCGGGTCGTACGCCGTGCCGCTGGGGGCGATGTCGTAGCCGCCCTCGAGTGACTCGAGCGCGCGCGTTCGAACCGCTCCGCCTCGTCGGTGTGCAGAGGTCAGCAACGGCTGGCCCGAGGTCACCTCGTCTCCTGGACGGGCGTGCCACTCCACGCCGGCGCCGGCCTGAACGGCCGCGCCCTGCTGGGCGCGCCCGGCACCGAGTCGCCAGGCGGCCATGCCGACGGCCATCGCGTCCAGGCGGGTGAGCACACCAGAGCTGGGCGCCTCGCACCACCAACGTCTCCGTGGCCCGGGACAGACGGAGCCGACGGGATCACCGCCCTGCGCCGCGATCATCGCGCGCCACGCGTCCATCGCGCGACCTGACGCGAGCACGTCTCGGCGGGATCCACGTCGTCACGGCCGGCACCGTCGAGCATCTCGCGAGCCAGGGCGACGGTGAGCTCGACCACATCGGCCGGCCCGCCACCCTCGAGCACCTCGACCGACTCCCGGACCTCGAGGGCGTTGCCTGCCGTCCGCCCCAAGGGGGTCGACATGTCGGTGAGCAGCGCCACCGTGGTGACCCCCGCGTGCTTGCCGAGCGCCACCATGGTCTGCGCGAGCTCACGCGCCCGGGGCAGGTCCTTCATGAACGCGCCGGTGCCGACCTTCACGTCCAGGACGAGCGCACCGGTGCCCTCGGCGATCTTCTTGCTCATGATCGAGGAGGCGATCAGCGGAATCGCCTCCACGGTGCCGGTGACGTCGCGCAGCGCGTAGAGCTTCTTGTCCGCCGGCGCCAGCCCCGAGCCCGCCGCGCAGATCACCGCGCCCACGTCCTCGAGCTGAGCCAGCATCGCCTCGTTGGACAGCGAGGCCTGCCACCCCGGGATCGACTCCAGCTTGTCGAGCGTCCCGCCGGTGTGCCCCAGTCCGCGCCCCGAGAGCTGCGGGACCGCGACCCCGCAGGCGGCGACCAACGGCGCGAGCGGCAGCGTGATCTTGTCCCCGACGCCGCCGGTGGAGTGCTTGTCGGCGGTCGGTCGTGACAGCGAGGAGAAGTCCATCCGCTCCCCGCTGGCGATCATCGCGTCGGTCCAGCGTGAGATCTCGCGGTGACTCATCCCGTTGAGCAGGATCGCCATCGCGAGCGCCGACATCTGCTCGTCGGCCACCTCGCCGCGGGTGTAGGCGTCCAGCACCCAGTCGATCTGGCTGTCGGCTGAGCTCCGCGCCGTCCCTCTTCGCGACGATCACCTCGACCGCGTCGTGCAGTGCCATCAGTGCTCTCCCCCTCCGCCGTGGACCCTGACCCTACGGAAGCCCCGGAGCACGAAGGTCCCACGGCTCTCCGGGGCACTGCTCAGTGCCAGGAGCGGGAAGCGCCGCGACAGCGCCGCGAGCGCGACCAGCAGCTCCATCCGGGCGAGCGGGGCGCCCAGGCAGAAGTGCAGCCCCGCGCCGAAGGCGAGGTGCGGGTTGGGGTCTCGAGTCCCCTCGAAACGGTCGGGGTCGGCGAACACGGCGGGGTCCCGGTTGGCGGAGCCGAGCAGGGCCGCGACCCGTTGCCCCTTCTCGACCACGACGCCGCCGACCGTCACCGACGTCGGTCGCGGTGCGCTCGAAGAGCTGGAGCGCGGAGTCGAAGCGCAGCATCTCCTCGACCACGGTCGCCCCGACGTCCGCGGGCAGGCGTTCGCGGGCGAGCAGGGCGACCAGCCCGTTGCCGAACACGTTCACCGACGCCTCGTGCCCGGCGTTGAGCAGCAGCACCACGGCGGCCACCAGCTCGTCGTCGCTCAGTCCCGCAGCCAGCAGGTCGGTGGTCAGGTCGGCGGCAGGAGAGGCTCGGCGCCGATCCAGGTGTGCTCGCACGTGGTCGGCGAACTCGTCCGCGGCGAGCGACGGCCGCGTCCACCACCTCGGTCGACGGGGCCGGTTCGTACATCGCCACGATGGCCTGCGACCAGGCGCGCAGGGCGGCACGTCGGCGCCGTCCAGACCGACCAGCTCGGCGATGACCAGGACGGGCAGCGGCTCGGCGTACTCGGCGATCACGTCGAAGCCGGTGGGGTCCACTTCCGCCAGCAGCGAGTCCGCCAGCGACTGCACCCGCGGACGCAGCCGCTCGACGTGGCCGCGGTTGAACGCCCCCGCGACCGCGCGTCGCAACCGGGTGTGCTCGGGCGGCTCGTTCTCCATCATCTGGTTGCGGTGCAGCAGGTTGAACGGCTCGAGGTAGCCGGCGGGCTCGCGGTCGTGCCAGAGCCGGGCCAGCGCTCGGTTGCGCAGCACGGAGCCGACCGCGGCGTGCGAGAAGGCCAACCAGCTCTGGCTCGGCTCGTGCCAGGCGACCTCGTGCTGGCGGCGCTCGGCGGCGAAGTGCGGGTAGGGGTCCGCGACGACGTCGGGTGCGGTCAGGTCAATCGAGGTCGTGGGGGCCGAACGCATCCGGCAGCACCTCGTCCATCCGGCGTACGCCGGTCACGGTCATCACCAGCAGCTCCGGCCCGCCGTTCTCCATCAGCAGCTGACGACAGCGACCGCACGGCATGATCACCTCGGAGCGGCCGTTGACGCAGACGGCGTGGGTCAGCCGACCGCCGCCGGTGATGTGCAGCTGCGAGACCATGCCGCACTCGGCGCACAGCGCCACCCCGTAGGCGGCGTTCTCCACGTTGCAGCCGACCACGACCCGCCCGTCCTCGACCCTGGCTGCGGCACCCACCGGGAAGGAGGAGTACGGCGCGTAGGCGTGCGTCGCCGCCTCGACGGCGCGGGCCTTGAGCGCGTCCCAGTCGAACTCCGCCGACGCGCTCATCCCGCCGAGCCCTTGCGGTAGATCTGCCCGTCGGCCGCGGGCATGCGCAACCGTTGCGAGGCAAGCGCGAGGACCAGCAGCGTCGTGACGAACGGCGCCATGGTGGTGAACTGGCGCGGAACGATGTCGGTGGAGAGGTACCAGCCCAGGAAGATCGCCGCGAAGGCGAAGGCGGCGATCGCCTGGAACCGAGCCCGCCGCACCGTCTGGTAGATCGCCGACGGCCAGCAGCAGCGCCGCGATGAACAGCAGCAGTGCGTGCACCGAGACGGTTCCCTCCCGGAACGGCAGCGCCTGGGTGTAGCCGAACAGGGTCGAGCCCATGAACAGCCCGGTCGGTCGCCAGTTGCCGAAGATCATCGCGGCGAGGCCGATGTAGCCGCGCCCGTTCGTCTGCCCGACCTGGAAGCCCGATGAGAGCACCATCGCCAGCACGGCACCGCCCAGCCCGGCCAGGCCGCCGGAGATCACCACGGCGATGATCTTGTAGCGGTAGACGTTCACCCCGAGCGACTCGGCAGCCGCGGGCGCCTCGCCGCACGACCGGAGACGCAGGCCGAACCGGGTGCGCCACAGTGCCCAGTAGCTGCCGATGATCAGCAGGATCCCGAGGATGACCAGCGAGGACAGGTTCCTGGTGAGCATCTCCACGACCGACGCCAGGTCGCTGAGCAGGAACCAGTGCTTGCTCTCGAGAGCGTTGGCCGGTTCGGAGATGAAGGAGATGTTGATCGACCAGGGGGTGGGCAGGGGCGGCGACTGGGTCGGTCCACCGCCCTCGAGGCCGGAGAACCACGCCTCGGCCAGGAAGCCCGCGACACCGAGGGCGATGATGTTGATCGCGACGCCTGAGACGATGTGGTCGACGCCGACGATCACCGTCGCCAGCGCGTGCAGCGCGCCGCCCAGCATGCCCAGTGCGGTCGCGCCCAGGACGCCGGCGAGCACGCCGTAGTTGTAGCCGAAGTAGCCCGCGCCCAGGGTGCCCATGATCATCATGCCCTCGAGCCCGATGTTCACCACGCCGGCTCGTTCGGACCAGAGGCCTCCGAGTGCGGCGAGCGCGATCGGCATGGCGGCGGTCAGCGTGATCGCCAGCGTGCCCGAGGAGGTCAGCTGCTCGGCTCCGCTGATCACCCGGACCAGCGACAGCACGACGAAGCCGCCGAAGAGGTAGGCGGCGAACCGCCAGCGCCGGGCGCGTCGCTCGGGAGCGACCGACTTCTCGGTGCTGCTGGTCGGTGGTCAGGCTCATGCGCTCACCTCGTCGGGGTCCGCCGGGGCCGGGCGCCGGTCGAGCTGGGCCGCCACCTGGGCCTGTTCCAGGCGCGCGGAGTAGCGGCGTACGACCTCGTAGGCGATCACCACCGCCATCACGATCACGCCCTGGGTCACCGCGATGATGTCCGGGGAGATGCCGGCGAGGATGTTGAGCAGGGTGGCCTGCTCGGAGAGGAAGGCGAAGATCAGCGCGCCGAAGGCGATGCCGACGGGGTGGTTGCGTCCGAGGAGGGCGACGGCGATGCCGGTGAACCCGAGCCCGGTCTGGAAGGAGGAGCCGTAGTTGAAGGAGTCGGAGAACATCACCGGCAGGCCCACCAGCCCGGCGACGGCGCCGGAGAGCAGCATCGAGAGCACGATCATCTTCTTCACGCTCACCCCGCTGGCGACGGCGGCGCTCTCCGAGGCGCCCGCGGCGCGCAGGTCGAAGCCGAACCGGGTCCGGCTCAGCAGCACCCAGAACCCGACTCCCACGACGACCGCCAGCAACGCGAGTCCGTAGAGCTGGTTCGGGCTGTCCTCGAAGATCGTGATCGTGCCGACGCGCGTTCCCTCCGGCATCGACTTGGTGTTGATCGCGTTGCCGTTGTTCACACCTACGCGGCTCATCCCGTAGCCGATCAGCGACCCGGCGATGGCGTTGAGCATGATCGTGGAGATGACCTCGCTGACCCCTCGGGTGGTGCGCAGGATGCCGGCGAGACCGGCCCACAGGGCTCCGGTCACCATGGCGACCAGGATCGCGCCGATGGTGTTCAGCGGACCGGGCAGCCAAGCCTGGCCCGCGAACGCGCCGGCAGCGAAACCGGCCAGGCGGTACTGGCCCTCCACCCCGATGTTGAACAGGTTCATCCGGAAGCCGATGGCCGCGGCCACCCCGGCGAGGTAGAGGATCGCAGTCTGGTTGAGGATGCTGACCAGGTTGCGGTGCGCGGGCATGGAGAACATCACGCTCCAGAAGCCGCCCAGGTCGTCGCCGCTGATCAGCAGCACCAGGCTGGCGATGATCGAGGCGACCATCAGTGCCAGCACGGGCCCGGCAAGGGGCATGGCGAGGCGTCGAGCCAGGGTCATCGTGCCTCCCCTGCCCCGGTCATCGCCGATCCCAGCTGGGCCGGTGTGACCGTCTGCGGGTCGAAGGTGCCGACCAGCCTGCCGCGGAGCAGCACCTGGATGGAGTCGGCGAGGCCGATCAGCTCGTCGAGGTCCGCAGAGATCAGCAGGACGGCCAGTCCCTCGCGACGGGCCTGCTTGATGTGGCCCCAGATCTGCGCCTGCGCGCCGACGTCCACGCCTCGGGTCGGGTGGGCCGCCATCAGCAGCACGGGGTCACCACTCATCTCGCGGCCGACGAGGAACTTCTGCTGGTTGCCGCCCGAGAGCGCGCGGGCGGTGGTGTCGATGCCCGGCGTGCGGACGTCGTACGCCGCCACGATCCGCTCGGAGTCCGTCCGTGCGCCGCCGATGTCGAGCCAGCTGCCCTTGACCGACGGCGGCCGGGTCTGGTGGCCGAGGATGCGGTTCTCCCACAGCGGAGCGTCGAGCAGCAGACCGTGCCGCTGCCGGTCCTCGGGGATGTAGCCGATGCCGACCTCGCGGCGCCTGCGGGTGGACCAGTCGGTGATGTCCTGGTCGCCGAGCCTGACCGAGCCGGCGCTGGCCTGACGCATGCCGATGAGCGTCTCGATCAGCTCGGCCTGTCCGTTGCCCTCGACACCGGCGATGCCGAGGATCTCCCCGGCGTGGATGTCGAAGTCGATGTCGCTCAGCTCGGTTCGACCGGCCGCGTCGACCAGCTCGAGGCCGCGCACCGAGAGCAGCACCCGGTCGGTGACGGTGGACTCGTCGGTGCTGGGCGAGGGCAGCTCGCTTCCGACCATCAGCTCGGCGAGCTTGCGGGGGGTCACGTCGTCGGGCGCGACCGAGGCGACCGTGGTGCCGCGCCGCATCACCGTGATGACGTCGGCGATCGAGAGCACCTCGTCGAGCTTGTGCGAGATGAAGATCAGGGTGTGGCCCTGGTCCTTGAGCTGACGCAGGTTCTCGAAGAGGGCCTCCACCTCCTGCGGCACCAGCACCGCGGTCGGCTCGTCGAGGATGATGATCCGGGCGCCGCGGTAGAGCACCTTGAGGATCTCCACCCGTTGGCGCTCCCCGACCCCGAGGCTCTCGACGAGCTCGTCGGGATCGAGCCCGAAGCCGTACGCCGACGAGATCCGCACGATCTCCTCGCGGGCAGCCTCGGCGATGCCGTGCAGCCTCTCGGCGCCCAGCACGACGTTCTCGAGCACGGTGAGGTTGTCGGCGAGCATGAAGTGCTGGAAGACCATCCCGATGCCCTCGGCGATGGCCTCTGCCGGCGAGGCGAAGCCGACCGGCCGTCCGTTGACGCTGACCGTGCCGCCGTCGGGCTTCTGTACGCCGTAGAGGATCTTCATCAACGTGGACTTGCCGGCACCGTTCTCGCCCACGAGGGCGTGGATGGTGCCCTGGCCGACGGTGATGTCGACGTCGTGGTTGGCGATCACGCCCGGGAAGCGCTTGCCGATGCCACGCAGCTCGATGGCTGCCTCGGGTGCCGCGCCAGCCGGTTGCCCGGCCGGTGGATCGACGACTGTGGTCACAGTCCCTCCTCCCGCTGCACAAGCCCGTGGGAACGACCACGGGAAAAGTCACTGGACAGGTCTGCACACGACTGATGCCCGGCCGACACGTTAGCGCGTCGGCCGGGCATCAGGTCGCCTTGGAGCTACTTGACCTTCTTGGGATCGTTGGGAACCACGATCTCGCCGCTCTTGATCTTCTCGGCGGCCGCGTCGATCTCGTCGCTGACGTCATCGACGAACCCACCCGACTTGGCGTAGCCGACGCCGTCGACCTTGAGGTCGTAGTTGACGAAGCCGGCCTGCAGGGTCTCCTCCTTGAACGCCTTGACCTCGTCGAAGACGGCGGTGTCGATGCGCTTGAGCGCAGAGGTGAGGATGTGCGGCTGCTGGTCCTTCGACGCGGTCAGGTACTGGTCCGAGTCGACGCCGATGGCCCACTTGCCGTCACCCGCAGCGGCTGCCGCCTGGAAGACACCGAGGCCCGACTTGCCCGCTGCCTGGAAGACGATGTCAGCCCCGGCCTCGTACATCGGCGACGCCGCAGCCTTGCCACCGGCAGGGTTCTCGTACGCCGTCGCGGCGTCGTTCTGGTCCTGGGTGAGGTACTGCACGTCGATCCTGATGCTGGGGTCGACCGACTTCACGCCCGCCTGGAAACCGGCCTCGAACGGGCCGATCACGTTGCCGGGCACGCCGCCGACGAAGCCGACGTGCTTGGACTCGGTCTTCAGGGCCGCCGCGATGCCGACCAGGTAGGAACCCTCGTGGGCTGCGAAGACCAGGTCGCTGAGGTTGTCCAGCGGTGCCTTCGGGATCGTGGTGCTGTAGCCGTCGATCACGGCGAAGCTGGTGTCCGGGTTCTCCGCTGCGACCTTGGCCGCCGCGGGTGAGTAGAGGTAGCCGACCGCGATGACGGGGTTGTAGCCGCCCTCGGCCAGCGTCCGCAGGCGCTCGGCGCGGGTGGTGTCGTTGTCGTCGGTGGTCGCCTTGGCCTCGATACAGGTGGCGTCGAGCTCCTCGACCGCCTTGGACAGACCCCGGTAGGCCGAGTCGTTGAACGACTGGTCACCGCGTCCGCCCACGTCGTAGGCCAGAGCCACCTTGGGTCCGCTCCCCTCGGCGCCCTTGCAGACATCGTTGCTGGACGACTTGGGGCTTGCGCCACTGCCGCTGCCACTGCCGCACCCGGTCAGGGCGAGTGCGCCCACCAGTGCTACTGCCGCGATCTTGCCGAACCTACGCAAGATGCCTCCTCGTCTTGGTGCACCGCTGACCGGCACGTGATGCGGGCACACTATGCGAGCCATCGGCCTGCTCCTATGTGACGACCGCTGTTCCCGACAAGTGTTATGCGTCGGTGACCATCGAGGAGATGGCGGCCGCCGCCAGCACCGAGGCGCCGACCGAGATGGCTCGCTCGTCGACCCGGAGATCCCCCTGGTGGAGGTCGTAGGTCGGTCCGCCGGGCGTCCGGGTGCCCAGGCGGGCCATGGCTCCGGGGACGCTCTCGAGGTACCACGCGAAGTCCTCGCCACCGAGGCTCTGCGACGTCGCGACGTGGCCCTCCTCGCCCAGGACCAGCTCGACCGCCCGGCCGAACAGCGCGGTGGAGCGGTGCTCGTTGACCACGGGAGGGACGCCGCGCACGTAGGTGACGGTCGCGCGCACGCCGTAGGGCTCCACGATCTGGTCGATGGTGTCGCGGATCAGCTCCTCGGCATCCGCCCAGGCGACCGCGTCGAGCATCCGCACGGTGCCGCCCGCGCGACCCGTCGCCGGGATCACGTTGACAGCCGACCCGGCGCGGACGATCCCCCACACCACGCTGACCCCGGCGCGGGGGTCCAGCCGCCGCGAGAGCACCGCCGGCAGCTCGGTGACCAGCTTGCCGAGGGCGAAGGTCAGGTCCTCGGTCAGGTGCGGGCGGGAGGTGTGTCCGCCCTTGCCGGACAGCAGCACGTCGAGAGAGTCCGCGGCGCCCGTGAGGGGACCCTCCCGCAGTCCGATGGTGCCGACGTCGAGGCCGGGGTCGGCGTGCAGGCCGTAGATCCTGGAGACGCCGTCGACCGACGCCCGCCTGGATGGACATCAGGGCGCCGCCGGGCATGATCTCCTCCGCCGGCTGGAAGATCAGCCGCACCCGGCCCGGGAGATCGTCGGCACAGGCGGCGAGCGCGAGACCGGCGCCGAGCAGGGCGGAGGTGTGCACGTCGTGACCACACGCGTGGGCCACCCCCGGCACCGTGCTCGCCCACGGGTCGTTGGTGAGGTCGTCCACCGGCAATGCGTCGAGGTCGGCGCGCAGGGCGATCAGCGGACCGGGGCCCGAGCCGATGTCCACCACCAGACCGTTGCGCGGCAGCGGCCGCGGCGTGAGGCCCGCCTCGTCGAGGCGTTTGGACACGACCGAGGAGGTGCGTTCCTCAGCCCACGAGAGCTCCGGGTGGGCGTGCAGGTCGCGTCGGATGTCGATCAGCTCGGCTGCGAGCAGGTCCACCTCGGCCAGTGCCCGTTGCACGAGGGGGCGGTTGAGGGAGGAGGACACAACCGACAAGATTACCGGTCGCGGCACCCTGCGGTGGACACGCGTGCGAACTCGCCCCGGACAGCGCGGTCACCTCGGGTCCGCGGCCGGTTCAGCAGGCCCGGTCAGGAGGGCCGTTCAGGTGCCCGCGGTCAGGTGCCCGGTCAGGAGGCGCTCGTTCGATCCTGGTCGTAGGCCGCCACCAGCCGGTCGGCCGCCAGGGGCGCGGTCAGCTCGCCGGCCAGCAGCTCGCGGCGTACGTCGTCGCGGATCGCGCGCACCCCGGGCGAACGGCGCAGCCGTTGGGCGAGCTCGTCGCGCACCAGGGCCCAGGTGAACTCCAGCTGCTGCTCGGCCCGCTTCTCGGCCAGCCCCTCGACGCCCATCGAGGCTCGGTGGGCGAGCACCCGCTCCCAGACCTCGTCGACGTCGGTGCCCTCCAGTCCCGAGCAGGTCAGCACCGGCGGCACCCAGTGCCCGGTCGAGGGGCCGTCCCCCGAGGAGTGCACCAGCCGGAGCGCACCCGCGAGCTCCTTGGCGGCCGACTGCGCCTCGAGCGCCCGGTCGCCGTCGGCCTTGTTGACCGCGATCACGTCGGCGATCTCGAGGATCCCCTTCTTGATGCCCTGGAGCTGGTCACCGGTCCTGGCGATGGTGAGGAACACGAAGGTGTCCACCATGCCGGCGACCGTGACCTCGGACTGACCGACCCCCACCGTCTCGACCAGGATGACGTCGTACCCCGCCGCCTCGAGCACGATCATCGCCTGCGTCGTCGCCCGGGCGACCCCGCCCAGCGTCCCGGCCGTCGGCGAGGGCCGGATGTAGGCGTTCGGGTCCGCCGAGAGGGTCGCCATCCGGGTCTTGTCGCCCAGGACCGAACCGCCCGTGCGCACCGAGGACGGGTCGACCGCCAGCACCCCGACCCGCTTGCCGGCCGCGGTCAGCTGGGTGCCCAGCGCCTCGATGAAGGTGGACTTGCCCACGCCGGGCACACCGGAGATCCCGACCCGGACGCAGTCGGTGCCCGGTGAGGTGAGCTCGCCCAGCAGGTCGCGCGCAGCGGCCTGGTGGTCAGGGCGAGCGGACTCCACGAGCGTGATGGCCCGTGAGACCACCGCGCGCCTGCCGGATCGGATGCCCGCGACCAGCGCCTCCACGTCGACCGGCGCGGGACCGGGTGCGGTGGACAACCTCAGCCGCCGACGGGGTGGCCGAGCTGTGCGGCCAGCTTGCCCAGCAGGTCGTACGCCGCGTCGGCGATCACCGTGCCGGGCGGGAAGACCGCTGCCACCCCCATCTCCCTGAGGGTGGCGACGTCGTCGGGCGGGATCACGCCGCCGACCACGATCATCACGTCCTCGCCGCCGAGGTCGGCCAGGGACTGCTGCAGCGCAGGGACCAGGGTGAGGTGCCCGGCGGCCAGCGAGTTGACCCCGACGATGTGCACGTCGGCGTCGACCGCCTGCTGGGCGACCTCCTCGGGCGTGGAGAACAGCGGGCCCACGTCGACGTCGAAGCCCAGGTCGGCGAACGCCGTGACGATCACCTTCTGGCCGCGGTCGTGACCGTCCTGGCCCATCTTGGCGACCAGGATCCGTGGACGACGGCCCTCGTCCTCGGCGAACCTGTCGGTTGCGGCCAGCACCTTCTCCATCGCCTCGTTGGAGCCGGACTCGCGCTTGTACACACCCGAGATCGTACGGATCACGGCGCGGTGCCGGCCGTAGACCTTCTCCAGCGCATCGGAGATCTCTCCGACGGTCGCCTTGGCCCGGGCGGCGTCGACGGCCAGCGCCAGCAGGTTGCCGTCCAGGGACCCGTGCACGTGCCCGTCCTCGGCAGACCGGGTGAGCGCGTTCAGGGTCCGGTCGACCTCGTCGGCGTCGCGCTCCTCGCGCAGCCGTTCCAGCTTGGCGAGCTGCTGCTTGTACACGCTGGCGTTGTCCACGCGGAGCACGTCGAGCCCCCCAATCGGCAGTCTCTCGTCGGCGAGCCGGTAGGTGTTCACCCCGACGAGCTTCTGCGCGCCGGAGTCCAGCCGTGCCTGGGTCCTGGCGGCCGCCTCCTCGATGCGCATCTTCGGCAGGCCCTCCTCGATCGCCTTGGCCATCCCGCCGGCCTCCTCGGCCTCGGAGATGTGCGCCCAGGCCCGCTCGGCGAGGTCGTGGGTGAGCCGCTCGACGTAGTACGAGCCGGCCCACGGGTCGATCGTCCCGGTCGTGCCGGACTCCTGCTGGAGCAGCAGCTGGGTGTTGCGTGCGATCCGCGCGGAGAAGTCGGTCGGCAGCGCGATCGCCTCGTCCAGCGCGTTGGTGTGCAGCGACTGGGTGTGGCCCTGGGTGGCGGCCATCGCCTCGATGCAGGTGCGCTGCACGTTGTTGAAGACGTCCTGCGCCGTGAGCGACCAGCCGGAGGTCTGGCTGTGCGTGCGCAGCGACAGCGACTTGGGGTTCTGCGGCTCGAACTGGCTGACCAGGCGGGCCCACAGTGCGCGAGCCGCGCGCATCTTGGCCACCTCCATGAAGAAGTTCATCCCGACGGCCCAGAAGAAGCTCAGCCGCGGCGCGAACTCGTCGATGGTCAGGCCGGCCTCGAGGCCGGCGCGGATGTACTCCACCCCGTCGGCGAGCGTGTACGCCAGCTCCAGGTCGGCGGTCGCCCCCGCCTCCTGGATGTGGTAGCCGGAGATGGAGATGGAGTTGTAGCGCGGCATCTTCTGCGAGGTGTAGCCGAAGATGTCGCTGATGATCCGCATGCTCGGCTGCGGCGGGTAGATGTAGGTGTTGCGGACCATGAACTCCTTGAGGATGTCGTTCTGGATCGTCCCCGTGAGCTGTTCCGGCTTCACCCCCTGCTCCTCGGCCGCGACGATGTAGAGCGCGAGCACCGGCAGCACCGCGCCGTTCATCGTCATGCTCACGCTCATCTCGTCGAGCGGGATCCCCTCGAAGAGCGTGCGCGCGTCGTAGATCGAGTCGATCGCGACGCCCGCCATCCCGACGTCGCCCTTGACCCGCGGGTGGTCGGAGTCGTAGCCGCGGTGGGTGGCCAGGTCGAAGGCGACGCTGAGCCCCTTCTGCCCGGCGGCCAGGTTGCGCCGGTAGAACGCGTTCGACTCCTCGGCCGTGGAGAAGCCGGCGTACTGGCGCACCGTCCACGGCTGGGTGGTGTACATCGTGGGATAGGGGCCGCGCAGGAACGGCGCGAGGCCGGGATAGGTGTCGAGCGCGTCGAGACCCTCGAGGTGCTCGGGACCGTAGACAGGCAGGATCCCGATGCCCTCCGGGGACTCCCAGGTCTCGCCCTGCACGGGCTCGGACGCCGTGCACCTCTCCGGCGAGGGGCAGTCCGGCGAAGCTCTCGGGAATGCTCATCGGTCTGCCTCCAGCTTCGCCCGGGTGCGCCCCAGGAAGTCGAGGGCGTGCACGCCCATCGCGCAGGTGTCGTCGACCTGCACTCCCTCCACCGGTCTGCCGGCGAGGATCACCCACGTCGCTCCCGCGTCGCGGAGCGCCTGCGACGAGGTCGGCGCCCCACGCGGCGTACTCCTTGTCGGTGCCGGCGAGGCAGACCACCGGCTGACCGCCGTCGGAGTCGCGGTAGTCGCTCAGCACGGCGTCGAGGTCGTCGTGGCGCCCGGCGTTCACCACGTCGATGCCGCCGGCTGCGAGCAGGTTGGCCGCGAAGGTCGCCCTCGCCGTGTGCGCGGCGATCGTGCCCATCGTGGCGAGGAAGACCTTGTCGGTGGCGGGCTCGTCGCGCATCGCCTCGAACGGCGCGCCGTAGGCGCGGACGGGCAGGGCTCCCTCGGCGTACGGCGCCCGCTGCGGCAGCGTCTCGTGCAGGTGCGGGAACTCGGTGACCCCGGTGAGGGCGCGCTGCCGCGTGGCGACCTGGTCGTCGCGCTCGGCGACCACCTCGTCGATCCGGGCCAGCAGGGAGCCGTCCTCGACGGCGCCGAGCACGCCACCGGCCGACTCGATCCGGCCCAGCTCCTCCCAGCCGGCCAGGGCGAGGTCGTCGGTGAGCTTCTCCACCGCGAAGGCGCCGCCGGCCGGATCCGCCACCTTGGCGACGTGCGCCTCCTCGACCAGCAGGGTCGAGGTGTTCCGGGCGATACGTCGGGCGAACGCGTCCGGCAGTCCCAGCCGGGCGTCGAACGGGAGCACGGTCACGGCGTCCGCTCCTCCGACCCCGGCGGCGAAGGCGGCGACGCAGGTGCGCAGCATGTTCACCCAGGGGTCGTACTTGGTCATCATCGGGCGCGAGGTGACCGCGTGCAGCCGCATGCCGCGACGGTCCTCGGAGGCACCGCTGAGCTCCAGCATCCGAGCCCACATCCGGCGTACGGCGCGCAGCTTGGCGATCGTCACGAACTGGTCGTCGCTGGCCGCGAGCCGGAACTCCATCAGCCCGGCCGCGTCGTCGACGCCGGTGCCCGCCGCCTCGAGCACCCGCAGGTAGTGCGCGCCCAGCGCCAGCACGTAGCCGAGCTCCTGCACGTCGGAGGCGCCGAGGTCGTGCACGGCGGTCCCGTCGACCACGAGCGCCTGGCAGCCGAGCTCCCGCGCGATCCCGGCAGCCTCCGCCACCGTCTCCGCCCCCGACTCCGCTACCGACTGCGCCCCCGCCTGCCCACGATGGTCGAGCAGCGAGCCGAGGATCAGTCGAGACCACCTCCCGCAACCCGGCACCCACCGGGTCCACCCCGAGGTTCGTCCCGGCAGCGACCGCCTGGTCACCGAGCGAGCTCGCGGAACGCCCGCGCGGCGCCGATCGGGTCCGAGGGAGCGTCCAGCACGACCGGAGCGAGGTCGAGCAGGACCCCCTTCAGCACGGCGGGGAGCGCCGCGACCTCCACGCCCGAGACTCCCGACCTGCACCCACAGCGAGGTGGCGCCGTTCTCCAGATCGGTCAGCGCCGCGGCGTTGGACGCCTCGGCGTCCGGGTCGACGAGCAGCGCTCGGACGTCCCAGCCGTCGCCGCGCGCGGGCGGCCGGACGGGGTCCGGCAGGTCCGCCACCAGGGCGGGGGTGCCCAGCGGGCTGATCGCGATGCCGTCGACGGTGGTCCGCGTGAGCCGCTCCCAGACCGCCTCGTCCGGGTCGGTCGTCGGTGAGTCGGCGGGCCTTGCGGAGCACGGCCGCGGCGGCCTGCTCCCACTCACGGACGTCGTGCTCCTGCCCCGGGGCCAAGGACAGGTGCGCATCTGTGCTCATGGGCGAAGGATAGGGATCGCCGTCGTGCCGGACCAGCGAGTGTGAAATACCCGACCTAGGCTCACGCCATGATCATGGGTGAGGACCTCGAGCTGCGGCTTCCGGCACGCGCCGACCGCAGCCGCTGGCTGGAGCTGCTGCGCGATGCCGAGCAGCTCCGCTTGGGGTCTCCGGCGTTCGTGTCCGTCCCCTCGGACGGAGGAGGAGCTCGACCCGCGGATCGACGAGGCGACCGACCGCTTCCGCGCCCTGGAGCCGGGCACCTTCGTGGTGGCCCACGTCGCGCGGCCGGAGCACCTGCTCGGCGTCGTGTCCTGGCGCTGGGACGTGCCCACGCCGCTCGAGGTGACCGACATCGGCTACTCCGTGCATCCCGACTCGCGCGGCGACGGGAGTGGCGCGCCAAGCCGTGCGGATCCTCGCCCGGTGGCTCACCACCGACCGCGGCGGGCCACGGATGGCTCGGGTGCAGCTCGACCACAGCGTCGAGAACCCGGCCTCGTGCGCGGTGGCGGAGGCGGCCGGCTTCGCCCAGGAGGGGGTACGGCGAGGCTTCCTGCCGCTCCGCGACCCCGACGCACCCTTCGGAGTCCGCCGGCACGACGTCTGCCTGCACGGCTACCTGCCGGACCTCTGACCGCTCGGGCCGCGACCTCGGCGACGGCCCTCGAGCGTTCACCTGCTGCTCACACGCAAGTCGGCCGAGCGCCATGTCCGGCGCCCACGGTGAAGTCATGCGTATCGCACTCGTCACCGAGCAGTTCGCGCCCAGCACCGCGCCCACGGCGCAGGTGACCCGCGAGATCGTCACCCGACTCACCGGGGGCGGACACGACGTCGTCGTCTTCGCCGCAGGCCGGGGCCAGTCCTCCTTCGGCGCCGCTCGGCTGTTCTGGGCCAGCCGGATGACTCCGGTCGCCGCCATCCGCGAGTCGTTGGCGCTCTCCCGCCCCGAGGTGTGTCACCTGATCGACCCGCACCGGCTCGGCATCAAGGTGGCGGAGGCGGCCGAGCGGATCGGCGTACCCACGCTGTCGCTGCACCCGGGCGTGTGGGGACCCGGCGTCGACCTCGCCGACCATCACCCCGGTCTGCGGGACGAGCACCTGCACGATCGCTGGGCGCGCCTGCGCCACCCCGACGGCGGCCGGCTGATCGTGGGCTTCGTGGGCCCGCTCGAACGCACCAAGGTGCTGAACCGGCTGGTGACCGTGGCCCGGCTGCCGGGTGTGCGGCTGGTCGCCGTGGGGGACGGTCCCGGCGCCAGTGCGCTGCGAGCGGCCGGGGCGAAGGTGATCCCGCACGCGACCGGTCTGGAACGGGCCCGCTGCGTCGCCTCCTTCGACGTACTGCTGCAACCACGCAAGAAGGAGCTGTACGCGCCGGTGGTCCACGAGGCGCTGGCCAGCGGCGTGCCGGTGGTGGCCTACGACAGCGGCTCCTCGGCCGGACGCGGTCACCCACGAGCACAACGGACTGCTCGTCGCCGACGGACCGGGGCGGCAAGACCTTCGCGCGCGCCGTGGCCCGACTCTCGGCGAGCCCCGACCTGCGCTTACCGCTGGCTGCCGAGGCCCGCGAGTCGGTGCGCCACCGGACCTGGGACGACGCGGTCGCCGAGCTGCTCGAGGTGCACTACCCCGCGGCGACTCCGCCCGGCGTCCCCTGGCAGCGTCCGGCTGAGGAGAGCTCCCCGGCCGCCGAACCCGGGATCTCGGCGTTTCCGACATTTCATATTTCGACACGAGCCGAAAACCCCCCCGAGAAAGGCGCGCCGCTCATAGTCTGCTCCGATGGTGAGCGCGCTGCGGCGGTATCTGGGTGATCCCGTCGCCACGTGGCGCACCGGCAGCCCGCAGAGCCAGGCCTTCACCACACTGGCCCTGCTGGGCGGAGTCGGCTCTGTCGTTCGTGGTCTCTGTGGTGCAGTACTCCTTGATGCCGTTGACGAACTACTACGTCTGGCTGCTGCTCGGAATGCTGCTGCTGCGGTTCCGCCAGCTCCTCGTGCTCAGCTCGTTCACCACCCTCGCCGCCATGTCCGCCGTGCTGCTCGACCCGCCGATGACCCCGGTCCGCATCACCGCCATGATCACCTGGCTGATCTCGCTGTCGCTCGTGCTGTTCTCCTCCAGCCGGCAGCAGACCGGGCTGCCGGGCCCGGTGAGCGAGGCCATGCTCACCGACCTGAGCAAGCGACTCCAGTCCCAGGGCACCATCCCTGAGCTTCCCGGGGGCTGGCGGGCGCAGACCGCGATGCGGGCCGCGAGTGGCGTGGGGTACGGCGGGGACTTCCTGGTGGCCAACCTGCCCGAGAAGTCGCCGCTCCAGCTGGAGCTGATCCTGGTCGACGTGTGCGGCAAGGGCGTGGGCGCGGCCTCGCGCGCGCTCCAGTTCGGCGGTGCGCTCGGCGGACTGATCGGGGCGCTGCCGCCACGTGAGCTGTTCCTGGCCGCCAACGACTTCCTGCTCCGGCAGCACTCCGACGAGACCTTCGCCACGGCGGCGCACGTGCTGCTCGACCTGGAGAGTGGGGAGTACCAGCTCACCAGCGCTGGCCATCCGCCCGTCCTGGTGTGGTCGGGCGCGACGTCCGGGTGGCGCCTCGACGGTGCCCGAGGCACCGCGCTCGGGATCACCTACGCGCTGGAGCTGGAGATGACCGCCGGCCGGCTGCTGCCCGGTGACGCGCTGATGTTCTACACCGACGGCATGGTCGAGACCCGTGACGCGGACCTCGACGACGGTGTCGCCTGGCTGCAGCGAGTCGCCTCGGAGGCCATCGCTCCGGGGTTCGAAGGAGCTACGAAGCGGATCATCAAGCAGGTCAGCCGCGGTGACGACGACCGCGCTGTCCTGATCCTCGAACGCCGAGACGCCTAGTGCACCGGTGACGAGCGCTGCCCGCGAGACCACCGCGGCCCGGGCAGTCGTTCAGCGACTGGCTGCTCGCCGGTACTGCGCGTTGGCCAGCGGCACGAAGACCAGCAGCACGGCCGCCGACCAGATCAGCGTGTACAGCTCGGGGTGTGCCAGCGGCCAGGCGGTCGGCCCGGCGCCGGTCGCGGTCGGGTCGGCGTTGCCGAACAGGGTCCGCGCGGCCTGCGTCACCGAGGAGACCGGGTTCCACTCCGCGAACGTCTGGAGCGGCCCCGGCAGCGTGCTCAGCGGCACGAACGTGTTGGCCAGGAAGGTGAGCGGGAAGATCACCACGAACGACGCGTTGTTGACCACCTCGGGGCTCGGCACGAGCAGTCCGACCCACGCCATCACCCACGAGATCGCGTAGGCGAAGACCAGCAGCAGCACGAAGCCGAGCACCGCGTCCCAGAAACCCGAGCGGATGCGCCACCCGACGACCAGGCCGGTGAGCGACATCACGAGCAGCGTGATCACGTTGTTGACCACGTCGGAGAGCGTGCGGCCGGTCAGCACCGCGGACGGCGCCATCGGCAGTGAGCGGAACCGGTCGATGATGCCCTTCTTGACGTCCTCGGCCAGACCCGCGCCGGTGATCGTCGCACCGAAGATCACCGTCTGGGCGAAGATCCCGGCGATCAGGAACTCCCGGTAGGCCGCCCCGCCTCCGGCCGGGTCGATCGCCCCACCGAAGACGTAGGCGAACAGCAGCACGAACATGATCGGTGAGAGCAGCGTGAAGACCAGCAGGTCCGGCACCCGCTTGATCTTGATCAGGTTCCGCTTCGCCACCACGGCCGCGTCGGTGATCACATAGAGGTTCATCGGGCGTCCTTCGCGGCAGGGGTGCTCGGGCTCGGGGCTTCCTCGTCGCCGGTGTGGTGGCCGGTCAGGGTGAGGAACACGTCGTCGAGAGTGGGATGCCTGATCCCGGCGTCCTCCACCGAGACCGCGTCCTGCTCGAGCAGGCCCAGCGCCTCACGGAGCACGCCGACGCCGCCGGAGACCGGCATCGTCCACGACCGGCGCTCCTCCTCCAGGGTCGGCGCCGCGACCCCGAGATGGCCCAGCAGCCCGCTGAGCCGCCCGAGATCGTCGGGCCTCGCTCACGGTGATCTCCAGCCGCGAGCCGCCCACCTGTCCCTTGAGCTCCTCGGCGGTCCCCCGCGCGATCACCCGGCCGTGGTCGATCACCACGATCCTGTCGGCGAGCAGGTCTGCCTCCTCGAGGTACTGCGTGGTGAGCAGCAGCGTGGTGCCGCCCGAGACGAGCCGCTGGATCACCCCCCACATGTCGATCCGGCTGCGCGGATCCAGCCCGGTGGTGGGCTCGTCGAGGAACAGCACCGGCGGGCGGGCCACCAGCGCTCCGGCGAGGTCGAGGCGGCGACGCATGCCGCCGGAGTACGTCTTGGCCGGTCGGTCGGCGGCGTCCTCGAGAGAGAACTCCGCGAGCAGCTCCCTGGCCCGCTCGCGGCTGCGGTTGCGGCCGAGGTGGTAGAGCCGTCCGATCATGTCCAGGTTCTCGAAGCCGGTGAGGTACTCGTCGACCGCGGCGTACTGGCCCGAGAGACCGAGCTGGGACCGCACGCCCCGCGGGTCGCGCCGGACGTCGCGGCCGGCGACCTCCGCAGTGCCCTCGTCGGCCTGGAGCAGGGTGGTCAGGATCCGCACGACCGTGGTCTTGCCGGCCCCGTTGGGACCGAGCAGACCCAGCACCGTGCCCTCCGGGACCGCGAGGTCCACCCCGTCGAGAGCCGTGACCTCTCCGTAGCGCTTGACGAGTCCGGTGGCGCGGATGGCATCAGGCATGGGGAACAGCCTCCTGCCCGGACCACCCAGACGCAAACGAGATCTGCTCAGCCCCGTGCTCTACTCGGGGCATGCGCCGTCATCTCCTCATGCTGTTCCTGCTCCCGCTCCTGCTCGTGACCGGGTGCGGCAGCGACCGTGACGAGGCGGGAGACGGGACCGAGGAGGGCGCCGTCGCGGGCGCCGGGTCGTTGACCTGGGGCGACGGCGAGTACGGCGTCGTGCTCGCGCACGGTGCGGCCTTCGACGCCGCCAGCTGGGAGCCGCAGGCCACCGCGATCGCCGAGCAGGGCAGCACCGTGATCGCCGTCGAGGACATCAGCCCGGACGGGATCCAGGAGGCGGTCGAGGAGCTCCGCTCCCTCGGCATCGAGCAGGTGGCCCTCGTCGGTGGCAGCGCCGGCGCCGACGCCATCCTGGAGCTGGTCGCTGAGGAGCCGGACCTGCCCGACCAGCTGATCCTGCTCTCGGCGAACAGCCCTGTCGAGGGTCTCGGCGAGCAGCCCAAGCTGTTCATCGCGAGCGAGGACGAACCGGTGGCCGACGTGTCCACCGAGCTCGCAGACCTCGCTCCCGGCGAGGACAACGTCGTCGAGCTGGTGCCGGGCTCGGCGCACGCCCAGAACCTCTTCGACAGCGACCAGTCCGATCGGGTCCTCGAGCTCATCCTGGACCGGATCGCGGAGCGCTCCTGAGCCTCGCCGGCCGAGCCCACCCCGGTCCGGCCGCTCTGCTCAGACCGGACTGCTCTGCTCAGACCGGACTGCGACCCTCGTCGTCCTTGTTGCGCAGGCCGATCTTGTTGCCCAGCCACACCAGCGGGTCGTACTTGCGGTCGATCACGCGCTCCTTCATCGGGATGATCGCGTTGTCGGTGATCTTGATGCCCTCGGGGCACACCTCGGTGCAGCACTTGGTGATGTTGCACATCCCCAGGCCGGCGGCACCCTGAGCCAGCTCGCGGCGGTCGTGGGTGTCCAGCGGGTGCATGTCCAGCTCGGCGTACCGCAGGAAGAAGCGCGGCCCGGCGAAGGCCGGCTTGTTCTCCTCGTGGTCGCGGACGACGTGGCACACGTTCTGGCACAGGAAGCACTCGATGCACTTGCGGAACTCCTGGCCGCGCTCCACGTCGACCTGGGCCATCCGGCGCTTGCCGTCCGCGTCGCGCGGTGGCGGCGCGAAGGAGGGCAGCTCCTTGGCCTTCTCGTAGTTGAAGGAGACGTCGGTGACCAGGTCGCGGATCACCGGGAAGCTGCGCATCGGCGTGACCGTGATGGTCTCGCCCTCGTCGAAGTCCGAGAGCCGGGTCATGCACAGCAGTCGCGGCCTGCCGTTGATCTCGGCGCTGCAGGAGCCGCACTTGCCGGCCTTGCAGTTCCAGCGGACGGCGAGGTCACCGGCCTGGGTCGCCTGCACCCGGTGGATGGCGTCGAGGACCACCTCGCCCTCGGAGACCTCGACGGCGTAGTCGCCGAGCTCGCCGCCCTCCTGGTCGCCGCGCCAGATCCGCATCTTCAGTTCGTAGCCCATGGTCGCCTCACCCGTCCTGGTTCGTCACGCGTCGAAGAAGGTCTTGAGCTCGTCCGGCATGACGGCGATCGACTGCTCGGTCAGGTCGACCCCGGCGCCCGACTGCGTCGATCCGCAGCACCAGGTTCTTGGTGCCCCAGGTCTCGTCGGGCCCCGGGAAGTCGTCGCGGGTGTGCCCGCCGCGCGACTCCTGTCGCTCCAGGGCCGCCTTGGCGATGCACTCGGAGACGATCAGCATGTTGCGCAGATCGAGCGCGAGGTGCCATCCGGGGTTGTACTGCCGGTGCCCCTCGACCTTCATCGACGCCGCGCGCTCCTTGAAGGCCTCGATGGCCGTGAGCGACTCCTCGAGCTCGGGGGCGGTCCGGATGATGCCGACCAGGTCGTTCATCGACTGCTGCAGGTCGGACTGGATCGTGTACGGATTCTCGCCGCCCTCGACCTCGAACGGCGCCAGGGCGCTCTGCTCGGCCGCCTTCACCGCGACCTCGTCGACCGCCGGCCGCTGCTGACCCAACGAGCCGGCGTACGCCGTGGCCGCCTCACCGGCGCGCTTGCCGAAGACCAGCAGGTCGCCCAGGGAGTTGCCGCCGAGACGGTTGGAGCCGTGCATGCCGCCGGAGCACTCGCCGACGGCGTACAGCCCGGTGACGGCGCTCTGCTGGGTGTCGGCGTCGACCTCGACGCCGCCCATCACGTAGTGGCACGTGGGTCCGATCTCCATCGGCTCCGCGGTGATGTCGACGTCGGCGAGCTCCTTGAACTGGTGGTACATCGACGGCAGCCGCTTGCGGATGAACTCCGCCGACCGGCGCGAGGCGATGTCGAGGAAGATGCCGCCGTGCGGTGTGCCGCGGCCGGCCTTGATCTCCGAGTTGATCGCCCGGGCGACCTCGTCGCGCGGAAGCAGCTCCGGTGGCCGTCGGTTGTTCGCCTTGTCGTCGTACCAGCGGTCGGCCTCCTCGACGCTGTCCGCGGTCTCGCTCTTGAAGTACTCGGGGATGTAGTCGAACATGAACCGCTCGCCCTCGGAGTTCTTCAGGATCCCCCCGTCACCGCGCACCGACTCGGTGACCAGGAGCCCCTTCACCGACGGGGGCCAGACCATCCCGGTGGGGTGGAACTGCACGAACTCCATGTTGATCAGGCTGGCGCCGGCTCGCATGGCGAGCGCGTGCCCGTCGCCGGTGTACTCCCAGGAGTTGGAGGTCACCTTGAAGGACTTGCCGATGCCTCCGGTCGCGAGGATCACCGACGGCGCCTCGAAGACCACGAACCGGCCGCTCTCGCGCCAGTAGCCGAAGGCGCCCGAGATCCGGTCCTCGCCCTCGCTCGCGGGTGCCTTGAGGAGCTCGGTGACGGTGAACTCCATGAACACGTCGATCCCGAGAGCGACAGCGCGCTGCTGGAGGGTGCGGATCATCTCCAGGCCGGTGCGGTCGCCGACGTGGGCGAGCCGGGCGTACCTGTGCCCGCCGAAGTCGCGCTGGGAGATCAGGCCGTCCTCGGTGCGGTCGAACAGCGCGCCCCAGTCCTCCAGCTCCTGCACCCGCTCGGGGGCCTCCTGCGCGTGCAGCTGCGCCATCCGCCAGTTGTTCAGCATCTTCCCGCCACGCATGGTGTCGCGGAAGTGGACCTCCCAGTTGTCCTCGGGCCAGCGGTTGCCCATCGCCGCCGCGATGCCGCCCTCCGCCATCACCGTGTGTGCCTTGCCGAGCAGCGACTTGCACACGATCGCGGTGCGGGCCCCGCTCTCGTGCGCGGCGATGGCAGCCCGCAGGCCGGCGCCACCGGCACCGATCACGACCACGTCGTAGGTGTGCCGCTCCATCCCGCCCGGCTCGCTGCCGGACATCAGGTTGCCCGTCATCGGGTGTCGTGAGGAGGAGTCATTCATCGGCAGGCCTTCCGGGTCCCCGCGACGTGCTGAGCGGGGACAGCGGCTTAAGGAGGGAACAACGGCGTGAGGTGGTCAAAAGAACCTCGGGTCGGAGAAGGTGCCGGTCGCCAGCAGCAGCACGTAGAGGTCGGTGAGGGCGACCGAGAACAGGGACAGCCAGGCGTACCGCGCGTGGTGGGCGTTGTGCTTGGAGACCCACGTCCACATCCGGTAGCGGACCGGGTGCTTGCTGAAGTGCCGCAGCCGTCCGCCCACGGCGTGCCGGCAGGAGTGGCAGGAGAGCGTGTAGAGCCAGATCAGCACGATGTTGACCAGGAAGATCACGCTCCCCAGCCCCATGTGGCCCCACTCCCCCTCCGCGTTGCGGAAGGTGAGCACGGTGTCGAAGGTGAGGATCAGCTCCGACCACCACGGCGGCGTACCAGAAGTAGCGGTGGAGGTTGTTCAGGATCAGGGGCAGCCGGGTCTCGCCGCTGTACGCCGTGTGCGGCTCGGCGACTCCGCATGCCGGCGGGCTGAGCCAGAAGGCGCGGTAGTAGGCCTTGCGGTAGTAGTAGCAGGTCATCCGGAAGCCCAGCGGGAAGATCAGGATGATCAGGGCCGCCGACAGCGGCCACCACGCGAACGGCTGGCCGAAGTCCGAGCTCCCCTCGACGCAGTCCCCCAGACACGGCGAGTAGAACGGGGACAGGTAGGGCGAGGCGTAGTAGTGGGTGCCCTGGAACGCGCGGATCGTCGCGTAGACGACGAACGCGGTGAACACCGTGAAGGTCGTCGCCGGAGCGAGCCACCACCGGTCCTCGCGAAGCGTCTTCTCCTCGATGTGCGCCCGAGTGGGTCCCCGCACGCCTGCGTCGGTCGACGCCATCGCTACCTCCCGAGCCCCGGTGAATCACTGCTGTGACGGAGCCCACTCTTGCCGCAATGTGCTCGATTGCGAAAGGGGCGCGCCCGGACAGGCGGGGCTCATGCCCGATTGCCTCGCACCATCGTCCTCGTCGGGTCAGGGGGCGAGGGGGATATCTCACACTCCCCGGATCACCGGTCTGGGGGCCCGAACGATACGGTGAACTCTGTGGCAACTGCGACGCTAGTCAAGAACACCAGGTCGACGCGCTCGACCATCGCGCTGAAGATCCTGATGGCGCTCAGCGGCATCGTCTTCATCGGCTTCGTGCTGGTGCACATGTACGGCAACCTCAAGGCGTTCGCCGGGCACGACGCGTTCAACGAGTACGCCGAGCACCTGCGCACCTTCGGCGAGCCGATGCTCCCCTACTCCGGGTTGCTGTGGTTGATCCGGGTGGGGCTGATCGTCTCACTGGTGGTCCACGTGGCGTGCGCGGTCGTGCTGTGGCGCCGGGCCAAGCAGGCCCGCACCGTCAAGTACGTCGTGAAGAAGAACAGCCACTCGACCTGGGCCTCGCACCTGATGCGCTGGGGCGGCGTCACGCTTCTGGTGTTCATCGTCTGGCACCTGCTGAACTTCACCATCGTCAAGGTGAACGTCACCGGTGGGCCGACCAACGATCCCTACAACCTGCTCGTCGACTCGTTCGCGACCTGGTGGCTGACCCTGATCTACCTGTTCGCGATGGCGATGCTCGGTGCCCACCTGCACCACGGCATCTGGAGCTCGCTGCAGACCCTGGGCCTCACCAACACCGCCCGCTCCCGCGCCCGCGCCAAGACCGTCGGTCTCGGGCTCGCGATCGTCATCGCCGGCGGCTTCTCCCTCGTCCCGATCTTCGTCCTCGCCGGCGTCATCACCAAGTAAGGGATCAGCCAACACATGACTGACATGCCTGACACCACCACCACGTCCGACCCCTCGCACCACATGGACAGCGAGCAGGAGACCGACGACGCGGCCGGCTACTACATCCCCGGCGAGCCGCTGGTGGACACCAAGGCTCCGCAGCGGGCCGATCGACGAGCGCTGGGACACCCGGCAGTTCGAGGCGCGGATCGCCAACCCGGCCAACCGTCGCCGGCTCTCGGTGATCGTGGTCGGCACCGGCCTGGCGGGTGCCTCCGCCGCGGCCACGCTGGGCGAGGCCGGCTACGTGGTCAAGTCGTTCTGCTACCAGGACTCCCCGCGCCGGGCGCACTCGATCGCCGCGCAGGGCGGCATCAACGCCGCCAAGAACTACAAGGGCGACGGCGACTCGGTCTACCGGCTGTTCTACGACACCATCAAGGGCGGCGACTACCGCTCGCGGGAGTCGAACGTCTACCGACTGGCGCAGGTGAGCCGCAACATCATCGACCAGTGCGTGGCCCAGGGCGTGCCCTTCGCCCGCGAGTACGGCGGCCTGCTCGACAACCGCTCCTTCGGCGGCGTCCAGGTCTCGCGCACCTTCTACGCCCGCGGCCAGACCGGACAGCAGCTGCTGATCGGCGCCTACCAGGCGCTGGAGCGTCAGGTGGCCGCCGGCACGGTGAAGACCTACGTGCGCCACGAGATGGTCGAGCTGATCGTCGTGGACGGACGCGCCCGCGGCATCATCGTCCGGGACATGGTCACCGGCGAGCTGGAGACCTACTTCGCCGACGTGGTCGTCCTGGCCAGCGGCGGCTACGGGAACGTCTTCTTCCTCTCCACCAACGCCATGGGCTGCAACGTCACCGCGACCTGGCGGGCCCACCGCAAGGGCGCCTACATGGCCAACCCCTGCTACACCCAGATCCACCCCACCTGCATCCCGGTCTCGGGCCCGCACCAGTCCAAGCTCACCTTGATGAGCGAGTCGCTGCGCAACGACGGCCGGATCTGGGTGCCCAAGAACGCCAAGGACGCCGACAAGAACCCGCAGGACATCCCCGAGGAGGACCGCGACTACTACCTGGAGCGGATCTACCCCTCCTTCGGCAACCTGGTCCCCCGCGACATCGCCTCCCGGCAGGCCAAGAACATGTGCGACGAGGGCCGCGGTGTCGGCCCCGAGGTCGACGGCGTACGCCGTGGTGTCTACCTGGACTTCGCCGAGGCGATCGAGCGTCTGGGTCGCAAGGCGATCGAGAACAAGTACGGCAACCTCTTCGACATGTACGCCCAGATCACCGGCGAGGACCCCTACGAGGTGCCGATGCGGATCTATCCCGCCGTGCACTACGTGATGGGCGGCCTGTGGGTCGACTACGACCTCCAGTCGACGATCCCCGGCCTGTTCGTGACCGGCGAGGCCAACTTCTCCGACCACGGCGCCAACCGGCTCGGTGCCTCCGCGCTGATGCAGGGCCTGGCCGACGGCTACTTCGTGCTCTCGAACACCATCCGCGACTACCTCGCCGACGGGCCCTTCGACAAGATCCCCGAGGACCACCCGGCCGTCGTCGAGGCCCAGGAGTCGGTGCAGTCCCGCATCGACCACTTCCTGACCAACAACGGCACCCGCAGCGTCGACTCCTACCACCGCGAGCTCGGCAACATCATGTGGGAGTACTGCGGGATGGAGCGGACCGAGGACGGCCTGAAGAAGGCGATCGACCTGATCCGGTCGCTGCGCGACGACTTCTGGCGCAACGTCAAGGTGCTCGGCACCGCCGACAGCCTGAACCAGTCCCTCGAGCGGGCCGGCCGCGTCGCTGACTTCTTCGAGCTCGGCGAGCTGATGTGCATCGATGCGCTGAACCGCCGCGAGTCCTGCGGCGGGCACTTCCGCGGCGAGTCCCAGACCGAGGAGGGCGAGGCGCTGCGTCACGACGACCAGTACGCCTACGTCGCCGCCTGGGAGTGGTCCGGCGAGGGCGAGCAGCCGGTCCTGCACAAGGAGAACCTGACCTATGAGTTCGTCGAGATGAAGCAGCGGAGCTACAAGTGACCAACCCCCGACCTACTCCCTCCCCGATCGCTACAAGGCTGGTGCACTGACATGAAGCTGACCCTGAAGATCTGGCGCCAGCCCGACACGGCGACCGAGGGTGCCATGCACACCTACGAGGTCGACGAGATCTCCGAGGACATGTCGTTCCTGGAGATGCTCGACGTGCTCAACGAGCGTCTCAACGGCGAGGGCGAGGAGCCGATCGCGTTCGACTCCGACTGCCGCGAGGGCATCTGCGGCATGTGCGGGCTGATGATCAACGGCGAGGCCCACGGCCCCCAGGTCACCACCACCTGCCAGCTGCACATGCGGTCCTTCTCCGACGGCGAGACCATCACCATCGAGCCCTGGCGCGCCGACGCGTTCCCGGTGCTCAAGGACCTGTGCGTCGACCGTCGCGCCTTCGACCGGATCATCCAGCAGGGTGGCTACATCTCGGTCAACACCGGTGCGGCCCCGGACGCCCACGCCACCCCGGTGCCCAAGGACAACGCCGACCGCGCCTTCGACGTGGCCACCTGCATCGGCTGCGGCGCCTGCGTCGCCGCCTGCCCCAACGGCTCCGCGTCGCTGTTCGTCGGCGCGAAGATCACCCACCTCGGCGAGCTGCCCCAGGGTCAGGCCGAGCGCGACACCCGCGTGGTCAGCATGGTCGGGCAGCACGACCACGAGGGCTTCGGTGGGTGCACCAACATCGGCGAGTGCACGGCGGCCTGCCCCAAGGGCATCCCGCTGGACGTCATCTCCCAGCTCAACAAGGACCTGCGCACCGCGATCCGCAACGGCTACTGAGGTCCGCCCAGGGGGAACGCCCGGGTGGGCTGCCAGCCGGACGCGTCGTCGTGGAGGTACATCCACAGCTCGCTGACGTCGAAGGTGGCGTCGAAGTCCTCGAGATCGGTGAACGCCGGTGCGAGCTTCTCCGCCGGCAGGTGGTGAGCCACGGTCACGTGCGGGTGGTAGGGGAACTGGCGCTCGATCGCTCAGCGGCCCCTGCCGTACGCCCGCCGCCAGCTGCTCGCACTGGCTGATCCCCTCGACGACCCCGACGAAGACCACCGGCGACACCGGCGCGAACGTGCCCGTGCCGCGCAGGTGCACGCGGAAGGGCCTCTTCCCCGCCGCCACCCGACCCAGGTGCGTCATCACCGTCTCGAGGTCCTCGGCAGCCGACCTCGTGGGGCGGCAGCACCGTGATGTGGGTGGGGATGTGGCGCGCGGACTCGTCGCCCATGTCGATCCGGTACTGCTGCAGCTCGGTCCCCCAAGGCTCGGGGACGGCGACGGAGACTCCGATCGTGGGCACGCCCGACCCTACCTAGGCGCTCGGGGGACGAAGCCGACGCGGTCGTAGACGTCGGCCAGCGTGGCCCGAGCCACGGCGCCTGCCGTCTCGGCCCCGGCCTGCAGCACCCGCTCCAGCTCGCCGCGATCATCGAGCAGCTCCAGCGTGCGGTTGCGGAACGGGGTCACGAACTCGACCACGACCTCGGCCAGGTCCTTCTTCAGCGCGCCGTAGCCCTGCGCGGCGTACTCCGAGACCAGGTCCTCGATGCCCCGCCCGCTCAGCGCCGAGTAGATCGTGAGCAGGTTGGAGACACCCGGCTTCTCCTCCTGGTCGAACCTGACCTCGGAGTCCGAGTCGGTGACCGCCGAGCGGATCTTCTTCGCCGAGGCGGCCGGCTCGTCGAGCATCATCACGATGCCGCTCGGGCTCGAGCTCGACTTCGACATCTTGATCGCCGGGTTCTGCAGGTCGACGATCTTCGCGGTCTCCTTGAGGATGTACGGCTCGGGCAGCCGGAACGTCTTCTTGTAGCGATGGTTGAACCGCTGGGCCAGGTCGCGGGTGAGCTCGAGGTGCTGGCGCTGGTCCTCCCCGACCGGCACGTACTGCGGGCGGTACAGCAAGATGTCGGCCGCCTGCAGGATCGGGTAGGTGAACAGGCCGACCGAGGCCGCTCCCTCCCCCTCCTTGGCGGACTTGTCCTTGAACTGCGTCATCCGCCGCGCCTCGCCGAACCCGGTCAGGCACTGGAGCACCCAGGCGAGCTCGGCGTGCTCGGGGATCTGGGACTGCACGAAGATCGCCGAGCGCTGCGGGGTCGATCCCCATCGCGATCAGCTGGGCGGCCGCCACGAGCGTGCGCTCGCGCAGCTGCTTGGGCTCGGGCCCGGGCTCGAGCGCGTGCATGTCGGCGATGAAGAAGAACGGCTGGTGCGTCTCCTGCAGACCGAGCCACTGTCGCGTCGCACCCAGGTAGTTGCCGAAGTGGAACGAGTCGCTCGTCGGCTGGATGCCGGACAGCACACGCGCGAGGGCAGGCGGATCTGTCGGGGTCTGCGGGGACATGCGCGCCATTGTTCCAGTCCGGGACCGGCGCCGCCGACACGGGTTTGCGCCACGCCGGGCGCGCGGCCCTCAGCGCTTGCTCGCCACCTGCGGGGTTGGCAGGCTGCCCCCATGGCGACCATCCCCACCCTCACCGACGGCGTGGTCACCCTGCGACCTCCCAGCGACGACGACATCGAGGGCTCCTACGAGCAGTGCCAGGACCCGCTGAGCCAGCGATGGACCACGGCTCCGGTGCCCTACACCCGAGACGACGCACGGACCTACCTGCGGCACATCATCCCGGGCGGCTGGGAGACCGACCGGGAGTGGGGCTTCGTGGTCGAGGCCGAGGACGACTCCGGAGCGCACCGCTTCGCCGGGCACCATCTCGCTGCGCAACAAGGGCGAGGGACGTGCGGAGATCGCCTACGGGTCACACCCCTGGGTGCGCGGTCGTGGGGTGATGGAGCGGGCGTTGCGCGTGCTGCTCGACTGGGGGTTCGCCGAGCGTGACCTGCAGACCGTGGTGTGGCTGACCGAGCGTGGCAACTGGGCCTCCCGGCGGCTCGCCTGGAAGCTCGGGTTCACCTTCGACGGCACCGTGCGCGGCTGGCTCTCCCACCGGGGCGCGCTGCGCAACGCCTGGATAGGCACGCTCCTGCGCGGCGAGGAGATGACTCCACGGGGCGCGTGGCTGGAGTCACCCACCATCACGGGCCAGGACGTGGTGCTCCGGACGAGCAACGACGCCGACGTCCCACGCCTCATCGAGGGCGCCCACGATCCCGCCGTCCGGAGATACAGCCGCAGCATGAACGAGGGTGCGCCGTACGACGTGGCCGCCATGCGCGAGCGCGAGCTCGGCCTGCGCGAGGAGGCCGCCCGTGGCTCGGTCGTCGCGTGGACCGTCGCCGACCCGAGGACCGACGAGCTGCTCGGCTGGATCGCCCTCTTCGGCGTCGACCCCGGTCAGCAGGCCGAGGTCGGCTACTGGACGCACCCGGCGGCACGCGGGCGCGGCGTCGCCCGCGAGGCCTGTCGGATGGTGGCGCGGCATGCCTTCATCGACGTCGAGGATGGCGGTCTGGGTCTGCGTCGGCTGACCGGCCTGGTGGCGGTGGTCAACCCGGTCTCACAGCGCGTGCTGGAGCAGGCCGGATTCATCCGCATCGGCCTGCAGCGGCAGAGCAGCCTGCTGAGCGACGGCACCTACGCAGACACGGTCCTCTTCGACCTGCTCCGCCACGACCCCCCACCCCCACCCCCACCCCCCGCGACCCGTCGCATCTGAAAGGCACACCCCCGGCGACCCGTCGCATCTGAAAGCCCCCGGGCTTTCAGATGCGACGGGTCAGCGGGGGGTGGGGTTTCAGATGCGACGGGTCGCGGGGAGGGGGTGGCGGCGGTGTAGAGCCACCGACACCAGCAGGATCAGCAGGCCCGCGAGGGAGAGGCCGGCGCCGACCCAGCTCGCGGCGGTGTAGTCGTAGCCGGCTGCGACGACGACCCCGCCGAGCCAGGCGCCGAGGGCGTTGGCGATGTTGAGCGAGGCGTGGTTCATCGCGGCACCGATGGTCTGCGCGTCGCCGGCCACCTCCATCAACCGCATCTGCAGGCCGATCGCCAGCAGCGAGGTCAGCGTGGCGAAGACGAAGGCGGTGAACAGGCCGGCGAGGAAGAACTGCGAGGTGTAGGTGAACACCACCAGGAGCACGCTCATGCTCACCGAGCCGATGAGCATGGTCCGCAGGACCGACCAGTCGGCGAGGCGCCCGGCCAGCGGCGTACCGACCACCATGCCCACCCCGAAGACGAGCAGGTAGACCGGCACCGTCCCCTCGGAGAGACCGGCGACGTCGGTGACCGTGGGGGCGATGTAGGTGTACACCGCGAACATGCCGCCGAATCCGATCGCCCCCACGAGCAACGTGAGCAGCACCTGGGGGTTCTTGAAGGCGCGCAGCTCGTTGCGGCCGGTGGCGGCTCGGTTGGCGGCCACGTGCGGCACCAGCCAGAGCACCAGGGCGATGGTCAGGCCGGCCAGCACGACCACCAGCCAGTACGCCGAGCGCCAGCCGAAGCTCTGACCGAGCCAGGTCGCGGCGGGCACTCCGACGACGTTGGAGACCGCGAGCCCCAGCAGCACGCGGCTCACCGCGCGACCGCGACGGTCCGGAGCCACCAGGTCGGCGGCCACGAGCGCCGCGACCCCGAAGTAGGCGCCGTGCGGCAGACCGGCCAGGAAGCGCGCGAGCATCAGCGTCGGGTAGTCCACAGCCAGCGCGCTGGCGACGTTGCCGACCAGGAAGACCAGCATCAGCCCGATCAGGAGCTCGCGCCGCGGGAGCCGGGCACCGAAGACGGCGATCAGCGGGGCGCCCACCACCACCCCGACGGCGTACGCCGAGATCACGTGACCGGCGGTCGGGATGGAGACATCGACACCGGCGGCCAGCTGGGGAAGCAGGCCCATCGAGACGAACTCGGTGGTGCCGATCGCGAAGCCCCCCATCGCGAGCGCGAGCAGCGCGAACGCGACCTGGAGCGGTGAGCCGCGACGGGCCGACTCCAGCCGGCGGGCACGTCCGGACAGGACGGCACCCGTGGCGTCGGTCAGCTCCGCGGTGGTGGTCACCACGAACTCAACGCAGTGGCGCCGCCCGGATTCCCGGACGGCGCCACCAACGCGTGTTACCTGTGTCTCACCAGGCGGTGCCCGCTCAGGCCAGCGAGGCGAGCAGCTCGTTGAACGTCTTCGAGGGCCGCATGACCTGCTGCGGCCTTCTCGGGGTCGGGGCGGTAGTAGCCACCGACGTCCGCGGGCGAGCCCTGCACGCCGATCAGCTCCTCGGCGATCTGGTCCTGCGCCTCCGACAGCTTCTCGGCCAGCGGCGCGAACGCCTCGGCCAGGGTGGTGTCGTCGCTCTGACGGGCGATCTCCTGGGCCCAGTAGAGCGCCAGGTAGAAGTGGCTGCCCCGGTTGTCGATGGTGCCGAGCTTGCGGCCCGGGGACCTGTTCTCGTCCAGGAAGGTGCCCGTCGCCCGGTCGAGGGTCTCGCCGAGCACCTTGGAGTGCGCGTTGCCGGTGACCTCGGCGTAGTGACCGAAGCTCTCGGCCAGCGCCAGGAACTCACCCAGGCTGTCCCAGCGCAGGTAGTTCTCCTGGACCAGCTGCTGCACGTGCTTGGGAGCCGATCCGCCGGCACCCGTCTCGAAGAGCCCGCCGCCGTTGATCAGCGGGACCACCGAGAGCATCTTGGCGCTGGTCCCGAGCTCGAGGATCGGGAACAGGTCGGTGAGGTAGTCGCGGAGCACGTTCCCGGTGACCGAGATGGTGTCCTCGCCCTTGCGGATGCGGTCCACGGAGACCTTGATCGCGTCCTCGGGCTTGCGGATCGAGATGTCGAGGCCTTCGGCGTCGCCGACGAGGTCCGCCTGGGGCAGGTACTCGTTGACCTTGGCGATCAGGTTGGCGTCGTGCGCGCGGGACTCGTCGAGCCAGAAGATCGTCGGCTGCCCGGTCGCCCGGGCTCGCGTCACGGCCAGCTTGACCCAGTCCCGGATCGGTACGTCCTTGGTCTGGCAGGCGCGCCAGATGTCACCGGGCGAGACCTGGTGCTCCATCAGCACCTGCTCGTCCTTCTCGCCCGCGTCCGACCCGGCCGAGAGGACCACCCGGACGGTGCCGGCGTTCGAGATCTCGAAGGTCTTGTCGTGGCTGCCGTACTCCTCCGCGGCCCGAGCCATCAGACCGACGTTGGCCACCGAGCCCATCGTGGCGGGGTCGTAGGCGCCGTGGGCGCGGCAGTCGTCGAGGACCACCTGGTAGATGCCCGCGTAGCTGCTGTCGGGGATGACGGCCAGGGTGTCGGCCTCCTCGCCCTTGGTGTCCCACATGTGACCGGAGGTGCGGATCATCGCGGGCATGCTCGCGTCGACGATCACGTCGCTGGGCACGTGCAGGTTGGTGATGCCCTTGCGGTCGTCGACCATCGCCAGCTCGGGGCCGTCGGCCAGGCCCTGCGCGATCGCGTCGAGGATGCCCTTGCCCTGGTCGCCCAGCTTCTCCGCGCCGGAGATGATGCTGGCCAGTCCGTTGCTGGGGTCCAGGCCCGCGTCGAGCAGGGTCTGGCCGTGCTCGGCGAAGAGGTCCCGGAAGAACGCCTGTACGGCGTGACCGAAGATGATCGGGTCCGAGACCTTCATCATGGTGGCCTTGAGGTGGATCGAGAACAGCACCTCCTCGGCCTTGGCCCGAGCGATCTGCTCGACGAGGAACGACTGCAGCGCCGCCGTGTTCATGAAGGTGCCGTCGACGACCTCGCCCGCCTCGACCGCCACCGACTCCTTGAGCACCTCGGTGCCGTCCTCGGTGACCAGCTCGATGCGCAGGGTCCCGTCCCGCTCGATCACCACGGACTGCTCGTTGGAGCGGAAGTCGTCGGAGGTCATGTGCGCGACGTTGGTCTTGGAGTCCGGGCTCCACTCGCCCATCGAGTGCGGGTGCTTGCGTGCGTAGTTCTTCACCGACTCCGGCGCGCGCCGGTCGGAGTTGCCCTCCCGCAGGACCGGGTTCACGGCGCTGCCCTTGACCTTGTCGTAGCGGGCGCGCGCATCCCGGTCCTCCTCGGACTGCGGGTTGTCGGGGAAGTCGGGGAGGGCGAAGCCCTGCTCCTGGAGCTCGGCGATGGCCGCCTTGAGCTGCGGGATGGACGCGCTGATGTTGGGGAGCTTCACGATGTTCGCCTCGGCCGTCTTGGCGAGCTCGCCCAGCTCGGCGAGGTCGTCGGCCACCCGCTGGTCCTCCGGCAGCAGGTCCGCGAAGCTCGCCAGGATGCGTGCACCCAGAGAGATGTCCCGGGTCTGGACCGACACCCCGGCCTTGGCGGCGTACGCCTCGATGATCGGGAGGAACGAGTACGTCGCCAGCAGCGGCGCCTCGTCGGTGTGGGTGTAGAGGATGCTCGACTCGGTCACGCGTGACTCCTGAAGGGGTTGCGACGGGTGGATCTATCTTCACGTCAAGATATCGCACTCCCGCTGGTGCGTCCTTGGTCAGCGTGACAGGGGACGCCGAACCAGCACAACCACAACTCGAAGGCGCGAAATCAGATTGGCCATGCCACTCCCCGATTGGGGTCCCGGTGTATGGGCACTTGGTACACCGGACACCACAGCACCGACCGTGGCGTCGATCAACCCTCAAGCTGGCGGGGTCAGTGGAGCTGCCACCCCCGGGGTGGCACTGCACATCGAATGTCCGTACATTTCTGCCTTGAAAGTGCGGACCGGATGACGAGGGGGTGCCTCTGCGGTGATCAGCGATGTGGCGTCCGGGTTACTCGCTGGCGCCCTCGGTTTCGCCTGTGTCGCCACCTTCGTGTGGGCCCTAGCGGCGCGCCGCCCAGAGTTGTCGACTGTCGCCAGGTTCCTCACCTTGGGGGCCCTCGTCTCCGCTGTCGGCGTCGTGGGTGCCATGGAGTGGGCCTTGGTCAGCAACGACTTCAGCGTGAAGTACGTAGCGGAGAACAGCGCTCGAGAGGTTCCCCTCTATTTCCGCGTGACGACCTTGTGGGCAGCTCTGGAGGGGTCTCTACTCCTGTGGATCCTCGTCCTCGCAGGCTTCGCTGCGGTGATGGCACGTCGCGTGCCCGCGCGAGCCCCGATGCTGCACCCGTGGGCGATGGCCACGATCTCCTCCGTGCTGACGTTCTTTCTCGGCTTGGCGGTGGCAGCCGGAAACGCGTTCGACGCGGTGTCTCCGGCGCCGAGCAACGGGCCAGGGCCGAACCCGCTGCTCCAGGACCACCCCCTGATGGCGATCCACCCGCCGCTGCTCTACATCGGCTACGTCGGACTCACGGTCCCGTTCGCCTATGCAGTGGCCGCTCTCATCACCGGGGATATCGGTCGCCAGTGGCTGACCACCTCACGATCCTGGTTGCTCGTGGCTTGGACCAGCCTGACAGCGGGGGTCGTCCTCGGCATGTGGTGGTCCTACGAGATCCTCGGCTGGGGTGGCTACTGGGCGTGGGACCCGGTCGAGAATGCCTCGATCCTGCCGTGGTTCACCGCGACGGCGCTCCTGCACTCGGTGATGGTGCAGCAGCGACGCTCCATCCTGCAGGCCTGGAACCTCGCGCTGGCTGTGGCGACCTTCGTGCTCGTCCTGATCGGGACGTTCATCACCCGCAGCGGCGTGATCGCCAGCGTGCACGCGTTCACCCAGTCGGCCCTCGGTCCGATGCTGCTCGGCTACATCGCCGCGGTGCTGATCGGGGTGACCGGCCTGTTCGTGTGGCGGGCAAGCCGCCTCGGCACGACTGAGCGGATCGAGTCGGCGCTCTCCCGCGAGGCTGCGTTCCTGGTCAACAACGTGCTGTTCGTGGCGCTGGCGGTGACGGTGCTCTTCGGGACCACGTTCCCCCTCCTGATCGAGGCGGTCAGCAGGGAGCAGGTCAGCGTCGGCGCGCCGTACTTCAACCGCATGGCCGTGCCACTAGCGCTGGCCGTGGTCGTGCTGATGGGCATCGGGCCCGCGCTCCCGTGGGGCCGGCAGGACCCCGATGCGTTCCGCCGGCTCCTGCTGCCTCTCGGCCTCGCCCTGGGAACCGTGGCTGGGCTGGGACTCGCCGGTCTCCCGCATCCGCTCACGGTCCTGACGTTCGGGGTAGCGGTCTTCGCGATGGGTGCCATCCTCGGTGAGGTCGTCCGGGCGGTGCGGGTCTCCCGTGCGACCAGAGGCGGGCCCTGGCGGCACGTGCTCCCCCGGGCCGTGATCGGCAACCGCCGCCGGTTCGGTGGTCTGCTGACCCACGCGGGCGTCGTGATGGCTGCGGTGGCGGTGGCGGCGTCGTCGTCGTACGCCGTCTCCAGCGAGCGCACGCTGCGGGTGGGCGACTCGCTCGAGGTCGGCGGCTACACCGCGACCCTGGAGCGGGTGACCCGGGAGCGGAGCCCTCGCTTCATGCAGGTCGGTGCAGCAATGGCTCTCTCGCAAGGAGGGCGCGATCTCGGAGAGTGGACACCGCAGCTGCGTTTCTACCCGACGATGAGCGAGGCGCTTGGACGGCCGTCGGTGCGCTCGGGGCTCACGAACGACGCCTACCTGACAGTCACCGCCGTCTCCGACGACGCAGCTCAAGCGACCGTCCGGCTGACGGTCACGCCGCTGATGATGTGGCTGTGGCTGGCCGGCGCGATCATGGCGGCGGGCGCCGTGCTCGCCGGTTGGCCGAAGCGGCGTCGTCCCGCCATTCCAGTGCTCCCCGCGGACGAGCCGGTGACCGACGTCCAGGACCCCGAGCCGGTGGGGAGCCGACGATGATGCGCTGGTTGGGTCTCGTGGCGGCCGTGGTGGCAGTCGCGGCCGCCGTCTCTGTGGCCGCGGTGGGTTTCGGCCGCGACCCCTCGATCGTGTCCTCGCACGCGCTGTCCAAGCCGGCGCCTCGAGCTGGCAGGCGCCACGTTGGAACGGGGCCGGTTCGACCTGGCCGAGCAGCGCGGTCAGGTGGTGCTCGTCAACGTGTGGGCCTCATGGTGCGGACCGTGCCGCACCGAGTTCCCCGTCCTCGCGGCGGCGGCGCGAGACCTCGGACCCCGAGGTCTCGTCGTCGTCGGCATCAACACCCAGGACTCGCGCGAGAAGGCTCAGGCGTTCCTTCGCGAGATGGGCGGCGCGGCCTACCCCAGCCTGAGCGACACCGACGGGACCCACGCGATCAACTGGGGCACCTTCGGGGTGCCAGAGACGTTTCTGGTGGACCGCGACGGCACCGTCCGCGAGCGCTTGGCGGGGGAGGTGACCGCGGAGTGGATCGACCAGAACGTCGTACCCCTGCTCGACCGATGATGCGCCGCCCCACCACGATGCTCCTCGTCGTGGTGCTGCTGGCGCTCGCCGGCGTCGGCCTGACCCGTTCCGCGGGCGTGGGTGGTCCTTCGTCCGACGAGGAGCGCACGCAGGCGATCGCGGAGTCTCTGCGGTGCCCGACCTGTCAGGGTCTGTCGGTCGCCGACTCGAACTCGCCGCTGGCGAAGAGCATGCGTCGGATCGTCGCCGAGCAGGTGGCGGACGGTCAGAGCACGGACGAGGTGGTCACCTACTTCACCGACCGGTACGGCGCGTGGGTGCTGCTCTCGCCCCCCGCCCGGGGTTCGGGGTGGCTGGTGTGGCTGGTGCCGGTCGCGGTCCTGCTCCTGGGCCTCGTCGTCGCCGTCGGGCGGCTGGGCGGACGCCTGGGCTCCCCACCGGTTCGGTGGGTGGCCGTGGGCACCACCCTGGCGGTGGCCCTCGGCGTCCTGATGGCGACGAGCCTGGACAAGCGCGGGACCGGCGAGCTGGTCACCGGGACGGTGCCCGCGACTTCTGGTGCCGACGCCCCGAGCGCACCGGAGGCGGCCGGGTCCGATCGGGCGGAAGGTGACGCGGCCCAGCTCGACGAGCTTCGCGCCGCGGTCCGCCGTACGCCGCAGGACCCGCGCGCCCGGCTGGCGCTGGCGTCGACGGCCTTCGAGCTCGGCCAGTGGGACGTCGTGCGCACGCAGGCACGGGCAGTCCTGGACCAGCAGCCGAGAAACGCGGACGCTCTGCTGCTGCGCGGCCTGGCTCCCTCGTCGCCCGATGATGCTGCTGCACGCACCTCCCTGCGACGTTTCGTCGACCTGGCACCGGCCCAGCACCCCGGCCTTCCGTTGGCCAGGAAGATCCTCGGTGGTCAGCGATGATCGCGGGTGGTCGGCGATGGGGGGTCGCGTCCACGGCGGGCGCCGTGCTCGTGAGCCTCTCCGCGTGCGCGGGTGACGTGGCCCCACGTCCCGCCGCCGAGGGACCGCCCTCCGCCGACGTCCGGATCGGGTTGGTCGAGTGGGGGTTCACCAGGTCGGCGAGCGCCCTGGTCGCCGCGCCGTCGCAGCTGCGCGTGACCAACGCCGGCTCGACACCGCACGACCTCGAGCTGATCGCCGGCGACAGGGTCGTGGCTCGAGTCAGAAGTTTGGGCCCGGGCGAACAGAGCACCATGACGGCAGACCTGAGTGGGCTCGACCGGGTGAAGCTGCTGTGCACCCTGCCCGGGCACGAATCACAAGGGATGGTCGAGGAGATCGACGTGGTCGCCCCGTCCGAGACCGAACAGAGCGAAGGGCGCGACGAGTGACACCAGACCCTCAGCACACCCCCGGCACGTCTCGCGAGAGTGCCGGCACCCGACCCCTCCCTCGATCCCACCCTTGACGACGGCTTCTCCTGGCCACCGTCGGCGCGAGCGGTCGCCGTGTTCGTCTTCGTGCTGTTCTGCCTCGGCGGACCGCTGACCTACTGGGCGGTGCTCCGATGACCGCGCGTCCTCGCGAGATCGACGAGCAGGCGGCCGATCGGGTGACCTCCACCGAGCCCGTCACCGGGATCGACCTCCCGCCCCAGGCCGCCGACGTCGCGCCGATCGAGAAGGACCTGGTCCGCGCCCACGCGCTCGCCGGCCTGTTCGGGTTGCTGGCAGCCGCCGCCTTCGGTCTCGTCGTCGCCACGAAGTTCAACGCCCCCGAGTTCCTCAACACCTCGACCACCAGCTGGGGACGGCTGCGCTTCGCCCACGTGCAGGGCATCCTCTACGCCTGGCTGATGAACGGCTTCGTGGCCTTCGCCTACTACGCGGTGCCGACGCTGTCCGGGCGTCCCGTGCTCAGCCGCAAGCTGGGTTGGTGGCTGTTCTACGTCTGGAACATCGGGGTGGTCCTGCTCGGCTGGACCTTCGTCCTCCTGGGCTACAGCCAGTCGGTCGAGTGGGGCGAGTTCCCCCTCGTCGTCGATGTCGTGACGCTGGCTGCCTTCGTCGGGCTCGGCATCCAGCTCGGCGCGCCGTACCTGAGGAAGCCGCGCGGGCGGCTGTACGTCTCCAGCTGGTACATGACGCTGGCCTTCACCTTCACCCCGGCCGCCTTCGTGATCGGCCAGTTCTTCCCCGAGTACCTAGCGCCCGGCGCCCTCGGCGCCGTGCTGTCCGGGTTGTGGATCCACGACGCCGTGGGGCTCCTCGTCACACCGCTGACGCTCGCCATCGCCTACTACGTCATCCCGGTCGTCACCGGACGACCGATCTTCAGCCACTTCATGTCGTTGGTCGGCTTCTGGTCACTGGTCTTCTTCTACCCCCTCAACGGCATCCACCACTACGTGCACTCCCCGATCCCCATGGGGGCGCAGAAGATCGCGATCATGGCCTCGGTGTTCATGGGGATCGCCGTGGTGATCGTGGTCACCAACCTCCTGGCGAGTCTGCGCGGGAGCGGGCGGCTCGCCTACCACGACGTGCCGCTGCGCTTCGTGTGGACCGGGATCGTCTTCTACCTGCTCGTATCCCTACAGGGCGCCTACCAGGCGAGCATGAAGGTGCAGGAGCAGATCCACTTCACCGACTGGGTCATCGGCCACTCCCACCTGGCGATGGCGGGCTTCGCGACGTTCATCATCCTGGGGGGCATCCTGCACCTCTGGCCGCGGGTGAGTGGCCACCGGGTGGATCCCGGCCTCAGCAACCTCGCCTACTGGGTCGCCACCATCGCGCTGTGCACCATGGTGATCGACCTGACCGTGGCCGGGCTGCAGCAGGCAGGGCTGTGGATCAGCGGCGCGCCCTGGATCTCGAGCGTCACGGCGTCGGAAACCGCGTGGATGGTGCGCTCGGTCAGCGGGACGTTCCTGGCCGCCGCCTTCGTGATCTTCCTGGCGGCGTTGTTGCGCTCCCCGGACAAGCCGGACAAGACTGGCCGGGCCGAGGCGGAGGACCGGGACGCACGGATCATGACGGGAGTGAGCCGATGACTCGACCCACCGACGAGAACAGCCTCGCCCCGGAGATGGCGTCCGAGGCACTGGACGACGACGCACGGCTCGCGCTGGGTCCAACTCCTCGAGCGCAGCGAGACCATCATGCTCCTCGGCGGCCTCGGGTCGCTGGTGTTCTCCTTCCTGGCCCTCGGCGTGCTTCCCCTGATGGAGTTGACCAAGGAGGTCGACCGCAGCACCCCGGCCTCCTACGAGCCGATGACCGACACCGAGCGCCTGGGCTTCACCGTCTACAAGCGTGAGGGGTGTGCGTACTGCCACACCACCTTCGTCCGGGACACGCCTTCGGACGTACAGCGCTTCGGACCCGCGGCCGAGGCCTGGGAGTACCAGGACCAGTTCCCGCAGCAGTGGGGAACGCGCCGGATCGGTCCCGACCTTTCGCGCGAGTCCGGCAAGCGCTCGGACGGTTGGCAGTTCGCCCACCTGCACAACCCACGGAGCACCGTCCCGCAGTCGATGATGCCGGGGTACCCCTGGTTGTTCGAGGAGCAGGCCGACGGATCTGTGGTCCCCCGGCGTGAGGCCCAGGGCCTCGTCGCCTATCTCGACTACCTGGGGCGAGCCATGACGGAGTCCGGGTCCTCCGGTGACCGTGCTCCTGCGCCGTCTGACTCCGAGGAGTCCGGGCAGTCGGGCCACTCCGGGCACGGCGGAGGGTGAGGCGCCATGTCTGAGCTGCTCTTGACGATCGTGTTCTGGATGGGAGTCGTCTTCATCGTGGTCTTCGTGGTCGCGGGGCTGTTGAGCCCCAAGGTGCGCAAGGCGCTGCAACGTCCCGCCGACGACATGCTCCGCAACGACCGGGCCCGGTGGGGCGACGACACTCCCTCGGACGGAGGCCGACCATTGATCCGGTCAGTGCTGCTCGGGATCGTCGCGACACTGGCGGTGGCCGCCGTGGCCCTGCTGGGCATGGCGCTTCTCGGCAACCCCGAGGACGACCGCTCACCGGCAGGGGCCACCGAGACACCGGCGCAGTCGAGCTTCGAGTCCGTCGTCTCACCGGACCCTCCGGCCTACGAGGACCTGCTCTCGGAGGGTGCGCAGGTCTACGCAGCCAGCTGCTTCGTCTGTCACGGGGGCGTCGGCAACGGCGAGGGCCCCGGAGCCGCCAACCTGTCGACCCCGGCACGCGACTTCACCGACGAGGACTGGATGTCCACGCAGTCCGACGGGGTCTTCTACACCTCGATCCAGCGCGGGGTGCCGGGCACGCCGATGCCCGCCTTCGCCGGCCGGTTGACCGAACGCCAGATCTGGGCGGTCACCGCCTACATCCGTGGCTTCTCGCCGAGAGTCGAGCTGCTCACGACCTCGGACCGCGACCGGGGCAGCGCCGACCAGCGTCTCCGGGGACGCAAGGTCTTCGAGGCGCAGTGCGCCGGCTGTCACGGCCAGCAGGGCCTCGGCGACGGTGACGCTGCCGCCTCCCTGGACACTCCCCCACGCAACCTCGCCGACGGTGACTGGTTGTCGGGCCACAGCGACGACCAGCTCAGGAACACCATCAGCCAGGGCGTTCCCCGCACGGCGATGCCCGGGTTCTACGAGGAGCTCACCGGCGTCGAGATGGACGCCGTCGTCGCCTACCTGCGCGAGCTCGCTGGGGTGCAGCAGCGGCCCAACCCGCTGGTCGGGTGGGCCCAGGACACCTACCGCGCCTACTGCGCGTCCTGCCACGGCGTCGACGGCGACGGAGCGGGCATCGCGGCCGGGCGGATCGATCCGGCCCCCCGCTCGTTCCGCAACCCTGCCTGGATGGCCGGGCAGACCGACGCCAAGCTTGCGGCAGCGGTGCGCCACGGACGTTCCGGGACGGCCATGCCACCGTTCGGGGCGATCCTCTCCGACGCCGAGATCGACCGGCTGGTCGAGTACATCCGCGCGTTCTCCGGACCGGAGTCGATTCCGGGCTCGGACTCCGCATTCCGTTACGACCCTTCGACGGTTGCCGGCGTTCCGTCGACATCCACGGATCGACCCAACAAGAGGTGATGACAGTGGACAGAAGAAAGTTTCTGATCGGGGCGCTGAGCGTCCCAGCAGGTATCGCACTGGCGGGCAGAGGCACCGGCCTCCTCGGTGGCGAGTCGAGTGCTGCGGCATCGGGGGTCCTCAGAGCCAAGGACCTGAAGATGCCACCCGGCACGCCCTATCCCCTGGTGGCACTGCCGGGGAAGTCACCCATGGGACAGGTCTACGACCGCCCGCCCAACTACGAGACCCCGGCCGACCGGCTGATCGGTCGCGCGAACTACCCCTACACCGACAACGAGTACTACTACGTCCGCTACCGGGAGGCGAGCGTCCTCAAGCTCACCCCGGAGAACTACCGCCTCAAGATCGGCGGCGACGCGGCCGAGAACGAGATCTCGCTGTCCCTGGACGAGCTGAACCGACGCGCGGGCACCACCCTCGGCGCGGTGGGCGTCTGCAGCGGCGAGGGTCGCGGCCTGCACCACCCGATGATCCCCGGGATGCCGTGGACCAAGGGCGATGTCTCGTGTGCCGAGTGGACCGGGGTGAAGCTGAACGACCTGCTGGACGAAGTCGGCGTCAAGGAGAGCGCCCTGCACGTCTCCTTCGGCGGCGGACGGGTGATCAGCCTGGCCAAGCCGCAGTACTGGCGCTCCTACATGATCGAGACCTTGCGGGCCGGCGACGCCATGATCGCGACCAAGATGAACGGCGAGGACATCCCGTTCTGGAACGGCTACCCCGTGCGCCTGATCGTGCCGGGGACCTGGGCGCCGACCTGGACCAAGCAGGTCGTCGAGATCGACATCCGCACCCAGCCGCACCCGATGGAGTGGTCCGGCCGGGAGATCACGCCCAACGAGCTCAAGGTCTTCTCCTTGATCTCTACGCCGACTGACGGCACCAGGATCCCGGTCGGCCGCAAGGTCGAGCTGACAGGGGTGGCCTACGACTACGGCGCGGGCATCACCAAGGTGGAGGTCAGCCAGGACGAGGGCCAGACCTGGCAGGCTGCGCGTCTCGACCGCTCCTACGGCAAGTACACCTGGCGGGTCTGGAGGGCGCAGGTCGGTTTCGACACCACCGGGAAGCACCGGGTGATGAGCCGTGCGACGAACGCCGACGGTCAGGTGCAGCCGCTGGAGCCGTCGCCGACCGCCATGGAGGATGGTGCCCGCAAGGACACCGCGTCCCGGATCTTCGCCGGCGTCTACGAGGTGGTCTGATGCAGATCCCCGGTGGATGGAAGATCCCTGCCGCAGTCACGCTGGCGTTCGCGACTGCGGTCGGTGCCTATGCGGTGGTGCGGCCGGAGCCGTCCACCACCCCACCGGCGGTCGAGAGTGGCGTGGGCCAGTACCCGCAGGCGGAGTTCTCCCTGGTCGACGGCGAGGGCAAGGGTCTGGTGCACGCCTACTGCACCGCCTGTCACTCGTTGGCGCCGATCGTGCACCACTCGGGGTTCACCCCCAGCCAGTGGGCCAGTGAGGTGACCAAGATGCGTGAGGTGTACGCCGCCCCGATCGACGACACCACCGCCGCGCAGATCACCAAGTACCTGCAGGCCAACTACGCCGAGTCGAGCGATGAGCCAGCCGGCACGAGCCGCCACGTGTGGTCCGACCCGAGCGACTGAGGGGCGTGCGCCCGATGAATGGCCACGAGACGGACCAGCACGCCTCGCAGCCCGTGCTGGAGCTCGTCGCGGCGGGCCGTCGCTACGACCGGGCCTGGGCCGTCCTCCCCGTCAGCCTCTCGCTGGGCGCGGGCACGTCGACCCTGGTGACAGGGCGCAACGGTTCGGGCAAGAGCACCTTGCTGCGGATGGCGGCCGGACTCCTGCGCCCCACGACAGGAGCGCGCCACGCGCGCGGCCGCTCGCTCTACCTGCTGTCGGGTCATGGCGCCCGCTCCGCCGCGACCTCGGTGGCGAACCTGGCCACCGCAATCAGACTCACCGGCGGGAGCGCGGCGCAGGCGCTGGCCCAGGCGCGGGAGACCCTCGACGACGTCGGGCTCACCAGCGTCGCCCACCAGCCGTCGGGAACGTTGTCGTCGGGCCAGCGGGCGCGCCTCTCGCTGGCCGTCGCCCTGGCCTGTCCCGTGCCCTTGGTCTGCCTCGACGAGCCGACGGCCCATCTCGACGACGAGGGGGCGACTGTGGTCGTGGAGGCCCTGGCAGCGCCTGCGCGCCCGAGGCACGGCCACTCTTGTCGCCTCGCACGATCCGGGCACCTCCGGCTGGCCCTTCGACGCCCGCCTGCACCTGGCAGCGGGCCGGACCGAGCACGACCTCTCCCCCGCACCGGTCGAGGCGGGTGCCCGATGAGGACCACAGCCCTCCTGGTGCGTCGGGAGCTCACGCTCGAGAGCGTGGGGCGCGACGCCTCCGCGACGGTGATCCCCTTCATCCTCGCGGGCGTGCTGATGGCCGGCCTGGCGATGGGCCCGGTGCCACGGGTCCTGGTGACGGTCGCCCCCGCCGTCACGTGGCTGATCGTCCTGTTCGCCACGCCGACCTTGGCGCGCAGCGTCGCCGCTGCCGAGCGCGACGAGGGCACCTGGGACATGCTGCGCGGCCTGGTCAGCCCGACTGCACTCATCGTCGGGAAGATCGGCGGCCTGTGGATCCACCTGACCGTGGCGTGGGCGATCACGGCCGCCCTGGTCACCTTGATGTTCCCGGCCCCCTTACCCGCGATCGCCGTGGTCGCCGGGCCCCTGGGGACCCTGGGTCTGGCCGCGCTGACCACGGCGTTCGGAGCGCTCCTGGTGGGCGAGCGTCGCCGCACCGGCCTGCTCGCGGTGCTGCTGTTGCCGTTGTCCCTGCCGGTGCTGCTGGCCGGGTCGACGCTCGCCGCCCCCGACGGGGGACGAGTCGCCTGGCTGGCCCTGCTGGTGGGCTATGACGCACTGATCCTGGTCACCGTCTGGGCCGTCTACCCTGCACTGCTGGAGGAGTGAGTGATGTCGCCGATGATCGAGAAGACGACCGGAGCCGCTGCGCTGGTGACCTCCGTCCTGGCGCTGGCGCTCGCCCTGGTGGTGGCGCCCGCAGACGCCTACCAGGGTGAGTCCCAGCGACTGATGTACGTGCACGTCCCGGCCGCCTGGACTGCCTACCTCTCGTTTGCCGTCGTGGCGGGCGCCAGCGCCCTGTACCTGATCCGCCGGGACCTGCGCCACGACCGGGTCGCGCAGGCGGCGGCGGAGCTGGGCGTCGGGCTGACCGCTCTGGCGATCGTGCTGGGTAGCCTCTGGGCCCGTCCCACCTGGGGCACGTGGTGGACCTGGGACCCCCGGTTGGTCACGACGGTCGTGCTCCTGCTGGTGTACCTCGGCTACCTCGGGGTCCGCGGTCTGAGCACCGACCCGGAGGTGAACGCGCGGCGATCGGCCGTCATCGGGTTGCTGGCTTTGGTGAACGTGCCGCTGGTGCACTTCTCCGTGGTCTGGTGGCGCACCCTCCACCAACCCCCTAGCGTCCTGCGCCCAGGCGGCCCGGACGGCGTCGTACCACCCGTGATGCTGACTAGCCTGCTGGTGAGCATGGTCGCCTTCACCCTGCTGTGGGCCTGGGTGATGATGCGACGTGCGCGCGATCTGTCCGCCCGAGCCGGGCACCCTGACCTGCGCGAGCCACCAGCTGGTGCACCCCCGCCCATCGTCGTCTCCTCGACCCGGAAGGAGGTCTGAAGACATGGGCTACATGATCGCCGGCTACGTCCTGACCGTCCTGTTCTGGCTCGGTCACATCGCCTGGGTGCTGAGCAGCAGGAAGCGCTCACGATGAGCTTCCTGTCCTCTCCTCGCGCACGTCTGGCCGTGGTCGGCGTCGCCGGCGCCGGGGTCCTCGGCGTGCTCGGCGTCACCGGCTTCCAGGACAACCTGGTCTACTACCGCACGCCCACCGAGGTCGCGGGCGGCGCCTCGAGCCCCGGTGACCGGATCCGCCTCGGCGGGATGGTGGCCCACGACTCGGTCACGCGCGCGGGTGACGTCCTGAGCTTCGTCCTCACCGACGGGGCTCGCGACATCCCCGTCGTGTACCGCGGCAAGACCCCCGGGGTCTTCCGGGAGGGGCAGGGCGCGGTCGTGGAGGGCAACCTCGGTGACGGTCAGCGCTTCGTCGCCGACACGGTCCTGGTCAAGCACTCCAACGAGTACGCTGCTGAGGGCGAGAGCGAGTACCAGCCCCCCGACAGCCCCTAGTCGGCACGGTCTCAATCCCACCGCCCGACTCGGTCACCCCCTCCCGGCGCTGCTAGCGTCGGATGGTCAGCCCCAGTCGTCCGTCGTACCCAGGAGTTCACGTGAGCACTGCACCACTCAAGGTCGCCGTCACCGGAGCCGCCGGCCAGATCGGCTACAGCCTCCTGTTCCGTCTCGCCAGCGGGTCGCTGCTCGGCACGGACCGACCCATCGAGCTGCGACTGCTCGAGATCGAGCCTGCGTTGAAGACCCTCGAAGGGGTCGTCATGGAGCTCGACGACTGCGCCTTCCCGACCCTCGCGGGAGTGGAGATCGGCGCGGACGCGAACAAGGTCTTCGACGGGGTGAACCTCGCCCTGCTGGTCGGCGCCCGACCGCGTGGACCCGGCATGGAGCGCGGTGACCTGCTCGAGGCCAACGGCGCGATCTTCACCGCCCAGGGCAAGGCGCTCAACGCCGTCGCCGCCGACGACATCCGCATCGGTGTCACCGGCAACCCGGCAAACACCAACGCGCTGATCGCGATGACCAACGCTCCCGACATCCCCGACGAGCGCTTCTCTGCCCTGACCCGGCTCGACCACAACCGCGCGATCTCCCAGCTGGCAGCGAAGACCGGCGCCTCGGTGACCGAGATCAAGAAGATGACGATCTGGGGCAACCACTCGGCCACCCAGTACCCCGACCTGTTCCACGCCGAGGTCAACGGCAAGAACGCCGCCGAGACCGTCGGCGACCAGGACTGGATCGAGAACACCTTCATCCCGACCGTCGCCAAGCGCGGCGCCGCGATCATCGACGCCCGCGGCTCCTCCTCGGCCGCGTCGGCAGCCTCGGCGACCATCGACGCCGCCCACGACTGGCTGGCGGGCTCCGCGGACGGCGACTGGGTCTCGATGGCGGTCCGCTCCGACGGCTCCTACGGCGTCCCCGAGGGCCTGATCTCCTCCTTCCCGGTGACCACCAGGAACGGCGACTGGGAGATCGTCCAGGGCCTCTCGATCGACGACTTCTCCCGCGCCCGGATCGACGCCTCGACGGCCGAGCTCGCCGAGGAGCGGGACGCGGTCAAGGGGCTCGGTCTGATCTGAGGCCCGATGTCGAGCGCGCGCACTCCGGTCTGCCTCGACGTCGACACCGGGGTGGATGACGCGTGCGCGATCCTGCTCGCGGGCCTGCACCCGGGTCTGGACCTGCGAGCGGTCACCTGCGTCGGCGGCAACGCGCCACTGGCCGACGTCGTACGCAACACCCTGTCGGTGCTCGAGACCTGCGGACGCAGTGACGTGCCGGTGGCGGCGGGCGCGGCGCGACCGCTCCTCGAGCACCCGGTCGATGCCCGGCACGTGCACGGTGACGACGGCATGGGCGACCTCTCCTGGCCCACGTCGTCGCGGTCACCCGACCCGCGGCACGCAGTGGAGCTCCTGCGCGACGTACTCCTCGAAGCCGCCCGCGGACCCTCGGAGGAGCGCGTCACGCTGGTCCCCCTGGCACCGTTGACCAACATCGCGCTGCTGCTGCGCACCTGTCCCGAGGCCGCGCAGGGCCTGCGGCGCGTGGTCTTCATGGGCGGCTCCGCCTCGGTCGGCAACGCGACAGCGTCCGCGGAGTTCAACGTCTTCCACGATCCCGAGGCCGCTGCGATCACGCTGGACGCCTGCGCGGAGCCTCGGCGTCGAGGTGGTGATGTACGGGCTGGACGTCTTCTACGAGCCGCGGGTGAGCCTGGCGCAGGCGGCGGCACTGACCGCCACGGACCACGCCGGTCCCGCCGCGCTCGGGGCCCGACTGATCGCGTTCCAGTGTGAGCGGTTCGCCGAGGAGTCCGCGACCATCGGTGACGCGGGCGCGGTCTGCGCGGTGATCGACCCACAGGGCCTGACCACCGAGCGGCTGCCGGTCCGGGTGGAGCTGGCCGGCAGCTGGTCTCGTGGTCGCACGATCGTCGACCGGCGCCCATGGGACGGTGACCTGGCGCAGGATCCCCACGGTGAGGGTCCGGCCCAGGTGGAGGTCGCGCTCGCCGTGGACGGGGACCGCTATGCGGCGCTCTGGCTGGAGACCCTCGGGCGAACCCTCAGCCCTGCTCCGAGTCGGACTCGATGACGACGCAGCTCGAAGTTCTCGTCCAGGCGCACGTCGACGGTGCTGCCGTCGGTGCGGGTGACCTCCACCTCCCAGGTGGCGCCGTTCTCGGAGTCGCGCTCGACCGCGTTCGCCTCGCCTCCGTCGGTGTAGCCGAGGGCCGCCCGGGTGGCCCGGTCGGCGTCTCGCCCGGTCACGGTGCCCTCGCCGTCGTCGTTGCCGGCGGCTGCGACACCGGCAGCGCCACCGACGATGACCACGCCGATCGCAGCGGCGGTGGCGATACGTCTCCTGGTGTTCATGGTGGTGCCCTCTCTGGTGGCTCGGGATGTGCGTACACCTGCACTCTGACCGATCCCGCCTGAAGGCAACCTGAAGACGGCGCCACTTCAGCAGACCTTCAGCCCGCCTTCAGCCGCGACGTGCGAACGTGAGCCCATGCGGATCTTGGTGGTCGACGACGACGCCCGGCTCGCCCGTGCTGTCCGGCGCGGCCTCGAGACCGAGGGGTACGCCGTCGACGTCGCCGCCGAGTTCGTGCAGGGCGAGTGGCTGGCCACCGAGAACGACTACGACGCGATCGTCCTCGACGTGATGCTGCCGGGGGGCAGCGGCACCGACCTGTGCCGACGGCTCCGGGCGGCCGGGAGCTGGGTGCCGATCCTGATCCTCACCGCCAAGAACGCTCCCGACGACGAGGTCCGCGCCCTCGACAGCGGCGCCGACGACTTCCTCGCCAAGCCGTTCTCCTTCGTCGTGCTGGTGGCCCGCATCCGGGCCCTGCTCCGCCGCCACGGCGACCCGCGCCCGGCCGTGCTCGACGGTGGGCGACCTGACCCTGGACCCGGCCCGGCATCGGGTCTTCCGGGGCACCGAGCCGATCGACCTCACGCCGCGACAGTTCGCGGTGCTGGAGTTCCTGATGCGACGTGCCGGCGAGGTCGTGCCCAAGCGCGTGCTGATCGAGCACGTGTGGGACTTCACCTTCGACGGCGACCCGAACATCGTCGAGGTCCACGTGGGCCAGCTGCGCAAGCGGATCGATGCGCCGTTCGGGCGGACGAGCCTGCAGACGGTCCGCGGGGCCGGGTACCGCCTCGACGGGGACGGCTCGTGAAGCGGGTCCTCCGCGGCCTTGCCACGGTACGGGCCCGCACCACCCTGGTGGCCAGCCTGGTGGTGGCCCTCGCCCTCCTCGCCGGAGCCGTGCTTCTCGTGCGGACCCTGGAGCACTCGCTGGAGACCACGGCCGACAAGCAGGCGAGGTCGCGCCTGGTCGAGCTCCTCGGTCAGGCCCGGGCCGGCTCGCTGCACGCGCATCGTCGAGGGCATCGGCGACGACTCGCTGGCCCAGGTGATCACCGCGGACGGCCGGGTGCTCGCGGCCTCGGCGAACATCCTCGGACGCCCGGCCGTGGCCCCGATCGACGCGGCGCAGACTCGGCCGACCGCCCGCACGATGCGGGGGCTGCCCGACGACTTCGAGACCGAGGACTATCGCATCTGGTCGGCCCGCGCCGAGACCCGCGACGGCACCGTGGCGGTCTTCGTCGGCCCCAGCCTGGAGACCTCGCAGGAGGCGATCCACCAGCTGGTCACCGGTCTGGCGACGGGACTGCCACCGCTCGTGCTGGTGCTGGCGCTGGCCATCTGGGTCGCTGTGGGCCGCGCCCTTCGACCCGTGGAGAACGTACGCCGGGAGGTGGCCCGGCTGGGCGTGCGCTCCCTGGACGGCCGGGTCCCGATCCCCCGCACCAACGACGAGGTCGCCCGGCTCGCGAGCACGATGAACGACCTGCTGGAGCGGCTGGAGACCGCCGACAGACGCCAGCGGGACTTCGTGGCGAACGCCTCGCACGACCTGCAGTCGCCGCTGACCGTCTTCCGCACCGAGATCGAGGTGGCGCTGACGCGGGCCGACCTCGAGGAGTGGCGCAGCACCGGCCGGCACCTGCTCGAGGAGAGCGACCGGATGGAGGCGCTGGTCAGCGACCTGCTGTTCCTCGCGCAGAGCGAGCACCTGCACTCCCCCGACCAGTCGCCCCTCGACCTCGAGGACCTCGTCGCCGAGGAGGTGTCCCGGCTCGACCGTGGCGGGCCGGTCCGGCTGGTCCTGCGAGCCGACGCCACCCCGGTGCGCGGCAGCCGGCACCAGCTCAGCCGCATGGTCCGCAACCTGCTGCTCAACGCCACCGAGTTCGCGCACACCCAGGTCACCGTCACCGTGAGCGAGGTGAACGGCTCGGCGGTCCTGGCCGTCGAGGACGACGGACCCGGAGTGCCGGAGGACCGTCGCGAGGCGGTCTTCGACCGGTTCGTCACCCTCGACCGGGCCCGGGACCGGCGTACCGGAGGAACCGGGCTGGGGCTGGCCATCGCGCGCTCGGTGGCCGAGAGCCACGGCGGCACCATCACCGTGGAGGGGACGGCGCCCAGCTCGCGGTTCGTGGTGCGGCTTCCCGGCCTGTGACCGGGTCGCGCGAGGGCCAGCCACCACGGTCAGGGCCGGGTGAACTCGACGAGCTCGGCACGACCGAACGACGGTGAGATGCCGATCTCGAGGACCGGTCCCACGCCCCGCGCGTAGAACTTGTTCTCCAGGATCTCCGGATGCAGCGGAGTCGTGTTCGCCGTGTGCAGCACGCGCCGGTGGAAGCCCGTCGGGGTCTTCATCCTCTCCGTGCGGGAGAGCACCAGCGCAACGTCCTCGGCCTCGCCCCGGAGGTACTCCTCGCGGTAGGCGCAACCCGCTCGCGGCGCCGCCGGGACGATGATCCCCGCCTGCGCACCGCGGCGTCCGTACTCCCACGAGCCCTCGGTGTTGACCACCTTGCCGTCCTCGTACTCCTCGGTGGCCTCACCGAGGTACCAGATGCTGCCACCGGAGTCCTGCGCGTACCAGTCGCGGGTGTCCTCGACCAGCTCTCCGTTCATCCGGACCGTGTCCCGCACGACCCTGGCCTTGATGCCCTGGATGGTCCGGGTCCGGTGGGTCACCCGCACGGTGATCTGCTGGGTCTCCTCGTCGTCCTTCTCGACGTACTTCCAGGTGGTGCCGGGCCGCATCGGCCAGTACGGGTTGTCGATCTTGGTGGTGAAGTCCCGCGGTCTCAGGTGCACCCGCTCACTGCCCTGCGGGTAGCCGTAGGGGCCCGGCAGCCGACAGCTGGCGCGGTGCTCGGCGGACGACGTCCTGGTGGCCGAGGCGGCGCCGTCGCGGCCCGCGGCCAACGAGGACGCAGAGCCGGTGACGGTGATGGTCGAGGCCAGCGCGAGGACGGCCAGCGCGGTGATCTGAGTTTTCATGACGGGTCCCTTCTTCGGTTCCGACCACAGTGCTCCGCGCACGCTGAAGCAACGCTGAAGTGATCGGACCCGGGACCCCGGGACCCCAGGACCTGCGCCGGGCTCAACCCGCCTGGTCGGGGATCACGCTGGCCAGCACCATCAGCGCCGTTCCGACGCCACCGAGCATGAGGACGTCGACCCAGCGACTGCGGCGCACCCGCAGCATCCCGGCGTCGCGCTCACGCAGCACGGTGCGCAGGGCCGCACCGAGGAGCAGCGCCAGACCGATCAGAGCGACCCCGCGGCGCCACGGACCGAAGGCGACGATGCCCAGGCCGACGACGCTGGCCGCGACGACCACCAGGTAGACCAGCCCACCGAGGGTGGACGGCATCCGACGCGGCTCCCCGGGCATGCTCACGCGATGCCGGCCTCCGCGCGCTCGACCACGTTCGACAGCAGCATCGCGCGCGTCATCGGGCCCACCCCACCGGGGTTCGGTGAGACCCACGCGGCAACGTCCCACACCTTCGGGTCCACGTCGCCGGCGAGCTTGCCGTCCACCCGCGAGACCCCGACATCGAGGACCGCGGCGCCGGGCTTGACCATGTCGGCGGTGATGATGCTCGGCACCCCGGCGGCGGCCACCACGATGTCGGCCTGGCGGACGTGCGCGGCGAGGTCGCGGGTCCCGGTGTGGCACAGCGTCACGGTGGCGTTCTCCGAACGGCGGGTGAGCAGCAGTCCCAGCGGCCGACCGACGGTGACCCCACGGCCGACCACCACCACCTCGGCTCCCTTGATCTCCACGCCGTGACGTCGCAGCAACGTCACGATGCCGAAGGGCGTGCACGGCAGCGGTGCCGGCCGACCGAGCACCAGCCAGCCGAGGTTGGTCGGGTGCAGCCCGTCAGCGTCCTTGGCCGGATCGATGGCGCCCAGCACGGCGTTCTCGTCACAGCCCGGGGGCAGCGGAAGCTGGACGATGTACCCGGTGCAGGCAGGGTCGTCGTTGAGGCGGCGTACGGCGGCCAGGACCTCTTCCTGCGAGGCCGTCTCGGGCAGGTCCTCGCGGATCGACTCGATCCCGACCTCGGCGCAGTCCTTGTGCTTGCCGTTGACGTACCAGGTCGAGCCGGGGTCCGAGCCCACCAGTACGGTGCCCAGTCCCGGCTGCACCCCCCGCTCGCGCAGCGCGGTCACCCGGTCGCGGAGCTCGGCCTTGATGGCCTTGGCGGTGGCGGTTCCGTCCAGTGGTTGCGCAGTCATGCTCTCGATCCTTCCATCAGGCGGGTTGGTGGGCTCACCGGGTTTCGACACCTGCTCGCCCACCGACGAGCAGGCCGACGGCGCCTGCTCAGTGGGCGAAGTGCCGCGTGCCGGTGAAGTACATCGTCACGCCGGCCCGCTCGGCAGCCTCGATGGTGAGCTCGTCGCGCACCGAGCCACCCGGCTGGACGATCGCGGCCACGCCCGCATCGATGAGGATCTGGGGTCCGTCCTCGAACGGGAAGAAGGCGTCCGAGGCTGCGACCGAGCCCGTTGCCCGGTCGCCGGCACGCGAGACCGCGAGCCGGCAGGAGTCGACCCGGTTGACCTGCCCCATCCCGATGCCGACCGAGGCCCCACCGGAGGCCAGCAGAACGGCGTTGGACTTCGCGGCGCGACACGCCTTCCAGGCGAAGACGAGGTCGGCCAGCATCTCCTCGGAGGCGGCCTCACCGGTTGCCAGCGTCCAGGTCGACGGATCGTCGCCCTCGGCGTCGATGCCGTCGCGCTGCTGCATCAGCAACCCGCCCGAGATCGGCCGCATCTCGATGCCACCGCGGGTCAACGGCGCGCACACCAGCAGCCGGATGTTCTTCTTCGCCCGCAGGATCTCCTCGGCGCCGTCCTCGTAGGCCGGAGCCACGACGACCTCGGTGAAGATCTCAGCCACCTGCGCAGCCAGCTGCACCGAGACCGGCCGGTTGACCGCGATCACACCACCGAACGCCGAGACCGGATCGCACTCGTGCGCCCGCCGGTGAGCCTCCGCGACGTCGGCACCGATCGCGATCCCGCACGGGTTGGCGTGCTTGATGATCGCCACCGCAGGCTCGTCGAAGTCGTACGCCGCCCGGCGAGCCGCATCGGCGTCGACGTAGTTGTTGTAGGACATCTCCTTGCCGTGCAGCTGCTGTGCCTGTGCCAGTCCGGGGCTGAACTCGTTGCGGTAGATCGCCGCCGACTGGTGCGGGTTCTCGCCGTAGCGCAGGACCGCACCTCGGTCCCAGGTCCCACCCACCCAGGCGGGGAAGCCCGCGCCCTCGGAGGTGTCGGTGAGCACCGAGCCCATCCAGCTGGCGACCGCGACGTCGTAGGTCGCAGTGTGCACGAACGCCTCGGCGGCCAGGCGCTTGCGCTGCTCGAGGGTGAAGCCCCCTTCGCTGAGCGCGACCAGGACGTCGCCGTACCTCTCGGGCGAGGTGACGATCGCGACCGACGGGTGGTTCTTCGCAGCCGCGCGCACCATCGAGGGGCCGCCGATGTCGATCTGCTCGACACACTCGTCGGGGGCCGCCCCCGACGCCACGGTCTGGGTGAACGGGTACAGGTTGGAGACCACCAGGTCGAACGGCGCCACCCCGAGCTCGGCGAGCTGGGCCACGTGGGTCGGCAGCCGCCGGTCGGCCAGGATGCCGGCGTGCACCTTGGGGTGCAGCGTCTTGACCCGACCGTCGAGGCACTCCGGGAAGCCGGTGAGGTCCTCGACCCTGGTGACCGGGAGGCCGAGATCGGCGATCAGCTTCGCCGACCCACCGGTGGAGACCAGCTCCACCCCGGCATGGTGCAGGCCGCGCACCAGCTCTTCCAGCCCGCTCTTGTCGTAGACCGAGACCAGCGCCCGTGCGAGGCGGAGCCGGTCGTGGACGGGTCCTGCTGCGCTGCTCGACGTGTCCTGGTCCTGGGTCATGAGCCGATCCGCACCTTCCTGTCGGTGATCGTGAAACCCGTGCGGGCCAGCCGGCCCACGGTGTCGACGAGCATGGTGCGCTCGGCGACCTTGATCCGTTCGTGCAGGGACGCGACGTCGTCGTCGTCGCGCACCGGCACCGTCGTCTGGGCGATGATCGGCCCGGTGTCGACCCCCTCGTCCACCACGAACAGGGTCGCACCCGTGACCTTGACGCCGTACGCCAACGCATCGGCCGGGCCCGTCGTGCCGGGGAAGGCCGGGCAGAGCGCCGGGTGGGTGTTGACGACGCGGCCGGCGAACCTGCCGAGCAGCTCGGGCCCCACGAGCTTCATGAAGCCGGCCAGCACCACGAGGTCGGGCCCGTAGGAGCCGACCACCTCGGTGAGGGCCTGGTCCCAGGCCGCCCGGCTGTCGTAGTCGGACACCGCGCGGACGAACGTCGGCACCGCGGCCCTGCCGGCGCGCGCCAGCCCTTCGATCCCGTCGCGATCGGCTCCGACCGCCACCACCTGGGCGCCGTAGGCCGGGTCCGTGCACGCGTCGAGCAGTGCCTGGAGGTTCGTGCCACCGCCCGAGACCAGGACGACGAGGCGGGTGGCGGGCACCGGCACAGGCTACAGAGGATCAGCCCCGGCGCTGCCACCAGGCGGTGACCACTCCGGCCACCAGCCCACCCAGGCTCATCGCCATCACCGCGGCGACGAACACCTCCCCCAACGGAGCCCCCACCTGCGCCATTCGGCCGGTGCCCATGGGCCCGCCGGCCAGCGCGATCGCCAGGGTGCTCAGCAGGGCGGCGCCGAAGCCGCCGGCGAACCCGCGCAGGGCAGCGGAGTCGTACGCCGTCACCCGGTAGGCCCGCTGAGCGCGGACGGCACCCACGACGGCCGCGAGCACGGGCACGACCAGCACCCACACCGCCCACTGCGGAGTCGCGCCGTTGCCGGGCAGCGCCGCCAGCAGCGGGAAGGCCGGCAGCGGCCCCAGCGCCACCACGCTCGGCGAGACCACGGTGCCGGTGCCCACGGCGAAGCCCGGACCGAGCAGGTAGGCGCCGGCGAGGAGCACCGCGTTGGGCAGGACGGCGAGGGTGGCCACGGCGTACATCGCGTAGTCACCCGGCCCCAGCTGCAGGCCGGACATGACCGTCGCGGCTTGGTTGATGCCGGTCACCAGGGCCGCGACCACCAGCACCGAGGAGGCCACGAGCAGGGCGACGAGCGTGCTCACGGCCCCATGGCCGACCGCCCTGACCCAGCCCGGCACCCGGTCGAGGAGGGGGCGCAGGCGACCGGCGCCGGAGGCCAGGCCGAGGGTCCCGGCGAGCGCGGAGAGCACCAGCGAGCCGAGGATGGTCCGCCCGAGGCTCGGCGCGGCCGATTCCTGGGTGACCAGGACACAGGTGACCACGGCGATCACCACGTAGACACCGGTCAGGATGGTGGCTGCCAGCGCCACGGCGCGGTCCTCGGTCACCGGCGGGGACGTGCTCGCGGCCCATCGGGCGTGGCGGTAGATCACCACGGCGATCAGCGCGGTGAGGGTCAGCGGCACGATCCCGAGCGGCATGCCCGACACGACCAGCTGGGACCCGTGCCCCACCAGCCAGGCGGCGGCCCCCACCCTCAGCGCGTCGGTGGTGTCGCCGTGCGCTCCGGCGTCGGCCAGGAACCAGCCGATCACGGCCACGGCCATGCAGAGGACCAGTGACGTGCCGGCGGCAGCCGTCCCGGCCAGCGCCGCCGAGGTCGTGAGCGGGCGACCCGGCGCCTCGGCCGACGTGCCCGAGCCCGAGCCCGAGCCCGAGCCCAACGGGGAGCCCGACCCTGAGCCGGACTTGGGGCCGCCGAGCCAGCGTCTGCGTCGGCTGTCGGCAGGGCCCAGCAGGCGTCCGAGGCCGCGCCTCGAGGGTCGGTCGCCCGGACTCGCGGCAGCGGGTCGGCTCAGCAGATCAGTCATCGCCACCCCATCCTGACCCAGGAGCGTGACCAGACCGGTGAGGCACGCGGGTAACCTCGGCCTGTCATGCCCGACACTCCCGAACCACGCCCTGGTTCACAACCGGACGCCCTGCCGGGCGCTCGCGTTCCCGAGTTCGACGAGTTCTATCTCGGGAGCCGCCGGCGCCTGGTCCTCGAGGCCTACGCGCTCACCGGCGACCTGTCCGCGGCGAGAACCGCCGTCCGCGACGCGTTCGTGGCGGCGTGGCACCACTGGGACAAGGTGCGCCGTCTCTCCGACGCGGAGGAGTGGGTGCGCCCGCGCGCCTGGGCGATGGCCCAGCGCCGGCACGTGGCCCGGCTGTGGCGCCGGGAGAAGGGACTCTCGGGTGAGCAGAAGAGCGTGCTCGACGCGCTGCACCACCTCCCCGACCAGCAGCGCAAGATCCTCCTGCTGGCGCACCTGGCCGGCCTGTCCGAGGGCGCCATCGGCCGCGAGCTGGGCGAGTCCGCGACCCACGTGGAGACCCAGGTCGACGCCGCGGTCCAGGCCTTCTGCGCGCGGACCGGGGTCTCCCCCGACGAGGTGACCGCGGCGATCGAGTCCCTCGCCCCCGTGGCCGAGGCGACCGCCCTGCCCCACCCCACCGCCGTCCAGCGCGGCGGTCGGCGCCGGCGGCAGGTGCACGCGGTGGTCGGAGTGGTCACCCTGCTCGCGCTCGTCCTGCTGGGCGGCACCTTCGTGGTGCAGACCTCGACGGCGCCCCAGGCCGCCGCCGAGACCGCCGCGCAGCGGCAGCAGGAGTCGGCGAAGCCCGTCACCGCGGACATGATGCTCAGCCTCGCCCAGGTGCGGATCTCCGCGCCCGAGGGACCCTGGCAGCTGCTCTCGACCTCCGACAACACCTCCGGCACCGGCATCAACTCGGTGTGCCAGGACACCAGGTTCGCCGATCCCGAGGGACGCGGAACGTTGGTCAGGACCTTCGTCGCCGACGGCACCGATACCCAGAGCAACTACGTCCAGACCGTCGAGATCTCGCAGACACCGGAGGACGCCGCCCAGGCCTACCGGACGACGCTCGGCTGGTTCGCCGGATGCCGGAAGGCCCGGTTGCAGCTGCTCACGACGTACCGCCTTCGCGGGCTCGGCGAGGTGGGCCAGATCCTCAAGCTGCGGATCCCCGGCACGATCCCGCGGAGCTATGTCGTCGGGCTCACGCGGACCGGCTCGCTGACCGTCTCCGCGGTGATGGAGACGCTCAAGGGTCGTCCGATCCCGATCAAGGACGCGCTCGCGCTGCTCACGGCCGCGGTGCGCAACGTGTGCGACGCAGACGCCTCCGGCGCCTGCCCGGGTGCGGTGGTGGCCGCACCGGTGCTGCCACCGCGGTCGGGCGAGCCGCGCGGCACCCTCGCCGCAGCCGACCTGCCGGTCGTGGGCCAGGTCAATCGGCCGTGGGTCGGGACCCGGCCGGTCCCCGCCCGCCCGAACCTCGCCGCCACCACCTGCGACAAGGCCGACTTCGTGAGGTCCGGCGCCCCCGGAGCCACGAGCGCGCACGTTCCTGATCCCGCAGTCGAAGATGCCCCGACGCTTCGGCATCACCGAGACCGTCGGTGCGTTCCGGGGCAAGGCGAAGGCTGCCGCCTTCGTCCGCGAGATCACCGACGGCCATGGCCAGCTGCGAGGAGCGCGACCTCGGCGCGCAGATCAGCAGCGAGCTCTTGCAGAAGAAGGGCTACCGCGACTCGGAGTACGCCTTGTGGCGGCTGGAGAGCGAGATCGACGAGACCTCCACCGTGGGCTTCTGGATGGGTGTCGCCAGGGTGGGGAGCTACGTTGCTCAGGTGAACTTCACTCCGGTCGGAGACAACGACATCGACGAGATCACCTTCCAGGCACTGGTGGCGCGTGCCCGTGACCGGCTCTTCGAGCTCGATCGATGAGCGGGTTCTCGTTCGGCCCGGGATTGATCTATCTCGACGGAAACTCCCTGGGCGCACCGCCTTCCGGGGTCCAGCGCACGCCTGGAGGACGTCGTCCGCCGTGAGTGGGGCGAGGGCCTGATCAGGTCCTGGAACGAGGCGGGCTGGATCGAGCTGAGTCAGCGGGTCGCCGGCCGGATCGCTCCGCTCATCGGTGTCGCGGGCGCCGACGTACACCTCGGCGACAGCACCACCGTCAACCTGTTCAAGACCATGGTGGCCGCTGTGCGACTGCGACCGGGTCGCTCGTGCTGGTGATGGAGGACTCGCCCTTCCCCACCAACGGCTACGTCGCCGCGGGGGTGGCGGACCTGCTGGGCCTGGAGCTGAGGTGGTGCGACCCGAACGACCCGCTGGCCGCGGTCGACGAGGACGTCGCCGTGCTGTGCCTGACGCACGTCAACTTCAAGACCGGCGCGAGGTTCGACATGGCCGGCGTCACCGCCGCCGCGCAGGAGCGCGGCGCACTCGTGCTGTGGGACCTGTGCCACAGCACCGGCGCGATGGAGGTCGACCTCACCGGCGCCGGGGCGGACATGGCGGTCGGCTGCACCTACAAGTACCTCAACGGCGGTCCCGGCTCCCCCGCCTTCTTGTGGGTCGCCCCCGAGCACCAGGGAGCGGCCCGCCAGCCCATCCTCGGCTGGATGGGCCATCAGGAGCCGTTCGCGATGAGGCGCGACCACCAGCCGGCCGAGGGCATCCGCAGCTTCGCGTCCGGCACGCCCCCGGTGCTGGCGCTCTCGGCGCTCGAGGCGGCCCTCGAGGCGTTCGAGGGAGTCTCGCTCGGCGAGCTGCGCGCCCGTTCGCTGCGTCTGACCGACCTGTTCATGGACCTCGTCGAGGAACGGCTTCCCGGGGTCTTCGAGATCATCACGCCGCGTGAGCACGACCGTCGCGGCAGCCAGGTCTCGCTGCGGCACGAGCAGGCGTACGGTGTCGTCCAGGCGCTGATCGCCCGCGACGTGATCGGCGACTTCCGCGACCCCGACATCGCGCGGTTCGGCTTCGCTCCGCTCTACAACACCCTCGACGAGGTGCGGGTCGCCGTGGACCGGCTCGAGGCCGTGATGACCGGCAAGGAGTACGCCGACCCGGCGTACTCCTCGCGCAACGCGGTCACCTGAGGCTCAGAGGTCCTTGAGGATCTCGCGCATCAGGTCGGCGGTCTCCGACGGGGTCTTGCCGACCTTGACGCCGGCGGCCTCGAGGGCCTCCTTCTTGGCCTGCGCGGTGCCGGACGAGCCGGAGACGATCGCGCCGGCGTGGCCCATGGTCTTGCCCTCGGGTGCGGTGAACCCGGCGACGTAGCCCACGACCGGCTTGGTGACGTGGTCCCGGATGTAGTCCGCGGCCCGCTCCTCGGCGTCACCACCGATCTCGCCGATCATCACGATCGCCATGGTGTCGGGGTCCTTCTCGAAGGCCTCGAGCGCATCGATGTGCGTGGTGCCGATGATCGGGTCACCCCCGATGCCGATCGCGGTGGAGAAGCCGTGGTCGCGGAGCTCGAACATCATCTGGTAGGTCAGGGTGCCCGACTTGGAGACCAGTCCGACGGGCCCGGTGCCGGCGATGCTGGCGGGGGTGATCCCGGCCAGCGCCTCCCCCGGCGTGATGATGCCGGGGCAGTTCGGACCGATCATCCGGGTCTCGGCGTGGTTTCCGGGGCCCTGCAGGTAGGCCCAGACCTCGGCGGTGTCCTGCACCGGGACGCCTTCGGTGATGACCACCAGCAGCCCGATGCCCGCATCGATCGCCTCGATGCAGGCGTCCTTGGTGAACGCCGGCGGCACGAAGACCACCGAGACGTCGGCGCCGGTCTCGGCCATCGCCTCCTTGACGTCGCCGAACACCGGCAGGTCCTTGCCGCCCAGCTCGACCGAGGTGCCGGCCTTGCGGGCATTGACGCCACCGACGATGGCGGAGCCGGCCTCGACCATGAGGGTGGTGTGCTTGGAGCCCATCCCGCCCGTCATGCCCTGGACGATGATCTTGGAGTCCTTGTTCAGGTAGATCGACATGTTCCTTGTTCCCGTCTCAGGCGTTCGCGAGCTCGGCGGCCTTGTCGGCCGCACCGTCCATGGTGTCCACCAGGGTGACCAGTGGGTGGTTCGCCTCGTCGAGGATCCGTCGACCCTCGTCGACGTTGTTGCCGTCGAGTCGGACGACCAGAGGCTTGGTCGCCTCGTCACCCAGGATCTCCAGCGCGCCGACGATGCCGTTGGCGACCTCGTCGCAGGCCGTGATGCCGCCGAAGACGTTCACGAACACCGACTTGACCTGGTCGTCGCCCAGGATCACGTCGAGCCCGTCGGCCATCACCTGGGCGTTCGCGCCGCCGCCGATGTCGAGGAAGTTGGCCGGGGTGACCCCGCCGTGCGCCTCGCCGGCGTAGGCGACGACGTCGAGCGTCGACATCACCAGGCCGGCGCCGTTGCCGATGATGCCGACGGCCCCGTCGAGCTTGACGTAGTTCAGGCCCTTGGCCTTGGCCTTGGCCTCGAGCGGGTCGGCGGCGTCCCGGTCCTCGAACGCGGCGTGGTCCTCGTGCCGGAACTCGGCGTTCTCGTCCAGGGAGACCTTGCCGTCCAGGGCCTCCAGCCGGTCACCGGACAGGCGCGCCAGCGGGTTGACCTCGACGAGGGTGGCGTCCTCCTCGACGAAGACCTTCCACAGCGACTGGACGAGGGCGACTGCCTGCTCCTTGAGCTCGTCGGGGAACCCGACCCGGTCGACGATCTCGGTGGCCTTGGCCTCGTCGACCCCGGAACCGGCGTCGATCGGGATCTTGTGCACGGCGTCGGGGTTGGTCTTGGCGACCTCCTCGATCTCCACCCCACCCTCGACCGACGCGATGCACAGGTAGGAGCGGTTGGAGCGGTCGAGCAGGAAGGAGAAGTAGTACTCGTCCTCGATCGCCTCGGCCGGCACGATCAGCACCCGGTGGACGGTGAGGCCCTTGATCTCCATGCCGAGGATGTTCGAGGCGTGCTCGTGAGCCTCGTCGGGCGACTTGGCCACCTTGACACCACCGGCCTTGCCGCGACCTCCGGCCTTGACCTGGGCCTTGACGACCACCGTGCCGCCGATCTCCTCGGCCGCTGCCCTGGCCTCGTCGGCCGTCTCGACGGTCCTGCCGAGAGCCCCCGGCACACCGTGCTTGGCGAAGAGCTCCTTCGCTTGGTACTCCATCAGGTCCACGGGTCAACCGCTCCTTCGTGGCGTCGTCGGCTCGGCCGCGTGCAGCCGGACCAGATCCTTGGCGGCGCCTCGGTCGAGCCGGCGCCTGTTCCGCTCGACCTTAGACCCGCCGGGCGGGCCGCGGCCACATCGGGTTCTCGGGAGCGAAGGGCCCGAGACGAACCTCACACCCGGTGCGGGCCCACCCACGGGCGGGCGGCGGAGCCCCACGAGGGGTAACGCATAGGTAGTTGACTCGTTGACGAACCATGCCCCGCTCCGCATCGATCCTCCTCGCGTCCACGCTCCTCCCGCTGGCCACGCTCGCCGGCGGGCGCCTCCTCCGCCGAGGCCACCGGCGGTGAGCGGTCCGGCCACGACCGGTCGTTCACCAAGACCGCGATCACCGTGGACGTGCGGGTCGGCCCGGATCGCAGCATTCCGTGCACGATCAAGGCGGACCTCTACCGCCCGGCCGGAGTCACCCCCGCACGACGGGCTCCCGCGATCCTGACCACGAACGGCTTCGGTGGCTCCAAGGACGACTCGGGACAGTCGGCAGGCGCGAGCGCCTTCGCGAAGGCCGGCTACGTGGTGATCTCCTACTCCGGTCTCGGGTTCGGTGGGTCCGACTGCAAGATCACCCTCGACGACCGCGCGCACGACGGGGCAGCGGGCAAGCAGATGGTCGACGTACTCGCCGGGAAGAAGCGCTACACCCTCGACGACGGTTCGGGTCGCCGCGATCGGGTCACCTACGTCGCCGGCCGCACGACACGCTCCGGCTGGGACCCCAAGGTCGGGATGATCGGTGGTTCCTACGGTGGGCAGATCCAGTTCGCGACGGCCGCCCAGGACCGGCGCGTCGACGCGATCATCCCGATGATCACCTGGAACGACCTGTCCTACTCGCTGGCGCCCAACAACACCGACACCGTGCGCGGTGTCACCTACCGCACGCCCGGCGTGGCCAAGAAGCAGTGGATCGACCTCTTCTTCGGCGTCGGCATCGCCAACGGTCTGGAGTACGCCGCCTCGGACCCTGACCGCAACGTCGGATGTCCCAACTTCACCGACGAGGCCTGTGTCGCCGCGGCCCAGCTCGAACTCCGCCGGCTACCCCGACGACGCCACCCTCGCCCTGGCCCGCACGGCCTCGGTCGCGAGCTACCTGAAGAAGATCCGGATCCCGACCCTGCTCGTCCAGGGTCAGCGCGACACCCTGTTCAACCTCCAGGAGGCGGTCGCCACCTACCGGTCGCTGAGCGCGCAGGGGACGCCGGTGCGGATGTCCTGGTTCTCCGGAGGCCACTCCGGCGAGAACGCCGTCGGCGACCTCGACCTCTCCCGAGGTGCCGACTACAGCCACCAGGGACGCCGGTGGCTCGAGTGGATGGACCGCTACGTGCGCGGCGATCGCGGCGCCAGCGCCGGACCCCGATTCGAGTACTTCCGCGACTGGATCTCCTACGACACCAGCCCGGACAACGCGGGCACCGCGGTCGACGCGGCGTACGCCAGCGCCTCGAGCTTCACCGGCAAGCGCACCGCGTCGCTGTTCCTCTCCGGCGAGGACGCCCTGACCACGTCGAGGGACACCGTGGCACCCGGCGCCAGCGAGTTCGCCGTCACTCCCGCGGGGACGTCGTACTCCGAGACCTCGGCACTGGAGGGCGGCAGCGTCAACCGCGAGGTCTACGACCAGGAAGGGACGTTCGCGTCCTACACCTCACCCGAGCTCACCGAGGACGCGGTGCTCGTCGGCTCTCCCAAGCTGACCGTCACCTTGGACGCCCCGGTGGCCGCGGCCGCCCAGGCGGGTGGTCCGGGAGGCAAGCTCGTCCTGTTCGCCAAGCTCTACGACGTGGCGCCTGACGGCACCCAGACACTCCAGCACCGACTGATCTCGCCCGTACGGGTCAAGGACGTCACCAGGCCGGTCACCATCGAGCTCCCTGGGGTGGCCCAGCAGTTCGCGGCCGGGCACCGCATCCGGCTCGTGATCGCGGGCGGCGACGCGGCGTACGCGAACAACACGCTCGCGCAGCCGGTGACCGTCACCACCGGACCGGACGCCCCCGGGCGGCTGGAGCTCCCGCTGGTCGGCGGACTCCGCTTCTGATCCGACGAGCGGCCTACTCGGGGAAGCGCTCCGCGACCCAGCCGGTGATCTCACCGGTGGTGGCACCGGGGGTGAAGATCTTCGCGACCCCGATCTCCTGGAGCGGCTCGACGTCCTCCTCCGGGACGATGCCGCCGCCGAAGACGACGATGTCGCCGGCGTCGCGTTCCTCGAGCAGCGCGATCACCTTGCGGAACAGGGTCATGTGCGCACCGGAGAGCACCGAGAGCCCGATCATGTCGGCGTCCTCCTGGATCGCGGTCTCCACGATCTGCTCGGGCGTCTGGTGCAACCCCGTGTAGATCACCTCGTGACCCGCGTCGCGCAGCGCTCGGGCGACCACCTTGGCGCCGCGGTCGTGTCCATCCAGTCCGGGCTTGGCCACCACGATGCGCAACATGGGGGCAGGCTATCCGAAGGTCCCCGGGGCCGGGTGACCACCGAGTCCGAGGCTGTCGGGACCCGGTCGAGCCGGGAACGCAGCGGCTCCTCGAGGCCATCCTGGTTTGGGCCGTGACGCCGCTGGGTAGCCTCGACGGGTCTCGGGTGGATTTTCGTTTGTCGTGACCGTGCCGTTATCGTGACGGGTCGTCACGCACCGGCCCACCGTCAGGAAAACAATGAGCAACCATCGGGCACCACGCCCCAGCAGGCTGCGTCCTGCCGAGGTCGCCACCCCGGTCTGCGGTCGCCATCGTCAAGAGGCACCCGTGCGCGCTGACCGTGCCCCCCGGCCCACCGGGCGTGCCCGCGTCGTCCCCGTCCTCCCCACGTTGCTGGGGCTGGTCGCCCTGGTCGTCGCCGGAGTCGGCGCCGTGAGCCTGGAGACATCGTCGGCCACCGCCTCGTCCTCCGCCGCGCCCGCCGCCTCCTTCACGCTGTCCTCGCAGGTCACCCACCTCTCCGGGACCGACGCCGTTGCGTTCGTCGGCGGCCCCCGGGCGCGCGCCATCAGCCGCGACTCCGAGCGCCAGGCGCTGCAGGACGCGGCGGACGCCGAGCTCGAGGCAGCAGCGGAGCAGGATGCCGCGGAGCGCAACGCGGCCCTGAAGTCACTCGGTCGGGCTGCCGAGGCCCGCGCAGGCGAGATCGCCAAGAACCAGTGGCAGCTGCCGACCACCGGCTACCGGCTGACGGCGCGCTTCGGCATGGCCGGCGGGCTGTGGTCGAGCAACCACACCGGGCTCGACTTCGCGGCTCCGTCCGGGACCCCGATCGTGGCCGTCGCCAACGGCACCATCACCGAGACCGGCTGGGCCGGCTCCTACGGCAACCACACGGTGCAGACGCTCGAGGACGGCACCGAGATCTGGTACAGCCACCAGTCCTCGATCGGCGTCAAGGTCGGCGACTCCGTGTCCGGCGGCCAGCAGATCGGCACCGTGGGCAGCACCGGCAACAGCACCGGCCCGCACCTCCACCTCGAGGTGCGCCCCGGCGGCGGCGACCCGGTGGACCCGGCCAGGGCGCTGGCCTTCCACGGCGTCACCCCCTAGTCCCGAGCCAGCGACTTCTCAGAGCTTCTCCACCGGGGCGTAGCGCAGCAGCAGCCTCTTCACGCCCTCGCTGCCGAAGTCGATCGAGGCGACGGCGCTGTCACCCGCACCCTCCAGAGCCACCACCGAGCCGAGCCCGAAGCTGTCGTGCTGGACGCGGTCACCCGGCTCCAGTGACGGGATCGGACGGCCGGCCTTCGCCTTCTTGGCGGCATCCGAGCGTGCGGTGGCGGTGCCGAACCGTTGCGGTGCCCGGCTCGATGCGGTGGGCATCCCGTAGGCCGGGCGGTTCCACGACGTCATCGCGCTCTCGGTGCGGCGCCAGTCGACCAGGTCGACCGGCAGCTCGTCGATGAATCGGGACGCCGGGTTGTGCTGCGGTGCACCCCACGCGGATCGCACCACGGCCCGGGAGACATAGAGCCGCTCGCGCGCCCTGGTGAGGCCGACGTAGGCCAGTCGACGCTCCTCCTCCAGCTCGGGCCGGTCGCCCAGCGACCGCATGTGCGGGAAGATGCCGTCCTCGAGACCGGTGAGGAACACGACCGGGAACTCCAGGCCCTTGGCGGTGTGCAGGGTCATCAAGGTGACCACTCCGGGAGCCGCCTGCTCGCCCTCGGCCGGAGCGTCGGGGATCTGGTCGGAGTCCGCGACCAGGGCGACCCGCTCCAGGAAGTCGGTCAGCCCCGGGGTCGTGGTCCCGGACACCTCACCCTCGTCGTCGAAGACCGCTGCCGGATCGGCGGAGGGCCCGACCTGAGGGTCGTCGGCGAACTCGCGGGCGACGGCGACCAGCTCGGCCAGGTTCTCCACGCGGGTCTCGTCCTGCGGGTCCTCGGAGTCCTCGAGCTCCTTGAGATAGCCGCTGCGGGTCAGGGCCTGCTCGAGCACCACGTCGACCCGCTCGTCGGCAGCCACCATCGAGGCCAGCTGCTCGATCAGGTCGACGAACCCGCGGATGGCGTTCAACGACCGGCTGGCCAGCCCGGGGGCGTCCTCCGCGCGTTGGAGCGCCTGCCAGAAGGTGATCCGGTCACGCTGCGCGAGCCCCTCGATGCAGGCCTCCGCACGCTCGCCGATTCCCCTCTTCGGGGTGTTCAGCACGCGACGCAGAGACACCGAGTCCGCCGGGTTGACCAGCACCCGCAGGTAGGCCAAGGCGTCGCGGACCTCGCGGCGCTCGTAGAAGCGCACCCCGCCGACGACCCGGTAGGGCAGGCCGACACGGATGAAGACCTCCTCGAAGACCCGCGACTGGGCGTTGGTGCGGTAGAAGACGGCCACGTCACCCGCGCGCACCTGGCCCGCGTCGGTGAGCTTGTCGACCTCCTCGGCGACGAAGCGCGCCTCGTCACGCTCGTCGTCACCCACGTAGCCGACGATGCCCTCACCCGGCCCGGCGTCGGACCAGAGGTTCTTCGGCTTGCGCCCCTCGTTGCGGCTGATCACCGCGTTGGCCGCGGTGAGGATCGTCTGGGTGGAGCGGTAGTTCTGCTCCAGCATCACCGTGCCGGCATCGGGGAAGTCCTTCTCGAAGTCCATGATGTTGCGGATGTTGGCGCCGCGGAACGCGTAGATGGACTGGTCGGCGTCGCCGACGACCATCAGCTCGGCCGGACGGACCGCGTCTGAGTCCGCGAGCTCGGTCTCGGGCTGCTCGAGGCTGTCCGCGCACAGCTCGTGGATCAGGGCGTACTGCGCGTGGTTGGTGTCCTGGTACTCGTCGACGAGCACGTGCCGGAACCGGCGACGCCAGCTCTCCCGCACCTCGGGGAAGGCCCGGAAGAGGTGGACGGTCATCATCAGCAGGTCGTCGAAGTCGAGGGCGTTGGCCTGACGTAGACGGCGCTGGTACTCGGCGTACGCCGCGGCGTAGGTCTCCTCGAGTCCGTTGACAGCGTCCCGGGCGGCGTCCTCGTGGTCCTGGAGCTCGTTCTTGGCGTTGCTCACCCAGTTGAGGATCGCTCGTGGCGGGAACCGCTTCACGTCGAGATCGAGGTCCCGGCACACCAGGGTCATCAGCCGCTTGGAGTCGGCCGCGTCGTAGATGCTGAAGCTGGACTTGTAGCCGGCCCCGTCGGCTTGGCTGAAGTGGGTGATCTCCTTGCGCAGGATCCGGACGCAGGCGGAGTGGAAGGTGCTCACCCACATCACCTTGGCGCGACCGCCGACCAGCTCCTCGACCCGCTCCCGCATCTCAGCAGCGGCCTTGTTGGTGAAGGTGATCGCCAGGATCGAGCCGGGATGGGCCCCCCGCTCGGAGATCAGCCAGGCGATCCGCCGGGTGAGCACCCGGGTCTTGCCCGACCCGGCACCGGCGACGACCAGCAGCGGTGCCCCCTCGTGCACCACCGCGCGCCGCTGAGGCTCGTTGAGGCCTTCGAGCAGCTGCTCACGGCTGGGCCTGGTCCTGGATCCGGTGGCGCCGAGGGTGCCTGGACGGCCGCGAGCCGGCTCGAGTCCCTCGCTGCCGGCGGTCGTCTCGAGGGTGGGTAGACCGGGTATCGGAAACTGCGAAGTCATGTTGGGACAACCCTACGTGCGCCGAGGGACACCGACGCACCCCACTGGTCTGACCCACCCTGCCGAGACAGGGGGCCGGAGGCGCCCTCCAGTCGTCATCGCTTGCGTCACCAGCCATGCTGACCGGATGCGCAACGTGCTGCTGGCGGGGGTGACCGTCGTCCTGATCGCGACGATCACGGTGTTCGCGCCCGGCACCATGTCGGGGTCGCTGCGAGAGGTGTTCGGCATCGGCAGCGGAGGCTCGGCGCGCGGCGCCGCGCCGCCCCTCCCCGGTCAGGGCAGCTTTCGCTACCTCCAGCACCAGCGGGGCGCCCCCGAGGTCCCGGTCACCTACAGCTCCTGCCGGCCGATCCCGGTCCGGGTCAACACCACCGGCATCGGGGACCAGGGCGCAGCCCTCGACGTCGTCCTGTCCGCGATGCGCGAGGTCTCCCGACGCACCGGGCTCGACCTGCGCTACGACGGCGGCTCGACCGACCGCCCGCGAGCGCCGCGTCCGGGGTGGCAGCCCGGCCGGCGAACGGAGCCGGTGCTCGTGTCCTTCGCCACCGCACGGGAGGTGCCCGCGCTGGAGGGTCGGGTGGCCGGCGTAGGAGGCAGCACCTCGGTGCGGCGCGACGGCCTCAGCACCTACGTCACCGGCCAGGTCACCCTCGACATCGACTCCTTCGACCCGCTCCTGGACCGGCCGGCCTTCCACGACTCGGCCCGGGCGATCGTGATGCACGAGCTCGGGCATCTCGTCGGGCTCGACCACGTGAGCGACCCCGGTGAGCTGATGCACGCGCAGAACTGGGACCAGACCGACTTCGGTCCCGGAGACCTGCGTGGGCTCGCACTCCTCGGCAAGGGGCCCTGCTAGACCGAGGCTGCCCACCAGGGCTCGACAGGAAGCGACTCGCCGACGACGAACCGGGCCCCAGGGGCCGGCAGTGCCAGCGCAGCCCCGGTGCGGGCCGCCTCCAGCAGCAGCCGCTCGACCGGGTCGGCCCACTCGTGGAACGCCAGGTCGAAGGTGGCCCAGTGGATGGGCAGCAGGGCCTGGCCCCGCAGCTCCCCGTGGGCTCGTGTCGCCTCCTCGGGATTGAGGTGGACATCGGGCCAGCGCGGGTCGTAGGCGCCGATCGGCAGGATGGTGAGCTCGAAGGGTCCGTGGTCGCGACCGATCTCGGCGTACGCCGGCGAGTAGCCGGAGTCGCCTCCGAAGTAGACCCGGTGATCGGCTCCGGCGATCACCCAGCTCGCCCAGAGCGTGGTGTTGTTGCCGAGACTGCGTCCGGAGAAGTGCCGGGCCTCGGTGCAGGTGAAGCTCAGCCCGTCGAGGTCGTGGGACTCCTCCCAGTCGAGCTCGACGATGCGCTCCTGCGGGACGCCCCACCGCGCCAGGTGCTCACCGATCCCCAGCGGGACCACGAACGGGAAGGTGGCTCCCCCGTTCGAGCCGGTGGAGACCAGCCAGTCGATGGTCGCGGTGTCGAGATGGTCGTAGTGATCGTGCGAGATCAGCACTGCGTGCAGCGGAGGCAGCTCGCTCAACGACATCGGCACGGGGTGCAGCCGGCGCGGACCCACGGTGCGGGAGGGCGAGACCCGGTCACCCCAGACCGGGTCGGTGAGCACCCAACGACCCTCGACCTCGAGCAGCACGGTGGCGTGACCGAGCCAGGTCGCGGCGAGCTCGCCGGCGCGCTCGGGGAGCTCCGGGTGCACCACCTGGACGGGGCCTCGGGGCTTTCCTCGGCGACCCTTGGTGGCGAACTCGGCGGCGAACGCGGCGGTGCTGCCCTCCGGCGCGTCGGTGCCGGGCAGCCGGTTGTGGAACACGCCGTCGTGGAACTGCGGGGAGGCGGTGTAGTCGAACCTGGTGGTGCCGGCGCCGAGGGAGCGGCGTACTCCGCGGGCTGCGGTGAGGAGGGAGGGGGCCAGCGCCAGCGTGGCCAGGACGGGGATGCGGAAGCGACTCACACCTTCAGTGTGCCCCTTCGGCCTGACAGGCGCCCGTGCATCACGCCCACCATCCGTGGTCCGGCCAGTCGACCCTCGAGGCGACGGACGTTGCGCTTGAGCGGCTGGGCGACGTACTCCCCCATGATCACGCCGGCCGCGAGTGCGATGGTGGTCGCCGCGGCCGCGGTGAGCTGCAGGATGCCCTGGGTCTGGCCGTCCGACATGTAGCTCAGGCCGCGGAAGATCAGCAGCCCCGGGAGCATCGGCACGAGCGCGGGTACGACGACCACCAGCGGGGGCACGCGCACCCGTCCGGCGATCGAATAGCTCACCAGCCCGATGGTCACGGCTGCGAGCGCGGCCGACCACGGCACGGACGCTGCCGGGTCCTGCACGGTCAGGAAGACGATGTGACCCAGCAAGGTGCTGGCCGCGATGGCCGGCAGCGAGCGGAGAGGCGCGTAGCAGGTGAACGCGAACGCGCAGGCGGCGATCACGGCGCCCAGCATCGCGAGTGCCGGGGTGGTCAGGGCCCCCACGCCACCGGGACGTACGCCGATGAGGTTCACGCCGAACGTCGGCGCCAGGGACATGCCCGCGGACACCCCGGCGATCAGACCGGCGGTCGCGAGCATCGCCTCCAGGATCCTGGCGCCCGAGGTGAGGTAGAAGCCGCTGAGCGCGTCCTGGATCGCGCCCATGAAGCCGATCCCCGACAGCAGCAGCACGATGCTCGCGGTGATCACCAGCGAGGTGTTCACGCTCTGATCGAGTCGCTGACCGACGGCCGCCGCCGCCAGGGCCAGCAACGTGGCCAGCATCCCCCCGGCGATCTGCTGGTAGAACATCGGCAGCCGATGGCGGTTCATCCACCGCATCAGGACGGTGATCATCAGGCCCGCCATCGCGGCCACGCCGGTGACGAGCAGGCCGCCGCCGAGGATCAGCGCGATCCCCCCGCCGAGCACCCCGGACCCCGAGACCGCCGCCCACTTCGGCAGGTAGTGCCCGGTGGAGTTGATCCGGGCAACGGCGGCCCGCGCCTCGGTGACCGTCACGTCGTCGTCGAGGACGGCCTCGACCAGCACCTGGGTGCGGGTCAGGTCGTCGTAGTCGATGTCGCGCTGGCTGATGTTGCGGGTCAGCAGCACCGGCATCTCGTCCGGATCGACCTGGTAGCTCATCCGGAGCAGCGTGAACGTGACGTCGACGTCGGCGTTGCGCAGTCCGTAGTGCCGGGTGATCGCCAGCATGGTCGCGGTGACGTCCGCCGCGCCTGCTCCCGACGACAGCAGGATCTCTCCGATGCGCAGCGCGAGATCGAGGATCTTGTAGGTCTCGCGGGAGTCGGTCACACAGCGAATTGTGCGGCTCCGCGACGCCGGATGAGGACTGCACACGCGGCACGGGTGAGAGGACTCACAGCCTTGCTGGGCGGCGCTGCCCCACGGGCCGCTGGCGCGTGCAGAGTGGTCAGGTCGTCGACCAGCGCACCCGTTGCGGCTCGCCCGGGCCGACCTTGAGCTCGACGGCCGAGATCCTGGTGCCCAGCGGCACCTCGAAGACCATGTAGCCGCGCACCGAGCGCCCGGGGCGGATCCGGATGACTGCGGGCATGACCTTGCCGGCCTCGGTCTTGCGGACCGTCGGATTCACGCCGAAGGAGGCGTTGCTCTGGTCCCGCAGTGTCAGCACGGTGGAGCTCGGATAGGAGACCCAGGTCTGGTCCCCGGCGTTGCGCATCGTCATCGCCACGGCGAGCAGCTGACGCCCTGGCCCTGCTTGGGCCCTGGAGGTGTTGGACCAGGTACGCACCGGCCGCTCGGCCACGACCTTCAGCGGTGGTCGTGTCGCGGACCCCTGGACGTCGACCTGCTCCCCGAAGGTCTGGCTGGGGTTCCTCAGGTCCTCGAGGGACTTGGCAGCCGCGCCCCCCACGGTCTCGAAGACGTCCGGACGCAGTACACCGGTCAGGAGCAGCGCAGCGGCCAGGAGGGTCACGGTACGACGCAGCCCGGCATGGGCGCCCTTCGGTCTCGCCCACCGCCGCGAGCAGTGCCGCAGCGCCCACTCGCGGGCCGTGGGTCGACGGGTCAGGGGTGGTCCGAGGGGGTCCACGTCCGGTCCCGACTCGCCGCCGGTCTCGGGTCGCCTTGGCTGCGGGAGGTCTGACACGAAGTCGGAGGACGACCCCGGGGCGACGTGGGGATCGGACGCGGAAGGTGGCTCCTGGCCGGGCCGCAGGTTGGCCTGGGTCTCGTCGTGGGTCGGGGTCTGGTCACCCGCCTGGCCGGGTGCCTGCACCTCGAACTCGGCCTGGGTGCGCGCCAGCGCCTGCGCCTGGGCCAGGGCCAGCGCATGGGCCAGGCCCCGCGCCTGGGCCGACTCGAGCACGCGGCCCGCCTGCTTGATCTCGACCTCGTCGAGACGCCGGGGACGCGAGTTCAGCATCCGCGAGAGGTTCTCGGTGGAGCACACCATCGCCGCACCCGCCCACCCGACCACGGGCTCCCCGCGGACGATGCACAGCACCGGGAGGACGGCGTCCTGCAGCTGGGAGGGCATCAGTGTGCCGACGGCTGCGGCCGCAGTGACGGCACCGTCGAAGCTCTCGGCGTGCGGCTTGCCGTTCGCGCACAGCTCGCCGCCGGAGATGTCGAGGTCGTCGGACCAGGCGAGCGTCTCGATGACGAAGACTCCCTGGGGACCGACCATCACCTGGTCGATGTTCGCGCCGGGTCCTCCGGGCCAGCTGAGGTCGTGGACGACGCGCCACTCGTCGCCGGGCAGCTCAGTCATGGGGGCATACCGACTTTCCCGTCATGCACCCCTCCGACGATCCTTGACCGAGCTGACGACTCCGAGACTAGACGAATCTGTCCGAAAATGTGACTAACCGGACAATATCCACGGAGACGGCGCCCTCGCTGCGTGCTCAGGACGTCGAGCGGTCGTACTCCTCGACCAGCCCTCGCAGCCGCAGCGCGAGGTCCTCGTCGAAACCGCCGGCCGTCGCCTGCCACTGCCAGTTGCCGCCCTCGGTGCCGGGCGTGTTCATCCGGCTGCGGGCGTCCAGCTCCAGCAGGTCCTGGGCGGGCACGACCGCCAGGCGAGCGGTGGACGAGAGCGCCAGCCGGACCAGCGACCAGGGCATCGCCTCGTCTGCGGTGTGCAGCCGCGACCCCACGCGCGCCCGGGTCCCCTCGTCGAGGCCGGCCCACCAACCCAGCGTGGTGTCGTTGTCGTGGGTGCCGGTGTACACGACGCTCTGCTCGCCGTGGCGCTCCGGCAGGTAGGGGTTGTGCTGATCGCCGTCGAAGGCGAACTGCAGCACCTTCATCCCGGGCAGCCCGAAGTCCTGGCGCAGCTCGTCGACCTCGGGGGTGATCACGCCGAGGTCCTCCGCGACAAGAGTGCCCGGACCGGCGGTCTCGACCAGGGCGGACAGGACCTCGCGAGCCGGCCCCTCGACCCAGTGGCCCTCCTTGGCGGTGGCCGCCTCCACCGGGACGTGCCAGGCGGCCACGAAGCCCCGAAAGTGGTCGATGCGGACGAGGTCGAACAGCTCGCGCTGGCGGGCGATCCGCGCCCGCCACCAGGCGAACCCGTCGGCAGACATCGCGTTCCAGTCGTAGTGCGGGTTGTTCCAGCGCTGGCCGTCTGCCGCGAAGTAGTCCGGCGGCACCCCGGTCACCGTGATCGGACGACCCCGGGAGTCGAGCTCGAAGAGCTCCGGTGAGGCCCACACGTCGGCGCTGTCGAGCGAGACGAAGATCGGAAGGTCTCCGAAGAACAGCACCCCCCGCTCGGCGGCGTACGCCCGGAGGTCGTGCCACTGCACCGCGAAGACCCACTGCTCGAACCGCAGCTGGAGCATCCGGTGCGCCAACGGCGCGAGCACGTCGCGCACCCGCTCGCGGTCGCGGTCGCGCAGCCGCGGCTCCCAGGACATCCAGGGGGCGTGGCCGGCGAGCTCGCGCAGGAGCAGGAACTCCACGAAGGGGTCCAGCCAGTGGCCGTTCAGCTCGCACCACCCCGCGAACGCGGCGAGCTGGTCGGCATCGAGCCCCTCATGGTCGGTCATCGCGCGCTCGGCCTGGAGCTCTCGACTGATCAGCGCGGGGTTGCCGGCCATCGCCGAGACCGCGTTGTACGGCGAGCCGTCACCGTCGTGGGTCGGCACCAGGGGCAGCACCTGCCACACCGAGCAGCCCGACGCGGCGAGGAAGTCGACGAACCGGTAGGCCTCGGACCCGAACGTGCCTTGACCCGCGTCGGCCCCACCGCCCGGCGGCAGCGACGTGATGTGCAGCAGCACGCCGGCGCGGCGTACCCCCAACGGTCCCTGGTCCAGCATCTCGACCGCCATCTGCTCTCCGATCCCTGCACTCCCCCGACTCCGGGCCGGGACCGAGCCTAGTGATCTCACCCTCGTCGTCTCAGCCGACCCACACCCACCTCGCTCACAGCCCGAGGGGGCCGCTCGTCGCCGGGGGGTGGACAGAACACCAGCCTCGGTGGCACACTCCTAATCATGTTAGGAACACCTAGTCGCGATAGGGCGGCCGAACGCCGTGCGGCGACCCGCAGGGAGGTCCTGGAGGCAGCCTGGGAGGTCGCCCGCGAGGTGGGCCTCTCCCAGATCACCCTGCGCCAGGTGGCCGACCGGGTGGGGATGCGCGCCCCGTCCCTGTACTCGCACTTCGACTCCAAGAACGCGATCTACGACGCGATGTTCGCGCAGGCCTGGACCGAGTGCCATGAGGTGACCCTCGCCGCGGAGCGCCGCAGTCGCGCCCGCACTCCCCGCGCCCTGCTGCGCCTCTACGCCCGGAGCTTCTTCGACTTCTCGGTCAGCGACCTGGCGCGCCACCAGCTGATGAACCAGCGGACGATTCCCGGGTTCGAGCCGAGCCCGGAGAGCTACGCCCCGGCCGTGGCCACCTGGGAGACGTTGCGCGACCGGCTCCGGCCTCTCGGAGTGAGCAGGCGCCAGGACGTCGACCTGTTCACCGCCCTCATGGGAGGGCTGGTCGACGCCCAGCTGGCCAACGACCCCGGTGGCGACCGTTGGGCGGTCCTCATCGACCGAGCGGTCGCGATGTTCGCCGACGATCTCGGACTGCCCCCCGATAAGTAGTTCCGACACCATAAGGAGATCGACATGAGCAGCACCCTCGTCCAGGGCACTCGCAAGAGCCCCCTGGTGTCCGCATACGACCGCGACGTCGCGCACCGACTCGCCTCGACCGAGTACGACCGGGTGGTCCACACCCTCGAGCAGCTCACCCCTGAGCAGTGGTCCGCGCCGACCGACTGCCCGGCATGGGACGTGCGAGCCATGGCGGGACACATGCTCGGGATGACCCAGATGGTGGCCTCGATGGTGGAGAACCTGCGCCAGCAGTACACCGCCACCCGGCAGTCCAAGCGCAACGGCGGCCAGATGATCGATGCCCTCACCGCTCTCCAGGTGGAGAAGAACGCCGGACTCACCACCGACGAGGTCGTCGAGCAGATGCGCACCGTGGGCCCCAGGGCAGCGCGCGGCCGGGCGCGCACTCCCGGCCTGATGCGGCACCAGACCATGTCGCAGGACGTCGACGGCGATCCGGAGTGGTGGACCGTGGGCTACCTGATGGACACGATCCTCACTCGCGACCCCTTCATGCACCGCATCGACATCGAGCGGGCCACCGGCGTCCTGGTGCCCCCGACACCCGACCACGAAGGGGTCCTCGTCGACGACGTGGTGCGCGAGTGGGCCTCGCGCCACGGCGCGGCGTACACCCTCGACCTGACCGGCCCCGCCGGTGGCCACTGGTCACACGGGGAAGCGGGCGAGCACGTCGAGCTCGACGCCAGCGAGTTCTGCCGGGTGCTCTCCGGCAGGGCCCCGGGAGCGGGCCTGCTCAGCCACCAGGTGCCGTTCTGAGTCCCCGCCTCCGGGCGGGCGATCAGCCGCGGGTCGCGCCGTACCCCAGCAGTGCGGCGAGGCCCAGCGCGCTCCGCGGCGCGTAGGGAGCACGCCACAGGCCACCGTGCGAGGCGGCGTACGCCTCGTCCTGCCAGGGATGCTCGTGCCGAGGTCCGCCTGCGGTGTGCAGGTCGTGGACCAGCAGCGCCGCCATCAGCACGTTGGACGTGGCCGGCTCGAAGACCTCGACTCCGAACCGGTGTGCTCCGGCGTACGCCGCCGCCAGCGCGCGGTTCTTGACCACCGATCTGGTGCGCGTCGGAGGCGCCACGTTCATCGACACCGTGGCCCCCTCCTCACGGGCCGCGACGGCACGCCAGCGCTGCAGCCGCTTGGCGAGCGCATAGTTGGGGCCCTGCTGCGGAACCAGCGAGTCGTTGATGCCCGGGTCCGACCCCGCGACGTAGTTGCGGCTGAGCAGACGCCCGCCCGTGAGGGTGCGCAGTGGCCGTCCGAGGGTCTTGGCCCGGACCGACCGGTGGTCGTAGGCGCGGGTGGAGTGGTCCACCGCCTCCCCGGGCACGGCGAACACGTCGGTGGGGGTGGCCAGGAACGCGAGGGCGACCCCGTCCCGGCTGTCCCGGAGACGACAGGTGAGCTCGTCGACGGCCACCGAGACCCGGGTGTTGGTGCCTCCGTCGGCGTAGACGTAGTTGCCGACCACGAGGGTGCCTGGCTGGTCGGCCAGCCAGCTCACCAGGGCCGGCACCTCGCTGAGCAGGTCCACTCCCGCGACGTCCTCGACCGATCCGGAGCCGGCGCCCGGTCCTGTCGTCGGGACCACCAGGGTCCCGGCGCCCTCGTGCGCGTGGGCGAGCACCTTCCCCCAGATCGCAGGTCGGTCCAGGTCGACCGCGGCGACGCGTGCGCCCCACCGCATCAGCGAGGGCAGCGGGCCCATCTCGGCCCCGGCACCCAGCACAGCGACGGTGTGGCCCTCCAGCCGCAGCCAGTCGGGGTTGGCGACCACCAGCTCGATCGCCGTCGCCACCGTCGGTTCGACGACGCCCTCCGCGATCCAATCCTGGAGTCGTCGAAGCAGGTCGTCCCCGTGCAGCCGCTGCCCCCGATAGGGCAGCTCGAGCCTGCTCACCGGCTCACCTCGGCCGTGGACCTCGACACTGGCCACCTCGCGACCTCCGGTCCAGTCGGCGAGCGCCTTCTCCTCCCCGGACGGATCCAGCACCCGCATCCGGCTCCGCGCCGAGGCGAGGCCGCCGGTGGCGACCGAGACGGCCGCCTGCGGCGTGTCGAGCCCGGCCTCCACCAGGCGGCGGAAGTGCACCAGGTAGTCCGAGCGCCAGCTCGCCGTCTGCTCCACCGCACGTGCTCCCGTCGGATCGACCGGTCGCAACGCGTCCGCGACCACCGCTCTCCCCACGGCGGAGGTGCTGCGCCGTCCCTGGTCGTCCGCGGGAAACACCAGCCCGTGCTGCTCGTCGTTCGCCATCGGGCCATCCTGCCCGACCCGCTCACCGGAGTGCCGCCGACCACCGCCCGCGGGCCGCCACCAGGCGGTGTAGACCACGCCCAACGGACCCGGTGGGCTGCGCGCCTGCTCGACTAGCATCGCCCCCTCCGAGGAGAGCGCTCGCGCCCTGCGAGCCAGTCCCGCCCCGGAGCACGTGGTGCGGGGGAGCAACAGATGCGGCGTACGGCGACACTGACGGCAGTCCTGACGCTGGTGACGGCGATGATCTCGCTGGTGGGCGCCTCTCCTGCCCCGGCGCTGGTGCTGCCACCGCAGTTCACGACCGTCGACCACCCCACCGGCCAGGCGCCCTTCCAGCTGGTCGACTTCGCCTGGCTCGAGGACGGCGCGCTGCTCACCGCCGGCAAGAACGGCACCGTCACCTTCGTCCCACCCGCCGGGTCCCCCCGAGTGTTGACGGTGGTTCCCTCGGTGCGCGCCCGGGGTGACCACGGCATGCTCGGCTTCGCGCTCGGCAACGACTACACCACGACGGGTCGGGTCTACCTCGCCTACGACAGGCGGCTCTCGACCGGCAGCGGCGTCGGCATGGTGGAGGAGTGGAAGGCCTCCCCACCGTCGAACCCGACCAGCTTCACTCGCACCAAGACCCTCATCGACGGGAACCTCACCTCGCCCAAGCTCGTCCAGCTCACCTACGTCCACGGCATCGACGGTCTCGCGGTGGCGCCGGACGACACCCTCTACCTCAGCATCGGCGACGACGCCCTGAACAACGGCGACCCGAAGAGGCTCCGGGCACAGGACCTCGACCAGCCCCACGGGAAGCTGCTGCGGCTGGCCCCGGACGGCAAGGGCGTCGCGTCGAACCCGTTCTACTCCTCCAAGACCCCCTCCTCGTGGCGCAGCAGGATCTACGCCTCCGGCTTCCGGAACCCCTTCCGGTTCTCACTCGACCCGCGCACCGGCCTCCCCCTCGTCGGCGACGTCGGGCTCGACGCGGTCGAGGAGATCAACGCCGTGAAGCCCGGCATGAACGGCGGCTGGCCCTGCTACGAGGGGAGGCAGCAGACCACCTTCGCCACCCAGCCCGTCTGCGCCTCCCTCTACGCAGCCGGCACAGCCCAGCCACCCGTGTGGACCTACGACCACGGTGACAGTGGGGCGGCGGTGGTCGGCGGGATGATCTACACCGGCACCAGCTATCCCGCCGAGTACCACGACTCCTACTTCTTCGGTGACTACACCCGCTCCCAGCTCTGGACCATCGGCATCGACACGGCCGGCCAGCTGACTCGCGCCGCCGAGGTCGACGGCTTCGCCGCCGAGGCAGGCGGCCCGGTGGCCTTCCACCCCGGTCCCAACGGCGACGTGACCTACGCGGACCTGTACACCAGCCAGGTGCGGCGGCTGGTCCACGTCGCCGGCAACCGGGCCCCGGTCGCCCGGTTCAGCACGACCACCGACGCTGCCACCGGCACCGTGTCCTTCTCGGCAGCCGACAGCTACGACCTCGACGCCGACCTGCTCACCTACGCCTGGGACTTCGGGGACGGGACCGAGGGCGAGGGCGCTTCAGTGGCGCACACCTACACCGACCCCGCGGTCGACACCTCGCAGGTGACCCTGACGGTGACCGACCAGATCGGGGCGATCGGCACCACCACGGAGCCGGTCTACCCGTTCGACCACACGCCCGAGGTCCAGCTCACGGCACCGTCGGCCCGCACCTATGCGGTGGGTGAGCTCGTCGAGCTCTCCGCCACCGCCACCGACGTCGAGGACGGCGATCTGCCGGTGACCTGGGACACCGCCCTGGTGCACTGTCCCTTCGCCGGCAGCTGCCACCGCCATCCCGAGGGGACGGAGACCGGGCCGACGTACTCCCACGACTTCACCGACCACGGCGCCGACACCACGATGCTGGTGACCGCGCGCACCCAGGACTCCCGGGGCAATGAGGGCTCGACCACCTTCGAGGCCAAGCCGACCCTGCGCACCCTGGCGGTCACCAGCCCGGTGGCGGTCACGATCAACGGTCGCAACACCTCCTCCGCCCAGGTGGTCGCCGGAGCCTCCGTCCAGCTCGATGCACCCCTGGCTTCGGCACACTGGCGCTTCCAGAGCTGGAGCGACGGCGGCGCCGCAGCCCACTCGCTGACGATGCCGGACGCCGACACCACCCTGACGGCGCAGTACGCCACCGCGATCGCGCTCCGGTACGCCGCGCTCGGCGGCACCTCGTCGTTCCTCGGCAGCCCCCAGGGCGAGGAGTACGCCGTGAAAGGTGGGCGCGCCCGCAACTACTCGGGCGGTCGCATGTACTGGAGCCCCACCTACGACGCGCACGCGCTCAAGGGCCCGATCCTGACCAAGTACCTCGCGGCCGGCGGCCCGACCTCGGTCGGTCTGCCCACCACCGACGTCGTCAGCGTCACCGGCGGCGCGTACGCCCACTTCAGCGGCAATCGCAGCATCTTCTGGTCGACCCCGACCCGGGCCCGCCTGGTCAAGGGCACCATCCGCACCAAGTACGCCGCGATGGGCTACCAGAAGTCCTGCCTCGGCTTCCCCACCACCGACCGCTACAACGTCACCGGCGGCTACCGCAACCGCTTCACCGGCGGCTCGATCACCTACCTCACCAAGACCAAGTCGACCACCGCGAAGTGCTGAGCGCGACCCGGAGCTGACCTGGCGCTTTCGCGCGGACCTGGTGGTTGGTCGGCGACCGCAGATCACCTTCACCGCCGGTCTCGCCACGCTCGCCAGCGGCACGCACCCCGGCAGCATGTCGCCACCGGCTCCCACCGCTCCCGGCGGCACTCGTGCCCCGGGCACTCGCCTCCCGGCCCTCGGTCCCCGGCACTCGGTTCAACAGCAGTCGGTCCCCGGCACTCGGTCACAGCTTCGGCGGCCCCCTGGCGACCAGGGACGTCCTCGTCGCGATCTGCCCATCAGTGCCGGAACCGTTCCTCAGCGGGGACCCGCCGCAGACGATCAGCGCCCTCCCGCCAGACGCACTCGCGGGCTGGTGACGCGAAGGGGTCGCGGGCGCGCTCGTGTGCGTCGCCGGCCTGCGCGCCGGAGGTATCCCGGGTCGAGGAAGTCGCGCTCCGCCCGCCGTGGCTCGTTGCCATGACGCCGCCACCCGACCCGCCTGCGCACTCACGTGCGCCTGCTGAACCGGACGTCGCCATTGGGCAGTCGTCGGGTGTCGAACACCGGATCGTGGGCGCGATGGTGGTGCCAGGAGCACAGCAGCAGCCCGTCGGCGAGATCGGTGCGCCCGTTGTCCTGCCAGGGGGCTGCCGCGTGGTGCGCCTCGCACCAGGCGGCGGGGATCGTGCACCCCTCCTCGCGACACTGCCGGTCGCGCACCACCATCGCCTTGCGCTGGGCCGGACTGAACAGCCGTGAGGAGCGCCCGAGGTCGAGGACCTCGGACTTCCCACCGAGCACTGCCGGAATGACCTTGCCGGTGCAGGCCAGTCGGCGCACCTCGGCCGCGGTCAGCCGGTCACCGGTCGCGGTCTCGCCCACTCCGAGCTCGCGTCTCAGGTCGGCGAGGCTCATCGTGACGATCACCGTGGTGGCATCTCCGCCGTGCACCGGCAGGCGACGTTGCTCAACCGCCTCGAGGAACGCACAGAAGGCCTGCCCCAGCTTGCGGTAGCCAGGGATCCGATCGGCCTCACCCGACCCGAGGCCGCCCTGGTGTCGCGGCGAGGTGAACGCGTCGAGGTAGGTGCGCAAACGACCTGCGACGGCGTCGGGGACCTTGATCACGATGCGGGTGGAGCCGTCGCCGAGTCGCTGCGTCGTCAGGCTGGTGGCCTCGCGGCCTCGACGTTCCTCGGCCTCCAGCGTCCGCCCCTCCTGGTCCTCGACCAGGCCCGGAGCGACGATCTCCAGGATCCGCCGGCCCAGCACCTGGAGCTCGCGAGGCCCGTGGTGCGCCGCCTCGGCCACCAGGTGCGCCTCCGCCTGCTCCAGCACCTCGAGCTCGAGCTCGGCGGCCGGAAGCTCCTCCAGCGCCCGGGTGATCACCACGGCCTGCGGGAGATTGACCGCGCCGAGGGCCAAGGCGTCCGCGACCCGAGCCCAGCGGCGGTCCAGCGCCCGCGCCAACCGCAGCTCGCGCCGGGTGACGGCCGCATCGTCCCGCAGGTGATGGCTCAGCAGAGCGGCGACGTCCCGCGCGCCTTCGGCCTCGGCCACGTCGTCCGAGGCAGCCATCAGCCGCAGACGCAGCGCCGCCAGCTGAGCCTCGACCCGAGCCAGGCCGAGCAGCGCAGCTCGTTTGTCGGGCGTGTCCATGAAGGTCACCGACACGTCCGCGACCGCCTTGACGGTGGCCTCCACCGAGTCGACACAGGCCAGCACCGGATGCGCCACCTGGCGATCGACCGACTCCATGACACCTCCCGCGCTGACCTCGCACGTCCGACGGGCCTCCTCGGACGCCTTGATCGTTGTCGAACGTATGTTCGATTCTATCACTGCCCCGCAACAGTGTCAAGCCTGTCGAGCCAGTCGGTTGATGCAACGGCTTGTCTGGTGAGGGGGATCGGGATCGACCGACGACGCGTGCTGTGCAGAACGTCGCGAACCGGGTGAGCTCTGGTCCACGTCGATGAACAGCGGCGTATCCCGAGACGCGCTCGGCCGCCCCCGGCACCTCTCCCTCAGCGTGGGCAGATCGGAGAACCGTCTCGCCCCGACCGGCCAGTGCCGCCGACGAGCGTCGAGCTCGCATCACCCGCACAACTGAGAGCCGGCGCCCGGCAGCCCCGGCGTCACCCCGCCGGCGCCCCGAAGGAGCTGCACGCCCCCCAGAGCCCGCGGCGGGCCTCCTCCGCGCCGCGCTGGGCGGCTCGCATGGTCGCGATGTGCCGGTCGTTGGGCTCGAACAGCACCGCTTTGGCGAAGCCGCGACGCACCATCGCCAGGTTGACGAAGGTGCCGTCGGCGTTCCAGGCGTACAACAGCGTCCTGCCGTAGCGATCGCGCAGGTCTCGGTCCGGCACGAACCACACCTCGGCCTCCTCCGGCAGGAGCCTCGTCAGCTCATCGGTCGCCTCGTCGGCGTAGCACTGGCGCGGCCCGCGCGGACCCTGGCTCTCCGGGGTGTCGATCTCGAGCAGCCGCACCTTCACCTCCGACCCCTGGCCGACAGGCCCTGGCGTGGTCGGGCTCAGGTGCAAGGTGTCGCCGTCGACGATCCGGACGACGGTGCCCTGCTGGGCGGCGTCGGGAACCCCGTGCGGGAGCGGCGGACTTCATGTCCTCGCTCGATGGCCCACCCAGAGACAGCTGCCCGAGCAGACCGAGCACGAGCACTGCCGTCCCGACCACGAGCACCACGACGCCCACCACGACGGCGGCATCTCGGCCGAGGCTCCTCATCGCGGGAGCGGTCGAGGTTCGGGGGCACGAAGCGACGTCATCAGGTCTCGCGCTCGGAGCTGGACGCCTGGTCCTCGGTCGTGCCGAGCCAGAGCCGTCCCCCCACACGCAGGGCCGTGTCCTCCGCGAGGTCGTCGAGCCAGCGCGTCACGCCCTCGAGCACGTGCAGCAGCTGCGACCCGACGAACGGCACGGCGGGGAGGTCGTAGGTCGCCGTGATCACGCCGTCCTCGAGATAGAACTTCAGCAGCGGCGTACGCCGGTTGAGCACGCCCACCTCGATACGCGCCTGCCGCACGTCTCGCACGGACCGCACCGGGAAGCTGAAGATCCGCAGGACCGGCGCGTCCTCGAGCACCCGGACCCAGAACGGCACGACGCCGGAGCAGATCGGGAAGTCGCCGTCGTCGTCACAGCACACCGTCGGACCGTACGCCGAGACCAACGTCCGCCGAACCAGCTCGACCAGCTCGTCGTGACTTTCGGGGTGACCCATCACCGGCTCGTCGTCGAGCACCTCCGCACGCTCCATGCCCAGGCGGGCCGGTGTCCCGGCAGGTGACCTTGCTCGACCGGCCTCGCGCTCGGACTGCTCCGTGCGAGCTGGGCAGGTCATCGCTCAGGAAGGCCGGGTCGGTGACGCCGAAGACGCGACGCAGTACTCCGGACAGCATCCCGGCCAACACCGCCGACTCCGCCACCGGCAAGGTGACCGCCCAGAAGGGTGAGTCCTCCGGCTCCTCGGGCGGCTGCCAGCCCAGCGCCTTCACGGCTGCCAGGTCGTGGGCTCCTGAGAGCCCGACGAGCTCGACACGGACGTGGTCGTCCCACCCCTGGACGCTCACGAGCGGCGCGTCGTACTCGCCCGGCCTCGCCAGCCCGATCGTGTGGTCCACCGGCCCGATCTCCGGCACGCACGCGGTCACCCGCTCCTCGAACCGCGCCCAGGACGCCTGCACCACCTCGTCGAAGGTCTCGCTCATCGACCCACTCCTCTCTCCGGCAGGCTCAATCTAGAGGCGAGCACCGACAAGGCGAGAGGACCTGTCGGCACACTCCGCGCTCCGTCGAGGGCAGGGGTGTGGGTGACGCCATCGGAGCGGTCGAGTAGACATGGGATGTGACTGCTGACTCCCCTGGCCCGAAGCCGTCGAGCCCCGCGATGCCGCTGAGGTCGGCTGGTCCGCCGCGCGCGCCGCGTGGGCCGAGGCAGCCCGACCCGTGCTGGTGGAGGCCGCGAGCCGCTACCGCGGGCTGGTGACCTAGAAGCAGCTGTCCACCGCCGTCCAGAAGTCCACCGGCATCACCACCACCCAGCCCGTGGCCAAGTGGATCGGCGACGTGCTCGCGCGCGTCACCGACGAGTGCCAGTCGCGCGGCGAGCCGCTGCTCTCCTCGCTGTGCGTCAGCGTCCAGGGCAGCGTCGGCGAGCAGTACGCCGACGTGGTCGAGCGTGTCCGTGGCGACCGACCCGAGGACCCGGACGAGCACGCGTCGGAGGAACGACTCAGCTGCTATCGCCACTGGGAGGCGACCGGCCTCCCCCGCGACGGCGGTACGCCGCTGCGCACCGCCCACTTCAAGACCGTCCGCAAGACCACCCCGAGCAGGCCGGCCGCGCGCGTGCCGGGCACACCTCGACAGGCCGCCCCCCGCAAGACCGCGGCGCCTGCCGCCGGAGCCCAAGCCGATCCCGCTCTGTCCGCGCTGCTTCACCCAGGTGCCTGCCAGCGGGGTCTGCGACTACTGCGACTGAGGCCTGACGGATTCGGTCCCGACACCCGGTGCGCTCCTCGGTGGGGGCGGCGCCCGAGTGGTCTCGACTGTCCGCTCGCTTCGCTCCCTGCTCGACCACCGAGACGGCTCGGTCCCCCTGCTCGTCACCGTGCCCGGCCTCAGTGCCCGCGAGGGAGTCGACCACGACCACCTGGGTCCCGGGCGAGGTCTCTTCCCCCGGATCTCCGAGATGGCCGAGGTGGGTCGAAACGCAGCCAGGTACCAGCGCCGGGCTTCCGGCGTCTCGCCTCGAGGTCGTCACAGCGGACGACTCTGACCACTGGCGGTGCCCATCCCTTGTGGCGGTGAGCGGCGGGCAATAGCCTGCCAAGACTGTGACCTGAATCACGTCTCACGCAGGGGGCTATCCTGACGCAGCTCGACCAACCCGGTCAGTCCGATCCGCTCGCCCGTCCCTTCACCCCCGGCATGCACGCCAACCCCGACGAGCTGGCCGTCATCCCGGACGAGATCGCCCAGGAGCACCGGCTCTCGCTGGAACCGACTCCCACCGAGGAGTTCACCGAGGAGTGGCGCAACGCGTCGTACAACTGCTTCTCATCGGGGCACAAGTTCTGCCGCGAGGTCTGCCCGGTGATGCAGGTGACCCGCAACGAGTCGTGGACCCCGACTGCCTTCCACGCCAACGTGGTGGCGATGGACAAGGGCGAGATGACGATCGAGGAGGTCGCCTCCGACTACGTCAACTGCACCCAGTGCGGAGCATGCGAGCTGCGCTGCCCCAACACGCTGTTCACCGGTGACTTCTACCGGTTCCGGACCCGCACCGTCGACGTCGTCAAGGCAGTGCGCGCGTTCGCCGTCGAGAGCGGCGTGCACCAGCCGGCCTGGCAGTCCTGGAACGAACGCACCGACGACCGCACCCATGAGCCGGTGCTGGGCGAGACCCCGGTCAGCCAGGAGCACGTGCGCGACTGGTCGGAGGGGCTCGACATCCCCATCGGCGGGGAGACGGTGCTCTTCGTCGACTGCGAGGCCGCGTTCTACCGCACCTCGGTCCCCCGCGCCGTCGCGCAGATCCTGCAGCAGGCGGGCTACGAGTTCGGGCTGATGGGTGAGCAGTGGTGCTGCGGCGGCCCCGCCGCGGAGATGGGGTACGTCGACCAGGCGAAGCGGTTCGCCCAGCACAACCTCGACAACTGGCGCTCCACCGGCACCAGGCGGGTGCTGGTCCTCGACCCGCACGACTACATCTCGTTCACCGAGGACTACCCGAAGTACTTCGGCGCCGAGTTCGACATCGAGATCGTGCTCGTCGTCGAGCTCTTCGCCGAGCTGATCCGGGAGGGGAAGCTGACCCCGTCGGTGCCGATCGAGCGCGCCATCACCTACCACGACCCCTGTCGGCTCAACAAGCGCAAGGGCATCTGGAAGGAGCCGCGTGAGGTGCTCCGCTCGATCCCCGGCCTCGACTTCACCGACGTCGACCGGGTGACGCAGTGGTCCTACTGCTCCGGGGGCGGTGGCGGTCTGCCGGTCGAGAAGCCCGAGCTCACCGCGGCGATCTCCGCCAGCCGTCTCGAGAAGGCGGCGGAGCTCGAGGTGGACACCCTGGTCAGTGCGTGTCCGTGGTCCGAGAGGCCGCTGACCGAGGCGGGTGAGGCGGTGAACATCGACGTCGTCGACATCCACGAGCTGCTGGCACAGTCGCTGGGGATCACCGTCGGAGGCTCGCGGGGGTCCGACGGAGGTGCGCGGGCATGACCATCGCGGTGGAGCGTCTCGACGAGGTGGTCACCGCGCTGCGCACCGTCCTGCGGGACGAGCAGATCCTCACCTCCAAGCCCGACCGCTACAACCGGGCGCGCGTCCCGGCTCCGTTCCCGGTGCACAGGTGGGCCGAGCGGCTGCCCGACCTCGCCGTGCTCCCGACGAGCACCGAGGAGGTCGCGGGCGTCGTACGCATCGCCAACGAGCTGCGCGTGCCCGTCGTACCCCGCGACGGCGGCACCGGCCTCACCGACGGAGCCGTCCCGCTCCGCGGCGGGATCGTGATCGACGTGAAGCGGATGAACGCCGTCAAGGAGCTCGACCTCGACAACCGCACGGTCACCGTAGGCACCGGCATCAGCATGCTCAAGCTCAACGAGCAGCTCGCGAAGCACGGCCTGTTCTACCCCGACGACCCCGCGTCGTACCCCTGCTCGCTGGTGGGCGGCCGCATCGGCACCAGCGGCTGGTCGCTGATCGGCTCGCGCTACGGCCACACCCGCGACCTCGTGCTCAGCTTCGACCACGTGCTCCCGACCGGCGAGGTGATGCACGTCGGCGACGGCATCGGCCACAAGGTCAGCAAGTCCTCCAGCGGCTACCAGCTCAAGCACCTGTTCATGGGCCACCAGGGCACGCTCGGCATCGCCACCGAGGCCACCCTCAAGCTGTTCCCGAAGCCGGAGGCCGAGCTGTCGCCCTTCTGGTCGTTCGACAACTACGACGACGCCTACAAGTGCGTCGGGGCGCTCGCCCGGGCCGGGGTCGCGACGTTCGCCGGCGCCGTGCTCTTCGACGAGTGGAAGGTGGCCTACCTGCGTCGCGACGACGAGGCCTACATCCCGCAGCCCGGTGACGTCCGCGCGCTGGTGTGCGCCGTCATGTACGGCTACGAGGACGAGGTGCGTCCCGCCGGCAAGCGGCTGTTCCGGATCGCCAAGGAGCACGGCGCCCGCTACCTCGGCGACGAGATCTCCGAGGGCGACTGGGCTGCGCGGCACGACCGCTACGCGACCCCACTGCACGGTCGCACCAAGGCCGGCCAGGTGGTGCCGATGAGCTGGCACTGCGAGGACGCCGCCATCAACTACACCAACCTGCCGTCGGTCTCGAAGGCCTGGCACGAGATCGTGGCCGACCTGCGTCGCCGCACCGACGTCTTCGACGACTGGGGCATGTTCGCCTACACCTCCGGCAGCACCGGCGTCGACTACCTCACCGAGATCGACGTAGGCATCTGGGAGCAGCAGCTCGACGACCGCGCGTGGGAGATGTGGGTCAAGGCCAAGCGCGACATCGCCGCGGTCGCCCTGGCCCACAACGGCTCGATCAGCGCCTGCCACGGCTCCTGCCGCGAGGGCGAGGTCGACCTCGTGCCCGACGAGCTCGGTCGGGGGTACGACGTGATGCTCGACCTCAAACGCACCCTGGACCCGAACAACATCATGAATCCCGGGAAGTACCTGCTCGACCGTGCCTACGAACCATCTCCGAACGAACGGGGAGCCCGACCATGAGCGAAGAGCAGCCGATCGGCTTCCGATACGCCGAGCAGTTCACCCCACCCGAGCCGACGCGTGTCTCCGATGTCGCCATCACCACCCACGAGCACGTCTACGAGGTGGACCCACGACTGATGGAGCGCTGGGTGCTCCAGCAGACCTTCCCCAACTGGGACTCCCTGCGGATCATGAACAGTCGTGGTGACCACCTCGAGTGGATGCACCGGCACTTCGCCACCACGGTGGTCACCGGCTCGGAGCTGCTGGCCGAGGTCGAGGCCGAGAGTGACTCCGCGCACGGCGCTGGGGACGGCCGGCAGTGACCGCGGGCCGCGATCGTGATGCCCTCGTCCCTGTCCTGCGCGCTCAGCCTGAGGGCCGCAGCGAGTCGGCTGAGATAGGCCTCCACCCGCGACGACATGATCTTCGCCACCCTGGGCAGCTACCTCGGTTGCCAGCTGGTGGTGCTCACCTCCCTGCGTGCCCGGATGAGGGGCTGGGTCCCCAGCGGCACCTTCAGCCTCGGTCGCTGGGGGATCCCGATGACGGTCGCGGCGCTGAGCTGTGCGCAGCGACGCCACCGCGGGGGACCCCATCGCGAGCAACCCGCGCGGCACCCCGGACCCGGTCCGTCGATGAGATGACGCGGCCACCAACCTTGGTCACCGACCCGGCCGCCCAACAAGGAGGAAAATGATGAAGTTCAGCTATGTGATGGTCCCGACCTATCCACTCAAGGAGTCGCTCGCCTCGATCAAGCTGGCCGACGAGCTCGGGTACTACGCGGTCTACGCCGCGGACGAGACCTGGTGGAAGGACCTCTGGCTGCTCTTCGCCGCGGCGGCAGCCGAGACCTCCCAGATCCGGATGGGCCCGAGCGTCTCGGGTGTGGTGCTGCGCGAGCCGACGCTGATCGCGCAGGCCGCGGCCACGCTCGACGAGCTGACCGACGGCCGCGCTGAGGTAGTGCTCTCCAGCGGCAACTTCGGGCTGCTGGCGATGCACGGCATCGACTGGAAGAACACCAAGCCGCTCTCCCGGGTCAAGGAAGGCGTGCAGGTGATCCGGACGTTCCTCGACGACGGCGCGATCACCCACGAGGGCGAGTTCTTCAACTACAACGGTCTGTTCACCTTCGCGCGGCCGGTCCAGGAGCACCTCCCGGTGAAGATGGGAGCGATGAAGGGTCCGAAGTCGTTCGAGGCCTCTGCCGAGTTCTCCGACGGGTGCCACCACGCCTTGAGCTACACCCGCGAGGCCTACGAGTACATGATGGAGCACTGCACCATCGGCGCCGAGCGAGCCGGCAAGAACGTGCAGGACCTCGACCTCGGCGCCTGGGTGGTGTTCTCGTGCGGCGAGGACTCCGCCAAGGCCAAGGACGCTGCCCGGAGCATGGTCGGTCTCTACGCCTCCTCGATGCCCGAGGACCAGCTCCGGCGCAACGGCGTCGAGCCCGAGGAGATGGCGCCGATCATCGAGGCGATCGGTGCTGGTGACATGGCCAAGGGCATCGAGCTCACCTCCCCCGAGATTGCCGAGCGCCTCTCGATCGCGGGCACCCCCGAGGAGTGTGCGGAGAAGCTGCAGCGCGAGATCGCGTCCACCGGCATCAACCACATGATCCTGGCGATCGTCGACAAGGCGATGGTCAACTCCCTGATGGGTCGCGAGATCGAGGGCGTCCCCGACGTCGACACCCAGCTGCAGCTGATCCACGACCGGGTGATGCCTGCGTTCGAGTGAGGGTTCGTCTGCTCAGGACTCGAGGACGGTCTTGGCCTGCCTTCGCTCCCAGGTCAGCTCGGTGCCGTTCCCACGTCGTCATGTCCGAACTCCGGTGAGCACGGGATCGTGGCCTCCTCGGAGACGGTCGTGGCCCGCTTGTCCGGGTCGACCTGACCGGCCTCTCGGTCGGGGCGCTCAGCCTCGCGCTGCTGTGGCTGCCTCCGGACGGCTCCCACTGGCCAGAGCCGCGTCGTACTCCCCTCAAGGAGCCCGGTTGCCCCGTCGCTCCTCCTGCACCACCAGCTCCTCGAGATCGCTGAGTCGACCGAGGCCCTGCACCGCCCGCCGCATCCGCGCGTTGCCCGACAACCGCTCACGGTTCCTTTCGAGGAACCACCAGTAGCCCGCGGTGAACGGCAGGCGTCCTCCCCCACCCGCACCTTCGGGTTGAACCTGCAGGAGCCGCGTGGTAGGTCTGATCGTGTTCGGTAGGCGCCCCCGAGGTGTACGGCTTGGTCGCCATCGCCCCACCGTCAGCATGCTGGGACATCCCGACGACGTTGGGCACCATCACCCAGTCGTAGCCGTCCACGAACGCGCGGTGGAACCAGTCGGTCACCTGACTCGGCGACCATCCGCGCTGCATCGCGTAGGAGCCGAGGATCATCAGGCGAGGGATGCGGTGCACCCATCCGTGCTCGGCGACCTGCCCCAGGGTGTGGGAGAGACAACGCGCGTCGGTGGCCGCGCCGTCGAGCTCGGCGAACCACTTCGGCATCGGCTCGATCGCCCGGAAGCTCGTCGCGCCGGCGGTAGCTCTCCGGGAAGTGCCAGTAGAGGTGCCAGACGTAGTCACGCCAGCCGAGGACCTGGCGCACGAAGCCCTCCACCGAGGCGATCGGCGCCTCACCGGCGAGATAGGCGTCCTCTGCGCGGCGTACGACCTCCAGCGGGTCGAGCAGGCCCAGGTTGAGCGGTGCCGAGACCAGCGAGTGCGCCATCCACGGGTCACCCTCGAGGACGGCGTCCTCGTAGGCACCGAAGGACGGCAGTCGCTCGGCGACGAACTCGTCGAGCGCCTCGAGTGCCTCCTGACGGGTCGCGGGGAAAAGACGCGGGCCGTCCTGCCCGATGAACGCGACGTCGCCCGCACGCTGCCACCGGTCGAGGTCGGCGCGCACGCCCTCGTCGATCTCGTCCTCGTCGGGCCAGGTCGGCTCGGGTACGCCGAGCGTGTCGGCGCCCTTCGGAGGTGGCTCGCGGTTGTCGTGGTCGTAGTTCCAACGGCCACCGGCGGGCTCGCCGCCCTCGAGGAGCACGCCGTGGCGCAGCCGGGCCTCGCGATAGAAGTCCTCCATCAGCAGCCGCCGCTGACCACGCCCGTCGGCCCACGCCTCGAAGTCCTCGCGGCTCGTGGCGAACCCGCGAGCGGGCAGGACGGCCGCGCCCAGCCGTTCGACGAGTCCCAGGGCGGCGTACGACGTGGGGTGCACGACCTCGATGGGGCCATCCGCCGACCGCACCGCCCCGGCGTACTCCTCGGCCCGCACGTAGGTCACCCGGTCGCCGAGCTCGGCCGCGCGATGCCGCATCGCGGACAGCACGAGGTGCGCCTTGGCCCGGTGGAACCGGCGACGCCGGAACACCGCCTTCGACTCGACCATGAGGAACGGGCCACTGTGGTCGTCGGTGAAGTGGGGACCGAGCTGGTCGCCGAACAACCAGCGGGTCGAATCGGGGCTCATGGGTGGACCTGCACGCCTCGGTTGTACCCCGACCGCCGGCGACCAGTCGCTGCGGACCGGCCCTCAGTTGCACAATGAACGCGTGGGTCGGTGGTGGCGAGGATTGGTGTCCCGGGAGATCGCGCGCGTGCGCCGTGACGGCCGCGCATCGGTGTTGTGGTCGGCGCGGATCACTGTCGCTGCCACGTCGGCGTACGTCGCGGCGTCCCTGCTCTTCCCCGGCACCGAGCCGCTGCTCGCACCGCTGACCGCAATGCTGGTCGTGCAGGTGACACCGCTGTCTCTTCTCGCCAGCGGCCTCGACCGGGTCGTCGCGGTGGTGGCAGGCGTGGCGCTTGCCGCCGGTTTCGCCGCCGTCGTCCCGCTCGAGTGGTGGAGCCTCGGCGTACTCATCTTGATCTCGATCACGATCGGCCAGTTCCTGCGGCTGCGGTCCAACCTCGTCGAGGTGGCGATCAGCGCCATGCTCGTCCTCGGAGTGGGGGCGATCGGCGCGGAGGCAGCAGCGTGGCAGCGGATCGCCGAGACCCTGGTCGGTGCGGTGGTGGGCATCATCGCCACGCTGGTCTTCCCGCCGAAGGTCGGCAGCTCCGACGCCGGCCGGGCGATCGACGGCCTGGCCGATGCGGTCAGCGAGCTCCTGGTCAGGGCGGCCGAGGAGCTCGACGCCATCGCCGAGGAGGGACCGCTACGCCTGCCCGGCTCGGCCCGCGAGTGGCTCGACGACGCTCGGCGCATCACCCACAGCATTCCCGACGTGGGTGCCGCGCTGCTGCGCGCGGAAGAGGGGCGGCGGCTCAACGTGCGCGCCGTCCGGACGCCCCACGTCGAGCCCGGCCTGCGCCAGGGTCTCGAGGCACTCGAGCACTCCGCAGTGGCGATCCGCGGCCTGATGCGCTCGGTGGCGGACGCCGCGGACGGCGACTGGTTGAGCGACGCCTCCGCACACGACGTGCTGGCTGACCTGGCCGCGACCTTCCGCGAGCTGGCGGCGGGCACCGACGCGTTCGGCGAGCTGGTCCGGCACGAGGGTGACGCAGAGGTCACCCTCAGCGCATCGGACATCGTGCGGCTGCGGGGGGCCCAGGACGGGCTGGTCCGCGCGCGAGCACGCATCGAAGCAGCCCTGACCGCAGACCGGCCGGCCGACGTGGTCGAGCTCTACGCCGCCACGCGTGCGACCGTCCGGCGGCTGCAGCACGAGCTTGATCTGGACGAGCGAGTACGCCGCCAGCTGCGCCTGGCCCAGCGCCGACCCGCCCGCCCCAGGACCCAGCACCGGCCCACCGCACCGCTCCCTCGCCCAACCGGCCCTGACGACGAGACGCAGGTGATGTCTCGGTTCTCGGACCTGCCGCCGGAGTGACCGTCAGCGCGGTGACCGTCAGAGTTGGGCGCTCGTTGCGGCGTACGTCAGCACCTCGGCCATCGCGGCCATGCCGTCGGGACCGCGCAGCTCGACCTGCGAGAGCCACACCACGACGGTGCTTGTCGAGGGGATCACGTAGCCGGCTGTCCCGGTGCCACCGACCCAGCCGTAGCGACCGAGCACGTTCCACGGGTCCTTGAGGTGTACGTCGACCCCGCCGCCGAACCCCCACCCCTGACCGTCGAGGAACGGGTTGTCCGGCTCGGCCTCGACGTGGTTGGTCATCATCAGCGCGACCGACTCGGGGCTCAACACCTGTCCGCCGCCCTCGAGCAACATCCGCCCGAACGCGTGCCAGTCGTCGGCCGAGGACACCAGCCCGCCCGCGCCGGACTCGAACGGCGGCGGTGACGCCCACTGCCCGTCGGGCGGGTCGACCAGCTCGAAGCCGTCGTGGCCGGTCTCGTAGTACGACGTCAGCCGGTCCACCTGATCCGTCCAGAACCCCGTGTCGCGCATCCCGAGCGGCTCGAAGATCGTCTCGCGCAGGACCTCGCCCAGGGTCGTTGCCGTGGCTCTCGCGAGCAGTACGCCGAGGACGTCCGACCCGACGTTGTAGCTCCAGCCCTCTCCCGGCTGGTGCACCAGCGGAATCTCCCCCAGCCGCGCCATCCACTCGTCCGGCGGCGGCACCGACCGCGGCCGCGGGGGGCCCTGGTGCAACCGCTCCTGCAACGCCCGACCCGCCGGGGACATGACGTCCGGAGTGAAACCGTGGCCTCCGCGCAGGGTCAGCAGGTCGCGCACGGTGATCGCTCGGTCGGCTGGTGTGACATCGTCGAGCGGCCCACTCGGGTCCCTCAGCACCACCGGCACCGCGAGCTCCGGCAGCCACGCGTCCACCGCGTCGTCGAGCCCTAACACGCCGCGCTCGACCAGCACCATCGTCGCGGCCGCGACGATCGGCTTGGAGATCGAGGCGATCCGGAACACCGAGTCGCGGGTCATCGCCGGCCCACCGATGCTTCGGTCACCGACCTCGGCGTACTCGATCTCGTCGCCGCGCGCGACCAGGGCGACGGCGCCCGGAACTCGTCCTGCGGCGTGCTGCTCGTCGAGGATGGCCTGGAGATCGGTCATAGGGCGATCGTGGCACGGACCCCTGACACGGTGCGAGCGGCCGCCGCGGGGCTGCTCTGTCCACGAGACGATGTCTGCTCAGTGACCCCGGCCGCTCGCACACCTGCGGGATCATCGCCCCTCGAGCCTGGAGCTTCTCCGGCTCCCCGTTCCTTTCACTTGTAGCTGAGCTCTCACAAGATCTGACCGAGGACCGGGGGCCGCACAACCCTGACAGCGAACAGCAAGAGGCCCCACCCGAGTGGGGGGGCCTCTCGTCTGTTCTTTCAGACGGCGGGATCAGCGAGCGACAGGTGTCGCTCGGCAGGACCGATCACTGTCGTCCACCACGCGATGGCTCAGCTGCAGCCCGTCGTACTCCCACAGCCCTCGCACACGTAGCAGCTGCCGGCGGGCCGCATCTTCGTCCCACACGTCATGCACAGCGGGGAGTCGACGGCGGTACCGGTGAGCTTCTCGAAGAGCTCGGCGGAGGTGTGCGCCTCGGTGGGGGCGGCGCCGGCGTGGTCTCGACTGTCCGCTCGCTTCGCTCCCTGCTCGACCACCGAGGACGGCTCGGTGGCCTTGTCCTCGACCAGCGCGGCGACCTCGATGGCCATCAGCTCCTCCGCCCCGCCGGTCTCCTCGATGGGCTCGTAGGAGCCGGTCTCGAGGTGACGCTGGCGCTCCTCGGCGGAGTAGATGCCGAGCATCGAGCGGTCCTCGAAGGACATGTAGTCCAGCGCCAGCCGCCGGAAGACGTAGTCCATCAGTGACTGCGACATCCGGATGTCCGGGTCGTCGGTCATCCCCGAGGGCTCGAAGCGCAGGTTGGTGAACTTCGAGACGTAGGTCTCCAGCGGCACGCCGTACTGCAGGCCGATGGACACCGCGATCGAGAAGGCGTCCATCACCCCGGCCAGGGTCGAGCCCTGCTTGCCGAGCTTGAGGAAGACCTCGCCCAGCTCGCCGTCGTCGTGCGCGCCGGAGGTCATGTAGCCCTCGGCGCCACCCACGGTGAAGCTGGTGGTGCGCGAGGCCCGCGACTTGGGCAGACGCTTGCGGAACGGCTTGTGGATCACGACCGGCTCAGCCGCGGTGGCGGCCTCGACGACCCGAGCGCCGGCGCCCGCCTCGACCGCCGAGTCGGCGCCCTTGGCCTTGGCGTCCGACAGGGGCTGGCCGACCTTGCAGTTGTCACGGTAGATCGCGGTCGCCTTCAGCCCGAGCTTCCAGGACTGGAGGTAGATGTCCTCGATCTCCTCGACCGTCGCCGACTCCGGCAGGTTCACCGTCTTGGAGATCGCGCCGGACAGGAACGGCTGGCAGGCCGCCATCATCCGCACGTGGCCCATCGGCTTCAGCGCCCGCGCACCCATCGCGCAGTCGAAGATCTCGTAGTGCTCGGTGCGCAGACCGGGGGCGTCGATGACGTGGCCGTTCTCGCCGATGAACTCGACGATCGCCTCGATGGTCTCCTCGGCGTACCCGAGCTTCTTCAGCGCCCGCGGGATCGTCTGGTTCACGATCTGCATCGAGCCGCCACCGACGAGCTTCTTGAACTTGACCAGCGAGAAGTCCGGCTCGATGCCGGTGGTGTCGCAGTCCATCATGAAGCCGATGGTGCCGGTGGGCGCGAGCACGGAGGCCTGCGCGTTGCGGAAGCCGTTCTTCTCGCCCAGCTGCTGCACCTCGGCCCAGGCCTTCGTCGCCAGCTTGTGGACGCCGCCGTCGTGCACACCGAGCGTCCGGACGACGTCGTTGGCGGCCTGGTGCTTGCGCATCACCCGCTTGTGGGCGTCGGCGTTGCGGGCGTACCCGGCGTAGGGACCGACCACCGCCGCGAGCTCGGCGGAGCGCTTGTAGGACTGGCCGGTCATCAGCGAGCTGATCGAGGCTGCCATCGCGCGGCCACCGTCGGAGTCATAGCCCAGGCCCATCGCCATCAGCAGCGCGCCCAGGTTGGCGAACCCGATGCCGAGCTGGCGGTAGTCGCGGGTGGTCTTGCCGATCGGCTCGGTCGGGAAGTCCGCGAAGCAGATGGAGATGTCCATCGCGGTGATGATGAACTCCACCGCCTTGGCGAAGAGCGCCGCGTCGAAGGTGTCGTCGTCCTTGAGGAACTTCAACAGGTTCAGCGACGCGAGGTTGCAGGAGGAGTTGTCCAGCGACATGTACTCCGAGCACGGGTTCGAGGCCGTGATCCGGCCGGTCTCGGGGTTGGTGTGCCAGTCGTTGATGGTGTCGTCGTACTGCAGACCGGGGTCGGCGCAGGCCCACGCGGCCTCGCTGATCTTGGTGAACAGCTCACGTGCGTCGACGGTCTCGATGACCTCACCGGTGCCGCGAGCACGCAGGCCGAAGTCGGTCCCGTCCTCGACCGCGCGCATGAACTCGTCGTTCACGCGCACCGAGTTGTTGGCGTTCTGGTACTGCACCGAGGTGATGTCAGCGCCGCCGAGGTCCATGTCGAAGCCGGCGTCGCGCAGGGCGCGGATCTTGTCCTCCTCCTTGGCCTTGGTCTCGACGAACTCCACGATGTCGGGGTGGTCGACGTCGAGGACGACCATCTTGGCCGCACGACGCGTGGCGCCACCGGACTTGATGGTGCCCGCGGAGGCGTCGGCGCCGCGCATGAAGGAGACCGGGCCGCTCGCCGTACCGCCGCTGGAGAGCGAGCTCCTTGGAGGACCGGATCCGGGAGAGGTTCAGGCCGGCGCCGGAGCCGCCCTTGAAGATGAAGCCCTCTTCCTTGTACCAGTTCAGGATCGAGTCCATCGAGTCGTCGACGGAGAGGATGAAGCACGCGGAGACCTGCTGGGGCGAGGGAGTGCCCACGTTGAACCAGACCGGGGAGTTGAACGAGAAGTACTGGTTGACCAGCAGCCAGGTCAGCTCGTGCTCGAACAGCTCGGCGTCGGCCGGGGAGGCGAAGTAGCCGTTGTCCTCGCCGCCCTTGGTGTAGGTCTTCACGACCCGGTCGATGAGCTGCTTGAGGCTCCACTCACGACCATCGGTGCCGACGGCGCCGCGGAAGTACTTGGTGGTGACGATCGTGGAGGCGTTGACACTCCAGGTGCTCGGGAACTCCACGCCGCGCTGCTCGAAGACGGTGACGCCGGTCTTCCAGTTGGTCTGGACGACGTCGCGCCGCTCCCAGCTGAGCTCGTCGTAGGGGTGCACTCCTTCGGTCGAGAAGACTCGCTCGATCTTGAGTCCCGACTTGTTGGTGCGCCGCTTCGTGCCGGTCCCGCTCACCGTTTCCGTCATGTTTTCCTGCTCCCTGTCGGTGCGTCACTTCGTCGTGAGGCTGCTGGTCGTGCGTGCTGCGCTGGTGCTGTTCTGCTGGTGCTGCTTCTGTTGGTGCCCGGCGCGCGGCTTCCCCACCACGCGCCGGGTGTCTGGGGTCAGCCCGTGGGCTGAGGTTGAGGTGCCCGCTCACGGTCCAGCCGGAGCAGGGCGATCTCGGTCTCGAAGTCCGCTGCGGACTCGAAGGCGCGGTAGACGCTGGCGAACCTGAGGTAGGCGACCTCGTCGAGCTCTCGCAGGGGTCCGAGGATGGCCAGGCCGATCTCGTTGGCCGGCACCTCGGCGAAGCCGCTGCCGCGCAGGGTGTCCTCGACCGACTGGCCCAGGCGGGCCAGGTCGTCCTCGGAGACGGGGCGACCCTTGCACGCCTTGCGTACGCCGGAGACCGCCTTCTCACGGGTGAACGGCTCGGAGGTGCCGCTGCGCTTGATCACGCTGAGCTGCATCTGCTCGACCGTGGTGAACCGCTTCTCGCACGAGGGGCACGAGCGCCGACGACGGATGGAGGAGCCGTCGTCGGCAACCCTCGAGTCGAGCACCCGGGAGTCTGCATTACGACAGAAGGGACAGTGCATCTCGGGGGCTCCTCTCGGGTGCTCGTGCCTCTTGTCAGAGGCGCGCACTAGGTTCGCTCTGCTGTCTGTACAACCTGTGCGTTCAACTGTGGATTCCGCAGTGGATAACCCGGGTTCCTGTGGGAAACCCCACCAGTCCTGTGTGACTAGATGTGGATAACTACAACGGTGTAACTACTAGATGTAGTGGTTAACCTACGCCTGCCGTTCTGGGCATGCAAGCCAATCGCTGGATTGGTTCTGCCGCACCCCCGGCATGACCGCATCCCTGCAGGTCAGAGGGCATTCCGGACAAAAAAATAGTCCTTTTGGGTGGTGTGTCCTAGCCCGGTCGACGGGCCTGCGAGCACGCCCCGGAGGTCCCGCGCGCGGGCACTGCCTGTGGAGAACACGGGTGGGTGAGCCGGGTAGGTGAGAATGACGCCGTGAGCGGCGAGCGGGACGAGCGGACGGAGCCGTCGTACGTCGTCACTGCGCGTCCGGCCGGCCGGATCGCCGTACTCGCCCTGGTCGCCCTGGCCGCGCTCATGGGATGGGGCGCGCTGGTCAGCACGGCCATCGACGCGGGTCGCCGGGCGCGCGCCGGCGATCAGCAGGCGTGGGTCGAGCTGGCGCTGGCCACGGCGGGTGGGACCGCCCTCCTCGCCGTCGGGCTGGTGCTGGGCACGCGGGCCCTCGCGCTCGCGCGAGGACGTGCGGTCAGCACCCGCGCACGGGGAGGCGGCCACGCCGCGCGTCGGCCCGGCTGATGGTCGGCGTCGCGACCAGGCGTCGTAGGCTCATCCTCGTGAGTCGACGATGAGCAAGCTGGATGCCCAGAGGGCGATGCGAGAAGCCAAGTACGCGCGCGACAGCGCCAGCGGCCCCACCCGCCGCGAGGCGGCCGCAGCCGCCGCCGGCGGAGCCCCGCCGGTCAGCCCCAAGTCCGAAGCCCCTGCCAAGGCCAAGTCCAGCGCGAAGGCGAAGGCGAAGCCGGTGGTTCCCGAGGGCGAGGCGTGCGGGCACCGCTCGATGAACGGCCGGGGCTGCACCCGCGAGGCGGGTCACTCCGAGAAGAGCCACCGCTACAGCTGAACCTGGGCGCTGCTCAGGTCCGGTCCGCCAGCCGTCGTACGAACTTCAGGCCGGACCACACCTCGTCGATCGCGCACACCTTGACGTCGACGAAACCGGCGTCGAGGCCGATGCGCCGTACGACGTTCTCGTCGACGTCGGTCGCCACCTTCGCGGCCTTCTTGGGCCAGCAGACCCAGACCATCCCTGCCTGCGACGTACGCGCGAACAGCTCCGGCAGCCGGGTGGCCAGCCTGCTGGCGCGGGTGTGGAAGGTGAGGCTCAGCTCGAGGTGTCGGGGCAGCCGACGAGTGGTCGGGGCGTCGAGATCGAAGGACTCCGGGGCGCCGTCGAGGAAGACCACCTGGTCGGGCTTGACCCCGAGCTTGCGCTCCAGCGGAGTGCCCGAGTAGCCGACCATCACGATCCCCTTCCTGCTCAGTTGTCCACAGCCGCTGAGACCGGTGTAGCCAACGCCTCGATTGGGTAGTTGACTCCCCATCATCTCGGGAGAGCACAGCAAGGATCTGGCGATGGGCACTGTGGGTCCCCGGCTCGCTGCCGGGCTGGTCGCTTGTTCGGTGCTGCTCGCCGGCTGCGGGGGCTCCCCCGCGCCCAAGCCGCTCCCCGCCCCACGGCCCAGTAGCTCCCCCTCGCCGACGACCACGCCCGCTGCTGCCCCGGCGATGCCTGAGGCGGCGAAGGCGAAGACGCGAGCGGGGGCTATTGCCTTCGCGCGCCATTACGTGGAGCTGATCAACTACGCGACCGATCCGAGACGTCCGTGAGATGCTCTGCCCTCCGCCGCGTGCGAGGTCGTCGGTGCAGTCGCCTCGCAAGACTGGCTCGACGAGCGTACGGCGACGGAGGCAGCATCGAGTCGTGATTGGCGCGTAACTGCATCAACTGTCGGTGCCTATCGAGCCTCTGCTCGCAGTACGTCGATGCTCAGCATCCAGCAATCGACCGCAGACGCTGGTGGACGAGGAGCACGAGCGACAAATCAGTTACCCAGTCCGAGCAAGTAAGCAACCCAAAGCGTGCTGCTTGCGACGACCTGCGGTGGTTCGTGGGCACGTCACGCGCTGGATCCGAGGTTCAAGAGTGGCGTGCGCTGGCGCTTCGGTGCTAGTCGTTGCTCCCTTTGTGGTTGGTCCCCGCGCATTGCGACGCGCAGTTGCGCCGGCTGCGGAGGTCTGTGGGCGGTCAGGAGCGCCTTTGAAGCGCATGGCCTTGCATAGGCGTCCCAGTGAGCCGATACGAGGCCTAGTCCGCGCGGCCTAGAATCATAAGCCGCCGTGACTGCAACGCGTCGCTACGCCTGGCGGACGCCCTGTGGCCCAGGCCTGGACGGTCTGCAGACGATGTGCTCCGTCAGACAGCTGTCCCCCAGGACGAGCGAGCTACCGCCTCTGGCGGGTCGCGCCGCCACCGGCCGCGTTCCCATGGGGCTGGTCTGCTCGGGCAACGGCCCGCCACCGGTCGCCGCGGCTGCCGCCGCCGCGCCTCAGGTCACCGAGGCGATGGTCCTGCAGGCGTTCCGCCGGATTCCGCTCCCCTCGCTGCGCTCGCGCACGCAACCCGCGAACAAGACGCTGATCAACTTCGACACGATCTTCTTCACCCAGGCGCAGCCGCTGACGCGGCGGCTGACCCTGCTGGGCCAACGGGTGCGCCTCGAGATCAGACCCAGCCGCTTCGAGTGGGTGCACGGCGACGGCACCAGCCAGACCACCACGACTCCGGGTGCGGCGTACCCCTCGAAGAGCATCGTCTACCGCTACGCCGACGCGCACACCACCGTGGCCCATCGCGTCGTGGTGACGTGGAGCGCTGAGTTCTCGCTCAATGGCGGACCACTCCGGCCGGTCAGCGGGACCGTGACCACGGCAGGCCCGGACACTGCGCTACGAGTCGCGGAGGCAAGTCCGACGTTGAGCGGCCACGGCCACTAGCACCTCCCCGAGCGCCGATCCTGCGTTAGGTTCGCCAGGTGCCGCTGACCACGACGACCAAGCTCAAGCTCGTCTACGTCGGGCTGGCGACAGCCGATGCCAGGCTCTCGGGCAGCCAGCGCCGTTGGGCCCACCGGGCCCGCCTGGTGACCAAGCCTCTGCTCATGCCCGCGTTGGCCGGCTCCTTGGCCACGAACCCCCGGGCGTCTGCCTCGCCCTTGCGCACGAGCACGCTGGCGGCCCAGGTCGGCGGCTGGGGCGGCGACGTCGCTCTTCTCGGCCACGGCACCCGGCCGTTCCTTGCGGGGACCGGGTCCTTTGCCCTCGGCCACGTGGCTTACCTGACCGGCTTCGTGAGGCACCGCAGTTCGGCACCGGTGAGCACCGATCCCCGAGCCCGAGCGGTCGTCGGCACCTGGGCCCTGACGGCCCCGCTGATGGCAGTGATGGCGCATCGCCGACACCCTCAGCTCGGAGGGCCCGTCCTGGGGTACGCCACGATGCTCGCCGCGGCGGTGGTCAGCGCCACTCATCTCGACCCGGAGATCCCGCCGACGGCCCGTCGACTGACCGCAGCGGGAGCCGGACTGTTCATGCTGTCCGACACCCTGCTCGGGATCCGCAAGTTCGTACTCACCGACCCGCCGGCGTCGCTGGAGACAGCCGTGATGGCGACCTACACCGCCGCCCAGTTCCTGCTCAGTGAAGGCGCCGCCCGAGCCTGAGCCCGCCGACCGGGCACTCGCACTCGCCCGAAAGCCGCTGACCGGGCACTCGCACTCGCCCCAAAGCCGCTGACCGGGCACTCGCGCACGCCCCGGGTTCGCCGACTTGGCGAGGCGCGCCCACCGCTCGGTCGTGGAGCAGGACTACCCGAGCGCCCTGCCCGGTCGACGCCACACGGTCGACCACGAGTGCCCGGTCGGCGCCCCAGGGACGACCACGAGTGCCCGGTCGGCGCCCCAGGAACGACGGTGAGTGCCCGGTCGGCGGAGTGGGGTGGGACCGAGTGCGTCGGTCCCACCCCACCTCTTCCCCCGTACCGAGTGACCCGGGTCGAGGGGGATCGTCGGTACGTGTGTGTCAGCCCGGGTGGAGGCACGGGCCGAGGTCTCAGCCGCGGGGGACGGCGAGCTTCTGGCCCTCGGCGATCTGGCCGCCGGGCAGGGAGTTGAGCTTCTGGATCCGGTGCACCATCGCCCGGACCTGGCCGGGCTCGGCGAGCTCGCCGGCGATGCCGTAGAGAGTGTCCCCAGGGGCCACCTCAACGATCCGGACCGGTTCCGGTGTGCCGCCGGACAGCGAGGCGGTCGCCCAGCCACCCAGGGGAACCGTCAACGCGACCGCAGCGGCCAGGAAGGCGAGCACCAGCACCAGGCGACCGCGCCGGGTCAGCCGTACGACGGGGGGCACTGGGTCCGACTCCACGGAGACCGCACGGATCCGACGAGCAGTGGGCTGGTCGAGGACCGGCGCGACCTCGATCGGCAGCTGGCCGTAGTCGAGGTCGAAGACCGTCTCGAAGTCGAGGACACCGGTGCGCTGCGCAGGAACAGGGCAGCGCACGAGTGCGTCGAAGCGGGTGTCGACGTCCGACTCGGAGCCGACGGTCTCGGTCCTGACAATGCTGAGTGTGCTCATGGTCAACCTCTTTTCGGGGAAGTGCCCGGTCCTGGTGACCGAGCGAAGGTTTGCGACCCCTGCTGTGTGTTGATCGGAGTCTGTCCGCGACCACTGACAACCCCAGAAAGAGCGACTGCCGGGGAGCTGGTCGAGCACGTGTTCGATCGAACACATGTACGACGTTAGAGCACACGTTCGAACGAAGCAAGGACCGGATCGAACGAATGTTCGTACGATCCGGTCCTCACGAGAGCGGCGCCGTCAGGCGTGCACCGACCGGCGCCTCGGGTCCGTCTCCCCGATCACCGCGTCCACCCGGGCGAGCCGGCGGCCCAGGATCCCGAAGGCGAACATCACCGGAAGAGCCACGCTGCCCATCGAGGTCACCTGCAGGATCGCCACCCCCAGCGGGATCATCAGCACCAGCAGCACGGCCGGCAGCCACGGACGGAACCGCTTGGCGAGCAGGACGCCGCCGAGCACGGTCGTGCTCAGCAGCACGAGCAGCATCGCCGGCACGGTCACGAAGAAGGCGAGGGTGAACAGCTGCGCCTCGATCCCACCCCCCTCGTAGTTCCCGGTCCACTGGGTCCAGTAGTCGAGGAAGACCGACACCGTCGCCAGCACGTACGCCGCCAGGGCCGCCCGCCACGCCCAGCGCTCGAACCCCTCCGGCTGCCTGCGGCGATGGACGACGAATGCGCACAGGGTGAACGCCAGGAACACCGGGAACCAGATCTTGCCGTAGGTGACGTAGACGAGGTCCGGGTCGGCCCACTCCAGCAAGGGCGCGAACCAGACGGCTGCCGGCTCGGCCCACGCGGCCGTCGACGCCAGCTCGAGGTCCTCCTTCCCGTCGGCCGTGGCGAACCGGGACAACGCGTGCAGCTGACCCACCACCAGGCCCACCCAGGCCATCACCCACGCGAACCGGCCGATCCGGGCGCTCTCTCGATCCAGCATGACTCCTCCTTCGTCTCGGGAAGCTCGAGCATGCGACGAGCAAGGACGCCCGGTCGTCAGCCCTGGTGTCGGTCCTGGTCTCCACCCTCGGGTGGACGCCGGTGCGGGCGCCCCGGCCTTACGCTCGGGACGTGGACGACACGCAACCGGTCGGGTGGCGCGATGCCGCACTGCCCGCGGCGCTGCTCCTGCTCGGGACGGCCGAGCTCGCCTCGCTCGGCAGCGAGGGCTGGCTGCCGTCGGTGGGCATCGAGGCGTGCGCGGCCGCGCTGCTGGTGCTCCGCCGGAGGCTCCCACTGGTGGTGGTGCCCGCCGCCATCCTCGCCCTGCTCATGATCCCGACCACGGGCACCCTGATGGACGAGGCAGCGGCACCCATCCTGTTCATCGTCGTGGCCATCTTCAGCCTCGGCCGGTGGGCCGAGCTGCGTCCGGCGGTCGGGGTGCTGGTCGTCGCGCTCGTGACCGTGGCGGTCGTGACCTCGGAGATCGACCCGCGGCGGGAGAACTGGACCGATGTCGTGTTCATCCTGTCGCTGGGAGTGCCACCCTTCGTCTTCGGTCGCATCGTCCACCGTCTCGGCGAGCAGGCGCGCCTGCTGATCGCCCAGCAGGAGACGATCCGTGACCAGGCGGTGCAGGCCGAGCGGGACCGGATCGCGCGCGAGCTGCACGACGTGATCGCGCACTCGATCAGCGCCATGGTCGTCGAGACCGCCGCCGCTGCGGACCTACTGCGCAGCCGGCCAGAGCGGGCGGCGCAGCTGCTCGACTCGGTCGCCGAGACCGGCCGGGCCGCGTTGGCGGAGACCGGGAGGCTGCTGCACCTGGTCCGCGACGAGGACGGGGAGATGGGGCTGAGCCCGGCGCCGTCGATCTACGACCTCCCCAACCTGGTCCAGTCCTACTGCGACGACGGAGGCTTCGACGTCGACGCGGAGCTGACCATGCCTGGTGCACCGCTGCCGAGCGGGGTCGACGTCTCGACCTACCGGGTCGTCCAGGAGGCGCTCACCAACGCCCGCAAGCACGGAGACGGCCAGGCGCGACTGCGGGTCACCGCGACCCCCGAGCAGGTGCACATCAGCTGCACCAACCAGGTGGGTACGACGAACGGCGGTGGGTCCGGACTCGGGCTGCGCGGCATGACCGAGCGCGTCGACCTGCTCGGCGGCAGCATCGAGAGCACCCGGACGACGGACGACGAGTTCGTCCTCCAGGTGACCCTGCCGCTCACCCGGGGGCGGGCATGACGCGCGTCGTGGTCGCCGACGACCAGGAGCTGGTGCGCTCCGGGCTCCAGCTCGTCCTGGAGGCACGCGGCTGCGAGGTGGTCGGTACGGCGGCCGACGGGCGCGAAGCCGTCGACGTCGTACGACGGACCGAGCCCGAGGTGATCCTGATGGACATCCGGATGCCCGTGCTCGACGGGATCCAGGCCACTCGCGAGCTGACCCGGTCGGGCTCGCCGAGCAAGGTGCTCGTGCTCACCACCTACGACCTCGACCGCTACGTCTACGACGCGCTGGACGCCGGAGCCGCCGGGTTCCTGCTCAAGACCACCCCGCCGGACCGTCTGGTCGAGGGCATCCACACGGTCTGCGCCGGGGAGTCCCTGCTCGCACCGACACTGACCCGCCGCCTGATCGAGGAGTACCTCCGACACCCACCGGTCACGGGCGAGGAGCACGCCGCCCTGATGGAGCTGACCGAGCGCGAGCGCCAGGTGCTGGTGCTGATGGCACGCGGGCACTCCAACGACGACATCGCCGGCCTGCTGGTGATCGCCGAGGCGACGGTCAAGACGCACGTCAACCGGGTGCTCGCCAAGCTCGGCGTCTCCAGCCGGGTGCAGGCGGTCGTACTGGCCTACCAGCAGGGTCTGGTCCGGCCGGGTGGGTGAGAGGACGACGCGCGACACGCGGTTCGAACATGTGTTTGAAGTGACCCCTGTTGCTGGACTACCTTTTCCCCATGGCGACGCGCGATCACGACAACGACATCAAGCGGGCACCCGCGACCTCACTGCCGGTCACCGATCGGGGGCCGGGCCGCGGACGCAACACCGTCTCGGAGATGCCGGACGCGGCCCCGGACGCCACCGGCCTGACCCCGCGCCAGCAGCGCATCCTCAACGTCCTGCGCGAGTCGATCGAGAAGCGTGGCTATCCGCCCAGCATCCGCGAGATCGGTGAGCTCGTCGGCCTGACGAGCTCCTCCAGCGTCGCCCACCAGCTGCGGGTGCTCGAGCAGAAGGGGTTCATCAAGCGGGACCCCAACCGACCTCGCGCGCTCGAGGTGTTCATCCCCGAGCTGATGGCCGCTCGCCGCGCGATCGCGTCCGCGGACGAGGCGGGCTTCGAGGCGGGGTTCGACCAGACCGGCCTCGGGGACGAGGTGCCGACCCCCACGATGGTGCCGATGGTCGGGCGGATCGCGGCGGGCGGGCCGATCCTCGCCGAGGAGCGCATCGAGGAGATCTTCCCGCTTCCCAAGTCGCTGGTCGGCGACGGCACCCTCTTCCTGCTCCAGGTCTCCGGCGACTCGATGGTGGACGCCGCGATCTGCGACGGCGACTACGTGGTCATCCGACAGCAGCCCGACGCCGAGAACGGCGAGGTGGTGGCAGCGATGCTCGACGGCGAGGCCACCGTGAAGACGTTCCAGAAGAAGGACGGCAAGATCTGGCTGCTCCCGCACAACGACGCCTATGACCCCATCGACGGCACCTACGCCACCATCCTGGGCAAGGTGACGGCGGTGCTCCGCCGGATGTAGCCCCTTCTGGCCCGCGTTCGGGCAATAAGTCCCTTTTGCTGGCTTAAATCCGAAAAGTCGGGAATCATGATCGGGGTGACCCCGATCGCTCCTCGACTGGCGCTGGCGTTGACCTTCGCGGTCGCCGTCGTTGCCAGCGTCCCCGCGTTGGCCAGTGCGGAGAACCCCGGCTTCACCGACTCCTCATCAGGACAGTCCACCAGCGGTTCCTCCTCCGAAACCTCCGACTCCTCCACCGGTCGGCCGGTCGGCCGGTCCGCCGGCCAGCTCGTCGGGTCGCCCAGCCCCGAGCGGGCGCCGCGCGTGCTGTCCGAGCGCCTGCGCGGCCGCACAGCCCTGCGGACCATCGGCACCGACCTGGCCAGCGTCGCCCGAGCCAACGGCCTCTCCTCGGCGGGGCTCACGGAGATCCTCACCACCGACCGCACCGCCTGGGTCTCCCGGACCGGCAAGGTGTTCTTCGAGGAGGACGCGCCGGCGCAGACCACCGCCGAGACCTCCACTGCCTCAGCGACCGTGGCCCCGGCGTACCCGACCGCGCAGACCTTCGAGCTGCACAGCCGTCCTGCGGCGACCCGCAAGATCTTCCTCGACTTCGACGGAGCGACCGTCGCCAACACCGCCTGGAACGGCACCGACCCCGGCGACATCGCCAACGGCACCCACATCGGCTTCGACACCGACGGAGCGCCGAGCACGTTCAACTCCAGCGAGCACGGCTTCATCCAGGAGGTCTGGCGTCAGGTAGCCGAGACCTACGCCCCCTTCGACGTCGACGTCACCACCGCGGATCCCGGCGTCAGCGGGATCACCCGCTCCTCGCTCTCCGACACCACCTACGGCACCCAGGTGCTGATCACCAGCTCCAACACGCCACGTGAGCAGGTCTGCGGCGGCTGTCTCGGAGTCGCCTTCCTGGGCACGTTCGACCGGGTCGGCTCCAACCCGTACTACCAGCCGGCCTGGGTCTTCGCCTACAGCACCAGCTTCGACCCGATGATCGTGGCGCAGGCAGCCTCCCACGAGACCGGACACAACCTGGCGCTGCAGCATGACGGCACCTCGACGGCCAGCTACTACGCAGGCACAGCGGCGTGGGGGCCGATCATGGGCTCCTCCCGCACTCGCGCGATCAGCCAGTTCAGCAGCGGCGAGTACGCCGACGCGGACAACCGGGAGGACGACTTCGCGGTGATGACCGCCCACGGACTCCCCCTGCGCAGCGACGACTACGGCGACGCGACGCAGAGCGCCGAGCAGCTCGGCGCGCTGCAGTCCTACAACGCGAGCGGGGTGATCAGCACGCGCACCGACACCGATGTCTTCGCGATCACCCTTCCCTGCCTGACCAACCTGACGGTCGCCGCGACCGGGGTCGGCGCCCAGGGCACCCTGGACCTCAAGCTCGACGTCCTCGGCCCGGACGGCGCCGTCATCGCCACCTCGGCACCGACCTCGACCTACAGCGGCTCGCCGCCACAGTCCGGCGGCATGAACGCGCAGGTCATCATCCCGGCCGCGACCGGCGTCCACTACCTGCGTGTCGACGGTGTGGGTGAGGGCAACCCCGCCGGCTCCGGCTGGTCCGACTACGGCAGCCTCGGCCAGTACCGCCTCAGCGCGACCGGGTGCGCCGACCAGCCGGCCGGCCCGCCCCCGGCCGAGAATCCTGCCCCCGACCCGACCCCTCCCACTGACCAGCCGACGGCCACCAAGCCGGGTGCCCCGGGCATCGGGTCGGCCTCCTCAGGCACCAGGGGCGGCACCCGCAACGCGGTCGCTCGCTGGTCAGCTCCCGTGGACACCGGTGGCGCCGACATCGTGAGGTACCGCGTCCGCGCGCAGCGGCTCGACAGCAGCAACCGGGTGGTGCGGACCTACGGGTCGTCGTACCAGAAGCCCACCGCACGCTCGCTGAGGATGACGCTGCCTCGAGGCCGCTACGTGTTCGCGGTGATGGCCGGCAACAGCGTGGGCAGCTCGACGTGGTCCCGATCCTCGCGCGGGGTCTACTCCCGCTGACCCCTGCCGCACTCAGTCTCCGGCCAGCCTGGCCAGCGCCTTGAGTACGACGGAGAGGTCATCGGTCTGCCACATCGGCGCCAGGCTCGCCCGCAGGAACGTCCCGTAGCGGGCCGTGACCAGTCGCGGGTCCAGGCACGCCACCACCCCGCGGTCGGTCGTCGTCCGGATCAGCCGACCCGACCCCTGCGCCAGCAGGAGCGCCGCGTGGGTGGCGGCGACGCTCATGAAGCCGTTGGCCCCGGCCTGGTCGGCGGCGCGTTGGCGCGCGGACATCAGCGGGTCGTCGGGGCGGGGGAAGGGGATCCGGTCGATGATCACCAGCTGGCAGGTCTCCCCCGGGACGTCGAGACCCTGCCACAGGCTGAGGGTGCCGAACAGGTTCGTGTGCGGGTCGCCGACGAACTGCCGCGCCAGCTCGGGCAGCTGCGCGTCTCCCTGAGCGAGGGTGGTCAGATGGGGCAGCGACTCACGCACGTGCTCGGCCGCCGCCTCGGCTGCTCGTCGACTCGAGAACAGTCCCAGGGTGCGGCCACCGGCCGCGTCGACGAGCCGGGTGATCTCCTCGAGGTGGGCGGGCGTGAGCCCGTCGCGACCGGGTGGCGGCAGGTGCCTGGCGACGTAGAGGATGGCCTGCTGGGTGTAGTCGAAGGGCGAGCCGACGTCGAGGCCCTCCCAGGTGCCCTCGGGTGACCCGGCCGCGACCCGGTCGGTGGGGCTGAGCCCCAGCGAGGTGGCCACCGCGTCGAAGTCCCCGCCGAGCTTGAGCGTGGCCGAGGTGAAGATGACGGTCTTCTCGGCCAGCAGCTTCTCCCTCATCGGGCCGGCGACCTCGAGCGGCGCCACGCACAGCTGGTTGCCGCCACGGTTGCGGTCGCGCTCGTTGATCCACAGCACGTCCTGGTTCGATCCTGCCGCCATCCGCTCCGCGGTCTTGAACAGGTCGGTGGCCCACCCCTTGGCCTGCGTGACCGCGGCATCTCCGCTCTGCCCGGGGCCGGCGGAGTCCTTCGGAAAGGCCGAGACCAGGGCCCGGGCAGCGTCGCGCACCAGGGCGAGCGCGTCACCCAGCGGTGGGGACAGCTGGTCGATCCGCCCCGGCCTGCCCTCGTCGATCGCCTCACCCAACCGCTCACCGGCGTCGGCGAGGTCGTCGGCCTCGCTGCCCTCGACGTGGCGACCCGCACGGCGTGAGGTGCGCTCGATCTCGGAGAGGGAGAGCTCGTCGGTGGCGGCCTGCGTGACCCGCGAGACCAGCTCGTGCGCCTCGTCGATCACGGCGACGTCGTACTCGGGGATCATCGGCACGCCCTCGACCGCGTCGATGGCGAGCAGGGAGTGGTTGGTGACGATCAGCTGCGAGCGAGCCGCCCGCTCCTTGGCCCGCTCGGCGAAGCACTCGGTGCCGTAGGGGCACTTCGCTGCCCCGAGACACTCACGATGACTGACGCTGACCTGACGCCAGATCCGGTCGGTGTGCCGGGGGGCGTGGTCCCGCTCACCGGTGCCACCCTGGCTCGCCTGCTCCTCGATCCACTCCCGCAGCGTGACGACCTCGGCGCCGGCCGACCCCTCGGGCAGCTCGACGAGCGCGCCCTGGTCATCGGGAACGCCCTCCCGCACGCGGTGCAGGCAGGCGTAGTTCGAGCGGCCCTTGAGCACGGCATAGGTGACCTTCTCCCCCAGCTGCTCCTTGGCTGCCTCGAACAGGGCGGGGATGTCGCGCTCCACCAGCTGGTGCTGGAGCGCGAGCGTGGCGGTGGCCACCACGACGCGGTGGTGGTGCAGCAAGGCGGGGACGAGATAGGCCAGCGACTTGCCGGTGCCGGTGCCCGCCTGGACCAGCAGGTGCCGACGCTGCTCCATCGCCGCGACCACGGCCTCCGCCATGGCGATCTGCCCGGGACGCTCCTGTCCGCCGAGCGCCTGGACCGCGGCGCCCAGGACCTCGCGCACGCCCCGCTTCTCGACCACCCGTGCACCCTATGTCGCCGGGCGCAGACGGGTCCCGGGGGCTCACAGGCGGACGGTCGGAGCCATCTGCTGCCCCTCCGGGGCGCGGTAGAGCTCACGCTGGTGCACGTTCGCGAGGCCGGTGAGAAGCAGCCACGGGATCGTCTGGGTCAGCTGGTCCAAGGTGGCCACGGCATCGTGGTAGTACCGGCGGGCGAACGAGATCTGGTTCTCGGTCTTGACCAGCAGGAGGCTCGTCAGCCCGGGTGGGCGTACTCCGACAGGTCGCCGGCCAGCGACTCGTTGACCCGGGCCTGGAGCAGGGTCCCGTCGGCCGTGTGCTCCAGGGAGAGGACCTCTCCGTTCTCGTGCACCTTGCTGAGCAGGTCCCCGCGCTCGTAGGGCAACAGCACCGCGATCTCGATCTGCGGGCGAGGCAGGTCGGCCTCGACCGCGACCAGCGCCTCGGCGATGCCCTCGCCCGTCTGAGCGGAGACCACGACCGAGTGCGGCTCCCGCTGGCGCAGGCGGGCGAGCACGAGCGGGTCGGCGATGTCGGCCTTGTTGATCACCACGAGCTCGGGCACCTTGTCGGCGCCGATCTCGGCGAGCACCTCCCGTACGGCGGCCAGCTGGCCCTCGGGGTCGGGGTGGGACCCGTCCACCACGTGCAGGATCAGGTCGGAGTCGGCGACCTCCTCCAGCGTGGAGCGGAACGCCTCGATGAGCTGGTGGGGCAGGTGCCGCACGAAGCCGACGGTGTCGCTCATCGTGTAGATGCGCCCGTCACTGGTCGTCGTACGCCGAGTCGTGGGATCCAGGGTCGCGAACAGCGAGTCCTCGACCAGCACACCGGCGTCGGTGAGCCGGTTCAGCAGGGAGGACTTGCCCGCGTTGGTGTAGCCGGCGATCGCCACGCTGGGGATCTCGTGGCGCACCCGGTCGGCACGCTTGGTGTCCCGGGTGGTCTTCATGTGGCGGAGCTCCTGCCGGAGCTTGGCGATCTTGGTGTTGATGCGTCGCCGGTCGGTCTCGATCTTGGTCTCGCCCGGTCCGCGACCTCCGATGCCCGCGCCGCCTGCGACCCGCCCACCGGCCTGACGGGACAGGTTCCCGCCCCACCCGCGCAGGCGCTGCTTCATGTAGCTGAGCTGGGCGAGCTCGACCTGCGCCTGCCCCTCCCTGCTCTTCGCGTGCTGGGCGAAGATGTCCAGGATCAGGGCCGTGCGGTCGACGACCTTGACCTTGACCTTGTCCTCGAGGTTCCTCAGCTGGCTGGGCGCGAGCTCTCCGTCGAGGATCACCGTGTCGGCACCGGTGACCCGCACGATCTCGGCGAGGCCCTCCACCTTGCCTCGGCCGATGTAGGTGGCGGGGTCGGGGCTGTCGCGCCGCTGGTAGAGCGCGTCGAGCACCTCGGACCCGGCGGTCTCGGCCAGCAGGGCGAGCTCGGCCATCGAGTTCTCGGCGTCCTGCACGGTTCCGCTGGTCCACACCCCGACCAGGATGACGCGCTCCAGGCGCAGCTGGCGGTACTCGACCTCGGAGATGTCCTCGAGCTCGGTGGAGAGCCCCGCGACCCGGCGCAGGGCGTAGCGCTCGGCGAGGTCCAGCGCGCCCGTCGACTCCTCCGCCTCGGGGAACGCTCCCTGCTCGGGCTGCTCGGGCTGCTCGGGCTGCTCGGAGGTCTCGGCCGGGGTGGCCGACTCGTCCCAGTCGGCCGTCTCGGCGAGCTCGTGGGCGAGGTCGAAGTCCTTGGGTGCGTGTGTCATCCGGCCTCCAGCGTACGGCGCCCGGCAACCGGATTTGCGTGGCGCTCTGGCCTAGACCAGACTGGACGAGGCGAGAGATTGGCCAATAGCGCACGCGTCCGCGACCGCAACGACGAGACTGGGGCCATGGCAGCCGTCCGCATTCACGCCACTATGGGCTACTCGGCCGCCTATCTCGTCGCGATGCTCGCGGGTCAGCTGGTGGTCCTCGAGAGCACAGCGCTCGCGCTGTACTGGCCGGCGGCGGGCATCGGCGCGCTGTGGATGCTCCGGGGCTCCTTCGGCCGCCAGGTCGCGGTCGACGGTGCACTCCTGTTCGCGGTCACCATCGGGTTCTTCGCGATGAGCGGGATCGGTCTGGTGGCCTCTCTCCTCTTCGGTGCCGCCAGCCTCGCCCAGGGACTCGCCGTCCGCGCGGTCACTGCGTTCCTGGAGAAGCGCCGCTTCGTCGGGAGGCTGAGCCTGGGGATGTCCACCTCCGCCCAGCTGGTGGTGCTGATCGCTGCCTCGGTGCTTGCCCCTGTGGTCGGCGCGACGATCGGTACGGCAGCGAGCTGGGCTGCCACCGGCAGCTGGAGCTGGCTCACACCGCTCGGTTGGGTGGTGCGTGACGCCTGCGGCATCCTGGTGGTGACGGCCGTCGCGCGCACCTGCGTGGCAGCCCGGCGCAGTTGGCTGCGCGACCGTGGCGTCAGCGTGCTGACCGCGGAGCCGAGACGTGGAGCCGCGCTCGAGCTGGTCACCGCCGCCACGCTCAGCCTCGCGGCATCAGCCCTGGTGTTCACCGTTCCCCAAGGCCTCCCGATCGGGTACGTGATGATCGCGGCGTCGGTCTGGCTCGGGCTCCGGTTCACCCCGCTGGTCGCGGCGGTGCACTCGTTGGGCTTCGGCTCGCTCGTGCTCGGGTACACCTACCTCGGCTGGGGAGCCGTGGGAGCCCTCACGGATCTCGCCGTACGCGGGCATCGTCGTGCAGCTCCTCGTCGTCGTGACCACGGTGGTCGCGCTGACGCTGAGCACGACGGTCACCGAGAAGAGCCAGCTCAACGCGCGGCTACGGCGGTCGGAGTCTCGCGCCCGGGCCAGGGCGGAGCTGCTCGACGCCGTCACCGAGGCGATGGCCGACGGACTCTGCGTCAGCGACTCCTGGGGGCAGGTGCTCCTCGCCAACTCCGCAGCCGCTGAGCTGGGCGGTGGCGACGCCGACGGGAACCACGTGCACGCCCCCGACGCCGCGCCGTTCTACTGGCCCGACGGCACGCTGGTCGCCTTCGACGACCTGCCGCACGCCCGCGCCCTTCGCGGCGAGCGGGTCCCCTCCGCCGACGTCGTGCGGACCCACGCCGAGACCGGGCACGAGACGGTGCTCTCGGTCAGCGCCGTACCGCTCCATCAGGAGGCGCCGGTCGGGCCGTTGGCCGTGGTCCTCCTGCACGACGTCACCCGGGAGCGCGCAGAGCGACGTGTCCTGGAGAACTTCGCCGGCGTGGCGGCGCACGACCTCAAGGGTCCGTTGACAGCGGTCCTCAGCTGGGCCGAGCTCGCGGACGACCAGCTGGCCGAGCTCGGCGAGGGCCGGGCTGTGGCCTCGGTGCGCGACAGCATGACCCGCATCCGGGAGTCCTCGCTGAGGATGAACCAGCTGATCACCGACCTGCTCAACTACACCCTGACCGACAACGCGGAGCTGCACCTGGAGCCGCTCAGCCTGGACGATCTCGTCATCTCGATCGTCCGCGACCTCGGACTTCAGGGCGAGACCCCGGTGGTGGAGTTCGCCTCCTTGGGCAGCGTCAGGGCCGACCCGTTGATGACGCGTCAGCTGTTCACCAACCTGATCGCGAACGCGGTGAAGTTCGTCGCCCCCGGGGTGGTGCCGCGCGTACAGATCGAGGTCGCGCCCAGCGACGGCATGTGCGAGATCCGCGTCACCGACAACGGCGTGGGCATCCCCCGCAAGGATCGCGGCCATGTCTTCGACACCTTCTTCCGCTCCCCGGCCGCGGGCGAGTACCCCGGCACCGGTCTCGGCCTGGCCATCTGCCGACGAGCGACCGACCGTCACGGCGGGCGCATCTCGGCGACCACCGGCCCCGGAGGACAGGGCACCACGATGATCTTCACGCTGCCGCGCGACGACTCCGGCTCCGAGCAGAGCGCGCTCACCAGCAGCGCGCCGATGGCTGAGGGCCAGGACGCGCTCTCACACCCTTTGGCCAGCGCCGACGCCGTGGTGGGCTGACAGCTCCCGGGAGGTGCCCGCTGGGCGTTTGCCGGCAGAGCAGGCGGGTACGCCGAGTCCATGACCGACTCGCAGACCAAGCCAGGCCCCGCCAACCCTGCAGCCGAGGGCGTCGACGCCGCCACCCACCCGGCGGTCCCCAGCGTCAGGACGGCCTGGGCGCCGGTCGAGTCACCGGAGGGCACGACGACGACGCCTCGGCGAGCGAGACCAACGACCAGCACGCCTCGGAGTCCGGTGGAGGCACCATCGACATCGAGGACGAGCAGTCCCACCCTGAGCCCACCTCTGAGCAGGACGTGGTGCAGTCAGAGAACGCGGAGTCCTCACTCGACCAGCCTTCGGAGGGCTGAGGCATGGGCAGCACGCCGCCTGAGAACCCGCCCGAGAACCCGCCTGGCAACCCGCCTGGCAACCCGCCTGGGGACCCGAGCGCAGCTCCGGTCACCGGCATCCAGGAGTCGGACCCCAACGCCGACAGCGATGTCGGCCTGGCGGGCGGGATGGGAGTCAGCAGTGAACGACGAGGCCCGGTCCGGGGGGTCGAGGGAGAGGTGACCTACGGCATGGCACCCACCCACCCCGAGGAGGAGAGCCCTACGGGGGAAGCGCCGCCCGAGCAGTCCGCGCTGGACGACCGACCCGAGGTGACCCCCGACCCGCCAGGTCACCACGACTTCGACCCTGCCGCCAACCCACGCCACGGGACCTGAGGAGCGCCGTACGCCCTACTTCGGTGGCATCCGGATCCCGCCGTCGACGCGCACGGTCTCGGCGTTCATGTAGGAGTTCGTGACGCACTCGACCACCATGCTGGCCAGCTCGGCCGGCATGCCGAGCCGCCGCGGGTAGAGCACGCTCTCCCCGAGCTTCGCCTTGAACGCCTCGGCGTCCTCGCCCTCCCCGTAGATCGGGGTGTCGATCAGCCCTGGGGCCACCGTGTTCAGCCGGATCCCGACCGCGGCGAGGTCGCGGGCCACGGGAAGCGTCATCCCCACCACTCCCCCCTTCGACGCGGAGTACGCCGCCTGGCCGATCTGCCCGTCGAACGCCGCCACGCTGGCCAGGTTGACGATGGCTCCGCGCTCACCGGTCGCGGTGGGCTCGGTGCGGGAGATGGCCGTCCCGACGAGCCGGATGCAGTCGAAGGTCCCGATCAGGTTGATCGTGATCACCTTGGTGAAGGCGGCGAGGTCGGCGGCCGAGGCGTACTCGCCGTCACGTCCTACGGTGCGCTGGGCCCAGCCGATGCCGGCCGAGTTCACCAGCACCCGCACCGGGCCGAGCTCCTCAGCCTCGGCGATGGCGGCCTCGATCTGCTCGGTCCTGGTCACGTCGACCGGAGCGAAGACGCCGCCGATCTCGTCGGCGAGCTGCGCGCCCCTCTCGGCGTTGAGGTCGGCCACGACCACCTTCGCCCCCTTGGCGGCGAGCTGACGGGCGACGGCTGCGCCGATGCCCGAGGCCCCTCCGGTGACGATGGCACTGGCTCCGGTGATGTCCATGCGCGAGATCCTAGTGGTGCGTCTGTGAGAGGGCGTGGGGTTCCGAGCGGCGTTCCGCGCGCGTCAGGCAAGGCGGAGGAGCGAGGCATACCCGGGTTGTCTGACGAGCGACGACAACGCAGCCGGTCGGGATGCGGGGCGTCGCGAGGCCGCGCCATCTCACAGAGGGACCACCAGGCGCCGGTGCCACCTCAGGCGTCGGCCCGGTCGCGGCGGGCGGCGTCAGAGCGCGGTGAGTCCCTCGGCGGTCAGCACGGCCGGGCCGGTCATCAGGATCTGGTCCTCCGCGGTCCAGACGATCGTCAGGGTGCCGCCTGGGAGGTCCACGGTGTAGGAGGTCCCGCGCTCCGCGTCGTCTGCCAGAGCGGCTGCCACCATCGCCGCGCAGGCGCCGGTGCCGCACGAACGTGTCTCTCCCGACCCGCGCTCGTGGACGCGCATGGCGATGTGGTGCTCTCCGCGCCGGGTCACGAACTCCACGTTGACGCCGTGGGGGTAGGTCGACTCGTCGTGTCCGGGGGGTTCGCGCAGCTCACCGGCCTCGGCCAGGTCGTCCACGAACACGACCGCGTGCGGGTTGCCCATATTGATGTTGCGCGCCTCCAGGCTGCGCTCGCCCACGCGGACCGTGGTGGTTCCCAGCACCTCGGGACTGCCCATGTCGACGGTGATCAGGTCGCGGTCGAAGGTGAGGGTCTTCACCCCGGCACGAGTGGCGATCGGAAGCGGGTTGCGCGGGTCGACATCGGCATGGGTCGCCAGGTAGTGACCCAGCACCCGGATCCCGTTGCCGCACATCTCACTCAGGGAGCCGTCGGCGTTGCGGTAGTCCATGAACCACATCGCCTGACCACGCGCCTGCACGGCCGCGGGGTCCTCGGTCGCGTCCGTGCGCACGACTCGGATCACGCCGTCTCCGCCGATGCCCGAGCGACGGTCGCAGAGCAGGGACACCTGGCCTGCGGTCAGCTCGTGGCGGCCGTTGGCGTCCGGCACGAGCACGAAGTCGTTCTCCGTGCCGTGGCCCTTGACGTAGGTGTACTCGTTCACACGATGGATCCTGCCACGGTCGGCCCGCTCCCTGGCGGTGGCGAGTGCAGCATCGGCTGCGCTCCCTCCTGAGTCGCCCGTCGAGGCGGTCTCCGGTCGCCCGCTCGGCGCGCCGGACGCTGAAGCGCTCGGGTCCCGGTCACCGGGCGCCGCACCGGCAGGCGGCTGGGGCTGCTCAGCGGACGCGGGCTCCCTGTCCCAGCCGACCAGGCGCTTGGCCCACTCCCACGCGGCCATGCCTCAGGCCGTTGCGACGAAGGTGACGGCGGTACGGCGCACGCGCCGGTTCCTGCTCTGGCTCATGGCCAGACCGTACGCCGAGGCCCCCACCCGCCGGACGGCGACTCAGCGGATCACCGCGAGCGCCTGCTCCACGCGCGCCGGGTCGTCGTGCTGGACCCAGGTGATCCGCTGGTCCTTGCGGAACCAGCCGTCCTGGCGGCGGGCGAACCTGCGGGTCCGGGTCACCGTGCGCTCCCTGGCCTCGGCCTCGGAGATCTCGCCGTCGAGGAAGTCCAGGATCTGCTGGTAGCCGAGCGCCCGGTGCGCCGTCCGGCCCTGTCGGAGGCCGTGCCCGGCCAGCTGGCGGACCTCCTCGACGAACCCGTCCGCCCACATCTGGTCGACCCGCTGCGCGATGCGTTCGTCCAGGATCCGGCGATCGATGTCGACACCGACCTGCACCGCGCGCTGGTAGTGATAGCGGGGCTCGGGCAGGGTCGGCGACCAGGGCCGTCCGGTCAGCTCGATCACCTCGAGGGCGCGGACCACGCGGCGCCCGTTCTGCGGCAGCATCTGCGCCGCCGCGGCAGGGTCCACCTCGACGAGGCGCGCGTGCAGGGCCTCGGGCCCGCTCTCGTCGAGCTCGACCTCGAGCCGCGCCCGCAGAGCGGGGTCGGTGCCGGGGAACTCGAACTCGTCGATGATCGCTCGGACATAGAGCGCCGAGCCGCCCACGAGGACGGGCACCACGCCGCGTCGGTGACAGTCCTCGATCACCGTCCGCGCCCATCCCTGGAACTCGGCCACGGTGGCCGGCTGGGTCACGTCGAGCCGGTCCAGCAGGTGGTGCACGATGCCGCGCCGCTGCGACGGCGCCAGCTTCGCCGTACCGATGTCCATGCCGCGGTAGAGCTGCATCGAGTCGGTGTTGACGATCTCACCGCCGAGCCTCTCGGCGAGGTCGAGCGCGAGGGCGGTCTTGCCGGCGGCGGTCGCTCCGACCACCGCCACCACCGCGCCTGGGGCCGGGGGGTCGTGGGCAGGGGTGGACACGGCCGCTAGTTTGGCAAAGGTGCCGTCGGGTACGCCGCTCGGCACATGGTTCCGCACACGAGGAGAGACACTGTGGGTTTCCTGGACGATGCGAAGAAGAAGCTCGGCGACGCCGTGGACAAGCACGGCGACAAGATCGGCGAGGGCCTGGACAAGGCCGGCCAGCGGATCGACGAGAAGACCGGCGGCAAGTACCGCTCCCAGGTCGGGTCCGGCGTCAGCAAGGCCAAGGAGGCACTCGACGGCCTCGACGGGAAGCGCGACGACCTGCCACCGTCCGATGCTCCGGCCACCGCCCCCGCCACCGCCGCCGACCCGGACCCCGTGCCCACCGATCCGTCTCCGGTGCCCCCCGAGCCAGGTGCGCAGCCCAACGAGGAGATCGCCAGCGGCGACCGGCCCGTGCCCTCCGGGGGTGCCGGATGAGCGACCCCGACCTGGCCCCCCAGCCGGAGCCGAAGGAAGACCCGGCGCCAGACGTCGGCCCCGGCGGGCCCGCCGACATGGTCCATCACGAGTCCGAGGATGTGCCTCCCGCGACGCCCGACCAGCCACGGTCCGCTCAGGTCGAGGAGAAGCACCTGCCCGACGAGATCGAGCAGCCGGAGGAGATGGACGAGGGCGAGAAGGACGTCGACCCGGGCACCGAGAAGCCTGTCTGAGCGACGAGACGCGGCGGACGCGTACGTCGCGACCTCAGGTCGCGCATCCTCCGGCGGGGGCCAGCGGCGGCGGCACCCCGACGGTCGGCAGCCCCAGCTGGACTCCGCTCGGCCTTGGTGCGCGTCGGTCCTCCCACGCGTCGCCGGCACGGGTACGGCGTACGGAGCGGACCGGCCCGTCGGCGACCAGGTGGTGCGGAGCGCCGTAGGTGATCACACACTCGACCATGTCGCCCGGACGCACCTCGACCGGTGACCCGTCCTCGAGGACCGGGGTGAAGTGCACCAGTCGGTTGTCCCGCGCCCTGCCCGAGAGCCTCAGCGTCGCGGCGTCCTTGCGGCCCTCGCCCTCGGCCACCATCAGCTCGACCGTGCGGCCCTCGAGGGCGCGGTTCTCGGCCCATGCGACCTCGTCGGCCACGGCGACCAGCCGTTCGTAGCGCTCCTGCACCACCGCCTTGGGCACCTGGCCCTCCAACGTGGCTGCGGGGGTGCCGGGACGCTTGGAGTACTGGAAGGTGAAGGCCCCCGAGAACCGCGCCTTGCGGACGACGTCGAGCGTGGCTGCGAAGTCCTCCTCGGTCTCGCCCGGGAAGCCCACGATGATGTCGGTGGTGATGGCGGCCTCGGGGATGGCCGCTCGCACGCGCTCGATGATGCCGAGGAACTTCGAGGACCGGTAGGAGCGACGCATCGCTCGGAGCACGTCGTCGGAGCCGGACTGCAGCGGCATGTGCAGAGACGGCATCACGTTGGGTGTCTGGGCCATCGCCTCGATCACGTCATCGGTGAACTCCGCCGGGTGCGGCGAGGTGAACCGCACCCGCTCCAGCCCCTCGATCGCTCCACAGGCTCGCAGCAGCTTGGAGAAGGCCTGCCGGTCCCCGAACTCGACGCCGTAGGCGTTGACGTTCTGTCCGAGCAGGGTCACCTCGGTGACCCCTTCGGCGACGAGCGCCTCGATCTCGGCGAGGATCTCGCCGGGACGACGGTCCTTCTCCTTGCCGCGCAGGGCCGGGACGATGCAGAACGTGCAGGTGTTGTTGCAGCCGACCGAGATCGAGACCCAGGCGGCGTACGCCGACTCGCGCTTGGTGGGCAGCGTGGAGGGGAACACCTCGAGCGACTCGAGGATCTCCACCTGCGCCTCCTGGTGGACGCGGGCGCGCTCGAGCAGCACGGGCAGGGAGCCGATGTTGTGGGTGCCGAAGACGACATCGACCCAGGGGGCCTTCTGGGTGATCGTGGTGCGGTCCTTCTGCGCCAGACAGCCGCCGACGGCGATCTGCATCCCGGGGTGGGTCTTCTTCACCGAGGCGAGCTGACCGAGATTGCCGTAGAGCTTGTTGTCCGCGTTCTCACGCACGGCACAGGTGTTGAAGACCACCACGTCGGCGCCGTCCCCCGCGGGAGCAGCGACGTAGCCGGCGTCCTCGAGCAGGCCGGAGAGCCTCTCGGAGTCGTGCACGTTCATCTGGCACCCGTGGGTGCGGACCTCGTAGGTGCGGGCGGGCGTGGTGGCGGCTGTTGTCATGGCCGCCCAAGCCTACGTGGCCGGCTCCGCCTCGATCACGATCGGCTCGGGCAGGTCCTCGGGAGCCGGCGGGAGGTACGGCGCCAGGTCGGGTCCCGGGATGCTGTCGCGCGGGTCGAGGGCGGCCTCGGCCTGCGCCGGCTCGGTCTCGCTCGGCGCCGACGCCGCCTTCTCAGGCTCCGCCGTGGAGGAGTCCGACTCCGCCGCCGAGGGCAGCGGCTCGGAAGGCTCGTCCGAGGACGGCTCGCCCGCGACCCGGCCGCGCACCAGGTCGATTCCGGCCTCGGCGGTCCCCTTGACCAGGCCCGCGGCGGCCGACGCACTTCCGATCGGGTTGCGAGCGACCGACGTGGCCGTGTCGACGGCTCCCTTGGTCAGTGCGCCGAGGGTCTTCTTCAAGGTCATGCGGGTTCTCCAAGAGGTCGGGTGCGGGCTGGGGCGACCTTCAAGGAGTGCCCGGAGGGCAACCGGGACAAACCTGTGGCCAGCGTCACCTCGTGGTCAGAGAACCGGACACCGAGGTCGGGAAGCCGCAATTAATGTGACGAACGCACAACGGTGCGTGCCGGTGCTCGACTCCCAAGCCGCTGACTCATAGGTTCAAGAGATGACCACGCCTGAGAAGCAGGGCCAAGACGAGGCGTCTCCCCGTGACCCGTTGATCGTGCTGGACAGCGTCGACAAGTGGTACGGCGAGCTGCACGTCCTGCAGGACATCAACCTGACGGTGGGCAAGGGTGAGGTCGTCGTCGTGATCGGGCCTTCCGGCTCCGGCAAGTCGACCCTGTGCCGTGCGGTCAACCGGCTCGAGACGATCGACAAGGGATCGATCACCCTCGACGGCAAGCAGCTGCCCGAGGAGGGCAAGGAGCTCGCCGCCCTGCGTGCCGAGGTGGGCATGGTGTTCCAGAGCTTCAACCTCTTCGCCCACAAGACGATCCTGGAGAACGTCACTCTCGGCCCGATCAAGGTCCGCAGCAAGAAGAAGGACGCCGCCGAGAAGCGCGGGCGCGAGCTGCTCGACCGTGTCGGTGTCGGCCACCAGGCCGACAAGTACCCCGCGCAGCTCTCCGGAGGTCAGCAGCAACGAGTGGCGATCGCCAGGGCGCTGGCGATGGAACCCAAGGCGATGCTCTTCGATGAGCCGACCTCGGCGCTGGACCCCGAGATGATCAAGGAAGTCCTCGACGTGATGGTCGATCTCGCCGAGGGGGGCATGACGATGATCGTCGTCACCCACGAGATGGGCTTCGCGCGGACGGCCGCCCACCGCGTGGTCTTCATGTCCGACGGCGCCATCGTCGAGGAGAACACTCCCGAGGAGTTCTTCACCAACCCCCAGTCGGATCGGGCCAAGGACTTCCTCGGCAAGATCCTCAAGCACTGACGGCACCACCACTTCAACGAAGGAGATCCAATGCGATTCACCAGGACCAAGACGCTGCTCGTCGGCGCCACTCTGGCGCTGGTCACAGCGGCTTGCGGCAGCGATAGCGGTGGCAGCGAGCCCAAGGTCGAGGAGGCGCCGAAGTTCGAGTCGGGCACGACGATGGCCAAGCTCGCCGACGCAGGCAAGGTGACGGTGGGCACGAAGTTCGACCAGCCGGGCTTCGGCCTGCTGGGTCTCGACGACACGCCGCAGGGTTTCGACGTCGAGGTGGCCAAGATCATCGCCGGCGCCCTGGGAATCAAGCCCGACGACATCACCTGGAAGGAGAGCACCTCCGCCGTGCGCGAGCAGGTCATCGAGGACGGTGACGTGGACTTCGTGGTCGCGACCTACACGATCAACGACGAGCGCAAGGAGCGGATCACCTTCGCCGGGCCGTACTACGTGGCCGGCCAGCAGCTGATGGTCAAGTCCGACAACGACACCATCAACGGCCCCGACGACCTGAAGTCGAACCCGGACGCCAAGGTGTGCTCGGTCACCGGGTCGACGCCGTCGGAGCAGATCAAGGAGTACCTCGCCGATGTGAAGAAGCAGCTGGTCCTCTTCGACGTCTACGACAAGTGCGCCGACGCTCTGCGCACCGATCAGGTCGATGTGGTCACCACCGACAACGTGATCCTGCTGGGCTTCGTCTCCAAGTCCGATGACGAGTTCAAGCTGGTGGGCGAGCAGTTCACCGAGGAGCCCTACGGCATCGGTGTGGAGAAGGGCGACGTGGCCTTCTGCGAGTTCATCAACGAGACGCTGAAGGAGAACGAGGACGCCTACACAGCGGCCTGGGAGGACACTGCGGGCGAGGTCGAGGGCTCCGAGACCCCGACGCTGCCCGAGGCAGACACCTGCGCCTGACCGCCCGTTGATCTCGGTGCGGCGCCCCGCCGGCGCCGCACCGAGGTCGCCCAGCCCGCCGACCACGAGGAGGCCCCTGTGGAGGGAGTCACCGAGAATCTCGACCTGTTCTGGTCGGGGTTCCTTCGATCTCTAGGCATCTGCATGTGGGGCATGGTCGGCTCCCTCGTCGTCGGGACCGTGATCGCCTCCTTCCGGGTCTCCCCGATCCCCTCCCTGCGCTGGTTCGGCACCGCGTGGGTCACCGTGATCCGCAACTGCCCACTCACGGTCGTGCTGTTCTTCTTCGCCTTCGGTCTTCCTGAGATCGGCGTGAACCGCTCCTTCTACTTCTTCGGCGTCGCCGGGCTGGTGATCTACACCTCGGCGTTCGTCTGTGAGGCGTTGCGCTCGGGCATCAACTCGGTGCCGGCCGGCCAGGCCGAGGCGTCCCGTGCCATCGGGCTGACCTTCGGCCAGTCGCTGAGCCAGGTGATCCTGCCGCAGGCGTTCCGGACGTCGATCCCGCCGCTGGGCAGTGTGATCATCGCGATGTTCAAGAACTCCGCGGTCGTGGGTGCCTTCGGCGTCGGCGGCGACCTGTTCAGCGTGGGCAACAACCTCACCAGCGCCCAGGGGTACGCCGCCCTACCCGTGCTCACCGGAGTCGCCATCGGCTACCTGCTGATCACCCTTCCCGCCGGCGCGATCCTGCTGGGCCTCGAGCGAAAGGTGGCGATCGTGCGATGAGCGCCGCCGACACCGTCCTCTACGACGTCCCCGGCCCACGTGCCCGCCGCCGGTCCCTGGTCGGCACGGTGATCGCCTCGGTGGTGATCCTGGCCCTGCTCGGGCTGGTGCTCAAGCGCCTCAGTGACCAGGGCCAGTTCTCGATGGACCTCTGGGGCCCCTTCATCGACCCCAGCAACGAGACCTTCGGCCCGGTCTGGAACCTGCTGTTCGACGGACTCCGCGCCACTCTGGTCGCAGCCGGGCTGGCGATTGGGCTCTCGTTGGTGGTGGGAACGCTGCTCGGCAGCCTCCGCCTGCTGATCCGGCCCGCGTTCCGGGTGCCGCTGATCGCATTCATCGAGCTGTTCCGGGGCCTGCCGGTCATCGTCACGATCTTCTTCGTGTGGCGGGTCACGCTCGAGCTCAAGATCAACATCTCGCCGCTTCCCGGGCCTGACGGCCTGTGGTACCTCGTGATCGGCCTGACGCTCTACAACTCGGTGATCATCGCCGAGATCCTGCGAGCGGGCGTGAACTCGCTGCCCAGCGGTCAGCGGGAGGCGGCACTCGCCATCGGCATGACCCCCGTCCAGGCGATGACCACCGTGCAGCTGCCCCAGGCGTTCCGGACGATGCTTCCGGCGCTGATCAGCCAGCTGGTGGTGGTCCTCAAGGACACCTCGCTCGCGGCCATCCTGGCCCTCTACATCGAGCTGCTGCGCCGCGGCAACCTGATCGCCGGCAACCTCGACAACCCGATCCAGTCGCTGTTCGTGGTGGGCCTGATCTTCATCCTGATCAACTACTCGCTCTCCCGCCTTGCGGTCTACGTCGAGAAGCGGGTCGGTCAGGCCGGCAAGTCCGTACCAGGAACCACCCCGAACGCCGTGGAGAGCGGCGTCGGGAGCGCACTCTGACCCATTGACCGCACCCGGACCCGGACCGGTGCTCGGGAAGGTCACTTCTTCTTGCGGGTCACCCAGAGCTTGATGACACCCTCGATCACGACGGTTCCGTCGGTGCGCACGCCTTTGACCCGCACTCCGACGTCGGGGTTGTCGCCGGCCCACTGCTCGGGGTCGGTCTCGGCGATGCAGGTGATGTCGCTGGTGGCCTTGGCGGTGTAGCTGACCTCCATCCCCTTGGGGATCCAACGCTTGTCGGCCGGGATGCTGGCCTCAGCGAGTGCACCCATCGCCGCCTCCAGGCCGTTGCAGAGCGCGATCGCGTGCACCGTGCCGATGTGGTTGTGCACGGCACGCCGCTTGCGGATCAGCAGCTCGGCGCGGTTGGGCTCGATCAGCTTGAACCGCGGCCGAATGGTCCAGAAGTACGGCGCCACCTGGGCGAACGCGAAGGAGAAAAGGCGCTCCCCCACGATCGGGATGGCGTGCGTCCGGTTGTACATCTGCATCACGCGACTCATGGCGGTGACCCTACGGTGCGCTCCGGCCTCGCCGCGGCTGATGTGGGCAGCCTCACTCGGCCAACCGCGCCATCAGCTTTCGCGCGTCGTGCGGGGCGTGTCCCTTGATGTCGTTGTCGAAGTAGACGTAGGCGTCTCGCCCATCGGCCGTCCACCGCCGCAGCTTCTCGGCCCAGTCGTCGAGTGCTGCGTCGGTGTAGCCGCTGGCGTAGAGCTCGGTGTCGCCATGGAGTCGGACGTAGACGAGCGGCCCGGTCGCCTGCTCGAACCGCGGCCACTTCTGGGCCGAGTCGGCCACCACCAGGCTGACGCCGTCCCCGGAGAGCTGCGCGACCGCACCTTCAGCAGCGAAGCTGGGATGGCGCGGCTCGAGTGCGTGCCGGATCGGCCGGTCGGCGCTGACCTGCCCCGTCCACAGCCTGTCGCCGGTGAGCCTGTCGTCGTGCCGCCGCGCGAGCTCAGCGGCCTCCGCAGTGGTTCGCGGAAGCAGAGCGCAGAAGTCGGTGAGCACCTGCTCGTCGTAGGCGAAGGTCGCCGGCAGCTGCCACAGGATCGGACCGAGCTTGGGGCCCAGCTCGAGGATGCCGGAGGCGAAGAAGTTCGCCACCGCGTTCTCTACGTCGCGCAGCCGCTTCATGTGCGTGATGAAGCGTCCGCCCTTCACGGCGAAGACGAAGTCGTCGGGCACCTCGGCCTGCCACTTCGCCCAGCTCGACGGCCGTTGCAGGGAGTAGAAGGACCCGTTGATCTCGATCGAGGACAGCTGTCCCGCGGCGTACTCCAGCTCGCGGCGCTGCGGCAGACCGGCCGGGTAGAAGTCCCCACGCCAGGGCGGGTAGCGCCAGCCGGAGATGCCGATGCGGATCATGCTCAGGCCAGTACCCGCGCGACATCGATGGTGCACCCCACCACCGTGTCCACAGTTCCGTCGTCCTGCGGCTCGTCGAACCACAGCCCTTTGCTCGCCCCCAGCTTCTCCAGCACCCGCAGGGACCTGGTGTTGCGGTGGTCGGGCGCCGCGAAGAGCTCCGCCGGCACGTCGTACGCCGGCACGACGATGTCCCGCAGGAAGACCCACAGCAGCTTCGTTCCCAGTCCACGCCCCACGAAGGGGGGCTCCCCGATCACGTAGTCGTAGCCCACTGCGTCGGGGTGACCAGAGATGAGCGCGTAGTCGGGGTGGTCACGGATCCGGTAGTCCTGGCAGAAGCCCAGCGAGCGGCCGTTGACCTCGAAGATCCAGTACCGGACCGCGTCCTCGCCTCGCAGACCCGGACCGTAGTGCGCGGCGATCTGCTCGACCGTGCGGCGCGCATCCCACCAGACGGTGACGTGCGGGGTGTTCAACCAGCGATGCAGGTCACCGAGGTCCCCTTCGGTCATCGGCCGGAGAGCGAGTCGATTCTGCTCGTCGACCTCGAAGCGCAGCGGGTCCCCGGAGAGATCGACCGCGAGCACCGGCCCCCTTCCTCCCGCGAGCCGGTCCGCTGCCCGAGCCCACGACTCTCCGACCCGCACCTGGTCACGAGGGACCTCGATTCGCACGGCAGCAGTCTGACCGGTCGACAGCCGCGGCGGCCACCCCGAGGCCCAGGAGTCCGAGTCGGGCGGGCCGCGAAAGCGCTCATGGGAGGGCCGCGGGTGCTGCGCAAGGCCGCAGATCGTCCAGCGCCGCTGGGAGTTGTGGCCCGCAAGGATCTGAACAGCGCAAAGGCAGTTCCCCCTCCACAGTGGAGGATTCTCGGGAGTGGGACTGTCAGTGGTCGGTGCTTGGATGGACTCATGTCGATCACCGGAACCGTCACCGAGCAGGGCTTGGACAGCCCTGCTGGAGTGCTCGGCTTCGTCGCGCCTCCGGCGTGCCGCGGCCGACCTGGCGCAGGCCGACATCCTGGTCGCGGCGGTGACCTGGGCCGAGCAGCACCCTCCGGAGTCGATCGGTCTGGAGGCCGACCTGGCGTGCCGGTGGTGGCGCCGAGACCGGGATCCCGCTGGCCGGTGAGGGGGCGCCGCTGGTGGCGGAGTTCTGCATCGCCGAGCTCGCTGCCGCGCTCGGGACCTCCACCGACTCCGGACGTGCACTGATCGCCTCGGCGCTCGAGCTGAAGTACCGCCTGCCGCGCCTCTGGGCCCGGGTCCAGGCCGGGGACCTGCCCGCGTGGCGGGCCCGCCGGGTCGCCGAGACCACCGTGTCCCTGTCTCGGGAGGCGGCCGGGTTCGTGGACGACCAGGTCGCCGGGTTCGCCCACCGGATCGGGCTCGCCGCCCTGGAGCGGCTCGTCGCGGTCGCGGTGGCCAGGTTCATGCCCCAGAAGGCCGCGGCTGACGCCAGCGACGCGGCCGATCGGCGCCACGTCACCTTCCACCACGACCAGGTCTCCTTCGCCGGCACCACCGTTCGTCGAGGGCGAGCTCGACCTGGCCGACGCCGCTCGACCTGGACGCGGCCCTGTCCCGCGGCGCCCACGAGCTCGCCGCCCTCGGCTCCACCGAGTCGTTGGACGTGCGCCGCTCCATCGCCGCCGGAGACCTGGCCCGCCGCCAGCTCGCCCTGGACCTCAACGGACCCGAGGGGGCACCTGCCCGCGACCCACAAGCCGACGGGCGCGGCAAGCGGGTTCAGCCACGTCAGGTGGTGCTCTACGTGCACCTCTCCGAGACCGCCCTCACCGGCACCGGTCCTGGGACGGGCGAGTGCCTGGAGCTGGCGCGGGTGGAGAACCGGCGCCGTGGGGTCACCGCCGACCAGGTCCGCACCTGGTGCGCCAACCCGGACACCACCGTGACCGTGCGACCGGTGGTCGACCTCAACGAGCACACCCACGTGGAGGCCTACGAGGTCCCCGACCGGCTCCGCGAACAGACGATCCTGACCAACCTCCACTGCGTGTTCCCGCACTGCACCCGCCCCGCCCGGACCTGCGATGCCGACCATGTGATCGCCCACGACGCCGGCGGACCCACCTGCTCGGGCAACCTCGCGGCGCTGTGCCGGCGACATCACCGGCTCAAGACCCACACCTCGTGGACCTACACCGTCCTCGAACCCGGCAGCTTCCTGTGGACCAGCCCGCACGGCTACACCTACCTGCGCGACCACACCGGCACCACCGACCTCACCCCCCAACCGCCCCACCCCTACGGCGCGACCGACCCCGACCCGCCCGACCAGTAGCCACTCCGCCCCGGACCCCGCCGCAACCCACCCCGGCGGGGACACCGGCACGTCCGAGGGACCTCCGAAGCCCGCCTGAGACACACTCAGCAACCCCCGAAGCAGACCCCACGGGCCTCGCGTCAGTCGTGGTCCGGGATCAGGTCGAGGTCGAGCTCCTCCTTGACCACTCGGAAGGCGACCGAGCTCGAGTGCCCCTTGCGGGCGAGCATGCCGACGAGGCGACGGACGGCCCGGTCGCGGTCGAGGTTGGCCACCGAGCGGAGCTTGGCCTGCACCAGTCCGCGCGCGGCCTCCACCTCGGCGTCGTCGTCGATCGCATCCAGGGCCTCGGTGGCGACCTCGTCCTCGATACCCTTGCGTCTCAGCTCTTGGGCCAGTGCCCGACGAGCGAGCCCCTTGCCGGACTGGCGCTGCGCCACCCACTCGCGTGCGAAGGCCGCGTCGTCGACGAGGCCGACCTCCTCGAAGCGGTCGAGGAGACGGGAGGCGATGTCGGCGGGGACGTGGCGGGCAGCGAGCTTGTCGGCCAGCTCCGAGCGGGTACGGGCCCGCCCGGTCAGCTGGTCGAGCAGGATCTTGCGTGCCACCGACTCCGGATCGGCGTCCGGGCCGGTGTCGAGATCAGTGCTCGGGCCGCTGGGCCAGCGCGACCTAGAAGTCGATGCCATCGGGGTCGATGCCAGGCGCGTCCGCAGAGAATCCGGCGGCCGGCTCAGCAGGAGCGTCCACCGCGGGTCCGATGCCGAGCTTCTCCAGGATCCGCTTCTCCAGCTCGTTGGCGAGGTCGGGGTTGTCGCGCAGGAACGTCCGCGCGTTCTCCTTGCCCTGGCCGAGCTGGTCGCCCTCGTAGGTGTACCAGGCGCCGGCCTTGCGGACGAGGCCCGCCTCGACACCGACGTCGATCAGACCACCCTCACGACTGATGCCCAGGCCGTACATGATGTCGAACTCGGCCTGCTTGAACGGAGGTGCCACCTTGTTCTTCACGACCTTGACGCGGGTGCGGTTGCCGACCATCTCGGTGCCGTCCTTGAGCGTCTCGATGCGGCGCACGTCGAGGCGGACCGAGGAGTAGAACTTCAGCGCCTTGCCGCCGGTGGTGGTCTCCGGCGAGCCGAACATCACCCCGATCTTCTCGCGGAGCTGGTTGATGAAGATCGCGGTGGTCTTGGAGTTGCTGAGCGCGCCGGTCATCTTGCGCAGCGCCTGGCTCATCAGCCGGGCCTGCAGACCGACGTGGCTGTCGCCCATCTCGCCCTCGATCTCGGCACGGGGCACCAGAGCGGCCACCGAGTCGATCACGATCAGGTCGAGCGCCCCTGAGCGGATCAGCATGTCGGCGATCTCCAGGGCCTGCTCGCCGGAGTCGGGCTGGGAGACCAGCAGCGCGTCGGTGTCCACCCCGAGCCGCTGGGCGTAGTCGGGGTCGAGTGCGTGCTCGGCGTCGATGAAGGCCACGATGCCGCCGGCTGCCTGAGCGTTGGCCACGGCGTGCAGCGCGACCGTGGTCTTGCCGGAGGACTCCGGACCGTAGATCTCGACGACCCGGCCACGCGGCAGACCTCCCAGACCCAGGGCGATGTCGAGAGAGATCGCGCCCGTCGGGATCACCTCGAGAGGGACCCGCACCTCATCACCGAGACGCATCACCGAGCCCTTGCCGAACTGCTTGTCGATGTTGGCGAGCGCTACGTCCAGCGCCTTGTCCCGGTTGTTCTCGGCAGATGCCATGGTGTTCGTCCCTCACGTCTCATGCGCCCTCGGCGCCGGTCTGACCAGTCCTCACAGACGTTAGGTGCCAGCACCGACAACCCTCACGGCTGCGCTCCCCTGTGTGGAGAACCCGGTGTCGACCCCTGCCTGTGGATAGAACGGTAGTACGAACAGGTGTTCGACCCCAAGCGGGACACGCGCGAAACCGTCCGGCAATAAACCTGGCGCGGATCAGCGTTCGTGTGCGGGCAGGCCGAGCTCGGCCCAGACCGCTCGCCACACCCTCTTGGGCGGCTCACCCTGCTCGAGCGACTCCACCACCGTGCGTCCCTCGAGCTCGGCGAGAACGTGCTGCCGCGCCCACGATCGGGCGTACGACGGCCCCAGGGCCTGCTCCATCCGCACCCAGAACTCGGTGTGTCTCACGAGGCAGCGCCCCTCAGACGGGCGAGGTGGGCGAGGCGGGCCGGTCCGGGGTGATGCTGACGTCCCAGAGGTGGTGGACGACCTCGTGCAGGTGGATCCTGCCGAGCGACTCCACCGTGACGCTCCACCCGTCGGCCCGATGTCCGGCGCGCTGCCACTGCTCCCCCTCGACCGCGGCATAGACGGCGGCAGCCTCCGCTGCCCGCTCCACCAGGGCCGTGCCCACCTCGGCAGCGTCCTGCTCGCCGTAGACCTCCTCGATCGCGCTGGCGTCCTGGTCCCAGCTGTCGAACTCCGGGTCCTCCTGGTCGAGGATCAGCCGGGCTCGCTCGGTCAGGATGCGGTGCACGTCGCGCACGTGGCAGGCGTACTCCAGCCGCGACCAGACATGCTGCGCAGGGCGTACGGCGAAGTCCGCGTCGGCCAGCACCTCGTACCAGCCGCGGGTGTTCTCGTGCAGCAGGTCGGCGATCTGGTCACGCGAGACCGACTCCGGGTCGAACCCGCAGTCGGCGCAGGACCTGTCGCTGGCCCAGGTCCAGTCCTTGGTGTCTGGCTCGATGCTCACCAGAAGATTGTGCCCACCGTGTCCAGACCCACGCGACCCGGCCTCCCAGGAGCCCGCTCAGAGGCCGCCGGCTCATCGTTCGAGGACGGCGAACCACCGGCCGTCGCTCTCGGCGACCTGTGCGACCTCCAGTCCGACGTCCGTCGCGACGGCCCCGATCGCCTCGGGGCCGACCCGCGCCCAGGGGAACGAGGCCGACCGGCCGCTGCGCGTCGCTATCCGGGCGCTGTAGACGCTCAGGCCGACGCCGGGGGCGGCCAGATCGCACACCACCCGGCCGGGGCGCTCGAGCAGCTCGGCGGCACGACCCAGCAGCCGGTGCGGTGACCCGCCGATCCCGATGTTGCCGTCCGCAAGCAGCACCGTGTCCCAGCGGCCCTCTCCGGGCAGGGAGTCGAAGATGTCCCGACGCAGCGCCGGCACGCCCCGGCGACGGGTCTGCGTCGACCGCCTCCCAGACGATGTCGACTCCCAGCACGAGATGTCCCCGCGAGGCCAGGTGCGCGCTCATCCGGCCCGGGCCGCAACCGATGTCGATCGTGGTGCCGCGGCAGTGACCCAGCAGCACCCGGTCCGAGTGACTGGCCGGGCGCGTCCAGTCGTGGACGGGGATGGGCTCGCCGTCGTCTCCCGGGGCGAGGCCGTGCACGGTGCACGGTGCGCCGCGAAGCGCGTCGCTGAAGATCTCGCTGAACGAGCTCCGCCGGCTTCGGCCGCCCGGTCGCTCGAGAGTGTCGTCCACGGACTCAGCGGTCATCTCCAGCTCCTCGCGAACAGCGTTCCAGGGGCCGCGTCGGCCACGAACTCAGCATCGGCGACCTCGTCGACGTCGCGCATCGTCACCACCTCGCAGACCCGAGCACCGGCACGGAGCAGAGCCGCACGAGTCAACCTACCGGTCTCGGCCGTGGACATCGGCACCTCGTGCAGGTGCGCGAGCAGGTGCGGTCCGCCGACTCCGAGAAGCCACCAGCCCCCGTCGTACGCCGGCCCGAGAACGGCATCGTCGGAGTCGGTCAGCAGACCCGCCGCCTCGACCAGGGCCGCGGCGTCCAGGTGCGGGGTGTCCATGCCCACCTGGACCACCGGCGCGCCGGAGAAGGCAGCGGCATCGAGATGCGCGTGCACCAGCCGTTCGGCCAATCCCTCTCCTCGTTGCGGGTGCACGGTCCAGTCGGCGGTCGCCTCCAGGAGCTGGTCGGCCCGACTGCCCCTGGCCAGGACACCGTCCAGTGCGAGATGACACCGTCCGCGCCCCGAACGCCGCACGGCAGGCAGCGACCGTGTCGAGCAGCGACGCGGCCGCCAGGTCAGCGGCGCGTTCCATGCCGATCTCCTGGCCGAGGCGGGTCTTGACCTTTCCGGCGACTGGCGCCTTGGCCACGACCAGCGCCACAGCCGGTCTCACGAGAGCACCCTGGCGAAGTCGCGAGCCGCCCGGATCGTGCCGATGACGGAGCCGGAGACCTTGGACTTGGTGCCCGCCGCGCGCGGGTAGTAGCTGATGTCCCGCTCGTCGAAGCGCCATCCCGCCGCCGTCGCGCGCTGCAGCAGCTCCACCGGGTAGCCGAAGCGGCGGTCCTCCACCCCGAGCGCGAGCAGGCTCTCGCGGCGCGCCACCCGCATGGGGGCGATGTCGTGCAGCGGCATGCCGATGCGACGGCGCAGCCACCACAGGACGACCGCGTTGCCGGCCCGGGCGTGCCAGGGCCACACTCCGCGTTCGCTGGGACGCCGACGCCCTACCGCGAGGTCGGCCCTCCCGGCGGTGACGGCGGCGAGCATCGGAAGCAGGTCCGCGGGATCCATCGAGCCGTCTCCGTCGATGACCGCGACGTAGTCGGCGGTGGCGGCCTCCAGCCCGGCGTGCACGGCTGCGCCGTAGCCGGGCGTCGCCTCGCTGACCACGGTGGCGCCCAGCCCTCGGGCCACCTCGGCCGTCGAGTCGCGCGAGCCGTTGTCCACCACGATCGCGTGGAAACCCTCCGGAATGCGGGCGAGCAGCGCCGGCAGGGCCGGGGCTTCGTCGCGACACGGAATGACCACGTCGCAGGTGGCCACAGGAATGCTCATGCCCTCACCGTAGGAGATCGTGCCCGCCGGCCCCGGGGAGTCGCTTGGGAAAACCATCCGAACTCCTACTCTTGGGCCCCATGACCATTCCCGGTAGGCCTCATCTCGCGCCCCTTGCAGGGTTGTTCGGAGCTGTGGCGCTGGCCGGATTGGCGATGGCCCTTCCCGCGGTCACCGGCTGGGACGTGCACATGCGCTACTTCCCCCCGATCCACGCGATCTGGGACCCTCGGCTCGGGCCCGGCACGCTGCCGGCGCTCCTGCTCGGGGCCCTCGCCGTGTGGGCGGCGGTCAGCCTGGCGGAGCGGCTCTCGTGGCCCGCCCTGCTGATCTCGACGTACGCCGCAGGGGTCGCCTGGCTCTTCAGTCTGGCCCTGGTCGACGGCAAGGCCGGGATCGGCACGATCCTGGCCACGCCGTACGAGTACCTCCGGACGGCGCGCACGATCGACGACTTCACGGCCATCCTGCCGGGATGGATCGCGCGGATCCCCTACGACGGCCTTCCGGACGACATCGCCAACGCGAACTGGCCGGTGCACATCGCAGGTCATCCCCCGGGGGCCCTCGGGTTCTTCGTCCTGCTCGACCGCCTGCATCTCGGCAGCGGCCTTGCCGCGGGCATCGTGGTCACGCTGCTGGCAGCCACGACGGCGGTGGCGGTCATGGTCACGCTGCGGCTCCTCGGCGCTGAGAAGGTGGCGAGGCGGGCAGCGCCGTTCCTGGTCTTCGCACCGGCCGCGATCTGGCAGTCGGTGAGCGCCGACGGGATGTTCGCAGCAGTGGCGTCGTGGGGCATCGCCGCACTGGCGGCCGCCGCCGTACGTCGGAGCATCCTGTGGTCACTGGTCGCGGGGCTGCTGCTCGGCAGCACCGTGATGTTGTCCTACGGGCTGCCGCTGATGGGGCTGCTGGCCCTCGCGATCCTGGTGGTGGCCCGGAACTGGCGTCCGCTGCCCTGGGCCGTCCTCTCGGCCTCGGCGGTGGTGCTCGCCTTCGCGGTGCTGGGGTTCCGGTGGTGGGAGGCCCTCGGTCCGCTGCACGAGCGCCAGTACGACGGAGTGGCGAGGAACCGCCCGCCGTCCTACTGGATGTGGGGGAACTACGCGGCACTGGTCTTCAGCGCCGGTCCGCTCGTCGGGGCCGCGCTGACCATGCTGAGGCGCCGGGTCGGGCAGCTCGAGATCGGCGCGGACGCCGTCCGCGTGGCGCGACCTGGCTCGTGGTCGGAGGCCTCGCGATGACCGTGGCCGCCGACGTCTCACAGGCCAGCAGGGGCGAGGTCGAGCGGATCTGGCTGCCGTTCGTCCCCTGGCTGCTGATCTGCTGTGCCCTGCTTCCCGAGCGCTGGCGCCGGGTCGGCCTCGCGGTGCAGGTCGTGACGGCGCTGGTCATCCAGCACCTGCTGGACACCGGCTGGTGAGGTCAGGCCGGCTTGTTCTCGCCGACCGAGGCGCGAAGCGGCGCGCTGGCGAAGTTCGCGATCCCCTGCTTCGGGGGGATCTGCGCCGCGAAGCCCAGCTCGCTCTCCGCCAGTGCCGGTGAGGCGACCACGTGCCGGACGTCGCCGGCTCGGTAGTCCCCGGTGACGACGGGGGCCGGCCCGTCGGCGGCGTCGGCGAGGATCTCGGCGACCTCGCGGATGGGGATCGGCGTGCCGGAGGCCACGTTGTAGGTCGACCAGGCCTCGGCCGGACGGTCGAGCACGGCGTCGACGGCGAGCACGTTGGCGCGAGCGACGTCGTGGACGTGCACGAAGTCCCGCATCTGGCCGCCGTCCTCGAACACCCGCGGCGCCTGGCCGGACTCGAGCGAGGACCGGAAGATCGCCGCCACCCCGGAGTACGGGGTGTCGCGCGGCATACCGGGGCCGTAGACGTTGTGGTACCTCAGGCCGATCGCGCGGGCGCGGGCCTGCCTCGCCCAGGCCAGGGTGTAGTGCTCCTGGGCCAGCTTGCTCGCGGCATAGCTGCTCCGCGGGTCCAGCCGCGCGTCCTCCGGGACCAGCTCCCAGGTCAGCGCAGTGCCGCAGTGGGCGCAGTGGTTCTCGAAGTCGCCGGCCTCCAGCGCGCTCCGGCTGCGGGCGGGCGGCTGCTGCCTGCCGTGGTCAGGGCACGCGTAGCGGCCCTCGCCGTAGACCACCATCGAGCTGGCGAGCACCATCGCGTCGACGCCGCGGGTGTGCATCGCGGCGAGCAGGACGGCGGTGCCCAGGTCGTTGTGGCCGGCGTACGACGGCAGGTCGGCGACCGTGACCCCGGCACCGACCATCGCGGCCTGGTGACAGACCACGTCGACGCCGTCGAGCAGGTCCGCCCATGCGCCGGCGTCGCGCACGTCGAGCACGTGCAGGCCTGCGCCGGCGGACGCTGTGGGGACCGTGCGCCTCCGGGATCAGGGCGTCGACACGCACGACCTCGTCGCCGCGCGCGGTCAGCTGCTCGTCGATCTGTGCGCCGATGAACCCGCTGGACCCGGTCAGCAGGACCTTCACGCGTCGGGTCCGGGGAGCTCGAAGGGCAAGCGTGACGTCGTCGAGCCAGTCGGCGCAGCCACAGGAGGGCGACGCCGACAGGTCCGCGACCACGTGCCCGAGCAGGGTCTTGAGTCGTCCGATGTGCTTGGCGAAGAGGGCGAACACCTGTGCCTGGTCGACCGACTCCTCGGCGCTGATCCCCGCGTCGAGGTCGGTCACCAGCGCGATCGTGGCGTAGCAGACCCCCAGCTCGCGCGCGAGCACCGCCTCGGGGTGGCCGGTCATGTTGACCACCGTCCAGCCCGCGCTGCGCATAGCTCTGGGACTCGGCGCGGGTGGAGAACCGTGGGCCCTCGATCACCACCATCGTGCCGCCGTCGAGAGCCTCCTCGCCTGCGGCCTTGATGAGCGCGCCGCGCAGCTCGGGGCAGTACGGGTCGGCGAACGGCGCGTGCGCCGCCCCGGTGTCGACGTAGGTCTGGATCCGGGTGGTGGTGCGGTCGACGAGCTGGTCGGGCACGACCAGGGTGCCCGGCTGGGTCTCGGGCTGGAGGCCGCCGACCGCGCAGGGTGCGAGCACCTGCCGCACGCCGAGGCTGCGCAGGGCCCACATGTTCGCCCGGTAGTTGATCCGGTGCGGAGGGAACTCGTGTCCGGCGCCGTGCCTGGGCAGGAACGCCACCGACCGACCGCCCACGTCGCCGACGGCGATCGGGGCCGACGGTTCGCCGTACGGCGTGCTGACCGTCACCGATCGCGGGTCGTCGAGGAACTCATAGAAGCCGCTGCCGCCGATGACGGCGACGCTGGGGTGCGGTGGGGGTGGCATGCAGGGGATTGTGCCAGCGCTGACCTGATCAGGTCAGCAGCAGTCCCTGCAGCCGACGGCTCACGATCATCAGGCCGCCCAGCCCCATGGCGACCAGGTAGGCCACGGAGAACGCCGAGCCCCAGGTCAGCGCACCGGTGGTGAGCTCGCGGACGAGCACCACCCCTCGGTAGAGGGGGGTCAGCTCCACCACCCACTGGAGCCAGCTCGGGAAAGGCGGTGATCGGGAAGAAGGTGCCGGAGAACAGGAACAGCGGCAGGGTGCCCAAGGTGACGTACTCGAAGTCCTGCCAGGAGCGCATGTACGTCGTCAGCGCCATCGCCGCACCGCCGAAGGCGAACCCGATCAGGAGTGCCGCCGGCGCCGCGAGCAGGGCCCACCAGGAGTGCACCAGCCCCATGGCCACCATCACCAGCAGGAACGCCAGCGAGTAGACCCCTCCGCGCAGCAGGGACCAGGACAGCTCGCCGCGGGCGACGTCGCTGGTGGTCAACGGCGTGGCCAGCATCTGGTCGAAGAGCTTGTTGTACTTCAGCTTGAAGAAGAAGTTGAACGTCGAGTCCAGCACCGACCCGTTCATCGCGGACGCGGCGAGCATCCCCGGGGCGACGAACTCGGCGTAGGGGATGGTCGCGCCGTTGAACTCGAAGCCCTCGACCAGCTTGCCCACGCCGACGCCGATCGAGAACAGGTAGAAGACCGGCTCGAGGAACCCGGTGACGAAGATCCACCAGGCCCCGCGGTAGGCGATGTAGTTGCGCAGCAGCAGCAGCCGGGTGGACTCGGCTCGTCCCAGCTGGGCGCCCAGCTGTCTCCCGGCCGTACGGTTCAGCACGCTCACGAGATCAGCCGCCGTTCCAGGTGCCGCACGGTGAGCCACCAGCCTACGGCTCCCATCACCGCGAGGTAGCCGACGTGGATCAGCGCCAACCCGACGTCCACCTGGCCGAGGACGAGCATCCGCGACAGGTCGACGCTGTGCCACAGCGGCGTGACCCGGGCCAACCACTCCATCACCGGGTTGAGGTTGGTGATCGGGAAGAACGCACCCGGAGAAGAGGAACAGCGGGATCATCCCGAGCCGGAACACCAGCGCGTAGGCGCTCTCGTTCTGCAGCCGCGCGGAGAGCGCGAAGATCGGCGAGGCGAAGGCGAGCCCGGTCAGCAGCATCACGAAGAACGTCGCGATCACTCCCGGGAGCGACACGAACACCCCGAACGGCGCCATCACGGCCAGGAACACCGCGCTCACGGTGCCCACCCGGAACAGGGTGAACCCGAGCTGCGACATCACGATGTCGCCGACGCTCAGCGGCGTGGCGATCATCGAGTAGTAGATCCGGCGCCACTTGACCATCGCCATCACCGGATAGGTCATCTCCCCGATGGCGGTCATCATCACCTGCGCCGCGAGCATGCCGGGTGCGACGAAGGCCAGATAGGACGTGGCGCCCTCGAGCGTCTCGGGGTCGCCCTCGATGAAGCCGCCCAGCAGCACCCCCAGGGCCAGGATGTAGAGCAGCGGCACCACGAACGAGCTGACCACCGACCCCTTCCAGGTGCGGAGGTAGACCGTCGCCCAGTAGTCGACGAGACGCCCGGCGCCGTCGAAGGACCCGGTCCGTGCAGGTACGCCGCTCGGTGCGGCCTCGACGTCGGCCATCAGTCGACCAGCGTGCGGCCGGTCAGCCGCAGGAAGACGTCCTCGAGCGAGGACCGGCGCACCAGGGTGACGATCGGCTGCAGTCCGCGCTCGTGCACCCGCGCGATCGCCTCCTCGCCGTCGGAGGTGTAGAGCAGGATCCGGTCGGGCAGCACCTCGACCCGCTCGGCAAGGTCCTCGATCTTCGGCGCGACCAGCTCGTGCTCCCCGATGCCGAAGCGCAGCTCGGCGACCTCGCGGGTCGAGTGGGTCTTGATCAGCTCGACGGGCGAGCCCTCGGCGACGATCAGGCCCTTGTCCATCACCACCAGGCGGTCGCAGAGCTGCTCGGCCTCGTCCATGTAGTGGGTGGTCAGCACGATGGTCACGCCCTGCTGCTTGAGCCGGAACAGCCGGTCCCACACGACGTGGCGAGCCTGCGGGTCCAGCCCGGTGGTCGGCTCGTCGAGCAGCAGCATGTCGGGACGGTTGATCAGCGACCGCGCGATCGTCAGCCGGCGCTTCATGCCGCCGGAGAGCGCCTCGACCTTCGACTTCGCCCTGTCGCCGAGCTGCGACGAACTCCAGCAGCTCCTCGCATCGCTGCCGGACCTCGCGGCGGGGCAGCCCGAAGTAGCGCCCGTAGATGTACAGGTTGTCGTAGACGTTCAGCTCGGTGTCGAGGGTGTCCTCCTGGGGGCAGACCCCGATGCGGCCACGGATCGCCGACCCGTCGACCGCCGGGTCCATCCCCAGGATGCGCAGCTCGCCCGACGTGACCGGGGACACCGCCGCGATCATCCGCATCGTGCTCGACTTGCCGGCCCCGTTGGGACCGAGGAAGCCGAACGACTCGCCCCGGCGTACATCGACGTCGACGCCGCGGACCGCCTCGACGACCTCCCCGGAGCGGGAGACGAACGACTTGCGCACGTCGCTCGCGCGGATCATCGAGTCGCCGGCACCAGGTGCTCACGTCCACCGACCCTAGACGCTCCCGGGGACACCGCTGCCCTGGGTGTCCGGGTCTGTCGGTGCCGTCGGGCAGGATTGAGCGGTGCACCAGTTCAGTGAGGCGACCCGCACGTGGTTCGCCGCAGCCTTCGCCGAGCCCACCCCTGCGCAGATCGGCGCCTGGGACGCCATCGCCGCGGGTCGCCACGCCCTGGTGGTCGCGCCCACCGGCTCCGGAAAGACCCTCTCGGCGTTCCTGTGGTCCATCGACCGGCTGGCGACCGAGCCGGTCCCGGAGAAGAGGCTGCGCTGCCGGGTCCTCTACATCTCACCGCTCAAGGCCCTGGCTGTCGACGTCGAGCGCAACCTGCGGGCCCCGCTCGTCGGGATCAGGCAGACGGCCGACCGCCTCGGCACCGAGGTCCCCGAGATCCGGGTCGGGGTGCGATCAGGGGACACCTCCGCCCAGGACCGGCGCCGGATCCAGACCACGCCGCCCGACATCTTGATCACCACCCCCGAGTCGCTGTTCCTGATGCTCACCTCCCAGGCGCGCGAGGCGCTGCGTGGGCGTGGAGACCGTGATCATCGACGAGGTGCACGCCGTCGCCGGCACCAAGCGCGGCGCGCACCTGGCCGTGTCGCTCGAACGGCTCGACGAGCTCCTCGACCGCCCGGCCCAGCGCATCGGCCTCTCCGCGACGGTGCGCCCCATCGACGAGGTGGCCCGCTACCTCGGTGGTTCCGCCGTCGTCGAGGTGGTCGCACCGCCCTCGGAGAAGGAGTGGGACCTCCGGGTCGTGGTGCCGGTCGAGGACATGACCGAGCTCGGCGAGGAGGGCGCCGACGGGCCCCGCGCCGGCTCGCTGTGGCCGCACGTGGAGAGCCGCGTGCTCGACCTGATCGAGGAGCACCGCTCGACGATCGTGTTCGCCAACTCACGCCGACTGGCCGAGCGGCTGACCGCTCGCCTCAACGAGCTGGCGGTCGAACGCGCCGAGCTCGCCGAGGGGCTCGACCCCGAGGCGTCGCCACCCGCCCGGACGCCCGCCGAGGTGATGGCCCAGTCCGGTGAGGCCGAGGGCGCCCCGATGCTCGTGGCGCGCGCCCACCACGGGTCGGTCTCCAAGGAGCAGCGCGCCGTCATCGAGGACGACCTCAAGCGCGGCCGTCTTCCCTGCGTCGTCGCGACCAGCAGCCTCGAGCTGGGCATCGACATGGGCGCGGTCGACCTGGTGGTGCAGATCGAGTCACCACCCTCGGTCGCCAGCGCGCTCCAGCGGGTCGGCCGGGCCGGTCACCACGTCGGCGAGATCTCGCGGGGGGTGCTCTTCCCCAAGCACCGTGGCGACCTGGTCCCCTCGGCGGTGACGGTCGAGCGCATGCGCACCGGCGGCATCGAGGCCCTGCACGTCCCCGCCAGCCCTCTCGACGTACTCGCCCAGCAGGTGGTGGCCGCGACCTCGATGGACGCCTGGGACGCCGACGGGCTCTTCGACGTCGTACGCCGCTCGGCGCCGTTCGCCACCCTGCCGCGCAGCGCCTACGACGCCACCCTGGACCTGCTCGCCGGCCGCTACCCCAGCGACGAGTTCGCCGAGCTGCGACCTCGGCTCGTCTGGGACCGGGTCTCCGGCCAGCTCACCGGGCGACCCGGAGCGCAGCGAGCTGGCGGTGACCAGCGGTGGGACGATTCCCGACCGCGGCCTGTTCGGGGTCTTCCTCGTCGGCGCCGCGTCCACCTCGGGCTCCGCGCGAGGGCAGTCGCGCGTCGGTGAGCTCGACGAGGAGATGGTCTACGAGTCGCGGGTGGGCGACGTCTTCACGCTGGGCACCACCAGCTGGCGCATCGAGGACATCACCCACGACCGGGTGCTCGTCTCCCCTGCGCCCGGTCAGCCGGGGCGGCTGCCGTTCTGGACCGGCGACACGCTGGGACGCCCGGCCGAGCTGGGAGCGGCGATCGGCGCGTTCACCCGCGAGGTGGCCGCGATGACCTCCGAGCAGGCGATCGCGCGCGCCACGGCCGCCGGCCTCGACGAGTGGGCCGCGGGCAACCTGGTCGCGCTGATCGAGCAGCAGAAGGAGGCCACCCAGGTCGTCCCGAACGACCAGCAGCTCGTGGTCGAGCGCTTCCGTGACGAGCTCGGCGACTGGCGCCTGGTGGTGCACTCGCCGTACGGCACGCCTGTGCACTCGCCCTGGGCCCTGGCGATCAACTCCCGCCTGCGCGAGCGCTACGGCGTCGACGCCCAGGCGATGGCCACCGACGACGGCATCGTGCTGCGGATCCCGGAGACCGACCAGGACCCGCCGGGCGCCGAGCTGATCGCCTTCGAGCCCGACGAGCTCGAGCAGATCGTCACCACCGAGGTCGGCGGCTCGGCGCTGTTCGCCTCGCGGTTCCGCGAGTGCGCGGCCCGGGCGCTGCTGCTCCCGCGTCGCAACCCCGGCCGGCGCGCGCCGCTGTGGCAGCAGCGTCAGCGCTCGGCGCAGCTGCTCGAGGTCGCGGCCCGCTATCCGTCCTTCCCGATCATCCTGGAGACGGTTCGCGAGGTGCTCCAGGACGTCTACGACCTGCCTTCGCTGGTGGCCCTGCACCGCCGCATCTCCGAACGTCGGCTGCGCCTCGTCGACGTCAACACCCAGCGACCCTCCCCGTTCGCGCAGTCACTGCTGTTCGGCTACGTCGCGACGTTCATGTACGAGGGCGACTCCCCGATCGCGGAGCGCCGCGCGGCCGCGCTGACGCTGGACCAGGGCCTGCTCGCCGAGCTGCTCGGACGCGCCGAGCTGCGTGAGCTGCTCGACCCCGAGGTGCTCGCCGCAGGTCGAGGCCGAGCTCCAGCGGCTGGCCGAGGACCGGCGCGTGCGCGACAACGAGGGCATCGCCGACCTGCTCCGCCTGCTCGGACCGCTCACGACCGAGGAGATCCAGGCCCGCTGCACCACGCCGGGGCAGGCTGCCGACTGGCTCGACATGCTGGTCGACGCCCGCCGCGTGGTGCCCGTGCTGATGTCGGGCGAGCAGCGCTGGGCCGTGGTCGAGGACGTCGCCCGGCTCCGCGACGGCCTCGGCGTGCCCGTGCCGCCCGGCGTACCCGATGTGTTCACCGAGCCGGTCGAGGACCCACTCGGCGACCTCGTCGGCCGCTACGCCCGCACCCACGGCCCGTTCCTGGCCTCCGAGGTGGCCGAGCGGCTCGGCCTCGGCGTCGCGGTGTGCCACCAGACCCTGGCCCGGCTCTCCGCCCAGGGACGTGTCCTCGAGGGTGAGTTCCGGCCGCAGGGCTCGGGGGCGGAATGGTGCGACGCCGAGGTGCTGCGCTCGCTGCGCCGTCGGTCGCTGGCGCGGCTGCGGCACGAGGTCGAGCCCGTCGAGCCTGCTGCTCTGGCCCGGTTCCTGCCGGCCTGGCAGCACGTCGGCGGCAAGCTGCGCGGCGTCGACGGCGTGGTCACCGTGATCGAGCAGCTCGCCGGCTGTGCCACACCCGCCTCCGCGCTGGAGTCTCTGGTCCTGCCGTCGCGGGTGAGCGACTACCAGCCCGCGATGCTCGACGAGCTGACCACCACCGGTGAGGTGCTGTGGGCCGGTCACGGTGGCCTGCCCGGCTCCGACGGCTGGGTCTCCCTCCACCTGGCCGACACCGCTCCCCTGACCCTGCCCGACCACGGCGACCTGGACCTCTCCAGCGACCACGAAGCGGTGCTCGAGGCGCTCGCCGGCGGCGGTGCGTTCTTCTTCCGCCAGCTCGCGACCAGCATCGGGACCAGCGACGACAAGGCGCTCGCCTCGGCGCTGTGGGACCTCGCCTGGTCCGGCCGGGTCGGGAACGACACGCTCGCCCCGCTGCGCGCACTGACCCGCGGCGGCCGCAGCGCGCACCGGGTCAAGCGCGGTCCGGCGCGCGTGCGCAGTGCCCGCCCCCGGCTCACCGGCGCAGCCCTTCGCGGAGCACCCCCCGACGTGGCCGGTCGCTGGTTCCTGCTCCCGGAGCGGGAGACCGACCCGACCAAGCGCGCGCACGCGATCGCGGAGAGCCTGCTCGAGCGGCACGGGGTGGTGACGCGCGGCGCGGTGCAGAGTGAGCGCGCGCCGGGCGGGTTCGCGGCCACCTACCGGGTGCTGGCCGCGTTCGAGGAGACCGGGCGCTGCCGACGCGGCTACTTCGTCGAGGGCCTCGGCGCCGCCCAGTTCGGCACGGCCGGCGCCATCGACCGGCTCCGCACCCACCAGCACGAGTCGGACCGTCCCGAGAAGCAGACGGCGCTGGCGCTGGCCGCCACCGACCCGGCCAACCCGTTCGGAGCGGCGCTGCCGTGGCCTCAGCTGGAGTCGGGGCACCGGCCGGGGCGCAAGGCCGGCGCCATCGTCGCGGTGGTCGACGGCGCTCTCACGCTCTACGTCGAGCGCGGCGGCAAGACCCTGCTCACCTTCACCGAGGACGAGGAGCTGCTCGCGCACGGCATCGAGGCGTTGGGGCGCGTCGTACGCGAAGGAGCGCTGGGCCGCCTCACGGTCGAGAAGGCCGACGGCGCGAGCATCCTCGGCGAGGACTCGGACGTGCTCAGGCGGGCGATGGAGTCGGCCGGCTTCATCGCCACTCCGCGCGGTCTGCGCCTGAGGGGCTAGCCGTGCCTGAAGGTGACACCGTCTACCGGGCGGCCAAGAAGCTCGACGCGGGCCTGACCGGGCAGGCGCTGACGGGCAGCGACTTCCGGATCCCCTCCCTGTCCACCCGCGACCTCACGGGAGCGATCGTCACCGGGACCATCTCGCGCGGCAAGCACCTGCTCACCCGCTTCGACAACGGCGTCACCCTGCGCACGCACCTGAAGATGGAGGGCACCTGGCAGGTCGGGCCCAGCGGCGCGCGCTGGCGACGCCCGGCCCACACGGCACGAGTCATCCTGCGCACGGCCACCACCGAGGCGGTCGGCTTCCAGGTCCTCCTCGACCTGGTCCGCACCCCGTCCGAGGACGACCTCGTCGGCCACCTCGGGCCGGACCTGCTCGGCCCCGACTGGGACGCGGACGAGTCGCTGGCCCGGCTCAGCGTCGACCCGGCCCGCCCGATCGGCGATGCGCTGCTGGACCAGCGCAACCTCGCCGGCATCGGCAACGTGTTCAAGGCCGAGCTCTGCTTCATCGGCCGGGTCGACCCACTCACTCCTGTGGGCTCGGTCCCCGACCTCCCGGGCATGGTCGCGAAGGCCAAGCAGCTGCTCGAGGTCAACAAGGACCGGCCCACCCGGATCACCACCGGCGACCCCCGTCGTGGCTTCCAGCTCTGGGTCTACGGACGCCGAGGGCCCTGCCTGCGCTGCCGCACCCGGATAGCCAAGGCCGACCAGGGCCCTCCCGGGCAACAACGACCGACCTACTGGTGCCCGCGCTGCCAACCGCTCCTGTAGATGCGTGCGGCCCCCGGAACGGCCTGGCCCGCAGCGAGACGGTCTGGGCTGCCGATCAGCCAGGCAGCCGTGCAGGCGGCAGCCTTCCCCGTCGACAGCGAGGGTTTCCCCTTCCACAGCAGGGGAAACTCAGGAGGTGACTGTCGGTGGTCGGTGCTTTGAATGGACTCATGTCGATCACCGGTACCGTCGCCGAGCAGGGCTTGGACAGCCCTGCTGAGGTGCTGGGTTTCGCGCGTGCGTGTCGGCGTGAGGCCGACGCGGCGCAGGCCAACCTGCTGCTCGCGGCGGTGACGTGGGCCGAGCAGCACCCTCCGGAGTCGATCGGTCTGGAGGCCACCTGGCGTGCCGGTGGCGGCGCCGAGACCGGGATCCCGCTGGCTGGTGAGGGGGCGCCGCTGGTGGCGGAGTTCTGCATCGCCGAGCTCGCTGCCGCGCTCGGGACCTCGAGCGACTCCGGGCGCACGCTGATCGCCTCGGCGCTGGAGCTGAAGTACCGCCTGCCGCGCCTCTGGGCCCGGGTCCAGTCCGGGGACCTGCCCGCGTGGCGGGCCCGCCGGGTCGCCACTCCACCGTGTCCCTGTCTCGGGAGGCGGCCGGGTTCGTGGACGACCAGGTCGCCGGGTTCGCCCACCGGATCGGGCTTCGCCGCCCTGGAGCGGCTCGTCGCGGTCGCGGTGGCCAGGTTCATGCCCCAGAAGGCCGCGGTCGATGCCAGCAACGCGGCCGAGCGGCGCCACGTCACCTTCCACCACGACCAGGTCTCCTTCGCCGGCACCACCTTCGTCGAGGGCGAGCTCGACCTGGCCGACGCCCTCGACCTCGACGCGGCCCTGTCCCGCGGCGCCCACGAGCTCGCCGCCCTCGGCTCCACCGAGTCGCTCGACGTGCGCCGCTCCATCGCCGCCGGTGACCTGGCCCGCCGCCAGCTCGCCCTGGACCTCCACAGCGACCACGACCTCGACGAGAGCATCGCGGCATGGTCAGCCGGCGCCGGTGGGAGATCCGTGAAGCCGACGTCAGGTGGTGCTCTACGTGCACCTCTCCGAGACCGCCCTGACCGGCCGCCTGGTCCGTGTCTGGAGCTGGCGCGGGTGGAGAACCGTCGTCGTGGGGTCACCGCCGACCAGGTCCGCGCCTGGTGCGCCAACCCGGACACCACCGTGACCGTGCGGCCGGTGGTCGACCTCAACGAGCACACCCACGTGGAGGCCTACGAGGTCCCCGACCGGCTCCGCGAACAGACGATCCTGACCAACCTCCACTGCGTGTTCCCGCACTGCACCCGCTCCGCCCGGACCTGCGATGCCGACCATGTGATCGCCCACGACGCCGGCGGGGCGACCTGCTCGGGCAACCTCGCGGCGCTGTGCCGGCGACATCACCGGCTCAAGACCCACACCCCGTGGACCTACACCGTCCTCGAACCCGGCAGCTTCTTGTGGACCAGCCCGCACGGCCACACCTACCTGCGCGACCACACCGGCACCACCGACCTCACCCCCCAACCACCCCACCCCTACGGCGCGACCGACCCCGACCCACCCGACCAGTAGCCACCCCGCCCCGGACCCCGCCGCAACCCACCCCGGCGGGGACACCGGAACGTCCGGGCCCGGCGCCCCGCCGACCGAGGGCAGGGGATCAGGAGCGCACCGATAGGTTTGCCCGGTGACTTCCCCGACGACACGACGTCCCCGCTTCATGCTCGAGATCATCGTCTTCTGCGTCGGAATGGCCAGTCTCGGCTCGGAGATCGCAGCCGCCCGACTGCTCGCGCCGTGGTTCGGTGCGAGCACGATCGTCTGGGCGAACACGATCGCGACGGTGCTCGTGGCACTCTCGATCGGCTACGCGATCGGCGGACGGCTCGCCGACCGCAACCCCACGCTGGGTGGGCTGTCACGATGGGTGCTGCTCGCCGCGGCTTTGCTGGCCTTGGTGCCGTTCATCAGCGGCCCGTTCCTGCAGCTCTCGGTCAAGGCGTTCGATCAGCTCTCCGGCGGGCTGTTCGTGGGCTCCCTGGTGGGCGTCGGCGTGCTGATCGCGGTGCCGGTGCTGCTGCTGGGCATGGTCTCGCCGTACGCCGTGCGACTGAAGGTCGACTCGGTCGAGGACGCGGGTCGGACCGCGGGACGGCTCTACGCCATCGGCACGATCGGCTCGCTGACCGGCACCTTCCTGGCCGCCCTGCTGCTGATCCCCCTGGTCGGGCACCAGGCGCACGTTCCTGCTGTTCGCGCTGACCCTGGCGCTGGTCACGCTGCCCGTGCTGGGCCGACGCCGCTGGATCGTCGGGGCTGCCGTCGCCACCGTCATCGCTCTCCTGATGATCGTGCCGGTCGGCGTCACCAAGTCGGTCACCGGGTCCGGCACCGTGATCTGGGAGCGCGAGACCGAGTACCAGTACGCCCGCGTCCTCGAGAACGGCGACGGCTACCGCTCCCTCGAGCTCAACGAGGGCCAGGCCGTGCACTCGGTCTACGAGGAGGGCCGGTGGCTGATGGGCGGCTACTGGGACTCGATGGTGGCGCTCTCCCTCGCAGGGGCCAAGGTGCCCGACCGTCTGGTCAACCTCGGCAGCGCCGGCGGCACGGTCGTGCGGGGCCTGACCCACTACTTCCCCGAGATGGGGATCGACGCCGTCGAGATCGACCCCGAGGTGACCAAGGTCGGGCGTGAGCTCTTCGGCCTGGGTGGCGAGAACATCACCACCCACGCTGCCGACGCGCGGCCGTGGATCCAGGCACAGGACGACACCTTCGACGCGATCCAGGTCGACGCCTACCGCCAGCCCTACATCCCGTTCTACCTGACCACCCGCGAGTTCTTCGACGTCGTCCGCGACCGCCTCGCTCCCGGCGGGACCGTCCTGGTCAACGTCGGCCACGTGCCGGGGTCGGACGCTCTGGAGAAGGTGCTGACCGCCACGATGCGCGCCTCGTTCGGTGACGACCGCGTGTGGCGCGACCCGGTCGACGAGACCAACACCATCCTGCTGGCCGCTCGCGGCGACCACGACCCGATCGAGCGTCTTCGGCAGGTCGACGTGCCCGCCGACATCAGGCCGCTGACCGACCAGGCCGCTGACCGGCTCGAGCCGGGGCTGAGGGGCGGATCGGTGTACACCGACGACCGGGCCCCCGTCGAATGGCTGATCGACGCGTCCCTGGCGAAGGTCGCCGAGTAGCACCTGACGGCCCAGTCGCGCCGCACGTAGCACCCGGCGAGCACGCCAGGTCACAATGGCCCCGTGGAACCCGACGAACTGCCTGACCCCGAGGAGCTGTGGTGGTCCTGGGTCGTCCTGGCGGCCCTGCACCGCGCGGCCGACGACGGGGCCTGCCGGTTCGACGCCGACGACCTCGTCCTGACGCTCGACGGCACCGACGGCTCCTGGCTGCGGATGCAGCGTTCGCACGGGCGCCGGGCCGCCCTGTGGGGCAGGTCGGGCGACGCGCCGCAGTCCCCCTCCGACCCCCGGCGTGGCGCTCCTGACTGGGCCCTGACCGAGGCCACCGAGCACTGTCGGCCGAGCTTCCTGGCCTGGCACGCCCACGGCGAGTGGGACACCAGCGCCCCCTCGCCAGGACGAGGGAGCGCTCCATCTGCTGCGCCCGCTGCTGACCGTCGACCCGCGGGCGGTCACGCTCGTACGAGCCGGGAACGCCACCACCGAGTCCTTGGCGGCGTACGCCCACGGCGACCGGCTCGACGAAGCCGTCGAGCTGGTCCGGTGCGCCGGCGCAGACGCCTCACGAGGCTCGCGCGGGCTGGTGGGGTCCCGGCTCCGAGACCAGATCCACGGTCAGATGCGCGACGGTGTCGAGACCGACCGGATGCTGATGCAGCGTCCGCCCGCACTGGTGCAGTGGTCCAGGATCAACGGCCCCTGCGTCGCCTTCGAGTACGCCGTGATGGTGCTGCGCGACCGGATCGTCCCGGCTCCCACGAACACCCTGCTCCCCGGCCCTGCGGTGACGCAGCCTGACCAACGTGCTCGGCAGCCTCCATCGCGACGAGGCGGGCGAGGAGTCCGGTGCCTGGCTGTTCGCGCGGGTCACCTCCGACGGCGTCGTCGTCAGCATCGACCGGGCCTTCGACAGCTGGCCGCCCTGGTACCAGGTGCAGCACGCGGGTGACGGCCCCTCACTGGAGGACCTTGCCTGGGAGATGGGTCAGCGCGGCCGGCGGTGGCTGCCGCCGTGGGCCAGCCTGCTCCCGCTGCCTCGGGACCTCAGAGCAGACGTCGGTCGTTCGCCCATCGGGTGAGCTGGTGGCGCGAGGACAGCTGCAGCTTGCGCAGCACCGAGGACATGTGGGTCTCCACCGTCTTGGTCGAGATGAACAGCTCCGAGCCGACTTCCTTGTAGGAGTAGCCCCGCGCGATCAGCCGCATCACCTCGCGCTCGCGCTCGGTGAGCCGGTCGAGGTCCTCGTCGACGGCGGCGACCTCGATCGTCCCGGCGAAGGCATCCAGCACGAAGCCGGCCAGCCTGCGGCGAGAACACCGCGTCACCCGAGGCGACCCGCTCGATCGCCGCGACCAGCTCCGACCCGGTGATCGTCTTGGTGACGTAGCCGCGGGCACCTGCCCGGATGGTGCCGATCACGTCCTCCGCGGCGTCGGAGACCGACAGCGCCAGGAACTGCGTCGGCCTGCCGGTCGTCGCGGTGGCCGGTGACAGGGCGCACCGGCGCATCACCTCGGCGCCCCCACCCCCGGGGAGGTGTACGTCGAGCAGCACCACGTCGGGCCGGTGGGCGAGCACGGCGGCCACCGCCTGGTCGACGTCGGCGGCCTCCGCGACCACCTCGACCGAGCTGCCGAGCTCCGCGCGTACGCCGGTGCGGAACATCGCGTGGTCGTCGACGATCACCACGGTGCGGGGGGTCATCGGGACTCCTGGGGTCGGTGGGACGCTGCGGGAAGGAGGAGCCTGACCTCGGTGCCCTCGCCCGCCGCGCTGCGCACCGACGCGGAGCCGCCGTGGCGCTCCATCCGGCCGACGATGCTGCTGCGGATGCCGTGCCGGTCCTCGGGGACCCCGTCGGTCTCGAACCCGACGCCCCGGTCCCGGACGAACACCTCCACGCCGGCGGCGGTGACCTCCGCGTAGACGTCGATGACGCCGGCCCCGGAGTGCTTGGCGGCGTTGGTGATCGACTCCCCCACGGCCAGCACCAGGGCCCGGTCCTCGTCGGTGACGGGGGCGTCGCCGACGCAGACCACCTCGACGGGAACACCGTGGGCGTCCTCGACCGCGGCGGCCGTCGCGCGCAGGGCCGCGGCCAGCATGCTCGGACCGGTCGTCTCCACGTCGAAGAGCCAGGCGCGCAGGTCGCGCTCCTGGGAGCGGGCCAGCCGCGAGACCGTCGCGGCGTCGCCGGACGAGCGCTGGATCAGCGCCAGTGTCTGCAGCACCGAGTCGTGCAGGTGGGCGGCCACGTCCGCGCGCTCCTCCGAGCGCACCCGCGCCTCGCGCTCCTCGCTGAGGTCGGAGGAGAGCCGGAACAGCCACGGCCCCATCATGAACCCGAGACCGACGATGCCGAAGGCGGCCGCGAGCCCCACGTTGAGCGCGACCACCAGGCTCCCCGACCGCAACGAGAACAACGTGATCGCGGCGATGAGCAGCAACAGACCTGTGCCGATGCGCAGGTAGGCGCCCCACCCGCCTCCGCCGACCACGGCACGCAGCGGCCCCATCCGCCGGGACGGGTCGCTCCACCGGTTGCGCTGGGCCTCGTCGGCCTGCCACCACAGCACCGCCACGCCCGCGCCGGCGAGCAGCAGCGGGACGTAGGCGAGGGCCTGCCCGGTCATCAGGGTGATCAGCAGCAGTACGCCGATCGCGATCGCCCCCACCGCCACGAGCGGGCCGAAGTCGCTCCACCGCCGATCGCGGCGCTCCCCGCGCCTGCCCTGACGGGTGGCGGCGTCGAGCCCCGGCGAGAGCGGGTCGGTGTGCCTCTCGGCGGGCAGCAGCAACCACAGTCCGGCGTAGAGCACGGCGCCGAAGCCGCCGAAGGCGACCAGGACGAGCATCCCCATCCGGACCCACAGGACCGGCAGGCCCAGGTGCAGGGCGAGTCCGGCCGCCACGCCGCCCAGCCACCGGTCGTCGGCGGCGCGGAACGCCCGACGGGGGGCGTCGAGCGGGGCGGGGGCACGACCGAGTGGCGGCGCGGCCGGGGAGGGGGTCGGCGTCATGACCCGCCCATCGTGTCACCGCAGACCCCCGGCAGGCATCAGGTGCCGACCCTGACGCCGATCCCTGAGAAGTCAGGACCATCCCCGATACCCCCGGGGAGCATCGAGCCCCCACGATGGAGCCATGAGCACACCCACTCCTCCCCCACCGAGCGGCGCGGCCGGCACCGCCGAGGCCCCCGTGCCGGCGGCCCCCGTGTCAGCGGCGACCAGATGCGCGACGTCGACCGGTTGCGCCGCAGCTCGACCGATCGCTACGTCGCCGGTGTCGCCGGCGGCCTGGGTCGGCACTTCGACCTCGATCCCACGGTGATCCGGGTGACGCTCGTGGTGCTCACGCTCTTCGGCGGCGCCGGAGCGCGTGATCTACGCCGCCGTCTGGCTCTTCGTCCCCGAGGACGGCAAGGACCGCGCCGTCATCGACGTGCGCGGCGACGTCCTGCGGGTGCTGCTGATCGTCGTCGGGGTGTTCGCTCTCTCGATGGTCTTCGGGACGCCGTTCTTCGGCGGCGGCTGGAACGGCACCCTCCCCCTGCTCGTCCTCGGTCTCATCGCCGTCGCGATCTACGCGACCCGCCAACAGCGCCAGTCCTACCCACCACCTCCGGAAGGAACGACCATGACCGTCACCGACCAGCCCTCCGGCCCGACGCGGGTACGGCACCACCGATCCGGCGTACGGCCACCAACCCCCGGCCTGGACGCCCCCGCCGGTCCCCGCCTACGTCCCGCCTCCGCGACCACGTCGCACCGGCCCGGTGCTGTTCTGGCCCACCCTGGCGCTGATCGCCATCGCCCTGGGCATCCTGGGGATCTATCGACATCTCCGCCGACGTCGTGATCTCGGCGTACGCCGCCCTGGCGCTCGACGATCACCGGCGTGATGCTGCTGGTCGGCGCCTTCCGCGGCCGTCCCGGCGGCCTGATCGCCCTGGGCATCGCCAGCACCGCTCGCCCTGGTGATCACCAGCATCGTGGCCTCGGCCGCCGGACAGTCCGTCCTCCGAGGACACCGTGCGGTATCGCCCCGTCGACCGCCGAGGCGGTGCGCCCCAACTACACCCTCGGCGCCGGTTCCCTCGAGCTCGACCTGACCCGGCTGCCGAACCCGCAGGCGCTGGCCGGGAGGACGGTCACGGTGAACGTCGACGCTGGGCGAGATGACGGTGCTCGTGCCCAACGATGTCGACGTCCACATCGAGGCCGAGCATCCGCATCGTCGGCGAGATCGAGATCGACGGCGAGCGCTACGAGGGGTTCGGTCAGTCGGTCTCGACGCACGTTGCCCGGCGCCTCGGCCCCCGACGGCTCGCGAGCCGCTCAACCTCGTCCTGACCTCCCGAGTCGGTCAGATCACCGTCGAGCAGCGCTAGACCTCACCCACGAACCGGAAGTGATCCCATGTCAGAACCCACCACCCCCCCAGTCGACCACAGCGTCAAGGTCACCCACCTCGTCTTCGGGCTGCTCTTCCTCGGCATCGCCGGGGTCTGGGCGCTCGTCACCGGCGAGGTCGATCACCGCCGGCCGGACTCACCTACCTCGGACCCGGTGTGCTGATCGCCGCCGGCGTGATCGGGCTGGCGGCCAGCCTGGCCAGCACCCGCAACCGCCGCGCCCGCGAGTGATCCACCCACGACGACACCGAGGAGATCCGATGACCGACGAACCGCAGACCAGCCCGCAGGACCAGCCCCAGACGACCAGCCCCAGGGACCCACCACCGAGCAGCCGCAGGCCCAGCTCAGGACCAGCCCCAGGGCCCGCCCCAGGGCGCCGCCCGCGGGATGCAGGGCCTGCCCCCCGGTCCGCCGCCACCGCCGTACAAGCGGCTGACCCGCACCAGCTGGGACGCCCCGATCAGCGGTGTCTGCGGCGGCCTGGCCCACTACCTCGGCGTGGACCCCACCCTGGTCCGGGTGCTGGTCGTGATCGCCGCGATCTTCACCTTCCCGGTCGGGCCGATCGCCTACCTCGTGCTGTGGGCGGTCATCCCCAAGCAGTGACGCGCTCAGGCCGGGGGCGGAGGGTGGCTCGACCCGGAGAGCGACCGGGTGATCACCTGGTTGGCCGCGCGCTGGAAGCCGGCGACGACCGCCTCCAGGGTGAGCTGGCGCAGCCGGGACATCGTCACCTCGAACCGCGCCTTGTCCTCCTCGCTGTGCTCCTGACCGCGGAACGGCATCAGCACCCGGGTGCGGAGGATGTGCGTGAGCTCGTCGGCGAGGGAGTCCATGTGCCGGGTGATCGCGTCCGCGGCCTCCTCCATCGAGTCGACCGGGATGTCGATCTCCATCAGCTTCAGGGCCACCTCGAAGGGCGGCAGGATCTCGAAGCGATCCCCGTCCGGTCGGATGGCGTAGATCTTCTCCAGCCGCTGCAGGTCGACGTCGGTGAGGCGCCGGCGGGCCCGGGTCTCGACCTGGCGACGGGTCAGGGTCTCCCGTCGACCGGCCCCCCACGAGGTGAGCATCGCGCGCTGCAGGGCGAGGTCCTCGATGCTGGCGTCCAGCGGCACCCGGCTCAGGTACTTCTCGATCGCCGACAGCGTGAAGCCGTGGTCCTGCAGGGCCCTGATCAGCTCGAGCCGGGCACGGTGCCCCGGGGAGTAGTAGGCGATCCGCCCACGGCGCACCGGCGGCGGGAGCAGGCCCAGCCCGGCGTAGTAGCGGGTGGTGCGCACCGTCATGCCGGTCGCGGAGGCGAGCTCGTCGACGGTCAGGAGCTCCTCGGCGGTGACGGCATCGTCGGTGCTCATCCTCGCCCTCCCCGCTCCGGTCTGACACCGCGGACTGTAACAGTAGAACTGGCACACTGCCAGGCGCTCCTGCACTCCGACCGTCCGTGCTGCTGCGCCTGGGACCTTGCATCGTGACAGTGTTGCTGTAACAGTTGGAGTGTCATCCGCACTCCTCGAAGGGACCTCCATGCCCGAGCTCTACACCGCCGAGCACGAAGACTTCCGGAAGACCGCCCGGACCTTCTACGAGCGCGAGGTCGTCCCCTTCCACGACCAGTGGGAGAAGGACGGGATCGTGCCGCGCGAGCTGTGGCGCAAGGCCGGCGAGACCGGGCTGCTCTGCTTCGACGTCCCCGAGCAGTACGACGGCCCCGGGGTCGCCGACTTCCGCTACAACGTGATCCTCTCCGAGGAGCAGACCCGCGCCGGCGTGAGCGGCCCAGGGTTCTCGGTGCACACCGACATCATCGTGCCCTACATCAGCAGCATCGGCACCGAGGAGCAGAAGCAGCGCTGGCTCCCCGGCTGTGTCTCCGGGGAGATCATCACCGCGATCGCGATGACCGAGCCGGGCGCCGGCAGCGACCTGCAGGGAGTGCGCACCACCGCCGTCGACAAGGGCGACCACTACCTGGTCAACGGCTCGAAGACGTTCATCAGCAACGGGATCAACGCCGACCTGGTGATCATCGTGGCGCGCACCGATCCCGAGGCCGGCCACAAGGGGATCAGCCTGCTCGTCCTCGAGCGCGGCATGGAGGGCTTCGAGCGCGGCCGCAACCTCGACAAGATCGGTCTGCACGCCCAGGACACCGCCGAGCTCTCGTTCACCGACGTCGTCGTGCCCAAGGAGAACCTGCTCGGCGCGGAGGGTGAGGGCTTCGTCTACCTGATGATGAACCTGCCGCAGGAGCGGCTGATCATCGCCGCCCAGGCGGTCGCGGCGTGCGAGGCCGTGGTCGAGATGTGCCTGGACTACGCCAAGACCCGCGAGGCGTTCGGCAAGCCGATCGGCAAGTTCCAGCACAACCGCTTCCTGATCGCCGAGATGGCCACCGAAGCCCGGGTCGCGCGCGCGTTCCTCGACGACTGCCTCGCCAAGCACCTCGCGGGCGAGCTGACCACGGTCGATGCCGCCATGGCGAAGTGGTGGACCACCGAGCTGCAGAACAAGCTGGTCAACCAGGGCGTTCAGCTGCACGGCGGCTACGGCTACATGATGGAGTTCCCGATCGCCAAGGCCTACATCGACAGCCGGATCTCCACGATCTACGGCGGCACCACCGAGATCCAGAAGGAGATCATCGGCGCGCTCGGCTCTGAGACCTCTCGAGACCTTGCAGGTTCCGGGCGATTGAGTGGCTACAGTGATCGATACGCACCGTCCATCGAGGCGGTGGGTGTCGCGTTGAAGCCAACGACCTGATGCCTGAGTGCTCTAGGACAAGGGCGCTCACACCCCATCAGCCCCCTCGGGGAGCCATCACAGGTCGGTGAGCGCGATGACCGCAGTTGTCCAACCCAAAAACTCTGAGCTTCGCTCGAGGCCGAGCGTCCCGCTGACGGCGCGGCAGACCGCGTCCCAGGAGCGCTCGCAGCGAACCCGCGAGATGTTCTCCCTGGCCCTGTCCAGCGACAGCAGCGCCGAGCGCCGTGCCCTGATGGACTCGGTCATCGAGATGCACCTCGATCTCGCCCACGCCGAGGCCGCGCGCTACCGCTCCCGCGGTGTGCCCCTGGACGACCTGCGCCAGGTCGCCGCCCTCGCCCTCACCAAGGCCACCCGAGGCTACGACGTGACCACCGGCCACGACTTCCTCTCCTACGCCGTGCCCACGATCCGCGGTGAGCTGCGCAAGTACTTCCGTGACCACGGCTGGATGATCCGCCCGCCCCGACGGATCCAGGAGCTGCAGGCTCGGATCAACACCGCTGAGGCCGAGCTCTCCTACCGCCTCAAGCGCTCCCCCCAGCCCGCTGAGATCGCCGCTCACCTCGGCGAGTGCCCTGAGTCCGTCATCGAGGCGCTGGCCAGCGACGGCTGCTTCGTACCGGCCTCGCTGGATCATCCCGCCGGAGGCGACGGATCGACCACCCTCGGCGACCTGCTCCCCTACGAGGACAACGACCACCGCGCCTCCGAAGCGCGGCTGATGCTCGGTCCGGTGCTGGGCCAGCTCGGCGAGCGAGACCGGATGATCCTCAGCATGCGCTTCTACGAGGGCCTGACCCAGCGCGAGATCGCTGCTCGGATCGGCGTCACGCAGATGCAGGTCTCGCGGCTGCTGACCCGCATCCTCGGGCAGTTGCGCAACGGTGTCGGCGCGACCTCGCTGACCTGACAGTCGACGCGGTGTCGACCGGAGAGGCGCACCCCCTACGGTGTCGGTCATGCAGACGTTCGGCTCGCTGACCCTCCGCCCCGCACTCGAGCATCCCGACCTGCTCGGCGACCCGGTACGCGCGTTCCTGACCTCGTGGGAGCACGCCGACCAGGTGCGCGTCGCGGAGATCGACCCGACCCTGGCCGACACCGCGGCGATGAGCGAGGCCTACGGCGTCTCCCTGGAGGTCAGCGCCAACTGCGTCGTGGTGATGGGCAGACGCGAGGGACAGGAGCGCACCGCCGCCTGCGTCCTGCGGGCGGACACCCGCGCCGACGTCAACAACGTGGTCCGCCGGGTGCTCGGCGTGCGCAAGGCCTCCTTCCTGGACCATGACCGAGCGGTCACCGAGACCGGGATGGAGTACGGCGGGATCACCCCGATCGGCATTCCCGACCAGTGGCGCCTGCTCGTCGACGCCGCCGTCGTCGAGATCGAGACAGCGATCGTCGGCAGCGGCACTCGTGGTTCGAAGCTGTTCCTCCCGGGCCGGGTGCTGGCTGAGCTCCCCGGCGCTGAGGTCGTCGACGACCTGGCGCGATGAGGCCCTCGCCGATGGCGTCATCGACGCCCGCCTGATGGAGTGGACCTCATGCACCGGCACATCGCAGGCAAGCTCACCGGCCGCGTCACCAAGTGGGTGGTGCTCGCGTTCTGGATCGGCGCGTTCGTGGTGCTCGGCAGCTTCGCCGGCAAGCTCACCGAGGTGCAGAACAACGAGGCGGCCTCGTGGCTGCCCGCGAACGCCGAGTCCACGCGTGCGCTCGAGAAGATGGCGCCCTTCCAGGACCCCGACGCGATCCCGACCACCGTGGTCTATGAGAAGCAGGCCGGTTTCTCCGCCGCGGACCTGGCCGAGGTGCAGAGACAGGCCGCCCGGTTCCAGGAGATGAGTGACGTCGCGGGGCCCGTGATCGGCCCGATCCGCTCCCCGGACGGGCAGGTCGTCCAGACCACCGTCACCTTCGACCTGGGCAAGAACGGCTGGACCCAGATGCCCAGTGTCGCCGAGGAGCTCCACCGGTTGGCGCAGGTCGAGGGTGCCGAGGTCTACATCGCGGGAGCGGGCGGACAGGCCGTCGACTCCGCCAAGGCGTTCGAAGGACTCGACGGTGCGCTGCTGCTGGCGGCGTTCGGGGTGGTGATCCTGCTGCTGCTGCTCACCTACCGCAGTCCTGTGCTGTGGATCCTGCCGATCCTCTCGGTGGCGATCGCGCTGGCCACCTCCCTCGGAGTGATCTACTTCCTGGCGAAGGACGCCGGCCTCACCGTCAACGGCCAGAGCCAGGCCATCGTGTCGATCCTGGTGATCGGCGCCGGGACCGACTATGCGCTGCTGCTCGTCGCGCGCTACCGAGAAGAGCTCCGCCGGCACGAGGACCGGCACGAGGCGATGGCCTTCGCCCTCCATCGCGCGACCCCGGCCATCATCGCCAGTGCGAGCACCGTGATCCTGGGCATGCTGTGCCTGACCCTGGCCGACATGAACTCGACCTCCGGTCTGGGCCCGGTCTCCGCCATCGGCGTCGGCGTCGGCTTGCTGGCGATGATCACCCTGCTGCCCGCGCTGCTGGTGATCGTGGGCCGCTGGGTGTTCTGGCCGCTGATCCCCGCCATGGGATCGCCGGAGCCCACCTCCACCGGCATCTGGGCCCGGGTCGGCGCGCGGATCGCTCGGCGCCCGCGCCGGGTCTGGATGGTCACCACCCTCGTGCTGGCCACGGCTGCGCTGGGCGTGCTGACGCTGAACACCAACGGACTCTCCGCCGAGGACTCCTACACCAAGGAGTTCGAGTCCGTCGCCGGCCAGAAGGTGCTCACCGCGCACGGCCTCGCCGACGCGTCGGTCCCGGTGATCGTGGTCGCCGACGCGGACCGGGCCGCAGCCGTCGTGACCGCGATGAGCGACGTGGCGAACCTGGAGAGACCCACTCCCCCGGCGGTGAAGGGCGGTGTCGCGTTCATCAGGGCCGACCTGACCGTGGATGCGACCACCGACAAGGCCTTCGACACGGTCGAGGAGGTGCGCGCCAAGGTGGGTGCGGTGCCCGGAGCCAACGCCTTGGTGAGCGGGAACTCAGCGGTCCTGCTGGACATGTCGAAGGCGAACACCCGGGACTCCCGAGTGATCATCCCGGTGACCTTGATCGTGGTGCTGCTGGTCTTGATGCTGCTGCTGCGGGCGCTCGTGGCGCCACTGATCCTGATCGCGACTGTGGTGCTGTCCTTCGGTGCGGCGCTCGGACTGGGCAGCCTGGCGTTCACCTACGTCTTCGGCTACCCCGGGGCAGATGCGAGCTTCCCCTTGTTCGCCTTCGTGTTCCTGGTGGCGCTGGGGATCGACTACAACATCTTCTTGATGACCCGGGTGCGGGAGGAGTCGCTGACCCGAGGCACCCGCGAAGGCTCCCTGGTCGGTCTCGCCGCCACGGGTGGGGTGATCACCTCGGCCGGGCTGGTGCTGGCCGGGACCTTCGCCGTGCTCGCCACGTTGCCGTTGGTGTTCCTCGTGGAGCTCGGCTTCACGGTCGCCCTCGGGGTCATGCTGGACACGATCATCGTGCGCTCAGTCCTGGTGACCGCGATCAACCTCGACCTGGGCGAGAAGATCTGGTGGCCGAGCACGCTCGGCCGGCGCGGACCAGCGATGTCCGGGAGCACCCCGGGTGGCGCGTCGAACCCGCCAGTAATACTGTCAAAGTCATGAAGCTCTCCACCATGCTGACCTACGACGGCAACCCCCGCTCGGCCGCTGACCGGGTCGCCGAGCTCGAGCAGGCGGGACTCGACACCGTGTGGGTCGCCGAGGTCTACGGTTTCGACTCCCCCACACTGATGGGCTACCTCGCCGCTCGCACCGAGACCATCGAGATCGGTGCGGCCATCCTCAACGTCTACTCCCGCACCCCCACCTTGCTGGCGCAGACAGCCGCCGGCCTGGACAACGTCTCCGGCGGCCGGGCGGTGCTCGGCCTCGGTGCCTCCGGACCCCAGGTGATCGAGGGCTGGCACGGGGTGCCGTACAGCAAGCCGCTCGGCCGTACCCGCGAGGCCATCGAGATCATCCGTGCGGCACTGCGACGCGAGGTGGTCGAGTACTCGGGCAAGAGCTTCCAGCTGCCGTTGCCGCGAGACGAGGGCACCGGGCTCGGCAAGCCGCTGAAGATGCTCACCCGACCTGAACGCAGCAGCGTCCCGATCTACCTCGCCGCCCTGGGCCAGAAGTCGGTCGAGGGTGCGGCCGAGTACGCCGACGGATGGCTGCCGTTCCTCTTCAGCCCCGAAGGTGCCTCCCGGGTGTGGGGAGATGCGCTGGCCGCGGGGACCGCGAAGCGCCACGCGGACCTGGGTCCGTTGGAGATCGCTGCCGGAGGCATGGTCGGCGATCGGGGACGACGTCAAGGGGATGCTCGACCTCGCGCGGCCGATGACCGCTCTCTACATCGGTGGGATGGGGGCACGAGGCAAGAACTTCTACAACGACCTCGCGTGCAGCTACGGCTACGAGGCCGAGGCCAAGGAGATCCAGGACCTCTACCTGGACGGCAAGAAGAAGGAGGCCGAGGCGGCGGTGCCCGCTCGAGCTGCTCGAGCAGGTCAACCTCGTCGGTCCCGCAGGTCTCGTCAAGGAGCGGATCGCTGCCTTCCAGGAGGCCGGCGTCACCAACCTGCAGGTCGCTCCCGCCAGTGACGATCCGGCCGGGGTCGTGCGCCAGCTCAAGGAATGGGTCAGCTGAGACCAGCCACCCGGACGCGGTCGCCGGGTGGCGGCTAGCCTGAACGACGATGAGCGATCCCATGGTCGGCCCCACCCCCCAGCAGACCCGCCGCGCGATCGCGCGGGCGGAGCGCGGTGCAGCGCTCGATCCGGGCGAGGCCGCGGTGCTGCTCGCGGCGCGAGGCGAGGATCTCGTCCGGCTGAGCGGCGGTGGCCGCCCGTGTCCGCGATGCCGGCCTCGAGGCCGCCGGGCGACCCGGCACCGTGACCTACTCCCCCAAGGTGTTCATCCCGGTCACTCGGCTGTGCCGCGACCGCTGTCACTACTGCACCTTCGTGACCACCCCGGGAGCGCTCGAGCGCACCCAGCAGGCGCCGTACCTCACCCCGGACGAGATCCTCGACCTCGCGCGCCAGGGAGCCGACCTGGGCTGCGCCGAGGCGTTGTTCACCCTGGGTGACCGCCCCGAGGATCGGTGGCCAGAGGCGCAGTCGTGGCTGGACGCGCAGGGCTACGACTCGACCCTGGCCTACGTGCGCGCCATGGCGATCAGGGTCCTCGAGGAGACCGGGCTGCTGCCCCACCTCAACCCCGGCGTGATGTCGTGGGAGGAGATGAACCGGCTCAAGCCGGTCGCCCCGTCGATGGGGATGATGCTCGAGACGACCTCGCGACGGTTGTTCGAGGAGAAGGGCCGGCCCCATCACGGCTCGCCGGACAAGGACCCCGCCGTGCGCGTGCGGGTCCTCGAGGACGCCGGCCGGCTCTCGATCCCGTTCACCACGGGCCTGCTGATCGGCATCGGCGAGAGCCTCGATGAGCGAGCGGAGTCGATCTTCGAGCTGCGCCGGATCGCGCGTCAGTACGGTCATGTCCAGGAAGTCATCGTGCAGAACTTCCGCGCCAAGCCGGACACCGCGATGCGCCACGTGGACGACCTCTCCCGCAGCGAGCATGTCGCGGCCATCGCGGTCACCCGGCTCGTGCTCGGCCCGAAGGCACGGATCCAGGCTCCTCCCAACCTGGTCGACCTCGCCGAGTGTCGCGCCCTCCTCGATGCCGGCATCGACGACTGGGGTGGGGTGTCTCCGCTGACGCCCGACCACGTCAACCCGGAGAGGCCATGGCCCTCGGTGGAGCGCCTGCGCTCGGTCACGCAGTCGGCCGGCCTCACCCTGCGCGGACGGCTGACTGCTCATCCTGAGTACGTCGTGACCGGCGAGCCGTGGATCGATCCCCGAGTCTCGGCCCACGTCGCAGCGCTGGCTGGTCCCGACGGGCTGCTTCGCGACGACGTCCGGCCGACCGGCCAGCCGTGGCAGGAGCCGGACGGCGGTTTCGCCGCAGTGGGATCAGGCTCGGGTCGCACCGACCTGCACACGGCCGTCGACACCGAGGGGCGCACCCATGACCGCCGCTCCGACTTCGACGACGTCTACGGCGACTGGGACTCGCTCAAGGCATCGATCCGCACCGACCCGGTCGCAGCGCCGGCCGACCTCCGACCCGAACGCCTCGAACGCTCCGGGATCGAGGCGCTGCGGGCAGCGGAGAGGGACCCCGGAGGCCTGTCCGACGCCCATGCCCTGACCTTGATGACCGCCGAGGGCGAGCTGCTCGACCAGGTGTGCCGGCTGGCGGACGAGCTGCGCCGGCAGAGCGTCGGTGAGGCGGTCACCTACGTGGTCAACCGCAACATCAACTTCACCAACGTCTGCTACGTCGGCTGCCGCTTCTGTGCCTTCGCGCAACGGCGTACCGACGCGGACGCGTACTCGCTCTCCCTGAGCCAGGTCGCCGACCGCGCCGAGGAAGCCTGGGCACTGGGCGCGACCGAGGTCTGCATGCAGGGCGGCATCGATCCCGAGCTCCCGGGCACCGCCTACTTCGACCTGGCCGCGGCGGTGAAGCAACGCGTGCCCGGGATGCACGTGCACGCGTTCTCCCCGATGGAGATCGTCAACGGGTCCAGCCGGACCGGGTTGTCCTTCGAGGACTTCCTGATCAAGGCCCGCGAGTCCGGGCTCGACACCATCCCCGGCACCGCGGCGGAGATCCTGGACGACGAGGTTCGGTGGATCCTGACCAAGGGCAAGCTGCCCACCCGGACCTGGATCGAGGTGGTCACCACCGCGCACCGCGTCGGAGTCCGGTCGAGCTCGACGATGATGTACGGCCACGTGGACAACCCGCGCCACTGGGTGCAGCACCTCCGCGTGCTCAGCCGGATCCAGGACAGCGCGCTGGAGGAGGGACTGGGCGGGTTCACCGAGTTCGTGCCGCTTCCCTTCGTGCACACCTCCTCGCCCATCTACCTGGCGGGAGTCGCCCGTCCGGGCCCGACTCTGCGCGACAACCTCGCCGTTCACGCCTTGGCCCGGATCATGCTCCACGGGCGCATCGAGAACATCCAGACCAGCTGGGTCAAGCTCGGTGTCGAAGGCACCCGCGCCATGCTCGGCGCCGGGGCCAACGACGTGGGCGGCACGCTGATGGAGGAGACCATCTCCCGGATGGCCGGCTCCGAGCACGGTTCGGCGAAGACCGTCGCCGAGCTCACGGAGATCGCGGGCGGAATCGGTCGTCCGGTGCGCCAGCGCGACACGACCTACGGCGCGATCCCGCACTGACCCCCCAGAAGCAGACTGCGCCCGACCCCACCGGGACCGGGCGCAGACTGCACGGGGATGCTCAGCCGCGACCGCTGCTGGAGCGCGCCCGACGCGACACCGAGTCGATCGCCACCGCCAGCAGGAGCACTCCACCGGTGACCATGAACCGCACCGAGGAGTCGACCCCGAGCAGGTTCAGGCCGGTGATGATGGCCTGCAGCACGATGATGCCCAGCATCGCCGAGTACGCCGAGCCACGGCCACCGAACAGCGAGGTGCCACCGATCACCGCCGCTGCGATCGCGGTCAGGTTGGTGTCACCGGTGCCGCTGCTCTGCGACACCGAGGTCAGCCTGGCCGCGGCGAGCAGCCCGCCGATCGCCGCGAAGGTCGAGCAGAGCACGAAGACCGAGGTGTAGATCCGGCCCACGTTGATGCCCGAGCGTCGCGCCGCCTCCTCGTTGCCACCGACGGCAAAGAGGTGCCGGCCCCAACGGGTCTTGCGGAGAGCGATGTCCATCGCCACGACCATGGCCACGAACAGCACCCACAGGTAGCTCCAGCCGCGGCCGGTGCCCTGCTGCATGTACCAGGTGAGGAACAGCAGGCCGACCGTCATCGCAGCCGTCTTGACGATCAGCAGAGTCGTCGACGGCGGGCTCAGCTCGGCCTTGCGACGGCGTTGGATCCCCACGAAGTGGGAGGCGAAGTACGCCGCCGCGATCGCGATCACCAGGACGTAGGACAGCGGCCCGCTGACGTAGCCGCGGGCGAAGGACACCAGCGCCGAGTCGTTGGGCAGGTTGATCGTGCCTTGGGACCCCAACACGTAGAGCAGCAGGCCCTGGAAGCCGAGCAGACCGGCCAAGGTGATCACGAAGCTGGGCACGCCGAGCTTGACGTAGAGCACCGAGTACAGCGCGCCGACCGCCACGCCGGTGGCGATGCCGGCGAGCAGGGCCAGGAGCAGCGGCTGGTCGTGCCGGACCAGCTGCACCGTGGTGACCACCGAGGCGAGCCCGCTGACCGAGCCGACCGAGAGGTCGATCTCACCGAGCAGCAGCACCAGCACGATGCCCAGGGCGATGATCCCCAGCGGGGCCGCGAACCGGGTGATGCTCACCAGGCTGAACGACGAGAGGAACGTCGGCTCCTGGATGTAGAAGAACAGCGAGATCACCACCAGGCCGAGGATGACCGGGAAGTTGCCCAGGTCACCGCCCTTGAGGCGGTTCAGCGTCGACTGCCACCAACCGGACAGGCCCTGATGCTGGATCAGGCGCTCGTCGGTCATGTCGGCCGGGATGGGGACGGCCGGGCCCACCTCGTCGGCGGCACCCACGTCTGCGTTACTCATCTTCGCCTCCACGACGCTTGCTGCGCTCCGCCACGACATTGTCCGAGGCACCGGTGATCGCGGCGACCAGCTGTTGGGTGGTCGCCTCCTGCACGTTGAACTCCGCGGAGTTGCGACCGAGCCGCATCACCACGATCCGGTCCGCGACCGCCTGTACGTCGGCCATGTTGTGGCTGATCAGGATCACGCCGAGGCCCTGCTCGCGCAGGCGCTCGATCAGGTTGAGCACCTCCGCCGTCTGGGCCACCCCGAGAGCGGCGGTCGGCTCGTCGAGCATGACCACCTTGGGTGCCCCGACAAGACTGCGCGCGATCGCCACCGTCTGGCGCTGGCCACCGGACAGCGCGGCGATCGGGATCCGCACCGAGGGGATCTTCGCGGACAGTGAGCGCAGCAGCCGCCACGACTCCTTCTCCATCGAGACCTCGTCGATGAGCCCCTGGAACAGGTGCTCCTGACCCAGGTAGAGGTTGGCGACCACGTCCAGGTTGTCGCACAGGGCGAGGTCCTGGAAGACCGTCGCGATACCCAGGTCCTGGGCGTGCGAGGGGCCCTTCGGGGTCACCGGCTTCCCGTCGAAGACGATCTGGCCACTGTCCGGGGTGTACACCCCGGAGATCACCTTGACCAGTGTGGACTTGCCGGCGCCGTTGTCGCCGACCAGGGCCACGACCTCACCGGCGCGCACGTGCATGTGCACGTCGGTGAGGGCCTGGACCGCTCCGAATCGCTTGTTCACGCCGGTCAGGGACAGAACCACGTCCCCGACCGGCGCCTCGTTCACCTGGGCCGCAGACATCAGGAGATGTTCGCAGCCTTGCAGGCGGCGGCGTACTCGGCGGTGCAGATGTCAGCCACCTCGTAGAGGCCGTCCTTGACGACGGTGTCGGCGACGTTCTCCTTGGTGACCACGGTCGGGTCGAAGATGAACGACTTGACGCCCTTGAAGTCGGTGGTCTCGCCGACGTCCTCGCCGTTGGCGAGCTTCACCGCGACCTCGGCAGCCGTCTCGGCCTCGATCGGGTAGGGCTTGTAGACCGTCATGGCCTGCTCGCCGGCGATGATCCGCTGGATGGCGGCGAGCTCGGCGTCCTGGCCGGTCACGGGGGGAAGGTCCTTGACCCCGGCGCTCTTCAGCGCGGCGATCACGCCACCGGCCTGGCCGTCGTTGGCGGCGTAGACGCCGTTGATCTCGTCGGCCTTGAACTTGCCGAGCTGGTCGGTGACGTACTTCTGGGCGTTGTCCGGGCTCCAGTCCGGGTTGTCGTAGGCGGTGGTCAGCAGCTCGACGCCGGAGGTCTCCAGCACGCTGTTCGCGCCCGCCTTGAACTGTGCCGCGTTCGGGTCGCTGGGCGCGCCGTTGAGCTGCAGGATGCCGCCCTTGTCCCCCATCGCGTCCACGAGGGCCTGCGCCTGGAGCTTGCCGACGGTCTCGTTGTCGAAGGACATGTAGTAGTCCGCGCCCGGGATGAACCGGTCGTAGGCGATGACCTTGGCACCCGAGTCGTTCGCGGTCGTGACCATGCCGCCGGCGCCGTCGCCGTTCACGGGATCGAGCACGATCGTCTTGGCTCCGGCAGCGACGGCAGCGTCGAGCTGCTGCGACTGCTTCTGCTCGTCCTGGTCGGCGTTGTAGTACTTCACCGTGCAGTCGCTGCACAGCTCGGCGACCTTCGCCTCGAAGAGCGGCTTGTCGAAGGACTCGTAGCGAGTCGTCTTGGTCTCGGGCAGCATCAGCGCGATGGTCTTGGAGCTCTCGCCGGAGCCCCCGCTCTCGGAGCTGTTCGGGCTGCCGCAGGCCGCGAGGCCACTGAGCCCGACCATCACGGCCGCGCTGCCGACGATGACTCGCCGCATAGAGATCGACACTTGGTTTCCTCCTGGTGTTGGGGCCCGGGTGGCCTGACTTCCGAAGTGTCGTCCATCACACGCGTTGTCGTCAAGACTTGAAGACAACGAACCTATATCAGTGGCAATCTGTCCGATTTTGTGGTCACCCTTGACGACAACGCGCGAGTAGCGCAGTCTGTGCGCACATGCCAGCCCATGCGCGCATGTCGAACGCCGAGTCGCCGAGCTCGGCGACCTCGCTGCGGCTGGCCAACCAGCGGCGGGTGCTGGCCACCCTGCTCGAGCACGGCTCTGCGGTGGTGACCCAGGCCGACCTGATCCGGGAGACCGGGCTGGCCGCCGGCACGGTCTCCAGCATCGTGCGGGACCTCGCTGCCCACGACATCGTCACCACCGTGCCGGGGTCGGGTCGACGTGGGACCACCGTCCGGTTGGCGCGGGGCGCGGGACTCGCGGTCGGAGTCGACTTCGGGCACCGGCACCTGGCCGTCGTCCTGGGGAACATGGCCGGGCAGGTCCTCGGCGAGGCCCGCGTGCGGATCGACGCCAGCCTGACGCACGAGGTCGGCCTCGCCCGCGCCGGGCAGCTGCTCGAGGAGCTGCTCGCCACGCTCGGCGCGGCCCGCTCCGAGGTGCGCAGCATCGGCATGGGACTGCCGGCTCCCATCACCGACGACGTCGTGCTGGCCTCCGCGATCCTGCCCGCGTGGGAGGGGCTCAACGTGCGCGAGTCCGCTGCCGAGGCCCTCGGGCGCGGTGGTGCACGTGGAGAACGACGCCAACCTCGGCGCGCTGGCCGAGCACCGACGCGGGCTGGGCCGGGGCCACGACAACGTGGTGTTCGTCAAGGTCTCCTCCGGCGTCGGCGCCGGCCTGATCCTCGACGGTCACATCTTCCACGGCAGCAACGGCACGGCCGGGGAGATCGGCCACCTCACCCTGGACGAGCGGGGCCCGCTGTGCCGGTGCGGCAGCCGCGGCTGCCTGGAGGCGTACGCCGCCACCGGGACGGCCCTGGCGATGATGGCCGAGCAGCTGCCCGGTGCGGGGATCGACGACATCATCGACGGCCGCCCGGAGCGGCAACGTCTCCGCCCTGCGCGTCTTCGAGGACGCCGGCATCCACCTCGGCTGGGGGCTCGCCGCGGTCACCAACCTGATCAACCCCGGCGTGATCCTCGTCGGCGGCGACATGTCTCACGCAGGCGACCTGCTCCTGGACTCCGCCCGGCTCGGGCTGCGGCGGCACGTGCTCGCCGGAGCGGCGACCACCCCGGTCCTGGTGGCCTCGCTGGGCGACCGCGCCTCCTCGCTGGGCGCCCTCCAGCTGGCCATCGAGGCGACCGACCTGCTCCCCGAGAGCCGCCCGTGACCGATCGCCCGTCACAGCCACCGGGTAGCCGCCGCGAGCTGCGTCAGCCGAGGTGGACCGGCAGGGCGTTGACGCCGTGCACCAGGCTGAGCCTGCGGTAGTCGAGCTCCTGCACGGGCACTGCCAGCCGCATGTCCGGGAAGCGGCGGGCCAGGGCCGGAAACGCCAGCTTCAGCTCCATCCGCGCCAGCTCGGCCCCGACACAGCGATGGAAGCCGTGCCCGAAGGCCAGGTGCGAGGGGTGTGCCCGCTCGAGATCGAGGTCGTCTCCTGCGGTTCGGCGGGGGTCCCGGTTGGCTGCGGGAAGCGAGCACACCACGACCGAGCCTGCGGCGATGTGGTGCCCGCCGATGACCACGTCGCGCTTGACGAAGCGCGGAAAGGCGACCTGCACCACCGAGAGCAGGCGCAGCAGCTCATCCACGATCGGGCCGGCGGACGGTGGGGTCCTCGGCGAGGCGGTGCCACAGCTCGCGGTCCTCGAGCAGCCACGCGGTGCCCAGGGCCAGCATGGACGCGCTGGTCTCCAGCCCTCCGGTGAACACTCCGTCGGCGAGGCCGCCCAGGTCGAAGTCGCTGATCTGGTCGCCGTGCTCACGGATGATCTGGCCGATCAGGCCCGGGCCGGGGTGGGTCCGCTGCCGCGCCGGTCTCGGCCAGCAGGAACTCCCGGGACCCACCGATGGCGCCGATCGAGCTCTGCGCGCCCCGAGAGAGGTCGAACCGTGCGGTGGCAAGGGAGCTGAACCTCTCCCGCCTCTCGTCCGGCAGTCCCAGCAGGTCACAGATGACCAGGAAGGGGACCGGGAAGGCGAAGGTCGGCACCAGGTCGACGCCGCCGCTGCGAGGCGGCCCGCTCGATCTCGTTCAGCTGCTGCTCCACGATCGACCCGATCGCCGGCCGCAACCGCTCCAGGCGCCGCATCGTGAACTCCGGGGTGAGCAGCCGGCGGAGCCTGGAGTGCTCAGGCGGGTCGGTGAACCCGAGTCCCCCGAAGTCGCCCTCGGTCAACGAGCCGCTGGTGCCCATGTAGGGACGGATGTCGGTGGAGTACGACGTGGTGTCGGCGAGCACCTCCCGCGACTCGGCATCACCCGTGACCAGCCAGACCTCCAGCCCGAGGAGACGCGGCCAGCCGTTGCACAGGATCGGCCTCGCGCATCGCGGACAGGCGGGCGCTGGGCGCCGCCGCCTCGCGCAGCAGGGGCCACGAGAGCGCGTCCGGCACCCGCTCGAGTCGGGAGAAGTCGATGCCGCCCGCCCGCGCGATGAGGCGGTTGCGGACCTGTTTGCGCACCGAGGCAACCAGGCTCATCGCTCCCCCTCACACTTGGTGTACCCTGGAGTCTACGAACTCGGGAGCTCACCCGGTCTGGTCCGCGCGCGACTTACTCCCACTCGATGGTGCCGGGGGGCTTGCTGGTGATGTCGAGCGTCACCCGATTCACCTCGCGAACCTCGTTGGTGATCCGGGTCGAGATGATCTCCAGCACGTCGTAGGGCACCCGTGCCCAGTCCGCGGTCATCGCGTCCTCCGAGGTCACCGGGCGGAGTACGACCGGATGCCCGTAGGTGCGTCCGTCGCCCTGGACCCCGACGGAGCGCACATCGGCCAGCAGCACCACCGGGAACTGCCAGATCTCCCGGTCCAGGCCGGATCGGGTCAGCTCCTCGCGGGCGATCGCGTCCGCCTCGCGCAGGATGTCCAGACGCTCTCGGTCGACGGCGCCGATGATCCGGATGGCCAGTCCGGGGCCCGGGAACGGATGCCGCCAGACGATCTCCGACGGCAGTCCCAGCTGCTCGCCCACGAGTCGCACCTCGTCCTTGAACAGCGTGCGCAGGGGCTCGACGAGGTCGAACTCCAGGTCGTCGGGAAGTCCGCCCACGTTGTGGTGGGACTTGATGTTCGAGGTGCCGGCTCCCCCGCCGGACTCCACGACGTCGGGGTACAGCGTTCCCTGGACCAGGTAGGCGACCTTGGTGCCCTCCTCGGCCATGGAGGAGGCCAGCACGTCGGCCTCGGCGGCCTCGAAGACCCGGATGAACTCCCGGCCGATGATCTTGCGCTTCTCCTCGGGGTCACTGACGCCCGCGAGGGCGTCGAGGAAGCGCTTCTCTGCGTCCACGACATGCAGGTCGACGCCCGTGGCCGCGACGAAGTCGCGCTCCACCTGCTCGGCCTCACCCTTGCGCAGCAGGCCGTGGTCGACGAACACGCACGTCAGCCGGTCGCCGATGGCTCGCTGCACGACGGCAGCCGCGACCGCCGAGTCGACCCCGCCCGAGAGGCCGCAGATCGCTCGCCCGGTGTCCCCGATCTGCTCCCGGATGCGCTCGATCTGCTCCTCGACGATGTTGACCATCGTCCAGGTGGGTCGACAGCCGGCGATGTCGTGCAGGAAGTGCTCGAGAACCTGCTGACCGTGCTCGGTGTGCATCACCTCCGGGTGCCACTGCACCCCGGCGAGGCGACGCTCGGTGTTCTCGAAGGCCGCCACCGGCGTCGCCGCCGTCGCGGCCAGCACCTGGAACCCGTCCGGTGCCCGGCGTACGGAGTCACCGTGCGACATCCAGACCCGGTGCTCCCTCGGAATGCCGGCGAGCAGGGTGCCCGGGTCGGTGACCTCGACCGGGGTGCGCCCGAACTCGGAGATGCCGGTGTGGGCCACCTCCCCGCCGAGGACCTGGGCCATCGCCTGGAAGCCGTAGCACATCCCGAAGACGGGGACCTCGGCCTCGAACAGGGCCGGGTCCACGGCCGGGGCACCCGCCGCGTAGACCGAGGACGGGCCGCCGGAGAGCACGATCGCAGCCGGGTTGCGGGCCAGCATCTCGCTGACGGGCATCGTGTGGGGGACGATCTCGGAGTACACCTTGGCCTCGCGCACCCGGCGAGCGATCAGCTGGGCGTACTGAGCGCCGAAGTCGACGACGAGAACGAGGTCGTGGTCGTTCAAGGGGGGCCTTTCAGCGGGTCATCGGCGGTGCCACGAGTCTGCCAGAGGAATATCGCGAGATTCTGCCCGGGTGCGCATAACTCGGCCGGACCGTCCTCGTTTGTCCTCACAGATCCGGTGATCGGCTTCCCCCGCGACGGATCTGGCCCGGTCCGCACCTGCGGACTCACCCAGGGTCCGGCCCACTCCCTCCCCGGCCGGGCCCTGGTTCGGGTCCGGCACCGGTCAGCTGACGCTCGACGATCGGCAGCCGCAGCGCGGCCGGGGCGGACTCCGGGACCACCGGATGGTTCGGCGGGACCGGAGTGATGCGCACGTACTTCGCTCCCATCTCCGGGCGTGGGTCGGGCTCTCCCTTGTTGGGCCACAGCGACATCGCGCGCTCGGCCTGCGCCGTGATCGTCAGCGAAGGGTTCACCCCGAGGTTCGCCGAGATCGCCGACCCGTCGGCCACGTGCAGGCCGGCATAGCCGTAGACCCGCTGATAGGCGTCGATCACGCCCTTCTCGGGTGTCTCGGCGATGGCGCAGCCGCCGATGAAGTGGGCGGTCATCGGCATGTTGAACGGCTCGCCGATCGACCCACCCGCCGTACCTCCCATGTTCGCGGCCATCATGCGCACGACCTTGTTCGCGACCGGGATCCACGTGGGATTGGGCTCACCGTGTCCCTGGCGCGAGGTGAGGCGCCACCTCTTGGTGCCCGGAATCCGCTTGGGGTAGGTGGTGATCGAGTTGTCCAGGGTCTGCATGACCAGAGCGACGATCGTGCGCTCCGACCAGTGCCTGAGGTCGTACAGGTCGGCCACCCGGCGACGCTCGTTCCACATCTCCTTGAGCCAGGTGCGCCAGCGAGGACCGGGCCCGTCACCGTCGGTGAGCACCGTCTGCAGCATCGCCATGGCGTTGCTGCCCTTGCCGTAGCGAACCGGCTCGACGTGGGTGTCCTCGTCGGGGTGGAAGGAGGAGGTGATGGCGATGCCGTAGCTGTAGTCGACCGAGGCGTCGGGCGCGATGGCCCCGAGAATGGACTCGGAGTTGGTGCGCGACAAGAACCCCAGGCGGTCGGACAGGCGGGGCAGGTGCCCCTCCGCCTTCATCCGGTGGAGCAGCTTCTGCGTGCCGATCGCCGCAGCGGCGAAGATGACCTGCTCGGCGGAGATGGTCTTCGTCGAGGCCGGGGTCGCCCGCTTGGCCTTGGTGAACTTCAGGCTCAGCTCGTAGCCACCGTCGGGGCCCGGACGCACTCGCGTCACCGTGCTGAGCGGCATCACCTTCGCGCCGCGCTGCTCGGCCAGGTAGAGGTAGTTCTTCACCAGCGTGTTCTTCGCGTTGTCTCGGCAGCCCACCATGCAGTTCCCGCAGGCGATACAGGTGTTTCGCTCGGGTCCGACGCCCCCGAAGTACGGGTCGTCCACCCGCTCCCCTCGGCGGGTGTCCGGCTGCCCGAAGAAGACCCCGACCGGGGTGGCGTGGAAGGTGTCGCCGACTCCGAGGTCGTGCGCGATCTTCTCCATCACATCGTCAGAGGGAGTCCGCAGCGGGTTCTCCACGACGCCGAGCATGCGCTTGGCCTGGTCGTAGTAGGGGGCCAGCTCGGCACGCCAGTCGGTGATGTCGCGCCACTGAGCATCGCGGTAGAACGCCTCGAGGGGCTCATAGAGCGTGTTCGCATAGACCAGCGAACCACCGCCGACCCCGGCGCCGGCCAGGATCAGCGAGTCCCGGACGGCATCGATCCGCTGGATGCCGTAGCACCCGAGCTCTGGCCGGAACAGGAACTTCCTCAGGTCGAACGAGGTCTTCGCGAAGTCCTCGTCAGCGAACCGCGCGCCGGCCTCGATCACCGCGACCCGGTAGCCCTTCTCGACCAGGCGCAGCGCGCTGACCGATCCGCCGAAACCGGATCCGATGATGGCCACGTCGTAGTCGTAGCCGCTGTCGACGGAACTCTCGGACGTGGACGAGTCGACAGCTGGCTCAGGAGTACTCATGCGCGTCCCCACTTCTTCACCAAGGGGGCCGGCGGTCGTCGCCCTCGCGTCGGTCTCGTCCCGCAACCCGAGCGTCGGGCCGGGTCGGGCTGCACCGTCATGGAGGCAGCCTAGACTCGCGAGTAACTTGACACAAAGTGCCGTCTTGTACAGCGACGACACAGGGCCCGACGACACAGGGCCCGGTCGGCGGCAGCCGGCCGGGCCCTGCTCGGTCGTGGACGGGTCAGCGCGCCGTGGCGAAGCTGCGCAGCATCGACTTGTAGCCGTTGAGGCTGGCAGTCGTGGTGTTCACCCGCACGTCACCTGCGCGGAAGGCGTCGTGGTTGTTGAAGTACACCAGCGCCTTGAGCGCGGGGTAGTCCCTCATGGTCGCTCCTGCCGAGGAGAAGAACTTGCCCTTGTAGCCGCTGTCGCCGGGCTTCTCGCCCACGCCCCACTCGGCCAGCATGATGGGCTTGCCGGGGTAGTTCTTGGTGGCCCAGTCGTAGGCACCGCGCCATGACGAGCGGCCGTAGTGGCGTCCCATCATCTCCGGGAAGTAGCCCTCCTGGAGACCGAGGTCCTTGGCGACGTAGGAGTCGAAGCCGAACCAGCCGACGTAGTTGTCCCCGGGGTACAGATCGCTGAACCAAGGCTTGTCCGCCCACTTCTGCGAGCCCATCAGGTTCAGGACCGGCACGAAGTTGGCACCGCCGTTGGCGCGCAGCACGTTGATGACCCGGCGCTGCATGGCCGCGTAGTCCTTGGCCGTGTACCCGGAACCAGGCGTCTGGTTCACCTCGTTCTCGGGCTCGTGGTGGATCGCGAGAAAGAACTTGGTGGGGAAGTGGTCACGCATGTAGCGCGCCTGCCGGATGATGCGGGCGTCAGCATCCCCGCGGGCGACCTTGGCCCACGTGTAACCCTTGGCCACCTTCCAGTTGGCCAGCAGCAGCCGCTCGGCGCCGTCCTGCTTCAGCGAGCCGATCTCCTTCGAGTTCGGGAACAGGCGGTCACCGGTGTAGAAGTGGTGGACGATCTGGGTCTTGTGGCCGGTCAGGTTCTCGAAGTTGCGCAGCGCGACCTGGCGGCTCTCGCCGTTGCGGGGCCGGACGTAGACCCCGGAGAGGGTCTTGCCACACGTGGGTCGCAGCAGGGAGTCGACCGCGCAGCCCGTGGGGGAGGCTACGGGCTTGATGTCCTCGGCCGGAGCGGAGGCCGCGCTGGTCTGGACGACCAGTGCCGTGGCAACGGCGGCACCCAGGAACCAGTGCGTCAGGCGCACGGTCTTCCAGCCGCTGCGTCTCTGGAACCGGGACTGTTTGGGATCGAGCATGGGGGGTCCTCTCGTGAATGCCGGCTCGCACATTCCGAGACTGACGACCGGCCCTATGTCGCACAAAGGCGCGACTGTAGCCCGAACGGACTACCCCACAAAATCCAGATGGGCTATGTCTAGTGAAGGTTCAACCAGGGACCTACTCGGGGCAGCAGGTCGGGTGTGTCCTACTTTGCAGTAGGTCGGGGTGCCGCAGGCACCTCTCCCTAAGTCGTTTCGTCCCGGTTTGCCCGCCCTGTGAGCGGGGAGAGTCCGTGGTTGTCGTCGTCTCTGCGGTGGTGCAGATCACCGAGCCGGCGACCCGTCCCGGTACGTCGTGATGGTGAGATCCCCGGGTCGGAACTGGTCTATTTCCGCCCACTCGACCCGCCACCAGCTCGCCGCGCTTTCCCTCAGGCGCCATGCACGGCCCACTCGTCCGCAGGACGGTCCGCCCACGAGCAGCCGCATCAGCAGCTCGTAGGCGGACCGGTCCCCGCATCTTCAGTCCCGGCGGTGGGAGCTCAGGAGGCCGTCTTGAGCGTGAGGGTCCAGGCGATGCCCTTGCCCGAGACCGCATCGGTCGTGGCCGTCTGGTTGCCGTGAGACCCAGCCGAGACCGGGGCGCCGGAGTCGACCAGCAGTGCCGAGGCCCTGCCACCTCCCTTGGCACCGAACTCCGTGCCGCGGACAGTGACCCCGGACGGAGGAGTCCACGAGGTGGTGCCCGCGGACTTGTCCATCCACACCTGCACCACCCAGGCATCATCGGGCGCGTTCGCCGCGGGGCTTGCGTGCTTGGCCGTGCCGCTATCGCCGTAGCCCTGCACCTCGGCTACCCCACCCGTGGAGGCCACGCCGCGGTAGGCCATCACCGAGAGCGAGGACTTCATCAGCGGCGTCGGGGTCGAGAGCGTCGAGCCCGCATCACCAGCGGCCGCGCGCTTGCCCCAGACCACCCCTTCCAACGTCCCGTTGGACACGTCGTCCAGCTTGGTCCAGCCCGCCGGTGCCGCAGGGGCGCCCCCACGGACGCCATAGCTGCCGAACAGCAGCAGCTGGTCACCGACCTGCACTCCCGAGGGGATCCGCACCTGCGGAGTCGTGGTGTTCCCACTGGCTTGGTCCCGGCCCACGAAGCTCACCGACGACGACGACGGCGACGACGGCGACGACGGAGCCGCCGGCGGAGTCGGCTCCGGAGCGTTGCCCGACACCGTCTTCGACCCGGTGGCGAAGCTGCGCAGCATCGACTTGTAGCCGTTGAGGCTGGCAGTCGTGGTGTTCACCCGCACGTCACCTGCGCGGAAGGCGTCGTGGTTGTTGAAGTACACCAGCGCCTTGAGCGCGGGGTAGTCCTTGATGGTCGACCCGGTCGAGGAGAAGAACTTGTCCTTGTAGCTGTTGTCGCCGGGCTTCTCGCCCACGCCCCACTCGGCCAGCATGATGGGCTTGCCGGGGTAGTTCTTGGTGGCCCAGTCGTAGGCACCGCGCCATGACGAGCGGCCGTAGTGGCGTCCCATCATCTCCGGGAAGTAGCCCTCCTGGAGACCGAGGTCCTTGGCGACGTAGGAGTCGAAGCCGAACCAGCCGACGTAGTTGTCGCCGGGGTACAGATCGCTGAACCAAGGCTTGTCCGCCCACTTCTGCGAGCCCATCAGGTTCAGGACCGGCACGAAGTTGGTGGCGCCGTTGCGTCGCAGCACGTCGATGACCCGGCGCTGCATCGCGGCGTAGTCCTTGGCCGTGTACCCGGAACCAGGCGTCTGGTTCACCTCGTTCTCGGGCTCGTGGTGGATCGCCAGGAAGAACTTGGTGGGGAAGGTGTCGCGCATGTGCCGCGCCTGCCGGATGATGCGAGCGTCCGCGGCGCCCCGGGCGACCGAGGCCCAGGTGTGGCCGATGGCCACCTTCCAGTTGGCCAGCAGCAGCCGCTCGGCGCCGTCCTGCTTGAACGACGCCATCTCCTGGTTGTTCGGGAAGAGCCGGTCGCCCTTGTAGAAGTGGTGGACGATCTGGGTCTTGTGGCCGGTCAGGTTCTCGAAGTCGCGCAGCGCCACCGAGCGGCTCTCACCGTTGCGGGGGCGGACGTAGACCCCGGAGAGGGTCTTGCCACACGTGGGCCGCAGCAGTGAGTCCACCGAGCAGCCCGTGGGGGCGGCTACCGGCTGGACGTCCTCGGCCGGGACGGAGGCCGCGTTGGTCTGGACGACCAGTGCCGTGGCAACGGCGGCACCCAGGAACCAGTGCGTCAAGCGCACGGTCTTCCAGCCGCTACGTCTCTGGAACCGGGACTGTTTGGGATCGAGCATGGGGGGGTCCTCTCGTGAATGCCGGCTCGCACATTCCGAGACTGACGACCGGCCCTGTGTCGCACAAAGGCGCGACTGTAGCCCGAACGGACTACCCCACATAATCCAGATGGGCTATGTCTAATGAGCGTTCAACCACAGTGGCGCTGCAGTGACCCACCGACGGGTGTGTCCTACTTTGCAGTAGGTCAGGGTTCGACCGGGACCCTCCTGGCCCGCTGATTCGTCCCGATTTGCCCATTCTATGAGCGGGGAGAGGTCGAAGACGGCGTCATCGATCCGGCCGTGCAGGTCACCGATCTCGGCAAACCGTCCGGGGACCGTCGCGATGGTGAAATCCTCGGGGTGGCACTGGTCTATTTCCGCCCACTCGACCGGCGTGCTCACGGTGCCCTCGGGGTTGCCTCGAACCGAGTAGGCAGCGGCGATCGTGTGGTCACGGGCGTTCTGGTTGTAGTCGACGAACAGCTGGGCTGGATCGCGGTCCTTGCGCCACCAGGTCGTGGTCACCTCACTCGATCGCCGCTCCACCTCGCGGGCGAACGCCAGCGCGGCACGGCGTACGTCCTTGAAGCCGTGATCTGGAGTGATCCGCACGTAGATGTGCATGCCCGATCCACCGCTGGTCTTGGGGAAGCCGACGGCACCGAGCTCGTCCAGCACTTCGTGAGCGACGTGCGCGACCCGCTGCACGGTGGACCACGGGCAGTCCGGGCCGGGATCCAGATCGATGCGCCACTCGTCCGGCTTCTCGGTGTCGAGGCGACGGCTGTTCCACGGGTGGAACTCCACGGTGCTCATCTGCACCGCCCACACCACCTGCGCCAGCTCGGTGACGCACAGCTCGTCGGCCGTGCGGTTCCAGCGCGGGAAGTGCACCCGGACGGTCTCCATCCACGGCGGAGCACCCTTGGGCAGCCGCTTCTGGTGCACCTTCTCCCCGGTGACACCGGTGGGGAAGCGGTGCAGCATGCACGGCCGTTCACGCAGCGCGTTGACGATCCCGTCGCCGACCGAGAGGTAGTACTCGACCAGGTCGAGCTTCGTCTCACCACGCGCCGGGAAGTAGACGCGGTCGGGATTGGTGATGCGAATCACCTTGTCGTCGACCTCGATCTCGACCGCCGGAGTGCCCACTGGCTGGCTCAGTCGGTGCCGTGCCGGCGGACGAACTCCAGGATCTGCTCGGCCAGCTCGGGCCGACAGATGACCAGGTCCGGCAACAAGACGTCGTCCTGGTTGTAGATCAGTGGCGACCCGTCGACGCGCGAGGTGAAGAGCCCCGCCGATCGAGCCACGGCGACCGGGGCAGCGGAGTCCCATTCGTACTGACCACCGGCGTGCACGTAGGCGTCGCTGACGTCACGGATGACCGACATCGCCTTTGCTCCCGCGGATCCCATCGGCACGAGCTCGGCGTCGATCTCCTCCGCGAGCGCCTTGACGAAGTTCGGCGGTCGCGTCCGCGAGACCACCAGTCGCGGTCGAGGAGCGGTCGACGTCGGCACCAGCGGGGGCCTGACCGGTGTGGAACGTGGTGCCGATACCGGGCTGGGCCACCGCTCCCGCCACCAGCTCGCCGCGCTCCCACAGGGCGACGTGCACGGCCCAGTCGTCGCGTGGCGGCTCGGAGAACTCGCGGGTGCCGTCGAGCGGGTCGACGATCCACACCCGCTCGGCATGTAGGCGGGCCTTGTCGTCCTTGCCCTCCTCGCTCAGCACGGCGTCCGCCGGACGGTGCTCGGCGAGCAGCCGCATCAGCAGCTCGTGGGCGGACCGGTCCCCGGCATCCTTGAGGGCCTTGCCCGTCAGGCCCTGTTCGCGCACGCGTTCGAGCAGCTCACCCGCCTCCGTGGCGGCCCAGGCGGCAAGGGCATGGTCGTCGAACGGCGGGCTTCCCGCGTCGGTATCACTCACCAGGCCAGCCTAGTGGCCCCGGCGGTGCGACCTCAGGGGGCCGTCTTGAGCGTGAGGGTCCAGGCGATGCCCTTGCCCGAGGCCACGTTGGTCGTGGCCGTCTGGTTCCCGAAGGACCCAGCGGAGACTGCGGCTCCGGAGTCGACCAGCAGTGCTGAGGCCTGGCCACCACCCTGGGCACCGAAGACCGTGCCGCGGACCGTGGCCCCCGACGGTGGAGTCCATGAGGTGGTCCCCGAGGACTTGTCCGTCCACACCTGCACCACCCAGCCACCCTCCGGCGCCGTCGCCGCGGGACTCACATGCGTGGCCGTATTGCTGTCACCAGAACCTTGGACGTCGGCAATGCCACCCGTGGCGTCCACGCCGCGGTAGGCCATCACCGAGAGCGAGGACTTCATCAGCGGCGTCGGCGTCGACACCGTTCGAACCCGCATCACCAGCCACCGCCCGCTTGCCCCAGACCACACCCTCCAACGTCCCGTTGGACACCGCGTTCAGCTGGGTCCAGCCGGCCGGTGCCGCAGGGGCACCCCCCACTGACCCCATAGGTGCCGAACAGCAGCAGCTGGTCATCGACCTGCACCCCCGCCGGGATCCGCACCTGCGGAGTCGTGGTGTTCCCACTGGTCTGGTCCCGACCCACGAAGCTCACCGACGACGCCGGCGGCGGAGGCGGAGGCGGCCCGGAGGCGTCAACCGTCATCGTCTTCGCATGGGTCGCGCCCAGGTTGTCGGTCACCGTCAACGTGACCGTGTACGGACCGTCCACCGCGTAGGTGTGCGTCCCCGGCGTCACCCCTGAGCCGGTGGCACCGTCACCGAACTCCCACGCATAGCCCGCGATCGACCCATCGGGGTCGTTCGACGCAGAGCCGTCGAAGTCATAGGCCCGATCGGCGTGCGTCTCAGACCAGTCAGCCACCGGAGGCGTGTTCGATGGAGGCGGCGACCCCGAGGCGTCAATCGTCATCGTCGCCGAATCGGTAGCGCCGAGGTTGTCGGTCACCGTCAACGTGACCGTGTACGGACCGTCCACCGCGTAGGTGTGCGTCGGCGGCGTCACCCCTGAGCCCGTCGCACCGTCACCGAACTCCCACGCATAGCTCGCGATCGACCCATCGGGGTCGTTCGACGTAGCGGCGTCGAAGTCATAGGCGCGCTCGCTGTGAGTCTCGGTGAAGTCAGCCACCGGAGCCGCGTTCGACGGAGGCGGCGGCGGCCCGCCGGTCCCCGACTTGAGAGTGAGGGTCCAGGCGATGCCCTTGCCCGAGGCCACGTTGGTCGTAGCCGTCTGGTTCCCGTGGGACCCAGCGGAGACCGGGGCACCGGAGTCGACCAGCAGTGCTGAGGCCTGGCCACCCCCCGTGGCGCCGAACACCGTCCCGCGCACGGTGACCCCTGACGGAGGAGTCCACGAGGTGGTCCCCGAGGACTTGTCCGTCCACACCTGCACCACCCAGCCACCCTCCGGCGCCGTCGCCGCGGGACTCACGTGCGCGGCCGTGCCACTGTCGCCAGAACCTTGGACGTCGGCGATCCCGCCCGTGGAGGCCACGCCCCGGTAGGCCATCACCGAGAGCGAGGACTTCATCAGCGGCGTCGGCGTCGACACCGTCGAACCCGCATCACCAGCCACCGCCCGCTTGCCCCACACCACACCCTCGAAGGTCCCGTTCGAGACCGCGTTCAGCTGCGTCCAGCCCGCCGGTGCCGCAGGGGCACCCCCGCTGACCCCATAGGTGCCGAACAGCAGCAGCTGGTCATCGACCTGCACCCCCGCCGGGATCCGCACCGCAGGAGTCGTGGTGTTACCACTGGTCTGGTCCCGACCCACGAAGCTCACCGACGACGCCGGCGGCGGCGGCGGAGGCGGCCCGGAGGCGTCGACCGTCATCGTCTTCGCATGGGTCGCGCCCAGGTTGTCGGTCACCGTCAACGTGACCGCGTAGCTGCCGTCCACCGCGTAGGTGTGCGTCGCCGGCGTCACCCCCGAACCCGTAGCACCGTCACCGAACTCCCAGGCATAGCTCGCGATCGACCCATCAGAGTCAGTCGACGCAGAGCCGTCGAAGTCATAGGCCCGATCGGTGTGCGTCTCAGACCAGTCAGCCACCGGCGGCGTGTTCGACGGCGGCGGAGCCCCGGCCCCGTCCTTGAGCGTGATGGTCCATGAGATCGCCTTGCCGGAGACCGCATCCGTGGTCGCGACCTGGTTGCCGTAGGTCCCAGCCGCCACCCCGGCACCCGAGTCCACGAGGAACGCCGAGGCTTGGCCGCCGCCCTGGCTGCCGAACACCGAGCCCCTCACGGTCACTCCACTCGGCGGGTTCCACGAGGTGGTCCCCGACGACTTGTCCGTCCACGCCTGAACGACCCAGCCGGCATCGGGCGCCGTCGCTGACGGGCTCCGGTGATCGGTGGTGCCGCCGTCGAAGGCGCTCTGGATGTCGGCGATCCCGCCGCTGGCGGCCACACCTCGGTAGGCCACCACCGAGAGCGAGGTCTTCATCAGCGGCGTCGGCGTCGACACCGTGGCACCGGCGTCCCCTGCGGCGGCGCGCTTGGTCCAGACCACGCCTTCCAAGGTCCCGTTGGCCTGGTCCTTGAGCCGGGTCCAGCCCGCCGGGTTCGCCGCCGGAGCACCGCCCGTGAGCGCCGTAGCTGCCGATCAGCAGCAGCTGGTCCCCTGCCTGCACCGATGAGGGGATCGTCACCTGCGGGTTCGTCGTGTTGCCACTCACCTGGTCCCGTCCCACGAAGCTCACACTCGATGTCGGGGCCGGCGGCCCGGTGACGGTGACGTCGCGGGTGGTCGCATGGGTGGCACCCTGGTTGTCGGTGACCGTCAAGGTGATCGTGTAGGTGCCGTCGACGGCGTACTGGTGCGGCGTCGGAGTGACCCCGGTGGCAGTCGTGGCGTCGCCGTAGTTCCAGGCGTACGACGCGATGGAGCCGTCGTCGTCGCGGGAGCCGGCCGCATTCACCGTGCAGGTGCGCTCGGCGCAGTTGACCGTGAACGCTGCGACGGGAGGAGTGTTCGGTGGGGGCGTCCCGGGGCCGATGAACACGGTCTTGGCGCGCCAGTCACGACCACTGTCGACGGTGGTGACGGCACCCGAGGGGGCCACTCCGGTGAAGGCCATCTTCTGGAGCCTGCCACTGGCCTTGCTCACGATGTAGAGCGTGTTGCCGTTGGCGAAGAGCCCACCGGTGTCGGTCCAGCTGCGGCCGCCGTTGGCGGTGAACACCTGGGCGCCGATGATGCCGCTGTCGACGTTGAACCAGCGCCAGTACAGGTTGCTGTCACCGGACCTGGTGAAGTAGATCCGCTCGTTGGCGTAGAACAGCCCGGTCAGCGTGGAGATCTGCCCGTAGAAGCTGGGCACCTTGCCCCGCAGCACATCCCCCGACCCGCTCTGCACCTCGGCCCAGGCGGGGTCGTTGTAGGGGTCGATCTTGAACTCGGCACCGGTCGTGGAGGTGGTGAAGGTGCGCTTGTAGAGGAACCCGTCGGTCTTCCCGTAGAACAGCTGGTCACCGGCCATGAACGCGCCGCGCACGCTGTCCCACGGCACCCCCCGGCTGTCGATGGCACTGGGACCGCTGGCGGCACTCGCCCCGTCGAAGGAGATCGCGCCGAGGTTGTTCGCGACCGCGGGCGTGACCGTGCGGCTGGCCAGGTGGACCTCTCCCGGCAGCGTGGCCACCTGGTCCGAGGGCTGAGCCGCGCCTCCCGCGAGCGGGAAGAAGGCCAGCTTGGGTCGCTTGTACTTCCAGTTCCCGATGTAGTCGGTGTCACTGCCCAGCCACAGACCGGTGGGAGTGGAGTAGATCTCGAAGACCGCCAGTCCGCGTGGCAACCTGCCCGGGTTCCAGGAGATCGGCACTCCCGACTCCAGGTCCAGAGCCGAGATCCCGGCGCGCGGAACCGCAGCCCTGGTCTGCGTAGTCGACCCCGTCGACGTTGTTCATCCAGCGCTGGTGGCCGCCCACGTAGACGGCCGTCTCGGTGACCTCCACCGCCCACAGGGTGTCGCCACCAGCAGAGTCGACCCAGGTGGGCGAGACGTCGGTGCCGGTCGCGCTGAACTCCCAGCGAGCCGCGGTGTCGCACAGGGTGTTCCTGGTGCCACCACCGGTCGTGGCGATCACGAAGAAGGTGCCGTCCGGGGAGACCGAGACCCCACGCATCGTGCTGTCGAAGTAGGACTTGTAGCACAGCGGTGCGTACTTGGTGGTGTTCCAGCTCGGGTCGACCACCGCAGTGGCCCCCAGGTTGACCATCACGACCTGCACCCGGTCCAACCCGTTGGCCTTGCGGAAGTTGCCGGTCACGATCAGTCGAGTGCCGTCGGGGGTGCCCTCCATGTCCTTGACGCCGATCGACCCCGACCGCGCCGCTGCCGCTGTTGTTGTGGCGCTCGGTGACGTTGATGTTCATGTAGGAGTGGTCGATCGCCCCGGTCGTCTCGTCGATCGCCGCCATGCCCTGGTGGGTCTGACCCCCCGCCGTGGTGAAGAACCCACCCAGCAGCAGCCGACCGTTCGCCCGCACCACTGTGTTGACCGAACCGTTGGTGGAGGCCGCCTTGAACCCTGCCACCGGCGCACCGGTGGTCGCATTGAGGAGCGCGACGTGACTGGCGAAGACCCCGTCGACGGTGGTGAACTTGCCGACCACGTAGACGGTGTTCGGAGTCGGACCCTCCAACACGTCGTAGACCTCGCCGTTCAGCACCGGGTTGAACGGAGCGCAGCGCTCCGGTGACCGCGTCGAACGCGGCCACTCCGGAGCGGTTGGTGGCCGAGCCGCCCTTGGGCGTGAGGTTGGTGAAGTTGCCCCCGATGACCATCGTCGGGTTCCCGGTGGTGCCGGCGGGCGCAGCGACTTGGGTGATCGCCTGGACCTGGCCGTCGTTGACGGCGGGTGAGATCGTCGAGGGCACCGCCGAGACGACCTTGTCGTGGCCCGGAGCGCTCGCCGCCATGGCAGGAGCAGCGGCCATCAGCATGGCCAGCACAACTGCTGCGACCAGAGCGGTGCGCTTTTTCATCAGTGACTCTTCCCCCTGGGAGGGCCCCCCGCCCCGGGCGTGAGCCGGGAAACCCCTTGATGAACCGGTGCCGCCAACCTGGCCCGTGCATCCGCGAGAGAACGGCTGGGACGTCCTGAGGTCGGCTCCACGAGCAGCGCACCGCCGTCGATGTCGAGCCTCACTCTGGTCGCTCCGTGCGGTTGGGTTGGTCAACGCAAAGATTAACCGAGATGCCTGAAATCAAACCTTGCCGGACTGGACCAGCGTCCAGCACCCGGACATGGCGCCATCTCGCGGCGAAGGTCGTGCCCTCATGGAGGCTGAACGGGTAGGTCACGGCCCGACGAAGACCGTCGTGGCCCGCCAGTCGCGCCCACTGTCGACCTCGACGATCGGTCCCATCGGAGACCCCGCCGCTGAACGCCATCCGTTGCAGGCGTCCGGTCGACCTGCTGACCACGTAGAGCCAGCCGCCGTCGCGGAAAAGGCCGCCGGTGTCGGTCCAGCTCCGCCCGCCGTCCGCGGTGAAGACCTGGCTGCCGACGATGCCGCTGTCGACGTTGAACCAGCGCCAGTACAGACGACTGTCGTCCGCGCGGGTGAAGTAGATCCGGTCGTTGGCGTAGAACAGCCCGGTCAGCGTGGAGATCTGCCCGTAGAAGCTGGGCACGCGGCCGCGCAGTACACCCCCGACACCGTCCTTGGCGTCGGCCCAGAGCGGGTCGTTGTACGGGTCGATCCGGGTCTCGGCACCGGTGGTCGTCGCGGTGAAGGTGCGCTGGTAGAGGTAGCCGTCGGTACGGCCGTAGAAGAGCTGGTCACCGGCCATGAACGCGCCCCGCACACTGTCCCAGGGGATAGCGCGGGGGTCGGTGCCGGTGGGTCCGGCTGCCGTCGTTCCGTCGTACTCGATCGCGGTCAGGGAGTCCGACGGCGAGCCGACCGGACCTCCCAGGTACACGCGACCAGGCAGGGTCGCGGCGGCGTCCGACGGCTGGCTGGCTCCTCCCACCAGCGGGAAGTGGGCCAGCTTCGGGCGCCTGTACTTGTAGTTGCCGATGTAGTCGGTGTCGCTGCCCACCCACAGCCCGGTCGGCGATGCGTAGATCGCGAATGCGGCAGCCCCTCGGGGCAGGCGTCCCGGGTTCCAGGCGAGCGGGAGCCCGGATTCTGGGTCGAGCGCGGTCAGACCCGCACGCGGTACCCCACCCTGGCCCGCGTAGTCGCTGCCCTCCGAGTTGTTCATCCACCTCTGGTGGCCGCCGACGTACACGGCCTGCTCGGTGACCTCCACCGAAACAGGGTGTCGCCGCCGGTGTAGTTGACCCAGGTCGGCCGTACGTCGTCACCGGTCGCACCGATCTCGAACCGCGCCGCGGCGTCGCAGAGACTGCCCGGAATCTGCCCGCCAGTGGTGCTGATCGCGAAGTAGCGGCCGTCGGGTGAGATGGCGACACCGCGCATATAGCTGTCGAAGGCCCGGTAGAGACAGGGGTTCTCGTAGCCACGCGTGCGCCAGGTGGGGTCTACGACCGCGTTGGTGCCGCCGAGGTTGAGCACCACTGCCTGGTCGCGGCTGAGGCCATCGGCCCTCCTGAAGTTGCCGACCGCGACGAGCCTGCTGCCGTCCGGAGTCGCCTCCAGGTCCTTGACGCCGATCGCGCCCTGCGCAGCGCCGCGCTGGTCGTTGTGGTGCTCGGTGAGAGTGATCCCCATGAAGGGGTCGATCGCGCCCGTGGTGGGACTGATCGACGCCAGCCCTCCGTGCGACACCCCGCCGGCGGTCGTGAAGTAGCCACCGATCAGCAACCGGCCTCCAGCCTTCGTGAGCGAGTTCACCGCGCCGTTCGTCGGAGTGGCCCTGAATCCGGGGACCGGCGCTCCGGTGTTGACGTCGAGCAGCGCGATATGACTTGCCTTGACACCATTGACCGTGGTGAACGTCCCGGCGATGTAGACGGTGTCGGAGGTGGGGCCCGGGAGCACGTCTTGGACATTGCCGTTGAGGATCGGGTTGAAGCTGCGCAATGCGCCGGTGGCGGCGTCGAAGGACGCGACCTTGGAGCGCGAGGTCGCAGCCCCGCCAGGCGGGGTGACGCTGGTGAAGGTGCCGCCGACGACCATCGTGGAGCCCACCTGGACGATCGCATAGACCCGACCGTCATTGAATGCGGGGGAGGTGCGCGCCGGCACCGGTGAGGGGATCCGGTCGTGACCGGTCGGTCCATCTCCCAGGGCGGGAACGCCGCTCAGGGAGAGTCCGAGGGCGAGCCCGGCGATCAGGAAGGGGCGGATCTTCATCGATGTTCTCCCGAGGTGTGCGGTGCGGCGGTGACGGTCTTGCTACAGCTCCACGACCCAGCAGCCCCGGTCCTGACCTGCAACGGCGCGTAGGACCCAGGTCCCCGCCTCCGGGAGGTCGAGCTGCAACCGGTAGAACTTCCACTGGTCGGCATCGCCGATCGTCGTGCTCTTCTTCCTCACGCTGACACCCGTGGCAGAGTTCTTCGCCGTCACGGTGACGGCCTTCAGCTTCTTGGCGTTGGCCGGGATGAAGTAGAGCTCGAGCGTGCGTGACGACTTGCTCTTGGCCGAGTAGCTCGCGCGCACCTCGTCGAAGGGGCCGGCACCCAGTCCGCCCGAGCGCACGTCACGCTCGTCGCCGACGGGCGTGCAGGCACCTGACGTGTTGCCGGGGAGGTTGGTCAAGACGTCCTCTTGACCGCCGGCGGGCCCTCGTGTCGGTTGGTGCAGCGGCTTGCTGGGTCGTTGTGGCTGTTTCGTCGAGTCCACTGAGCCAGCGTCGCTCGCGGAGCTCTCAGGACGAGAGTCGCTCGTGCTCTCTGCGGTTTCCGGGGCTCCGGAGTCGCCCCCGCACGCGCTGACCCCGAGGGCCAGGCAGAGGCCGACCCCGAGCCCGGTCAGGTGCCGACCCAGAGAGCGACTTCTCACGGCGCCGGGGGTGGCGTCGGCGCCGCGGACCTCAGCACCATGGTCCAGGAGATCGCCCGACTGGACGTCGCATCAGTGGTGGCGAAGTCCCCGGCATAGGTGCCCCCCGGCGACCGGTCCGTTGGTGTCGGCCAGCATGGCGGAGGCCGTACCGGTGCCGGTGCCATAGACAGCGCCCCGCTGCGTGAGGTTGCTCGGGGGCGTCCAGGCCGTCGTGGGGGGAGCCGTCGAGGTGCCGGACTTGTCGGTCCACACGTGAACCAGCCAGGCACCCTCGAGGGGCACCGTCACCGGCCCGCTCTGGTGCGCCGTCTTCCCGCGTGTCCATCCGCGCGTCGAGGGTGGTGACGGGCAGAGCGTTGCGGTAGGCCGCGAGCGTCAGGCTGGTCTTGACTGCTCGCCGGTGACGTCGTGGCCTGCAGGACCGCGCCCGGCACGTCCGCGGAGGTCGCCTCCTTGGTCCACACGTAGCTCTCCATGCTGTTGGGATAGGCCTTCGAGCCCGCCAAGGTCCAGGCGCTGCTCGGCGGCTGGACCGCCCCCGGGCTGCGCTCCGTAGTTGCCGACCAGGATCAGCTGGTCACCCGGCTGGACTCCCACCGGGATGGTGACCTTCGGTGTCAGGGTCTGGGCGTACGACTGGCTCTGACCCACGAAGCTCACGTTGGAGGGCTGCGGAGGCGTGACCGCGACCGACACCTCCTTGGTGACCGAGTGGGTCCCGCCCTGGTTGTCGGTGACGGTCAGCGTGATCGGGTACCTGGCGTCAGCGGCGTAGGTGTGAGCGGGCGGGGTGGCGCCGGTGTCGCCGGTGCCGTCCCCGTAGGTCCACACGTAGGAGCTGATCGTTCCGTCGCTGTCGGTCGAGCCGGACCCGTCGACGGTGCAGGTGCGCTCGGTGCACGACTCGGTGAAGGCAGCCGTCGGCGCCGCGTTGGGCCTCGGACCGATGAACACCGTCTTGGCGCTCCAGTTGCGGGTGCTGTCGACCGTGGTGACGGCACCCGAGGGGACCCCACCGGTGAAGGCCATCTTCTGGAGCCTGCCCGTGGCCTTGCTCACGATGTAGAGCGTGCTGCCGTCGGCGAACAGCCCAGCGGTGTCGCTCCAGCTGCGGCCACCGTTGGCGGTGAAGGTCTGGGCACCGACGATGCCGCTGTCGACGTTGAACCAGCGCCAGTACAGGTTGCTGTCACCGGACCTGGTGAAGTAGATCCGGTCGTTGGCGTAGAACAGCCCGGTCAGCGAGGAGATCTGCCCGTAGAAGCTGGGCACCTTGCCCCGCATGACACCGCCCGACCCGGTCTGCACCTCGGCCCACGCCGGGTCGTTGTAGGGGTCGATCTTGACCTCGGCACCGGTCGTCGAGGTGGTGAACGTGCGCTTGTAGAGGAACCCGTCGGTCTTCCCGTAGAACAGCTGGTCACCGGCCATGAACGCGCCCCGCACGCTGTCCCACGGCACTCCCCGGTCGACGGTGCTCGTGATCTCGTTGGTGACGGTGGTCCCGTCGAAGCCGATGGTGGCCAGGTTGTTGGCCACTGCGGGGCTGACGGTGCGGCTGGCCAGGTGGACCTGGCCTGGCAGCGTGGCCACCTGGTCCGAGGGCTGAGGCGCGCCACCGGCGAGCGGGAAGAACGCCAGCTTGGGCCGCTTGAACTTGAAGTTGCCCATGTAGTCGGTGTCGCTGCCGAACCACACCCCGGCGGGAGTGGCGTAGATCTCGAAGACCGCGAGTCCGCGAGGCAGCCGTCCGGGGTTCCAGGCCAGCGGCAGACCGGACTCCAGGTCCAGCGCGGCGATGCCGGCGCGGGGAACCGCACCCTGGTTGGCGTAGTCGACGCCGTCGACGTTGTTCATCCAGCGCTGGTGTCCACCGAGATAGACGGCCTTCTCGGTGACCTCCACTGCCCACAGGGTGTCGCCCCCGCTGGAGTCCACCCAGGTGGGCGAGATGTCAGTGCCGGTCGCACTGAACTCCCAGCGAGCCGCGGTGTCGCACAGGGTGTTCCTGGCGCCACCACCGGTCGTGGCGATCACGAAGAACGTGCCGTCCGGGGAGACCGAGACGCCTCGCATCGTGCTGTCGAAAGCGGTCGAGTAGCACAGGGGTGCGTACTTGGTGGTGTTCCAGTTGGAGTCGACCACCGCCGTGGTCCCCAGGTTCACCATCACGATCTGCACCCGGTCCAGCGCGTTGACCTTGCGGAAGTTCCCGGTCACGATCAGCCGGGTGCCGTCGGGGGTGCCCTCCATGTCCTTGACCCCGATCGACCCGAAGGTGCCCTTGCCGGTGTTGTTGTGGCGCTCGGTGACGTTGATGTTCATGTAGGTGTGGTCGATCGCCCCGGTCGTCTCGTTGACCGCCGCCATCCCCTGGTGGGTCTGCCCACCGGCCGTGGTGAAGAACCCACCCAGCAGCAGTCGGCCGTTCGCCCGCACGACCGTGTTGACCGCACCGTTGGTGGCGGCCGCCTTGAAGCCGGCCACCAGCGCGCCGGTGGTCGCGTCCAGAAGCGCGAGGTGACTGGCCGAGACCCCGTTGACCTGGGTGAACTTGCCGGCGACGTAGACGGTGTTCGGCGTCGGACCCTCCAGCACGTCGTTGACCTCGCCGTTGACCACCGCGTTGAACGCTCGCAGCGCGCCCGTGACCGCGTCGAACGCGGCGACCTTGGTGCGAGGGGTCTCCACCCCCCCCTTGGGCGTGAGGGCCGTGAAGGTGCCCCCGACGACCATCGTCGGGTTCCCGGCGGTGCCAGCAGCAGGAGCGATCTGGGCGATCGCCTGGACCCGCCCGTCCTTGATCGCGGGAGTCATCGAGCGAGGGCGCCGCAGAGACGACCCGGTCCTGACCGGGTGCGGAGGCGCCCATCGACGGTGCCGCCACGAGCGTCGTCGCCAGGATGAGGCCGACGACCAGCGGGTTGCGAATCTTCATGAGCAGTCTCCGGCGTAGGGCCCGCCCCCGAGAACGGGGAACGCGACATGTGAACGAGTAGCTATCCGTCGCGCTGCTCCTGGTGCGAATCACACCCCCCGAAGTCAAACCGTCGACGGTGCGAAGAATAGGCGAGGTTCGCAACGTCCGGATTTGAGCGTCTAGACCACCCTTTGGTCGGGCATACCGACGCACCGCGATGGGTCGCGCGCGGGGAGATTTGCAGTGATCGTTCCGTCGAAATCTAGCGCTATAACGAGACACACCCGACATGTCGGGTGTTCAATGGAGATGCGGGCATCCGTGACACCCGGTACCACCTCGCACTGGCGTTCGCATTCCGGAGCGGAATGTGGTCCCACACCGGGGGGATGACATCATGGTCCGCGATCGTGCGCTGCGAGAACCACCCGCTAACTTCCGCTCGACAGCCGGAAGCCGAACAGGATGTGTGGCACTACATGGAGAACCACGAGAGCGAGACCGACCTCGGGGACTACGGCGGTCTCGTTCGTCGCCAATGGCCGTTGCTGGTCCTCGGCATGGTGGTCGGGCTGATCGCTGGCCTCGCGCTGCTGGGGGTCGCCCCCAAGAGCTACGAGTCCACCACCTCACTGCTGGTGCAGCCGACCGGGGACGACACCAACGTGGCGAACGGTCGCACGAACGCGGCGATCAACCTGGACACCGAGGCCCAGATCGTGACCTCCACGGTCGTCGCGGCCCGGAGCGCCGAGCTGCTCAACAGCTCGGAGGTCCCGCGGGCGCTCGCCAAGCGGGTGTTCGTCCAGGTGCCCGCCAACACCTCTGTCCTCAAGATCACCTACACCGACGAATCCCCACGCGCGGCCCAGGCTGGAGCGGAAGCGTTCGCCCAGGCCTACCTGGACAACCGCGAGGGTGTCGCAGAGGACAAGCGGAAGTCCAGCGTGAAGGCCCTCGAGACCACTCTCGACACCCTCAACACCGAGCTGCGCAAGATCAACGAGGACCTGCAGGCCACCTCGGTCAAGTCCGAGGACGCCTATCTGCGTACCCAGCGTGATGTGCTGGTCCAGCAGATCAGCACCAGCGCCGCGCTGCTGGGCCCGCTGCAGAACCAGGTCGTACAACCCGGCGCTGTGATCACCAAGGCTCAGCGACCGACAGAGCCCACCGGCCTCAACCTCTGGCTGGTCGTGGCCAGCGCGCTGTTCGCCGGCCTCATCCTCGGCTTGATCGGCGCGCTCGTCCGCGACCGTCGAGACCACCGGGTGCGGTCCCGAGCAGACCTCGATCGCCTCGGCCTCGATGTGCTGGTGAGCCGGTTCACCCTGCCGGTGCCCGAAGACGTGCAGAGCCACCGCCACCCGCACGACGACCCGCTGCGCCAGGCACGCAACGCCCTGCTGGCACGGCTGGTGAGCCACAAGGGAAGCCTCGTCGTCACCTCGGCATCCTCCGATGTCGCCGGGGCCACCGCGGCCGCGAGCCTCGCCGTGACCCTCGCGCGCAGTGGCGTCAAGACCGCACTGGTGTGCTGCAACACCGAGAACGACATCATCGCCGAGGCTTTCGGCGTGCCGGAGAGCCCCAGTCTCGCGGACGTCCTCCGCTCGGGCATCCGTCCCTCCGAGGCGATGCACCCGGTGCCGGCCACCCCCAACCTGACGGTCGTGCCGCCCGGGCCCGACGGGTCGTTGTTCTCCGAGCTGCTCCAGGACGCCTCCATCCGGCCCACGCTCGCCGAGTTCGAGAGCCTGGCCGAAGTGGTGGTCCTCGACGTGGCCACGACGGCCTTCAACGCCGACGCGCAGACGGTGGTGACCGCGACCCAGGGTCTGCTGCTGGTCGCCACCGCCGACGTCACCTCGACCGACGAGGTCACCGAGGCGATCGATCAGATGGCCCACGTCAACGCCAAGCTGCTCGGGGTGCTCCTGGTGGACCTGAAGCGAGGACACCGAGGCTCGCCGCACGCAAGCGGGCCGGCTCCCGCGGACACGAGGTTCACGAGGACGAGCTCTTCCTGGACCGGAGAATCGACGCGTCGGCCGATAGATGACGGTCCTGTTCGACAGCTCGCACGCGAGCAGTGCTGAGCCGAGCCGTGATCGCCAGTCGCGGGGACGTACTTTCCGACTGCCTGTGGGCTGGCCGCTCACGGTGCTGCTGGTGGGTTTCCCGGTGCTGTGGGCACTGGGTCTTGCGGGCTTCGCGACCCAGATCGTAGCCATTCCGATGGCGATCGAGCTGATCCGCCGGCGTCACGTCAAAGTACCCAAGGGCTTCGGCATCTGGCTGCTCTTCCTGATCACCTCGCTCCTCGGACTGCTCGTCCTCGGGGTCAACCCCCCCGACACAGTGCCGAACTCGTTCGGTGGACGGTTGATCGGGTACGCCGTCCGGGAGTCCTCCTACATCGCGATCACGATCATCTTCCTCTACGTGGGCAACCTCACCGAGAAGGAGCTGCCCGAGCGGCGGGTGATCGGTCAGCTGGCGTTCTTCTTCGTCACCGTGACGCTCGGTGGGATCCTCGGCCTGCTCTGGCCGACCGTCTCGTTCACCTCGCTGGTCGAGCTGTTCGTTCCCGACTCGATCCGAAGCGTGCCCTACGTGGCGCGACTGGTCCATCCCGCCTTCAGCCAGGTGCAGGAGTTCGGTGGCGACCTCCTGCCGCGGCCGTCGGCGCCCTTCGCCTACACCAACACCTGGGGATCGCAGCTCTCCCTCCTCGGCATCTGGTTCTGCGTCGCCTGGCTCACCCGCTTCAACCGCACCCAACGCATCCTCGGCCTGGCAGTCGGGATCGCGGCGGTGATCGGCCTGGTGTACTCGCTGAACCGCGGTGTGTGGCTGGGTGTGGTCCTCGGCGTCGCCTTCGTGGTCATCCTGCTCGCCATCCGCGGGAAGTTCGTGCCGCTCGCCGGCCTGCTGATCGCGGTCGCGATGGTGTCCCAGCTGTTCCTGCACACCCCGGTGAAGCAGGTCTTCGAGACCCGGGCGCAGAACGGCGTCAGCAACGACATCCGCGCGTTCACCACCGAGCGCGCGTTCGATCTGGGCAACCAGTCACCGCTGGTCGGCTTCGGCAGCACCCGGGCAGCGATCGGCTCCTACGCCTCCATCACTGTGGGACGAACACCTGAGTGCCCCACCTGCGGCAACATCTCGATCGGGATCAACGGCTCGTTCTTCACCCTGCTGGTCACGACCGGGTACGTCGGCATGCTGCTGTTCTTCGCGTTCTGGGCCCAGCAGGCCTGGCGAAGCCGGCGGGACAGATCGCTGGTCGGGATCGCCTGCACGCTGACCCTGCTCACCGCCGTCTTCTACTCCTTCTTCTACACGATCGAGCTGATCGTGCCCTTCGTCGCTCTCGCTCTGATGTGGAGGCGCCGGGAGAGGGCCGCCCTCGAACAGAGAGCGGGAGCCGCGGCTCAGAGCTGGTAGGCCACGAACCGGTGGAGTGTCACCTGCTGCTCGACCGGCGGCAGCGAGCGGTAGTCCCCATAGAGGATGCGCAGGACGGTGTCGGTGTCCTGGGGCACGCAGTAGCTGCCCTTCTCGAAGACCAGCTGGCTCGGCACGCCGTACGCCGCCACCGGCACTGACTCCTGGTAGCCCCAGGCGATCACTCCGCCCCTGGCGCAGGATTCGAAATCGCCCAGACGCGCGACCCGACCCATGGCTGCCGCCGCCCAACCCGGGCGCAGCACCGCCAGGAGCACCTTCGCGACGGCGAGCACTGCGTTGCGCAACGGAGACCGCCGGTGACCGATCACCATGTTCTTGACCCGCATCACGTCCAGCAGCCGCTTGAGGCAGACGCGCTGGCACAAGCGCACGATCCGACGATCCGACCAGCCGTCCAGCGGGAAGACGTCGATGAAGACGCCCAGTCCCTTGATGATCTCGGACTCGACCTCGAGTCGGGTCCGGTCGTCACAGACCTTCGCGAAGGGCAGCACGTAGCCAGGGGTCCGCCCCAGCGAGCGCAGCGACACCCCCGCAGGGGCATCCGAGGCCGGGAAGGTCGCGCACAGCTTCTCGTAGTCGGGGCGAGGCAGCATCAGGTCGATGTCGTCGTCCCACGGGATGTACCCGCCGTGACGTACCGCCCCGAGCAGGGTCCCCGCACACAGGTAGTAGCGCAGACCGTTGGTCTCGCAGTGGTCGACCACGGCGCGGAGCAGACGCAGCTGGCGCTCGCGCATCTGCTCGATCGTCAGCTCCACCCGCTGACCCGTCGCGGGATCCGATTGACTGCCGACCACGTGGTCATCCTAGGCGGACCGGTGCTCAGCTGCCCGGCAACAGCGGGATCAGCCAGTCCTCGACGCGAGCGGTGCGTCCGCCGGCCTCTCGTTGACCGTCGGCGGTGTAGCGGAGCGCGAGCTCGATCAGGTACGCCTGGGTGACGCCCGCCGCGGACTCCGGTGGGACTCCGAAGTCCTCGAGCAGCTGGGGGGCCTGGTCGAGCAGGTCGCGCGCGACGGCAGGTGTGGGGCTTCGAGCGACGAACGCCTCCCGCAGCCAGTCATGAAGGGCATCCCAGCCGAGAGGCACATCGGGGTCGTAGCGCTCCCAGTCCCAGACCAGGACCTCGCCCTCGAGGGCGGCGGTGTTCCACACCGTCCAGTCACCGTGCCAGGAGCCGAACTCCCAGGGCTCGGAGATGGTGGCGAGGTGGTCGAGCGCCCTCTCCAGGCTCTCCCTGATCTCCACATGGTCCAGGCCGGCGGCCTGGGCACGCCTGTCCGCGAGCCACGAGGACGTCCCGGGCAGCTCGCGGCGGGTGCCACCGGCACGGGCGATGGTGACCATCGCCTCGGTGCGCTGGGCTCTGCTGACGGCTCGGTCCGCCTGTGCGAGTGGGAGCGCGGTGGTGATCAGCACCTTGGTCTCGCCCCAGTCACCGGCATGGACCAGCTCGGGCAACCGGCACACCGGGCAGGTCGAGACCTGCCAGCGTGCGCAGTGCCTCGGACTCCCTCGTGACCAGGGTCCGGGTCAGCGGGCCGACGCCCAGCTTGCCGAAGGCGCGAGGCTCGTTGTCGGGGCCGAGGATCTGCAGGATGGGCTTGCGGTTGGCACGCGGAGGCCCGAGATGGACGCCGAGGCGCAGGTCCGGTCCCAGCAGCGCCGCCAGGTAGGACTCGATGGTGTTCGCGGCCGGGTCGGGCGCCGAGGCGATGACGCGCCGGGCGAGCGGCCAGCCTCCGGTCAGCCGGATCGCCAGCCGGAGCCCGGCGATCCGCATCCGCGCGCTCCGCACACCGTCACTGCGGAAGTGGCGCAGGACGGCGACCGCGGCGGCACGATCGGCCGGAAGGAAGAAGCGGGGTCGCTCGGCGTCGGGGACGGCGAGGTAGCCCGCCACCGTCGTGGCGCCCTGCGCACCGAGTCCCGCCGGTGGTGGCCAGAGCGCATCCTCGATGCGCCAGGGCCGCCCCTGAACCGCTGAATCCATGCGGTGAGCCTATCGGGGAGAGTCGGTCGCTTCGCAGTTGCCGCCCAGCCGACGTCGGGGTGAGCGACTGGGATAGCGTGACCCCGTCATGAAGGACCGCGCCCGCGCCAGACGCGCCAGCAGCTCCTCGTTGATGGCAGGCGTCGCCCGCGGAAGCGCGATCAACCTGCTCGGCGGCGCGGTCAGCGCGTCGGCGACCTTCGCGCTCACCATCGTCCTGACGCGCAACCTCGCCCCCGAGAAGGTCGGCACCTTCTTCACCGCCACCTCGATCTTCCTCCTGCTCACCGCGCTGGGACAGCTGGGCACCTCGACCGGGCTGGTGTACTTCCTCGGCCGCGAGGAGCCTGCGAGACGTCCGACGATCGGCGCCGCCTACCTGCGGACCGCCGCAGTCCCGGTGCTGACGGTCGCCGCCCTCACCAGCGGGCTGCTGCTGCTCCTCGGTGGCCAGATCTCCACGTGGTTCGGGCCGAAGGGAGACCAGGACTTCATCCACGCGCTCTGGGTGCTCGCGCTCTTCACCCCGTTCGCGGCGGCCCTCGAGCTGCACAACGCAGCGAGTCGCGGCCTCGGCACGATGCGGCTGACCGCGACCCTGGACCAGATCCTGAGGCCGACGCTGCAGCTGGCCCTCGTCCTGGTGGCGGTGATGAGCGACAGCGTGGCGCTGGCGGTGGCCGCATGGGCGCTGCCCTACCTGCCCACGGCGATCGCCGCGAGGTGGTGGTGGGGAAAGCGCATCGACCGAAGCGGTCCCCCCGTGCGGGTCTCCGCTCGCGAGTTCTGGCGGTTCACCGGACCTCGGGCCATCGCGAGTGTCGCCCAGCTGGCGATGCAGCGACTCGACATCGTCCTCGTAGCCGCGCTGGCGGGGCTGCGGGAGGCAGCCATCTACACGGCGGCCACACGCTTCCTGGTCGTCGGTCAGCTGGTCGGTACGGCGTTGTCGCGTGCGGTCCAGCCGCGCCTGGCCCGCGCCATCGGGACCGGTGATCGTGCGTCCGCCCTGCAGCTCTACCAGGCAGCGACGGCCTGGCTGGTGCTGCTGGCCTGGCCGCTGTACCTCGCGATGGCACTGGCCGCGAGCTCGATCCTGGTGCTGTTCGGCAGCGAGTACACCGTCGGCGCACCTGTGATCGTGATCCTCTCGCTGACCATGTTGGTGGCCACCGGCTGCGGCATGGTCGACACGGTCCTGATCATGGCGGGGCGGACGAGCTGGAACCTGTACAACGTGCTGTTCGCCCTGAGCGTCAACGTGGTCGCGGACCTGCTCCTCATCCCGCGCTACGGCATCGTCGGCGCCGCCCTGGGGTGGTCCGCTGCCATCCTGTGCGCGAACCTCGTGCCCCTGACGCAGGTGCGGTTCTCCATCCGGGTGCACCCGTTCGGACGCGCGACCCTGGTGGCGATGGGCGTGAGCGCACTGTGCTTCGGAGGGCTGCCCTGGGTGGTGACCGTGTTCGCCGGCTCGGGGCCGCTGGCGCTGTTCTGGGCATTCCTGCTGGCCACGGTGGTGTGGACGGCCACGGTCCTGGCGTGTCGCGGCATCTTGGATCTCGCGAGCCTCTCGGCCGGGTTGCGTACCAAGGGCACGCGGTAGGCCGCCCGTTGGTATTCTGGGCGTCCGACGATTCCCGGGGGGTCAACGTGCCGCGTGCGACACGTGTCAGCACTGCAGCCGCGGCAGTGAACAAGGAGAGCCTGCGCAAGGGTCTCCTACGCGGAGCCGACGTCGTGGGTCAAGCCACGCGGGGCGCGCGCGTCCTGCCCGACCTTTTGATCTGCGGCGGGCAGCGGTGCGGCACCACGTCGATGTACAAGGCGCTGGTGCAGCAACCAACGGTCTTCCGCCCGGTGTGGCGCAAGGGCGTGCACTACTTCGACGTCGGTCGCGACCACGACCTCAGCTGGTACCGCGCACACTTTCCGCTTCAGGCGCAGCTGAATCTCGCAGCCAAGCGGCACCAGACTCGCGCGATCAGCTTCGAGTCGAGCCCCTACTACCTGTTCCATCCTCTGGCGGCCGACCGCATCGCCGCCGAGCTTCCCGACGTCAAGCTGGTCGTCCTGGTCCGCGACCCCGTCGAGCGTGCGTACTCCGCCCATGCGCACGAGTTCGCGCGAGGCTTCGAGACCCTCGGGTTCGAGGCGGCCCTGGACGCCGAGGCCGAGAGGCTGGACGGCGAGGAGGAGAAGCTCAGGGCGGATCCGACCTATCGCAGTCACGCCCACCGTCATCAGGCCTACCGTCAGCGCGGCGAGTACGCCGTACAGCTCGAACGCATCACTGGTCTGTTCGGTCGCGACCGGATCAAGGTCGTCGACAGCCACCGGTTCTTCAGCGAGCCGGAGGAGCAGTTCGGCGAGGTGATGTCCTGGCTCGGGATCAGGCCTTCGGTCGCAGACCGTCTTCGAGCGGCACAACGCCAGGCCCCGACCCCAGATGGCGGAGTCGCTGCGGAGCCGGCTCGAGGAGCACTTCGCACCTCACGACCGCGCCCTGGAGCCGTGGCTGGACCAGACACCGTCGTGGCGGGCCTGAGCGTCGATGGCGAGTGACCAGCGGCCGGTAGTTCTCTACCTCGCCGGCATCGGCCGCAGCGGGACCACGTTGATCGAGCGGATCCTCGCCGAGACACCTGGTGTGACCGCGCTGGGCGAGGTGATCCATCTCTGGGACCGCGGGCTCGTGAGGCGAGAGCGGTGCGGGTGCGGACAGCCCTTCCTCGAGTGCCCGTTCTGGGAGGCGGTCGGCAGAGCCGCCTTCGGCGGTTGGGCCGAGGTCGACACCGAGCGGATGGCCTACCTCAAGCATCGCGTCGATCGCTCCCGGAGGGTGCCCTCGCTGATCGCGGGCGTCCCTCGACGGCTGATGCAGGAGACCGACGAGTACGTCGCCCACTTCGAGCGGATCTACCGCGCCGTCCACGACCTGCACGGCGGTGTCCTGATCGACTCGAGCAAGCAGGGGTCCCTCGCCTGGTGCCTGCGCCGCTCGGCGAACATCGACCTGCGGGTGATCCACTGCGTCAGGGACAGCCGGGGCGTCGCAGCCTCGTGGGGCAAGGAGATCGTGCGACCGGAGGCAGTGAGCGCCGAGCACGAGCTGATGACCAGGTACTCCCCCGCCAGGATCTCCTCCTACTGGGCCATCCAGAACCTCCAGATCGAGCCGCTGGCGCGGACCGTGCCGAGCATGCGGCTGCTGTACGAGGACTTCGTCCGGGATCCCCGCAGAAGTACGCAGCGGGTGCTCGAGCTCGCCGGGGTGGACGCGCCCCTGGAGCACATCGAGCAGTCCTCCGTGCACCTCGGGGAGAGCCATTCCTGCGCCGGGAACCCGATGCGCTTCAAACAGGGCCGGATCGATCTCGTACCCGATGAGAGATGGCGTCGTGACCTGCCCGTCGGGGCTCGCCGGACGGTCACCGCGCTGACCGCTCCGATGCTGAAGAGCTACGGGTACTCGCTGTGACGCGGACGATGCTGGTGGCCTCCCCCGGAGGACACCTCGACGAGCTGCGCATCCTGGTCGACCTCCTCGACATCGACGTCAGCGACGCCCTGTGGGTCACCGCGCGCACGACCCAGACCGAGTCCCTGCTGGAGGGCAAGGAGGTGGCCTGGGTGCCGCGCGTCGGGCTCAGGCGAGATGCGCAAGGCGGCTCTCGGTCTCCCCGCCGCCACTCGCGCTCCATCGTCGTTTCCGGCCCGACCTGCTGGTCAGCACCGGCGCGCTCTTCTCCACCCCACACCTCGTGGCGGCCACCATGTTCGGCTGCGAGACGTGGTTCATCGACAGCGCCACCCGCGTCGACGGCCCCTCCCACACGGGGGTCTTCGCCCGCCGGCTTCACCAAGGCGAAGCTGTTCGCCCAGGGAGACGGCTGGGGTGACAGCCGCTGGGCGCACGTGCCCAGCGTGTTCGACGCGTTCGAGGCGGTGCCCAAGGAGACCGCGTTCACCGCGGACCAGATCAAGACCGCGGTGGTGTCGCTGGGCACCGAGCTGTGGCCCTTCCAGCGCGCCGTCGACCGGGCCCTCGCAGCTGCTTCCCGACACCGAGATCTACTGGCAGACCGGAGTCACCGACGCTCAGCGTGACGGTCACACGCTCCAGCAGTGGGTGCCGGCCACGGACCTGCGCCGCGCCTTCGGCGAGTCCGACGTCGTGATCACCCATGCCGGGGTGGGGTCGGCACTGGTCGCCCTGGAGGGTGGCGCGGTACCGGTCATCCTGCCGCGCCGGCAGGCGCACAGCGAGATGATCGACGATCACCAGGTCGAGTTCGCCGACATGATGACGCGGCGCTCGCTGGCGGTGAGCGTGGACCCGGACGAGCTCACGATCGAGCACATCGTCCGGGCAGCCAACCTCACAGCCCGGCGGCGGCCCACCAGCTGAGCTGGAGCAGGGCTCAGATGCCCTTGCCCATGCGCTGCACCACACCGACCACCCACGGCGCCGACAGCAGCCGCAGCGAGATGCCCAGCGCCAGCCAGGCCTTGATCTGCGTGGGGTCGTGGCGCAGCGCTCGGCGTACCCAGCGTCGAGAGACCCTGGGCTCGCTGCTCGCCGCACGCGCGAAGGCGATCTGCGCCGCGATCCGACCGTGCGCCTTCCGGTCCTGCCGGAATCCCGCATGCGTCTCCAACAGGTACTCCAGGCCGTCGCCGTAGCTGCCCCACTTGCCGAAGAAGTAGGACTGGCCGGTCCAGGACACCGAGACCAGTGCTCGGTTCACGACCGAGACCGGAGCCACCAGCGCCGTGCGGAGCAGCAGGTCGTAGTCCTCGCCGTAGCTGCCCGGGAGGTTCTCGTCGACCATGCCGATCGGACCCGTCAGGGCGGCCTTGTCGAAGACGAACGTGCTCGAGTGCAGTCCGGCCATCCGGTCGCGCAACAGGTCGTCGTGCCCGACGGTCTCGAGCGGAACCAGGCGCTCGTGGGTGCGCTCACCGTCGTCGACGACCATGGCCGTTCCGACCAGCACCGTCTCCGGTCGAGCGGCGAAGCGCTCCATCTGGGCCTCCAGCTTGCCCGCCAGCCAGTAGTCGTCATCGTCGAGGAACGCGACGTACGGATGCAGCGCCTCGTTGATGCCGGTGTTGCGGGCGCCCGCGAGCCCGCGGGTCCGCTGGTTCTTCACCAGTCGCAGCGTGCACGACGGACGGCACGGTCACCGGCGGCTCGAACGGCTCGCAGGCGTCGAACACGACGATCACCTCGATCTCACCGTCGTACTCCTGGGAGAGCACGCTCTCCAGCGCGCGCTGCATCAGCTCGGGCCGGTTGTGGGTCGGGATCACCGTGGTGACCGGGGGACGCCGGGTCAAGGAACTGCCTCTCGATCGAGTCCGGTCCCTGCCCGGGCCGGTCGGCCAAGCCTAACTACGCGCTCGACCCGGCACACGAGAACCCCTCACCCTCCCGGTATCCTCCTTGGACGGGTCGCACCGCGTGCGTCCCGTGTCGCATGTCCTCGACCCAGAAGGAACATCGTGGTTCGTGTAGCAGTCGTCGGCGTCGGCAAGATGGGGATCTCCCACCTGTCCATCCTCGGCGCCCACCCCGACGTCAGCATCGAGGCGATGTGCGACTCCACCGGATTCGTGCTCGACCTGCTGAGCAAGTACACCGGCGTCGAGGGCAAGGGCGACTACTTCGCCATGCTCGAGTCGGTGCCGCTGGACGCGGTGGTGATCGCCACTCCGACCAAGGCGCACTTCCCGATGGTGAAGGCGGCCCTGGAGAAGGGCCTGCACGTCTTCTGCGAGAAGCCACTGACCCTGAGCGCGGCACAGTCGCGCGAGCTCGCCGAGCTCGCCGCGAGTCGTGGGCTGCAGACCCAGGTGGGCTACCACAACCGCTTCGTCGCGGCGTTCGGTGAGGCTCAGCGCCTGCTCGACGCTGGGCACGATCGGCGAGGTCACGCACGCGCTCGCCGAGGCGTACGGCCCGGTCGTCCTGCGCCCTCAGGGCGGCACCTGGCGCTCCCGGCGCTCGGAGGGCGGCGGCTGCCTCTACGACTACGCGGCGCACCCGCTCGACCTGCTCACCTGGTACCTCGGTGAGCCCGACGCGGTGGGCGGCACCGTCCTGGGCCAGATCTTCTCCGCCGACACCGAGGACGAGGTCTACTCGACCCTCTACTACCCCGACGGCGTGACGGCGCAGCTCTCGGTCAACTGGTCCGACGAGTCCTACCGCAAGATGTCGACCAAGGTCACGCTGTGGGGCACCAAGGGCCGCATCGTCGTGGACCGTCAGGAGTGCCAGGTCTTCCTGCGGGACACCGCGACGGCCCCCGAGGGCTACGTCCACGGCTGGAACGTGCACTACACGACCGACCTGACCCCGCCCGTCTGGTTCTACGTGCGCGGCGAGGAGTACAGCGCCGAGCTCGACCACTTCGTGCGCTCGGTGGCCGCGCGCACCTCGGGACAGCCCGACGTGGCGGCGCGCGACCTGAACTCCTTCGCCTCGGCCGCCGTCACCGATCGGGTGATCGAGCTGATGATCCACGACGCGGCCTCGCCCGCCGCTCGGACCACAGCAGCCGCCCTGGCCACCGACTCGGCCCCGCTGAGCAGCCGGATCGCTCCCGAGGCGGAGAAGCTGCGCCGTCGGGCTCGGGTGAAGGCCCATCGAGTGCGAGCGTGGGCCCGCGGGCGGCTCGCCGAGCGCAAGGCCCAGCGCGAGCAGGGCGTTCCGCATGAGCACCGTAGAGGGGAAGGCGACCATGGATCGGCTGCTGTTCGGGGACAACCAGTTCTTCGGCGTCAACCACATGTCCGAGGAGAAGGCGCGGGCCCAGGCCATGCGCTTCCAGGACTTCGACAAGATGATGGGCGTTCTCGACATCGCCTACGACGAGGGCATCCGTACGTTCATGTGCACCACGCACGAGCGCATCGCCGAGGTCGTCGACCGGGTGCGCGCGGAGCCGGAGCGCTACCCCGACTACGTCTTCTACCCGTGCATGCCCTACGCCCACAAGTACGCCAACGCCGTCACCGAGCACGGCGCCGTCGGTGCCGTACGCCGGTTCCTGCCCGACGAGGGGCTGCTGTCGACCGCCATCCGCGGTGGCAAGGCGTTCGCGAAGAAGGACGTCGAGGGCATGATCACGCATGCTCGTCGACGCCGAGATGAAGATGTTCGAGGGCGTGAACACGCCGGTGGTGTTCCTGCAGAACGTGGTCGTCGACCTGCTGCTGGGCCTGGGCTTCGACGAGGCCTTCGCGATCTTCGCCAGGCACGTCAAGGACCGTTACGCCGCGGAGCCGGGCTTCATCACGATGAACATGCCTCGGCTGCTGGACACGCTCGAACGTGTCGGCATCGAGAACCCGATCGTGTGCAGCAACATGAACAAGCTCGGGTTCCGCATGTGCGGCGGCTTCGAGGAGTACCGCGCGGCGCTCGAGGAGCGGCAGTTCCGCGCGATCGCGATGTCGGTCTACGCCTCGGGTGCGATCCCCCCGAAGGAGGCCTTCGAGTGGATTGCGACGTTCCCCAAGATCGAGTCGGTCGTCTTCGGCGCCTCCAGCGCCACCAACATCCGCAACACCCGCGAGGTCGCCGAGCAGGCGTGGGGCCTCAGCGGTTGAACCGCTGCTGGGTGAGCTCGAGGCCGTCGTTGATCAGGGACTCGACGGCGTCGGCGGCACTGTCGATCTGGAACGGCAGCTCCTTGCGCTCGGTCGAGCTGTAGTCGCCGAGCACGAAGTCGGCCGGGCTCTGCCGACCGGGCGGGCGCCCGATCCCTGCCCTGATCCGGTAGAAGTCGCCGCTGCCCAGTGAGGCGCGCATGGACTTCAGCCCGTTGTGACCGTTGTCCCCGCCGCCCAGCTTGGTGCGGAGCGTGCCGAAGTCGATGTCCAGCTCGTCGTGGATGGCGATGACCTGGTCGACCGCGACCTTGTAGAAGCTCGCCAGTGCCTTGACCGGGCCACCGGTCTCGTTCATGTAGCACCGGGGCCGGGCCAGCACCACGCGTGGCCCGGGGTGCCCGGCACGCTCAGACGGCCCTCGACCACATCGGCCCGGGTGGCCTTCTGGGCACGCCAGCCACTGCCCATCCGGCGGGCCAGCTCATCGGTCACCAGGTAGCCGATGTTGTGCCGGTTGCCGGCGTACGTCGGGCCGGGGTTGCCCAGCCCGACGACCAGCCACACGTTCGCTTCGCTCATCGGAGCAGAAGGACTCAGCTCTCGTCGGCGTCGCTCGCCGCGTCACCGGACTCGGACGCGGGTGCACCCTCGGCTGCCGAGGCGGCCTCGTCGTCACTCTCGTCGCGCTCGATGCCGGCCTCGGCCTCGGCCTCCTCCAGCTCTGCCTCGACCTCCTCGGCGGTGGGCGCGTGCACGACGTTGACGACCAGGGCCTCGTCGTCGGTGAGCAGCAGCGAGCCGTCCGGCAGGACCAGGTCCTTGGCCAGCACGTGGAAGCCCGCCTCGGCGTCCTCCACGGAGATCTCGATGAAGTCCGGGATGTTCGTGGCCTCGGCCTCGACACTGACCGTGTTCAGCTCGGTCACGGTCATGGCGTCGGACTTGCAGTCGCCGATGACGTGGATCGGGATCTCGACGGTGACCTTCTCGCCCTTCTTCACCTCGACGAAGTCCAGGTGCTCCAGGAAGCCCTTGATCGGGTCGGCCTGGACCTGCTTGGTCAGTGCGATGAAGGTGGTGCCCTCGACGTCGATGTAGAGCAGGGCGTTGCTGCCCCCGCGCTTGAGCGCCATCATCGTGTCGTGGCCCGGGAGGGTGATGTGCTTGGGGTCGTTGCCGTGACCGTAGATGACCGCAGGCACCTTGGCGTCACGGCGGATGCGACGGGCGGCACCCTTGCCGAACTCGGTGCGGGTCTCGGCGGCGATCTTCTCTTGGATCTTCTCAGCCATGCTGTGCGTGCTCCTCAAGTGCTTTGTCTGGTACGGCGTCGTGGGTTGACTCGGGGCCGGAGGCGAAACCTGTACCGCACTCCCAGACGGGGCACGGCGCATGGCGAACCACGATCCGGCCACGTCGATCACGGAGGTCAGTCCCTCGCCGAGGCAACTGGACGATCCTAGCGAAGACCTGGGGCAGGGGGCCAATCGGCCTGTGCTCAGGCGTGCCCGTCGAACATGCTCGTCACCGAGCCGTCCTCGAAGACCTCCTTGATCGCGCGCGAGATCAACGGCGCGATCGAGAGGCAGGTGAGCTTGTCGAACCTGTTCTCCTCGGCCAGAGGGAGCGTGTTGGTGACGATCACCTCGATGGCCGGGGAGTTCTTGAGCCGGTCGACCGCCGGGTCGGAGAGGATCGCGTGCGTGGCTGCGATGATGACCCCGGCAGCGCCGTCGCTCATCAGCGCCTCGGCGGCGTTGACGATCGTCCCACCGGTGTCGATCATGTCGTCGACCAGCACGCACATGCGGCCGGTGACGTCACCGACGACGCGGTTGGCCACGGTCTCGTTGGGGCGGTCAGTGCGACGGGACTTGTGGATGAACGCCAGCGGCGCCCCACCCAGACGTGCGGACCAGCGCTCGGCCACCTTGATCCGGCCCGCGTCGGGCGAGACCACCGCGAGCTTCTGTCCGGAGTACTGCACCTTGACGTAGTCGGCCAGGATCGGCAGCGCCATCAGGTGGTCCACGGGCCCGTCGAAGAAGCCCTGGATCTGGTCGGCGTGCAGGTCGACGGCGATCAGCCGATCGGCTCCGGCGGTCTTGAAGAGGTCGGCCATCAGCCGGGCCGAGATCGGCTCGCGACCCCGGTGCTTCTTGTCCTGGCGGGCGTATCCGTAGAACGGCAGCACCACGGTGATCCGCTTGGCCGAGGCCCGCTTGAGCGCGTCGACCATGATCAGGTGCTCCATGATCCACTCGTTGACCGGAGCCTTGTGGCTCTGGATCACGAAGGCGTCCGAGCCTCGCACCGACTCCTCGTAGCGGATGTAGATCTCGGAGTTGGCGAACTCGTAGGCCGAGGTCGGCACCAGCGTGGTGCCGAGCTGCTCGACCACCTCGGCTGCGAGCTCCGAATGTGCTCTCCCGCTGAAGACCATCAGGTTCTTCTCGGTGGTCTTCTTCAATCCGCTCACGCTTGGTTGCTCCTCAGACATGCTCGTGTCACCGCTGGTTCCGATTGTCACTCACTCGCGCCGTGGTGGCTAACTGCGGGCCTCTCGTTGGACCCACGCAGCCTCACTCAAGCGTCGCCGGGCTCACCGGCAGCTTCCTGGGGAGCCTCCTGGGCAGCCTCGGCCTGGCGGGTGCCGGCCCGCTTGCGCAGAGCCCAGCCCTCGATGTTGCGCTGAGGGCCGGCGCTCAGGCCCAGCGCGCCGGGAGGGACGTCCTCGCGGATGACGCTTCCGGCTCCCGTCCCGGCGCCGTCACCGAGGCGGACCGGCGCCACGAAGGTGTTGTTGCTCCCCGTACGGGCATGCCGCCCGATGACCGTGCGGTGCTTGGCGACCCCGTCGTAGTTGGCGACGATCGTGCCGGCCCCGATGTTGGTGCCCTCCCCGATCTCCGCGTCCCCCACGTAGGAGAGGTGCGGGACCTTCGCGCCCTCTCCGATCTGGACGTTCTTGGTCTCGACGAACGCGCCGATCTTGCCGCCGGCGCCCAGCTCGGTGCCGGGGCGCAGGTAGGTGAAGGGGCCCACGGTGGCGCCCGCTCCGATGACGGCGAGCTCGGCGTGGGTGCGCACCACACGCGCTCCGGCGCCGACCTCGACGTCCTTGAGTGTCGTGTCCGGCCCGATGACCGCGTCCTCGGCGACCACCGTGGCACCGAGCAGCTGAACGCCCGGCAGCACGGTCACGTCGGGCTCGAGCCGTACGTCCACGTCGATCCAGGTCGTGTCAGGATCGATGATCGTCACCCCGTCGCTCATCCAGCGGTCCAGGATCCTGCGGTTCTTCTCCTTGGCCAGCGACGCGAGCTGGGCGCGGTCGTTGGCCCCCTCGGTCTGGAGCACGTCGGCGATCGGGTAGGCCCCGACGACCAGGCCGTCCTCCCTGGCGAGCTTCACCGTGTCGGTCAGGTAGTACTCGCCGCTGGCGTTGGTGTTGGTCAGGCGCGGAAGTGCCCGGTCCAGGAACTCGGCGTCGAAGGCCAGGATCCCGCTGTTGATCTCGGTGACCGCGACCTGCTCGGGCGTCGCGTCCTTCTGCTCGACGATCCCGACGACCTCACCCTCGGAGTCCCGCACCACGCGCCCGTAGCCGTGCGGGTTGCCGACCACACCGGACAGGATGCTCACACCCCGACCCGCCGCCGCGTGGTCCTCGGCGAACGCGCGCAGGCTCTCCCCCTCGAGCAGTGGCGTGTCGCCGTAGGCCACCAGCACGGTGCCGACCCGCTCGCTCGGGTCCAGCGCCTCCCAGGCGACGCGTACGGCGTGGCCGGTGCCGTCCTGGCTCTCCTGCACCGCCAGCAGGACCCCGGGGAACAGCTCCTCGATATGAGGCCCCACCTGCTCGCGCTGGGTGCCGACGACCGCGATCACCCGGCGCGGCTCGAGCGCCGCCACGGCGTCCAGCACGTGACCGATCATGCTGCGGCCCGAGATCGGGTGCAGGACCTTCATGGTCTTGGACTTCATCCGGGTGCCGCCACCGGCAGCGAGGACGATGACGGTGAGGGACTTGCTCGAGGTGCTCACGCTCCCCGGGTAGGAGTCGAACCTACGTCGCCGGCGGTGCTGCACACCTCGGGCCACTGTCCGCAGCGGGGATCCGACGAGGCTATCCCCCGCGGCGACTCGGCTCACCGAGACCACCCCGATGGTCGAGCAGCGAGCGCAGCGAGCGGACAGCCGAGACCCTTGGGTCGAGCAGCGAGCGAAGCGAGCGGACAGCCGAGACCACCCCCGCAACCCCGATGGTCGAGCAGCGAGCGAAGCGAGCGGACAGCCGAGACCACCTCGAGGACAACGGAGCGAGTTCTCCACGACTCTAGAAATCCTCTTGACTCGAACACCTGTTCGTCAGAGGATAGAGTATGACTTCGACACCCACCGCCTCCACCCACGCGGTGTTGGCGCGGGTGGAGGCCAACCTGGTCACTCTGCGGGCGGCTGAGTTCGAGCGGCTGGTGCTGGCCCGGGAGTGGGCGCTGGCCCACGTGGTCACCGACCCTGACGTGCTCGCTGATCCGCGTCGTCGCCCGACCCTGTTGGGCGCGGTCGGGCTCGTGGTCGATGAGTACGCCGGCGCCGAGTTCGCCGCCGCGCTCGCGCTGCACCCGCTGGCGGGACGCCGTTGGCTGGCCGATGCCGTCGACATCTACGACCGGCTGCCGCACCTGTGGGCGGCCCTGTCGGTCGGGCGGGTCGAGGTGTGGGTGGCCCGCAAGATCGCCGCCGCCACCACCGACCTCGCCTTCGACCGGGCCCGGTGGGTGGACGCGTCGGTCGCTGAGGTGGTCGCGACCCTGCCCCCGGCACGGCTGCTGGCCCTGGTCGCTGCCCGCGTGGTCCAGGCCGACCAGGCCCTGGCCGAACGCAAAGCCGAGCAGGCAGCCTGCGCCCGGATGGTGTGGACCAGCCGAGCAAACGAGCACGGCACCCGGGTCCTGGTGATCAAGGGCACCAGCCCCGGCATCCACCGTCTCGCCACCACCATCGACCACCTCGCCCACCTGCTGGCCGAGCACGGCGACCCGGCCCAGCGCGCCCAGCCGATGGACTGCCTACGCGCCGACGCCGCCGAGCTGCTGGCGCATCCCGCTGGCCGCGCTGAAGCTGATGGTCGGCGCGCACGAGAGCACCTGCGATCAGCATGGTGGCGGAGGCGATCCGCACCGCCCCGACCGCGACGATGCGGCCTCGAGCGGTGCTCTACCTGCACCTGACCCCCGCCGCGCTGCTCGGTGGTGGGGTCACCCGCGCCGAGGAGCTCGGCGCGCTGACCCGTCAGCAGCTCATCCAGGTGCTGGGCCACTGCCAGGTCAGCCTGCGACCGGTGATCGACCTCAACGCCGGGATGGCGGCCGACTGCTACGAGGTCCCCGCCGCGATCGACGAGCGGCTTCAGCTGTCCAAGCCGGCCGATGTGTTCCCCTACGCCACCTCCACCAGCCGCAGGCTCGACCGCGACCACACGCACGCCTACGACCCGCACGGGCCGCCGGGCCAGACGTGTGAGGCCAACCTCGGCAAGCTGGCCCGACACCACCACCGGATCAAGACCCACGCCGGCTGGCAGGTCACCCAGCACGAGGGCCGGTTCACCTGGACCAGCCCCCACGGCCGGACCTACACCACCGACAGCAACGGCACCCACCGCACCCACCGGGCCGACCTCATCTGGGCACCCGCCGCTTGACCTGCTGGAACCTGCTCCCCGGGTAGGAGTCGAACCTACGTCGCTAGTCCTGATTCAAAGTCAGGCGGGCCCTGCCGGCAGACCAACCGGGGATAGTAGGGCACAGGCTACTGGCCCCCGGTCCGGTCACAGCGGCACGGTCGCGATGGCCCCGGCCACGCCGCACACGAAACAAGACAGCACGGGTGTCACTCCTGCATCATGGCTTCGAGGGCGGGAGTTCGCATGGAGAGTGTCGAGCTGCGGGTGCACGGCGTACACGGCACGTCTCCTGGCGCCATGTTGGGCGTACCCGACAACGACGTCGGCCAGGTGGCCGGAGACCGGCTCACCGGGGTCTACCGGGCGAAGAAGGGTCCCCTGCCCTATCGCGACCTGGACGGGACCGACGTCAGCGTCGAGGCCTACTCCTGGGGCGCGCTCACCTCGGGGGTCCAGGGGTTTCTGGGCTGGGTCAAACGCGCTCTGTGGCTGCTGCTGCTGCCGTTCGCCCTGGTCAACCTGGCCTACTGGGCACGCACCCAGCTCGGCGGCACCGACCCTCAGGCACGGTGGGGAGCCCGGGCGGTGCGCCTCTCGGGCCTCCTGCTCACGGTCTTCTTCGTGCTCACCCCCTGCGTCCTGGCCATCGACCTCGCTGCCTGGCAGTGCTTCCGGTACGGCGTACCGGGCTGCGCGCGGATCCCGGAGCAGCTCGGCTTCCTGGCGGGCTGGTCGCCAGGACAGCGGCTGGCTGTCGCCACGGTGCTGCCGATGCTGGCCATCGGGGTGCTGTGGCTGCTGTCGAAGACCTCGATGAGCAGGTACGAGAACGTCGATGACCTGCTCGACTCGCCGCCAGCGCTCTCGACCCGGCACGTGCTGCTGCACCCCCAGCTGTGGAGCGGTACGGTCCGCACCCAGCGCCTTCAGCGACTGCACCTGACCGCAGCCATCGCGACCGTGATCGCCTTCTCCGGCATCCACATGCTCAACGCCACCCGGCTGCCTCGGCCGGGCGGCTGGGCGCTGCTGCTGTGGATCACCGTTCTGCTCGCGGGCCTGCTGCTGGCCCTGACCGCGGCGCTCGTGACGGCGACGCACGAGGACGACGTGGAGCCGCTCGTGGTGAGCACCTACGGTGGCGGGCTGCCCTCGCTGATGCGTCGCGGCAGAGCACTGACCCCCCTGTTCGACACTCTGCTGCTCGGCGCCGCCGGCGCGGTCTATGTCCTGCACCTCGGCGCACTGGCCCTTGCCCAGCCGACACAGCGGGCCGGCGCCCCGGTGGTCACGGTGAACGAGGCCCTGGACTTCACCGGACGCAACGTGTGGCTGATCACCCTCTTCGTCGGTCTCACGCTGCTCCATCTCAGCGTCTTCACCGGAGGGCGGATGCGGCCGCGATCGGCCGTCCTGATCGTGGCCTCGGCGTTCACCGGCGTGCTCGCGATCGTCGTGCTCCGCGCGGTGGGCCGCTACGACGCCGCGAACGCCTGGCCGGTGTTCGGTGCGGCGGTCCTGGCCGTCGTGTTCTGGCTGGCGCTCGCTCACTGGCAGTACCTCCGCTCCCCCGCGACCCACCGCGACAAGGCGTGGCGCGGAGCCGGCGCCTCAGTGCTGCTGGCCGCCGCCTCGTGGATCGCGCTGCTGTTCACCTCCGGCACCGTGATCGCCTCCGCCAACTACCTCAACGGCGGCTCCCACGGCGTGGGCGACCTGGTCAGCCGGGTGGAGGGGCGCAAGGTGGCGCCCACGACGCTCTCGCTCGGCAACGAGGCCAGCACCCGCAAGTTCGTCGCCACCGGCGAGGTCACGCTGCGCCGAGCCCGGATCGTCGTCTCCGGAGACCGGGCAGAGGTCACCTCGGGCACCATCGAGATGGAGGGCCTGTCGCTCGCCGTCGATCGCGCGCGCGCCCGCGCCGACGCGTTCACCGAGGGACGGGGGCGCACGATCCTCGACAAGACCTCGACCCTGGCGCTGCCCACCCGCGTGCTCGTCCTCGCCGACACCTGCCTGCGCACCGGCAAGGCGCGATGCACCGCGGAGGAGTCACAGTTCCACTCCGCCGGCGTACTGACCCTCCCGGAGACGGACTCCGCCGACACCCCGGCCAGCCTGACCGTGTCGAAGGGAGTCACCCTCGCGCCGAGCAACGCCCCCGAGGTGCCGCTCGCGGTGCCCCAGGTCCTGATCTGGACGACCATCGGGCAGCTGTTGTGGGTGCTGCTGGTCGCTCTCGGCGTCCTCATCTGCCTGGTCCTGTTCAAGCGCAAGGTCAGTCCGCAGCTCTCTCGAAGCCCTTCGAGACGGGCCTGGCCCCCGACGACCAGGTGGTCTGGCGCGACCGCGCTCGGTGCCTCAAGGCGCGCCAGAGCGCCGCGCTCGCTCACCGCGCGGAGACGCTCCTCGACGTCGTGGGTGCGATCACCTCACCCGTCGCCCTGGTCGTCGTGGTGGCCTCCATGTCGGGTTCGCCGCCCTGGGAGCTGCAGCTCCCGTTCGTGGACTGGACTCGTGAGGTGGCCACCGCCTCGATGTTCCTGGTGGTCGCCATGTCCGCGGGCCTGGTGATGCTCGGCTCGCAGATCCGTCGCTCGGAGACGACGCGCAAGGCAGTCGGGGTGCTCTGGGACCTGACCACCTTCTGGCCGCGGGCAGCGCATCCGCTCGGGCCGCCCTGCTATGCGGAGCGGGTGGTGCCCGAGGCCACATCCGCACCCGGTGGGCGCTGGACATGCCGCGCGCCATGCCCAACCAGGTGATCGTCTCCGGCCACAGCCAGGGCTCCCTGATCGTGCTGGCGATGGTGAGCCGGCTGAACCCGGTCCACCTCAGCCGGATCCGGATGATCACCTACGGCAGTCAGATCCGGGCGCTGTACGGCCGGGTGTTCCCCCGCGTGTTCGGCCCGGACCAGATCGGGTACGAGCCGACCACCGGCCAGCCCTCGCTGCTGGACGCCTTCCCCGACGTACCTCGTCCGATCGGCACCGTCCCCGGCCCGCCGCCCTTGGTGCCGGACACGTTCCGCTACCGGCTGCGCACCGCCGGCGGCGAGTGGGTCAACCTGTTCCGGCGTACCGATCCGCTGGGCTGGCGGGTGTTCTCCGACGTCGACAGCGACCTTGACCTTCCGGTCCCTGAGGTTCCGGCGGAGGCGCTGGGCGACCCCGGTCCCGCGGTGATGGGGCACAGCCGCTACCAGCACACGCCGACCTACCGTCGCGTCGTGGCCGGCTGGACGCGGGAGCAGGTCGTCCCACCGCCCACCGGCACCACCGACGTCCCCACGATGCCACCGCTGTGAGAGGTCAGCGAGACGGCTTCGCCGTCCGACGGGCGACCACGAAGACTCGGCGGAACGGCAGCACCACCACCCCGTCCTGCCCGGGGTACGCCGCGGCCAGGCGCTGCTTGAACTCGACCGCGAAGGCAGCGCGCAGGTCGTCGGGCAGCGCCTGCAAGGTCGGGCGGGCAGCCGTCCCGCTGACCCAGGTGAAGACCGGGTCGGGGCCTTGGAGCACATGGAGGTAGGTGGTCTCCCACGCGTCCACCTCGCACCCGAGTCTGCGCAGGGCACCGAGGTAGGTGGCTGGGTGATGTGCGTGCGGCACCGCCACCGAGGTCGTGTGCGCGACGTAAGCCGGCTCCGCCGCCAGGTCACCACGGATCGTGTGGCTCGGCTCCGAGAAGTTCCCCGGGACCTGGAGGGCGAGCCAACCTCCGGGCCGAAGCGACGCGACCAGTGCCGGCAGCAGGTCGAGGTTGCCCGGGACCCACTGAAGCGCGGCGTTCGACACGAGTACGTCGACCGTCGCGGCCGCCCGGCTCCCCGTCCAGTCGCGGAAGTCCCCCACCGAGAACTCCACCCCGGCATCCTCCGGGGCCGCGCGCACCATCTCCTCGCTGGAGTCGATGCCGACCACCCGGGCTCCGGGCCAGCGACGCGCGAGCAGCGCCGTCAGGTCCCCGGTCCCGCAACCGAGGTCGACGACCGTCTCTGCTGTTGCCGCGGGCACCCGCGAGAGCAGGTCGACGAACGGGCGCGCGCGCTCCCCCGGTGAACTCGCGGTAGCGATCCGGATCCCATCCGAACGAGAACGGCGGAACGGACGTCATCGGCCCACGCTATCTCGACATCAAGAATCTCGGCAGCACCTAAGATTCAACGCGTGGACCGT